>DATMAM010000036.1:0-107236 GCA_035559995.1 Candidatus Acidiferrales bacterium
AAGTCGTAGACCTGATGACGGCGGATCCAGTAGCCCTGAGTCCCTGGGACACGATCCAGCAGGCGGACGAGCTGATGAACGAACACAGGATCAGGCAGCTTCCCGTCGTCGCCGATGCGGAGCTTGTCGGCATCATCACGGACCGCGACATTCGGTCGTTTCTCAGCGGCCGGCTCTTCAGCACGCCGGCAGAGCGCGAGGCCGCTTTGAATACCAAGGTCGAAGCGGTCATGAGCCCGGATCCGATCACCGTGGGTCCAGACGACGATTTGCGCGATGCGGTCGAGCTGCTGATCGAGGAAAAAATCGGCGGCATTCCGGTCGTGGAGAACGACCGCCGGCTTGTCGGCATCATTACCTACGTGGACGCGCTCCGGCGCTTTCTCGATGTGCTGGACGAGAAAGACTGAGGTGGTCCCGCCGGGGGAGGCCATGTGGAAAGGAGGAGATACGCCGGTCAGCGAAATCATGACGAAGGCGCCGGTCACTCTTGGACCGGCCGACACGCTGGATCTGGCCAACGACATTATCCAGCTTGGCCGTATCCGCCACATTCCGATCGTCGATGGCGGAAAGCTCGTCGGCATTCTCAGCCAGCGAGATCTTTTCGGAGCGGCCGTGACGGCAGTGCTCGGCATAACCGGCAAGACGCAAAGGGAGCTGCTCAGGAGCGTTCCGATCAGGGAAGTAATGCGCAAGCATTTGATCACGATTCACCCGGACGCGAGCGTGAGGCAGGCGGCGAGCCTTATGGCGACGGAAAAAATCGGCAGCCTGCCGGTTGTGGAAGGAGGGAGTCTTGTCGGGCTCGTAACGCAGACGGACATCTTGCGCTATGTGGGAAGAGAAGCGCTCTAGGAGTCGTCGAATCATGGCTCGCGATGGCGAGATCACGGTCAGAGAAATCATGATGAGCCATCCGGTTACGCTCGGTCCCGACGACACGCTTGAGACGGCGAACGATCTGATCACGCTCGGGCGGATTCGCCACGTGCCGATTCTGGAGAACGGCCGTCTTGTGGGGATTTTGAGCCAGCGTCAGCTCTTGGGTCCGTGTGTGGGCATCATGCTCGGGGTGAAAGGCAAGACCAAAAAGGCGTTGCTGAAAAGCTTTCGCGTCAAGGAGCTGATGTGTTCGCCGGTATTCACGATCTCCCCCGAGGCGACGCTCAAGGAGGCCGCGCGTCTCATGGCGGAAAAAAGGATCGGCTGCCTGCCGGTCGTTGATGGCAGCCAGCTCGTGGGGCTGATCACGGTGACCGATATCCTGCGCCACGTGGCCGAAAGCTGAGGAGCGAGTTTGACCGCCAATCCTGCGAGTCTTCGGCTTTGACGGCTCCGATAAATCCGCTCTCCCAACAATGTCATCCCGTAGGGCTTGCGCCCACGCTCTTCAGGGCCCGGCCCTCGATCGCCGGATGGAATAACGAATCGATGAGGCGCCAAATTGTTTTTCTCGTGAGCCAGTGACCGCCGCAGCTCTGCAGTCGCGCTAAAGTGAGGGAACAAATGGACGAGTTCAAAATGAGCAGGCATTTGGCAAAGCTCAGCAAGCGGAAAGATCAAGTCATGCTGACCCTGCGCTACTTGGAACAGGAACGCCACCAAGTGGAAATGCACACCGAATGGCTCAATCAATCGGCTTACCGGAGTAGAGCGAATCTCCTCCGGCATTTGATGGAATGGTATCTCGAGGAAAAGGCCCAGATTGAAGAAGCGCTGGCCCGTATCGGTGAGAAAACCTACGGGCTTTGTCTCGCGTGTCGGCAGCCGATCGAAGCGGAGCGGCTCGAAGCTTCTCCAGAGACGGGGTTTTGCGGCGCGTGTCAAAGCCTGCAGGACGGGTTGCGCGCGCGCGCTCGTTGAGGTCGCGCGGCAAGCCGTTCCGAAAAAAGAGAACAGCCGCTGGCCGCATCCTTGTGGTGAAAAAGAGGGGTTATCGCGGCGCGGCTACGATATCTGGAATTCTTCGATTTTGCGATAGAGAGAAGAGAGGCTGATATCGAGCAACTGAGCGGCCTTCTTGCGGTCCTGGCCCGCTTGCTCCAAAACACGGATGATGTGCTGCTTTTCAAACTGCCTCACGGCCTCCTTGAGATTGGGCGTGAAAAGCGGAACGCAGTCCTTGACTCCAGAAAGCGCCGCCGGGAGGTCCTTGAGCGTGATCCATTCCCCCTCGGCCAAAATCATGCTGTGCTCGATCACGTTGTCCAATTCCCGCACATTGCCCTTCCAGGGCAGGGTCATGAGCAAACGAATCACGTCCTCTTCGGCCCCCTTGAAATTCCTATTCAGCTCGGGATTATGCTTCTTGATCAGGTGTTCAACGAGCAAAGGAATGTCCTCGGGCCTTTCTCGCAACGGCGGTATATGGATCTCCATGATATTGAGCCGGTAGTAAAGGTCGTCGCGGAATCGGCCCGCTTCCACCTCCTTTTGTAAGTCGCGGTTCGTCGCCGCCAGCACGCGGACGTCGATATGCCGTGGCGTCGTGCTTCCGATCGGCAAAATCTCCTTGGCCTCCAAAGCCCGCAGGAGCTTCACCTGCAGGTGTTGAGGGATTTCGCCGATTTCGTCGAGAAAAATCGTGCCGCCCCGCGCCTTCTCGAACAGCCCTTCCTGGTTCGCAAAAGCTCCCGTGAACGAGCCTTTGATGTGGCCGAACAGGAGGCTTTCCAAAAGCGTTTCCGGAAGAGCGCCGCAGTTGACCGGCAAAAACAGCCTGTCCTTGCGATCGCTGTGCGCGTGAATGGCCAAAGCGATCAATTCTTTCCCTGTCCCGCTCTCGCCCGTAATGAGCACGGTCGCCTGGGTCCGCGCCACCTTCTTGACCATCTCCAGAACATCCCGGATGGCCTTACTTTTCCCGATAATGTTATCGAAGTGGAACTCCATCGCGTTGAAGACGCTGGCGCAGTCCACACCCGCGCCGCTGTTCTAAACGGTCGTCATTCTTACAACAGGCCTTGCTCCGCGACAAGCGAAGCAGCCGGTTTGGCGAGGAGGCCGGAACCGGCGCCGACCGACTAGAGATCCTCGGCCCTTTTGAGCAAACCGGGATCGGTGCAGAACTGGCGCAGTGCAAACTTCAATTTTTGTCGCTGGACGCTGGCTGGCACGCACAGGTTCTGCATGGTCTTTGCCACCTTCGGTCCTCCAAGTTGCAGAAGCTTGCCATAAATCGCGTCGATCTCGGAACTCTCTATTTCAATCGCGATCTCAAACGCCTCGTTCGCGCTGAGCGAGGGGGTGCCCCGGCTGAGATACGAAAGCAGTTTTGACTTCAGCTCCTCCGCCTTGACGGCAGTGATGCTGGGATCCAGAGCGTCCTCTTCGTAGTTCTCGATCATTAATTTGCACGCCGACAGAATGGCCCCGTGCTGCTCCTCTTCCTTGGCCATCTCCCACCAAAAATCCCTAAGCTCCGGCCGGTCAAGAAAAAGATGGGAGAAGCGGAAATAGATTTTTGCGACAAGCCTTTCGATTTGCGCAAAGTCGTCGAAGATATCGAGCTGGCTTTTGGAGATCACTTTGCTGCCCGAAATTCCCTCAGAAAAGCCGCGGGCTTGTTCGCGGATTGAAGCTCGTCAAGAGGCGCTCATTCGCCAATGCTCTCGCGCTAACGAGGGGATTCTGACGCACGTTCATGGCGGAAGAAAATTTATCACCCGTCGGGGAAAAACTCCACTGTTTACAGTATAGCCGGAGCGGCGTCAGGTCAATCGGCTGCCCGCCCAGAAGCCCGCGCTCCCGGGGAAGCTGCCGTCTTGCGTACTCGGTCCGGTGCGGCTTGGCACCGCCCGCCCGTCACGTTTCTGACCTCGTACCTTCGCCGATAGAATAATTTTGGCTTGGGCGAAGCCGGACGGCATGCGACCGGCGGAGCGCACATCAGGGGAGCCGCCGCAACCCCATTGACTCCCCGAGTGGCGACCGTCCGGGTCGGCTATCCCTCGCTACGGCCCTGCGGGCCTACTCGGGAAATCGGATCACCGGCCAGGACGCCAAGCCCGCCGCCATACGTCGGCATGCCGGCCTCCAGGCCGATCTCCATGGAAAAGTAGGCAATCGCTTTGTCCTCGGCGTCGACCTGGCGCAAGGGTATCACGTGGGCCGAACAATCAGGACCGGGTCTCGTGAATGATGGACAATTTTTTCCGCCACGCTGCCTAGAACCCAGCGCTTCAGACCTGACCGGCCGTGAGTCGACAGCGCGATTAGATTCTGCTGCGTTGTCCGCGCAAGGTCGATGATCTGCTCCGCCGCGTCACCGCCGACCACCATCACCGATACTCGCAAGCCCTCGGCCTGAAGCTCCTCGGTTTTCCCCTTGAGGTATTCCTCCGCCTCGCGCCGGAATTGCTGTTGAACGCGGTCGAAGCTATAGGCCTGACTTCCCTCCGCGACCACGTACGAGGAGGGAGGCGCGACATAAGCCCGCACTAGGCAGACTTCCAGATTCATTTTCCGCGCCACTGCCGAGACATGGGGCAGAATTTTTTCCGCCAGCCCAGATCCATCCAACGGCACGAGGATCGTGTTTAACCGGATCTCAACAGGCGCTTCACCGCCCTCGACCGGCCGGACAAGAAGCACCGGGCTTACGGCTGTTTGCACGACCTTGCTCGCAACGCTGCCAAGAAGCCAACGCCGCAGTCCGGACAGGCCGTGCGTTGCCATCGCAATCAGGGTGCTCCGCTCCGCCCGAGCCCGGTCGACAATCACTTCGGCCGGCTTTCCCGCCTCAACGACGCGATCCACTTCCACCGATGCGGGAAAATACCCACGAGAAACTTTTTCCAGGTATTCGTTCCCTGCGAGAGGCGTCAAATAGGGAACCATGGCCTCAGGGTCGTCGACCTTCAAGAGATCGACCCGAGCCGCAAAAGCTACCGCGAATGCGCGGGCATAGGGAAGAATCTGCTCCGCGAGCTTCGAGCCGTCCAACGGCACCAGAATCCTCGTATACATGAGCGTACCTCCAATCTGCCGGTTCCATCTCAAGAGGCGCGGACAATCAGGACCGCGTTCGCGGAATGACGCACGAGCCTCTCTACCACGCGGCGAGGAGCGTCAGGTTCGGATCACCAGCACCGGATTACCCGAGGCCTGCACGACGCGCTCGGTGACGCTCCCCAATACCCACCGCTTCATGCCCGATCTCCCGTGCGTGCACATGGCGATCAGGCTGCCGGGCGTTTCCCGGGCAAAGTCGACGATCCGCGCGGCGGCGAGTCCCTCGAGCAACACCGATGATACTTTCCTGACGCTTTTGGCCTTTAACTCCTCAACCTTGGCGTCGAGGTAGTCTCTGGTTTCCGCTCTTAGGCGGCCCTCCAGTTCGGCGATGTTCGGCGCGCCTTCTTCTTCTCTCGCCCAATAGGCGGAGAGCGGCAACGTATATACGCGCACCAAGACAATCTCGGCGGACATCTTTTGAGCCCATTCAACGGCATGCGGCAACACTTTCTCAGCCAGTTTGGACCCGTCGAGCGGAACGATGATTTTGGTCAACGGCTCTTCTTGGGTCGGCGCTTTCCAATCCTCCCGGCGAGGCCGAATGAGGAAGAGGTGATTGGACGCAGCACGCAAAACCTTGTTGGCAACGCTCCCCATGATCCAGCGCTGAAGGCCGGAAAGGCCGTGAGTCGCCATCGCGATCAAAGCGCGCTCGTCCTGGGCGGCTACTCTGACGATCGTATCCGCCGGAGCGCCTACCTCGATGAGCGAGTCCACTTTCGGCGGCTCTCCCAGCAGGGATGCCGTCTTGCGCAAGTAGTCGCCGCTGCTTAGCTTCATCGCCGCCATGATCGTGCCGTACTGGTGGAAATCCTTCGAGTACGACGAAACAACTTCCGGGTCGATCACCTGCAGAAGGGTTATGGGCAATTCGAGCTGCCGCGCCAAAGTTCGAACATGGGGCAGAACTGCCTCGGCCAGCGCCGACCCGTCCAACGGGACAATAATTTTCGTGTACATGACTTCCTCGCTTCCCGACACGGATGGCGTGCCGAACCTACTCACCTTCTCGGAGCACAATTCGCCTCTTTAATGCCTCATTCGAGGAATCGGACAAAATCCCTCGCCTTTGGGCGAAGCCTTCAAGGTTAATATCCGTTCGGTCCCTCTTCGGCGGCGGTCCTCAGTTTGCCGGGAGACTTAGCGCAAGAAGCATGCCGCGCTCCCCCGCGTTCTCCCTCCAGGCAAACGGAGAAGTCCGAGGCGATTTTTCATTCGCGGGAACCAGGAGCGCACTTTTTCCTACAGCTGCAAAATTTTCGCGCCTCCTGTTGCTGGAGCTGCTTGTATTCTGGCACGTCGGTTGCTCCAACATTTGCGGCTGGCGTGTCCAGTGCGGCCCGTCGAGCTGGCCGGAAGGGAAGGACGCCTGGAGGTAATTCCGATGCTCGTCAGAAACCATATGACCAAAAATCCCATAACGGTGGGCCCCGACGATGATGTGCACCAAGTGAGATATAAGATGCTCAAGGGGAATTTCCGCCGATTGCCGGTCGTCGCGGACGGCAAGCTGGTGGGGATTGTCACCGACCGAGACATACGGCCTTACCTCGAGTCGGCCGGCTGCAAGCCGGTGAAAGAGATAATGACCCGAGACCCGCAGACGATCTCTCCCGATGATACCCTGGAGCGGGCCGCGCAAATTCTGCTCGATCGCAAGATCGGAGGTCTTCCGGTCGTCGAGAACGGGAAACTTGTCGGGATCGTCACGACCAGTGATGTTTTGGAGGCTTTCCTGGAGGTGATGGGGGTCAATGTAGAACAGACAGCAAGAATCGACATGCTTCTGGATCAAGAAACGCTGGATCTCGCCGGTGCCTGCAGGATCATCTCTCAAGAAGGTAGCGAGGTGCTCGGCCTCGGAACGTACCGAGAGAAATGGGGAGAAAGCCCGATATTCTACCTGCGGCTGCGTTCAACCAACCCCGACCACTTAGCCGAGCTTCTCAGGAAACTCGGCTACAAGGTCCTGGGCGTCCGGCCGTGATTTCGTTCATCGGACTTCCGCAATGCGACGCTCCCGGGGCAAGCGCGGGAAGATGATTGTTTCTCGAGATGGCTAGCGCCTCGCGTCCTTGCGAAAAATTTTTTCCCGGTTCGGTCGTGATCCGTGAAAAAATCGGCGCGTTGCCGCGGTGCGTGAATTGGTCCGTGTTGGCGGAGCGGTCTTAAAGTCGTCAAAGGTCCATGCGGTCTTCGAGAAAAGCTCTGGAGACACCGTCACTGGAGCAAACCGTGATAAAGCGAGTTCAGGCGCTATTCGAACGGGAGCCGCGAATCAATTTGCACCGTTATCCCATCCAACTGCGCTTCAGCGGGGAGGACCTGATTTTGGAAGGAGAAACGGAGCACATTGCGGCCAAAAAACTCGCCTTGGAACTCGCCGCGAGCGTTCCCGGAGTGGGAAGAATCGTCGATCGGTTGAAGGTGGCGCCGGCGCAGCGAATGTCGGATGCCGAGATCCGAGATTATATTTACCGGGCGCTGATTCAAGAGCCTGCCTTTTATACCTGCGGCGTAAGCGCGCGCGTTAAGGGAGAGAACGAAATCCTGGGTGAATTCGTCCCTGGGCCTGGCGGTCATATCCATGGGGACATCGAAGACGGAGTTGTTATCCTGAACGGCCAAGTGCCCAGCCTTTCGCACAAGCGGCTTGCGGGAGTGTTGGCCTGGTGGGTTCCGGGTAGCAGGGACGTCGTCAACGGCCTGGAGGAGGTTCCTCCACAGAAAGACAGCGATGATGAGATAACCGACGCCGTGCGGATGGTGCTGGAGAAGGATCCTTTCGTAAGAGCGGACCAGATCCGCGTTTCAACCGCTCACTCTGTTGTAACGTTAGAAGGCGTCGTTTCCAGTGAGCCCGCCAAGCAGATGGCCGAATTCGACGCGTGGTATATCTTTGGAGTCGATAAGGTCGTTAATAAGCTCGAGGTTGAGGCGTAGGCCCTCGGGTGAGAGGAGCGGTTGGAACCGAGCCGACCGCCTGGCGAAGCTCATCTGCTTACGGCGTCCGCTTCCCTTTGGCATGTTTTGTAACGCGGCTATTCGTACTCGTACAGATTGACCTTTTCCGGTTCTTCCAGGATGGCATCGATCTTTTCCTGGAACGCTTTGCGCTCCGGGGTATCGACCCAGTTGTTCCAGTCGTGGAGGCTTTTCCAGGTGCAAAACACAACGTGGATGGAAGGGTCATCGATGGATCGCCAGGTTTCTCCCGAAATAAAGCCCGGCGCATGCACGGCCTTCGACCGAATTTCTCTGACAGCGTCGCTAAGTTCTCTCAGCTTGCCGGGCTTGAGCTTCCTTTGAATGAGGACCTTGACCATGACGCTTCCTCATGAATGTCATCCAGCCTTTGCGCCTCAAAAAACAGAGCGCAGAGGCAACCAAGAGGAATTTCAGCCGGCGCATTGAAATGGACGGCGGCGCAATCAAGCCGGCGACCGCTCGCATTACGAAGCGCCGACTACTTTTTTCTGCTACGATAAAGAGCGAGCGCGCGAACGAGCGATGTGACGGCAACCCCGGTCGACCAAAAGTTCTTTGCCATTTCGTGCGCCACCCGCGCAATGTCGGAAAAGGACACGATGCCGACAATCCGGCCATCCTCAAGTATCGGCAGCCGTTTGATCCCGTTGCGCATCATGACTTCGGCCGCCACCAGAAGGTCTTCGTGCGGACGCTCCATGACCACCGGACGGCTCATGTGCGCGGAGACTTTGCATTGCCGGGGGTCGTGTGCGCTGCGGATGCAATATAACAAGTCCCGGTCCGTGACGATCCCCTTAACCGCTTGATCTACGGCCACCAGGAGACACCCCACGCACCGCTCGAGCATTCGTTGCGCCGCCGTCAACGTATTTTCTTCCGGCGCGATCGTCACAACGTCCTTCACCATGATTTCCTCAACTTTCACGGCCGTCCTCCAATCACGGGTTTCGCTGCTCCAGACTATGCCATGCTTCCGGCCGGTGCCTTAAGGCTGTGACCGGGTTTGCCAGCGCCGGCGCGATCAGAGTTTTAGGATCACTCCAACTTCCGACCACCAACGGAGCAACTCCTATGCCCAAAGATTCGGCGTCTTGGCCTCGGCATGGCTCCCGTTTTCTGCATCCATGCGAATTTTTGTCCGTCTATTTTTTCATCCGTAAAAATCCCGGGACGCGCGCACGGAAGGACGGACTTGGCCGCGGCAAAGGCGCCGCCCGAGGAAGACTTATCGTCGCATGCCACAGTGACCGTAGCGGAGCGTAATCTTGGCTGAAGGGGCGACTTGTTCTTTCCAAAATCTGCGCTAAATCGCTCCCGTTCTTTTTCAAAAATGAAAAATCCCAAATCCTTGAGCCCGCAAAGTCCCCTTTGGCGGGCCCTTTTTACGGCACCAGATTTGCTCATTCCCTATCGGCCAAGCTGCTTGGCCGCTGCTATCCGGGAAACACGGTGCGATACACGGCGAGCGCGCCGTCGGCTGCGGTTCATTCGAAAATGGATACGAACCATGAGCTGCGGCGCCGACCAGGCCCGGCGCGGTTGGTCGAAAAAGCGCCATGTCATAGTCGCGATGACGCTCGTGGAACTCAAGAGATGGCCGAAGCGGCGACGGGAGAGATTGAAGCCGGCGGAGCATAGAGCGTACGCGCGGCTGGAAGCGCGTCAGAACCGCATAGGCACTGACTGGAGGCGGGCATGAAAGTCACCCTCAGCGTAATCAAGGCCGATATCGGGTCCATCGGCGGCCACATCTGTCCGTCGCGGCGACTCGTCGAAACGGTGCGCACTTACGTGGCCGAACACGGCGCGAAGCTGCTTCTCGACAGCTACATTAGCTATACCGGAGACGACATCGCGATCGTCAGTGCCCACCAGCGTGGTGCGAACGACAGGGCGGTTCACAAGCTCTGCTGGGACGCCTTTATGGCCGGTACAGAGGTAGCAAAGGCGCAGGGACTTTACGGCGCCGGCCAGGACCTCCTCAAGGACGCTTTCTCGAGCAATGTGCGGGGCATGGGGCCGGCTGTCGCCGAGCTTGAATTCGAGGAGCGACCCAACGAGCCCTTTTTGTTTTTCGCGGCGGATAAAACGGATCCAGGAGCGTACAACCTGCCTCTGTACTTGACCTTTGCCGACCCCATGAACACCCCTGGCCTCATGCTGTCGCCGAGCATGGCCGAGGGGTTCAGGTTCGTTATTATGGATGTGAACTATACGGAAGGCGATCGCGTCATCGAGCTAAACGCCCCCGAGGAGCTCTACGCGATCGCCACGCTGCTCCGCGACACGGAGCGTTACGTAGTCGAATCTGTGTGGTCGCGCAGCACCGGCGAGCAGGCGGCGGTCGTGTCCACGTCGCGGCTACACAACATCGCGGGTAAGTACACCGGAAAGGACGATCCAGTGATGCTGATGCGCGTGCAGAAGGATTTTCCCGCTACCGGGGAGGCTCTCGCGCCTTACGCGATCGGCCACTATGTCGCCGGCGGCATGCGCGGGTCGCATCAGATGCCGCTCATGCCGGTGCCGCTCAACTCAACCATCAGCTACTTCGACGGCCCGCCCGTGGTGAGCTGCGCTGCGTTTGCGCTGCACGGAGGAAAAATGACCGAGCCCGTCGATGCTTTCGCGCATCCATTTTGGGATTCCGTACGCGACGCGGTCTCCCACAAGGCGATCTCGATGCGCCGGCAGGGCTTCTTCGGAGCCGCAATGCTTCCGATGGCTGAGCTCGAATATACCGGGATCATGGAAAAGCTCGGCGCGCTGGACAAGCGGTTCACCGTGCGCGCGTAACGTTGCCGGCGAGCGTGCTATGCGACGCAACTTTGCGTACAGCCTTTTCTTTTTGGCCACAGGCTGCAGTTTCCGATTCTCACGGGTTTTTCCCCGTGGCGTGCGGACGCATCGACGAGAACCTGAGCCGGCTGACCGGTTTCCGGGCACGTGACGACCTTCCGGTAGCGATAGCGCTTCGCCATCGGCTGAAAGACATATAATGCCCCAATCGCGATTGTTCCCAACATCGCAAGCAGACCGTTCATGGCATTCTCCTCCTATGAAAACCCTCGGGCGTAAGCCCATGAAACACTCCTCTAAATTATTATTACCTTCCGCAGGGCAGCGCCCTCGGAGGCCAACGTTTGGCCGGGTTGCCGTCTTGGTAAGACGATGGCAAAAGCCAAGCCAAAACGGGGACGGCAAAAAGCCAGCGGTCCGCGGGCCAACCGGCGAGCATTTTCCCGCAACGGAGAAAAGCTTGCCCGAAACTTTCCGGCGACTAAGAACTGCATCGGTAACCGGCAAACGAGATTTCTGCCTCAGAATGGCACGATCAACACGGTGTCCCTTTAGGCGAGAATTAGGGCGGGCGCGACGAAGCACGCCGACAAAGGTTGCGCGCAGCCTGGCGGCCGGGAATTAAGGACAGTGAAACATCGAGAGGCGCTTACGATGGAGAGACTGCTTGACCGCCTTCCCAAAGCGGAGCTGCACATCCACATCGAAGGTTCCTTAGAGCCCGAGCTCATGTTTGAGCTTGCGCAGCGTAACCGGGTAACACTTCCATTTAGTTCGGTCGACGAGGCGCGGAAGGCATATCAGTTCACTGACCTGCAATCATTTCTCGATCTTTACTATCAGGGAGCGCGGGCCCTGGTAAGCGAAGGCGACTTCTATGACTTGACGTGGGCCTATCTTAAAAAGGCGCGCTCGCAGAACATACGCCACGCGGAAATCTTTTTTGATCCCCAAACGCATACCGGCAGGGGGGTTGCGTTTGAAACCGTGATTAGCGGCCTGCACCGCGCCATGCTCGACGCGCAGCGACGCCTCGGTATCTCGGCAAAACTGATCATGTGCTTCCTGCGGCACTTGAGTGCCGAGGCGGCCATGGCGACCCTGGAGCAGGCCCTGCCGTTTAAGGAGCGGATTGTTGCGGTCGGGCTGGATTCATCAGAGCTCGGCAACCCGCCGGAGAAATTTGGCAAGGTATTTGATCGGGCGCGCGCGGAGGGATTTCTCGCGGTCGCTCACGCGGGAGAAGAGGGGCCCCCTGAGTACATCTGGCAAGCGTTGGACGTCCTCAAGGTATCGCGGATCGATCATGGAGTCCGCTGTATCGAGGATCCTCGCCTGATTGCGCGGCTGGCAACCGATCAGACACCGCTCACGGTTTGTCCGCTGTCCAATGTCAAGCTCCGCGTCTTCGATTCCATGGAGCGCCACGGTAAGGAATTCGTTCCAGGCCAGTTTCCTCGCGCACGAGGAGAAGCAAGTCCTGCTCGACGAATTGGACCGGGAGTGGTCACGATACCAAGACGAATAAGCTCGACAGGGCGTTCCGAACAGCTACGGCTTCAACTACCGGATCTTCAGTCGCCATGCTTTTCGCGGCCTTCGATGCGATAGATGTCGGGCAGGTAACGATATCGTTCTGCGTAATCGATCCCATAGCCGACAATGAAACCGTGGGTGATCGTGAAGCCGACGTAATCTAGTGGGACATCGACCGTCCGGCGCTCCCGCTTGTCGATGAGTGTGCAAGATTTGATGGAACGCGGCGCCAGCTCCTCGAGCCGGCGACGAACTGCCTGGAGGGTAATCCCTGTGTCCTCGATATCTTCCACCAACAGGACATCGCGCCCGGACACAGGAATTTGGATGTCTTTCGTGATGGTGACCTGCCCTGAGGACTTTGTTCTCGAACCGTAGCTCGCGGCGCCGATAAAGTCGACGGTCACCGGAATCGTTAGCTGCCGAATCAGGTCGGCGAGAAAAACAAAAGCGCCCCGCAAGATACCGATGAGCACCAAATCACGGCCGACATAGTCCGCGCTGATGGCCGCGCCTAATTCCGCGACCCGTTGCGCGATCTCGTGGCGGGAATAGAGAAGAACAAGCCGTTCGGGTGGGCGCTTCATCGGAGTGATTCTACAACTCTTCTGAGCTCTTGACCACGCAAAAGCGAGCTTCGAGAAATGTCAAATTTGCGTCTGCACAGCCGCCTCGAGTATGGATCTCAATCGAGGGTCTCACAAAAATTTGACGCTTGCTACGACGGTTCGCTGCCCGCGCTTAGAGCCGAGCCCAAACATATTCAGCCCGCGGCAGCGAAGCTGATAAGACGCGCCCGCCGCGAACATGACGGCCGTTCCCAGCGAAGATCTGGATCTGTAAGTTTGGATTTCGACACGGCATCATGGGCTCAGAAAGGCAATCCGCGTTACGCGCGGCGGGCACTCGTAACAGCGCGCCGCCACTATTGCAGCAACCCTGTTTCGGAGAGGAGATCCGAGCGATGGATATTCCCGGACTGAAAAATTCCGTCTATGAGATGGCCCTGAAGCAATTGGAGCTGGCCGCTGACCGGATCCGCTTGGATCCCAACATACGCGTGCGACTCGGAAGGCCGGATCGCGCGCTGATCGTGAGCGTCCCCACCCGGATGGACGACGGGCGTGTTCGCGTCTTCACCGGCTACCGTGTCCAGCACAACGACACGCTAGGCCCATTCAAGGGCGGTATCCGCTACCACCCGGACGTGAATCTGGGCGAGGTCACGGCTCTGGCGATGTGGATGACCTGGAAATGCTCTCTCGTGGGCCTACCGTTTGGCGGCGCAAAGGGCGGCATCGCGTGCGACCCGACACAGTTGTCGAGAAAAGAAATTCAAGGAATGACGCGGCGGTATACCGCCGAGATCTTGAATTTTATCGGACCGCAGGTCGATATTCCCGCTCCCGATATGGGAACCAACGAGCAGGTGATGGCGTGGATCATGGACACTTACAGCCAGCACAAGGGGCACGCCGTGCCAGGCATTGTAACAGGAAAGCCCGTTGACATTGGCGGGACCCTGGGCCGAAGAGAGGCGACAGGGCGTGGCGTCCAATACATTGTGGAGCAGGCTGCCGAGCACCTGAAAATGGATTTGACGAAGTGCAGCGCTCTGGTGCAGGGCTTCGGCAAGGTTGGCTCGGTAACCGCAAGGGAGCTGGCCCGGGCCGGAGTTAGGATTGTGGGCGTAAGCGACCGCTCGGGGGGAATTTACAATCCTCGAGGGCTCCCGGTCGATGAGGTCATCAGGTTCAAAGCCGAGGGCAAGAAGCTTATTGAATTCTCCGAAGGGGAAAAGATCGCCGGCAAGGAATTTCTGGAGCTTCCCTGCGACATCCTCATCCCGAGCGCCGCGGAGATGCAGATCGCGCAGGAGAACGCGGCGCGACTAAAGTGCCGGGTCATCGTGGAGGGCGCGAACGGCCCGACCACGCCGGAGGCGGACAGGGTCCTGGCCGAAAAGGGAGTCCTCGTGCTCCCCGATATCCTAGCCAACGCGGGCGGGGTGATTGTTTCGTACTTCGAATGGGTCCAGGATTTGCAAAACTTCTTCTGGTCAGAGGACGAGATCAACAGAAAGCTCAAGGGAATGCTGGTGAAGGCGTTTCATGAGGTTCGCGATCGAAGCGCGAAAGAGCGGGTAAGCCTCCGGGTGGCGGCCCTGATGATCGGGGTGGAACGAGTTGCGCGCGCCATGCTGCTTCGAGGGCTCTACGCGTGAAGAAAGCAGCAGGCTGAAAAAAAGTTTTTCGTGCTGCGCCTAAGCTCAGCACGAGCGGAATTTTTCGACGATACCAACATCTGCACCGTTCGCCCTCCCCGTCCTGAGCCCGTCGAAGGGAGCGTGTCGAAGGACGACGGCGAGTTTTCAGCCACCTATTAAATCGCGGCAATTTTGCACGGCTGACAAATTAAGAGCCGGCCAAATCGCAGTCCTGCAAACGGGCGGCCGGAAAGGGTTGAGGAAAATTGCTGGCATATCCGTTGCGTAAAATCCATCGCGGCGCGATGTCATGAGTCCGGAAAAGGAAAACGAAAACTCGCTCGAAGAAAGAATTCTATCTCTGCTCGGGCAGGAAACCGCTCATCTTCACGAATATCAAAGGGCGACTCGCCTGCAGGGTGAAAAGGCTCTTTTGCTGGCTGTTTTGGAAGACGCGATTGGTTGTTTTCAGAAATACCGCCGCGCCCGCGACCGAAGGGGGAGACAGCTCTTTCTCGAGGCGGAAGCCTGGTTCATGGAAGCGAAGGATAGCTCGCTCTTCTCGTTCACAAGCATCTGTGACTTTTTAGGGCTGGATCCTCAGTATCTCCGACAGGGGCTGCGCCGGTGGGAGGAAAAGGCCGAGCACGAGGCGAGAAGGCCCGGCAGGCACTTGCGGCGTAACGGATTTATTAAACGAGTTGCATGATAGGCGCTTTGCTCTCGGAGCGATCGCGAGCGGTCTTTAGCCCTTATCCCATACTTGCCATTTAGAGATCGCTTATTTCGCCAGGTTGCGAACCGGCGCACGTCCCACGCCCTGCCTGAGTTGAATTGCAACGCAAGTCGAATTGACGCTGCATTCCGGGTAATCGCTGGCGCTCTGTCGATTAATCGAGTGGTTACGGCAACTTAGCACAAATGGAAGAGACGCGGTTTCGCCCGACACAGGCTGCGGCCTATCGCCAAACGCCGCACCGCGGACCGAGTCCAAGGTTTGGCACAGCCGTTGCGCTTGCGTAAGGCGACGTTGCGTCCGAGGGCAGAGGACAAGCAGCCTCAAGCCTGTGTTTCGCAGGGCACAGTCCCGACGTTTAGGCTACGGTCAAGCGCGGCAGAGTCCGCGTAGGATACGGAGGTCGATTTTATGCTCTATGGTTCCGAGGTATCCCTTCGCTGCGGGATTGTGCTTTCCGGCGGAGAGGGCAAACGTCTCGAACCCCTCGTGCGCCGGCTAGTCGGAAAGCCCCTTCCGAAACAGTACGTGAAGCTCATGGGGAAGCATTCGATGCTCGAACGCACGTTTCAGCGGGTGGAACAACTCATCCCGGCGCGGCGAGTCTTCACGGTCCTGAACGCAAGTCATCTTCAATTTTGCGAGGTCCGCGACCAGATCTCGCCACGTGAGCCTACGACATTGCTGATTCAGCCCGAAAATAAAGAAACCGGGCCCGGGCTTCTGGTGCCTCTCGTCCACATCTACAAGCGCTATCCCGACGCCAGCGCCGCCGTTTTTCCGTCAGACCACTTTGTCGCGGAAGACGAGTTGTTCATGGCCTATGTGGATATGGCGTTTCGCATGGTCGAGCGGTGTCCCTCCGCGGTGGTGCTGATCGGGATCGAGCCGAACGGTCCGGAGGTGGACTACGGCTACGTTGTGCCCGGTCAGGACGCGCACCACCGAGGACCCTGGGGCACGCGGAAGGTCTTGAGGTTTGTGGAGAAACCCAGTCCTGCCATTGCCCGGGACATTCTACGCGAGCGCGGTCTATGGAATACTTTTGTCATGACCTTCAAAGTGAAGACGATGCTCGAGCTGGCGCGTAGATTTTGGCCGGCGCTTTATGAGGCTTTCCAAACGTTCGGCGATGCGATCGGAACCTCGCGCGAGCGCCGCGCGATCGAAGAGGTTTTCCGTCGCATAGAGGCGGTCAATTTGTCGAGGGATTTACTCGAGCGTTTACCGCTAGAGCGCGATAACCCGCTGTGGGTGCTTCCGGTGCGCGGCGTCCGATGGTCGGACTGGGGTTCGGAGGAACGGATCTGGAGCACTCTGGCAGCGCTCGGTCGGACTGAAGCGGCGCGCGTTAGCACGAGGCGGATCGGTTAGTCCCCCGCCGCTTCGAGACCCGGGGGTCAGGTAGCCCGAGTTTTCTATGCGGCAGTAGCGCGCGCCTCGGCGGATTTACGAGCCTGTCCCTTTTCTTCCGCTTTCTCAGCGCCCGCAAGCGCGAAGTTCGCGCCGATCAGAGCGCCAATACACACGCCCGCCAATAATCCATCCACGGCGGCAGCTAAGAGCACAGCTCCACCCTCGGCAAGCGCTGATGCCGCGGCGCCGGACACGATCACGACCGTGAAGGCCACACCGACGGTAATCCCCGCCACGAGATGTTTATTCATAGCTCTTCCTTTCAAAATTGTTCGATGAGCTGTCTGGCTGAAGCGATCTCCCGGATACTCGACCAATGCTTCGTATTCCTCCGATGAGCCCCCTTTGGGGAAAACCATGCCCTGAGTAACGGCGAAGGGAGAGACAGGAGGCTTCCTCAGCGGTTGGGCCATGCCGCGAACTTCGATCTGTTTTACAGGCTCCCGTTCCCCGAGAGGAGCCAGTTCCCCTCCTTGAAGATAGTCTCGAGGATTTTTGTGTCTTGTGGGCCCGGAAGCACTTCGGCCAAATGCTTGCGGTATTGATCGGCGCTCAAGAGTTTTCCATCCACGCTATAGGTTTTATCGGCGTAGTCGCCGATCTTCCGGTTGAACTTCACGTCCGGCGCAAAGAGTTTGGGCTCACCTTCCGGAATCAACCGATTAAGCCCACTAATGATCTCTGCGACTTCCTTGATGTAAAGCGATCGCGCCTCTTCGTTGAGCCGCTCCAAGTCTTTGGGAGCCTCGGTCTGTTGATCCTCGTCGAATCTTCCCTTGAGCCCCCAACGATAGAATCGCAGCACAGAGCTGGACCGGTCCTTACCGAAAAGGTCGTAGCCAGTGGAAAGCCATTTGTTGAAATACTTCTGTACGATACGAATCGGAATCTTTCCCGCCTTTACGACCCGCGTGAGGCCGCTCTGGCCCGTAAAGAGATGAAAGGACTCTTCCTTGAGCATCGGCCCCATGCTGTCGGCGAGAGGAGCGAATCCCGAGTGGCTGAGCATCGTGAGCTGATATTTGCCGTCCCGGTCGATGAATGCGGTGTACGTGAAGAAATCCAGCCAATGGTCCACCGGCTCGTTAAATGCGCCGAGAAGACGGGTATGTTCGTAAGCCCTGCGCTCGAGGAGCTTGCGCGCTTCCAGCTTGCCCGAGTCGCCAAAGTGTTTGACTAAAATGTGGCTCATCTGCCACCCATGCCGCATCTCCTCCCGCATGACGCGCAAGAGACACTTGAGGTCGTAATCCGAGGGCGCCTTGTCGATCAAGCCGCGCTGCTGCTCGGAGGAAGCAAACTCCGTGTCTCCCTGGTAAACGATAAGGTGCATCAGCGCGTCACGCATCTCCTGCGTGGGAACCTGCAGCAGCCGCTCCCATTTCTTCTGGCCGGCATACTCGCCGAATTCGATTTCCGAGGAGTGCGACGGTTCATAGAAGGCTTCAAACGGGTAGTCTTTTAACAGCGCAGGATCCACTCCGATATCCTTCTGCCACTTGCGAAAGAGGTCGATCCAGTCATCGAAGGTGGCAATCTTTTCCATAAAACGGTCTCCTTTGAGTCGTTCTATTTTTGGCTGCGACAAGCAGGCGTCGTATGTGGCAAGATCGGTGCCACCCGCAAAGAGGCTGATCTTGCCCTTTCGGCTGCCCGAAGCTTTCCTATTTATCGGAAAAAATGGATGAACAATTTCGGAATTTGCGAAAGCGTCACGCTAGCCCGCCGCGGAGAAGGCGGAGGCACGCTCCTTTAAGATCGCGATGACGTCTTCGTCGGATACTTGAGCGAACTCCTCAAAGAACTCCCCCACCGCGTGAAAGTCTGGCGGGACTTCCAGACACACGATCTCGTCCGCCTCGCGGGCCAATCGGGCGATCGTTGAGGGCGGAGCGACCGCCACGGCGCCGATGAGCCGCGCGGGTTTTTTCTGCCTTACGGCGCGAAGCGCGGCCAGCATCGTAGCTCCGGTCGCGATGCCGTTATCGACGACGATCACGGTTCTACCCCCGGGGTCGAGCGGCGCGCGCATCGGCGTGTACAGGGCGCGGCGTTGCCGCAACCGTTCTAACTGTTGTTTTTTTTCTTGCTCGATATAGTCGGAGCCGACGCCATAGGCATGTTCCGTCAGATAAACGTGGCCGCCTTCGTCTATCGAGCCGATCGCCAGCTCCGGTTCGCCGGGCGCGCCCAGCTTATGCACCAGCACCACGTCTAGATCGCCATCGAGAACTTCGGCGATAATCTTTGCCATAGGAACCGCGCCGCGCGGGATGCCGAGCACGAGCGGTTTTCCTCCCGCGTGTCGGGCCAGTTTTTCCGCCAATAAGCGCGCCGCATGCTCTCTGTTCTTGAAGATCATCCGAGTCCTCCTGGGAAAATGCCGTTGACAATCGTAACGTTTATGATCCAAGTCCCGTATCCTTCGATACGGCAGCGCTTCGCGCTTGCCTACTCAGGATCGCCGGGTCGAGCCGATTTCCCGAGTAGGCCCGCAGGGCCGTAGCGAGGGATACGCGACCCCGAACGGTCGCTACTCGGGGACGCATCCCGCGTGCCAACCCGACTACGGGAATCTTCGAGGTGTTACACGAATACGCTATTCCGGCGCTCGAAAAGCCCCAAGCGACTGCTCGCGATGAAGTCGCTGGATCACTTGCGCCAAAAGACTTCCCAAGGACAAAACCTGAAGCGGCACGGGAAAGCGCGCAGGCGGCGGCACGCTGTCGGAAACGTATATCTTCTCGATAGGCAACTCCCCGAGCCGCTCCGCCGCCGGAGCGACGAGCAAACCGTGGCTCGCGAGTACTTTAATGCCGGTAGTCGAGCATCCCGCGTCGAGCAGGGCCTTGACCGCCATTTCGACGGTCCCTCCGGTGCTAATCATGTCGTCAACGATCAGTATCTCTTTGCCGCGGACGTCGCCGATGATGCGCTCGACGCTCACCTCTTCTCCGCTGATTCTCGTCTTGTGAATAATGGCGACCGGCAAATCCAGAAGCTTCGCGTAGCGTTCCGCCAGCTTGACCGCGCCGAGGTCTGGAGAAACGGCCACCGCTGCGCGCCCCGCGGGCCGCACCGCTTGAGCCAATATCGGAACAGCGCTCACGTGCTCGACCGGAATCGCAAACGCGCTCTCGACGGCCCGACTGTGCAAGTCCACGGCGACCACACGGCCGACGCCGCTACAGCTGATCAGGTCGGCAACCAAGCGCGCGCCGAGCGGCTCGCGGCCGCGCGCGCGCCGGTCCTGCCGAGCGTAGCCAAAGTAGGGAATCACCGCGGTTAGATGGAGCGCTCCCGCGCGCCGGCAGGCGTCCGCCAGAAGAAGGAGCTCGAGCAGATGCGCATCGACCGGAGGGCAAGTCGGCTGGATCAGAAAGACGTGATCGCCGCGCACGCTTTCTTCCAGCTCAATATGCAATTCGCCGTCTGGAAACCGCTGGAGAACGCGCCGCGTAAGCTCCACGCCAGCTTCGGTGGCAATGCTTGCTGCGAGCGCAAGATTTGCTGAACCTGCGAGAATTTTGAGACTCATCGTGCCGGCTCAAAATGACATTGCCAGACGCTTTCCAAACCGAACTTGCGGCGGTGTCCGGTCGAGAAAACTGCCGAGAATGTCCGGGCGAATCGGCAAGACGATGGTTGTGTTGTTCTCGGCGGCTACGCGGGCCAAGCTCTGCAAGAATCCGAGGTGCGCGGGGGCCGGCGCGGCGACTGCTCCCGCCGCCTGGCCTTTTTCCCCGCAGGCCGTTCAGCTGCAGCAGGCCCCGGAGGCGACAGGTCACAGCAGAAGGCCGAGCCTTTCGATCTTGCGATAAAGCGTGGAGAGGCTCAGCCCCAAAAGCTCCGCGGCCTTGGCCTTATCGCCTTTGACTTTCCCCAGCACTCGTTCGATGTGGTTTCGTTCGTACACCTCCAGCGCGCGCGCGAGACTATCCTCGTCGCCAACACCGTCATCGGCAGGCTTCTGTCCCGGCAAATCGGCCGCCGTAATCCATTCGCCATTGCCAACGATCATCGCCCGCTCCAGAACATTATCCAGCTCCCGGATGTTGCCCTTCCAGGGAAGCGACATGAGGATTCTCATGGCGGCGTTATCCACGCCTTTGTAGTTTTGTTTCATCTCCAAATTGTGCCGCCGGATCAGGTGATCGATGAGCAACGGAATATCCTCGCGACGTTGCCTGAGTGGAGGGATGTGAATTCCGACGACGTTGAGCCGGTAATACAGGTCCTCGCGGAACCGGCCGGCGCCAACCTCGTTGCTGAGATCGCGATTCGTTGAAGCCACGATGCGCACGTCAACGCCCACGGGTACCGTCGATCCCACGGCCAAAACCTTTCTCTCTTCGATGACCCGGAGCAGCTTGGGCTGAAGGCTCAGCGGCATTTCGCCGATTTCGTCCAGAAAGATCGTGCCGCCGTGCGCCCGCTGGAAGAGGCCTTCCTGGGGCGCCGTGGCGCCCGTGAACGCACCTTTCACGTGGCCGAAAAGGAGGCTCTCGAGCAGATTTTCGGGAATCGCGCTGCAGTTAATCGGCAAGAACACGCGGTCTTTGCGCGCGCTCCGAAGGTGAATGGTCCGCGCGATGATTTCCTTGCCCACGCCGCTTTCGCCGGTGAGCAAAACCGTGGCCGGTGTCGGCGCGACCTTATCGACCAGCATCAGAATCTCTTTCATGACCTGGCTGCGCCCGACCGGCTGATCAGGATCGGAATATTTGTTCACCTCTTTGCGGAGAAGCTGAATCTCCCATGCCAGACTGCGGTGCTCCATGACGTGTCGCACCTTGCGGAGAACGTCATCGAAGATGAGCGGTTTGATGATGTAGTCCTGCGCTCCGAGACGCAGCGCTTCGATGGCGGTGTCGACGGACGCGTGCGCGGTCATCAGGATCAGCAGGGTTTGCGGAGAGACTTCTCTGACGCACTTGAGAATCGCAAGCCCGTCGAGTCCCGGCAGTCTTAAATCCGTGAGCACAAGATCGAGGTTGTTTTCCTTCACCAGGTTGACCGCAGCCGTGCCGTCAGATGCTTCTAAGACGTTATAACCCTGATCGCGCAGCAGCTCGCACAGGACTTCACGCGCGCTGTCTTGATCTTCCACCACTAAGATAGTTGCAGCCATATTCGTTCGGTTCTCAGCATGCTTTCGCAGCCTTGCGAAGCCGGGCATCGTCTATTTTTCGTAAGTGCAAAAAGCCCCTCGAAATCCCGCCTGGATGTCCCTCGTTTAGCTAAGCAACGGCTATGCCACCCCGCTCTCTACAGCTCGGGGGGATTTTGTCGCGTATCCCGTTCGGAGCGGCTGAGCGGGAGAGTTAGCCTAAAGGTAGTGCCTTTTCCCACGTCGCTCGTGTAAGCGATGGTCCCTTGGTGTGCAAGGACAATTTGGCGCACGATCATCAAGCCCAAGCCGGTTCCTTTGGGCTTGGTGGTAACGAAGGGCTCGAAAATGTCTATCCCCGGCGCGATTCCGACTCCCGTATCCTTGATTTCCAAAACCACCTCATCGCCCGCTCGTGAAGCTTGAACGGTTATCTCTCCGCCATGAGGCATCGCCTCGGCGGCGTTTTTGAGCAAGTTGACGAAAACCTGCTTCAAGCGCTCCGGGTCCGCGTGGATCGGCGGCAATTCGGACGGGACAAGCTGGCGGATTTTAATTTGGCGCGCCTCGTAATCCTCGGTATCCACATCGATCACCTGCGCAACTAAACTCCGCAGCTCGGTGGGTCGAAAAGAATACCTCTCCCGCCGGGAAAGAGAGGAGAACTCATCGAGCAGCCCGTGCAGCCGGGTGATTTCGCTCCGGAGACGATGCATCTTGGATCGGATTTCGTGGATGGTTTCTGCGCTCCTCAGGCGCTCGTCGACCAGACGCTGCTCGACAGCTTGGACCTGCATGTACATTCCGTTGAGAGGATTGCCGATCTCGTGCGCCAGCTTCGAGGCCGTAATGCCGACCGCGGCAAGCCTCCCTTGTTCTATGAGCCGCTCCTGGAGCCTGACCTTTTCGGAGATGTCCCTGATGAACGCGCTGTAGCGTACCTCCCGATCTGTCTTGATCTCGGCTACCGACACCTCAACCGGGAAGATCTCGCCGTTTTTGCGGCGCGCCTGAACCGTGCGGATCCGGCCGATCGCTCGCGCTTCCCCGGTACGCTCGTAGCGCCGAATATACTCGTCGTGCTCGCTCGCGTAAGGCTCGGCCATCAACAGATTGACTTTGCGCCCTTCAACTTCCGCACGCGTATAGCCGAAGATGCGCTCCGCCGCCGGATTAAAGAGCACGATGCGCCCGCCGCGATCGATGGACACAACCGCATCCTGGGTCGTCTCAATGATACTCCGCAGCCAGTCCGCGCCCCGCTTGACCTCCTCTTCCGCTCTTTTCCGCTCGATCGCTTCGGAAAGAACGCCGGCCACCGCTTCCAAAAAATGGACATCATCCTCGTCGAAAGTGCGGCGTCTTCGGGTGTGCGCGCCGAGGACACCAAACGGCCGGCGCGTGCCCCGAATAATGACGCTCACGCCGCTCACAACGCCGTGATCGCGAAGCAGCGGCGACCCGGTGAACCGGGTCTCGGTGGATAAATCCTCTACGGTGACGGGCTTGCCGGAAAGGAGGGCATAACCGCCTTGCGATCGACTCCCCGCGCTGACCGTGGTCTTTCCTACGACCGCGTCCTTCCAGCCGGCGCCGGCCCGCAGGAGAAAGGCGCTTCCACCGGGCAGAAGTTCCAACACCTTGCAGTATTCGACGGCGAGCGTCCGGGTTACGAGAGCGCACGCCTGCCCGAGCAATACATCAAGATCTTCCAAACCCAGAGCGCACTGGCCCAGCTCCGCCACCGCGGCCTGCTGGCGCACCCGGGCTTTTAGCTCTTCCTCGACCCGGCTCCGCTCGACGATTTCCGTCCGCAGAGCCTCATTGGCTTTCGCCAGCTCCGCGGTGCGCTCCCGCACCCGCCGCTCGAGCAGCTCCTCCTCGCGTTTTCGTTCGGTGATGTCGGTGGCGATGCCGCAAACTGCGTAAACGAAACCGCTGCCATCGCGAATGGGAAACTTGTTTGCGATATAGACGTGGATGCCATCATCCTGGGGGGCCCTCTCCTCAAACTGCATCGGCGCGCCGGCTTCGATCACCCTGAGGTCATTCGCGCGAAACTCGTCCGCGATCTCCTTGGGGAACAGGTCGTGGTCGGTCTTGTCTTTGACTCGCTCGCGGGAGACGTGAAATAGCTGCTCGTACCGGCGATTGATGAACTGATAGCGCCCTTCTACACTTTTCACCCAGATAACGTTTGTAGACTCGTCGATGACCTGCTGGAGAAGCGCCTCGCGCCGCCGCAGCTCCTGCTCAATCTGCTTGCGTCGCAGGACCGATCCCAGTTGGGCGCCAACGGCCGAAACCACAGCCGCGTGCCTCTCGTCCTCCGCGCGCGCCTCGCGGGCAAAAAAAACAACTACCGCGAGCACCTCACCTCCGGCGAGGATGGGAACTCCGAGGGCGGCTTTTAGGCCCGCCTTGAGCGCAATTCCGGCCCGTGGGCATACTTCGGTCGGCTCGATCGAGATGTCCTTAACCCACTCCGGTCGCTTGGACGCCCAGACCCGCCCGGGGACGCCAACGCCCCGCGAGAAGGTAAGGGTTTCCGTCGCGGCCCTGAACTCTTCGAGACCGCTGCCACGCTGACACCATGCCGGACTGCATCGGAGGGCCGTCCCGTCCGGAAGCGGCGCCCAGGCCTCGGCGTATTCCCAGCCCGTCGACTCACACACCGAGGTCAGCAGAAGCCTGAGGGCGGAATCGAAGTCCTCGGCTTCGCCGATTTCGCGTGTCGCCGTGAGCAAAAGACGGAGCTCTTGTTCCGCACGCTCGGGCTCGACAAATTCTGAGCGCTCAGGAATCCTCTGCCAGTTACCCTCTGGTTCTTTCCGGTCCCGGCTCATTGTCGCTTCCTCCGGATTGCGAGGCTAACCCATTAGGCGCTACGCGGCAAACGCGCAAGCGAGGGTTGCGCGTCCCCTCCTGGCGACGGCTTCATTCGCAATTCTGCTAAAACCGCATTTATCATTTTTCAGGCGTGGCAGCTAAACGTATCGGATGGCGCCAACTTTGTCTTTTTCCGGAGGAGCGGTCGCTCCGGCACCCTCGCTAGCCGGCAGCGGAATTGCATCAAGCCGAAGTGAGTGACAATGCATGGGAGCGCCGGCCCAGGTCCGCGGATTGGGAGGCGCCATGGATATCGGGGAGCGAACGAATTTCCTAACCCGGCCGGATGCGCGTTGGAACGGGTGCGCGCCTGCTTGGAGCGGAAGAGCAAGTTTGAATCGGGAGGTGATCTCTTGTGGTGATGGAAACAGAATTGCTCGTCTTGGTGCTGGTTGTCGTCCTTACTTTGATCATCCACATGGTTCTGTCCAGGCCGAACCGCAGACGGCGCTCGTAGAAGAGATGAATACTCGTGACCGAGGGCGACATCAGAACTTTTTGCAATCTTGCGAAGAACGAAATTCTCTTTTCCCATCCATAGGACCCCATCTCAGCCGCGGCCTTTATTGGCGCGTTGTTCTGCAAGCACCCGCCCGTATGCCGCCGGTCCCCCCATTGGCATAACCGCTTGCGAGTAGAGGTTGGATTTAGGTTGGCCGCGGCATGAGTACGGTGGATTGTGCGCCATATTTTTCAGAGCCCGCGCTAGAGATCTTGCGGGAGCGTTACCTTCGCCGTGACGAAACTGGCAAGCTGGTGGAAGACCCGGAGGGGATGTTCGCGCGAGTGGCCGACGCTATCGCAGCGCCCGCGCGCCTCTTTGGAGAAGATAAGCCTTTTTGGGAGAACCGTTTCTTTGAGCACCTGCGAAAGCGCGAGTTCCTGCCAAATTCCCCTACTCTGATGAACGCCGGCTTGCCCGGCGGCCAGCTTGCGGCTTGTTTCGTTCTTCCCGTCGAGGACGATCTCGACTCCATCTTTAGCGCGATGAGCCGGATGGCTCGAATTCATCAAACCGGTGGCGGCACCGGGTTTTCTTTCAGTGCTCTGAGGCCGCGGGGAGATTACGTCGGATCTACGGGGGGAACTGCCTCTGGCCCCGTCTCTTTCATCGGTCTCTTCGACCATGCGACGGCGGTCATACGCCAGGGCGGCCGGCGCCGCGGCGCCAATATGGCGGTTGTTCGCGTCGATCATCCCGACATTGTAGAGTTCATTGAGGCGAAGAAGACAGCCGGCCGATTGGAGAACTTTAACCTGGCGGTCGGAATCACCGATCCGTTTCTTGCCGCCCTCGATAACGGCGCGGTCTTCGGCCTGCGCAATCCGCGAACCGGTCGGGTTGACCGCGCGATCGACGCGGCGGCTCTCTTCGACCGCATCGTCGAGGCGGCGTGGGCAACCGGAGATCCGGGATTGTTGTTTCTCGACGAGATCAACAAGGGCAATCCCACGCCGGCTCTAGGCCCGATCGAGGCTACGAATCCTTGCGGAGAGCAGCCTCTCCTGCCATTCGAGTCGTGCACCCTGGGCTCTATTAACCTGGCTGCCTTTGTCGTCGGCAAAACGATCGACTGGGAGCGGCTCGCCGAAGCCATTCATGACGCTGTGGTGTTTCTCGATAACGTGATCGAGGCCAACCAGTATCCCTTTCCCGAAGTCGAGTCGGCTACGCGCCGCACGCGCAAGATCGGGCTGGGCGTAATGGGATTAGCCGAACTGTTGGCGCGGGTAGGCATCGCCTACGACTCGGAGGAGGGGGTCAATTTAGGAGGCGAGATCGCAAAATTTCTGACCTCCCGGGCACGGGCCGCGTCGATTGAGCTTGGCCGGCGCAGGGGCTCGTTTCCCGCGTTTTCCAACAGCGTTTGGCCGAGACTGGGCCTTTCCGCTCTGCGAAACGCCACAACGACGTGCATCGCGCCGACGGGAACCATCAGTCTACTTGCCCGCACCTCGGCATCGATCGAACCTTTCTTCGCTCTCGCGCTCGCGCGGCGCGTGCTCGGCCGCGTGATCATTGACGTGAACCCGCTCTTCGAATCCGAGTTGAGCGCGCTGCCCGGTGCCGCAGAACGAAGCCTGTCCGCGATTAGAGAGCACGGTTCAGCGCGCCAGATTCCCGAGCTGCCCGAGGACTTGCGTCGCCGTTTCCCCACGGCTCTGGACATTGCTCCTAAGTGGCATGTCCGTATGCAGGCCGCGTTTCAGGCCCACGTGGACGCTGCCGTTTCGAAAACCGTGAATCTCCCTGCAAACGCCTCCGCGCGCACGGTACGCGAGGTTTTCAGCTTGGCAAGGCAGCTCCGCCTTAAAGGCGTTACGGTTTACCGCTACGGCTCACGCCCTGGGCAGACCTTAGAACTGATCTCGACAGGGATGTACCCCGACTGTCGCGAATGCGCGGTTTAGATGGCTTGCAGGCTGCTGGCCGTGGTCGCCGGAACCGCAAGCACCGGGCAATGCGATTCCCGCAAGACGCGCTCGGTGGTGCTTCCCCGGAGCGCGTCGAGAAAATCTAGGTGGCCCTCCGTCGCAAGAACCGTCAGATCGGCGTTCCAATCGGCCGCCACTTGCAAGACCCTCTCGACGACGTTGCCCTGGCGGAGAATTTTTTCAAATCTCCAGTCCTCGAGACCCGTGAAGTTCAAGACCGGCGCCGTCGTTTCAGTCCCAACGTGAAGCAGCAGGAACTCGGCATCGAGGCACCCGAAACCCCGGGCAAGACTGCAAGCGCTTGTGAGCGCCCGTTGCGGGTCCGGCTTGCGATCGGCGGCTATCAGAATCTTTTTGAGCGTGACGCTTCCATCTTCCAGCGAAACGAACGTTTTTCCGAGGGGCGGAACGAAGAGCGTCATGGCTCCCGACCTGCGGGCCAGCGGCTCGGCGACCGACTTGTGCATCCAGCGCGCAAGCCCTTCCCGCTGATAGGTGGCCAGAACGATCAGGTCAGCGGGATATTCCGCCAGATAGCGCACCATCGAATCGAGCGCTCGGCTGCTCGAGGCGAGGATCTTTTTTACCTCGAGCCCCAGCGCGGCGACTTGGTCTCGTCTCGCCCTTTCCGGCAGAACTCCCCAGCGCGCCAGCGTCGTGCGCACCCCGGGGAACCGGAGCCATTGCCGCTCCTCGCCTTCCGGATGAATGTGCGCCGCCACGTGCATGATCGTGAGCGCCCCCTTTTCCTCCAGCGCAAGTTTAAGTGCGTGACCGAACGCGACCTCGCTAACGCTCGAAAAGTCCGAGGGATGAAAAATTCTCGCGAGCGAAACCGAGGGTTTTCTCAACTCGACAGCGTGCTTCGTGTTCCCAACTTCCTTCATTTGTTTGATCCCGTTCTCGCCGGCGCAAAGCCGCCACCTTTTACACCGACGTTCCTTCCGTTACGATGACCAGGACTCCGTCGATGTGAGGCTCTTCCTCGTCCAGGAGACCCTGATCGACCGCAACCTGGCAAATGCCGAACTCGTCGATCCAAAAGATCATGAGAAGATCACCCGCCGCGCCATACACTTCCACGTAGTCGACGTTTCGGCTTGTTTTCGGGTCGTCATAGACCGCGGCCACGCCGAAGCCCGTTTCGTCGGTGAGGATGGAGCGTCGAACGAGAAGTAACCGATCACGATCGGGCGCGGACGGGGGCAAGAGCACCTGTTCGTGACGCAGATTTTCGCTCACCCGCAGGGGCTCGTCGGCGGCTTGCCAGGCAAGCGACAGAAGCGAAACGCTCAGGATCAAAATAGCGGCTCTGGCCGACACTTCAGTTCACCTGGAGAACGGGAACGCAAACGACGTGCCTCCTCGAAGCGCCTTTTGCCCGTTAACCGGGTCCCGCTTTCGCGGAGGCGGGCCCGAATGGCCGTTCAATTTTCAACCGATCCTGTTCCAGAACGTTGTCAACGGGCGGAATCTGCGACGGCTTCGATTCTCAGATGTGCGAACTGGCTTGCCCCCAAGGAAGCGAGAATTGATGGATTTCGTTAAGGTGTGATTCGCAGGGGCGGCGCCGCGCGATAAAGCGTGCCCGGAACCTAATCGGGGTCAATCCGATACTGACCTTCAATGTACGCGAGGATGTGCTCGCGGCACGGCAAGCCCATGTTGGGAGTCACCTTCTCGATCTTGCGTAGCCCGCTCGCGACCTTTTCGTCTCCCAGTACCAGGGCGAACCAGCGTGAGAAGTCGCCGGCCAGTAAATGATGCCGCAACGAAGCCTGCGGGACGGTTTGAACCGCGCGGTAGAATTCCTTCACGCTCCGAGCGACGACGGTTCCCGCGCCGTTCGTGTAAAGAAAGTAAAAGGCCTTGTCGCTCGGCAGGAGCGTATCCGCGTATTTGCGCGCGTGATGGACATGCCCGGTGATTCGCTCGCGCGGCACAAACACCTGCCACTGGGGGCCGGCGGCGCCATCCAACAAAAGTCCCGCCCGCGGCGGCTCCAGTTCCATCAGCGCCTCATGGGGAATCAGATCCGCGGGAGCGCGCGCCTGCAGCAACTTCGTGAGAAAGTAACGTTCCTCCTCGATCTTCGATCCGGTGATCAGGTAGGCCCCAACCTTTGCACAAATGTCATCGGTGATCATGCTCGGGCGATACGTAACAAAGATAAAATTGCCCGAGCGGTCCAAAGCCGGGAGCGCTGCGGAGGCTCCGGAGAAGAAATAATGCGCCTCGTCGATCAACACCCAATGAGGCATACCGCTTGCGGCTCGCTCCGAGTCGAGCGCCGAGAGAACGCACCCGACGTAGGCGCACTGGTCCTTCAACGAGAGGGAAGACAGGTTCAAAATAAAACTCAGCGCGTCATCTCGCAGGAGCCGGCACAGAGCCCCCGGCGATGGGAGGGCGATATCTTGTCCCAAAAGGACCGTCTTGGGGCGCTGGCTCAGCGCGACGTAGTCGCCCTCGGGATCCAGGATACACAGGCCGTATCCTTGCTCGAGGAGTTGTTCCGCCAGCAGCCCAGCCAGCCAAGATTTCCCCGAGCGTGGGTCGCCACACACCATTATGTTGATTCCCGACGCAGGAATGCGAACCGTTTGACCTTTCTCGGTGTCTCCCACAGAGATCGCTCGCCGCGCCGGCGTTGGAATAAAACCTCCCTGCTCGATAACGCGGTGAATAAATTCCGCGACGCCGGCGCCGCCGCTCTGAGACAGGCGGACATCGGCGGCGGCTGCGAGCGCTTCGACGGAGCCGCGCACCGCCACGCCGACCTCCGCCGCGCTCAACAACGGGATATCGTTTTCAGCATCCCCGAAGGCCAGGAGGTTTCGTTCCGAGCGACCCAGCTCCTCGAGCGCTCGCCGAACTCCCGTGGCCTTGTTGATGCCGCTTGGCAGCAGCATCAGCGACGTGCGGTTGAAGCTGATCTGGCAGTCGATGCCGAACCGCCGGATTAGTTCGGCAACGTCGACTAAGTGTTTGTCCCAGGTGCTTACGATCACGGCTCCGGTGTGAAACGGTACGCCCCGGCGCCTAAGCTCTCCCAAGAAATAATCCGGCGGCGGGACGCCGAGCGTAATCATCCGCTGCGTCTGACGGAGCCAAACCACAGCGCCATTTTCCGCGACGATCGCGTCAAAGATCGAATGGTCGCCACAGAGCCATTGAATGTCTTCGAGAACGCGGCCGGTAACGAGAAGCGTGAGATACCCTTGCGATCGCGCCTTGGCTAGTGCCGCCGCGACTTCAGGCAGCAGCCGCCCGTCGGCGGCGCCGGTGCCGTCAAAATCACACGCGATCGCGCGACAATACATGGGCATTCCTCGACCCGCTTGTCCAAGGGACCGGCATTGCACCAGAATGCGGGAGCGACAAACGCGTTGCCTACGCGGCTTTGTTCCGTTTACTCTCGGCTAGCGGCACCACGGTCGGCCGGACGACTGCCTTGAAGTCCTCGTAGCTGATCTTGACGGTTTGTACGTGGTTGCCCGCGTTAAAGTAGATCCATCGATCCTTTTCTAACTCAGGGTCCACATAGACCGGCATGGCGAATAGATTACCGAATGGCGGCATCGCTCCGATCTCGCACCCCGGAAACAGGCTTGCAAACTCCTCTTCGGTGGCTAGCCTGACCCGTTTCGCCGCGAGCCCTTCTCTGGCGCGCGACAGGCTGATCATACGGCTTGCCGGCAGGACCGCCATTACATATTTGCCGTCGGTCCAAAGGATCACCACCTTGGCCATTTCCCTCCCGGGGATGTGTTGCCGCTGGGCGATTTCCTGGGCGGTGTAAGCCAACGCGTGGTCGTAGACCTCGTATGGGATTCGGGCCTCATCCAGAAGCTCTCTGAGTCTCTTCAGAATGGGCATAATCTCCTCCTTCCTGACTCTAAAAAATCGCAAAATTGAGTTGCCAAATCTCCCCGGAAAATCCCTCACTTTGACAAATGGAGGACGGGGTTTTTTACACGACCGTTTTCAGGCGTTCCGCGCCGAACGTTATAGCAGCTAACGCGCAAATCTTGTGCCCTGCCTGATGTCAGCGAAAACGCGATATTTTTATCCGCCAGACCGCGCGTCTTTGCATCCTTGGAGAAAACGATCGCCCGTCGTTCCCATTTCCGAGAAGGGAAACCTATCGATAGTCAAAAATTTCCTCCGCTAGAAACTGGCGCCCTCAGCCTTCCCGCCCTCTCGCCCAGAGGGCGAGGGTTAGAAATATCCGAAATAGCTACTCCCTCTCCCACTGCCAGAGGGCCCGGGGTGAAGGCTATTTTCATCGTCTGCGGCTAAAAAACCCCTCGGTTGTCACGGCGACGGGTTGGCACAAATCGTGCGCAATCCGAGACGGCGACAGACCGGCGCGATCAGAGAAGGAGGGAACCGCCATTAAGCTCCCGTTGCATGTTAGCTTTCGAAACATGCCTCCATCCGAGGCGATACGAGCGGCGATCCGCGAACGGGCCGCGAAGCTCGATTCCTTTTACAGCAGGATCATGAGCTGTCGGGTGGTGGTGGAAGTGCCGCATCGCCGCCATCGGCGAGGCAAGACTTACCACATCCGCATCGATCTGACCGTGCCGGGCGGGGAAATTGTCGTAAAGCACGAGCCCAAGCGGGTCACCCTTCGACCGGCTCGCGCTCCGGAGGCGCTTCCCGCGGAAAGCCGTGAACCGAGCAAGCATGCCGGGCACATGGACGTTTATGTCGCGATCCGCGACGCCTTTGATGCCGCCCGGCGCAAACTACAGGATTACGCTCGGCGCCAACGCGGCGCGACCAAGGTCCACGCTCTGCCGAGGCGGGCCACGGTGACGAAGCTTTTTCCGCAGGAGGGCTTCGGTTTTCTAAAAACGCCGGACGGGCGCGAGGTTTACTTTCACAAGAACAGCGTGCTCGAGCCCGGATTCAACCGCATTCGCGTAGGCGCGGAGGTCTACTACGCCGAAGAACAGGGAGAAAAGGGACCTCAGGCGACGACCGTGCGCCTGGCGTCGAGGCGCGCGGTCATGGAGCAGCCGGCGTAGGGAGCCTCACCATGGATGAACTCCTCGTCTGTCTTGACGGTTCGCGATTTGCGGAAAAGATCCTCCCCTTCGCTCGGGGCATGGCGGACGCAGCGGGAGCAAAGTTGACTCTCCTTCGGATCGCGGCGGACCAGCGGGAATTCCTTGCAGCGGAAGATTACCTGCGCGATCTCGCGAAAGATCTGGGTGCGCTTGCGCGGACGTTGCTGGTTTGCGGCGACCCGGCCACCACGATTCTGGAGGAGGTTAAGAAGAGCCACCGCTCGATACCCGCGCTCACGACCCATGGGAGATCGGGTCTGGTGGAGACCTTAATGGGGAGCGTCGCGCTTCGGGTCGTTCGGGGGGCGGGGCGGCCCGTGCTGATTTACTATCCGCAAACGCCGGTTTCAGAAGCAGCGGTGAAGATGAGCCGCGTCGTCGTTCCTCTCGACGGAACGAAGTTCTCGGAACGAATCGTTCCGCACGCCGCCGGGGTGGCGCGGCAGCTACGCGCGCGTCTTACCGTGGTGCAGGCGCTCGCCCCGCAGGCGCCACAGGGTTTCCTCGCCGGCCATGCCGAGCACGACATTCTGGAGTCATCGTATGTTCACCGCCAATCCGACGAGATCCGAAGAAAGTACAGCATTGAGGCCGACTGGGAAGTTCTTCACGGAGATCCCGCAGAGGCGATCTGCCGTTACGTTCAAGGCGGGCGCGATACATTGCTTGCCATGACATCGCACGCTCGCGGCGGATTGGAGCGTACGCTCTTTGGCAGCGTCGCGGCCCACTGCGTGCGCCGCGCGGGCACGCCGGTGCTGATTTACTGGCCCCGCCCTTAAACGCGTCCCCTTTTTCCGCGCTTCTTGTCTTCGCAGAATTGCAAGCGGGTGTCGGTCGGCCTTCTTAGGCCTGGGAAGAAAGTCTGCTGTTGCACGCCGTAACCCTGGGAAATTCGATGGCACAGCCGTTGCTGGCCCATGGGCCAGCACGCTGCTCGCGAGGAGAGAAAGCTATGCGTGATGAGAACGACAACGGATACCCGTGTGAAGCGACCATCGGCGACCAGAGCCTGCGCGCGGTGATCCACCGGACTGCTGGAATTCCTTCTCGCGACCGCCCGCCGCCTGCGTCGCGCTTGCGAGAGCTTATCGCGAAAAAGGCCTACGAACTTTACTTGCGACGCGGAAGAATTCCCGGCCGCGCCCTGGACGATTGGCTGGAGGCGGAAAGGATCGTTCTTTCTCAGCTCGCCGATTCCCGGAGACAAGCGGGATCCGCAAGCTGCGGCCGGTGGAACCCTGCGGTGGATCTCTACGAAACCCCCGAAGCTTTCATCCTCGAGGCGGACCTTCCCGGATCAAAGGGCAGATGTCGAGGTCGGGATCGAAAACAACGAACTCGTGCTCCGCGGAAAGAGATCTTTGGAACAGGTTTGCAGCGACGGCAGATTTCTTTGCATGGAGCGTTTTCCGGCGATTTCGCGCGCCGAATGAAGCTGCCGGTGTCTGTCGATAAGGAGCAGATCCAGACGGAATTCCATGGCGGCGTGTTGCGCGTGATCCTACCGAAGATCGGGAAAAGGACTTAAGCTACGGTACAGACAGCTCTCGTTGAACATCGGGCACAAGACGCACGGCGGAGCGGACCGCGCGAGCTTCAGTTAGCGCCGATGAGATCTCGAGCCCTTGCGGGGATGGATCGCTCGGCGGAACCGTAGCGCCCACCCTCGGAGATCGGGTTTGCGCGGTCTCGAAAAAGAACGCGAACAAGTCGATCAAAATGCCCACGCTTGGCACGCCCCGATCGGCCAGCTCCACCGGGAGAATCGAGGCCTTATCCACAGAGGGTGGTCGACGAGAGAAAACAAAGTCCTGCCGCGCGCGGATTAATAGCCCCACCGCTCGGCGATCGCCTTGACGCGCTGGTATTCGGGCTCCAGCTCCCGGCGCTGTCTTAGCTCCTTAAAAGCTTCCTCAACGAGGTCTTGCGCGCAGACTTCGTGGATGGGCGGCACTCGGTAGTTAAGCCCGCCGATCCTTTCCTCGTCCGCCAGCATCTGCTCGAATCCGGTCGCCTTGCCGTCGATGGGAAACGGCATCGCCTCGAGTTCGCGCGGGGCGCGCCAGGTGGTTCTCTCGCGCTCTTCCAGGTCCCAACTCTCGGCCAACAGCCTCTTGTGGAGATTGCAGAGATAGTCGAAATTTTTCGGCATGTCGCGGCAGAACCAATAAGAGCGTACGAGAGCTTTGAGAAAGCTCTTGACGAGATCCGGCCGCTCTTCGAGAATTCGCCCGGTCGCGGCGATGATCCGCTCGGGGCGCCCGTCCGGATACTGATCCGCCGGTTTGACCAGGATGTTGAAGCCTTCCTGCCTGAGATCCTCGGCGTCCCAGGAAGAGAGCGGCGCGCACTCGACCTTGCCGCCCCTCAACGCCGCCAGATGGCGCTCCCTCGAAGGGCCGATCCGCACCCACTCCACGTCGCGCTCCAGATCCAAGCCCGCCTTCGATAGCTGGATCTGCAGCGCCCAGTGGCGAATGCTGTTGTAGTCGCTGATGCCGATCCGCTTGCCCTTCAGTTCGCGCAGCGACTTGATGTGCGGCGGCGCGACGAAGACGCCCGGGCGCTGATTTCTCCAGCCCGCGATGATATAGATATCCGCGCCCCGCGCCCGCTGGAAGAAGACCGTCCTGGATTGAACATCGAGGGCGATATCGACCGATCTTTCCTTCATCGCCTGCGAGATCGCCACCTTCTCGAGCCCGAAAGGCACCATGGGCTCGCGCAGGATCTTGTACGCGGGAGAGCCGTCGGATGTCTTGAGGCCTTCGTCGCGCAACAAGTTCATCTCGTGGGCCGCCATAATGGGAACGATGTGCAGCGTGTGATAACACGTCGGAGCGATCCTGAGCTTTCCGTCCAGCATGACGCCTCCTGGCTCTAACGAATGGACTCCCACTCCTGGCGAAACTTTTTCGCCAATTCCGGACAATCGAGAATCAGCAGGTTGTCGAATACGTTCTTGGCCTTAACGGTCCAGTTGTAGGACCCGGTAATGACTTTAGAGTCGTCGATAACCGCGAATTTGTTGTGGTTGCGTCCGTCCGGCGCCACCGCCTGCACGCTAACGCCGGCCCCTTTGAGGCGATTGATCAGTTGACTTTCTTTTTTCTCCGCGCTCTTTCCGGCATCGATTTTGAGCGAAACCTTAACGCCGCGTTCGGCGAGCTTCTTCAACTCCTCTCCGAGCACGGGGTCGTTGAATCCGAAAAGGGCGAGAAGGAGCGTCGATTTTGTCTGGCCGATCTCGTGCGACAGGGCTTCGGCGATGTTGGTCTGTCCAGGAAACAGAGCTCTTACCTTGCAGCTCACACTTTCATCGGCCCGAGCTGCGGGGTTCGTTGAGACGGCCAAAACAAGCGGCAAAATTTTTATTGTGCTTTTCATGAGCCCGCCGGTCTGTGCGGCCCTGCGCTTACTTCTTCGGCAGCAAAACCTCTCTTAGTTTGGCGATCACCGCCGGCTGAAGCTCGTAAAGCTGCGCGAACTTTTTGGTGATCGTAGGCCCGTCGATGACGTCGATATCCAACTTGGACTTCTTGGCTTCCGCCAAAAATTCGGGGTCCTTCAAGGTATCGACAAACGCTTTTTGCAACAGCTCGAGCCGTTCTTTGGGCGCGCCCGGCGGAACGCTGTAGGGAAACTGCGCGCCGTGCGCGCTGTCGGCGACCGTAATCAGCTGGCGCGCGAGATCGCTTTTCGCAAAGGTCGCCGCGAGCGGCACGTGCTTATATCTCGGGTGCGATTCCAGCGTCGCCTGCAGCACGGGGCGAATTTTGCCGCTCTCGAACGCGGCGCGCCAAACCGTTTCCACCGTCTGCCACGAGCCGCAGTAACCGTCGACCTCTCCCGATTCCACCGCGAGCCGCGCGTCGGCGCCGCCTTTGTAACCTTCAACGACCTCGAGCGGCAGGTTGAGCGCGGCCTTTAGCAGCTTCGGGATGTCGGATGTGCTCGTGCCCGGGCCGATCGACGATATTTTCACCGGCCGCTTGGCGGCAAACCAGTCCTGGACACTGGCGATGCCGCTCCTCTCATTGAACGTGCAAACCGTGTCGTACGGGCTTGGCACGCCGAGGTAGCCGAACTTGCGGCCGTCGAATTTTACCGCGTCGTTTCCCATGATCTGCTGCAGCAGCAACGGGGCCGCCCAGGCGCCGATCGTAAGGCCATCCGGCGCGGCGCGGTTATACAGGTGGTTTGCCGCGATGATCCCTCCGGCGCCGGTCATGTTCTCGACCACGGTGGTCGGCTGGCCGGGGACATGCTTGGGGAAATGGCGCGCGATAACCCGCGTGTAGAGATCAAAAGAACCTCCCGGCGAGTAACCGACGATAAACCGAACCGTTTTGTCTTTGTAAAAATCCTCCGCCTGGACCGGCGACAGAAAAGCCGCAAGCGCGACAACGCCGACCGACAGAAGCAATCTCCCAAAGAACGCCATAGAACCTCCCGCGCCTTAAAACTGAGCCCGCCCCCTTGGACGGAAAAGGGCAGGGGCGAGGTGAATCATCCGCGACCGATAAAGCGAATCGGCCTTTTCTCCGTGCGCTCGAGATACCGGACAAACGCGTATTTGTTCTCCGCGAGATCGGTCGTCGGCCGCGGAATTTCCCGGTGCAGCAAACTTTCTTCGACTTTGCAGACGATGAAGCCGAGCCGATCCTGCTCGAGCGCCGCCAGGCCGTCTTTTTTGAAGCGCTCGATATCTCTTATCGTCGTCGCGCTCGCGATCCCGGCTCCTCTGGCGACGGCTTCCAGATCCGTATTTCCCGCCGTCGCCGTCGGATAGCTGATGCGGCTGCCGCTGTAGCAGCCGTTGTCGAAGACATAGACCACGAGATTCTTCGGCTGTAGATTCCCCAGGGTCGCCAAATTGAACAGCGACAGAAGGACGCTCCCGTCGGAATCGAGCACGATCACCTTTCGGTGCGGCAGCGCCAGAGCCAAGCCCATGCCGACCCCGACGGCGCAGCCCATCATGCCGACGAGCAGATTCCCCTCGTGCCTGGACAGGTGCGACCACTCGATTCTCTGGCCGCTCTGGGAGGTGACGACGAGCTGGTCCGTGATCCTCGCCGCGAGGAGCTCCAGGCACTCGTAGCGGATCATACGGTGAAATCTCCGCCGAAAAGCAGCGCCACCGGACTGCGCAGCGCATTGGCCGCGCGCACCGCGTCTTTGATCTTGATCTCGAGGCGCTCGCCGTCTTCTAAAACGACGTGCTCGATATCGAGCGCCCGCAAAAGAGGGATCGTATGGCGGCCGATCGTGGCGTAGAGAAAGCTGTTTCGCTGGTCGGGAACGCCGCCGAGAAACGCCGCAATCAAAACAATGGGCACGCCGAGCTGTTTTCCGACCGCCAACAAGCTGTAGCTGGAGACGTAAAGGCCCGTATTTTCGAGATAGACAGCCGCCTGCTTCCCGCCCAGCGTGGCGCCGGCGGCGATCGTGACCGCCTCGGCTTCGTTGGCGACGGGGATCAGCGGGATCTCTGGATCGTCCCGGAGGAGGGGGATGATTTGGCTGAGCCTCGTCTCGGGGAGGTAGGTCACAAAATCGATGCCGGCTTCCTTGAGCCCCTGCACCAATCGCCTTGCCAGCCGATCTTCCATGAGACGCCACGTGAACTATCAACTAACGAGACGACGCGCAACTGCTCTGGGTACTTCGAGCCGCCGAAGCGGCGTTTAGCGCCTTGAGCACCTTCTCCGCGGTGATCGGCAAGTCGTAGATTCTTACGCCGATCGCGTCGTGCACGGCGTTGGCGATCGCGGCCGCAACCGGAATCACGGGCGGCTCACCGATGCTCATCGCCCCGTAGGGGCCGTTGCCGGCCGCGAACTCCTCGACCGCCGTCTTCAAGATCGGAATGTCGGCGATCGACGGGATTCTGTTTTCGCCGAAGTTCGTCGCCGCCACCCTGCCGTCTTCGATCGCGAGCTGCTCCATGAGCGCGTAACCGACGCCCATCACGACGCCGCCGTCGATTTGTCCCTGGTGCGCGAGCGGGTTGATAACCCTGCCGGTGGTGTGCGCCGTCGCAAGCTTCCGCAACGCGACCCGCCCGGTCTCGGGATCGACTTCCACCTCCGCGATCTGCGCGCACACCGAAGCTGCGGGGCCGGGCGCGAAGTCTCTGTAAGAGCCCCGGCAGCGGATCGGTCCGGTCGCGCGCGCGATGTCCCTGTACGAGAGGCGTTTTCCGCTTCGCGTTTGGACCGCGGCGTCGCCGGATAAACGGAGACCCTTTGGGGCGACGCCAAGGATCCGGCTTCCGGCCTGCAAGAGTTTTTCCCTTACCTGAACCGCGGCTTGCTGGGTCGCATGGCCAAAGATCCTGGTCGACCGGCTCGCGCCGACGCCGGTATCGGGCTCGGCCTGGCTCGTGTCGAGAATTTCGACGCGAACCGAGCCGGGCGGCACCTGGAGCTCTTGCGCGGCGATTTGCCGCATCGCGGCATAAGTTCCCGCGCCTTGATCGACCATCGCGGCCGCCACCACGACCCGGCCGCTCTCATCGACCGTGACCCATGCCTGGCACTCGCCGCCAAGCGGGAGCCAGTGCGCGATCGCAATCCCGCGGCCCACGTGCCGGCGCTTGGGTCTGCGATAGCCCGAGATTTCGATCGCTCTGGCCAGCGCTTCCTCCGCCTTGATATGGGGCATGCGGTGACCGATAGGCGAGAGCTCCCCGTCCCGGAGCAAATTTTTTCTTCTGAAATCGGCCGGATCGATCCCGAGCCGGCGCGCCACCAGGTCGATCTGCGACTCGTTGGCAAAAAAACCCTGCGGGTCGCCCGGAGCGCGCATGTGCCCGCAGGGAACCTTGTTCGTGTAAACAATCTTTTCTTCGACGAGAACGTTCGGGATGCGGTAAGGTCCCGCGGCCTCCTTCGGGCCCACGAGATAGCCTTGCGGCTTGAAAGCGGCGTAGGCGCCGCTGTCGAAGATAAGCTCCAGCCGGTGCGCCACGATGCGCCCGTCCGCTTTGACGCCCGTCTTGGCTCGGACGACCGCCGCGTGGCGCGGATTGCCGGCGATAAGCTCCTCCGCATAATCCATCGTCATTTTCACGGGCCGGCCGCTCTTCAGGGATAGGACGTAGCAAACGGGCACGTCCATGAAATCGCCCTTGCCGCCGAAGCAGCCGCCGATATAGCAGGGGTGAAGGACAAACTCGCCCGCGGGCTTGTCAAACGCCGTCGCAAGCTGATCCCTGAGCGCGAACGGAACCTTGGAGCACGCCCAGATATCGACGCGCCCCGGATTCCTGGCGTCGACGACACACGCGTGAGGCTCGATATAGGCCTGATGCACGGGCCTGGTGGTAAACGTGTTTTCAACGATCAGGTCGGCTTCGCGAAACCCGGCGGCAATATTCCCTTTGCCCCAGCTCAGGTCGACAAAGACATTGCCCGGCGTTTTTATCGGATGGACGAGGCCGCGGTAACGCCGCACATCCGGGTGGAGAAGAGCGGACGTCGGCTTCATCGCCTCGAGCGGGTCCAGCACCGGCTCGAGCTCCTCGTAGCGAACGTCGATCAGCCGAAGCGCCTCTTCTGCGATCGCTTCGCTTTCGGCCGCGACGGCGGCGACCTTTTCGCCGACAAACCGCACCACCCCGTCAGCGAGAATCGGCATGTCGTAGATTTTTCGCCCGATGAGCCTCCCCGCCACGTCGCCACCGGTGGCGACGGCCCGCACGCCGGGCAACGCCTCGGCCCGGCGCGCGTCGATCCGGCTGATCCGGCCATAGGCGATCGGGCTCCTGAGGACCTTCGCCCAGAGCATGCCGGGCAAAACCACATCCGTCGCGTAGATCGCGCGGCCGGAAACTTTCTCCCAACCGTCAGGCCTTTGCGCGGGCGCGCCGATGATCTTTGACATTTCGAGAAGCGATCACTCCCGGGAGGAAAGATACCGCTCCCACCGATGCGCCGCTTTGAAGCCGAGGAGCCTTTCAGCCTTTTCCGAGCTTACCCCGCTCCAGTTGCCCGCAAGCGAGGGGTTACTTTTTTTCACGGACGGCAAAAATCTCCTGAGCAGCTCGTCCGTCGGCTCTCTCATGCTGCTGGTCGGCGCCGCCACGATCATCGTTTCATGGCCGGTAAAGCTTGCCTCCAGCGCAAGCCGGCAAGCCGCGGCCGCATCGCGCGCATCGATGTAAGCCCAAAAGCCGGCAGCCCGCCCCTTCGGATCGTTCCAGCGTTGGCGCACGATCTCATAAGAGAGATCGAAGACGATTCCGGGAAACCTCAAGCTGGCGATGGTCGTATCCGGATACGTCCACGCAAACGATTCGGCGATCTGCTCGCCGACGACTTTCGAAAGACCGTAGGGGTCTTGCGGCCTGGCCGGATGTTTTTCGTCGAGCGGCAGATAATCGGGAAGCCACGGCCTGAGCGCGTAGATGAACCCGAACGCGGCCGTGCTCGAGCCGATGACAATTTTTTTGATGCCGAGTTCGGCCGCGGCTTTGAGCACGTTGTAGGTCGCCTGCACATTGTTGCCAAAGAGTTCGGCATCGGGCGCGAGTCCCGGCGCCTGGTAGGCGCCGAGATGGACGACGCCAAACGCGCCCCGGCAGGCGTCGTGGAGATTTCCCGGTTCGCGCAGATCCAAAAGCCAACTTGGACAAAGCTTTTCCGCGGGTGGGGTCCGGTCGATGCTCAACACTTCGTAGCCGTGTTCCAGCAGCTCGCGGATCACGAATTGCCCCAACCTCCCGCTACCGCCGGTGACAATGACTTTTTTCATGGCTCGTGGGTCGTGCTCGTTGCTCGTGGCTCGTGGGTCGTGCTCGTTGCTCGTGGCTCGTGCTCGCCGGGCAGATTTGTAGGGTGGGTTGAGTGCAGCGAAACCCACCAGGAAGGGCGGGGACCCTCGGTACCGGCAGAAGCGCGTCCATCGTGCAAGCTCCTTCAAGGGTCGTTGCTCGTGGCTCGTGCTCGTTGCTCGTGGGTCGTGCTCGTGGGTCGTGGCTCGTGCTCGTGGGTCGTGGCTCGTGGCTACGTCACAGTATTCCCGCCGCCTTGAGCTCGCGTTCGAGTCTCGCCACCGCCTCCTTCGGCATGGGCTCCGTTTCCCATTTCGGAAAGCGCTTCACGTCGAAGCCGCGCATGCGAAAAACCTCGCGCAGCGGAACGCGCCCGTACTTTCTGAGTTCGGCGGCGACCAGGCGCGCCGCCGTATCGACTTTTTTTTGCGCCTCCACCGCGCGCGCGTAATCCCTGCTCTCCAGCGCGCGCCACAACGCAACGCAGAGCTCAGGCACAAAGCTCGTGGGCGGGTTAATCATGCCCGCGACGCCGAACGGCACGAGGCCAAACAGGTTCGCATTGCCGGTAAAGACCGAAACGTCCGGCAGGAGCCGCACATATTCGAGCAACGCTCCCTGCCCGTAGGCCACCTTGATGCCCTCGAGAGCCGGCACGTGTTCTTTCATCCGCAGCGCCAGCCCCGGCGGGATGGAGATGCCGGAGTATTTGGGGTTTTCGTAGATAAAGATCGGGAGCGGCACCGCTTTCGCGGCCGCCCGGTAGTGCGCGACGATCTCATACTCCGTATGATCGGAATAATAGTACGGCGGAACGATCGCGATCGCGTCCGCGCTGTGCGCGGCCGCATGCTCGGCCAGCTCGACCGTGCTCTCGGTGTCCGCGGTGCCGACGTGGACGACGACCGGCACGCGCGCGCGCGCCTGATCGAGAGCGATGGCGGCGGCTCTCTTTCGTTCTTCCACCGACATCGCGGGTCCCTGGCCCGTCGATCCGAGGACAAAGAGCCCCTGAACGCCGGCGCCGATATGAAAGTCCACGAGCTCTCGCATCACTTCTTCATCGACCCGCGCCTTTTCGTCGAAAGGCGTTATGATCGGCAACAAAACGCCGCGAATCATCGTTCCTCCTCTACGATCACGCCCGTTTGGCGCGCACGCCGGCGAAGCTCTCGAGCTTAACGATCTCGTCGGCGCGCTCGGGGCTCAGAACTCCCCGCGGAGTTTCCCCGCGGAGCGCGCTCTCGATCGCCTCGAGAACGATTTTGCGAAATTTGATCACGCCGCGATCCGACGCGCCGAGCTGCTCCTGGCGGACGCCGAGCAGTCCCTGGGTCGACTGCGTCATCAAATCCTCCTGCCGGATGTTGCCCCTGAAGGGCATGTACTTCCGCTTGTCGTACCGTTTGACTTCTTGCTTCGGCGTCTCGCGCGCGCGCATCTCGGCGAGCTTGGCGAAAAATTCCGGGTCCGGGCCCGTGTAATAGTCAACGGTGAAAATCATGAAATGGCCGTCGTCATTCGGGGTAAGAAAAAGCATATGCTCGCACTGCGAGCCCCGGCGCATGAGCGCCGCCTCACCGAGCTTCGCGTGCACGAACTCGGTATCCCCCACCTGGATGATGCTCGGCAGCGCAAGGCTCATCTCGTCGACAAACTCGCTTTCAGGGGTCGGGCCCGGCTTGGTCATGACGACTTTCATGCCGTAGTCCGTTTCGACGAAGTCAAAAGCCGGCATGTCGCGATAGCTGAAAAAGTGATTTCCCCAGCTCTGCTCGCCGTAGCCGGCGTGCCGGTGCAGGATGCAGATGTGCGCCGGATCGGCGGAGTTCTCGAAGAAGTTGAACCAGTTGTACTCGCAGTGGCGGACGGGCTCGATTTGCCGCTGCCCGCCGCGGTCCACAAGCGGCGAATATTTCGGCAGCGGCGGCGGATTTTCCCGATTCGGTCCCAGATACGCAAAGATCAAACCGCCCTGCTCTCGCACCGGATACGAGAGATGCTTCACCTTCTCGGGGAATTTGCTGCCCTTCGGCTCCGCCGGCATTTCCAGACATCGCCCGCCGACATCGAACAGCCATCCGTGATAGGGGCAGCGAAGCCCGCCGTCTTCGATGTCGCCGTACTCGAGAGAAGTCCCGCGATGCGGGCAGTGCAGGCCCAGGAGTCCGAGCCGGCCAAACTCATCGCGGAACAAAACCAGCTCTTCGCCCAAAACTTTGACGGCTTGTGGAATGTCATGGAGATCGCGCGCCGCGCCCACCGCGACCCAGTAACGGCGAAACCACTCGCCCGCCGGAGTTCCGGGACCGATATGCGGGATGTCCGCCAGGGTAACTTTCTTGCTTTTCCGCTTGCCGCCCGGTTTCACAGTGGGTGACGCCTCAGAGGCCCAATTTGAAATTTGAGATCCGCCATGATCTGCCATTTGCAATTCCGAGCGTAGCGAGGTCTGGCCCTAGCGCTTGCCTGCCTGCGCCAGCGCTTTCTCGACGATGTCGTAGATCGGCGTCATATCGATATACTCCGGTTTGTCCACCAGCAGGTACTTGACCCCCTCGACGCGCCGCACCTCGCTGCGCACCGCATCCTTCGGGATATCGACGCGCAGCGATTCCTCGGAGTTGTTCGGCGTGTTGACCGTGCGCTGGAAGGTGATCTGCCCTTCGCGCGACAGCAGCCAGTTGACAAACACGCGCGCGGCGTTTGGATGCGGCGCCTGGCTCGGCAGAGCAATCGACCCCATGTTGCCCGCGGAGATGGTACGGCTTTCTTTCCACCGCGCGGTGCGAAACTGATCGACAGGCAGTCCTTGCGACTTTGCCCGCAGGATCTCGGAGCAGAAAAAGCAGATGGCGAATTTGCCGTGCGCGAGCCAATCCGTCGCCTGGCGAATTTCGCGCGTCAGGGTCACGTCCATCTCGCCGTACAGCCGCCGGATGAACTCGGCACCCAGTTCCGGCGTATGGTAAAACATCCTCAGCCCGATCCGCTGGCTGCCGGAGATTTTCGGATCGCGCGATAGAATTTTCCCTTTCCATTTAGGTTGGAGAAAATCCCAGTGGGAACGAATCTCTCCGGGATCCACGGATTTGGTGTGGTAAGAAATATACTCGGGGACGTTGCCGACGTAGACGAAGATATACCGCCCTTCAGGGTCGATGTAATGATGCTGGCCGAGCCACCATTTCGACTCATCGACCACCTCGGGAAGGATGAGCGCGTCGCGGACGCTGTCCAAGATTTTAGCGCGATAGAAAACCTCATACGCCGTGGTTGTTCCGGCGATGTGCACGTCGACCAGATACTTGCCCGCGCGCCGCTCGGCCATGACACGCGGCGCCAGCGTATTGCCCCGGCCCGGGGTCGTAATGACCTGGATCTCGGGAAATTTTTTTTGAAACGCCTCCGCCACCGCGCCGAGCTCGCCTTCCCCTTGAAACATGTAGAGCGACAGCTTTCCTTCTTTTTTCGCCGCCTGCACCGTGCGCTCCCACTCGGCTTGCCAGCTCGGTTGCGCGTCGGCGGCACAAGCGATGCTCGCCGGCAAGGCGAAAAAGGAAAGAATCAAGATCGAAGCGATAAAGGTCATGGCGTAACCTCCGGGTCTCGCGCAAGCGACCCTCGAGCCGAGCCCAAAAATCTCGTTTTTCTTTTCGGTTCTCGACCGGCGCTCGCCGTTGGCTCGGGCGGCCCGGCGCTCCCGGGCAAGCTGAGCGCAAACGCGCCGAGGCCAGAAGACTGGCGACAAAACGACCTCGGATCCGCGGCCAGACCCAACCATACCACCTGAACGCGGGGTTGGCGAGCCGCGCGCGGCGCGATCCAACCAACCCCGCGAGCGATGTCGGATCGCGCTCAGGTCCTTGCTCAGCGGCAATACCAGGCGCGCCGCGCAAAGCACCTGCAATAGCCGTTGCGTGCTGTTATAGTGAGCGGGCCATGCGGATTGGGCCTAGCTTAGCTAAGCTAGTCAAGTCGTGGGGCGTGTGAGCGAGCTCAATATCCCGCGACATAGTTGGACCGTCCTGTTCTGCGCGCGACCGGACGACGCAACCGGCGTCCGTGCGGCGCGAGAGCTCAGGCGGGCCGGGTGGCGGCGGGCCCGCCACGCGCGTTCGGCGCGCTAAACGCGGCGCGAATCTCAGAGGCGCGAATTTGGCTCAGCGCGGTCGGGACCGGGACGCGCGCCGTGCTCGGCAGCGATTTCTTTGCTGAAATCGAAGTCGGTCGTCGAGGGACCGGTGATCAGCCGAGCCCCGCGATTGAACGTCAGGTCCTCGATTGCCCATTGGACGAAGACCAGGAGGCGATTTTGAAACTGGACGAGATACATCAGGTGGACCAGCGCCCAAACGATCCACGCCAGGAACCCGGAGATATGAAAGCCGAAGATGTTCGCCACCGCCGCCCATCGCCCGATGACGGCGAGCATCCCTTTATCGAGATATTTGAAAGGAGCTATTTCGGTTGCGCCGTGCAATTTCTGGACGATCGCTTTTGCCGCGTACGTCCCTTGCTGCATCGCCACCGGAGCTAAACCCGGAAGCGGTTTGCCGTCCGCGCCGAGCGCGAGCGCGAGGTCGCCGACGACGTAGATGTCCGGATAGCCGGGCACCGTGAGGTCGGGATTGACCTTGATCCGGCCGCCCCTGTCGGTCTCGGCGCTGGTACGCTTCGCCAAGGTCCTCCCGAACGCGCAAACGGTGACGCCCCCAGCCCAGATCACCGTTTTGGCGTTCAAGCGGCGCCTGTCGTCGCCCGCCGCGATGGTTACGCCTTCTCGGTCGATCTCCTCGACCATGACGCCGGTCTCGATTCCCACGCCCAGCTTTGCCAGGGAGCGCGCCGCCTTCTCCGCCAGATCCTCCGGGAAAGTCGGAAGAATGCGCGGCGCTCCGTCGAGCAGAACGATTTCGGCCTCTTCGGGCCGTATCGAGCGAAAATCATTTCTGAGCGTCTGGCGCGCGATCTCGCCGATGGCGCCGGCGAGCTCGACGCCCGTAGCGCCGGCGCCGACAATGACGAAGGTCAGCCAGGCACGCCGCCGCTGCGGGTCCGAGATCCGCTCGGCAACTTCAAAAGCATAAAGGATCTTGTGCCGGATGTTCGTCGCCTCCTCGATGCTTTTCATCCCGGGCGCCCATTCGCGCCATCCATCCCGGCCGTAATAAAAGGTCTGCGAGCCCGCGGCGACGATGAGCGAGTCGTACTCGAAGCTCGCGCCGTCGGCGAGCATGACGCGCTTGGCACGCGGATCGACATCGGCGACCTCGCCCAATAGGACGCGTGTGTTTTTCTGCCGGCTAAACACGCTGCGCAGGGGAGCGGAGATTTCGCCCGGCGAGAGCGATCCGGTCGCGACCTGGTAGAGAAGCGGCTGAAAGAGGTGATAATTGCGCCGGTCGATCAGCGTCACCTCGACGGGCGCCGATCTCAACGCCCGCGCCGCGCGGAGCCCGCCGAACCCGCCGCCGACGATGACGACGCGCCAGGGTTTGCGCTGAGCGTCCTCGCCGTTCGGGCTTCGCGCCGTCAAATTCGTGTCGTTCGCGCCAGCCATGCTTTGAGCGCGGTCTCCCCTAACTAAGACTGTAAAATACCGCCACGCAACGAGCCACGCGGCGGCACGGGCGCGCCGCTAAAAAGGGGTCAGGTACCGTTCGGCAAAGTACCCGACCCGTTGCGGCCGGTTGGGGTTTTGCGCCAGCGCTTGAGATTTTATCGCGTCTTTCTGAATTTTCGGTGGCGCCGGATGAGCCGATTCGTGGAGCTGTCGTGGCCGAGAGCCGGCTCGCTCTCGCTTTCGAGCTCCGCGACAATGCGCTCCGCGAGGACTTTTCCGAGCTCGACTCCCCACTGATCGAAAGAATCGATGTTCCAGATAACTCCCTGAGTGAAAACGCTGTGCTCGTAGAGAGCGACGAGCTTGCCGAGGGTCGCGGGCGTAAGCCGTTCGGCGAGAAGTATGTTCGACGGCCGGTTGCCCGGGAAAACGCGATGGGGCACGAGCCGGTCCGGCGTGCCCTCGGCTTTTACCTCCTCGGCGGTTTTCCCGAAGGCCAAGGCCTCCGCCTGAGCGAAGACATTGGCGAGGAGCGTGTCGTGGTGGCGCCCGAGGGGGTTGAGCGTGTGATGAAACGCGATGAAATCGCACGGCACGAGCCTGGTTCCCTGATGGATCAGCTGATAGAACGAATGCTGGCCGTTGGTTCCCGGCTCGCCCCAATAGATCGGGCCGGTGTCATAGGTGACTTTCATGCCGTCGAGCGTGACCTGCTTGCCGTTGCTCTCCATCGCCAGTTGCTGGAGATAGGCCGGGAATCGCTTCAGGTACTGCTCGTACGGCAACACGGCGACCGTCTGGGCGCCGAAGAAGTTGTTGTACCAAACGGTCAACAGCCCCATGAGCACCGGCAGGTTGCGCTCGAATGGCGCCGTGCGAAAGTGCTCGTCCATCTGGTGAAAACCGTCGAGCATCGCGCGGAAGTTATCCGGGCCGATCGCGATCATCGTCGAAAGGCCGATGGCGGAATCCATCGAGTAGCGCCCGCCGACCCAGTCCCAGAAGCCGAACATGTTGCCCGTGTCGATGCCGAACTTCGCGACCTCGGCCGCGTTGGTCGATACCGCGACAAAGTGCTTGGCGACGGACCTTTCATCGCCGTGGAAGCCCGCCAGCGACCATGCGCGCGCGGCGCGGGCGTTCATCATGGTTTCGAGCGTCGTGAAGGTCTTTGACGAGATGATGAAGAGAGTTTCCGCCGGATCGAGGTCCCGAACGGCCTCGGCGAAATCGGTACCGTCGACGTTGGAAACAAAACGAAACGTCAGCGCGCGCTCGCTGTAGTGCTTGAGCGCCTCGTAGGCCATGACCGGCCCGAGGTCGGAGCCGCCGATGCCGATGTTGACGACGTTGCGCATCCGCTTGCCGCTGTGCCCTTTCCATTCTCCGGCCCGGACGCGATTCGCAAAGTCGGTCATCCTGTCGAGGACGGCATGGACGCCGGGCACCACATCCGCGCCGTCGACGACGATCGACGCTCCTTTGGGCGCGCGCAGCGCCACGTGCAAGGCCGCGCGGTTCTCCGTGACGTTGATCTTCTCGCCCCGGAACATGGCGTCGATGCGTTCGCGCAGTCGAGATTCATCCGCGAGCCGCAAAAGAAGCTCGAGGGTCTCGTCGGTGATGCGGTTCTTCGAGTAATCGAGATAGAAACCGACGGCCTCGGCGGTCATGCGCTCGGCGCGCTTCGGGTCCTGCGCGAACAGCGCGCGCAGGTGCAGCCCGCGAATCGTTTGATAGTGAGCGGCGAGGGCCTTCCATGACTGACGTTCCGTCAGGGGTTTTATGCCGGCGTCCATTTCCGACCCCTTTCATTGCGGTCCACTTGCAAGGGAACGCATTGCGGGCACGCTACGACCTGTTGACGGATGGCGTCACGCTCGCCCGGGAGCCACGTCGTCTTCGATGCCGGCGGGACCGCTTGACACCACGTCAAGAATCGTTTGCCGTCATCGTTTGAAGCCATCGAACGATTCTATAGCCGGGCGCGGCTGGGTGTGCGCCCTATCGTGCCGAGGCGGTGACGTTCGTTTCGGGCGCGGCGCGCGGAATTTCCGCGGGCGTATCGCGGTACGCCCGCGGATGCCGTCTAGCGCAAGTATTTGGCAAAGAAATCGGTGGTGCGCTGCCAGGCCAATTTGGCGGCCTCGGCATCGTAGGTGTTGATCAGGTTGGCTTCGTTGCCGAAGCCGTGGTTTGCGTCGTACCAGTAGCTCTCGAAATTGACCTTGCCTTCGCGCAGCTTGGCTTCCAGAGCGCGCGCCTGCTCCGGCGTGAAGAACTGGTCCTTGGACGCGAAATGAAATTGGACAGGGATCGAGATCGTTCTGACGTCGGCCGCCCCTTCCGGCGGGAAGCCGTACCAGGATGAGGCGGCGTCCAGTTCCTTTACAAAAACAGCCGAAAGCACGGTCAGCGCTCCTCCCATGCAGAAGCCGACCACACCGGCCTTGGGGCTGGTCTTTTTGAGCTCCTGAACGGCGCCGCGAATGTCCTGCGTCGCGGCGTCGGCGAAGTCGAGCTGCGTCATCAGGTGATTCGCTTCTTGGACCTCCACGGTCACCTTGCCGCGATACAGATCCGGCACCAGGGCGCGATAGCCGAGATCCGCCAACCGGTTGGCAACGCCTTTGATTTGATCGTTGAGGCCCCACCATTCCTGGATGACCACCACGCCGGGAGCGCGATCGCCCGCGGCAGGCTCGGCGTAATATCCGGAGCAATCTTTCCCGTCCGGTCGCTTAAAAGAGATCATTTCGCCCATGACAGTCCTCCTCGTTTATTTTAGGGGCTGGGTTTTTCGCGAACTCACCGGCAAGTTAATCGAGCGCGATAGGGATGTCAACGCGGTCCGATGAATATCGTCTCGGTCGGCGCTTGCGTCGGGATCGCCATTTTTTTGCCGCCCTTGCTGCGGTACGCGCGGCCATCGTTGCGCCGGGCTCGGTGCACTCGCGGAGTTCTCGGCGCCAGATTGCGCCGAACGCGACGGCTCATCTTCTGGACTTTAGCCCTGCAGCGCAGTTGTAGGCGTAGGGACGACGACGCAGGCCTCGGGGGCGAAGATCAGATGCACCTGCTGGCCTTCCGCAAGAAGGCTCCTCGGGTGGAGGCGCGCGCAGACTTTTTGCCCCTGAGCATCGACGACGCAATCCAGGGAATCGCCGCGGAACACGATCTTTTCCAATTTTCCTTGGATCGCGTTTTCTTCCCGGTTGGGCGCGCCGGTGCTGACCGCGAAGTCCTCGGGCCGGACCGCGATCAGAACTTTTTCCCCGCGCTTGGCGCCGGCGGGAAGCAGGCAGCGGATGCGGCCCTGGCGCGCTTCGACCGTTCCCTTGCCGTTAGCGTCCGCTTCAAGAACCGATCCCTCGAAGAAGTTGACCTGGCCGATAAACTCGGCGACGAGCTTGGAAGCCGGGCGAAGGTAAAGATCTCGCGGCTTTGCCTCCTGGAGCAGCACTCCTTTTTGCATCACGGCGATGCGGTCGGACATCGCGAGCGCTTCGGACTGGTCATGCGTGACATAGACGGTCGTGATCCCCAAGCGGCGCACGAGCTCTTTGACCTCGAGCCGCAGCTCCTCGCGGAGTTTGGCGTCGAGGTTGCTAAGCGGCTCGTCGAGGAGCAGGACTTTGGGCCGCGACACCAACGCGCGCGCGAGCGCGACGCGCTGCTGCTGCCCGCCGCTGAGAAGGGGCGCCGGCCTTTGCGCGAGGTCTTCGATTTGCACGAGCGCGAGCGCCTCCATCACGCGTTCTTTGATTTCGGCTTTGGAAAATTTTGTCTTGCCGTGCTTGAGCGGAAAGCCGACGTTGTCGAACACGGTCAGGTGCGGCCAGATCGCGTAGGATTGAAAAACCATCCCGATGCCCCGGCCTTCCGGCGGGACGATGCCTCGCCCGGAAGCAACCGCGGTGTCGCCGATGAAAATTTCCCCCGAGGTGGGATCTTCGAGCCCGGCGATGCACCGGAGCGTGGTCGTTTTGCCGCAGCCGCTCGGGCCGAGCAGGGTATAAAATTCGCCCGCCTCGACGCGGAAGCTGATGCCGTTGACCGCGCCGACCTCTCCCTCGGCCGTGGGAAACCTCTTCGTGAGATTCTTGACCGTGATCAAGCGGCGCTCCTAATCGGCCGTGGCGATCGGCTCGAGCGGCCGCTTTCCCAAGCGCACCGCGCCCGTCTCGGTTACCAGAACCTGATCGCCGATCTGCACGGAGCGGTTCTTCGGCCCGGCGTCCCGCAGCCGGTCGCGCCGCATGGTAATCGCCGGCTTGATGTCGAAGGTCATGCCGGGGCGGATCACGATGTCGAGATCATGTTTCGTGATCGGTCCGACGCGCGGCCGCTGATTGCCGATGCCGCTCGAATGGATGATGACACCGCCGAGAGAATCCACGCCGAGCTCGTTGCCCGCCTCGGCGTAGCGCTTGATGAGATCTCCGGTCGTCGTCTTTCCCGGCCGGATAGCGTCCGCTACCGCGTGGAAAAGCTGAACGCTGACTTCCAGGGTTTTCTTGTAGTAGTCAAAGCCCGCCAATCCTTCGTTCCCGATAAAGAGCGAGTGGTTGATTTGCGCCCGGTAGCCCTGGCAATTGGCGGCGATCTCCTCGCTCAGGATCTGCCCGGGCAGCACCGCATCGGAGGTCGGCGTTCCGAGCGTCGAGTTGCCGCCGCGGTCCAACGCCATGGAGAGGCGGGTCGGAAGTTCCCCGGTCGCGAGAAACAGGCTCAGGTAAGTCGGAAACCAGAGCTCGGCCTGGGTTTTGGCCGGCCGGCGCGCGGCTTCGATGAGCGTCTTTAGCGCCTCCTCGTTCACGGCGACGATCTTTTTGAGAATTTCGATCTCCTCCGCTCCCTTGATCATGCGCGCGCGGTGCACGGCGTCGGTGGCGACAAAGCGCGCGCGCGGCAGCGCGGCGCGCAGGCGATCGAAAGTGGTAAAAGGGATCAATCCCTCCGGATCGAAGCCGATGCCGGTGAGCTGGGTTACGCCCCAAGAGCCGGCTTCCAATCCGAGCTCCCGGATTGCGCCGATGAGCGACTCGGAAATGTTGGCCGCCGCGACGCGGTAATGCTCCGGCGCGAGCCAGTTCATCACGCTCGACCAGAAATCCTGCCCGCGGCGGTTTTCGACGATCGCGAGGGTCGGCTTTCTCGCGTCTTGGGGGAACACGATCCAGCCTTTGCGCGTGCGGCCGCCGATCTGCGTCAGGTAGACGGCATCGGCATCGTCTTCGGTTCCGGGCGCGATCACGCCGTCGAGTCCTTCTTGCGCCATGAGCTGGCGCACCGCGGCCCAGCGGCGATCGCGCTCGGCGAGAGAAAACGACGGCCGCGGGATTTCTCTGGGGAGCCATGCGTCGGGGATGCCCACCATCGTTTGTCCTCCATTGTCCGGGCAGACCTCGGTGTCCGCCCATTCGGTGACGCCGTTAAAAGCTTTTACGCGCTCGGCAAAAACCGGAGCATCAGCTTGCGGCCCGCGAACGTGATCGCGGCCAGGACCACGACGAACAAGACTCCGAGCGCGGTGGCGGTGGTCAGCTCGCCGTGATCCCAGTACTCCCACAGGCGCACCGCGATGACCTCGTTATAGCGGCCGGCCAAAATAAGCGGCGTCGAAAACGCGCGGATCGAGTGAATCGCCACCCAGATCCAGCCGCCGACGAGCGCGGGCATGACAAGCGGCGCCGTAACCCACAGGATCGCCCTGGCGCGGCTGAGGCCGCAGATGCGGGCGGCGTCTTCCAGCTCCTTGTGAATCTGGATGATGGCGGCGTTGGTGACGCGCGTCGCGTAGGCGAGGTACTGAGTCATCAAGCCGAGAGCCACAATCCACAACGTGCCGTAGATCGGGATGTAGCTGAAAGGCGGTTGAAGGTACAAAAAGATGAGCGCCAGGCCGATCACGATGCCGGGGATCGCGTGCGGAATAAAAGCGATCGCGTCGAGGAGCCAGCGGCCGGCCGCGCGCGAGCGCACGATGATCCACGAGATGAAAAGGGCCAGCGCCATCGTAAGGGTCGCGGTCATGAGCATGAGCTTTGCGGTGTTGAACAGCGCGCGCAGCGCCGCCTCGTCGTCCAGCAGAGCGTAGTAGTTTTGCAAGCTGACGCGAGAAAGCGCCTCAAAAGACGGCGGAACGTAGCGCGGCAGGAGCGAGCTCCAGATCAGAACGAGAAGCGGCGCGCCGACAGTCAGCAGGAAGTAGAGGCAAAAAGTCCCCAGCGCCGCGTAACGCCACTTGCCGAGAGCGATCTGGCGCGGCCGGTAGCCTTTGCCGGTGACCGTGGTGTAGCTCTCGGTGCGCCGCACGATCCGGTGATAGATGTAGACGAGCGCGACCGTGATGATCAAAAACAGCGAGGCGTACGCCGCGGAAAGGCCGTAGTCGATGGGTGCCGCCTGCCGCGCGGTAAAGAAAATCAAGGTGCTCAACACGAAGATCCGCGCCGGAAGTCCAATCACGGCCGGAATCTCGAACGAGTCGAGCGACGACATGAAAGAATAGATGCCGGCCAAAAGAATCGCCGGGGTGAGGACGGGAAGGGTCACGTGGCGGACGGTTTTCCAGCCGCTCATCCCGGCCACCCGCGCGGCTTCCTCCAGCGCCGGGTCCATCATGCGAAAAGCGGAAACGAGAATGAGAAAAAGGCTCGTGAGGCCGCGGATGCCTTCGAGAAAGATCATGCCGCCGAGCGAGAAGACGTTGATCGGCCCGCGCTCGAGCTGAACGCCGACGATTTCGAGGAGCGACCGCAGCCACACGTTGATGATGCCGGTGTTGGGGCTGAGCAGAAGCACCCACGCCATCGAGAACAAAACTCCCGGCATCGCCATCGGAATCAGGATCAAAGTCCACGCCAGATTCTTGTACGGCAGGTCGGTCCGCTCGACCAGCCAGGCGAAGACGAGCGCCAGGGAGAGCGTGATCAGCGTATCGCCGGCCGCGAGAACGAAGGTGTTGAAGAGCATCTTGTAGGTGAGGGGAGTGGCGTAGACCGCCGCGTATTTCGCGAGCGTCCAGGGGCCGGACTCGCCGGGATAGGCGTCGCGAAAGCTGCTGAGGATGAGCTGAGCGAGCGGAATCAGGACGGTCCAGAGGAGGATGGCGATAACAAAGACAAAAAAGAGCTGGCCTTTCAGCGCCAGCGCCGCGCGCCGGCGATAGGGAAGCGCGAGCGTCCTTTGAGCCATCTCGAGCGCGCAACAATTTACTTCGCGACCGGAAAGCCCCAGGCCTCGATGATTTTTTTGGACAGGTCGCGCGACTTCAGATCCCACTCCTCGGTGAACTCGGATAGCTTCTTTCCCCGCGTGAGCTCGTGAGCCAGCGTGCCGGGCACCGAGCGGTGGCCGCGGCGCTCCGTTTTGTCGATCAGGAGCTGCGCCTCGTCGCTCGCCAAATAGGCCATGAGAAGCTTGGCGGTGTTCGGATATTTGGCGCCCTTGACCAGGGAAATGCCCCTTCCCTCGCTGGTGGGCACCGGCTCGGGCGTGACGAGCTTGACCGGCGCGCCCTTGCTGTGGACGCGGTACCAGCGCACGTGATCGCCGCCGCAGTAAAGCGGCACCTCGCCGGCGGCGACCTTTTCCATCGCGCCGGTCTGGTCGCGGTCCCAGACCGGCTGGTTGGCGGCCATCTTGCGGGCGAAATCGATCACCTTCTCCTCTCCCCAGGCGGGCATCAGATGCATCATGAAGATCGGACGCGCATAGACCGTGAATTTTCCTTTCCAGCGCGGGTCGATGCAGTCTTCCCACCTGGAGGGCGCCTTGTCGGGCGGCACGAGCTTGGTGTTGTAGGCGAGTCCCGCGACGCTGCCGCCGGCCCAGGTCGTCTCGAAGCCGTTTTTCTGGATGCGGTCCGGAGAAACGCCCAGCGCCTTCCAGTCGATCGGGCCCGCGATGAACGGTTTGTGACGCTCCCAAAGCTCGCTGCGCACGAGGAGAACGTCCATGTCGACCCGTCCCACGCGCAACTCGGCGAGAACCCGCTCGGACTCATCGAGGCCGGTAAAACGGTGGTGTTCCACCTTGTTGACGAACGGGTACTTTTTGCGAAAGGCTTCGGTCACGGCCGCAACCGTCTCCTTCTGCATCGACGAATAGACGCGCACCTGGCCTTCCTTCTTTGCCCCTTCGATGACCTGCTGCAGGGTCTGCCCGTAGGAAGCGCTTGCGGCGCAAATCGAAAGGGCGACGCTTAAGATGAGGCAACATTTTCGTCGCATGGTCGGAACCTCCTCCTCAGTGATTCCTTTTGCCGCTCTACATGCCGCGCGCCTGAAGCCACTCTTTGATCGTCGCGCAGGTCCTGAGCAAGAGATCGTTTTGCCCCCGATAGTAGTGGGTCGCCCCCTTGGCCCAGTAAAGGGTCTTATCGCGCGTCCCCGCCGCGTCGTAAATTTTTCGCGCGTGGCTCATCGGCGAGCGATCGGCGGTGCCGTGCGTCACCAGGAGCGGGACATCGATGCGCGCGATATGTTTGAGCGTGTCCGCGTTTGCGGTCGAGTAGCTCCATTGGGAAAGCCACGAGCGCAGCGTCGTGAAACGCCCCTGCGCTTTGGGCGCGTAATTGAGCGCGAAAGTATCATCGCCGCGGTTGTTGCCGAGCGTGCGCTCGTTGGGCTCGATCGTAGGATCGAGATAAAGAGGGTCCGCCTCCGTGCGCCACACTATGAAAGGCAGGTCGCGCATCACGGGATGGTTGATCTTTTTGATGCCGTCGAGCTTGGCTTGCGCCCAGCTCGTGATGCGCTCCATTCTCGCGAGCTGCGCCGCCCGGTAGCGCGTCAAGAATTCTTGCGTGTAGGGCGGCCCGTTCTTTGGATTGTACATGTCGAGATCGGCATCCGTGGCGAACGGATCGGTCTCGTCGACGGCCGCGGGGTCGATGCGCGCCGCGAGCGAGCGATGGCGTCCGAGATGCGCTCCCGAGGTGACGATCGCATCGGCTTTGGGCAGCTCGGCCTTCGTGAGGTCGGGCGGATCGCCCGCCGGCGTCGCGGTCACGTCCGGGCTTTCCGCCTGGCTCTGGTAGAACGCCATGAGCGGCCCGCCGCCGCTGTGGCCGAAAAGCGCGACCTTCTTGCAGCCCCACTCGCGGAGAAATTTGACGCCCGCGGCGATATCGAGCATGACCTCCTCCATGATCAGAGTGCTGTCATCGCCGGCAAAGCGCGAGCGCAGGCGAAGCGCCGCGAGCCCCACCTCTCCCAGCCCGTCCAGGCTAAAGTGCCTAAACCCGTGGCTTCCCGGGTGCATGGAAAGAACGCCGGTCGTCGGCTGCGCGCGGGCGCGCCAGACGAGCGTTCCGTACACCCGCGCGCCGTCTTCAGTCTTGAGCTCGACGAGATCGCTTTCCAATTCCGTGCCGAAAACATTCCGATACATGTTAAAACCCCCGCGCCCGCAGCCACTCGGCCGTGATCGCCATCGATTGCCTGAGATGCTCGGGAGCGTCGAACCAGTGGGTCGCCCCGGCGACGTACTCGAGCCGCTTGTCCGTTGTGGCGGCCGCGGCAAAAATTTCCTCGGCGACATCCCCGCCGTAATCCGCGGTGCCGCCGATGACGAGCAACGGGACCCGGGTGCGCGCGATGTGGCGCGTGGTCTCGGCGTTGGCCGTGGCGTAGTAAAGATGCGAAAGCCAGGACCTTAACGTGACGAACGGGCCCTCGCGCCCTTTGTGCGCGGTGTAGTTCAGGATGTACGGATCGCCCCATAGGGTCCCGCGCCGCATGCCGGACTTGAAATTCGTGCGGTCGAGAAAGCGCGGGTTGGCCATCGTGCGGTAGATCGTAAACGGTAGATCGCGCAATCCCGGATGGTTTTTCCGTTTGATATTTTCCAGCTGCGCTCTCACCCAGGCGGCGATGCGATCGCAGCGCGCCCTTTGCGCCGCGCGATAGCGCCGCAGGAACTCCGGCGAGTAGACGGCGCCGCCGTCCGCGGGTTGGTAATTCGCGGGATCGTACATGTCTAGCGAAGGATCGACCGAGAGCGGGTCCGATTCGTCGGTGACCGACGGATCGACGCGATTCGTGAACTCGATATGCCTTCCGAGATGCGTGTTCGTGATGACGATCGCGTCCGCTTTCGGCAGCTCGGCCTTCGTGAGATCGGGCGGATCGCCCGCCGGCGTCGCGGTCACGTCCGGGCTTTCCGCCTGGCTCTGGTAGAACGCCATGAGCGGCCCGCCGCCGCTGTGGCCGAACAGGGCGATTTTCTCGCAGCCGCGTTCGCGCAGAAACCTCACCCCGCCCGCGATATCGAGCAGGATCTCTTCGACGATCATGTTGACGTTGTTGCCCGCGAAACGCGACTTGAGGCGCATGCTCATGAACCCGGCGCGCGCCAGCGGCTCCAACTCGAAATGGCCGAGCCGCGAGCTGTCGGGATGCATGCTCAACGTCGCGCCCTTCGGCCGCGCGCCGCGCGGCCACACGACGATGCCGTCGAGCGTCTGTCCGTCTTGCGTCTTGACCGCGACAATCTCGTGCGCGAGCGCTTCCGCCATAAAGTCCTCCGCCGAATCGAGAGCGATCTTATCCAGGCGAAAAACGGCTGTCAAAGGCCCCAAAAATTGGCAGAAAAAAGCAGAACGCGAAGCACGGTGGACGGTTCTGGAGCGCGCGGCGGAGATTTACTTTACCGGTTCGGCGCAAAGTTATAGTATGCGTGTCGAAGGAACCGCCTATGAACAACGAGGACAAAACGATCTTGCTGGTGGAAGATAATCCGGACGATGTCGACCTGACCTTGCGCGCGCTCAAGCGCAACCACATCGCCAACGAGGTGGTCGTGGCGCGCGACGGGCTGGAAGCCCTGGACTACCTTTTCGGCACGGGAAGCTACGCCGGGCGCGATCTCAGTCGAAAGCCGACGGTCGTGCTGCTGGATCTCAAGCTTCCGAAGATCGACGGGCTGGAGGTCCTGCGCCGCCTGCGCGGCGATGAGCGCACCAAACTCCTGCCGGTCGTGATTCTCACGACCTCGCGCGAACAACAAGACCTCCTCAACGGCTACAGCTCCGGCGCCAACAGTTACATCGTAAAGCCGGTCGACTTCGAGAAATTCGTCAATGCCGTCGGACAGCTGGGGCTCTACTGGATGCTGCTGAACGAGCCGCCGCCGTAGAGAAGTTCCGCGCCTCTGCTTTCCCTTCAAAGCGCCCCGCAGCCGCCGTAAAGCTCATCGCCGCCGCCGGGCCTCCGCCGCCCGCGCCGGGCGATCTCGTCCCAAGCAAGTTTTGTTAGAAGGGTGGAGGGGCCATGCGCCCATACCCATCGTATCGGTCCTCGCGGTCGGTATCGCTACCGATCCCGGTGGCTAGCTGCTGCGCGCGAAGCCCAACTCCTTGAGTCGCCGAGTAGCGGCCGTGCGGGTCGGATATGGCTCGCTACGGCCTGCGGGCCTACTCGGGAGATCGGCCGCGCCGGTCGGGAAAGCGGGACTTGGATCCCAAACGTCGTGATTTGCAACCGTATTTTCTAGAGGAAAAGGAGCCTGCGGGTGAGATAGACATTTTGCAGGGGTTGGGCTAAAGGGAGTGGCGAATTCGCTTGCGGAGGGCCCATGAATACCGGCTCGTACATAAACGGCAAGTGGTATCATCCCCAATCGGATCGCCTGGTGCGGAATCTCAATCCCGCCGATCCAGACGACGTCATCGCTGAATTTCCGTCGGCGACGCCCGAGGATGTGCGCGCGGCAATCGCGGCGGCGCGCGCGGCTTTCGCCGAGTGGAAAAGATGGCCGGCGCCGGAGCGCGGCCGCGTGCTCTGGCGCGCGGCGGATATCGCGCGCCGGAGAATCGACGAGATTGCGCTGACGCTCACGCGCGAGGAAGGAAAGGTTCTCAAAGAGGCGAAGGGCGAGGTGCTCAAAGGCATCTCGCTTCTCGAGTTTTATGCCGGCGAGGGCTTTCGCATGCACGGCAAGACGCTGCCGTCGGAAGCGCGCGATACCTTCGCGTACACGATCCGCCGGCCGCTCGGCGTGGTCGGACTCATCGCGCCGTGGAATTTTCCCTGGGCGATTCCGGTTTGGAAGTCCGCGCCGGCCCTGGTCGCCGGCAACGCGGTCGTGTTCAAGCCCGCCGAGCTGACGCCGGCGACCGCATCGCTTTTGGCCGATATCTATCAAGAGGCCGGATTGCCGCCGGGAGTCTTCAATATGCTGGTCGGCCCCGGTTCCACAGTCGGCGAGGCGATCGTGAGCGCGCCCGAGGTGCGCGCCGTGTCGTTCACCGGCTCCAACGAGATCGGCGGCGCGCTGTACGTCAAAGCGGCCGCCCGCGGCGCGAAGGTTACTTGCGAAATGGGCGGAAAGAACGCCGTGATCGTCATGCCCGACGCCGATCTGGACAAAGCGGCGGTCGCGATCCACGGCGGCGCGTTCGGATCGACCGGGCAGCGCTGCACCGCGACCTCCCGCGTCATCGCGCTGCCTTCGATCAAGGAAGCGCTGCTCGAGCGCATCGTCGAACGCGCCAGGGCGATCAAGGTCGGCCCCGGCCTGGACGAAGGCGTCGACATGGGGCCCGCGGTGGACGAAAAGCAGTGGCGCACCGACATGGATTACATCCAGCTCGGGCGGCAGGAGGGCGCGCGGCTCGTTTTGGGCGGAGCAAGGCCGAAGCATCTGGACAAGGGCTATTTCGTCGAGCCGACCATTTTTGATCGCGTCACTCCTGAGATGCGCATTTTCCGCGAGGAAATTTTCGGCCCGGTTCTTTCCGTGACGACCGCAAACAGTCTCGAAGAGGCGCTCGGGTTCGCCAACTCGGTCCAGTACGGGCTGACGACCTCGATCTTTACGCAAAACGTCGACTCGATCATGCGCTTCATCGAGGAGGTCGAAGTGGGGATGGTGCATGTCAACGAGCCCACGATCGGCGGCGAAGCGCAGCTTCCTTTCGGCGGGACAAAATCGACCGGCGTCGGCGAGCGCGAAATGGCCGAGGAGGGGTTGAATTTTTTCACCGAGCTGAAGACGGTTTTCTTGAATTACTCGGGAAGCGCGGAGCGATTGCTGACACGGTGAGAAAAGCGTTGATCGGGGATGGAAGATAAAAGGCGCGTCTCGAGGAGGTCCGGCCAAAAGGCTGTCAAAGCGAAAGCTTGTACTGGAGATCGCCGCCCGCCAGCTCGACGTCAACCGCCTCGCCGATCCGAAGAAAGATCAGCCTGAAACTCTTTGGCCTCTTTCCCAGGCATCTGCGCGCCGCTTCCGAGTAGATGCGCGCCTGGTGATGGTACTCGCGCGCCTGGCGCAGGGCGGTTTCCTTTTTCACCCGGTCCGTCTTGTAATCCGCCAGATAGACTTCGCCGCCCTGTTCGTAAATCAGGTCGATCACCCCTTCCATGATTTGGCCTTCCCAGGGCATCACGAAAGGCGCCTCGCGCGCGACGATGCGCGCGGCGCAGAGGTCCTTGTAGATTCGTGAGGAGAAAAACTCGGCAAAGATCTCCTTGAGCTCCGCTAGAATCGCCTCCCGGTTCGCGCCAGGCTCGCCGTCGGGAAAGCGCCCGACGAACTCGGCGAGCCGGGCGTCGAGCGCCGGCGCGGGGAAAGAGAAATCCCACGCCTGCAAAAAGCGATGCGCCAAGCTGCCGATGATGAGCCCGCGGTCCGAGGGGGGCGCGGGCGCTTGGGCGGCGAAGCTTTCCGCCAGTTCGCGCTCTTCGAGTTTAAGCGCGCTCGGGCTGGTAAACAGGCGGCGGTCCAAGGCCCGAGCGTAAGCTTCTCTCCGTTTCCGCCACAGACGCGCGTAATGGTCCCAATCGGTCGCCGGCGGGCCGGCGGCGGCGCGGCCGGTGGTTCTGCGCGGCGGCGCAAGCGCGGCGCTGGCGATTTGCCGCTCGATCCGGCCGCTGCCGACGGCGAGCGGAAGCGCGCTCTCTGCGGAAAGCGGCTCGCCGGCGGCCTCCTCCAGCATGCGCAGGAACGCGCCGCTGGGTTTTTGTTTTTCCGGGCCGCACGAGAGCGCGAGATGCTCGCGGGCGCGCGTCATCGCGACGTAGAAAACCCTTTTTTGCTCCTCCAGAGAGCGCGCGCGATTTTTCTCGGCGAGATAGACCCCGGACAGGTTCCAGCGATCGCCGATCTTGATGCCGATCAAGTTCGAAGACCAATCGTGTTGCACGGTGACGGGGGGCTCCCGGGTCTCGATCGGGGAATGGCAGCCCGGCAGGACGACGATCGGGAACTCCAGGCCTTTGGCCTTGTGGACGCTCAGAACGCGAACCGCGTCGACGCCTTCTTCCGCCAGCGGGCTTTCGCCTTCCTCCCTCAGATCCAGGACGGCGCGATAGAGGCGCGCGGTCACCTCGCGCAGGCTCGCGGCGCCCTCGCCCGCCAGGCGCGCGGCGAGCAGCCGGACCTTCTCCAGGTTGGCGACCGCCTGCGCGCCGCGAAAGGAACGCGCCGCTAAAATCTCGATGGGGATGCGGGAAAAGATCAGGCTCACCGCCTCGCCGACGGGAAGCGCGCGCGCTTCGGCGTGGAGCGCTTGCAGCGTCGCGTACAGCTCCTTGAGGGACGGCTGCAAGCCCGGCGCGATCTTGCGGTAGTCGAGGAGGTTTGCGGCGTGAAGATCGTAGATCTCGGGGTCGGTCAGCCCGCCGACCGCCGAGCGGAGAACCGCGACGAGCGCGGCGCGATCGTAAGGGTCTGCAACGGCGCGAAGAAGATTGACCGCATCGACAACCTCCTGCGTGGCGTAAAAATGCCTCTCGCCCTCGACCACGTAGGGGATGCCGCGCCTCCTCAACGGCTCGAGGTACAGGTGAATGTCGGTGAGCTTCCGGAAGAGAAAAGCGACGTCCTTGGCCCGCGCCAGGACCGGCTCTCCGTGCCGGTCGAGAATCGTGGCTTTGCCAATGACTTCCTCGTCGAGCCAGCGCGCCAGATCTTCGGCCTCGAGCCGGCGCGCCAGATCCGCGTTCGCGGGTTCGCGAACGTCGACTCTGCGCAGGACCACTTTGCGAAAAGACGCTCCGGATGCGGGCCCTGGGTCGTTTTCGGCGGGATGGATTTCGACATACGGCGGCTGCAGGCCCGGCCGCGCGACCATCAGCTTGCCGAACACGCCGTTTACGACGTCGAGGATGCCGCGATGGCTTCGAAAGTTCGTTTTCAGCTGATACTCGACGCCATCCTGGCGCGCGATGATTTGTTGCACGACGTGCAGATAAGCCTCGATGTCGGCGCGGCGAAACGCGTAAATCGATTGCTTGGGATCGCCGACGATAAAAAGTTTGCCGCGCGCCAGTTTTACGTTCCGCCACGAGCGCGCGTTTTGCCCGAGCCGTTCGCCGAGATAGAGCAGGATCTCGTACTGGATGGGATCGGTGTCCTGAAACTCGTCGATCAGGATCGCTTTGAATTGCCGCTTGAGCTCTTCGCGAACCGCTGGGTGATCGCGCACCAGGTCGCGCGCCCGCGCCAGCAGCCCGTCAAAAGAGACAAATCCCTGCGCGACCAGCGCCTCGCGGCAGGCCCGGACCAGCGGAACGAGGAGAGCGGCCGCGCGGCGCACGAGATCGTCGTCGACTTGAAGGAGCCGGCGCGCCGTGCGGATGAGCTCTCTCGCCTGTTCGGTTTCGGACGGGGTCCACCCCTGGACCGCGCCGGCGTTCTTGGTCGCCAGGAAGTCTTTTTCCTCGGCCGAGAGGCCGCCGGCGAGCCGCCCGCGGGCGAGAAACTCGCGGATCACCCGGAGCGCCAGCTCCGCCAACGCGCCGATCTGGCGCGCGTCGCCCGCGTGCTTTTTTAGAAGCTCGCGGGCGGCTCTCTCAAGCCGCGCGAGCCACCGGCCAACGGTCGCGGGCGTTTCGGCTTCCCGGCCGAGTTGGCCGAGAGCGTCGAGCGGCACGGTTTCCGCGCTCAGCCGGTAAGCCAGCTCGCGCAGCTCCGCGAGCGCGATTTTTCTCAAAATCTCTTTCCATGTTTGCTTTTGCGGGCCGAGGCGGGAAAGCTCGCGGTCGAGCCAGAGCGACCATTGCTCCTCGAAAAGCCGCTCGAAGCGCGCGCCGTCGTCTTCCGTGAACTGCGGATCCAAGCCGGCCTCGATGGGATAGACTCGAAGCAACATCGCGGCGAAGCTATGGATCGTGCCGATCGCGCTGCGCTCGATGTTGCGGAGCGCCTCGCGCGCCAGGGTATCGATCTGCTCTTTGGTCCGCCGATAGCGCGCCATGAGGCCTTGAAGCTCGGTCTGGATTTTGTTCTCCGTTTCGCTTCCGGCCTCGCGGTTCAGGCGCGCGGCTAAAAATCCCTGCAGGCGCTCGCGCAGCCTGAGCTTCATCTCGTCGGCGGCCTTGTTGGTGAAAGTGAGCGCGACGATTTCGGTGATCTTGAGCGGCTCGGGCGAGCGCACGAGGAGGTGCACGAGACGGTCGACCAGGAGCGTGGTTTTTCCGGTTCCGGCGCCGGCCGTTACGACGACATTGCGGTCGAAGGTCGTCGCGGCCAGCTCGCGCTCCCGGCTGTCGCCGATCGTTTTCACGATCGTCTGCTTCATGACGGCGGGAAAGCCTCGTCTTCGTCGGCGGGCTCGGCGGACCCTTTTTTCCGCGCCAGCTCCCGGTGCGGCTTGGTTCGCGGGTCCGCTTCGGCGCGCCAGCGAGTCGGCAAATGGTCTTTTCTGCAGATCTCGGAGACCGCGCAGTAGCGGCAGTAAGCTCCCGGCTGGATAAAAAAGAGCCCTGCGGAGATCCCCGCCAGAAGAAGCGCGAGCGTCTGGCGAATCTGTTTTCCGCTCTCGCCCTCCCAGGCGCCGGCGGGAAATGGAGCGGCGGCGAACGGCCCTTCACGCCAGGAGGGAGCGAGGAAATAAAACCATGCTTCGATCTCGGGAGCGGGCCGGTTTTCGGCCGCTGCGGCGAGAAACGCTCGGGCCAGAAGGACGTAGATCGGCGGCTGCAGGCGCTGGCCGCGCGCGGCGGCGACAAGCAGGTCGCTGTCGGCCGGGGCCGGCGCCGCGCCCGTCTTGTACTTGTAGTCGATCACGCGGTAGCGGTTCGCCGCGACAAAGTCGATGCGATCGAGCTTTCCTTGGATGGGCAAACCGCCGAGAGGCGGCGGCCATTGCGGGTCCAGCCGCGCCGAACATTCCTTTTCGAGCGCGATCGGGCGAGCCCCTTCGCGCCGGAGGCTGGCGAGATCGCGCTCGACGAAATGCGCGAGCAGCGCCATCAGGTTTTCGCGGAAGATCTCCCACGCCACGGCATAGCCGACGGGGTTTTCTCGCTCGTAGTCGGCGAACGTCTCCGCGGCGATCCGCTCCAAGAGCGGCTTGGGATCGACGCGCGATCCGCTCGAGGAGAAGAAATCGCGCCGCGTGAGCTCCGCGTAAAAGCGGTTCAAAACGGCATGGACGATTTTGCCCGCCTCCGAGGGCGCAAGCGCGGCCTCCGCTTCGGGCTCCTCGAGGCGCTCGAGACGCAGGATCTGGGTTGCGAAGAACTGAAACGGGCAGCGCGCGTAGGCTTCGAGCGCTGTCGGCGCGATGCCGCGCTCGCGCAGCAGGCGCCAGTAGGCGGCAAGGTGCGGCACGATCCCGTCGCGCGATCCCAGCCGGCTGGCGCCGGCTTCCAGCTCTTCGACGGCCCGCTGAGCGCGGCGAAAGAGCGCGGAGCCGGGAACGATGTTCTCGTACGCCGGGAGCGGATCTTCGCCGCGGAGGTTGAGATCGATGGCCAGCTCGCGCGGCGTGAGATACTCGCTCCGACAAAAAGGCTCGACGGCGCGCTTCTGCTCGAGCGCGCGCGGTATCGTAAGCTCCGACGGCGGGCCGTCTGCCACGGCCGGTAGCTCGTCGAGATACCACGAGCGGCCGACCGGCGTGCCGGATTCGTCCGCGCGGCGGTAAAGACCGTAGAGGCGCTCCTGCGCGCCTTCGACGAGCAAAGTAAAGAGCAGCTTCTCCTCGTCAAAGGCGGCGAGCTTTTCGCCGATCTTGTAGCCCAGCACCTGCGCAAAAACCCGCCGCGCGCGATCGCGCAAAAACGCGTCCTCCCGGATCGTGCGTGGGAAAGCGCCCTCGTTGAGGCCGATCAGAAACAGGGCGCGGAACTTTAGCCCGCGAGCGCTCATCGCGTCCAGGACGCTCACGCCATCGGCGTTCGGATCGCTGAGCGGAAGAGAGGTGAGGTCGAGCCAGCGCTCGGCGGTGGCCGAGAACCGCTCTAGCGAGGTCCTCGGCGCGACGGCGTCGAGAGCGCCGAGGCGGTCGATCGTCTGAAACAGCTTGGCGTGCGCTTCGTGCTCGCGCGCGCTGGCCAGCGCCGGCATCCTCAGGTGCTTTTGTGCTAGCCGCTTCCACGACCGGACGTAGCCGCTCCAGGAATCTTCGGGCGGCAGCGAGCCGAGATCGCGGTAAAGAGAAGAGAAAACCTCCCAGAGAACCCGGATTTGAGCGGCGGGAATGCTTACCGCCCGCGCGCCTTCCTCTTCGGCAAAGTCGCCCGTGACGGCGAGGTCTCTCTGCAGAAAACTTTCCAGGCGGCGCCATTCCTCGAGCCCTTTCGTGACGCCGAGCCGGCGCGTGAGCACGTCCCACAGATCGGGACGCGGGAGAACGCCGCCCGAGCTGAAAAGGTCGAGATTGAAGTACGGCGAAGCGACAAGGTCGATGACTTGAGGCCGAGGGTAATCGCGCGCGGCGAGCCGAAGAAGCAGCGCGACCGCTTTGACGAACGGGAACCGGCTCAGCGGCTCCGCCGCGGAGGTGCGGATCGGGATCGAGTGCTCCTCAAAGATCTCCTTGATCGCCGGCTGGTAGGGATCCAGCGTGCGCGCGACGACGCCGATTTCCGAAAACGCGATGTTTTCCTCCGCCGCGAGGCGAAGGATCTCTTTTGCCGTGACGGCCAGCTCGGCGCGCGCGTCCGCGCAGCTGATCACGGCGCACCGGAGGTCGCGCCCGCCCGCCGGCCGCCCGTTTCGAGAATCGACGAAAAGCGAAAGCGGCGCGCGCCGGCCGCCGGGATTTTTTCCCCGAGCCCCGGCGAGGAGGTCCGTGCTTCCTTCGTCGACAAAGCCGTGCACGTAACGTTCATAAAAATTTTGCGCGAACGCCCAGGCGGGGTGATTGACGACCACGGGGAAGAACAGGGTCGTGGGAAAATGGCGCGCGACCGCGCGGAAGACATCCAGCTGCGCCTGAGTGAGGTCGTAAAAGCCGTAATAAAAGATCCGCGCAAATCCTCGCAGGAAAGCCGAGGACGGCGCTTCGGCGGCCGCCCAGGCGTCGAGGTCGGAATAGTCGCGCATGCGCGCCAGCGCGCAGCGCGAGAGAAAATCTCGATACAGGGAAGCGAGCGCCGCGACCTTTTCGCCGTCCTCGCCGAAGTAGCCTTCGCGCGCCGCTTGCAGCGCCTGCGCCGGGTCGACGGTGCCGTCTTTGAGGTCGCGGAAGGTTTGCCAGAGCGCGGCACAGCCGCCGATTTTCTCCTCGAGGGCCGAAAAAGGCCGCGCCGCCGGGCCCTCCCGGCGCAGGATCTCGCGCAAGACCTCCTCCAGGCACAGATCGTCCGCCAGGAATTCCGGGCGCCAGCCGTGGCGCTCTTGGTAGAGCTCGAGCGAGAGCTGATAAAACGTGAGGACGCGCAGGTTGAGGAGGCTGAGCGCGCGCTCGCGCGCGAGCAGAACCTTAAGGCGCCGCCGGAGCGAGTCGGACGGCACGACGATCAGGAGCGGCGAAATCGGGTCGCGCTTCTTGCGCCCGGCGATCTCGGCGACAAGCGCGTCCTCGAGCTCGGGATGAAACGGGCCTAGAAAAGCTTGCATGTCACACCTTCACTCTCGCCCGGGAGCTGCGAAAAAAATGGCAGGCGCATCGCGACACAGCGATTCATGTGCCTCGGGTACAGCGCTGCGAATGGAAAAAATCTGCAGGATGGGTCGAGGCGCCTTGCGCCGATAGCCATCGCGTCCGCCTCCATGGTGGGTATCGCGGCTTGCCCTGAGTCTTCGCCTGTGCTCAGGACAGACTCCGTCGAACGGCTTGTCCTGCCAGACGATGAAAATCGGCCCTCACGGTGCCAATTTTCGTAGCAATCTCTCGGGGGAGGGGAGCGGGTGAAGTCGGCCAATGGCGTCAATTTTTGAACAACAACTATAAGATCGAATGCGGGTCAAGCCGTGAACGTCATGCGCCGGTAGATCTGGCGGACCGTTTCCACGTCGCGCTTGCAATACTCGCAGATCTCGGCCTCCCTGCCGGCGCGGTAGAACTCGAACACTTTGGAGCCGTCGCAGCCGGATTTGGGCGAGGGGAGATCGAGCGCCTGAGCCAGATCGTCGAGCTTGACATGCTCGCGTCCCCAGCGGCTCCACTCGTGCATGGTGTCAAACACCGGCGCGCTCCGGTAGCGCGCAAAGCCGATATCGCGCGAAGGCCTCACCTGGTTGATAATCGAGCGCTGGTAGATGAAACGGAGGTCAAAATCCAGGAGATTATGGCCGACAAAGAGGTTCGCTTCCGCGGCCACTTGCCAAAAGCTTTTGAGAATTTCCGCCTCGTCTCCGGACAGAATCTCGACGGGGGAATCGCGCGGCGGCTCGGCGGCATAGGCGATGCACAGCACTCGCGCCGTGAGCGCGGAGAGACTCAGCTTTTTGATGATTTCCTGTTCATCGAGCCGCGGCTGAGCGCTGTCCAGGCCGTTTTGGGCGACGGCTGCGGGCGTGGGAATCGTCTCGATATCGAAAAAAAGAATTTTCACCGCGCGTTCCCCAGGCGCTATCGCTTCTTTTAACAGAAAAAAGACCGAAGCGCCAAAAAAACTTGAAGGGTCGAAGAGTTCAGGGCGCCAAACCCTTTACCCTTTCGGCCTCTGGCCGTGCAGCTTTCTCCAGCGTTGCAAAGGTGGAATCAAATCATTAAAGAGAGGCTATGCTGAACGCGGCCAGAGTGCGCGCGCTCGTTTGTGCCGTCAGAGCGCTTTTTCTCGTCGCGGTTTTTTTGCTGTCGGCCGCGGCAAGTGACGGCGCGCAGCGCGACTTCGAAGGCGCGGTCGCGGCCGACGATGAGCTGGCGGCGCGCGCCGGAATGGAGATCTTGAGGCGTGGCGGGAACGCGGTGGACGCGGCGGTCGCGACCGCTTTTGCGCTTGCCGTCGTCGATCCCGCATCGTCGGGGATCGGCGGCGGCGGCTTCATGGTGTTGTACCAGGCGCGGGCCAGAACGGCGCATGTGCTCGACTTTCGCGAGCGGGCTCCGGCCCAAGCTCACCGGGATCTTTACATCAAAGGAGGCAAAGTTGTCCCGTCTCTCAGCCTGACCGGCGGGCTTGCGGTCGCGGTCCCCAGCCAGGTGAGCGGCCTTGCCGAAGCGGTAAAGCGCTTTGGCACCGTCTCCTGGCCCGCCTTGCTGGGGCCGGCGATTAGGTACGCGCGCGAGGGTTTCCCGCTCAAGGGGCATCTCCGCTATGCGGTCGAGCGGCAGCTTGCCAGTGTCCGAAAGTCACCGGCGTTGGCGCGCATCTTTTTACGCGCCGACGGCACGCCTCTGGATGTCGGAGAGAAAATCGTCCAGGCGGAGTTGGCCGAGACGTTGAGCGCGCTTGCGCGGCAGGGGCCGCAGGCCTTTTACGACGGGCCGATCGCGCAGGCGATCGTGGAAGGCGTGAAAAAAGAGGGCGGGGTCATGACCCTCGAGGACCTCAAGAGCTACCGCCCGGTGTGGCGCGAGCCTCTTCTCGGGCGGTATCGAAGCCATGTCGTGATCGCGATGCCGCCGCCGAGCTCGGGCGGGGTCGCGCTTCTGGAGATGCTGCGGGTCCTCGAATCGTACCCGCTCGAATCGTTGGGGCACAATTCGGCGACTTATCTCCACCTTCTCGCCGAGACCATGAAGCACGCGTTTGCCGACCGGGCGCAGTACCTCGGCGATCCCGACTTTGTCCAGGTGCCCGTGCAGAAGCTGATTTCGAAGGAATGGGCGGACAAGATCCGCGCCAAGATCTCGGCCGCGCGCACCTACGCGGCGGATTTTTACGGCCCCGTTCTGAGCGCGAGCGAAAAGGGAGGCACGACGCACTTCAGTATCCTCGACGGCGCCGGCAACGCGGTCGCCTGCACGGTCACCATCAATACGCGATTCGGCTCCAAGGTCGTGGCTCCGGGGACCGGCATCATTCTCAACAACGAGATGGACGATTTTTCGATTCAGGTAGGCGCGCCCAACACCTATGGGCTGATCGGCGCGGACGCCAACGCGATCCAGCCGAAAAAGAGGCCGCTCAGCAGCATGTCGCCGACGATCATTCTGGAGAACGATCGCCCGGCCCTCATTCTCGGGGGCGCCGGCGGGCCGCGCATCATCAGCGCCGTGTTGCAGACGGTTCTGAATGTCATCGATTTCGGCATGCCCGTGGACAAGGCGGTAGAGGCGCCGCGGATTCACCATCAGTGGATGCCGAACGAACTTGCGGTCGAGCCGGGAATCCCTCCCGAGACGCGCCTGTCGCTGGAGCGCAGGGGGCATGCCGTGCGGGAGCGGGAGAATCTGGGCGTGGTGCAGGCGATCGTGGCTAAAAACGGCAAGGTGAGCGCGAAGGCCGACCCGCGGAAAGAAGAACGGGGCCGGAGGTAGCGCCGACGCCGCTCGGCTTGAAGCGCCGCGGCGAATTGCCTAGTCTGATGGAAATCGCTTTTCTGGGAGGTAGACGGTGAAAATGCAGCGAAGCCTAATTGTGGCGCGGTTCGTCGTTCTTGCGGTTCTGGCTGCCGCGCCGGCCTGGAGCCAGACCGCCCCGGACCCCAAGATCATCGAAGGCGCGAAGAAAGAAGGCGAGGTGATCTACTTCACCACGATGACTTTGGATCAGAGCAAGCAGGTCGTGGACCGCTTTGAAAAGAAGTATCCGTTTCTCAAGGTCACGCTCTTTCGCACCGGAGGCGGGCCGCTGCTCAACAAGATCCTCACCGAGGCGCGCGGCGGGAGGTTCGCCTGGGACGTCGTGGTCGGCCGGGGGGAGATGGTGATTCCGCTTTCCGAGCGCAAGCTCCTCGCCTCTTATCGTTCTCCCGAAACCAAGATGATCGATCCCCAGCTCGTCGACAAAGAGGGGCTGTGGACCGCGTACTACGTCAACAGCTACGTTTTGGGCTGGAACACGAAGCTGGTCAAAAAGGAAGACGTCCCGAGGACCTACGAGGCGCTGCTCGACCCCAAATGGAAAGGCGGCAAGATCTCGGTGGACACCGAAGCTTACGGCATGCTCGAAGGCCTCAAAGGCGCCTGGGGAGCCGAAAAGGCGGTCAACTTTTTCAAGCGGCTCGCGGCGCAGGATCCCGTCGTGAAGCGCGGGAATACCGAGCGGGTGCAGCTCGCCGTGGCCGGCGAGTACGCGCTGATCATCGCGTACAACCAAACGATCCAGCGCATGACGTCGAAAGGGGCGCCGATCGACTGGCTGCCGCTCGAGCCGGTCGTAACTCAGGTCAACCCCGTGATGCTCGGGGTGAAGGCGCCGCACCCGAACGCGGCGCGCCTGTTTTACGACTTCATCCTTTCCAAAGAGGGACAGGAAATGCTGGTCGGCATGCAGCGCATTCCGGTACGAAAGGACGTCGAGCCCGATCCGCCGCGGCTTTTCAGGGGCTTCAAGTACGTGATCGAGAATCCTGAGGATTACAAGGATTTCGACGCGACGGTGAAGCAGTACATGGAGATCTTCAAGCTGCGGTAGTTCTGGACAATAAGCTTCGCCTAACTTCGTTCATCGCCGCCTCGCCTCCTTGCGGCGTACAGAAAGGCGGCTTCAACGGAACGGGTTTTTCAGCATGATCGTCTGCTCGCGTCCGGGGCCGACCGAGATCACGACCATCTCGGTCCTGAGGATCTCCTCCAGCCGGCGCACATAACGCTGGGCGTTTGCGGGCAGATCGCCGAAGCTGCGCGCGTTTGAGATCGGCTCTTGCCAGCCGGCGAACTCCTCGTAGACCGGCTCGGCGTGTTCCATGACATGCTGGCTGGCCGGGAACTCCTCAAAAATCCGGTCTTTGTAGCGATAGGCCGTGCAGATCCGAATCTTGCTGAACCCGGTCAGCACGTCGAGCTTCGTGAGCGCGATCCCCGTGATCCCATTGATCCGGACCGCGTGACGCACGCCAACCGCGTCGAACCAGCCGCAGCGTCGCGGCCTTCCCGTGGTGGCGCCGTACTCGTCGCCGTCCTGCTTCAGTTTTTTGCCTTCCGGCCCGGTGAGCTCCGTAGGAAAGGGACCGCTGCCCACGCGCGTGGTGTAGGCTTTGGAGATGCCGATCGTCTGATGGATCGCCTGGGGCCCGACGCCGGCGCCGGTGCAGACTCCTCCGGTCACGGTGTTGGAGGACGTGACGAACGGGTACGTGCCGTGGTCGACATCGAGAAGGGTGCCCTGGGCGCCTTCGAACAGCACTTTTTTGCCCTCGCGCATCGCGCGATCGAGCGATAGCTCGGTGTTGACGACGTATCGTTTGAGCTTCTCGCGGTACTCGCAGTAGGTTTTGTGGATCGCCTCGAAGTCGAGCGTCTTTTCCTTGAGAATCGCCTTGAGATAGATGTTTTTTTCCGCGATGTTGTATTCGAGCTTTTTTCGGAAGGTGCGCTCCTCGAGCAGATCGACGAAGCGTATCCCTGTGCGCGCGACCTTGTCCTCGTAGGCGGGGCCGATCCCTCTTCCGGTGGTGCCGATTTTTCCCTTGCCGCGCAGCCGCTCGCGCGCGAGGTCGATCGCCTTGTGGTAGGGCATGATCACGTGGGCCTGCTCGCTGATCTGCAAGAGCGAGTCGTCCGCGAGATAGCCGCGCTGTTTGAGCTTTTGGATCTCGTCGAGCAGAACCTCCGGATCCACGACCACGCCGTTCGCGATCACGCACAGCTTGTTGGCGTGAAGCGCGCCGGAGGGGATGAGATGGAGGACGGTCTTTTCGCCGTTCACGACTAGCGTGTGGCCGGCGTTGTTTCCCCCCTGAAAGCGCACGACGACGTCGGCGTCCTCGGCAAAGAGATCGACGATTTTCCCCTTGCCTTCGTCGCCCCACTGCGCGCCGATGACCGCTACGTTGGCCATGTTGTTATGCGTGTTCGCGCTCGGGACTCGTGCTCGCTAGGAAAAATAGTCGCGGTCGGCTCTCTCTCTCGATCACGAACACGAATCACGATCACTTTTCCTAGAGCTTAACGAGCACGGCGGAGACGATGTTGGGCAGGCGGCGCAGCTCATCGAGCGTTTCTTTGGGGATGACGTCGTCGACGTGAAACAGGGATATCGCCATCCCGCCGATTTTTTCCCGGCCCAGCTCCATGGCCGCTATGTTGATCTTGTTCTTGCCCAGAAGGGTGCCGACGGCGCCGACGACTCCCGGAACGTCGCGGTTGTGCAGAATGAGGATGTAACCCTCCGGAACCGCCTCCAGATAGAAGTTGTCGATCTTGACGATGCGGGCATTGTTGTTGCCGAAGATCGCCCCTTCGACGGCGCTGGTGCGCTCGGCGGTTTTGACCACGACGGTGACCGAGCTGGCAAAGTCGATCGGGCGGCTGGTGCGCGATTCGATCACGTTGATGCCGCGCTCCCGCGCGATCAACGGCGCGTTCACGTAGTTCACGCTGGATTCCATGACCGGGCTCAAGATCCCTTTGAGGACCGCAAGCGTGAGCGGCGCCACGTCGTAGCCGGCGACTTCGCCGCTGTACTCGACCTGAATCTCTTTGGGCAGACGCCCGAGAAGCTGCACCTGAAGGCTGCCGAGCTTTTCGGCGAGATTGAGGTAAGGCCGAAGGATGTTGAGTAGCTCGGGGCTGACGGAAGGGACGTTCACCGCGTAGCGTACGATTCCCCGCGTGAGAAAGTCGACCACCTGCTCCGCGACGGCGATGGCGACGTTGAGCTGCGCCTCGTCGGTGGACGCTCCGAGGTGCGGGGTTGCGATGACCCGCTCGGAGCGCAGCAACGGATGATCCGGTGGGGGCGGCTCCTCGACGAAGACGTCGAGCGCCGCGCCGGCCACCTTGCCCGAGCGCAGCGCCTCGGCGAGGTCGTTTTCATCGACGATCCCGCCGCGCGCGCAGTTGATGATCCGGACGCCGGGTTTCATCTTGGCGAACGCCTCCCGGTTGATGAGGCCGCGCGTCTCCTGGGTCAAGGGAACGTGAACGGTGATAAAGTCCGAACGCGCGAAGATCTCGTCAAGGCCCACCAGCTCGGCGCCGAGCTGCGCGGCGACGCTCTCCGGCACGAACGGGTCGTGCGCGATCACCTTCATGCGCAGCCCCAGGGCGCGCTCGGCGACGATGCGCCCGACGTTGCCGATGCCGATGATGCCGAGCGTCTTGTTGCACAACTCCACCCCCATGAACTTGTCGCGCTGCCACAGGCCGGATTTAAGGGAAGCGGCGGCCTGGGGAATGTGCCGCGCCAGCGCCATCATGAGGCTGATCGTGTGCTCCGCGGTCGTGACGTTGTTGCCGCCGGGAGTGTTCATGACGACGATCCCTTTTTTGCTGGCGGCCTCGACATCCACGTTCTCCACGCCGACGCCGGCGCGGCCGATCACTTTCAGGTTGGACGCGGCCTCGATCACGTCGGCAGTGACCTTGGTGCCGCTGCGGATCACCAGGCCATCGTAATCGCCGATCGCCTGCGCGAGTGCGGCCGGTTTCAAGCCGGTTTTGACGCTGACCTCAAAGCCCGCCTTTCTCAGAACTTCGAGGCCTTGCGGCGCCAGGGTGTCGGTTACGAGGATTTTCGTCACTGTTTTGCTTGGTTGGACAGACTCAGACGAGCCGCGATTCCCGATCGATGATCCGCTCAGGCCAGGGCTGCCATGATCCGCTCAGGCCAGGGCTGCCATCAGAACTTCTTGGGCGGCGGCCACGCCCTTGCCCAAGGTCACCGGATAGCCAAACTTCTTGAGCGCCATTTCGAGGCCGGAGACGGCGGTGATCACGTCAAACGCGCCCATGTAGCCAATGTGCGCGATGCGAATGATTTTGCCGCGCAGATCGTCCTGGCCTTCGGCGAACGTAATCCCCATGCGCGCCCGCAGAAACTCCAAAAGCTGATCGGCATCGACGCTCGGGGGCATGACGATGCCGGTCGCCGCCGGGCTGGGGCTGTCGGGCGCGAGCAGCTCGAGGCCGAGGGCGGTCGCGGCCGCGCGCGTCGCGCGCGCCATGCGCTCGTGGCGCGCGTAAACGCGCTCGATGCCTTCCTGCTCCATGAGCTTGAGCGCGGCGCGCAGCCCGAAAACCAGCGACACCGCGGGAGTAAACGCGGTCGAGCCGTTTTGCTGGTTCTTTCTCTCCAGCTTGAGGTCGAAGTAGAACTTGGGCGAGCGGCTTTTTTCAACGCGCGCCCAGGCCCGGTCGCTGAGCGCAATGAAGCCAAGCCCCGGAGGCAGCATCAAGGCCTTCTGCGAGCCGGTCACGAGCGCGTCGATGCCCCACTCGTCCATCGGCACGGGAAGGGCGCCGACGGAGGTCACGCCGTCGACGACAAGCAACGGCCCGCCGCGCGTCAGGCGCGCGATTTCACGCACCGGGTGCAGGACCGTGGTCGATGTCTCGCTGTGCTGGATCAAGACGCCCTGGCAGTCGGGGTGCGCTTTGAGCTGTTTCTCGACCGCGTCGACCGATACCGCTTTACCCCACTCCACTTTGATCTCCACCGGCGCAAGGCCGTAAGCTTTTGCCAGAAGGAGCCAGCGCTCGCCAAATTTGCCGCCGTTGACCACCAGAACTTTATCGCCGGGCGAGAATAGATTGGAAACTGCGCCCTCCATGGCCCCGGTTCCCGAAGACGCCAGAATCAAGACGTCGTTTTTGGTGCCGAAGAGCCTCTTCAGGCCGTCGCGCACCTCGTACATGATCTTCGCGAATTCCGGCGTGCGGTGATGGATGATGGTCTCGGACATTGCTGTCACGACCTCGTTCGGAATCGGCGTGGGTCCGGGTGACAGCAAGTACTGCTTGATCATTTTTTAGCCCCTAAAAATAAAAACGCCTGAACCTCCATAAGAGACCCAGGCGTACGGCCTTCTTATCCTCAGCACTCCCCCGTGGTCGATTCCACGTAGACGCCAGTCGCGCGGAGAACTGTACTCGTGCAATTTTAGTAGCCGAGCGCCCCGGCTTTGTCAACCGAAGTGCCGGACAGAACGCCGAACTGCTTGGCGGCGGGGTCAGCGCGGCGGGAGCGGGCCGGCGCCGACAAGCTTCTTGTAGAGGTCGATGACTTCGGGTTCGCGCGGGATCTCGCGAATCGCCTTCTCGTGAACTTCGGGCAACAGCGGCGTCGGCTCGTCGCCGGTCAATTTTTTGTATTCCTTGTGGAATTCGGGATCTTTGTAGACCTTGCGGAAGGCCTCTTGAAGGATGGCCACGCGGTCCTTGGGCGTGCCGGGAGGCAGGAAGAACGGCGTGCCGGCGACCCTGAAGGCGCGCGCCAACGCGACCACCTTGCGCTCTTTGTCCGAGCGCGCGAACGTCTCGATCTCTGGCAAGTTGGGGAACAGGGGATGCTTGTCGCCCTTGGGCACCTCCATGATGGCATGGAAGTCCACCAGCCCTTTTTCCAGCCAGTCCTTGTTTCTCCGCACAACCGTGTCGGCGCCGGTCGCGCGCGCGTCGATCTCGCCGCGCATGAGCGCCGGGTCAAGTTCGGCGCCGGAAAACGCCGGGATGAACTTCGGCTCTTTGAGGCCGAGCAGATAGGCGAAAAGGCGCCCTTCGTTGTAGGTGGAAAAGCCGACGGACTGGGCGCCAATGCGCACGCCGGTGGCGGCGCGAAGCTTTTCCAGGCTGTTCAATCCAGCTTCCTTTCTGCTCACGAAGATCGCGTGGTAGGTGCTGTAAGGCGAGCCCAGATAGGAGAACTTGTCGATGTCGTACTGGACGCCGGTTTCTCCGAGAATGGCGAGCGAGACCATTGCGGAACTCATGTTCCCGATGGTAAGCCCGTCGGGCCGGACCGAACTGTAAATATGGTTGGTAGCCTTACGCCCGCCGCCGCCGGGCATATACTCGTTGATGACGACGGGATTCCCCGGGATGTATTTCGGCAAAAATGTCGTCACGGCTTTGACGCGCAGGTCGCCGGTGCCGCCGGGATCGCGACCCTGGATGACCGTGATCGTCTTGCCCTGAAAAAAGGACGGCTGCGAAAAACCTACGGCGGGCGCAAAGGCGGTTATCCCCAGCACGAGAGAGATGTTCAGGAACGATTTCTTAACCGGGGGCATGCTGACCTCCTCAGCTTAAAAACGGCGAGATTTTTTCCCCAGCTTGCAGAAACTTTGCTACGCATTCAAGTATGAGCGATGAGCGTTGTCAAGTTCCGCGCGGCGGCGCGCGCCATTTTTGCGGCAGCCGGCCGACGCCGTAAGTTGACCCGCCAGCTATCGTGTTGCATCATTTATGAACTATGGCCGACAACGAAGCACTGCAGGCTGAAGAAAGAAAGATACGGCGGCTCAGGCGGACGGTCGATTTGACGACCGCGCTTCTCTATCAGGCGGACCTTACTCTGGAGACCGCCCAGAGGCTGGTTGCCGCGTGCAAAAAAGCGGCGTTGGAGCTTTTTCCGGATAAGGAAGAGACGTTCGATCTCGTTTACGGTCCCCGCTTCCGGCGGATCTTGACCGAACGGTTCGGACTGCAGTAGATACGCCGCGGCTTTGGCGAACTTTTGTGCTGAAGGATGACGAAAAGTTCCGCCGGAGCGTGCGGGGTCGCACCTAAGGGGACGGTGCCCTTCCGAAAGAAGCGCCGTCCCCTTACCGTTCGGGTTTGAAAGATGGCCGAGGACAGCATCCGCATCGTCGGCGCCAAGCAACACAATCTCAAAAATATCAATCTGGAGATCCGCCAGAATGCCCTGACCGTCATCACGGGCGTGAGCGGCTCGGGAAAGTCTACGCTCGCCTTCGATATTCTTTACGCCGAGGGGCAGCGCCGCTATGTCGAGAGCTTCTCGGCTTACGCGCGGCAGTTTCTCGACCGCATGGACAAGCCGGAGGTCGAGTCCATCGAAGGCATTCCGCCGGCCATCGCGATCGATCAAAGCCGGCCCGTGAAGACTTCGCGCTCGACGGTCGGCACGATGACCGAGCTGCACGATCATCTCAAGCTGCTTTTTTCCAAGGTCGCGATTCTGCACTGCCGCGGGTGCGGCCGAGCGGTCGAGCGAGACAGCGCGCAGTCTGTCTTGGGCAAGCTCGCCGCCGCTCCAGAAGGGACGCCCGTCGTCGTGACCTTTCCGCTTGCGATCCCCGCCGGCGTCCCGTGGAGCGAAGTTCGATCCGGCCTGGAGCGAAGCGGCTTCCGGCGCCTGTTGCGCGCAGGCGAGCTCCGCGATCTCGAAGAGCTGGAGCACGCTTGCGGAGAATCGGAGATCGAAGTCGTCGTCGACCGGTTCGGCTACCGGCCGGAGGCGCGCAAGCGCATCACCGACTCTTTGGAGCAGGCTTTTCACTTCGGCAAAGGAAGGCTCAATCTCTACTTTCCCGCCGACGGCTGGCGCCGCGAGCCGTTCAGCAACCGCCTCCACTGCCCCCATTGCGACATCGCCTATCGCGATCCCGTGCCCAATCTCTTTTCGTTCAATAGCCCGCTCGGCGCGTGCGAGACGTGCCGGGGATTCGGCCGGGTCATCGACATCGACATGGATCTGGTCATTCCCGATCAGAGTAAATCGCTCGCCGAGGGCGCGATCAAACCCTGGACCACGCAGGCGCGCGCGCGCCGCTTCCAGCGCCTGCTGGATTTCTGCCGGCGCAAGCGCATCTCGACGAAAAAGCCCTATCGCGAGCTGAGCGAAAGGGAAAAGAGGCTGATCTTGGAAGGCGACGGCGAGTTTCGCGGCGTGCGCGGCTGGTTTCGGCGCATGGAGCGGCGCAGCTACCGCATGCACGTGCGCGTGTTTCTCGCGCGCTATCGAGGCTATTTTCTCTGCCCGGCTTGCCAGGGAAGCCGGCTCAAGCCGGAAGCGCTCGATTACCGCATCGAGGGGAAAAATATCGCCGAGATCAACGCGATGAGCGTCGGGGCCGCCGCGCGTTTTTTCAACGACCTCAAACTTTCGGGACAGGCCGACCAGGTCGCGCGCCTCATTCTCGACGAAATCCGCCGCCGCCTCGGGTATCTGGTCTCCGTCGGGCTCGAATATCTGACTCTGGATCGCCAGTCGCGCACGCTCTCGGGCGGAGAGCTCGAGCGCGTGGATCTCACCACCGCGATCGGCTCGTCCCTGGTCAATACGTTGTACGTCCTGGACGAGCCCTCGATCGGCCTTCACCCGCGCGACAGCCACCGGCTGGTGGAGATCTTGCACCGGCTGCGCGCGAACCAAAACACCGTGGTCGTCGTCGAGCATGACCCCGAGATCATCAAAGAGAGCGACTTTGTCGTCGACCTGGGTCCCGGCGCCGGCGACAAGGGCGGCGAGGTCGTTTTTGCGGGAAGCTACGACGGGCTGTTGCGCAGCGAGCATTCTTTGACAGGGGCCTATCTGGCGCAGCGCAAGAGCGTTCCGTTGCCGGCGCGCCGGCGCGCGCCCCTGGGGCAGCGAACCGTTAGGTTTTTCGGCGCGCGCGCCAACAACCTCAAGAACATCGATGTCGAAATTCCCCTGGGCCTGTTTGTTTGCATCACGGGAGTCTCGGGCTCGGGTAAGTCGAGCCTGGTCGAGGAGGTGATCTACCGCAATCTCAAAAAGCTCAAGGAAGCGCCCGGATCGCCGGTCGAGTCGTGCCGCCGCGTGGAAGGAAGCGACAAAGTCGCGGACGTGATCCTCGTGGACCAATCTCCCGTGGGCACCACGCCGCGCTCGAACCCGGCAACCTACATGAAAGCCTTTGACGGCATCCGCCGGCTGTTCGCCGCCGCCGAGCTTGCGCGCCTGCGCGGGTACACCGCCGCGACGTTCTCCTTCAACGTCGAGGGGGGCCGCTGCGAGACGTGCCGCGGCGAAGGCTTCGAAAAGATCGAGATGCAGTTTCTGTCGGACGTTTACGCCACGTGCCCCGAGTGCCGCGGCAGCCGCTTTCGCGGCGAGGTCCTCGAGGTGCTTTACCGCGGGCGCAATATTCAGCAGGTGTTGAACTTGACGGTGGTCGAAGCGCTGGAGTTTTTCAAAGACAGCCCGGAGATCGTCGCGGCGCTGGAGCCTTTGCGGCTCGTCGGCCTGGACTACATCCGGCTCGGCCAGCCGTTGACGACGCTCTCGGGAGGGGAGTCGCAGAGGCTCAAGCTCGCGGCGCACATGGCGAAGGCGCGCCGGGCGGGCACTTTGTTTATTTTCGACGAGCCGACCACCGGCCTTCATTTTCAAGATGTCGAAAAATTGCTCCACGCCCTCAACGAGCTGGTGGACCAGGGGCACACGGTGCTCGTGATCGAGCACAACATGGACGTGATCAAGTGCGCCGATCATATCATCGACCTCGGGCCCGAAGGGGGCGACGGCGGCGGCGAGATCGTCGCGGTCGGCACCCCCGCGGAGATCGCGCGGAACGAGCGCTCCCATACCGGCCGCTATCTGGCGTCGTATCTGGGCCGAGCCGGCTCGCCCTTTCATCCCGTGCTGGAGAAAAAGGTTCAGGGGTGGCGGGGCTCGGACGGTGACGGGTCGGCCGGCGCGGGCGATGGCGAGAACGCGATCACGATCGTGGGGGCAAAGGAGCACAACCTCAAGAACATTGACCTAAAAATTCCGCGCGATCGGTTTGTGGTGATCACGGGCCTGAGCGGCTCCGGCAAGTCCTCGCTCGCGTTCGATATCGTGTATGCCGAGGGACAGCGCCGCTACATCGACAGCCTGTCCGCCTACGCGCGGCAGTTTCTCAAGATCATGGCGCGGCCCAACGTGGATCTTGTTTCCGGTATCCCGCCCACCGTTGCGATCGAGCAGCGCCTGAGCCAGGGCGGGCGCAAATCCACGGTCGCAACCGTAACCGAAATTTATCATTATCTGCGCCTGTTGTACGCCAAAGTCGGCGAGCAGCACTGCGTCGGGTGCGGCCGTGCGATCACGAGCTTGTCCAAAAGCCAGATTTTGGATCGCATCGCGCGCGCTCACCGCGGCAAGGAGGTCACGGTCCTGAGCCCGATCGTGCGCGGCCGCAAAGGATTCCACAAAGAAGTGATTTCCGGAGCGGCGCGGCTCGGCTATCGCCGGGCGCGCATCGACGGCAAGATCGTCGATCTCCGCGCGCCCGAGCTGCGCCCGGGCCTCGAGCGCTTCCGCGAGCACGATATCGACATCGTGATCGGCAAGGCGAAAGCCGGAACTCAGGAGCTCGCGCGGATCGTCGATCAGGGCCTGCGGCTCGGAAACGACATCATTCATCTGATCGGCGCGGGCAAAGAGCAGATTTTCAACCAGCGGCTTTTCTGCCACCGCTGCGGCGTGGGTTACGACCCGCTCGATCCGCGCCTGTTTTCGTTCAACAGCCGCCAGGGCGCGTGCGACGATTGCGGCGGGATGGGCGTGCATTGGGAGTTCGATCAGGCGCTGTTTCTCGCCGACGAGGAAAAATCACTCGCTGAGGTCGTCGAGGCGCTCGGATCGGGACGGCCGGAGCTGAAAAAAGCGCTTTACCGGCTTCTGCGCCAAGCCGAAGAAGGCGGCGTCGACATCCACAGGCCGTTTGCGCGCCTGGGGGAGCGGAGCAAAAACTACGCGCTCCACGGCGGCCAAAAGCCGGTCCCCTTCCAGGGCTTCCTCTCTTACCTGACGAGTCTCTTTAACGGTGCCGACGACGACCTTTCCGCGTATCTGTGGCAATTCATGAGCGAGGCGGTTTGCCCGACCTGCCAGGGGCGCCGCCTCAACGCGAGAGCGCAGGCGGTCAAGGTCGACGGGCGGGCCATCTGGGAGGTTACCGCGCTTTCGGTCCAGGACGCGCTCGCGTACGTTCACGGGCTGAAGGAAAAGATCGGCGCCGCCGCCGAGCGCGATCGGGCGGTCGTCGAGCGGGTCCTGCGCGAGATCGCGCAGCGGCTAAAGTTTCTCTGCGAGGTGGGGCTTTCCTACCTCACTTTGGATCGGGCCGCCGATACGCTTTCAGGCGGGGAGGCGCAGCGCATCCGCCTCGCGGCGCAGCTCGGGTCGAACCTGCGCGGCGTCTGCTACATCCTGGACGAGCCCACGATCGGGCTTCATCCGCGCGACAACCATATGCTGCTCGGAACCTTGAGGCGGCTGCGCGAGCAGGGAAACACCGTGCTGGTCGTCGAGCACGACGATGCCACGATTCGCTCCTCCGATCTCGTCGTCGATTTGGGTCCGGGAGCGGGAGTGCACGGCGGCCGGGTGGTCGCGATCGGCACCGCGGCCGAGATCATGGCGAACCCCGTCTCGGTCACCGGCGCTTACTTGAGCGCGCGGCGGCGGCGCACCTGGCCGGGCCGGCTGTTTGCCGGAGTTTCGTGGCTGACGGTCCACGGCGCGCGCGCGAACAATCTTAAAAATATCGACGTGCGGTTTCCTCTGGGAGCTTGGACGTGCGTGACGGGCGTTTCGGGTTCGGGCAAGAGCACGCTCGTGAAAGAGGTTCTTTACCGGGGGGTGAAAATGAAGCTCGGACAGTTCGACGGCCGCCCCGGCGCGCACCGCAGCATCACGGGCTGGGAGAAGCTCGAGCGCGCGGTCGAGGTCGATCAAACGCCGATCGGGAAAACGCCGCGCTCCATTCCCGCGTCTTATGTCGGCTTTCTCGATGAAATCCGCAGGCTCTTCACGCTCGCTCCCGAGGCGCGGATGCGCGGCTACACGCCGAGTCGGTTTTCGTTCAACGTCCCCGGCGGGCGCTGCGAGCAATGCGCCGGGCAGGGAAAGATCAAAAAGGAAATGAGCTTTCTACCGGACGTTTTCGTCGATTGCGACGCCTGCGGCGGCGAGCGCTTCAACGAGGAAACCCTGAGCATTCGCTACAACGGCAAGAACATCGCCGATGTCCTCCGCATGACGGTCGAGGAGGCGGCGGAATTCTTTCACGCCTTTCCCAAGATCGCCGGCCCGCTCGAAGTGCTCGACGAGATCGGTATGGGCTATATCACGCTCGGGCAGGCCAGCACGACGCTTTCGGGCGGCGAAGCGCAGAGGATCAAGCTCGCGTACGAGCTGGCAAAGCAGTCGCGCGGCAAGACGCTCTACGTGCTCGACGAGCCGACGACCGGTCTCCATTTCGCCGACGTGGAGAAGCTGATTCACATCCTGCACCGGCTGGTGGAAATGGGCAACACCGTCGTGACGATCGAGCACAATCTCGACATCATCAAGGAGGCCGACTATTTGCTCGACCTCGGACCCGAAGGAGGCGATGCGGGCGGATACGTGGTCGCTGCGGGGCCGCCTTTGAACGTGATCAACGACGGCGCCGCTTCCTACACGGCGCGCTATCTCCGGGACTATCTCAACGGCTCGGTTTCGCCGGTTGAGGGCGCTGTGCTTCCTTCGCCTCGTTCCACCACGCGTCCATCTGTTCGAGAGTGAGCTCGCGCAGCTCCTTGCCGGCCTGCCGGGCTCGCTCTTCGATATAGTGGAAGCGCTCGATGAAGCGCGCGATCGCGCGGCGCAGCGCGTCTTCGGGATTTACGGCGAGAAAGCGCGCGAGGTTGACGAGCGCAAACAACAGATCGCCGAACTCCTCCTCCACGCGCCGCTTCTCGCTTCCGTCTGCGGCTGGTTTTTGGCGCGCGGCGGCGCGCAGCTCGCGGCACTCTTCCTCGACTTTTTGGATGACGCCGCCGGCGTCGGGCCAGTCGAAGCCCACGCGCGCCGCGCGTTCCTGAATCTGGAGCGCGCGAAGGAGCGCGGGGAGGCTTACCGCGACGCCGTCCAGAACCGAGCCCGCCTGTTTCTTTTCTTGGCGCTCGTTTTGTTTGAGGACTTCCCATTGGGCGAGCACGGCCGCCGCGGTCCGAGGCTTCTCGTCGGATTTCATGTCGCCAAACACGTGCGGGTGGCGGCGGACGAGTTTTTCGTTCAGGCGCGCGATAACGTCTTCGATCGTGAAGCGCTTGTCTTCCGCTGCAATTTGCGCGTGAAAGACGACCTGCAGGAGAAGGTCGCCCAGCTCTTCGCGCAGGCGCCCGGCGTCGCCGCGATCGATCGCCTCGAGCACTTCATAGGCCTCCTCGAGCAGGTTGGGCTTGAGCGAGTCGTGCGTTTGCTCGCGATCCCACGGGCAGCCGCCGGGCGAGCGGAGCTTCTCCAACAGAGCGACGAGCCGGTCAAAATTCTCGGACATGGTGAACCGTTTGCGCGACGCCGGGCGCCGGCCTCCGGGGCACAGAAATCCGCCGCGAATCTCCAGCTTTTTCGGCCAAAAGCGGGCCGAGCGGCCTAGTGCAGCGGCGAAAACGGCGCCGGGATGCCGATCATGTTTTCCTGTTTGACCAGAAATTCGCGCGTCGGCGGCGGCCACTGCCCGCTCTTCATCGCTTCGGCGCGAATGCGGTCGCGCGCGGCGCCGTCCTCGTAAGGCCAGATGTGGATGAACTGGTTGAGCGGCCCGATGGCGGTCGTCCAGCAAGCCGCCAGAGGCGAAAGCTTGGTGCGGCCGTCGATCAGCTTCGCCCAGCGCTCGAGGACGGTGGGGATCGTGCCGGGCTTGTAGGTGTAGGTCCGGATCTCGTAAATGTTGCCCAGTTTCTTGTCTCCCAGCGGCGGCGAGAAGGGCGCGGGAACGACGATCTTGCTCTCCTGCGTGACAATGAACTCGTGCGTCTTGGGGGGCCATTTGCCGGTCTTGCGCGCTTCCTGGCCGATGCGCTCCCGCGCCTCGAAGCTGTCGTAAGGCCAGCAGTGAATCACCTGGTTGAGCGTGCCGATATCCGAATGCCAGAAGGCGCCGAGCGGGGAAAACTGCAGGCGGGCGGGGAGGCCCTCGGTAAACGCGGCGAGAAAATCCTGCAGCGCGCCCGGCTTGAGCGTATAGGTGCGCATTTCGATGATCATGATCGCCTCCTTGGTATTTTGCTCCTTGTGTGCCTTCCGTGGAAAGAAAGTCGGCGTCTCCTTCTTTTCGTCATGCCCGCGGAGGCGGGCATCCAGGATCGTTAGGTTTCCCGGACCCGGGGCGCGCTAGCGCGAGTGCGGTCCGGGGCCGTCTGGGATGACGCCTTTGCGCTACCTTCTCGCGCCGTCCGGTACCTCACCGCCCCAGATTTCCCTGAGAAAGCCGCTCTTTGTCAAGTTCTCGGCAAAGGAGTTGTCGACCAGCTCCGGCGCTTTTTTCCTGACGCTTGTCCCTTGCTCGCGGGCGATCTCCATGGCGGCGGCGACCGCGTCGACCGGCACGAGCATGCGGCGGTTGACGATCGCCTTCGCGTAGGCGTTGTACGCCGACTGCAGGGCTTCCGGGTCGGCCGTCTTCATCGCTTTTGCCATCGACGCTTTTGCTTTGTCCGGATTGTTGTCGACAAAAGCCAGCGATTCGGCCATCGCGGCGACGAACCGCTGCACCAACAGGGGTCGCTCCTTCAGGCTTTTGAGGTTGGTGTGAACGGAGCTGTAGATGAACGGGATGTCAAGGTCGCCCAAGGTATAGATCACGTTAAAGCCGTCTTTTTTGCCGCGCACGTCGAGCGGCGGCGTGATCACCAGCGCCTGCACGATGTCCTGCAACATCGCGTGGTAACGCTCGGATTGGCTGCCGCCGATCGGGCGGATTTTCACGTCCCCCTCGGACAGGTTGAATTTCTTGAGCACGGCTTTGGAGAGCCGAAAACTCAGGTCGCCGGGGCGCGTCACGCCGATCGTCTTGCCCTTCAGGTCCTCGGGCCGCTTGATGTCTTTGCGCGCCAGCATCACGTAGGGGAGGCCGACGAGCGGGGAGGCGACCAGCTTGACGTCGATCCCGCTGGCCATCCCGGGGATGGTCGCGTCGGCGGCGCAGTACAGAAACTGAACTTCGTCGAAGGCCATGGCCGCGAGCGCGACGCCGCTCCCGCGAATAAAGACGTTGCTCGCCTTGATGCCGTACTTGTCGAAAAGGCCGTGGTCGAGCGCCGTATAGAGATGCACAAAACCGCCGGAGACCGCGCAAGTGGCAACGCGCACGCTGGCGGGAGGCTCGCCCGCTTTGGCGAGGTAAGGATTGGCGTCAGCCAAACGGGGGAAGCAAAAAAGTTCGAGCGTCAGCAGCGCGAGGAAAAAATTGCTTTTCATGCGATAGGTCGCTGGCTTTTGGTTTTGGGAGAGAATAGAAAAAAGTCATCGTTGCGTCAATCGATCTCGCGCCGGGAGGACGGATGCAAACCAAGGAGCTTGGCACAACGGGAGTACAAATCCCCGAAATCGGGCTCGGCACGTGGCAGTACCGCGGCGGCGTCGAGCCGTTGCGGAGAGGGATCGAGCGGGGAGCTTTTCTCATCGACACGGCCGAGATGTACGGCACCGAAGGCGTCGTGGGAGAAGCGATCAAGGGAATTCGGGACAAAGTGTTTGTCGCAACGAAAGTGACCGGCACGCACCTGCGCTATGACGAGGTTCTGCGCGCCGCCGAGGGGAGTCTCAAGCGCCTCGGGGTGGAGCGCATCGACCTTTACCAGATTCACTGGCCGGACCGGAGCGTTCCCATCGCCGAGACGATGGCGGCGATGGAAAAGCTCGTCGACGACGGGAAGGTGCGCTATATCGGCGTGAGTAATTTTTATCTTGCGGATCTTGCGCAAGCCGAGCGGGCGATGAAGAAGTACCGGATCGTCGCCAATCAGGTCAAATATTCCCTGTTGCAACGAGGCATCGAGAAAGACCTCATGGCGTATTGTCAAAAGAACGGGATCACGATCATCGCTTACAGCCCGTTGGGAAAGGGCGAGCTGGTCTCGGTGCCGCTTCTCAGGAGAAGAAACGCCATGAAGGTGCTGCAGAATGTCGCCAGAGAAACGGGAAAAACGATGGCGCAAGTGGCGCTGAACTGGTGCATCGTCAAGCCGAACGTGGTCGCGATTCCCAAATCCGACAGCGTGGAGCGAACGGTTGAAAACTGCGGCGCATCGGGGTGGAGGTTATCGGAAGCTGAGATGCGAGCGTTAAATGAAGCGTTCCCGAGCGACTGACCAAAACGAAGCCAGAACCATCAAACGCCGGCGACGTCTGGCTTGGGCCGGGATCGAGGGTGTGGTAAGATCCTAGTTATTCGGAGCGAGGTACAATGAGCTTGTCGGAGTCTACTATTCCGCGTCACCGGATCACGGTGGACGAATACTACCGCATGGCCGAGGTGGGTATTCTTGCACCCGAAGCGCGTGTCGAGCTGATCGAGGGAGAAATCATCGATATGACTCCGATAGGAACACGTCACATGGGAGTTGTCGACTGCCTGAATCGGATCCTCACGGTCGCGGTCGGGGAGCGTGCTATTGTGCGGATTCAGGGTCCGGTGCGTCTCGATAACCGCTCAGAGCCTGAACCCGATATCGCCTTGCTCAAACCCCGGGGTGACTTTTATCGGGATAAGCATCCGACCGCTGAAGACATCCTCTTGATCATTGACGTCTCCGACACCATGGTCGCGTACGATCGGTCGGTGAAAATTCCGCTCTACGCGAGGCATGGGCTACCGGAAGTGTGGCTGATCGATTTGCAGGCCGGTCGCGTCCACGTCCATCGCAGCCCGCAAAACGGGGTCTACACGGATATTTCGACGCGGGATCGGTCAAGTGTCGTTACGCTGTTATTGCTGCCAGACATATCCATCGATTTTGGCGCTATTCTCTAAGAGTGTACTTCCCGGCTTCATGCCCTAAGCCGTTGTTAGCCCCGTTTGTTTTTTGACGGTCGTTCGGTACGCCGCCCAGAGAGCTAAACCGACGGCCAGGAGAACCGGCCTGCTCGAGGGATAGATAAAGGCAAGTCCTGCGAGAAGGCCGAAGACGCCTCCGGAAGTCTGAATAAATTTGAGCTCCGTCGTCACGTTTCCGGTGAGCATGCGTTCGAGCCCCTGCTCGTCGAGCTTGCTCAGCTGGGCTTTCACGACCTGCTTGATGTCGAGATTGTGCAGGGCTTCCACGATCGCCCTGGTGATGAGCGACTCGATCCGGCTGTTCTCCCGCTCCATGATTTGCGGAACTTGATTGAGGGATCGTTCGACGTGCGCAATCACGCTGTCGGTAGCTTGGGGAAGGTCCGGCAAGGCCTGTATGACCTCTTTCACCACCAGAGGACCCCAGAGCTCCTTCGTCCATTCGGCGATCTTCGCGCCCAGGCTCTCGCCCGTCCAATCGCTGATTTTGGCGCGCACGAGCCGTTCCACCGAGCGGCGCGTTTCCGGGCTGGTCGCGAACTTGTGAACGATGCCGTAGACGAGCCCTTTTAGCTCCTGGCGGAAACGGGGGTTCTCAAGCGTGTCCTGCAAGGCGCAAGCGGTCTCGTTGACAAAACGCTGGATGACCGCGCTCTTGTGCAGGTGCTCCTGAACGATCTCCGGCGAGATCAGTTGCTTCATGACGCCGGCGGCGATGCCGTCGATCAGCTCTTCCCGCCGCGCCGGCACCAGTCCCCACCAAACGGCGTTCTTGCGCCGCGGGTGGAAAAGCATCTTGACCGCGAGCCAGTTGGTCCAAAAGCCGACGGCCGTCGGAGTCAGAACGGTCAGGACCGGGTCGGCGACCGCCGCGATCGCCCCGTACGTGGCGCTCGAAACGGCCAACTGGAGAACGGAGTCCGCGGCAAACCACGCCGAGATCACGATCCCCGAATAAAAAAACGGCCAGTACAGAAGGTTGAGCGCTGCGGCAACCTTGAGGGAAAGCGGTTTTTTCGCGCGGGCCGGGGCAGAAAGAACTTCCGCAGGAGCCGCCGACTTTCTGCGGGCGAGCGCAAGCTTGCGCGTGAGCGTGCGCACCCATTTGAGGACGAATTGGCGCGGCTGGACTCGCGGCAGGTCTTGCGGCCACGACGAGCCTGCGGCCGATCCGGCGGCGCCCTCGTCCTCAAAAAGAGCCTCTCGTTTGAGACGCGTTTTTTTGAGGAGATTGGTCAGCGCCGCCCCGATACCGATCAGAAACGCCACACCGGAGGAGTACATGGAATCCCTAAGAGCCGACGATCCACTGGAGCCCTTTGCTCCGCTCAGCGCGACTTGCGAGCGCGGCGGGAAACGGGACCCTCCGGAGGGGGAAAGATCGTTCCCTCGGCGAGCGGAGCTCGGGGGCTCCTTTAAAAGAAACAGAGTCGCTGCGATGCGGCGGCGCGTTATGGCGCAGGCGAGCGGGCATGATGGGTTGGTCGTCGGTTAATTCTCGCTCACCTGAAGCAGGTAGGCCTGGATGAACTGATCCAGGTCGCCGTCGAGCACGCGATCGGCGTCGCCGACTTCGATGCCGGTGCGGTGATCCTTGACCATCCGATAAGGGTGAAGGACGTACGATCGGATCTGGCTTCCCCAGGCGATCTCTTTTTTGGTCTTGTGAAAGGTTTCCATGCGCTCGCGCTGCTTCTCGAGCTCGAGCTCGTAGAGGCGCGAGCGCAGGATCTTCATGGCCATCGCTTTGTTCTTGTGCTGCGAGCGCTCGTTCTGGCAGGCGACGACGATGCCGGTCGGCAGATGCGTGATGCGCACGGCCGAGTCCGTCTTGTTGACGTGCTGGCCGCCCGCGCCGCTGGAGCGATAAGTATCGATCCGTAAATCGGCCTCGTTAATTTCGACTTTGATGTCCTCGTCGACTTCAGGGTAGACGAACACCGACGCAAACGAGGTATGGCGCCGCGAGTTCGCGTCGAAGGGCGAGATGCGCACGAGACGGTGAATGCCCGCTTCCGCCTTTAGGTAACCGTAGGCGTACTCGCCGGTGACCATGAACGTTACGCTTTTGACCCCTGCCTCCTCGCCGGGCTGGTACTCCAAAATTTCCGTTTTGTATCCCCGGCGATCGGCGTACCGAAGGTACATGCGCAGCAGCATCTCCGCCCAGTCCTGGGCCTCGGTGCCGCCGGCGCCGGGGTGCAGGCTCACGATGGCGTTGCGCCGGTCGTCGGGACCGCCCAGGATCTGCGCCAGTTCGATTTGCGCCATCCGCTGGGTCGCCTCGCCGATCTTGGCCAGCGCCTCGCTGTGCGCCTCCTCGCTTTTTTCTTCCTCCGCCAAAGCGAGAAAAAAACGCGCCTCCTCCAGGGATTGGCGGTTCTTCTCTACCGAGTCGAGGATCGATTTGATGGCGGCTTGCTCTTTAAGGACGGACTGGGCTTTCTCGCCGTCGCTCCAAAAGTCCGGGCGCGACGCGACCCGGTTGAGCTCTTCGAGGCGCTTTTGTTTGGCGTCCAGGTCAAAGACGCCTCCGGAGCAGCTGCAGGCGTTCGTCCAGGTGGTTCAGTTGCTCTTTGGTCTCGTCGAACATTTGTTTCTCATCCGCTTTCACGTCGCCGTCTCCGCCGTCGGGAAGACGGGCGCGATGATCGAGCTAAATCATTATAGCCTACAGGCGCGCTTGCGGGAAAGCGCCGCGAGCAATCTCCTTTCCAGAGAGCGCATGATCCGCTCGTCCTTGCGCGAGCGCTCGTGATCGTACCCCAGAAGATGGAGGATGCCGTGGGTCAAAAGCCAATCGACTTCACGGTTCAAGCGGTTGCGCTTGGCGCGCGCTTGCTTTTGCGCCTGCTCGAGCGAGATCACCACATCGCCGAGGAGCTTGCCCCCGCCGGGCAGCCTTTCGTCCAGCGGAAACGACAGCACGTCGGTGGGCGCGTTCTTGCCGCGAAATCTCTGGTTGAGGGCGCGCATCGCGTCGTTGTTGACGAAAAGGACACTCAGCTCGGAGCGCGCCTCGCCCAGCCGGGCCAGTATCGTTTGCGCCTGCCGCCTCACCCTCGCCAGGGAAACTTGAGGGTCAGCGCTTTCGCTGCGGACGTGGACGGCCAAGGTGATTTCCTGAGAGTTCTCCCGATGGCAAAGAGCCCGCAGTTCCCGCGGAGCGCCGGTGACGAACGGCCGTATCGCGGCCGCTATCCTGACGCTGCCGCAGGCTTCGACCCATTGTCCTTTGACGCGCTTAGGATTCCCCGCCCTGGGCCTCGTCTCTCTCGTAAGCCGCGATGATGTCCTGAACCAAACGGTGGCGGGCCACGTCCCTCTCGGTGAAGGTAATGAACTTGATCCCCTCGATCCCGTTGAGAATGCGCCACGCCTCCTTGAGCCCGGACGGCTTGCCCGCCGGCAGGTCGATCTGCGTGATGTCCCCGGTGATGACGGCCTTCGAGCCGTAGCCCAGACGCGTGAGAAACATTTTCATCTGCTCGGGCGTCGTGTTTTGCGCCTCGTCCAGAATCACGAACGAATCGTTGAGCGTGCGGCCGCGCATAAAAGCGAGCGGGGCGACCTCGATGCTGCCGCGTTCCACGAGGCGCCGCGCTTTGTCGAAGTCGACCATGTCATGAAGCGCGTCATAGAGCGGGCGCAGGTAGGGGTTGACCTTCTCGGCGAGATCGCCGGGCAAAAATCCCAGCTTCTCGCCGGCCTCAACCGCGGGGCGGGTCAGGACGATTCGGATGTAGGCGTTTTTCATCAGCTCCGAGACCGCCATCGCCATGGCCAAATAGGTCTTTCCGGTGCCCGCCGGGCCGATCCCGAAGACGATGTCGTGGCGGCGGATCGCGTCGATGTAAGCTTTCTGATTGACGCTCTTCGGCGTGATGACGCGCTTGTGCGAGGAGATGTAGATCGTGTCGAGAAAAATATCCTGCAGGCGCGCGTTGCGGTCGCCGCTGAGGATGCGAAGCGCGTACTCGACGTCGCTCTCGAAAACCGGACAGCCCTTTTCGATCAGGCCGTAGAGCTGCTTGAGCGTCTTGGCCGCCAGCTCGACGTCGATGGGGTCTCCCTGGATGTGCACTTCGCTCCCGTGGACGCGCAGGTCGACGCTCAGGCTGCGGCGCAAAATTTTGAGATGCTCGTCGTGCTGGCCCAAGAGGTCGCGAAAACGGCGCGGATCGGGAAACTCCAGGCGCAATTTTTCCGGGAGCGCGCTTGCTTCTGTCTTCATTCGCTTTCTCCGAGAAGCTCCAGGACGACCTCCCGCCGGCGGGGCCGGTTGTCGAAATCGACAAGGATGATCTGCTGCCAGGTCCCCAAGGCGAGCCGCCCGTTTTCGATCGGGACCTGGAGCGACGGCCCCAGCAGCGAGGCGCGCAGATGGGCAAAACCGTTGTCGTCGCCCCAGCGGTCGTCGTGGTGGTACTTGCGATTGGACGGGATGATCGTTTCGAAGAACTCTTTGAGGTCCTGGATCAGGCCGGGCTCGTACTCCACGGTGGTAAGGGCCGCGGTCGAGCCAAAGACAAAAAGCGCGGCCAGCCCGCGCGCGATGCGTTCGCTCGCGACCGCCTGCTCAACCTTCGGCGTGAGATCGATGATGTCGCAGAATCCTTGAGTCTCTTCGACGAGCCTGCGGGTGTGAATTCTCATTCAAAAAGAGCGAACCAAAACCGCGCGTCCGCCACCGGCGTCATTTGGCTTGCTTGATGATCTGTTCCGCGCGCCGCAACGCCTCATCGACACGCGCGGGGTCCTTGCCGCCGGCCTGGGCAAAGTCGGGCCGACCGCCGCCGCCGCCGCCGACCACTGCGGCGATCTCCTTCACAATGTTTCCCGCATGAAAGCGCGCCGTCAGATCCTTGCTGACCGAAGAAACGAGACTCACATTGCCGTCCGTCGCGCTGGCGAGCACGACCACGCCCGAGCCCATCCTTTCCTTGATCCGGTCGGCGATCTCTCGCAGCTGCTTCCCGTCGAGACCTTCAAGCCGGCCGATCAGGACCTGCGCGCCGTTGATGGTCTGGCGCTTCTTGAGCAGCTCCGGAATCTGCTGGTGGCTGAGCTCCGCGTTCAGCCGCGCGATTTCTTTTTCCATCTCGCGCTGCTGCTTGAGGAGCCTGCGCACCTTCTCGGCGGTTTCATCCACGCCGCCGCGCAACAGCTCGCTGATCTCTTTGAGACGGGACTCGTATTGGCGGATGAGCTCCAGCGCCCCCGCGCCGGTGACCGCCTCGATTCTCCTTACGCCAGCGGCGATGCCGGCCTCGGCCTGGAGCTTGAAAATGCCGATCTCGCCGCTGCGGCCCACGTGGGTGCCGCCGCACAGCTCGGTGGAAAAATCTCCGATCTGAACCACGCGCACGCGCTCGCCGTACTTCTCGCCGAAGAACGCGAGCGCGCCCTTTTGCATCGCCTCGTCGTAGCTGGTTTCGGCAATGCGCACTTCGGCGTCGCTGCGGATCCGCTCGTTGACGATCTCTTCGATTTCGCCGAGCTCTTCCGGCGGGATCCCGCCCGGGTGGCTGAAGTCGAAGCGGAGCCGGTCGGGCGCGACGAGCGAGCCGGCCTGGCGCACGTGGGCTCCCAGCCGCTCGCGCAGCACCGCGTGCAAGATGTGGGTCGCCGAATGGTTGAGCTTCGTGCGCTGGCGGTGAGCCGCGTCGACTCGAAGATGGACGCGATCGCCCACTTGCACGCGCCCTTTTTTGACGCGTCCTTTATGGACGGTGAGCTGGGGCGTCGGGTGCTGGGTGTCGAAAATCTCGATCCAATCGCCGCGCGCGGTCTCGATGACTCCGCGATCGCCCACCTGGCCGCCGGACTCTCCGTAGAAGGGCGTCTCCGCGGTGAGAAGATCGATTTCTTCGCCTTCGCCGGCCTCCGGCTTGCCGCTCCCGCGAGCGTAGATCGCAAGCACGGTGGATTCGGCGTCGAGCCGGTCGTAGCCTACGAAGCGGACGGGGTTTTCGAGCTGAAAGCCAAAGTCCGTTTGCGCGACCTGCCGGGCCTCGCGCGCGCGCGTTCGCTGCTCCTCCATGTGCTTCTCAAAGCCCGCGCGATCGACCGTCATGCCTTCGGCGCTCAGCATGTCCTCGGTTAAATCCAGCGGAAAGCCGTACGTGTCGTACAGGCGAAAGGCGATCTCGCCGGGGAAGACGGTTTGGCCGGCGCGCTTCAGCTCGCCCGCGGCTTGCTCCAGCAGGCCGAGGCCTTTTTCCAGGGTCTCGGCGAACCGCTGCTCCTCGCCCTCGATCGTGTCGCGGACGCGCCGGCTCGCCTCGCGCAGCTCGGGATAGGCATCCCCCATGACTTCCTGGACCGTCGCCGCGACCCGATGGAGAAACGGTTCGGTCAATCCCAGCATCCGGCCGTGACGCGCCGCGCGCCGAAGCAGCCGTCGGAGCACGTAGCCGCGACCCTCGTTGGACGGGACGACGCCGTCGGCGATCAGAAACGCGACGGCGCGCGCGTGATCGGCGATGACGCGGAACGAGACATCGGCGTCCGCGCTGGCGCCGTACTGCTTTCCTGCGAGGGCCTCGGCGGTCCGGATCAGCGCGCGCATGTAATCGATGTCGTAGTTGGAGAGCACGCCTTGCAGCACCGCCGTGATCCGCTCCATGCCCATGCCCGTGTCGACGTGTTTGGCGGGCAGCTCTTGCAGCTCGCCGCGCTCGTTGCGGTTGTACTGGATGAAGACGAGATTCCAAAGCTCGATAAAACGGGCGCAGCCGCCGTTCACCATGCAGCGATGGCCTTTGGCCATTTTGCGATCGCAGGCTTCGCTCCCGCGATCGAGGTGGATTTCCGTGCACGGGCCGCAGGGGCCGGTTTCGCCCATTTCCCAGAAATTTTCCTTCTCCCCGAAGCGCAGAATCCGCTCGGTCGGGATGCCCGTGATCTTGACCCAGAGCCGCTCGGCCTCGTCGTCGTCGAGGTAAACGGTTGCCCAGAGACGCTCCCTGTCGAGTCCCCATTCGCGGGTCAGTAGCTCCCAGGCCCAGGCGATCGCCTCCGCCTTGTAATAATCGCCAAAGGACCAGTTCCCGAGCATTTCAAAGAACGTGTGATGGTAAGTGTCGCGGCCCACCGCCTCGAGATCGTTGTGCTTGCCGCTGATGCGCAGGCATTTCTGCGCGCTCGCGGCGCGCGCGTACGAAGGCCGCTCGATCCCGAGAAAGATGTTCTTGAACTGGACCATCCCGGCGTTGGTGAAAAGCAAGGTCGGGTCGTTCTCCGGCACCAGGGACGAGCTTCTCACCGGCGTATGCCCCTGCCTGACGAAATAGTCCAGGAAGGATTTTCTTATGTCGTTGCCGCTGAGCATTTAATCGGTTGTGGTTTCGTGTTTTAGTACCTGCGCTACCGGTAACTCTTATCCCTTCCAATGTCGCTTCGCTCTGCTGACGATGTCGTCGATTGTCTGACCGCGATACAGCTGGCGAGAGATTTTGACATAATCCGTTGGCTCGCGACTTATGAGGGCCAGAAACCGCGAGGTAGAAACCGGTCCGAGAGCCCTGTTCAAGGCTTCCATCCCAATGATTCTTATCTCCGCATCGTTAATTTTTTTTGCCTCCGCCATTTGCTATGCTTCTTTAATGTAATCTACAGGATTCATGATCGCCAACTCAAGGTCCAAAGGCTGAACCTGCCTGATCGGTCTGTCATTTGTAGTCGAGGTAAAGTAGATGCACATCGCGCATTTCGATGGCCTCGGACGCGCTATTTCTACCAAAAAGTCATATGCCGGAAATTCAGTCTAATCATTGTCGAATGACTGCAGAAAAATGGCTGCAATTGCGGAATCCCGATAGCCGCGACCTTGCAGAAAGTTTATGGCACGCCGAAGAATTTTTGGTCTGGTCAGATCTTGGTGGCCGAATTTTTTCTCGAGGAGCAGTTTTGCTCTCCGCGTTTCCCCCTCCCCCCTGAATGTTTCTTCTAGAATCTGGCTGATCACGGACGGCGCGATGCCTTTCTGGCGTAGTTCCCTGTCCACGCGCAACGGTCCATAGCCCCGGCCCTCGATTCGGCTCAGCGCCCAGTTGCGCGCGAAGCTTTCGTCGTCCAGCAGGCGCAAAGACGTGAGCTTTTTCAGGGCCGAGTCGATCGCGGGTTGGGAAAATCCGAGCTGGGTCAACTTGGCGCGGACCTCGGCTTCGCTGCGCGCCCGCTGGCGCAGCCAGCGCACCGCGCATTCGTAGGCGGTGGCAGCTCGGCCGCCTCTCATCTGGCGCGCGGCTTTTCCTTCTGCGGAGCCGCTGGGGCCGCCTCCGGCGCCGGGCGCCTCAAGCCCGCTTTGGCGAGAATCTTCTCGGAGATTTCCTTGGCTGTGTTCGGGTGGGAGCGGAGAAACTCTTTGGCGCTTTCGCGGCCCTGGCCGATTCTCTCGTTGTTGAACGAGTACCAGGCGCCGCTTTTTTCCAGCACGCCCAAATCGCTTCCGAGATCGACGAGCTCGCCTTCGCGCGAAATTCCGGTGCCGTAGAGAATGTCGAACTCGGCTTCCTTGAAGGGAGGGGCGAGTTTATTCTTGACGATCTTGACGCGCGTGCGGCCGCCGACGATGGTGTCGCCCTCTTTGAGGGCGCCGGTGCGGCGGATGTCCATGCGGATCGAAGCGTAAAATTTCAGCGCGTTGCCGCCGGTGGTCGTCTCCGGGTTGCCGAACATCACGCCGATCTTCATGCGGATCTGATTGATAAAGATGACGACGCTTTGGGAGCGGGAGATCGTCGCGGTGAGCTTGCGCAGGGCCTGCGACATGAGGCGCGCCTGCAGGCCCATGTGCGCGTCGCCCATCTCGCCCTCGATCTCCGCCTTCGGTACCAGCGCGGCGACCGAATCGATCACCAGCACGTCGATGGCCCCGCTTCGAACCAGGGTTTCCGCGATCTCCAACGCCTGCTCGCCGTGATCGGGCTGCGAGATGAGGAGCTCGTCCGTCTTCACGCCGAGCCTTTTCGCATAGTTCAAATCGAGCGCGTGCTCCGCGTCGATGAACGCGGCCATGCCGCCCCGAGCCTGGGCCTCCGCGAGGATGTGGAGCGCGAGCGTGGTTTTCCCCGACGCTTCCGGGCCGTAAATTTCGATCACGCGGCCGCGCGGCACGCCGCCGATCCCGAGCGCGATGTCCAGGCCCAACGACCCGGTCGAGATCACCTCGACATCTTTGACGAGCCCGCCTTCGCCCAGACGCATGATCGCGCCCTTGCCGAACTGCCGCTCGATTTGACTTACGGCCAGATCGATCGCCTTTTCTCGATTCGCATCCATCGTGCTCCTCCTATCCCTGCTGCGCTCGGGGTGGCAAAACCTGTCCTGAGCCGGTCGAAGGACAGATGTCAGATTATGTCAATCTCAGAATCTCAGGTCTCAAATGATCTCAAATCTCAGATGCCAAATGAACCTATGCGGCATCTGAGATGGGCAATTTGCAACCGCGCGGCGCGGGCCGGAATCGCAGATTGCGATCTCCGTGCCGGCGGATTATCCCTGTGGCGGCGCTGCTAAATGAAAAAGCTCGAGCTCGGAATAGACGGCGCCCCCGGGCCGCAACGTGCTCTGAAAGAGAATCACTTCTTTCACAAGCGAATTGCCGAAGTTTTCTTCTTTCCAGCGCTCCAGTTCGGCGCGCACATTCACGCTGGCTTTCGCCGCCTCGCGCCAGCGACCGAGCGTCAAGTGGGGCCTGAACGGCCGCTCCTCGCGCTCAAACCCCGCGGCTTCCATTTTCTGTTCGACGGCCATGGCCAAAGGCTCGAGCTTGTCGGAACCCAGGCCGACCCACAGGACGCGCGGTCTTCTTATATCAGGAAACACGCCTATTCCTCTAGCAGAAACGACAAACGGGCAAAAATCGCCAAGCAGTTCTCTTAGCGCCTGCGCGACGCGGGGAATTCTCTCTTCGGCCACCGGGCCCAGGAACTTGAGCGTGAAGTGAAAGTTCGCCTGCTCGACCCAGCGCACGCCAGGGATGCGCTCCCGGAGTTGGCGCTGGACGTCGGCGATCTTGGCTGTGACTTCCGGCTCGAGTCGAACCCCGATAAAGGCGCGAATCATCCTCGCTACGCTCGGGATTGCAAATTGCAGATCTCAAATGATCTCAAATTCAGATTTTGCTGTTTCAACGGGTTTGCAATCGCTGCCTGGGAAGCGCTCAAAGCAGGACTGATCTAAGCCAGTAAAGCGCCGCCTGCGAAGCGCCCGCGATAACGCGCTCGCGGTCGCCGGCAAAGTGGAAGTTGCGGCACTCCGTTCCGCCCGGATGATCGATGCCGATCCATACCGTCCCTACCGGCGTTGCCGCGGTTCCTCCGGTTGGGCCGGCAATCCCCGTGACGCTGACGCCGACATCGGCTGCGGCCTGCCGGCGGACGGCAACCGCCATCTCTCGAGCCGTTTCGGCGCTCACGGGACCGTGCTCATCGAGCGTGGCCTGCGCGACGCCAAGCGTGAGCTTGGCTTCGTTGGAGTAGGTGACCGCGCCGCCTCTGTAGTAAGCCGAGCTTCCAGCAACCCGAGTGATGCGGTGGCTTAGATAACCCCCGGTGCAGGATTCGGCCAAAGCCAGGCTCCAGCCCTTTTTGAGCAATAGACGGCCGACGATTTCCTCCAATGTTTCATCAGTCTCCGCGTAAATGTGGGGGCCGACGCGAGCGCGGATCTCGCGCGCAAGCTCGCGAGTTAATTTTTCGCGTTCCCCCGACCCTCTCACGCTCACCCTGAGCGTAAGGTCGGGGTAGTGGACGCGAAAGGATAGCCGCGCCGATTCGGGCAAGCGGATATCCTGAAGCGCGTGGTCCAGCCTGGATTCCGTAAGCCCATAGATCTTAAAAGTTAAAGTCGAAATCTCCTCGCCCGCTCCCCTCTGTTTGACGATCCACGGTAAAACGGTCTCTTTCAGCATCGCTTCCATCTCGCGCGGCACGCCGGGCAACCAAAAGAGCGTCTTGTTGCCGTTAAGAGCAAGGCGAAACCCCGGGGCCGCGCCTACGGGATTGGGCACGACCTCGGCTCCTTCCGGAAGCAGAGCCTGCTTCTCGTTGTTCGGGGTCCAGGCTTGGCCGCGCGCCTGTGCCCGCCGCTTGAGACTCTCGACGATATCGCGGTGCAATATCAAGCCCCGGCCGGCGAAGGCGGCCACCGTTTCGTTCGTGAGATCGTCGGCCGTGGGCCCCAAGCCGCCGGTGCCGATAATGAGCTCGCCGAGGCCGGCGGCTTGCCCGAGCGCCCACAAAATCTTGTCCCTATCGTCGCCGACCTTCAGGACGGCAACGACGAGGATTCCCAAGGCGTAAAGCTCCTGTGCGATGTAGGCGGAGTTTGTGTCCACGACCCGCCCCGTGGTGAGCTCATCGCCCGTGCTAAGCAAAACGGCCCGTTCGATCAAAGCAGTTCCCAGTAGAGGACGACGCGCAAAATCAAGAGGGTATACAGACCGGCGACCAGATCGTCGAGCAGGACCCCATTTTCGCGCCGCTCGAGGAGCGCCGCGGGAAACACTTTCATAATATCGAAAAAGCGGAACAGAAGGAAAGCAAGCGCAAGCGTCTTGTACGTGGGCGGCACCTGGAAGGTTGCAAGCAAAAAGCCCGCAATCTCGTCAATGACGATCTTTTGGCTGTCCTTTTCCCCGAAGATTTTTTCTCCCAGGCGGCAGAGCGAAGCGGCGGCGATGAGAAAGAGCGCAAACAGAAGCGCGCCAGCGTAAGGGAAAGGCGCCGCGATGCTATTGAGCAAAACCGAAAGCGGAACGGCAACCAGCGTCCCGGCGGTTCCGGGCGCGTAACGGAAGTAGCCTGCGCCCGCGCCGGTGATGATAAAAGCCAGCGTGCCGTTACCTAAGTATTTGGCGGGACGTCCATCTGGGTGAGAAAAAATCGCTTTCTGCTCTCGAAAAGGCGTTGCAGCGAAGGTTCGATCTCGTCTTCGGCGGGAAGGTCGACCTTCAGCGGGTCGACGTAGCTCTGGTTCTTGTACAGTTCAAAGTGAAGATGGGGTCCCGTGGTCAGTCCCGACGAGCCGACGTACCCGATCACCTGCCCTTTGCGTACCGTCGCGCCCTTCACGATGCCTTTGGCGAACGATTGCAGATGGGCGTAGCGCGAAGTGTAGGTGGAATCGTGCTCGATTTCGATCAGCCTCCCGTAGCCGCCTTTTTTCCAGCCGGCGAACTGGATTTTTCCGTCGCCGACCGCGCGTACCGGGGTCCCGCGCTTGGCCATAAAATCGACGCCGTTGTGCGGCCGGTCGGCGCGCAGGACCGGATGCATGCGCGAGTGCGAAAAGAACGAGCTTATACCGATAAACTCCAGCGGAAACCGGAGAAAGGCGCGGGCGAGCGAGCGGCCGTTCAGGTCGTAGTACTTGCCGCTGCCCTTCTCTTTCTCGAAATAGATGGCGCCGTAGTTTTGATCCCCGCTTACGATATCCGCGGCCAGGATGCGAAAGGACACGGCGTCGCTTCGGCTGCCGATGCGGGAGCGCTTCTCGTAGATCAGGCGAAACGAATCGCCCTTTTTTAGATCGGTCTCGAAATCGATGTCCCAGCTAAAAATGTCGACCAGCTGTGACAGCAGGGTCGGGTTCAGGCCGGCGCGCAGTCCGTCTTCGACGAAGGAGGTTTCGATCGTGCCGGCGACATTGACGATCTCCACATCGTAGGCTTTCTCCCGGGCCGCAAACATGATTCCCCTTGCGCCTTTTTCCCAGGTGAGCACGCGGTCGCCGCCGGCCTCGACCTCGAGCGCCTTGAGTTGCCTCCCCTGCGGGCCAAAGAAGCCGGGCTTTGTTTTCGTGAAATAAAAATTCAGCTCCTTGCCCTCGCTCAGCCGGCCAGCCGGATACTGTCGCTGAACCGACGCCACCCACGGCTGGCTTTCATTCCGGGAGAGGCCTAAACCCGCGAGGACTTTTTGCAGCGTTTCGCGCAGGCCGGTCCGGTAGGTGACGTGCTCGAGATTCTCTCCCGGCGTAAGGGGAGGAAGCTTAGGCGGGCTGAGGAAGCGAAAGGGGGAAGAAAAGGGCTGCGACGCGCGAACAGTTTGCTCTAGTAGCGAGCTTGTATACGCTTCATCGCGTTCGGTGCCGCCTGAAGGATGAGGCAGAGTCAGGCAAAAAACGAAGGCGATCAACCACAGGAGACGCGTCTTTGTCGCGGTCGTTAAGCGTGGCGCTGTCATAAATGCCCTCGAACGACAAAAACGCGCTTCGATTACTATTTTTGAGGCCGGTGTGTCAACCAAAAAAGGGTTTTTTGTTTTACTCTGTAGAATTACGATTCAAGATTGTCAGCGCGATGTGTGTCGAAGAAACGCAAGACGCGTACCTTCGCTTCGGCCGTTTGTTAACGAGAAATTTTACTCTTCCCTGCGCCCTTGCTGTCCCAAAAGTGGCTGACGCGCCGGTCAGACGTGCCCGAACCGGCACAGGCGGCAGGCCATTAGAGAACGGTGCTGGACGAGAATGAGCTTACAGATTTAACGATTTGCTTTTCGGTAGCCCAGGGCGTCTTGGGCTATGATGAGCTTTTGGATGTTCGACGAACCCTCGACGATCTGGTACGACTTGGCGTCGCGGAAGTAGCGCTCGACAGGAAACTCCGTTGAGTAGCCGTAGGCTCCGAGAATGCGCAAAGCGGCGTCCGCCGCGAATGCTGCCGCCTCGGCCGCGGCATACTTGGCCGTCGAAACCTCCAAATTGTTCGGCCTGTTTTGATCTGCGAGCCAGGCGGCCCGATAGACCAGCAGGCGTGAAGCCTCTTCGTGCACGACCATCTGCGCGATCAGGTCTTGATTCATTTGAAACTGGCCGATTTTCTGTCCGAACTGTTCGCGCTGGTTGGCGTAATTGATGGCCGCTTCGCGCGCCGCGCGGGCGACGCCGAGCGCTCCGGCCGCGCAGCTCAAACGCGTGTGGTTGAGCTGCCACATGCAGATCTTAAAGCCTTCACCTTCGGCACCGATCCGGTTTTCAGCCGCGATGCGATAATTTTCAAAATGGAGTTCGCCCACGGGCGAGGCGTGCGCGCCGAGGGTTTCCAAGGTCCGCCGGCCCACTCCCGGCAGGTGCAAATCGACGTAAAAGGCCGAAATGCCATGATGTCTGGCCGATCGGTCGGTGTACGCGTAGACGAGCGCCGCGTCCGCGACGGGCGCGTTGGAGATCCAAATCTTGGTGCCGTTGAGAACATAGGAATCGCCGTCGCGCTTCGCCGTCATGGTCATGGCCGCCACATCCGAGCCGGCGCCCGGCTCCGTGATCGCAAAGCACCCGACGGTTTGGCCGCCGACAAGAGCGGGAATCCAGTCGCGCTTTTGTTGCTCGGTGCCGAATTTCAAGAGCGCGAGCGCCGGGCCGATCTGCATGTTGATGGCCACGCGCAGCGCGCTGTGGACGCGCGCGATCTCTTCAGTAATCAAGGCCATGGCGAGGAAACCCAGATTGCTGCCGCCGTAGGCCTCGGGCACGACGCAGCCGTAGAAACCCAACTCGCCCATTTTAAGAACCAGGTCGCGGCGAAACACTCGCTCGCGGTCGTCTTTGGCGGCGGTGGGAGCGATCTCTTTTTCGGCGAAATCGCGCGCCAGATCCCGGACCGCTTTGAGTTCTTCAGAAAGGTCAAAATCCATGGGTCACCTCTGGTCGTGGCTCGTGGCTCGTGGATCGTGGCTCGTGGCTCGTTGATCGTGGCTCGTGGCTCGTGGATCGTGGTCGCGGCCGATCGCGTAGGGTGGGTTGAGCACAGCGAAACCCACCGCCGGGGCGGGGATGGTGGGTCGTGCTCGTGGTTCGTGATCGTGGCTCGTTGCTCGTGCTCGTGATCGTTGCACGTGGATCGTGCTCGTGGGTCGTGGATCGTGGCTCGTGCTCGTGGGTCGTGGATCGTGGATCGTGGCTCGTGGCTCGTGGATCGTGCTCGCGGCCGATCGCGTAGGGTGGGTTGAGCGCAGCGAAACCCACCGCCGGGGCGGGGATGGTGGGTGTCGGCAAAAGCCGTGGGTCGTGCTCGTGGCTCGTGGATCGTGGCTCGTGATCGGGGCTTCACTCGCTACTCCTCGCTCCTCACCAATCACAGCCGAGTTTGCGGCGAAATGCAATTGGCGCAAAGTCGCGGCGCATCGGTCCGCCGGCTTGACAGTTTCGGCCGGGGGCAAGTAAAGAGACAGGACGGCTGGAAGATTGGGACGGTGAGTACGGGCCGGGTTCGAACGCCAGCACTCCCCCTACGCCGATGCTCCAGCGGCACCTGCACTTCTGCGGGAGGATAGATGGAAGCGAGCGCGACCGAAAAGAGGCAAGCCTTGCGCCGAATGCTCCAAGGCCCGGGATTTCATCTCGCGCCGAGCTGTAATGACGGCTTGTCGGCGCGCCTGGTCGAGTGGCTGGGATTTCCCCTCGTTCATATCTCGGGAAGTTCGCAACATCGCGCCATGGGCTTTGCGGACGCGGGGCTGCTCACGCTGACGGAAATGATCGAGCGCGCGCGCAATGTCGTCGAAGCGGTGGCGCTGCCGGTCATTAGCGACGCGGAGACCGGTTACGGAAACGTTGTCAACGTGGTGCGGTGCGTGCGCGAATTCGAGCGCGCCGGCGTGGCCGGTATCCATATCGAAGACCAGATGACGCCGAAACGGGCGGGCCACGAAGGCTTCGAGGTCGGTTTGATCTCGAAGGAGGAGATGGTGTCGAAGATCAAGGCGGCCGCGGACACCCGCCGCGACCCCGCCCTGGTCATCGTCGCGCGCTCGGAGGCGCGCGATTCGCTGGAGGAACGGCTCGAGCGCATGCAGGCGTGCTGCGAGGCGGGAGCCGACGCCGTATGGGTGAGCGCGCGCAGCGTCGAAGATATCAAGGCGTACGCACAAAGGATTCACAAGCCGCTGATGGGAGTGCCGCCGCGGCAGCTGATGACGATCTATGAGTATGGCGATCTGGGCGTGCACGTCGGCGTCCTGCCGAACGTGTTGCAGATCGCCGCGCTTCACGCGATGCGGCAGGTGTTGGAAGAGCTCAAACGAGCCGGGACGGAGGCGCGCTATTTCAAAGAGACCCCGGGCATCGACGAGACGCGCAAGTGGTACAGCGAGCTGGGGAACAAGGAGCTGAAGGAGATAGAGGCGAAGTACCGCGCGTGATTGCCGAGCGCCGAGCCGTGTTCGCGCCCGTCCCGGCCCCGATCACGAACCACGAGCCACGACCCACGAGCCACGATCCACGAGCACGATCCACGAGCACGGCCCACGACCCACCATCGCCGCCCCGGCGGTGGGTTTCGCTGCGCTCAACCCACCCTGCGCGACCGGCCGCGATCACGACCCACGATCCACGATCCACGAGCCACGACCCACGAGCAACGATCCACGAGCACGACCCACGAGCCACGAGCACGGGGCGCATGGGACGACAGAAGCGAGCGAACGAGAACGGAAAAACCTCGCCTCGGGGTGTCAAAAATTTATGATCGGGGTATACTCCGTTCCCATTTGTCTCCACGGAGGTTGTCATGCGGAAATTCTCGAACAGCTTTCCCGTCCGGCGCGCCGCGCTCCTTGCGGCGGCTTTTCTGTTCTTGGGCGCGCGGCCGAGCGCCGGACAGAACAGATCGTTAACTCTCGCGCAAGCTCCCGGACAGGCGCGGGCAGCCGCGCCTACGGCAACGCTCACGATTGATGACGCGGTTCGTATCGCGCTGCAGAATCAGCCGCGGATCAGACAGGCAATAGAAAGGGTCAGAGCGCAAGAGGCGGTTGTGGGTCAGGATAAGGCGGCCTATTACCCAAGCCTTAGGTTTCAACAGTCCTATGGGGCAGACGCCACAGGCTTTGGCGCCACGGCAAGGAATGAGGCGGCGGCACGGCTGAGCCTGGACTATATTCTCTATAATTTCGGCCGGAGAGAAGGCACCGTGCAGTCGGACTTCGAAATCCTACAGGCGCAGCGGCACAACTCCAGCGCTACGACGAACGATGTCATTTTCCAAGTCAAGCAGTCATTCTATCTTTACTTGGCGGCGGAGGCTCTCGTGAAGGTGCGCGAGGAGGCGGTGAGGTCACGCGAGTTGCTCGTGAACCAGGCGCGCGGCTTTTTCGAAGTAGGGACCCGGGCAAAAATCGACGTGGCGCGGGCGGAGGCGAACCTCTTCAGCGCGCGCGCGGATCTCATAGCGGCGCAGAACGGGGTGCAGATCGCGCTGGCGACCTTGAAGAACGCCATGGGAGTCGATCAATTGCCGGGGCAGCCTGTTGCGCCGCCCGACGTGCCGACCGCGCTCCCGACCCTGACCTTGGATGAAGCCCGGGGAGCAGCCTTTGTCACCCGCGCCGAACTAAAGAGCCTTGAAGCGCAACGGCGGGCTCAGGACCAAAGAATCGCGGTCGCCCGGCGCGGCCATCTGCCCGAGTTTTCTTTTGGCGCAGACGTCGGCCGCGAAGCCCCGCCAACCACGGGATCGCTTCGTTGGAACGGCTTCTGGGAAATCGGCCTGAGCATGACCTTGCCAATTTTTGACGGACTGAGGACGACCTACCAGGTCCAGGAAGAGCTGCGGAACTATTATCTCATCCGCGCTCAGGAAGACGAACGCAGGCAGCAAATTGCGCTCGAGGTGGAAACCGCGTACCTGCGGGTCGTGGAGTCGGAGGGAAGAATCAAGGCCAACGAGGCGGCGCTGGCGGCGGCCCGAGAGAACTTCGAGCTGGCAAACGGGCGCTACCAGGTCGGGGTGGGAACCATCATCGAGGTCACGGACGCTCAGACGACCTATACCGACGCGCAGACGCGCTATATTCAGTCGGTTTACGACTACAAGATTGCCGAAGCGGAATTGGCGCGCGCGATCGGCGAGCGATAGTGCATGTGCGCGCCCGAAGAAACCTCCGCACCGAGTTCGATGCGAGAGCCCGCCAGCCGGGTTTCAGCCGAAGTCGCCGGCGGCCCTACCACGCAAGCGGGTTTAAAAGCTTCTGCAGGTCGGCCGCGTCCTTTTTGAGCTGATCGAGCGCGCCTTGCAAGGCCCCTTCCTTCTCCCCTGATTGCGGCTCGAGCGGCGTTTCCTTGATACGCGGGGCGCCGGTAATCGCGGCGGCGGGAAGCTGCTGTGTAGGTTCCTGCGCCTCTCGGGCTTGTTGTTGTCTCGGCGGCTGCTCGGGCTTTGCCGCTTGCTCGGCGCTTGCGGGGCCTGCAAACAAAGGACCCTTTTCTTGCTCGATCCGCACGTCCAGTTCAACGACGTCGCTGGCGCGCGTTTCCGGCCGGGACCCGCTATCGGTTGCGGCCTTTTGTGTCGGCAGCGGCATTTCCGTTTTTGCGGGATCGATTCCCCTGCGCCTCAGTTTCTCATCGACGTTGCCGATGATTCGCGCCGTCTGCGCAGACGGCGCTCCTTGCGGCTCCTGCGGCTGTTGCGGCAGAGGTTTGGCAAACGCCGGATGCGCTTCGGGCGGCGGCGGTAAATCCGCGACAGCATCTCCTCTGTTAAGCTTCGCATCGACATCCCGAAGGACATTCTGCGCGTTCGCCGGATCGACGGCGGGCGCCGGCTCGACGGGGATTTTGTCGAGATCGGCCGCCGGAGGGGCAGGCTGCGCCGCGGGGTGGAAACCCTTTCGGCTCAGTGTATCGTCTACCGCGGCGGTTACCTGAGCGTCGGGCGGTGTTGCCTGCGGGCTGGGCTTCTCACTTTTGGCGAAGGGATTCACGGCCCTTAACATCGAGCCGAAAAATCCCGGGCCGCTCTGCGTCGTCTGAACGGCGTTGTCGGCGGTCGGTTTGCTCGCCGGGATTGTCTGCTTGTCTGTCCCGTCCGAGTCCGCGAAGGGATTAATTTTATCCATGACGCGCCGGAAGAAACCCTTTTCCCTGCCGCCTTCCTCGTAGACCACATCCTTTTTTGCTACGAGGTTGAGCTCGTTCAGCGGGCGGGTCTCGGCAACTTCCACCGGCGGCGCCTTCGGCGGACCGTCGCGCATCAGTAATAGCGCCAAAGGATCCTGCTTTTCCTGTAAAACCTCGGCCAGCTGGACTTGAGCTTTTTTCGCCAGCTCGCTCTGAGGGTAGTGCTGAACCAGCGCGGAGTATGCGAGCGCGGCCTTCACGGTATTCTTCTCGAGCCGGTAAGTTTCGCCCAAATGGTAAAGCGCCTTCACGGCCGTCGGCGTTCCTTTGTAGCGCCGTATAATCTCGTCCAATCTCTCGCGCGCGGCGGGATATTTCTTCTGGTTGAGATAGAAAGAGGCGATGGCAAACTCGTGCTCCGCAAGGTACTCGAGGCATTTCGCCAGCTTTTGCTGCGCCAGAGGGGCGTAGGGCGAATCGCGATGGTCCTTGAGAATCGTTTCAAAGTAGCCCTTGGCCAGCTCGGTCGTTTTCTGGTCGCGGTCGATTGCGGTGAACTGGTCGAGATGAGAGAGGCCCAGATAATAAAGGACGAACGGAATTTCCGGATTGGTCGGATGAAAGCTCCGAAATTCCTGCAAGGCTGCGATCGCTTCCCCGTACTGCTTGTTAAGGTAGTAGGCCTCCCCGATTTTCAGCTCCGCCTGCTGGGCCTCCGGAGCGAACGGGAACTCCGTTTTGACTTTTTTGAGCCGATCGATCGCAAGGGTGTAGTTCTTGTTGTTCAGGTGCTCTATGGCTTCTTGATAAAGCGCCGTCGCGTCGGGATCGGGCCGGGCCGACGACGAAGACCAGCGAAGCGAAGGAAGCGAGAGCGAGGAGCAGTTTGCGGTTGAGAGAGAAATGCAAAGCAGGAGGATAAAACGGCACAGCTTAAGGCTTGACTTCATCAACTCAACCTCGCGAGTGATTTTTCAAAGGGCTACGGGCGAGTAGGTCAACGGTTGCGCCCATGATATCGGACTCAGACGAGGAGTCAAGCTGGTTTTCCTTCAAAGCCGTCATGGCGAGGGGAGGACGCGCACTTTTACCTGCGTCTCATTCGAGCGAAAAACAAACGGCCACACGGGCGGGAAGACGACATAAGCGGTTGTTTCCAAAAATCCCCATACCGGATCGCCTGGCGGTCCTTTGTCGTCGTAGATCGTGACGCGGTACTCTCCCGGCGGCAGATCGGGAACCGAAAAGCGCAGGATCTTATCTTCTATCCATTCCAAGCTCTCCCCCGAAACGTGCCGTCTCTTAGGGTCCTTGGCCAGGAGCTCGAGCTGATAAAAGTCCATGACGACGCCGCCGATCTCGACGCGCGGCCATCCTACGAAATATTTCATCTCGAGGCTCACGGTTGCCCCGGGGGACGCCTCGCTCGGAGTCATGCTGATCACCCGAGGGGCGCACGCAGCGGTCAAAAGACACAAAAGCGCCAATGAGAGATTGAGCGCAACGGACAAAGAGGATAAGGCAGGAGCAAAAATTTTCCGTTTTTGCGATCGGCCGCCCACGTTTCGGACTGCGCGCGAAAGATCCGAAAACATTACCACACCAAAGTTTAAGGTTTAAATTTTTTTGCCCGGAGCCGGCCCGAGCCGAAAAGAAGAGCCACGACGCCGACAAGCGCAGAGAACTTTCCTCCGTGAAATCAGCTACTTAATTCCTACGCCCCGAAGCCTAGTCCTTGCTATCTAGCGGCTATCTAGCGCGCGCAAAAAAAGCGTATTTTTTTCTTGACAAGCCTCCAGCGATTGGATAAAAGGCCTAAGACTTTCGTTTTAGAAGCGTCGTGGTTGGGGGACCGCTCCGCCTTGAAGGCGTTCCCTGGCTACAACTTTCAAGAGAGGTTTGGGCTGAGCAGCATAACGCAAAAGTAGAAGGAGGGCGGGTATGAAGAACAAGCTGCTGAGTTTAGCTACGATAAGCGCTCTGCTTGTTGCTTTGCTGGGGTGGGTGGTATCGGCAGGGGCGCAGAACGTGGATCAGCGCATCAAGGCATTGGAGGAGGAGCTGGCG
>DATMAM010000037.1:0-29347 GCA_035559995.1 Candidatus Acidiferrales bacterium
TGGCGTCGGTGGGGTAAGGGACGGTGAGGGAAGTGCCGTCAGAAGTCATCGAGGTGGCTCGGGCCTGGGCGATCACTGTGGTACTGGTACTGCTGGTGTAGAAGTTGACCACAGGCAGCCCATAGCCAAGGTTGGCAAAGCCACCGCCAGTGATTGTGAAGTTTGATGGTGCGGAAGCCAAATCCATCGGGTTGGGAGTGATGGAGCTTACCCCGCTACCACTGCCAGTGACCGTTTTTGAAGTTCCTTCAGCACCACTGAAGCTTACTGTTCCACCGAACGTTCCTACAGAACTAGGAGTGAAGCGAACTATAACAGTTTGACTCTGGCCCCCGTTGAGACTGTAGGAGCCACCCGCCACAATCGAATACGGTGGGTTGGTGGTGGCATTGCCTGTGAGTACTCCCCCGCCCGAATTCTGCACTGTAAAATTCTTGTCCGAGGAGCTTCCCACGGCGACGTTGCCGAAATCGAGCGAGCTGGGGGTAACGCTGATTGCAGGGTTGGCAACCTTGACCGTTACTTTGTCATTTCCGGGAAATGTGAGCGTGTAGTCTCCTGGCGCCGACGGTATCCATTGACCGGAGTAAATCCCGTCGCCGGCTTCCTGGTCGGATCCCAAGCCGTTGTCGACAAGGATCACCGTCTGGTTCCCTGGGCTGACAGAGACGCTGACGTTGCCATTGGCATTTGCACATTTAATGTGCAACGCGGCGAGGTCAACAGGTGTCCCTGGCGAAGCATTGATCGTGGTGGGGACAGGGATCAACCGGGTAAGGACGACAGAGTTAGTGCACGTCAGCGCGCCGTTAGCGTTGAGGCGTTTTCCCGTGATGGTATTTGCCATTGCGCTCTTGGTGTCGCCGCCCGTAAGGATGAGATTTTTGATGGCCTTCCAGTCTCTAGTCGGGTCCTGCGCCTTCAAGAGGGCGGCCACGCCGGTGACATGGGGTGTTGCCATGGAGGTCCCGCTGGACGTCGTGTAGGTGTTTCCCGGGGTAGTGCTCAAGATGTCGCTGCCCGGCGCGCCAATGTGCACCGTCCTTCTACCGTAGTTCGAGAACGAGGAGCGGGCGTCCTTGCGATTCGTAGAGGCCACGCAGATAATGTTGGGCAAGGAGTAGTTGCAGGGATAAAAAGGAGTGATGTCGTTGTTCTGCCCAACGCCGAAGATGTTGCCGTTTCCTGCGGCGGCAATGAAAAGAATCCCGTTTTGGCGCTGAACGTTTATGGCGTCCAGCATGGCTTGGGAAAATTGATTGTCGCCCCAGCTATTGCTGGTCGCGACGATGTTGATGCCGGAGTCTTTCATTTCTTTGACATACTCCAGACACGCGATGGCGTCCGCGTTCGTGCCCGAGCCACTGGCGTCGATAAACCGGCAGGGCATCAACCTCACGGTCCAGTTAACGCCGACGACACCAATCTTGTTGTTTCCGACCGCGCCGATCGTGCCGGCGACATGCGTTCCGTGGCTGTGGTCGTCCATCGGGTTTGTGTCGTCGTGGATGGTGTCGATTCCGAAGCAATCGTCGGTGTGGCCGTTGCCGTCGTCATCGAAACCGTTGTTATTGCAATCAGCCGTGTTGCGGAACATGTTTGCGGCTAGATCTTGGTGGTTGTAGTCGATGCCGGTATCGATCACGACCACTACAACATTGCTGCTTCCAGTGGTAATGTTCCACGCTTCAGGGGCGTCGATGTCCACATCGGCCGTTCCGCCCGACTGGCCCGTATTGTGCAGGCCCCAAAGACTGCCGAAGCTTGGATCGCTGGGGGTTGCGGCTACCGTAGCGGCAGCTTTAGCGGTGGTTTTGACGATGTAGTTTGGCTCCGCGTACAAGACCTCCGGGTTCTGTTGATAGAACTCGATGGCATCTTTTACCGAGAGGCCCGGCGGCAATTTGATTCGTTCGAGGCCTTTTACGTGCTTGAAAACTTTGGCGCGTTTGCCTCCAGCGTTATGGTGGGCGACCACCTTATCGGATTCATCGGCTGCGGGCCTAAATTTAACGAGGATCTCGTTCTGTACATACGCCGCGGGTTGACCTGGAAACGATTGAGCCGCGGAAACGGGATCTATGAAGAAGATGGTGAGGACGAAAACTAGTGGTAGGGAACAGCCGGAACGTCTGATCATAGCGGCCTCCGGATCAGCTAGTGGCCGGGCCAGGTACAAGTTCTGGGCTAAGTGTGGCTGCAATAAGTCCCGGTGGCTGTTTCTCCGCCTACCCAGGGCCGGCAATATGTCACTGTAGTGACACCGATGTCAAGAGCATCGATGGTCATTTTACAGTTTTTCACAAAGCTCTAGGACGCCCGATGACAGTTTCGCCTCCTGTTGTGTCAGGAGATTGATCCTCTCCGTTCCAAGATTACCCTTATTGGTCCAGCATACCCGAGCAGGGGCCCAGGTTAGGCACCTGAGGTTTACACCAGCGCAAGCAACGTGCCGAGCAAGTTATTCAAATGATAACGGCATCTTAGAGAGTCTTCCTAGTTTATGCCGGAAGCTTATTTGTAAGCTCCGCTTACAAAGCGGCGTCAAAAAATTTTACACTTGCCGAGCGGCTTTCTTTCAGGGACGTTTTCAGGCTAAGGGTCTTCACGAAGGGTCTAGAGCCCAAGCCGGACGCTCGTTTTTCCGCGAACCGGGTAGCCATTTGGCGCGGCTATTTTTTGTACGTGGAGCGTGTCAAGGGAGATCGCGAGGACTGTTCATTAATTTGACAATTATCCAGCGATCGATGAGAATTCGAAGCTAATCTCCGCGTAGCGCATTGCGGGAGACACGGTAAAGGGTTTGCGCGTGGATAACAGGCCGCGCGAGATGGAAAATGAAAGGCGTTAGACGGTATACCAAAAAGAGAGCCATTCCGTTTCTCATATTTTGCACTGTACTGTTTCTGGTTGCCGCTTACATCATCAGCGGCCGTGGCTACTACAGAGGTATGGGCCGGTGGGCTCTTTCACCCTCCTTGCTCCTCGATCTTAAACAGTTAGCCGGGCTCCAAAATTTCTATAGCCAGGTGGGGCAAGACAAGTGGATCCTCGGAAAGGTCTATCCTGGAGTAAAAAATGGATATTTTGTTGATATTGGTTCTTGGGATGCCGAGGTCGACTCAAATTCAAAAGCGCTTGAGGAGGTCGGATGGACGGGAATTTGCATCGACCCATTCCCGAGAAATTGGAAGAACAGAAAATGTCAACTTTTTAAGGAAGTCGTGTACAGCAAGGACGGGGAGGTTGTAAAGTTTCGAACCGCCGGAATCTTCGGCGGTATCGATACTCATATCCATACTTGGAAAAAGGGGGTCGAATCTTTCCCAGTAATAGAACTAACGACGACGACCATCGGTAGCATTCTCAACAGAGCTAATGCCCCCCGCTTTATTCATTACGTCAGTATCGATACGGAAGGGTCCGAGCTAGAGATTCTTAAGGCTTTCCCTTTTTCGGAATACACCGTCGGCGCCTTCACAATAGAGCACAATTTTGAGGAGCCCAAGAGACAGCAGATCCGCGAACTTCTGAAGCGCAACGGGTACCGGTTCGTGAGGGAGCAGATCGTTGACGATTTCTATGTTCTTGCGGACAAACAGCGACTCGTCGAGCTGCAGCAAATGGGCGCTGATGTTCGGTAAAACCCACTTTGCCTTTATCGATTGCGCAATGGCTCTTCCGTGTTTCCGATTCTCTGGGGCGAGACTACGCGATAGCTGTTGTTTTCTAAGCCGTGCGCCGGCGTTCGCTCGAACTCAAAGAGTGGCGGGTCTGAAACTATGTCTTGGCTTTTGGTTGCGCTGCTCGCTGTAGCCAGCTTCTACCTTTTCTATCTCGATCTCCGCTCAGGGCTAGTTGTAGGGCAGGATATCCAGTACGAGTTGGTTTGTCTGATTGAATTCAAGGAGGCGCTTGCTACCCAGATCTATCCGCGGTTGGCGCCGGACCTGCATTTCGGTTACGGCTCCCCGATTTTTATTTTTTACCCGCCGCTATTCATGCTCCTGACGAGCTTGGTGGATTTTGTATTTGACAATCTAAACTATTCGGCAAAATTTGTGATTGCCGGCCTGGGAGTTATGGGCTCCTTGTTCTGCTATGCCTTTCTTCGGCTATTTGCGTCTCGCGGAGCGGCGCTGCTTGGTACAGTCTTCTTTATCTTTGCGCCCTACAAGTTTATCGAGATCTATAGGAGAAGCGCCTTCGCGGAGTATACCGCAATGAGTTTGGTTCCCGCGGTATTTTACTACTTGGCATCGGCATTTATTCGGAAAAAGACGACTTCAACTGGACCTCAACTGGGGCTTTTTATCGGTTCCGCCTTGCTGTTGCTGTCGCATCCGCTCTCGTTTCTTCTCGCGTTTCCTTTCCTGATCGCCGCGGCGCTGTGCTTTTACTGGAAAGCGGGATCTGATTCGAGCAGTGCTCTGTTCCGGGTGGTCGCCACAGTCGCGATGGCGGTGGGGGCGACCAGCTTTTACCTTGTTCCTGCATTCTTCTATCGGGATTTGGTCCGTATGGAGGAATTGTTAACGGGCAAATTCCACTTTGGCCAAAATTTTATCGACTTGAGGGAGCTCTTTTTTGATGCCGCGTCGTTCTATTATCAATCGCCGTTGCCTGCAGTGATTCTAGTTGGGGCGGCGGTCGTCTTGTTGGCGCGCGGTTTTAGGTTTGAGGAATCGCCCTTAGGGTGGTTGGGATTGGGATCCGCCTTGATGACCTTTTTCATGATGACGCCATTCTCGGCGGTCCTGTGGGCTAAACTTCCTATGATCGCGTACGTTCAGTTTCCGGCGCGGTTTCTTTTGCTATCAGGCTTTTTCGTTTGCTGGCTGGTAGCTTTTCTGGCGGATCAGATTCGGCGCCGAAGAATGTGGATGCCGGGGGCTGTCGTAGGATCCGTCGTCGCGCTCCTGTGGATTCATCAAGGTCAGTACCCCGCTGTGAATACCCTGGACGCAAGCCAGATGTGGCCCGAACGCATCCTTGAGTGGAACTTACCGGCTGCGACCGACAGAGATGAATATCTGCCCAAGGCAATGCACAATCGGATCGCAAAGGGCACGTCCGAGCGTTGGAAGGCGGTGTTTGGCGGGTCATCGAACTACGCTACCGCGAGGCCGATCCACTACAAGAGATGCGACGCTTTCCCAGAAGCAATGCGTACGCGATTTGCGCTGACGAATTTTCCGTTCTGGCAGGTAAGCGTCGATGGAGTCGTTGTCTCTTACTCGCCCGACGCTCCCGCCCTGGAATTCGATGTCCCGGCGGGAGCACACTGTGTTGAGGCCAAGTTAGTTTACCCTGTCGCAATGATTGCCGGGTTTGTTCTCAGCGGGTGCTCTCTGGCGGCTTTCCTACTTGTTCTACGCCTTGGCGAGAGGCTTGTTGGAGTCTGTGCAAGGCAGACGAAGCTGCGTGACGGACAGTCGAGAGAACAAGGTTTGCGTCACTAGGTCAAGACCTCAGGACTCGAAAGATCGTAATAGCCGGCGCCGGATTATCTTCCTATCAGGGTTGCCGCGAAATCAGGCCCTCGTTTTCTGCTGGATATGCCACAATGTCCACCTGCAAGTTACCGTTAGCCCGCGTCCGAGTGTCGAAGAACGAGGTTCGAGAGAACTCGTGAAGTTCATAGTGTCCCGTACGGAGGTTCTGTTTATTTTTGTCGAAGTAGAGCAATTTGTAATTATCAGGAAAGGCGGCATGGACCTGCTCGATGCTTGTGAAACCATAGTCCCGGCCCGGGGCGAAGCTCAGTTCGAAGACGACGATCGGCCTGCTTTTATGAAGCGTTTTTCGAAGCCCCTCCAGAACGTGCCTTTCAAATCCCTCGACATCGATCTTGATTAGATTAACCTCAATTGCGCTGAAAAGATCGTCGCCGCGGACGATTTGGAGTTCACCGTAGGCCGAATTGCCATCGGTGAAGCGGTCGACGAAGGAACCGGTGCCAAGATTGTGAGCCGGAGGTTTGTAAAACGGCAGCTTGGCTCGGTGGCTGCCTAGTCCCACCGGATGAACGATAATATTTGTGACCTTGTTGATGAAAATGTGGCGTCGCAGCTTTTCCAAAACGGGTGGATAGGGCTCAACGGCGTGAACCTGTTTCGCGTGGCGCGACATGAAAAGCGAGTCTTGTCCACTGTTGGCTCCGACATCGACGAAGACTCCCGGAGTCTTCATCGAGTCGCGGAGAAAATGCAAAATTGGGCTTTCAAAGGCGCCGAAATAAAGCGTATAACGGTCGATCAGGTTTTCCGTGTTGCCCTCCCACTTGAATCCGTAAAAGTCCGTCACGAAGTCGAAAGGCCTGTTTCCATAACAGCTGAAAATATTCGGCGCGGCGTTCCAGCAGCGGCGAAGCTGGTAAAACCGTGGGTTATCCCTGGCGAAAAGATAAGAAACCGCGATGGCCGCTGCGAGAAGCCCGGCAGCCCCCAGTTTGACGAGCTTGGTCATATTGGTCTCCAATTTACGCCGTCGCTATTTCTGTCCGGGCGGCATTTTTGTAAGCGGTGGACATCGGCACCGCTTTTACGATCATTCCAGGTCTCGCGTATGAACGTATAACGGGATCCAAGCAAGAGTTGTGCATTGTCCCAGACGCCCCCTTCCTGCCGACCTCTGACCGATCGTTACAGGATCGACCTGGTTTCGTGTGACATGGTGGCGCCATTATAGCCATCGAATAGGGGGTCGCAAAAGTGATTGATGATCTTCATCTGTCCCCCCTTCGACCTTGCTCGGGCCGTGCTTTTTCAAAGAGGGGAATCTTTCGCTTCGGCAGGGGGAGGATAGCAGGGATTTTTTTAAAATACGAGACTCTTTATAAGATAAGGGCAGGTGAGCTTCTGGATAATAAATAGACAAACCAACTTTATTTGCCTGCCGCTATACGCTCGGGCTTGACATTTGGGAACCTTGCAATCAGATGCTCGTTTTGGCCTTTGGTCTTCACGAAGACGTACGCAACTTTGTCAGCATAGATGAGTCGCCAGTCTTCCCGTTCAAGCAGGAGGGTCGATAAAGGCGCTGCTGGCGACTCAAAGATCCAACTGATGTTGTACTTGTCCAGAATCTGTTCCCATTCCGGACTCACTTGCGTGACCTTGAGGTAGTCCTTGACAACCGACGCGCCGTACATATCGATTCGACCGTCTACAAATACCCGATACTGGGGCCAGGCCGCATAGATGAGATAATCTCCAAACGTGTCGTTGCTGAACATATTTCCCTCGAGATTCTGCGCTCTTAGAAATTCCACCGCAGCAACCGGATGTTTGGTTTCGTCGAAGCGGTGGCTGATCTTGCCAGCCGCCGCGGCAGCGTAAATAAGGACGGCGGCAGCCACTAACCAGAGGTCGCCTCTGAATTTGGAATCAACCGCGAAAAGGAAAGCAGATCTACTTCTGAGATAGCGGCCCAGCGCGCCGCCGACTTCTTCGGTTAGGGGGGCCGCATATCTGGCCAAAATAGGAGAAACCACAATGGCGAAAAGCGGGATATATCTTACCGAATACAGTGCCATATGCGTGAAAAGGAGGACGAGGAGTAGCTCCACAAGGTCCAAGTTTGATCGCGAGAACGCGAAAATCACAATTGCGAGGAACAAAAGATATCTCACGGGAACGGTGCCGTGGAAGTTGGGGGACAAGTACTCCTGGATATGGTCCATGAGGAACTTGTCTGTTACCAGTCTAAAGGGGAACATTAAGTGCTCAATTCCGTACGGATTAACCAGCGCTGCCAGAAGGCACGCAAGCGCAACGCCAGCGACGCCCCATAGTTTACGCCAAGTTTCGTCGCGCTCCTTGTCTTCGGAGAAAAAGATTTTAAATGCGTTGCCCGTCAAATAAACGCCGACGATGACCAATCCGATGATAAAGGCCCCATGCAAATTAACCCAGAAAAGCATCAGTAACGGGAGAAGATAGAGGTAGTTCTTTTGGCGATACTGATACGCGTCGAGCACGTATTGGTATGCGACAACAAAAATCAATGAAAAGATGTGCGGCCGCGCGAGCCAGTGCAGGATTGAGGAGGCTATGGTCAAGCAGGCAAAGGAGGTGCTGACGAGAATCTCCCGAGTTTCCGCGCGCAGCACCCTGAAATGCGCGTAGTACGTGCAAGCAAGCGCCAGAGAAAAGAAAATCACGATGCCTGTCAGACCAAAAAATCGATGGACTAAAGCCATGATTACTTCTGAGAGCCACTCGTGCGCCGTCCAGGGAAGAGGAGGTTGATGGAAAGAAAACATGTCGTATCGTGGCACGGTGAACGTGCTTAATATGAACTCGCCGGCGCGGATGTGGTAACCCGTGTCGGGGTCGTGCAGAAGTCTGCCGCCACCGAAAAATGAGAGCGAAAGAAAAGTACTAAGGAAGAGGACTGCGCCTACTGAGGGAAAGAAGAGTTTTTGGCTGATGTTTGTTCGCAACTGTTCGTGTCTCGGGCAAAGCCGTGGGTTAGACCGGTGACTCTAGTTCGCAGGGGGTTAGCCCAAGTGGATTTTTGCCGTCCCAGGCGCGAGGCCTGCCGGGTGCACCCCGGCGTCTGTCAGCCTTCTAAACGAGTTTTCGCACAATACGGGCAACCCTAGCCCGTTGATTCTTTGATGTCAAACTAGGATGCTTTCTGCTGGCAATTTTGGCGTCGGTTTGTTTTTAGGATCGAGCTAGTCTGATAAACTGTTTGTTCCCATGCAGGAATCGGCGAAAGTTTTTCTCATCAAGACGCAGAATGCTGACGGCGGTTGGGCGCTCCAGCCGCAAAGACGCAGCAACACCGAGGCTACCGCGTTGGCGCTGCTCGCTCTCGCGAACCTACGAGACCGCTCCCTGACAAATCAGGTTCGTCGGGGAATCGAGTGGTTGCTTCAAAGACAAACGCCCGGCGGTGGATTTCGCTTGACTTCCACTGTTGACCAACCGTCGTGGGCCTCGGGGCTCGCAGTGCTTGCCCTGAATGTTTTTGGCGCTCAACGAACCGCGGCTGTTCGGGGCGCCGAGTGGCTGCTGCGGCAAAAAGGGCGGGGGTTGGGCTTGCTCGGGTTGCTTCAGTATTGGCTTTATCCAGAGCAGTTCATCGTGAAGCTCGACCCGACGCTTAAAGGCTGGTCGTGGACAGCCGGCAGTTTTAGCTGGGTGGAACCGACAGCTTACGCCCTAATCGTGCTAAAAAAGTTCCGCAAGCATTTGAGCCAGGACCAGGTGATTGCCAGGATCAGCGAGGGCGAACGGATGATTTATGATCGGATGTGCGTGGGAGGTGGATGGAATTATGGCAATTCGAAAGTGTTTGGTGAGGAGCTGTGGCCCTACCCCGACACCACTGCGCTCGCACTGATCGCGCTTCAGGATCATCCCGATCATCCCGCGAATCAACTGAGCCTGCAGGCGCTGGAAAAGATGCTGGAGGAAAATCAGTCGGGGCTCGCGCTCGGCTGGTCGTGCATTTGCTTTGCGCTTTACGGGCGCGACATCGCGCCGTGGTTGGCGAGGCTGGAAAAGAGTTACGCGAAAACGAGATTTCTCGGCGAAACAAAATCGGTCGCGCTCGCGCTCCTCGCGGCCAGCGGCGGCGCGGACGTTTTCCGCGTGTGAGGAGGGATTTGCACCGCGGAGGCGCGGAGCGCTCGGCGCACTCTGTATCTCTGCGGTGTAACGGGAAATAGAATCATGCCCGCTCTCAATCGTAGACAGTTTTTGCTCGGATCGGTGGCGGCTTCGGCGGCGCTGATCCAGGGCTGCCGGCAGGAGGCGCCGCGATGGGAGAAGGAGGCCTATCGCAAACCGAGGCGCTCGCAGGTGGCCGTGCTGGCGGCAAAAAGCTATGACATGCCGCTGCGGGAGGAACTGATCAGGGGGATCAAGCTCTTCGGGCTGGACATAACCAACAAAAGAGTTGTCCTCAAGCCCAATCTGGTCGAATACGACCCTCAAGGGGTCATTAACACTCACCCCTCGCTCATCTATGCCGCGATAGAAGCTTTCAAATCTCTTGGAGCGCGAGAAGTTGTGGTCGCGGAAGGCCCGGGTCATCGCCGCGACAATGAATATTTGGTGACGGCGTCAGGTTTCTATTCGATCCTTCGCGATACGAAAACGAGTTATGTAGACCTCAACAACGACGACGTCCGAAAAGTTAAGCTGAAGAGCCATTTTACCGAGCTGGGGAGCTTATACCTGCCGGAAACAGTCCTTGGCGCGGATCTCTTAGTCTCGATGCCGAAACTAAAAACGCACCACTGGGCCGGGGTTACTCTCTCGATGAAAAACATGTTTGGCATTGTTCCAGGTGCGATCTACGGCTGGCCCAAGAACGTTCTCCATTGGGCCGGGCTGCAAGAGAGCATCCTGGATATCAATAGCTCGCTTGCCGTTCCCCAATTCGCGATTGTCGACGGGATCGTCGGAATGGAAGGGAACGGGCCTATTCAGGGCCGCGCCAAGCATGTCGGGGTGTTGATTCTCGGCAATGACTGGGTCGCGGTCGATGCCACGGCGGCCAGACTGATGAACGTCGATCCAAAGAAAATCCCGTATCTTCAATCAGCGGGCGACTTTCTTGGCAATATAGAACCACAATCGATCGAGCAGATCGGAGACCGTCTCGACCGCTTCCAGCAGGACTTCCAGCTCGTTCCTATATTTCAGCCCCTCAAGAGTGTTGCTGGTTAGGACGTTTCTGGCTAGCTGCGGTTAATTTTTGGCAGCTTCAATTGTCAGGCTTTCGAGCTACCTCAGAGGAGGCTGTGATTCGCTGGATTATTCCATCGTTCATGGAATGTTTCCGGACGAAGATCGAGGCGACGCCGTCGGTATAAATGACCTCCCAATCGGGATGCCTTGAGATTCGCGCGGAAAGTGCAGAATTAGTGTCAGAAAAGACCCACTCGACGCGGTATTTTGCCAAAATCTCATTCCAGCCCGGCGCAACTCTGGTAACGGTGTCGTATTCTCTGAGTCGTTCGGGGCCGTACATATCCTGACGGCCATCGACAAATACCTTGTACTGCGGCCATGCCGCATAAACCAAATAGTCCCCGAGGAAGTCATTGTTAAACATGTTTCCTTGGAGGTTTGCTTTTCGCAAAAACTCGACGGAAGCAACCGGCTGCTTTTCGGGATCAAAACGATAACTGACCTGAGCGAATGCGGCACAAACAATAATGGCAACGGCCCCGCCTGCAGCCCAGAAAGATCTTGAACGATCGTTGGGCAAAGCGAACTTCGTCGAAAGCACTTCAAAAGCATCGCTCCATTTTCCCGGTACTTGCTCCAGAATGACGCGGGCATGCCTAACCAGAATGGGTGTCGCGATAATCCCAAAAAGAGGTATGTATCGCACACCGTACAAGGCCATGTGCGTTAGGAGAACGAGCAGGGCTAGCTCGACCAGCGTTAGCCGGGTCGTTGAGAGCCCCAAAATCGCGATCGTGAGATAGAGCAGGTATCGGAACGGCATCGTTTGATGAAAATTCGGCGAGGCGTACTCCATGATGTTGTCCATGAGAAATTTGTCGCCTACCAACTTAAACGGAAACAGGAGAATTTCGTAGCCCGAAGGATTGATCAGGGACGCCGCCACACAGGCAATCGTCGCCACGCCGAGATGCCTCGCTTTTTGCACTGCTTCGTGCCTGTATTCCCCGGCGGAAAAAATCGCTCGAGCGATATTGCAGGCGAAGTAAAGCCCCAGAAGAACGAAGCCGAACATGAATCCGCCATGGAGGTTTACCCAAACGAGCATAATACCCGGGAGCCACAAGAGGTGATTTCGCCCTGCGATTTCATATCGATCGAGAATCCAGTACCAGACCGTCGTGAGAACGAACGAGAACGCGTGCGGCCGCGCCAGCCAATGAATCTGGGACGAGACCATCACGAGGACAACAATCCCCAATCCTAAGATCACATCCCTGCGATCCTGGGCCGCCATTCGAAAAAGCAGGTGATAGGTCAGGGCGATCACCAGCGAGAAAAACACCACGATGCCCGTCAGGCCGAAAGGGCGGTGGATCAGCGCCATGATGACTTCAGCAAGCCACTCGTGCGCTGTCCAGGGCAGGGGGGGTGAATGAAACGAAAATACGTCATGCTTGAGAATGGACCCTGAATCCCACATGACCTCGCCGGCGCGGATGTGAAACCCCGTACTGCTGTCACCGAGAAGTCGTCCCCCAGAAGCGAGCGCAAGGCTGGCAAAAACCGCCAAGAAAAGCGCATCGGGAACCGACGGCATTAGATTCAACCACTTGGATTTCATTGGACCAAGATCGGTTCTACAAAATCGCGTCATTAACCGTCAAAGCTTTCCGGCAGGAAACAATGGCGCGACCTCTGGCAAACAAGGGCCGTGAATTGAGCGGTAAGACTTCAGAGCAGAAACAGGTACGAGACGGCCAGCGCGGCGATGAGGAAGAGTCCCGTCAGCGCGGCTTTGAGCAGATGGCGAGGGCCCCCTTCGCGATGGGAATAAATGTCGACCTCGCCGTACTGCCTCACCAAAGCGCGGATTTCCTCATCGACGGCGGGGGAGCGTCTGGCCGGAATCGCGCCGGCTTCGCCTAGCGGCTCGCTGCTGGCCACGATTTCAGGCGAGATAGGCGGCGGCTCTGGAGCGGAGGCGCCGGTTTGGTCTTGGCGCGCACGCTCGGCGAGCTCGAAAGTCGACTCGACGTTCTCGGCCCTCTCGGAAGCCGGCGACGGGCCGGGCGCATCGTCCGTCGCTGAATCTTTTTCTGTGCGGCTATCCAATCCTTCCTGACGCGAGCGCGCGTCAGCGTCTGCGCTCCGCATCTCGGAGCGCGAAGAAGCCGGGAAGGGAATCACATTGGGACTCGCCGCTTTGGACGAAGGTTTCCTTTTCGCGTCAGCCTGGCTGGCCGGGGCGTCAGCGCGCGATCTGGCCTGGTTCAGTTTGTTCAGGCTTTCCTGCATCGCGGCCAGTTGCTCGATGACCTGCTTTAGCTTCTTTTCGGTTTCGTGGATCGCCGGGAGGCTGAGATTCTCCGCCAAATGCCGCAGAGACTGGACCGAATCCGCAAGCGAGCCCGGATCGGTCGGATTCGCAGCGTCCTTGCTACCGTAAGGGCCTCGTCTTTCGTCGCGCGCTGATGACATGCGGCTTTGGCTTTCGCGATTTTTCATCTCTCTCTGGAGATGGCTCTTAACTGCGAAGCAGGCTGATTATCTCCCGTTTCAGGACGATTGGCAACCTCGAGAGCCCTGCGCCGCAGCGCGGCAGAGACCACAATCGGACCGGAGACGGATATGGCGCCGCAGGCCGCGGGATCCGGAATTTCACCACAGACGGCACAGAGAGGGCCGGGGAGAAATAGATTTGCCCGCAAAGCGCGAAAGATCATTTATCCGTGGTCCCGATTTTCTCCGCGGTAAATCCGGTAATTTACGCCTTATCCGGCGCTCCGGCCTCGTTTTGGCCGTCCATCATGAGCTTGATAGCCTTGAGAAAATTCAAACTCTTGCTCACGGCGAGCAGTCGCTCGAGCGTCATCTTGATCTGGTTTTCGATCGCGTTGATGTCCTCGATCGAAATCCCCCGCAGGTGCGATTGCAGCTCATCATAGAGGCGGGTGATGGTGGATATCGATCCGAGCGAGCTAGTCTTGTTACTGATCTCCTCGTACATTTTTGAAATGTCTTCGGTCATTTTATTTAGCTCGTCTTTCATCGCTTCGTCCTTCCGAGGAGGGCCTGGAGTCGCCCGGCCCGGGTCGCCAAGTCGTCACTCACCACGACTGCCCTCAAAAAACGGTACTTTTTACGCTTTTTGGAATAAATCGGCCCGGTTCGCGCCGAAGATGACATTGAGGCAACAAATGGGCCAGCGGGTTCACTTTCTATGCTTCTGAGAGCATGCGCTTCCGCACTCAAAGCACGCGATGGCGGCCGGTCGGCCATGACAATTTTGTGCAGGCCGGCGAAAAATGTACCGAACCGACGGCTATAGCCGAACCTGAAAGATCGCCGGCTCGACCGATCGTTTCCGTTCGGCTAACGCGGCGCCAGCGTGAGAAGCTGCTTTTTAGAATCTATCGAGGTGTGAAAGCGGCTAAGGAAGTTGAGCCCCAGCAAACCCTCGACCGTGGGCTGAAAGCGGAACTCTCGCACCGTGACAAGCAGGCCGTATGCCTCAGCACCACCCACTCTCAACGAGCCCAGCCGCGAGATTGGAGCGTGAGAGACGGTGCCGTTTGCAAGCATGCCCGCGACTCGCGGGCCCAACTGTAAGCCCAGCCGTTTTGCCAGCCCCGGTGTGACCTGCGTGAAGGAAGCGCCGGTGTCCATAACCATATAAGTCTTCACGGATCGGTTGATTTCCACCGGGACAATCGCGACTCCGTGAACAAAAACGATCGGCACGGTGGTTTCTCGGTCCAGCCGCGGTTGCGGCGGCGGCGCGCCCGGCTCGGGAATGGAAATCGTGGCCGAACTCTTGTCGCTCTCCTGTACGACCTTCGCGAGCGCTTCCGTGCCTTCCACATCAGCCGCTCGAACCCAGCCGATGACGCCGTTTTCCGTACGCGCCAAGTACCAGGTCTCGTTACCGAGCGCATTGGCTAGAGGCGTTAGCTTGTCGCCGACCTTGAGCGTAGCCAGCGTTTCGGAGCGCTCCTCCTGTTGTGCGCGAAGCCGTGCCTGGTCTTTTTTGACGACGAGAGTGGAAGCACTGGCGGCGTCGGCGACCCCGTAGAACAACAAGAAAAGACAGACGGAAAGAACGGAGAAGGGACGAAACGATTCTCTGTCTTTCCCCGACGCCATGTCTTCGCTTCTCCGTCTCTTCCTATGTTTTAATTTAATCGCCGCGGTTGGCGAAGCGGACGAGCTTCCGATAAAGCGTCCGGGTCGAAATGCCCAGCATTTCGGCGGCCTTGGCTTTGTTGCCGTTTGCCTGCTTGAGAGCTTCTTCGATGATTTCCTGCTCCGCGTCGGAGATGTCGCGGATCGCTTTGGCGCCGATCTCCTCGCGGTGGCTCGTCGCGTACTGCTGCAAGTGCATCGGCAGGTCCGTCAGCGTGACGTATTCGCCGTCCGCCACCATGACCGCGCTTTCGACGACGTTTTTGAGCTCGCGGATATTCCCCGGCCACGGGTAATCGACGAACAAGACCTTCGCCGTGGTGCTGAGCTTTTTGATCGGCTTGTTGATGCGCCGGCAAGCCAAGTAGACGAAGTTGGCCACCAACAGAATAATGTCTTCCTTGCGCTCCCGCAGAGGGGGCAGGATGATCCGGGCGCTGTTTAGCCGGTAGAACAGGTCCTTGCGAAAGCCGTCCTCCAAGATCGCGCGATCCAGTTCTTTATTGGTCGCCGCAATGATGCGCACGTCGGCGGTTCTCGCGACAGACTCGCCGACCTTGTAAAACTCGCGGCTCTCCAAGAAGCGGAGCAGCTTGAGCTGGATCGCCGGCGCAAGATCGCCGATTTCGTCCAAAAACAACGTGCCGCCTTCGGCCGCCTCGATGAGGCCCTTCTTGTTGCGATCCGCGCCCGTGAAAGCGCCCCTGACATAGCCGAACAGCTCGCTTTCCACCAGCGTTTCCGGAATCGCCGTCATGTTGCAGGCCACAAACGGCTTGTCCTTGCGCTTGCTGCTCGCGTGAATGTAACGCGCGATAACTTCCTTTCCGGTGCCGGTTTCGCCGGTGATCAGGACCGTGATGTCGTGGGTGGCGTAGCGGGTGGCGAGATCGAGCACCTCGCGGAAACGCGGCGTCTCGCCGATCACCAGAGGCAGCTCGGAATCGCCGCCGCTCTTGCCGCCGGAATTTCCCGAAGGCTGCTCAAACAGGCTGTACAAAGTTTGCGGGTACTGCGGGTTGTAGCAGACGAGGACAGCGCCCGCGGCCGCGAGCGCGCCTCCACGCGTAAGATGCTCCCAGGTGCTTCCCTGACACTGGCTTACGTCGGCAAAGATGTACTGCAGGTTCTCCAGGGGAAGCGCGCTTTGAATCCGGTCCCACTCGTCCCAGCCGCGACTGAAGTGAATCTGGAAGCCGCGCTCCTCCAGGAGCTTTTGAATCGGCCCAACAGGAGAGTTGAGGGAATGAATCAGTAACGCTTGGGGCTTTTGCATGGACCCTAGTTCGCCGCGATCTGGTAGCGCTAGCGGGTTTCGGCTATTCCCTCGACGTCCTCGTCATCGTCCGGGGACGGGCTTCTCGCCGGCGCGAGTCCGCCGGCAGCCACACGCTTTCGGGCTACCTGACGGTCTCGGCCTCCCGGACGATCTCGGATCACGAGATTCTCGACAGCGTCTTTGACGAGGTCGAGAGTCAACCGCGGCGGAACGCTGTCGAAAGCGCACGCGGCGATCGCGTGCTCGACGATAAAGCGGGGGTGGAAAGCGGCGATCGGGGTTCCGGTTTCAGGATAAAACGTATCCATCATCCAAGAGAGGACTTCGTGCGGAAGTTCGAGACGGTAAGCGTTGCACACCCGCTCAAATATTTTTTTGTAGTCTTCCGGCGTCGGCGGATCGATGCGGATCTTGTATTGAATGCGCCGGAGAAAAGCCGGGTCGGAAAGTTCGGCCGGATCCAGGTTGGTGGAAAAGATAACCAGCTCGTCAAACGGCACCTCGAACTTCTTGCCGGTGTGGAGCGTGAGATAGTCGACCTTCTTTTCGAGCGGGATGATCCAGCGATTCAAGAGATCGCGCGGGCGGACCAGCTGGCGGCCGAAGTCGTCGATGACGAATACTCCGCCGACGGCCTTCACCTGGAGCGGCGCCTCGTAGTATTTCGAGATCGGGTCGAAATCGAGATCGAGCATCTCGAGCGTCAGCTCGCCTCCCGTGATCACGACCGGACGCCGGCACCGAACCCAGCGCGGGTCGAACTCCTCGTGCCGGTACTGCACGCCGGTGACGCTTGTGGCCGCCGGCTTCTGCGGCGCGCTCAGCGCGCGGTGCAAAGCGGCGTCGTAAATCTTGATGACCTGGCCATCGACCTCGATGCAATGGGGAATGTAGATCGACCGCTCAAAAGTAGCGCCGATCGCCTCCGAAATGACGGTCTTGCCGTTGCCGCTCGCGCCGTAGATCAGGATTGACTTGCCTGAATTGATGGCAGGCCCCAGCCGCCTAGGGATGTGATCGGCTACGACCAAGTGAGAGAGGTTTCTCTTTAGCGCGGCGCCGTTGATGCGCTCGTTGACGGTGGCCTGCTTCTGGACCTGGCTGATATAGTCGCCGAGAGGGACCGGCGCAGGGCCGTTGTACTGGGATTGCCTGAGCGCGTCGAGCGCCCATTGCCGCCCGAGAGTCGTAAGGCCGTGACGCAGTAGATTTGAGTTACTTCCCACGGCGCCACGCACCTCAACCAGCCCGTCCTTCTTAGCCGTCTGCAGCACGGCGTCGATGATACTTGGGGTTAATTTGATGATCTCGGATAGTTCCGGAACGGTCTCCACGTTGGTCAGATAAATGGCCTTCAGTACAGAATTGATCAGGAACTGAGTGCTCAGGCCGGTTTCTTTGATCGTTCGCGGTATCTGGGGCGGCTCCTGCAGGAAGGCTTCCAGCTCCTCGCGCGAGATGTAACCAAGGGCGACAAGATTGTCTCCTAAAAGGCCGCCGACGAGCTTCTGCCTTTCAAGGGCTGCCTCAATCTTGTCTTCGGTTACGAGCTGTTTTTCGACTAACAACGCCCCAAGCGGCATAGAGGATGTGCGCCTTTCACATTTTAAGTTGTCTTAAATTCCGCTCAGAGTTATACTCCCGCCGACCGGCCTCCGATTGTACTCCATTGCCGGTTCCTGTCAAGGATTCGACCTTCACCGCGAGTTCTCGGTGTCGTTTGGAGGCAAAGAATATGCCGAATAGCAAGCGGCCAGCCGCGATGGCCATAGCTCTGTGCGCGCTGGTTTTAAGCCGTTGTAGTCTCTATGAGCCGGCACCCCCGAAAGCATCGACCGCAGGCCTGGTCGTCACGCCGGTCTCGACTTACAGCACGTTAAAGGCGCGCGGCCTCGCTCAAAGATACAAGGACAACCTCGAGAGAATCGTTGTCGAGATCGTCCGCAGCCCGGTCACCGCAAAGCTCCAGTTCTCGAACAACATCGTGTCAACCGGCGGCATCGGCTTTTTTACGCATTCCGCCAGCCAGTCGGCGGACGAGCGCTACCTGGAACTGATTCTCGCCGCTCCCGAGGTGTTCGACGATAGCGTCGGGTTTGGTCCGAAGCTCGATCGGTTAATGGCGCAATACGGCGGGGAGCTGTTGCGCATCCTCCTGAGCGAGACCGCCATCTACAACGATCCTGAAGTCGCCGGTTACGGCCTAAATTTTTTCTGGCGAACCGCGGCGCGGGGGGATTCCGGCCCGCAGGTCATCTTCGAGCGCGGTGTCGTCTATTTTAGAAAAGACGAAGCGCGCAGGTTCCTGGACCAAAAGCTCACGAGAGAGGCCCTCCTATCGAACTCGGTCATTTTCGCGACGCGCGGCAATAGCCCGCCGCAGCTGGTCGCTTACAGCGCTGGTCGTGCCGCGCCCGCGCTGTCCGTTCCGACTCCCCAGGAAAAAGCAACGGATGCTGCTGTTGCGGCGTTAACCTCGCCGATAAAGGAAAAAGATATTTTGGCCGAGGCAGGGCAAAAGCCGGAGGAAAAAATAGCCACGCCGGCGCCACAGCCGAAAACCGCCAGAGCGCCGAGCGCCGGCAAAGCCGCGCCGTTTGAGCAGATCTCAAAGCCGCCTGAGGGCAAGACTTCCCCCGAAAAGCCAGGCAAGGAGGCCGTGCGGGAGGCGCCGGCAAAATATTCCGCCGTGCCCGATACGCCCAAGGCCGAGAAACATACGGACAAAGCACAAGGCGCTCAGGCTTCGACCGCGCGGGAGGAGAAGACAACGGCGAAAGAGGAATCGCGTTCTCCAGCTACCGTCCAAAAGACCGAAAGCGCCGCAGCTCCGATAAGACAGCCGCCTGCAGTTGCCGGAGCCGTAAAGCCGCCCGAGCCCGCCGGAGGAGCCAAACAGCCTGATGCCAGCGTAAAGGAGACCTCTATCGCTGAAAAGGCTTCTCCACCGCAGCCGAAAGGCGTTTCGGCGGAGGTCCAGGCTTCAGCCAAACAGCCTGCCGGCGAGTTGCGAGAAAAGGCGGAAAAGGGACTTTTTGCCGCCAGTCGTGATCGCCCGGAAGCTTCTGCCGGGCAGGGGGCGGAAAAACCGCGCTCCAGAGAATCGATCAAAGAAGAGCCAACCAAGACACCTCCTGCGGCACCGGTTCAAAAGCCGGAGGAGAGTAGGCCTGCGGTCGCAAAAAAACCCTCCGAGCCGATAGCTAAGGCTGAAACGCCGCCCGTATCGCCCAGGCCTCACGTGGAGGAGCCTCCGGCGGAAGCGCGCGCGCCGGCGGCTTCGGGAATCGCTCGCACCCCTGAGGCGAGTCCACCGAAGGAAGCACCGCCGCCGGCCAAGCTCCCGCCCGCCGGCGCGTCTTCAGCGCCGGCGCCCGAAGCTGCTCCCAAGGCTAAGGCTCAACCCGAGAGCGCGTTATCGGCGAGAGAAACTTTGCCGGCGACCGGGCGAGCGGCGCCGGAGATAAGCACTCGTTCGGCTGAAAGTTCCGCAATCGCGCCGGCGGGAAAAGCGGCCGAAGAGAGACAAAAGCCGTCTTCCGAGACGAAGGCCGCAGCCGAACATCCCGCGGCCAAGCAAAGCATCGAGAAAGCGCCGCTAAAGCAAGAAGCTCCAGTTTCAACGAGAGCGGAGCCAAAACCCGACCAGAGCGTCGCGGAGAAAAAGGAACCGGTCCAGCAAGCGACCGCACCAAAGGAGCTTTCAGGGACGCAGACGAAGCGGGCGGCCGTCGAGGCTCCGCGGGAGAAGCAGGACCTGGCCAAATCTTTCGACGATACGGCGCCGAGCCCCAAACCGCGCGATCCGGACGATCAAGCCGCGAGCGGAAAAAGCGAAGCGGCGATCTCTGCTGGCAAGCTTCAGCCCGCCAGCGTGGCTCGCGAGAAGGCAAACACCGATCCCGGGCAGGTACAGCTGGCCTTGAAGCCGGTCGAAGGGTACGCGGTGCAGATTCTTTTCCTGCAAAGAGCCGAAGCGCAACGATGGGCCGAGATCCTGTCGCGGGAAGGGTATCCGATTTCGCTTACGGCCACAGGGGACGGGGAGTCGGTCCGTCTGCGGGTGGGGAGCTTTGCGTCGCAAGCGCCGGCAAGCGGGTTGCTCGAGCGGCTGAGAAAACAGGGGTTGAGCGGTTTTGTGGTGCACGTGCCCAAAGGGTAAGTCCTCGCTGGCTCGGGATTGCGAGTTGCAGATCCAACGGAGATGCCTTTGCAGCTCTAAACGAGCGGGAGCCGCCCGATTGCGTTGAAGTTGTCGTCGATGCATCATCAGGATTACTCGTGGGCGCGCGAGCGGATGGTGCGCGCGCAGCTTGTCGAGCGCGGAATCGGCGATCCGCGTGTATTGGAGGCGATGCGCCGTTGCCCGCGCCACCTGTTCGTCGAGCCGGTCCTCGTCACGCGCGCTTACAGCGACAGCTCGCTTCCGATCGGGCTCGGCCAGACGATCTCGCAGCCTTATATCGTTGGCCTCATGACGGAAGCGCTCCAGCTCAAGGGAAACGAGAAAGTACTGGAGATCGGCACCGGCTCGGGGTATCAAACCGCAATTCTCGCCGAGCTTGCGCAGAATGTGTTTTCCGTTGAAAGAGTGCGCGAGATCGCGACTCGCGCGCGCGCGATTCTCGATGAGCTCAAGTACTATAACGTCGCGATCCAAATCGGCGACGGCACGATCGGCTGGCCGGAGCACGCTCCCTACGACGCGATCCTGGTAAGCGCGGCGTCGCCCTCGATCCCGCGCCCGTTCTTGGAGCAGTTGTCGGCCGGCGGCCGCCTGGTCATCCCTCTCGGGGATGAGAAGGCACAGAGGCTCATGCGGGTTTGGGCGACGCCTTCAGGACCGGTCGAAGAAGATTTAGGCGAATGCCGCTTCGTCAAGCTTGTCGGAAAATACGGCTGGTCCGACTGAGCCGCGCGCTTGTGTCTTTTCTTCCCGCGCTTGTTCTGGCTCCGGGCTGCGCCTCCTTGCCGGTCTCTCGAACCGCGCCGAAGGCGCGCCCCGGGATCTTTCACGTGGTGCAGAGAGGAGAAAATCTGTTTCGCATCGGCCAGGCTTACGACGTGCCGTACCATGAGCTGGCGGCGGTCAACGGCATCAGGGACCCGGCGCGCATTTACGTCGGGCAGAAGATTTTTGTTCCCGGAGCGACGCGCCAACTGCCGGTGGCAATCATCACGCCGGGCGACGGCGCGCCCGCGAGCGACGGCGAGCGAAGAGACGATCGCGCGCCAAGGCGGGAGCTTGTCTGGCCCGTGCGGGGAGTTACGGTTTCAGGTTACGGAGCGCGCAACGGCGGCTTTCACGACGGCATCGATATTTCGGCGCCGGAAGGCACGCCCATCAGGGCGGTCTTGGACGGCGATGTCATCTACAGCGACGAATTACGAGGCTACGGCAAATTGATCATCATTCGCCATGACGACGGTTTGGTTTCGGTTTATTCGCACAACCGCAGGAATCGGGTGCGCGAAGGCCAGAGGGTGGCCCAGGGCGACATCATCGCCGAGGTCGGGACGACGGGGCGGGTTTCGGGGCCGCATCTCCATTTTGAAATTCGCCAGAACAACAAGTCGAGAGATCCTCTCGATTATTTGCCCCGTTCAGAATCCGACGGCTGCCTGCGGTGCTAGGCCGACAAAGAGAGTTCACCGCGGAGGCCCGAGGACGCGGGGCACTGCCGGAACCCCTCGGCGCGCCTCGAGGCTATGCGGGTTTGCGGGCGAGCGAGTTTCTGTGGTAGCTCAAAAACATGGAAAAAGATCTCCTCGAGATTCGTAAGGCGATTCGGGATATTCCCGATTTTCCTAAGCCGGGGATCGTCTTCAAAGATATCACCCCGCTACTGGCAAACGGGCGCCTGTTCAAGCGCACGATCGACATTTTCGCGGAGCGCTACCGCCCGGAAAAAATCGACGCCGTCTTGGGAATCGAGTCCCGCGGTTTCATTATCGGCGCCCCTCTCGCCTACGCGCTCGGCGTCGGGTTTTCCATCGTGCGCAAGCCGGGAAAGCTTCCCCACGAGACCCACAGCGCGACTTACGAGCTCGAGTACGGAACCGATACCCTGGAGGTGCATCGCGACGCGATCTCGCCGGGAGCGCGCGTTTTGATCGTGGATGATCTGATCGCCACAGGAGGGACGGTTTCAGCCGCGGCCGCGCTCGTCACGAAGCTCGGGGGACAGGTGGTCGAGGGCGCCTTCGTCATTGAGCTTGCGTTTCTCAACGGGAGAGAAAAATTCAAGCCGCACAACATCTTCTCGCTGGTTAACTATAATACGGAGTAAAGAGCCGCCGCATGGCGGCGCGCACAGCGAAAAATCTCCCCTTTCCCTCGTTTCCAAAAAGGGCTAAAAGAATGTTCGGAACGCTCGGGAGGGAAGATGCGAAAGAATCGCCGGCAGGCGGAAAGGCAAGAGAAGCCGGCGGATCGGGCGGATTGAGAGCGCAGCGCCGCGTTTTGGGAAAGCATCATCCGATGAAGCGCGTCGAGGAAATGGGGTTATGGGAGAGGCTGTACTTTCCGGAAATCATTCGCGGCCTCTTTTTGACGGGATACCGCTTCTGGCGCAACCTCGCGATTCACACCCTGCATCGGTTCGGCCTCGCCAAGCATCTTGAGGCCGCCATCACGGTTCAATACCCGGAAGAGCGGATTCCCTATCCAGAGACGTTTCGCGGGCGGCATCGCTTGACCTTGCACGAGGACGGCTCGGTCAAGTGTACGGCCTGTTTCTTGTGCGCGACCGCTTGCCCGGCGGAGTGCATCTATATCGAAGCCGCAGAATACCCGGATAATCCGATCGAGAAGTATCCGAGCCGCTACGAGATCGACACGCTCAGGTGCATCTACTGCGGCTTTTGCGTGGAGGCGTGCCCGTGCGACGCGATCCGCATGGACACCGGCGTTCACCCCGGCAACCTCGGATCCTCGCGCCGTGACTTTGTGGAAGACAAAGAAACGCTGATGGAGCGGTCGCGGCGCCTGGAGGAGCTCGGCAAGGAAGGACTCTACGAGGAGTACGTCCGTCGCTACCGGCACGTGTAGGAAATTTACGCTTCGCGAGCGCAAAAATACGAACAGCGAAGAGCGAACGCGTCTCGCGACGGTCAAGTGTCTTAGCTCGAGGAATTCTGCCGCAAGCGCAAAAAATTTGGCGTAAGATCCTAACGGATCGACAAAGCAGGGGAGGCAAGCATGTCGAAGACAGAGGACAAGATCGACGGCGCGTCGAACAGGGTAATTACGCGAGAACCGTTTCCGGCTTCGCGAAAGATTTACGCCGGCGGGAGCCGCTATCCTGAGATCCGCGTAGGGATGCGCGAGATTTTGCTATCGGGTACGAAGCGAAACCAACCGGGAGCAGGCGGGCGCGTCGTTGTCTATGACACTTCCGGGCCGTACACGGACCCTTCCGTCGAGGTCGATGTGCACAAAGGGCTTGCGCCGCTGCGGCTCGAGTGGATTCTCCGACGCGGCGACACGGAACCGGTTCAGCGCGACGGCAATGGCGCGCCGCGTTCGGGAAGCTTCGGGCCGGGGTCGCGCCGGGCGGTTCTGCGCGCGAAGCCGGGCGCCAACGTCACCCAGATGCACTACGCGCGCAAGGGGATCGTCACGCCGGAAATGGAGTACATTGCGATCCGGGAAAACGTGGCGCGCGCGCAGGCGCGTGCCGCCAATGGGCGGTCGGCGCGCCGCATTCCCGGCCAGAGTTTCGGCGCGAGTATCCCGGCGGAGGTCACGCCCGAGTTTGTCCGCGATGAAGTCGCGCGCGGGCGCGCGATCATCCCGGCGAACGTTAACCACCCGGAAAGCGAGCCGATGATCATCGGGCGGAACTTTCTCGTCAAAGTGAACGCCAACATCGGCAATTCCGCGGTCGCCTCGTCGATCGAAGAAGAGGTCGAGAAGATGATCTGGGCGATCCGCTGGGGCGCCGATACGGTGATGGACCTCTCGACCGGGGAAAATATCCATGAGACGCGCGAGTGGATCCTGCGCAACTCGCCCGTGCCAATCGGCACCGTGCCGATTTATCAGGCGCTGGAAAAGGTCGGCGGCAAAGCCGAGGAGCTGACGTGGGAAATCTACCGCGATACGCTGATCGAGCAGGCCGAGCAGGGCGTGGATTACTTCACGATCCACGCGGGCGTACTTTTGCGCTACGTGCCGCTGACCGCCAAGCGCGTCACCGGCATCGTCTCGCGCGGCGGTTCGATCATGGCGAAGTGGTGCCTCGCCCATCACCGGGAAAACTTCCTCTATACTCATTTCGAAGAGATCTGCGAGATCATGAAAGCCTACGACGTGAGCTTCTCGCTGGGCGACGGGTTGAGGCCCGGCTCGATCGCCGACGCCAACGATGAAGCGCAGTTCGGCGAGCTAGAAACTTTGGGCGAGCTGACCAAGATCGCCTGGAAGCACGACGTTCAGGTGATGATCGAAGGCCCCGGGCACGTCCCCATGCAGCTCATCTGGGAGAACATGAGAAAACAGCTCGAATGCTGTCACGAGGCGCCGTTCTATACCTTGGGGCCGCTGACAACCGATATCGCGCCGGGATACGATCACATCACGAGCGCCATCGGCGCGGCGATGATCGGCTGGTACGGCACGGCGATGCTTTGCTACGTGACGCCGAAGGAGCATCTGGGACTGCCGAACAAGAAAGATGTGAAGGACGGCGTTATCGCCTACAAGATCGCCGCGCACGCGGCGGATCTCGCCAAGGGGCACCCGGCGGCGCAGCTGCGCGACGACGCGCTCAGCCAAGCGCGCTTCGAGTTCCGCTGGGAAGACCAGTTCAATCTGAGCCTCGACCCGCAGACCGCGCGCGAGTTCCACGACGAGACCTTGCCGGCGCAGGGGGCGAAGCTCGCGCACTTCTGCTCGATGTGCGGTCCGCATTTTTGCTCGATGCAGATCACGCAGGACGTGCGCGACTATGCCGCCGAGAAGGGGCTGGACGAGAAAACGGCGCTGGAAGTCGGCCTGAAAGAGAAGGCGGAGGAGTTCAGGCGCTCCGGCGGAAAGATCTACCAGGAAACCGCGTTCGCCGATGATGGCGCGCCGGTCATGACGGCAAAGGCGGGAAAAGAGTAGTCAAGAAAGCGAGCTTCAGGAGGAAAGGGGACGGTCCCCCTGTCTCAAGCGGGGAACGTTCCCTTTCTTTTTGCGACTGGAAACTCTCCGAGGGGCTCCCGTCAGAGCAGATCCCGCAGCGCCTTTTCGTCGAATCCCACGACCTTTTTTCGTCCCCTGATCGCGACCGGCCGCTTGAGCAGGTTTTGATCGCGGAGGATTAACCTGATCGCCTCTTCTTTCGTCGGCGGGTTTGCCTTCAGGTTGCGCTCGCGGTAGAGCGGCGTGCGGGTGTTGAGGAAATCCGCCACGGGGCCGTCGCCGATAATCTCTCTCAGCTCCTTCTCGGTGAGCGGGCTCTTGCCGTATTCCCGTTCGGCGAGCTTTGCTCCCTTTGCCTGCAAGAAACTTCTTGCTTTGCGGCAGGTCGTTCAGGTCGCTTTGTAGTAGAAGCGAATCTCGTCGGCCATCGCGGCGCTCACTTTTTGATGTATTTGCTGACGTCGACTCTTTGGAGCGCGTCCTCGTCGACGACGTTGCGCTTGGGGAAATCCCCGCCCAGCGGCTTTGTCGCGTCGATGATCGCCACGGCATCGCCGAGCCAGCCGCGGAAGCTTTGGACCTTGCGAACAATCTCGATATCCTTGTCCCAGTGCGTGCGCGTGCTCACGGCCCACATCACCTCCCGCTCGTCGAAAACATCGATTTCATCATCGACGACCACGGCAAGCTTTAAGTTGGGCATCTCGACGAAGGCCTGCATCGCCGCCTTGCGCGGCTCGTTGTCGAATTCCTTTTTGATCGAGATGTAGCAGATCAAACGCCCGCAGCCCGAGGGCGGAAGATGGATCGCTTTGATGCCCGGGACGTTCTTCTTGATCACATTGTAGACGCTGCCCTCTTTCGGAATGCTGCCCAGATTCCAGTGGTCCATTTGGCCCGGCCAGAAGTCCTGGATGATCGCCTTCTTGCGGTGCGTGATCGCGGTGACCTCGATCACGGGGACGTTCATCCTCCCCTGGTAGTAGCCGAGAATTTCGCCGAACGGGTTCTGCGGCTCACGGACGTGGGGCGGGACCTCGCCTTCGATGATCATCTCGGCGTCGGCCGGTACGAGAAACTTTTCCCCCCACGTTTCGGAAGGCGTGAGCCGGAGCGGCTCTTGCAGGAAGGCGGCGGCGGTCCGGTAGTCGTCGTTGCCGTACGGCGTCATGCAGCAGGTCGACAGGTAGAAAGCCGGATGGTGCCCCAGGATGACGATCACGGGAGCGCGCTTGTCCTGCTTTTCGTATTCCTGAACCATGGCCTCCAGATGATGGTGCGGGTGCGCGGAAAAGCTCATCCGGCGCGGCTCGTAATACATGTTCTTAGTAAACGTGATATCGTAGAAATCCGCGTGGAGACCTTTCATCGCGCACGCCATCGTGAAATAGGGGCCGACATCGTCCTTGTGATGCATCGGGATCGGCAGCTTGCGCAGGTCGACCTGCGGGCCGCGCGCCACCACCTCCTTGCACGGCGCGCGCTCCGGCGGGATTACTTCGGTTTCGCCTTTCTGCAGCTCGCGCGCGGCCACTTCCAGGCTCAGGTCCATGGGCGATTGAAGCTCGCCCATGCCGAGCGCGTCGGCGCAAAATTGCCGTGTGATGAACGGATTGTAGAACAGCGGGAACGGGGACGGGCTGCCGTTGAGCGCGGGAACGTTTTCGAACAACACCATCTTTTGCTCGCCGTGCATGTCGAGCTTTTTTAAGAAGGCGATCGTCTCAAAACGGTTCGCGTCGATCCGCTCCTTGACGTGGATCACGGAGCCGGGCCTGAGCTCCTCCTCGCGTGCCAGAAATTCTTGCAGGTCCTTGCTCATAAAAACTCCCTTGACGGACTTCGACCGCTCATTCTTAGTTGAATCGGCCGGCATGCGCAAGGGAACGGAGGATTCACCCCCGAGCCCACGGGGAACACGAGCGTGGCTCGCGCCCGTCGCCCGTGCTCGTACTTTCGCGCGCGGGCAACGAGCACGATCACGAAACAGGGCGCGCCGCCAACGCGCGCAGTTTGTTTTTCCATCCCGAGCGAAACAGCAGCCGCAAGCCGCGGCGCAGCCAGGCGGTCTTTTCCGGGGACGACGGAAACCAGTTGAACTCGGCGTTCAGGCCCAGCCGGTCGATCACGATCGTTTTCTGGTGGCAATACTTGCGGATCCCTTCCGCGCCGTGGCGGCGCCCGAGGCCGCTTTCCCTTCGTCCTCCCATGGGCGCGTTCAGCACGACGAAATTGATCAGCCCATCGTTGATGCAGACGGAGCCCGCGTGGATTTGTTTTGCCAGCGCCATCGCCTTTTTGCCGTCGCGCGTGAAGACGCTGCCGTCAAGACCGTAGCGGCTGTCGTTCGCAAGGCGCACGGCTTCGGCGGCGTCTTTGACCTTCATGATCGGGATCACGGGCCCGAAAGTTTCCTCCTTCATGACGGACATCCCGTGATGGACGCCGACGAGCACCGTCGGCTCGAAGAAAAGCCCGGCGCGGTCTTGCCGCCGCCCGCCGGTCAGCACGCTCGCGCCTGCCCTGATCGCTTCGGCGACCTGCGCTTCGACTTTTTTCACCTGCTCCGCGGAAGTCATGCTGCCGAGCTCGGCGTCCTGTTCGGGAGGCGCCTGGCGGAGCTTTTGGACTTTCTCCAGCACCCGGCGGACGAATTCATCGTGCACCGGCTCCTCCACGTAGACGCGCTCGATCGAGGTGCACACCTGCCCGGAGTTCATGAGGGCTCCCCACACGCAGGCGTTCGCGGCGCGCTCGAGATTCGCGTCCTTCAAGACAATCATCGGATCTTTGCCTCCCAGCTCGAGGCTCACCGGGACGAGCCGCGCGGCGGCGCGCTGCAGGACTCTTTTCCCGGTTTCGACGCTGCCGGTAAATGCGATCATGTCGGCGTGGTCGACGAGGTGCTCGCCGGTGCCGGCGGGGCCGACCACAACCTGAAAGAGATCTCCGGGAAAACCGGCCTGGGGCATGAGCCCGGCCATAAAGAGCACGGAAAGAGGCGTGAGCTCCGAAGGCTTGACCACGACCGCGTTTCCCGCCATGAGAGCCGGAATGGCTTCTCCGAAACCGAGCACCAGAGGAAAGTTCCATGGGCTGATGATCCCGATCACGCCGATGGGCTCGTACAGCGACAGAACTTTTTTCGTCTTGAAGAGGTGCGGACGAATTTTTTCCGCCTTGAGGTATTTGGGCGCGCGGCGCGCCCAGAATCCGAGCGCGTCACAAACGTAAAAGAGCTCGTTGCCGTAGACCTCGGCGCGCGGTTTGCCGGTCTCGGCCATCACGATCTCGGCCATTCGCTCGCTGTGATCGAGCACGAGATCGCGCAGGCGGTAAAACACGCGACTCCTTTTATCGAAGCTCCAGCTTTGCCATTCGGCTTGCGCCGCGCGCGCCCGTTCGACGGCGCGCGCGACCTCCACCTCGCGCGCAACGGCGAGTTCGGCGATCGTTTCCCCGGTCGCGGGATTTTGCACGCGGAGAGTTTCGGCTATCGTGATACTCATGGTCGTGTATCATAGAAGCAAAAAGGCAAAGTAAAAAGTAAAAACGAATGAAAAAGGGGCGGGCGCCGCGCATTCTCGTTTACGGCTTTGGACCTTACGGTCATTTTGCCAGCAACATCACGGCGCGCGCGCTCGAGGCGCTCGCGCCGGTCCGCAATCTCAAGAAGATCATCTTTCCGGTCCGCTTCAACGAGGCGCAGTTCGTCGGCGCCGTGCGAACCTATCGCCCGGAGATCGTTTTGGGGCTGGGGCAGTGCGCGCGCGGCGCCAGCCTCAGGATCGAGACCCGGGCGAAAAATCTAAAGCGCGAGCGGAAATCCCCGATCATGAAGCCGATTCATCCAGGCGGGCCGAGGTGGCTCGAAACCACGTTGCCATTGAGGGCGGAACCGCAGGCCAAGCGCTCCCGCGATGCCGGGAGTTACGTTTGCAATTTCTCGATGTATGTCATCCTAGGAGTCTGTCCGAGAAATCATTTTTTTCTTGATCAGGGGCGATCAAATCCGTAGTGTAGCGTCATGGCGAAGCGATATCGTGTGTACGAACCCGACCAAATGTTTTTGATGCCTCCGAGTCTGCGCGAGTGGCTGCC
>DATMAM010000038.1:0-310310 GCA_035559995.1 Candidatus Acidiferrales bacterium
AGAAGTTTCGCCGGCTCAACGCACCGCACCTGCTGGAAGAGGTCTACAAGGGAAGGAAGTTTGTTGATGGAGTGGCTGTAAAGAAGGTCAACGGGAGGCTTGCCGCCTGATCTCGTTTACACACCTCTTGACATGACCTCATTACCTGTCTTACATCTCGCGGTTCGCTTTTCGCGAAATTCATTCCATCGTGTTCGACCACTTGATGGCGCCGGTCGCTTTCTACTTCACAAAGCAAGAAGCGCTGAGCTGGTTCGATCGCACCGAATTTACCGACGTGCGGATTGCCTGGCACAACCGCAACAGTTGGAGAATAACCGCGACCAAGGCGGGAGAAGGCGATGGCCCGCGCTAGAGCTTCCGCCCGTCCTTGGTCGAAAGCTGCGGTCGGCCTTTTGCTGCTCGCGTTTTTGCTCCAGGCACTGGCGAGCATGTGGGACGAGGCTCCCACCTTCGACGAGCTGGTGAGTCCAGCGGCGGGTTATGCCGAGATTTTCACCGGCGACTTTCGCCTCATCGACGATCATCCGCCGCTCGCCAGGATTTTGATGGCCCTGCCGCTGCTGGCGTTGCGTCCGGCGCTGCCCCTCGATCACTTTAGCTGGAGAGAAAAGGAACAGAAACGAAAATACCGCTACGATTTCGCTGAGCAGTTTTTCTACGTGAGCAACGAGAATGCCGACCGCATGCTGTTCTGGAGCCGGTTGCCCGTTCTTGCCCTTTCCACCCTGCTCGGTTTTTTGGTTTTCGTTTGGGCGCGAGAACTCTACGGAGCCTCATCGGGGCTGGTCGCGCTTTATCTTTACGCGTTCGAGCCTAACCTGATGGCGCACTCGCGCCTGGCCACAAATGATCTGCCGGTCGCGCTGATGATCTTCGCCACGGTATTTTTGCTTTGGCGTTACCACCAGGCACCCTGCCTAAAGCGCGCCGCCCTCGCGGGCGTCCTTTTGGGACTCGCGCTTCTTACCAAATTTTCCGCGCTTGCGCTTTTGCCGATCGTTTTCCTGGCGAGTGTTTTTTCACCGCCAAATACCGCCGACAAATCTGCGCCGGCCCTTGCGAACGCTGTTTCGGGCAGGATTTTGCGGGCGGGCGCGATAACCGCGCTGCTCGCCGTAGTCGCGTCGTTTGTCGTTCTGGCGTTCTACGGCGCCCGTTGGTGGCTCTTTGTCGAAACGCTAAAAAACGGCGTCGTCCACTACGGCGCCGGTCATGTGGCGCGCCAGGGCCATCCGGCATTTCTCCTCGGCGAGGTTTCCACCGCGGGCTGGTGGTATTACTTCCCCGTCGCCATCGCCGTCAAAACGCCCATTCCCTTGCTGATATTCGCGCTGATCGCTTTTCTTACGGGGAGCTTTCGACGAGGGCGCGCGCACTATTTTCTCTTGCTGCCCGTGCTCGTTGTGGTGTTTGCGGCTTTAACCAGCACCCTCAACATCGGGGTGAGGCACGTCCTTCCCGCGTATCCGTTCGTGATCGTGATGGCAAGCAGTGTGGCGACCGTGCGGTTCAGCCGCCCGCGGTTTTTTGCCGCCCTGCTTTGCGCGCTGGGATTCTGGTATATGGCGTCGACGCTGAAGGTTTTTCCCAGCTACCTTGCCTACTTTAACGAGTTTGTGGGTCCCGAAAACGGCTACAGAGTTTTGGTGGATTCCAACCTCGACTGGGGGCAGGATCTCAAACGGCTGAAGCATTTCATGGACGAAAACCGAATTCAAAAAATCTACTTGAGCTATTTCGGCACCGCCAGTCCCTGTTACTACGGGTCACGCTGGATCGCTCTTCCGGGCTCGGAGGCGAACTGCTCGGGCCAAGCCGCAACCGCGACATCGGACTATATCGCTATCAGCGCCACGCATCTGCAGTCGGTCTACTTGCCCTTTCGCTCCTACGAGTGGTTGAAACGCTACGAGCCGATGGCGCGGATCGGGTACTCGATCTTTGTCTACGATATTCGCGGCGATGCCGTCGCGCACAACGAACTGGGCATTTTATTTCTCCAATATCACAGATTCCAAGAAGCCGTCGCCGAATTTGAGCTTGTTAAAAAGCTCGCGCCCCAGGCTGCGGTCGCGTACGTCAATCTGGGAATTGCGCAATCCTTTCTCGCAAATTTTGCTCAGGCTGAAGAAGCCTTCAGGACAGCCTTGGGACTCGACCCCGACAACGAGACGGCAAAGAAGGGCCTGGAGGTCGTCGCGGGCCGAACCCCGTGAGCGGCGCTCGAACCCCGAGCGACCCGCGCTGGGTTTCCCTTGACTCCATCCGGTTGCGTTTATTTTCGTCCGCCGAACGCGCACGCAAGCGGATCTGTTGCGCGGTTCGAGGAAAGGCGGCTCCTCGTTCCCGAAGCCCCGCCGATTTATTTCTCCGGCTAGCTTCAGCCGTGCTTGGCGGCGGCTTTTTCTTCCTTGATAAAGTCGGCGATGAGCCTGGGGACGGCGCCGCAGCTAAAGCAGCGCGGCGATTGCGGTCTGGTTCCGTCCGGGTACCTCATAAACTTTAGGTAGAAGGGCTTTTCGGTGCCCACGTAGTCGTCGTAGTAAAAAGCGAGTTTGCCACACTCGCTGCATTGCAGATACTTCGCCATCGCTGCTCCCGTCAGGGTTCGAATTTGCCGGTGACGGCCTGGTGGCCGCCGTTTTCTTCGAGCGGCTCCTCGCGGTAAAGGCCGAGCGCTTTCATGACCGGCGTATCCTGGATGGAAAAAAGGATCGCCCCTTGTTCCCCTTCGCTCGCGTGCTCATGCCATGCCCACGGCGGCACGACAAAAAAATCGCCGCGCTCCCAGTCGAACCGCGTCCCGCCGATGATCGAGTAACCGCGCCCGTCGAACACGTGGTACACGGCGCTGTTCACCTGGCGATGGGCCTTGGTGCGGACGCCGGGGCGGATCAACTGAATGCAGCAGCTCAAAGTCGGCAGCACGGGGCCGCCCGTGTTGGGATTCAAATACTCAAAGCAAACGTCGTCGAACGGGCTTGCGGCGGATTCGCCGATCCGCTTGAGTGTTTGGTACGTCGGCTCCCATTTGTAGTTGAGCAGCGGCGAGTAGCTCGCTTCGGGCTTCTCCCAGGTCGGCCGGAGCTGCGGCCCGCCGAACTTCCGTTCCGCTTCGTTGACGGCCGAAATCGGCTGGCTCAACGTCGGGTAGAGCTCGAAAAAGACCGCGTCGAGATCGCCGACGAGCGGCAGATCCAGGCCATCCATCCAGATCATCGGCCGGTCGGACTCGCAGCCGTGATCGTGCCAGGTCCAGTTTGGCGTCAAAACCAGATCGCCGCGGCTCATCATGCATTTGTCGCCGTTCACCGTGGTGAAGCTCCGGTCGCCCTCGATGATGAAGCGAATCGCGGAAGCCGTGTGCCGATGACAGGGCGCCGTCTCTCCGGGCTTGACGATCTGGACCGCCGCCCAAAGCGTGTGCGTGGCGGCGTACTTCCCTCCCAGGCCGGGATTCATGAGGCCGAGGACGCGCCGCTCGCCGCCGCGCTCGATCGGCACGAGCTCGGCGGAGCGATGGGCAAGCCGGCGCAGCTCCGCCCAGCGCCAGAGATACGGCAGCACTTTCGTGCGCGGCTCAGCCGGTAACAACCTGGCCGTGACTTTCCACAGGGGAACCAGATGATGCTGCTCGACTTCGCGATAAAAGCTCCCCAGCTCGCCGCTCTCGCTCGCCTCTTGCGACATGGCATCCTCCGGAACAGAGAATACTTGGGAAGCCGGACGAGGTCAATCTGGCCGGCGAAACGGGTTGTTGATTGACAGCCGTTTAGGCTGATTCCATAATGACCGCGGCCCACGCGCCGCGCCTCCTACCAAACACCGGAGAAAACGGTCGCGATCCCATCGTGCGTCGAGCCGAAAAGATCACAAGACGATGCCACCCGGGCGGCGCTCTTTTGACCGTTGCCCTTTTGTTCGCTGCGCCGCTCTTTGCGCCCGCCCACGCTCAAGACGGCGCAATCGAGCGCGAGCTCCACTGGGTGGTGACGCGCGAGAAGTTCGAGCTCGCGATCGAACGCCTCCGCGCAACCCAGAACCGCGACACGCAACCGCTCGTCATCTTAAGCCACGGCCTTTTGGTCAACAGCGCCTTTTTGAATCTCGACGACGAGCACAGTTTCGCGCGCTATCTGGCGCGCGCGGGCTTCGATGTCTGGAATCTCTCGTTTCGCGGCACCGGCCGCAGCCTGGCGCCGCTCAAAAATCCGCCCAAGCGCTGGGACCTGGACGCGTTTATCGAGCAGGATATTCCCCAGGTGATCCGCTTCGTCGTCAAGGAAAGCAAGAAGCCCAGGGCGGCGTGGGTCGGCTACGAGCTCGGGGGGATGCTGCTCTACGGCTACCTGGCGCAAAAAAAGGATCCGGCGATTGCCGCGCTCGTGACGATCGCCGCGCCGTTGACCTTTGCCGAGCCGGAGCAGAAGCCGATCAAGAATTTGCTCGAGCTGAACGATCGCCCGACGCTAAAAAATTTTCTCCTTTACCTCAACGCGCCGTTTCTCATGCGCCTGGCGCTTCCCGTGATACCCAAGCTGGAGAGGCTCTTTTACAACCCGGACAATCTCGATCCCCAGACCAAAGAGAAACTGCTCGAGGAGGCCTTGGCCGATATTAATCCCGGAGTGCTGGACCATCTGCTCCTGATGATCGAGCGCGAGGAGATGGTTTCCGCTCGCAACGGCTTTCGCTACCGCGAGCACCTCAAGCGGATTCAACTTCCGGTGCTCCTCGTGGGCGGCGGCGACGACTCTCTGGCGCCGCCCAAGGCGCTGCAACAGATTCACGCGCGCCTGGGATCCGCAGACCGGACGCTGCGAATCTTCGGCGGCAAATCCAGGCGCGAGACGAGCTACGGCCACTTTGATCTGATCTTGGGCCGCGACGCAAAAAAGGAGGTTTTCCCGTTCATTGGCCAATGGCTGAAAAAGAAGCTCACCCAGCGCTAGCGCCGCCCCGCTTCGCGCGCTTTCTCTACCACACGGCCGTCGCCGGCGTTGCCATCGGCTTCGTTGCGACGGCCTATCAGGTCGTCGGCCTCGCGGGTCATCTCGGCGATCCCGCCGCGCGCTTTCTCCTGATCGGCGCGCTTGTCATCGGGCTTGGCTACCCGCTCGTCCGTTTCGCCGCCCTCCCGGTTACGACCGCCCGCGAGCGCGTGCTCTGGCTTGCGATCGTAGCCGTCGTCGTCTTCGACGTTCTCCTCGGCTTGACGCCGCCGACGGCGCGCGACGAACTCACGCACCACCTCGCCGTGCCGCGCCTTTACGCCGAGCGCGGGCGCATTTTTGAGATCCCATTTTCGCTGCCGTCCTACTATCCCATGCTGCTCGACATGCTCTACATTCCGTTCGCCGGCGGCCCGCGGGACTTTATCCCCAAGGTGATTCACGGCGCGTTCGGGTTTTTGACCGGCGCGCTTCTCTACGGTTATTTGAGCCTTCGGTTGAGCCCCGCCTACGGCCTTCTCGGCTGGTTTTTTTTTGCCTCGACGCCCGTCGTCATGCGCCTGGCGAGCCAAGCTTACGTCGACCTCGGCCTGGCTTTCTTCGCAACCGCCTCTCTGCTGGGGACTTTAGTCTGGAAAGAAACGCGCGGCTACCGCTGGCTGATCACGGCCGGGCTTAGCGCCGGTTTCGCGCTCGCGACCAAGCCCAACGGAATTTTGTTCTTCGTCATCGCTTATCTGCTCCTTCTCAAACACCTGGGTCCGTCGGCCCCGCTTCGCGCGTGGGGCCCGAAAGCGCTTCTTTTTGCTGCCTGCGCTCTGGCCGCGTTCGGCCCGTGGCTTGCGCGGAATTACGTCTGGACGGGAAACCCGCTCTTTCCCTTCCTGGCAGACTGGTTCGGCGGCGAGCCGGTGAGCGCGGATCCGGGCTTGGGCGTCCTGGCGACGCGGCGGCTGCTTTATGGCGAAAGCTGGTGGGAGATCGCGCTTGTGCCTGTCCGGCTCTTCTTTTTCGGCCGTGACGATGACCCGCGGCGCTTTGACGGGGTCTTGAACCCCATGCTGATTGTGTTTCTGCCGTGGGCGTTTAGGGGCAAATGGCGCGATGAGAAAATTTTTCTCTTCCTATTTGCGCTGTGCTATCTTGTCTATGCCGTTTTTCTCGCCGACTTAAGGACGCGCTACGTTTTGCCGATCGTGCCGCCGCTGGTGATCCTGCTCGTTTATGCCGTCCACAATATTTATCTGCGCATCTCTCGGCCGCGGCTCTTGTTCGCCGCGCTGCTCGGCCTCGTGAGCTTGAACGTGGCCTATGCCGCTTCGTATTTCGCCCGCGTCTCTGCGGCCGGGTATCTCCTGGGGATCGAAAGCCGCGACGAGTATCTGACGCGTTTTTTGCCGGAATACCCGATCTTCCTGTACGCCAACAGCCGCCTTCCCCGTTCGGCGCGAGTTTACCTCGTTTTTGTAGGGCGCCGCGCCTACTACTTGAGGCGCGATTACTTTCACGACTACGGCGAGCTTCCCCGGTTCCTCGTCGACGCGATCGATAAGGCGGCGGAACCGAAGGCTCTGGCGGACGCGCTCAAAAGAAAGGATCTGACGCACCTCGTGGTGCGCGAAAACCTTTTGCGCAGGTTCCTCGTGGATAACCTTTCGCCGCAAAAGCTGGCGCTCTGGGAATCGTTTGCCGCGCGCTCGCTGAGGAGATTGGCCCATGCCAACGACTGTTCCCTCTACGCGATTCTCGGCTAGAAGCCCAAGGCTCTCGGTCATTGTGCCGGTGCACAACGAGGCCCAAAGCCTGGGAAAGGTTCTGGACGGCCTGCGGGCGCTTGGGCTTGCCGACGCCGAGGTGATCGTCGTCGACGACGGCTCAACCGACGAGAGCGCGCGCATCGCGGAGGCGCGCGACGCGCGCGTCCTTTCTCATCCCTACAACATGGGCAACGGAGCCGCGATCAAAACGGGGATCCGCGCCGCGCGCGGCGAGCTCCTGCTCTTTATCGACGGCGATGGCCAGCACCGGCCGGAGGACGTGCCCGCGCTTTTAGCCGAGGCGGAGCGCTACCACATGGTCGTCGGCGCCCGCGGGAAAGGGTCGAAACTACGCTTTCACCGCTATGTCGCGAACCTGGTGTACAATCGCTTTGCGTCCTACGTGACAAAATTTAAAGTGCAGGATCTGACCTCGGGGTTTCGCGTGCTCAGGCGCGCGGACGCGCTGCGCTTTATCGATCTCTTGCCCAACGAGTTTTCTTCTCCCTCGACCTTGACGCTCGCTTTTCTGCGCTCGGGACTGACGGTCAAGTACGTTCCGATCCGGTCCCTCTACCGCGCGGGACAGAGCAAGATCAGCCTGCTTTCCGACGGGCTGCGGTTTTTCCTGATCATTACGAAGATCGCCACGCTCTTTTCGCCGCTGCGGGTTTTTGTGCCGGTCAGCGCCTTTTTCTTCGCGACCGGCCTCGGCCATTATCTTTACACCTATCTGGCCGAGCGGCGTTTCACCAACATGTCGGTCTTTCTGCTGACGACCGCCGTGATCGTGTTCATGCTCGGGTTGGTCGCCGAGCAGATCGCGCTCTTGCGCGTGGAGCAGCGCTCGGCGCGCTTGAATCACAACCTCGACGATCCCGGCTAGCCGTTGATTGAGGTCAATCTCCTGTGCAGGCGCCGGCACGCATAGATGACGCAGTAACGGAGCAGGTTCAGCGCCACGCCCGTAGGGTAAAGCGGCCGAATGGGATGATGAAGACGAAAGAGAACCGTGAGATCGCGGAGATTTCTGTGCGACCGCGGGACATGAAGCGTGGCCAGAAACTCGCGCAAATTCAGCCCGCCGGGATCGGCGGCGAGGGTGGTTCTCGTACGGTCGATCCATACCGCGCAATCCGAAGCGACAAAAAGCGGAATTCCCCGCCGCCGACAACGGAGGTAAAAGTCGTGGTCGGAGTAGTAACTGGGCAGATTGCGCTCGTCGAACAGGCCCACGCGCTCGAAGACGCTTGCGGGGATAAGAGCGCCGCGCCCGCCGAGGATAAGGCGCGTGGGCAAGAGCTTGGGCGTCTGCAGGTCCTCTTCCTTCCACGAAAAGACGAGCGTGGGAAAACCGAGCACAAAACAGGTACCGGCGGTCACCGCCGTAACGCGGCGCGTCAAGAAGTCTTTTTGGATCGGCGCGACGATGGCGTCGCCGGCCTGACGCGCGTGCGACAACAGGCGCCCGATGGTGTCACGATCCACATAGCAGTCGTGGTTGAGGAGCATGATATATCGCGCCCCCTCGCGCAGCGCGGCGCGGATACCGAGATTCGTCGCTCCCGCCCACCACAGAGCGGGAGAGCCGAAAACGTAACGGGCTTCCGGATACTGCCGCTGGAGGTCGTTTATCTCCTCCTCGGTGCCGTGGTAAACGACGATCGCTTCCAAAGCCCGATAGGTGCTCGCGCGGAGAGCCTCCAAGCAAGTTTTGGTCTCGTTCCAACCCGTGTAGACGGGTATCACAATGGCAACCTTGTCCATGGCTACCTCAACAGCTTCTCGTAGACGGCCAGATATTGCGGTATGACGCACTGCTCGGCGAAAAGTTTTTCCGCGCGTTCTCGAGCGCCCGCGCTCAGTTTCGCCCGCAGAGGCGGATCTCGCGCCAGCCGCCGGCAAGCCGCGGCAAAAGCCTCGACGTCGTCGAGCGGACAAAGGATGCCGCCGCTCCCGTCGCCGACGACCTCGGGAAGCGAACAGCAATCGGTTGCCACCACGGGTTTCCCGCAGGCCATCGCTTCCAGGGCCGCAAGTCCAAAACCTTCGAATCTCGTGGGGAGGAGCAAGGCATCGGCGCGACGATAGACGGCCACCAGATCCGGGTCGCAGGCCACACGCGCGATTGGCGTGATATTCGGCGCGGGCGCGATCGGGTTGCGCCCGCCGGGCCCGAGGGTGAAATGGAGTTCGAATTCAGCGCCAAGCTCCTCCATGATGCGCACGAGAAGGTCGGCTCCTTTGCGCCGGGAGGGATTGGCGGAAAATAGCAGGCGAAAGCGCGTGGAGCGCCGCGCCGGGCGCGCCGCTCCCGGACGAAAAAGCCGCGTATCGATCCAGTTGGGGATGGTCTGAGCATGGATGTTTAGCCTCTGCGCCAGCGACGATCTCACAAAATCGCTGACCGCAGTGATCGCCGCGGCCGCCGCAAACGAGGCCTTCATGAACCGGCGGACGAACACCGTGTGATACGTGGCTTGAGCGCGGTTCTTGTACGGCCGGTACGCCGGGTCAAGGACGTTTAGATGCTCGGTCACCACCAGGGGGATTCCATAACGCGCGAAGGCAAAGCCGCTCCAGGAGTTGGCGTGAATGATCTGCGTGCCCGCGGGCGGCCGCTCTGACCGGAGCACAAAAGGAAAAAACTCATAGCGGCTTGGAAACCACGTGATCTCGGCACAAATTCCCCAGCGCCCGAGAGCCTCGGCCAGGCGCCGGCTGAACACGTCCGTCCCGGTGTGGGCGCGAATGACCGGAAACCAGATTTTCATTGTTTTCCATCTCGGTCGAGCTTGGTGATTCTTACGATCATATCGACAGCAGAGATGCAAACCCGGGCACGCGCCCGAGACGCTAACGACACCGTCCGGCCGGCTTTTTTTCAGCCGCTATTCCCGTGCCGGCTTAAGGCGGGTTGAGCGGTTATGGCCATCCTCGTCATCACGTGGAATTTTCCTCCCAAACAGGGCGGGATGGAAAGGCTCATGGGGGAGCTGTGCGCGAGCCTAAGGACGAGCCGTTCGGTTTTTGTGATCGGCCCGTGGGCCGGTGCCGCGCGGGGCGACGAAAACCGCGTCTATCGCCCGCCTTTGGGCGGCCTTGCCGCTTTCTTCGCCTACGCGTTTATAAAAGGTTTCCTCGTGTTGCGACAAACCCGCAAGATCGAGTTTGTCTTAGGCGGTAGCGCCCTCGTTGCGCCGCTGGTTGTCGTTCTCGCGAGGCTTTTCCGCGTCAAGGCGCTGGTCTACGCCCACGGCTTGGACCTCGTGTACCCGAGCCGCTGGTACCAGCTTTTTTGCGTTCGCTGGCTTCGCCGGTGCGACCGCGTGATTTGCAACAGCCGGCACACCGCCTCTTTAGCCTTAAGCAAAGGCGTCGGGCGCGCTTCGATCGAGGTGATCCCTCCCGGCGTCAATCTCCCGTGTCGCGGCTCCAAAGAGGGCGCCAAGCGCGAGCTCGGTTTGGCGCGCCACAAGGTGGTCCTGTACGCCGGGCGGCTCGTCCGGCGAAAAGGCGTGGTCGAGTTTCTCCGGCATTGCTTTCCCGCGATCGCCGCGCGCGTCGCCGACGCGCGCTTTGTCATCGTGGGAGGAAATCCGGTACAATCGCTGGTCCACCACGAGAATGTGCTGGGCGAAATCACCGGCTGCATACGGGAGCTGCGGTTGGAACAGCGGGTCGCGCTTGCCGGCTGGCTAACAAGAGACGAGCTGGCGAAGTTTTACTTGGCCGCCGATGTGCTGGTCCTGCCCGCATTGGCGATGAAAGACGACGTCGAAGGGTTCGGGATCGTGATCCTTGAGGCGGCGGCCGCCGGAACGCCCTGCGTGGCCACGCGGGTCGGCGGCATTCCCGACGCGATTGAAGGCGGCAAGACAGGCATCCTCGTCGATCCTGGCAACTATGACCAGATGGCCGAAGCGATCATCGGCTTGCTGAGCGACGAGCATCTCCGGCAAACGTTCGGCGCGAGCTGTCGGGCCCAGATTGCGCAGAGATTCGACTGGTCCAAGATCGTGGCACGCTATGAAGAGCTTTTTTCTTCCCTCGGAGGATAGCCGCTTGCTCTGCCGCTATCGGAGCGCCGGCGCCTAGACCTGCTATGGCACCCACAACCATCATCCGGCCGAGCGCAGGCTGGTTGCGGCTCGATCTTCGAGCGCTCTGGGCGTACCGCGATCTCGCCTTTTTTCTGTTCTGGCGCGACGTCAAGGTCCGTTACAGGCAAACGGCGCTGGGTATTCTCTGGGCGGTGGCGCAGCCGGCCTCGATGAGCCTCGTATTTTTTCTCTTCTTCGGGAAATTGTCCGGCGTCCCGTCCGACGGATTGCCCTATCCGCTGTTTGTTTTTTCCGGGCTTCTGCCATGGCAGCTCTTTGCTTTTGCACTTTCCGAGTCGAGCCACAGTCTGGTCGCCAATGAGCGGCTCATCACGAAGGTTTTTTTCCCGCGCCTGATCATCCCGCTGGCGGCCTCCCTCGTCGGCCTGGTGGACTTTTTCTTCGGCCTGCTCGTTTTTATGGGGCTGCTCCTTTACTGGCAAGCGCCGCTTGCGCCGACGTTTTGGGCCTTTCCGTTCTTCGTCGTGCTGACGCTGGCCGCCGCTCTGAGCGTGGGCATTTGGCTCTCGGCGCTCAACGTTCAATATCGCGACGTGCGCCATGCGGTACCGTTTCTCATCCAGCTTTGGCTCTTTCTGAGCCCGGTCGCCTATCCGAGCAGCGTCGTGCCGGACCGCTGGCGCTGGCTTTACAGCCTAAATCCGATGTGTGGCGTGATCGAAGGGCAACGCTGGGCCCTCCTCGGGCAGCCTGCGGGACCGAACGCTGCGATCACGACAGCGATCGTTGTGATCGGCGCGCTGTTGATAAGCGGGCTTTGTTACTTTCGCCGGATCGAGCGCCGTTTTGCCGACGTCATTTGAGCGATGCCGCATGTTGCGATAAGAGCCGAGGGGCTGTCCAAACGCTACCGGATCGGCCGGCGCGAAAGCTACTACACGCTGCGCGAGACGCTCATGAACGCGCTTGCGCGGCCGTTTTCCGCGCTTGCCGGCCGCCCGCTCGCCCGTGGTGAAAGCGACACGATCTGGGCGCTCAAGGATGTCAGTTTCGAGATCCAAAAGGGCGAGGTCGTGGGTGTGATCGGGAGAAACGGCGCCGGCAAAACGACGCTCCTCAAAATCCTTTCGCGCATCACCGAGCCGACCGAGGGTTGGGCCGAGGTCAGCGGGCGCGTCGGCTCGCTTCTCGAGGTCGGCACCGGCTTTCATCCCGAGCTTACCGGGCGGGAAAACATCTATCTCAACGGCACCCTCCTGGGCATGAAAAAAAAGGAGATCGACCGGCGCCTCGACGAGATCGTCGCTTTCGCCGAGGTCGAAAAATTTCTCGAGACGCCGGTCAAGCGCTACTCGGCAGGAATGCACACGCGTTTGGCCTTTGCCGTCGCCGCGCATCTGGAAACGGAGATCCTGCTGGTCGACGAAGTTCTCGCGGTCGGCGACGCCGGCTTTCAAAAAAAATGCCTCGCCAAAATGGGCACGCTTACCGGGGAAGACCGAACGGTGTTGTTCGTCAGTCATAACCTTCAAGCCGTCAGAAGCGTCTGCACGAAATGCCTGCTGTTGGAAGAAGGCCGCCTGGATGCCTATGGCGGCGTCGAGATCGTAACCCGGCGTTATTTGAGTCAACTGGAGTCCGCCAGCGGAACGGAACTGGACGTCTCCCGGCAAGTCCGCCCGCAAAACCTCGATCGCCTGGGAAATTCGCTGCGCTTCATCAGAGTGAAACTCAAGTCTCAGAGCGGTTCGCCTTTCGTTCTCGCCGGTGACCCGATCGACGTCGAGATCGAGCTTGCCTGCGCCGAGGAAGCGCACAATGTCGTCTTTGGCGTGGGAATCACTTCCCTGGACGGCGTGAGGCTCGTGCAATACCGGAGCAGCGATTCCTTCGGCTTTGTTCCGAGGCTGGCGCCGGGGCACTATTTGCTTCGTTGCCGAATACCCAACCTGTTCGCGCCAGGCCTGTACACGCTTGAGCTAGGCGCCCGTTGTGAAACGAAGGGCTTGGACTGGCTGCCGGAGTCGCTGTGCTTTCGGGTCATCGAGTCCAGGCCCTGCGAATCTATTTGGCTGGAGGCAAAATCGGGCTATCTCAACGCGACCGCGGACTGGGAAAAACCGCGGCTCCTCAAGGAGGGCGTAGCCGCCTGAGGTGGCGATGATGCAACCGCTGGTTTCCGTTGTGATCCCGTGTCTCAACCGCGCGCGTCTGTTGCGGCCCACGCTCGAGAGCGTTTTGCAACAGGACTATTCCCGGCTTGAGTGCATTGTGGTCGATGGCGGCTCGGATGACGAAACGTTGGATCTGTTGCGCGACTTTGAGGGCCGCGTCCGCTGGATTTCGGAGCCTGATCGCGGACCTTCGGAGGCCATCAACAAGGGTTGGCAAATGGCCGGCGGCGATATTTTGGCGTGGCTCAACGCGGACGACCTTTGGGCTCCGGGGGCGGCGCGCACGGCCGTGTCTTATTTGTCGAATCATCCTGAAGTTGACGTCGTCTACGGCGACTGCGGCCTCATCGATCACAGGGGCGCACCGATCGCGCTGGTTTCGGCCCGCGACTGGGACCTGCGCTACGCCGTTGAACATTGCGACCATATCATTTATCAGCCAGCTTCGTTCATGCGCCGGTCGATCCTGGAACGGGCGGGCTGGCTCTGGCCGAAGCTTTGCCACGATCACGAACTTTGGCTGCGCATTGCTCTGGCGGGCGGAAAGATCCAGCGGATTCCCGCCGTCTTGGGCTACGCGCGCCACCACGCGGGCAACTTGGGCTATCGGCCCGAAATTGTCGTTCCGCTGAAGGTTGAGATTACGAGTCGGTTTTTCGATCACGAGGCGCTCCCGGAGGCGCTCAAACACCTGCGGAGGCGCGCCCTGAGCAACGCCTACCTGCGCGGCATTGACTACACTTTTTTGGCGTCGGCGTCGTTAACTCTAAAGGCAGGTCAAAGCCTTGCGCTCGTGCGCCAGGCCGTGCGCACGGACCCATGGAATCTGATCGGTATCACGAGAAAGGTGACGCGGCTGATGGATTTGGTGCTCGCGGCAGTCCTGCGGCGCTACCTCTCTCGGGAACTCTACGAAGCGCTGCGCCACGTCAAGCGCCTTTCGTTACGCTTCTATGCCACCCTCTTCGCCAGATAGCACAATTGCGGCGGTTGAAGCGTTCTGGAATCGAAGGCCGTGCAATATCAGGCACTCGCCGCTGCCGGTCGGAACGCGCGAATATTTTGCCGAGGTGGAAGCGCGCAAGTATTTTGTCGAGCCCCATATTTTGCGCTTCGCACAGTTCGAACGATGGTCACAAAAGCGCGTTCTTGAGATCGGCTGCGGCATCGGCACCGATACGATCCAGTTCGCCAGGCACGGGGCGCGCGTTACGGCCGTCGATCTGTCGGAGCGCTCGCTGGCGATCGCCCGTGAGCGCGCGCGGCTGCTGGGGCTGGCGGACCGAATCGAGTTTCACCGGGCCAACGCCGAAGAGCTGACCGCGGTCTTGCCCCGGGAAAATTACGATCTGGTTTATGCCTTCGGCGTCATCCATCACACGCCGCACCCCGAGCGTGCGGTTCAGCAAATCCGTTCCTACCTCGGTCCCGAGAGTACCGTGAAGCTCATGGTCTATCACCGCCACTCCTCCAAGGCTCTGTGGATTCTTTTGCGCTACGGAAAGGGCCGAATCCGGGAGTGGCCGAACCTCATAGCTCGCTATTCCGAGGCTGAGGAAGGCTGTCCCGTAACGTACACCTTCACGCGAAAGGAAATCTCCGCCTTGCTCGAGCGCAACGGGCTCGAAGTCAGCGATCTCACGGTGGAGCACATTTTCCCCTACCGCGTTTCTGACTATGTCCGCTACCGCTACCGGAAAGTCTGGTACTACCGCTACATGCCGCCCCGCTGGTTTCGCTGGCTCGAACGGCACTGGGGGTGGCACCTGTGCGTTACCGCAGTTGGGACGAAGCGTCTGTTTCGCGGTATGTGAATGTTTTCGAGAAAATTGCAGTCGCCGAAAATTCTCAAAATGGATAGCCTATCCCCTCCGCGGAAGATCTCGGTGATCGGCTTGGGTAAACTGGGCGCTCCCTTTGCGGTCTGTCTGGCCGTAAAGGGCTACGACGTCACTGCCGTGGATATCGATCCCGAAAAGGTCAGCCGGGTCAACAACGGGCAGGCCCCAGTGTTCGAGCCGGGGCTGGAAAACCTGTTGCCGCGCGCTCGCGCGCGGCTTCGAGCTACACTCGAGTACGACGAGGCGATCGCCGATTCCGAGGTCACCTTTATTCTGGTTCCGACGCCTTCCGACGCGCGCGGCATGTTTTCCCTAGAGCACGTTCTTGAGGCCTGCGCGCGGATCGGAGAGCTTTTGCGCTACAAGAATGAGTTTCATACCGTCGTCGTCACGAGCACGGTATTGCCCGGAGCAATGGATAACCGGATCAAACCGGCGCTCGAGAAATCGTCGGGGAAGCGCTGCGGCGAAAAGTTCGCCCTGTGCTACAGCCCGGAGTTCGTGGCGCTTGGCAGCGTGATCCGGGACCTTTTGCATCCCGATTTTCTCCTCATCGGGGAGTCCGAACCCCGTGGAGGGAACGCCGTCCTTTCGGTTTATCGCACATTGTGCGAGAACGACCCGCCGGTTGTGCGACTGAACTTCATCAATGCGGAGATCGCCAAGCTCGCCGTGAACACCTTTGTGACGACCAAGATCGCTTTCGCCAACCTGCTGGCGAGAATTTGCGAACGCTTGCCGGGGGCCGATGTCGACGCGGTCACCTCCGCTCTGTCTCTGGATAGTCGCATCGGCGGCAAGTACCTGCGCGGCGCCATCGGCTACGGCGGCCCGTGCTTTCCGCGCGACAACTTGGCGTTAGCGGCGCTCGCCCGAAAGCTAGGCGTCGGGGCTACGGTCGCGGAAGCGACCGACAGAGCCAACAGGGAAGAAGTCACCGCCCTGGCGCGCCTTGTGAAGTCGAGGCTGGTGGAATCCGGGACCGTGGGTATCATGGGCATGGCGTACAAGGCCGGCACGGACGTCGTCGAACAGTCCCAGGGCCTGCTGCTCGCGCAGTCGCTCCTTGCCGGAGGAATTAAAGTCGTCATTTATGATCCGGTGGCCAGTGCGAATGCTGTCAAGCTGCTGGACCGGCCCATCTCGGTAGCGCCGGCGGCCGAGCAATGCGTTGCGGCGGCGGACGTTGTCGTCCTGACGACGCCGTGGCCGGAGTTCCGTAGCCTTGCTCCGGAGATCTTCACAAACAACGGGAGAAAAAAAGTGCTGATCGACTGCTGGCGCCTTCTCGATCCTACCGCCTTCGGTCGTGCCGCCGAATATCTCCCCTTGGGCATCGGCCAAGGCCCGGGTCAAAGGACGCGTACGTGAACTGGAAAGGCTGCAAGGTTCTAGTCACCGGCGGGGCGTCGTTTATCGGCTCGCATCTGGTCGATGCTTTGGTCGCGCGCGGCGCCCGCGTTCGCGTCGTCGACAATCTCAGCAGCGGCCATCTAGAGCATCTACAGTCGCACATCGAGAGCGGCGCAATCGAGTTCCGCCACGGGGACCTTCTCGATCCCGAAGTGGCGCGCGATTCCGTAGCGGGCGTCGACGTTGTTTTTCATCTGGCCGCGGATCACGGCGGGCGCGGCTATGTGGACTGGCACCAGGTCGAGTGCTCGACGAATCTCATTATGGACGGCTTAGTGTTTAGGGCCGCCTTTGAGGCAGGTGTTGAGAAGATCGTTTACGCCTCGTCCGGGTGCGTTTATCCGAACCATGTGCAGACCGACCCCAAGGTGGAGCTGTTCCTAACCGAGGACATGGCGGGACCGCCCTACGATGCCGACAACCTCTACGGCTGGGCGAAACTCATGGGGGAGCTCACCCTCAAAGCGTACCACCGGCAATACGGCATGAAGTCCGCGATTTGTCGGTACTTTACGGTTTATGGTCCTCGCGGCGTGGAAAACCATGCGGTGATCGCGATGATCGCACGCGCTTTCATCGGACAAGACCCGTTCGAGGTCTGGGGCAGCGGCGAGCAAGTCCGCAACTGGACCTATATCGACGATATCGTTTCAGGGACGATTCTGGCGGCCGAGAAAATCGATTCCGCGATCGCGATCAATCTCGGCACGACCGAAAGAATTCGCGTGCTCGACGCCGTCCGAGAGGTTCTTCGCTACACCGGCCACACACCCCGCATTGTGACGCGGCCGGAGATGCCGACTGGCCCGCTGAATCGGGTCGCGCAAAATAAATTGGCGAAGGAGCTGCTGGGCTGGGAACCGAAGGTGCCGTTTTCGGCCGGACTGCAGCGCACGATCGATTGGTACTACGCCAACAAAGACAAGCGCGCGGTGGAAGCCGCGCTGCAAACCATGCTCACGGAACGACGACCGCATGATTGAACCTTTTTGGCTGACGCTCTGTGCCTTCATCTTTGGCGCGGTGGTCGGAAGTTTTCTCAATGTCTGCATTCACCGCCTTCCGGCGGAGCAATCGCTGATTCGGCCCTCCTCTCGCTGCCCGGCCTGTAAAACGCCGATCCGCTACTATGACAACATTCCTCTGATAAGCTACATTGTTTTGCTCGGCCGCTGCCGCTCCTGCAAAGCGAAAATCTCGCCGCGCTATTTCTGGGTCGAGCTGATCACCGCCACGATGGCTGTGGCTCTGATCAACATGTTCGGATTGGGATTTACGTTTCTGGTAACGTTTGTTCTCATGGCGGCGCTGATCGTCATCGCGTTCATCGACCTGGACGTGCGCATCGTCCCGGATGTGATCAGCCTTCCGGGGATCGTGCTCGGCTTTCTCTTTTCTCTCATCAACGCTTGGGCGGTGAGCAATCCTTCCGAGTTTCTTCCCTCTCCTTTGAGTTCCTTTTTGGGAATTCTTCTCGGAGGGGGAGTCTTGCTGGGCGTCGCCTGGGTCTACCAGGCGATAACGGGCGTTGAGGGAATGGGCGGCGGCGACGTGAAACTGCTCGCGATGATTGGCGCTTTTCTGGGCTGGCCCGCGGTTCCGCTCACGCTTTTCTTGGGTTCGCTGGGTGGCTCGGTGATCGGTCTAGCGCTGATGTTGACCAAAGGAGTGGGCGGCAAATACGTGCTCCCCTTTGCGCCGTTTCTCTGCCTCGGCGCAATCTGCCATCTCTTCTTCGGGGCGCAAATCATCTCGTTCTATCTCGGCGCGCAATAACGTCCTCACTCTGCCAACTTTTGTCAAGCTTCGATTTTTTGTCATCCCCATAGCGCAAAACTGACCCTCAGGTTAGCTGGCCAGCGCTGAAACGCCAGCCTTTTCGGCCCTTCGGTGAATCGGCTCGAGCGGAGATCCCATTGGCATAGCTTTAGCTTTCAGCTTCTCGACGCGGGTGTCGTTCATGTTTGAGAAGATTGCGGACAAAACGGAATATAAAGCCGCACAAAGAGGCTTCACCGTACTTGAGTTGCTCATGGTTCTCGTCGTCGCTTCAGTGCTGATGGGGATTGCGGTGCCTAGCTTTCAATCCTGGCTGCCGACGCTGCGGCTATCGAACGCTGCCCGCCAGGTAGCCACCGATCTTCAATTGGCGCGCATGCGAGCGATCTCTTCCAATACCGACACCACCGTCGCTTTCAGCACAGGGACCGGGACTTATAGTTTTGGCGGCGAGTCGCGCAGTTTACCCCAGCTCTTCCCGGGAATCACGATTAGCTCCGCCTCCAACCCGACCTTTACGGCGCGCGGCACCGCCAATGCCGTCACGATAACGCTGACCAATGGCAGCTCCCAGAAACTGGTCTGCGTCAAGGCTGTCGGCCGCGTCAACGTCCGGGACGCCAGCTGTTGAGAAAGACCATGCGCCAGAGCCCCGCGATAAGGAATCGACAAGGCTTTACGGTTATAGAAGTCTTGGTGGCGATGGGAATTTTTACGATCGCGATTCTCGGGATTGCGATCAGCGCCACCTCCGTCATTCGTGCCAACCAGGTCAGCTACTCCAGCACCCTCGCGACCAATTTTGCGCAGGACAAAATCGAAGATCTCAAAGCGCGACCGGCAAGCATCACGCCCGGCACGTTTAGCGACAGCGACACCATCGGCGGCGAGACGTTCAATCGCACGTGGACGGTGACGGCCAATTCTCCCGTCAGCGGAGTGACGAAAATCGAGGTCACCGTATCCTGGACAGATTACACAACCCACTCGGTCACCCTCTCGTCTGCGGTGCAAAGCTAGCCATGATTGCGCCAAACCCATCGCGCGGCTTTACTTTCGTCGAGCTTCTGGTCTCGATGGTCTTCACGTTTATCCTCCTGGGCGTTATCTACGCGGTTTACCGCGTCCAGGCGCATACCGTCAAAGTGCAGGAGAAACGCCAGGAGGCGCAGGAATACGCCCGGGCCGTGCTCGACGTTATGGTGCGGGAGATCCGAAATGCCGGATACAACCCCACCCAGGTGAGTTTATCGGACCTCGCCTTATACGGCGTAAACTGTGGCGGCGGTGTTCCTGGCGTGCCGGGCGTTGTAAGCGCCACCAGCACTTCTGTCCGGTTTACTTACGATTATCGCGGTAGCTCTTCCGCTCCCGACCGCAACTGTGACGATCCCGACGAGGATATTACTTACGCGTACCAAAGTCCCGGGCCGCAGTCCTGCCCGTCGGGTAAAGGAGACATCGTGCGCACCGCCAACGGCACGAGCGAGGCTCTAACGGACTGCAATGTCACCGCCTTGACCTTCGCGTATTACGCCCAGGACTCGACGACGGCGATGTCGCCGGTCGTACCCGCAAACATCCAGCGCGTGAAGGTGACATTGACGGTGCAGTCGAAAGACCCTGACGGACAGTTCGGCGGGCAATTGACGTCGACGGTCTATTCGAACATCGAGCTGCGCAATCGCGGCCTGTGAGGAACCATGAAGAGACCCAACCCGAAACCGTTGCGATACATGAGAAAGATCCTGCAGGACGAGCGCGGAATCTCGCTTTTGGTCGTCGTGATGGTGATGGTGCTTTTGCTCTCCATGACCGGCGCCAGCCTTTTGTTTTCCTCGATCAATTTTCGCTCCGCCAACAATCTAAAACTCGGCACCGCGACGCTGCACGCGGCCGATGCAGGGATTCAGCACGCGCTCGCGCTCATCCCTTCCGGTGGGACATTCTCTTATCCGAGCACTTCGCCGGGAACGACTTTGGTGAACAACTACTCCTTTGCCACAGGCTATACCTACACGGTCACGGCTGTAAACGATGCCGCGAGCAGTGGCGGAAACACGCGCGCCATCCTGACGTCGACGGCTAGCGGACCCAACGGGACCCAGAAGGTCGTCGTCGCCTATATCGCGCGCGATACGGCCGGAACGGGACAAGGGACCATCTATATCCCGGGAGTCGCCGCCAACGTGGAGACCAGTTTCAGTGGTAACGCGTTTTTGATCACCGGTAACGACACCAATTACGACGGCACCGCGGGTCCAGGAGCGGCCGTGCCAGGAATTTCCGTAACGGATTCTGCTCTTCAAACGGAAATTACCAACAACACCACCAGCGACGGAGGCCTGGCGTCTAACCAGATGGACAATGTCACCGGCGCGGGTGGCCCTCCCAGCGTCAGTACGGTTACGGCCATGGCCATGACGCCGACCCAGATCGCCGATGCTTTTTTGGCCTACCCCCATACCGACCTCGCAGGAGGCACCTATAGCGGCAACGAAACTTGGGGCACGGACGCAAGCCCCCGAATCACGCAGATTAACGGCAACGCCAAAATCTCGGGCACGATCTCAGGAAGCGGCGTTTTAATCGTGGACGGTACACTTGAGATTCCCGGCAATATCACCTTTCACGGGCTGATCATCGCGCGCGGCCCGGTGCAGGTCGACATTACCGGAAGCGTGGCGATTTATGGCGGTATCATGCTGGCCGAGCAGACCGGCCCCGACGGCGGCTATGAATTCAAAATGCAGGGGAACGGCGCAATCTATTACAGCAGCCAGGCCTATACCATGCTCAACACCTATTGGCCCAACGCGCTCCCCAAGCCGCCAAAAATGGTTGCGTGGCAGGAGCGTTTTGGAAACTGATCCGTCTTGACAAGCCTTTCTGCGGGCCGACCTCTTCGGTCCTCGGCGGCTTGACGGGCGACGTAAGGGCAAGATATGTTCGGGCATGCTTGGGAGCGGGAGGAAATATCAAGGATTTACCCTGATCGAAATCCTCGTCGTTTTAGCGGTCCTGACGATTCTTGCCGCGATTGCGCTTCCTGGCTGGGGAGAGCTATTGCCGGGTTTGCGGCTGAACAGCGCCGCGCGCCAAATTCAATCTGAACTGCACCGGTTAAAGGCGGGCGCCGTCGCGGCAAACACCGATCTTCAGCTGGTCTTCGCCTCCCGGCAGTACTCGATCGAGAGGAAGAACGACACGCTCTGGGAACCGACCGGAGAAACGAGGCATCTTCCCGAAGGGATCGACATCCGGAGCACGACGGTCCCGCGCCTGGGATTTACGCCGCGCGGGACGGCACTACCGGGAACGGGAGGAACCGTCAGGCTCTGCAACGTCTACGGCGCTGGCAGAAACGTCGTGGTGAGCAGCACAGGACGCATACGGCTTTGCCGCCCTGGCAGATGCGATGAAAGCTGCTGAGTTTTGTCAATTTGCTTTTTGCGCGGGAGCCGACCGCGGGTTCACCCTGCACGAAACGCTCATTGCCATGGCGCTGATCAGCATCGGCATGTTGGGACTGGCGCTCAACACGAGCGGCGTGATGCGCGGGAACTACCGTAGCGACACGCTGACGGCCGCCGCCAATCTCGCGCAAGACAAAATCGAGGAGATCAAAAGCCGTCCCAAGCTCGCGCCTGCCGACAACTGCTCGGTTCCCGCCGTCGGGAGCGAGCCTGCCGAAGCCAAGGTCGGCCCGACCGGCGCCGCTGCCGGAATCTACGACCGCTGCTGGATCGTTCGCGACTCGGATTTCGGCGCCGGCCTAAAACAAATCGACGTCAGAGTCTCGTGGTTCGACGGGGAGCAGCGCGCGGTTACGCTCTCCACTTTGATCTACGGGCGGTAGCCGTGAACCCGTTCGGTATGTCGGGCAAGGGTTTCACCGTAGCCGAGCTTCTTGTGGGAGCGCTCTTCGCGATGGTCGTGGTGGGAGCCCTCTACGGTTTTTATCGAGAGCAGCTCTTTCGACTTCTCGCGCAGGAGGTAAAGACCGCGACGCTCGAGGATACCCGCGGGGCCTTGGATCTCATGCTGCGCGAGATCAGACAGGCGGGCGCGTGGCTGGCGGGCGGCGCGCCGTCAGGTTGCGCCAGGATCGTCGAGGCGACCTCGACCCGGATCCGTATTCAAGCCGATCTCGACGGCAACGGCGACTGCGCCAGCGCCACCGGCGAAGATGTTCTCTACACGCTCGCTGGGCCGACCGCTACGTGTCCGGGAGCCACGATTCGCCGCAACGGCGATTGCTTGGCGAGCAACGTCGTTATCCCGGCGGGTCACGAGCTTTTTTCTTACTATTCGCGAGGCGGGCATCTTCTCGCTGAGCCGCTCGCGGACCTCGATCTCGTCGAGCGGGTGAAAATCACGTTCGCCGTCCAGGTGCGGAGTCCTGACCCGAAGGCGCTCGCGCCGGTTGAGTCCGTGCTCGCCTCGAGCGTCGAGCTGCGGAACAATTGAATGGCACCGCCACTCACACAAATGATCGCCGGCCGCCGAGGAATTGTGCTCGTCGCCTCGCTCTTGCTCCTCACGCTGCTCATGGCCGGCGGCTTGGGCGCGCTCTTGTCAATGCAGACCGATCTTCGCAGCAGCGGCAATCTAAAAACCGGGAGGGAGGCGTTTTACATCGCGGAGGCGGGCCTCAATCGCGCATGGCAGGAGATGAACGACGCCGATGGAAACCTCGACTTTGCCGTAGTGGCGGCGGCCGCGGGCAAGCTTGTCCTTTTCGCCAACGAGCCCTTCGCGGGCGGAAGTTACACGGTTACCGCCGAGAAGCTGCCGGTTTCCGGCCCGCTCGTTCGGGTCACTTCGGTCGGCTGCGTACCGGCCGCCTATCCTTGCACTGCCGGTTACTCGAAGGCGGCGCTTGAGGCGCGTTTCCGGCGTGCCTCCCTCTTTCCCTGCCTCGTTTGCGCCGTCGAAAGCGCGGCTCTTTCAACCGGTGTGACAACCGATAGCTATAATTCCGCCCTTGGGGCTTACCGTCCGGAAGGGGCCGGGCGCGCCGGCCACGTGCTGAGCTACGGGAGCGTCGATCTGGCTGGGCCTTCGACCGTTATCAACGGCGATGTGACCGCGGTGGGCCGGGTCGCCGTCGGAGAAGGGGTTACGGTGAACGGCCGCGTGCTAGAACACGCTCGTTTCCGGGAGATGCCCCCGGCGCAAAGTTGTGGCCCGCCGTTTCATGACGGCAGCGGAATCAAAGGCGGCTCTTACAATCCCGCCACCGGCGAGCTACGCGGTAGCGGAGCGGACGCGATCGTTCTTTCTGCCGGCACGTACTGCTTCAGGAGCGTTGCCCTTGAGAATTCGAGCTCGCTCTCGATTGCAGGGCCGGTGAGGATCCATTTGACCGAAGCGAGCAGCTTTGCGGCGGGCGGGATTGTGAACCCTACGGCCAGGGCGGAAAATCTCATGATCTTCTCCAGCTTCTCCTCAGCCGATTCCGGGATCGAAATCGCGGGCGGGAGCTCCGTCTACATGACAGTTTATGCTCCGCGTGCTAAAATCACGTTTTCGGGCCCCGGGGACTTCTTTGGCGCCGCCGTCGGCAGAACAGTCGCCAATCGGGCAGCCGTGCGTTTGCACTACGACCAGAAATTGGCCGATAACGAGGACGGCGGGGTGACCCTGGTTTCCTGGAAGGAAGTTTTCTGAACCGCGCGCGAGTCGCGGGCGGTGCGCTGTCAGAGCTGAGTTTCATTGGGTTAGGGGGAAAAGATGGCCACAGATAAATCGAGTGAGAAGACAATCATCGTCGTCGACGACAATCCCGATATCGTCAACATTGTGAAAACGATCCTCGAGGGCAAAGGGTACAACGTGATGTGCGCGTATAGCGGCGCGGAGCTGTTTACGAAGCTCAAGGAGCGGAAACCGGATTTGATCATTCTCGACATCATGATGCCCGAAATGGACGGTTTGGAGGTCCTAACCCGGCTAAAAAGCGTTCCCGAGACGGCGGCCCTGCCGGTGATTTTGCTGACCGCCAAGGTTCAGTACGAAGACGTTTTGGGAGGCTATAAACTAGGCGCCGACTACTACATCACCAAACCTTTCACGAGCACCCAGCTGACCAATGGCATCAATCTCCTTTTAGGGGAAGGAAAGCCGTAATTCTTTACCCGATCAGCGCGGCCCTCCTAGTGCGGATGGCGGCCTTCCGTGGACGCCGCGCGCCTGTTTTCCCCAAGGCGTCCTTCAGCCATGCTTCGTCTGATTTCGTTTGAGGGAGGCGACGGAGCCGGGAAAACAACCCAGCTCAGGTACCTCGAGCAATATCTCCGCGCGTCGGGTCGTAGCTATGTCTCAACGCGCGAGCCTGGCGCCACGGCGCTGGGCCAAACGATCCGGCAGGCGCTTCTCCAAACCGGCCGCGAAGGCCTTGCGCCCGCGGCCGAGGTTTTTCTCTACCTTGCGGACCGCGCGCAGCATGTCGATAAAGTGATCCGGCCCGCCTTGGCGCAAAACCGGCTCGTGCTCTCAGACCGGTTCGCCGATTCGACTTTGGCCTATCAGGGTTATGGCCGCGGCTTGGATCTTTCTTGGCTCCGCTCCTTAAACGAGATCGCCAGCGGCGGCATCGCGCCGGATTTGACTTTTTTGTTGGACCTTCCTCCGGCCGTAGGGCTGGCTCGCGCCCGGGAGCGGCGCGTTTCCGATCGGCACGATCCGCTGTCGGCGCCCGCAGACCGATTCGAGCGTGAGACGCTGGAGTTCCACGAGCGGGTACGTCGCGGCTTTCTCGAACTGGCCCGGATGGAGCCGCACCGGATCGTCGTCATTGACGCCAGCTTACCGCCACTGGAAGTTCACCGCCGCATCAAGAAAATCGTCGCGCAAAGAATAGCCGAAGGTTGACATGCCTTTTTCAGCTATCGTGGGTCATGAGCATCAACTCCGTTCGCTGAGAAAAAGTCTCGAGTGCGATCGCCTGCATCACGCTTATCTCTTCGTTGGCCCCGAAGGCGTAGGCAAGAAGACCGTCGCGCTAGCGCTCGCCAAAGCCCTCCATTGCCGCGAGCTCCGATTGGACTTCTGCGACCACTGCCCGAGTTGCTTAAGCATCCGCGACGGCAACTGCCCCGATGTCCACACCGTGGAGCCGCAGCCGGGCAAAAAAGACATCAGCATCGGCCAGATCCGCGAGCTCATCGCCCGCCTTTCCCTTCGTTCTTTTTCGGGAAAGCGCAAGGTGGCGCTCGTCGACCCTGCCGACCTGATGAACTATCACGCGCAGAACGCGCTTCTAAAAACGCTCGAGGAGCCGCCGGAAAACTCGCTGCTGATTCTCGTCGCGCAGAATAGCGGCGCGCTGCTGCCGACCGTTCTTTCGCGCTGCGTCCGCGTCTCCTTTGGCTTTCTCCCGATCGCCGACGCCGCAAGCCTCATAGCGCGCGCCACCGGCCTCGAGCCGCCGGAAAGTCAGCTGCGCGCGGCGCTGGCGCTGGGCAGCGTGGGGCAGGCCCTGGCGTGGACCAATGAGGACATCCACGACGAGCGCAAGAAATGGATCGAGCGCTACGCCGGCCTGCGGGCGGCGGACTGCCGCGCCGCGCTTGGGTTGGCCGAGGAATTGGCGGCGGACAAGGAGCGCTGCGCCAAAGTGCTCCGGTGGCTCGAGGGCTGGAGCCGCGACCTGCTCGCCTTTCGAGTGACCGCGCGCCCAGACATGATCCGGAATGTCGATCTCTTGGACATGCTGCAAAGGCAGGCCGCTTCCGCCAGCGCGGAACAACTCCTGGAGATGTTGGCCGAGCTGGCTTTCGTTCGGGAGGCGCTAAAAAAAACCTACAACCGGCGGATGATCTTGGAAAATTTTTTCGTTAAGCTGATAGGCGAGCCGCAAGCGCTCGGGCCGCGGTCTTCTCATGGATAGGATCTACATCACGACGCCGCTTTACTACGTCAACGCCGAGCCCCACCTCGGAAGCGCGTACACGATGATCATTACCGATACGCTGGCGCGCTACTATCGCGCCCGGGGCTACAGGACTTTTTACCTGACGGGCACCGACGAGCACGGGGACAAAATCGCTCAGGCGGCCGCCGCCGCTGGAAAGGATCCGAAGACGTTTACCGACCAGGTGAGCGCCGCGTTTCGCTCCGCCTGGGACGCCTGCGGCATTACCTACGATTACTTCATTCGCACCACCGACGCGCACCACGTGCGCTTCGTGCAGGAGCTTCTCACGCAGGTTCACCGGGCGGGCGACATCTACTTCGACCGCTACGCGGGACTTTACTGTTTCGGGTGCGAGCGATTCTACACCGAAAAAGAGCTCGTGGACGGCAAGTGCCCGGACCATCTCACGGAGCCGACGAGGCTCGAGGAGGAAAATTATTTCTTCCGCATGAGCAAATACCAGCAGCGCCTGCTCCGGCATATTCAAGAACACCCGGATTTTATCCGGCCCGAAGGCTTCAAGAACGAAGTCGTCGCCATGCTGCAGGAGCCCATCGGCGATCTCTGTATTTCGCGGCCCAAGAGCCGCCTTTCCTGGGGCATCGAGATTCCCTTCGATACGCGCTACGTCACTTACGTGTGGTTCGACGCGTTGATCAATTACGTGAGCGCGCTCAAGTACCACGGCGAGGAGACTTTCCAGTTGTTCTGGCCCGCGGCCCAGCACTTCATCGGCAAGGATATTTTAAAGCCGCACGGCGTGTTTTGGCCGACGATGCTGATGGCGGCCGGCCTGCCGCTCTACAGGCACTTGAACGTGCACGGCTTCTGGACGGTCGACGGGCAGAAGATGTCGAAAAGCCTCGGCAACGTCGTGTCGCCGCTCGCGATGAAGGAAAAAATCGGCCTCGACGCTTTTCGCTATTTTCTTTTGCGCGAGAGCGTCTTCGGTCAGGATGCCGATTTTCGCGAGGAGAGCCTCGTCGCCCGCTACAACTCCGACTTGGCCAACAATCTGGGCAACCTGATCACGCGCGTGCTCACGATGCAGGAAAAATATTTCGGCGGCACCGTGCAAGCCTTCCGTTCCAGCCGCAGCCCGGAGGACGACTCTCTTCGCCGGGCATTCGAGCAGGCCGAAGCCGACGTCGCGCGCTACATGGACGCGCTTCAGTTTCATCGCGCATTGGAAAGCATCTGGAGCGCGGTCGATCAAAGCAACCGCTATATCGTCCAGACCGCGCCGTTTACGCTCGTCAAGGACGCCTCCAAGCAGGCGCGGGTCGGCGAGATTCTCCACCACCTGCTCGAGGCAATTGCGACCCTGGGGCATCTGCTCGCCCCTTTCCTGCCGGACGCCGCGAAGGAGATCGAAGCGCTCTTGGACCTTTCGCAAGATATCTCTCGACCGCCGCGCCCGTGGGGAGAGCGCGTACCTGCGGGCCACAAAATCAAGCCGCCCAAAGTGCTCTTTCCAAGAATCGAGAGCGCGAAGAACTAGATGAGCTCTCCTGGCCTGCCGTCCCTCGTCGATAGCCACGCGCATATTCAGGGGCCGGAATTTAACGCCGACAGAGGCGCCGTTTTGGAGCGGGCGCGCGCCGCTGGAGTGGAAACGATTGTTGTGGTCGGCGGCGCCGGGGAGCTCGCCAGCAATAACGCCGCCGTCGAGCTGGCGCAAAATCATCCTGGACTGTTTGCCACGGTGGGCATCCACCCTCACGACGCCAAGAAAATGACCGAAGCGGACTTCGACCGGCTCCGCGACCTGGCCCGCGCGCCGCGAGTGGTCGCTGTCGGCGAGACCGGGCTGGACTTTTATTACGACCATTCCCCGAGAGAAGTTCAGATCGCGGCCTTCTCTCGTTTTATCGCGCTCGCACAAGAGATCGATTTACCGCTGGTGGTCCACGACCGCGACGCCCACGATGAAATCAACGATTTGTTGCGCCGGGAAGGCGGTGGCCGCCTCCGCGGCGTGATTCACTGCTTTACCGGCGATTACGGCGCGGCGGTTAAGTTTCTCGATCTCGGTTTTTTCCTTTCCTTTAGCGGCATCGTCACCTTTAAAAACGCCGACGGGCTCCGCGAGGTAGTCAAGAAAGTCCCGCTCGAGCGCATTTTGGTGGAGACCGACTCCCCTTATCTCGCCCCCGTTCCGCACCGCGGCAGGCGCAACGAGCCCGCCTGGGTCCGTTACGTCGCCCAAGTAGTCGCCGGGGTGCGTCAGATGCCGCTGGAGGAACTCATCAGGGCGACCGCCCGTAACGCACGGCAACTTTTCGGCCTGGAAGCCGAGTCCTTGACGAACCTTGGTGCTCGGCACTAAATCGATTAGCGACGATCAATGGTCGAGTGGAAAGGAGACCCCATGAAAGGGAATCCACAGGTCATCAAGGCTCTCAGTGACGTTCTTCGCAAAGAGCTCACCGGGATAAACCAGTATTTCCTCCATGCCAAGATGTGCGAGAACTGGGGCTATCAGGCGTTGCACGAGCGCGTGTGGAAAGAATCTCTAGAGGAGATGAAGCACGCGGAGGAGCTCGTCGAACGCATTGTTTTTTTGGAATCGGTGCCCAATCTTGGCGCGTACGACAAAATCCTCGTCGGAGAAACCGTCAAGCAACAGCTTGAAAATGACCTCGCTCTGGAGCAGGCGGCGCTAGAAACTCTCAAGACAGGAATCAAGACCTGTCTCGAAGCGAACGATAACGCGAGCCGGGAGCTCCTGGAGCATATCCTGATAGAGGAAGAAAAACACGTGGAGTGGATCGAAGCTCAGCTGCACCAGATCAAGGAAATCGGCTATGAAAACTATCTAGCGCAGCAGATCCACAAGAAGGGCTGAGGGTCGCGCTGTCGGACCGTAGCGCCCGGGGGCGGCCAGGGCGTCTCGAAGCCAGTTGCGGGAAAAAGCAGCGAGGCGGTCAGGCTGCGGCAAAAGCGGCACCTTCTTGTGCCAGCGCGCCCAACAATCCACGCAGCCAAAAATCCACCGGCTCGGTGAAATCCATGTCGCAGTCCACGCGAGGGAATAAACGTGTCCCGCCCAGCCGCTCCAAGGCCGCATCGAAGTCTTTGCCGCACTGGCAAAACTTCTCATAGGTGGAATTGCCCAGGGCAAGCACGGAAAAGCGCAGCCCGTGCAGGTCCCAACAGCCGCTCATCAGATCATGCCAGAACTCCAAGGCATCATCCGGAGGTTCCCCGTTCCCGTACGTACTGATCACAATGAACACATATCTTTCGCGCGCGAGCAGTTCCGCTTTATAGCGGCACATGTCCTCAACGCGCGCGACAAAGCCGCGCTGGCGAAATGCGTCGGCGACCCGGTGCGCGATTCTTTCGGCGGTGCCGGTCGCGGTGCCAAACAGGATGAGCAGCCGGTCTGTGGCGCCACAGGGCCCCGGAAGCGCCAGTTGTCCTTCCGAGAAGAGGCCGCCCTGGGCAGCCGCTTGTGAGTCGCGCCGCTCGGCCTCCCTTTTCTGGCGGTGCCTGGTCGCTGTCGCCCTCGTTGCCATACTAGCGTCGGTACCAAATCTTTCACAGTTCGTCAAGGCTTATTTCGATAGCTCGAAGAAAAATAATTCGATCGTTGTCCGCTAGCCCAACTTCCACAGTAGCGCCGCTGGGAAAAAATTTTTAACCTGCCGTGGCACCGGCACGCCAGCACTAAGTGATTGTAAAATCGATCGCTGCGGTTACGAGGCTCGGCCTTTTGAGGCACCGAGAGAGTAAAAACCAAATGTAGTGCCGACCAAGTATCTTGTCAGATGTCAGCGCAGCGTGAGAAAGTGTGTGCGTGTACTTGCGTCATACTCGGCGATACAAGGATGGCAAGAGTCATGTTTACTGGCGGTTGGTGCGCTCGGTCAGACGCGGTCGCAAGGTTGTGCAGGAGACGGTGGCGCAGCTGGGAGAGCTTGACGCCGAAGGGCGGGCACGAGCTGAGGCGTTGGCGCGAAGTATCGGTGGGCATGGGGGTGATCTTTCGCAGGGGCAGTTGTTCGATGGTGGTGAACCGAGCGGTTCGGTGGCAGTCAAGCTGGATCGGGTGCGCCTCGAGCGCTCGCGCAGTTTTGGTGCGGTGTGGCTGGGGTGGTTTTTATGGCGGGCGTTGAAGCTGGATGAGGTGTTGGGGGAGCTTTTGCCGTCGCGCCGAGAGACCGTTCGCTGGTCGGAAGTGATCGCCATTTTGGTGATTGGGCGGCTGGTGGAGCCCTGCAGCGAGTTGCATGTAGCCGAGCGCTGGTATCGCACCACGGCGCTCGAGGATCTACTCGGAGTCGCAGCCGAGGACATCTACGACGAGCGTTTGTATCGAGCGCTGGACCGGCTACTGCCGCACAAGGAGACTATTGAAAAGCATCTGGTCAAGCGCCTGGGAGAGCTTTTTGAACTGGACTACGATCTATTGCTCTACGATATGACCAGCACCTACTTCGAAGGGATCGCCGATCCTGCCATTGCCAAACGCGGCTACAGTCGCGACCATCGGCCTGACTGTGTGCAGGTCAATATCGCGCTGGTGGTGAGCCGGGAAGGGATGCCGCTGGGCTATGAGATTTTTGCCGGCAACACCACCGATGTCACCACGGTCCAACAGATGGTCGAGAGCATGGAGGATCGGTTTGGCAAAGTGAACCGGGTGTGGGTGATGGACCGGGGGATGGTCAGTGCTGAGAATATCGCCTGGCTCAATTCAACGGGGCGGCGCTATGTGATCGGGACACCTCGAGCGGAGCTTGGCCGCTTTGCCAAACAGATCGCGCAGAGGACCGATTGGCGCCAGATCCGGGAAGACATCGAAGTAAAAATCTGTGGTGGACCCGATGGGAGCGAAACCTTTCTTTTGTGTCGTTCGCTGAGCCGCAGTGAAAAAGAGAGGGCGATGCATGAACGGTTCTCCAAGCGAATCGAAGAAGGGTTACAGTCGCTTACCAGGCGTATCGAGAAGAGCCAAAGCGCCTTGGACCGCGGCGTGCTGGAACGCCAGATCGGGCGGCTCCTGGAGCGCAATTCCCGTGCCTCGGCGCGCTACTCGATCTCGGTAATAGAAGATCAGGCCACGCCAGCGGGAGTTAAGCTCAAGTGGAGCACCCGCCCGCAGTGGGAGGATTGGGCCAAGCTCAGTGAAGGCACTTATATTCTTCGCACCAACATCCACCACTGGACCGACCAAGAGCTGTGGAAAACCTATATCCAGCTCAGCGAAGCCGAGGCCGCTTTCCGTATTCAGAAATCCGATCTGTGCGTGCGTCCGATCTGGCATCACAAACAAGACCGCATCAAGGCGCACATCTTGATTTGCTTTTTGGCTTACGTGCTGTGGAAAACGCTCCAGCAATGGCAGTCCCGTGCGGGGCTGGGCGATTCGCCCCGCACCATCCTCAGCGAGCTTTCGCGCATTCACTCGGCTGACATCGTGCTGCCGCTCGCTGATGGCTCCAAGCGTGAGATAAGGCTGCGCTGCGTGGTGCGACCGGACCGCGAGCAGCAGTTGCTCCTCCAACGCCTCGGCCTTACGCTTCCCGAGCGACTGCGTCCACCTGCAGGGACGCCAAATGTAGTGCCGACCTGAAGACCTAACTATTTGAAATTCCTAAATCTCGACCCTCTTATTGTGGAAGTTGGGCTAGCGGGGGCCGGGCTCGATAGCCGCCGCTTGCCCGCCCGCGCACGGGCTTTTCGCTTCCTCCACCAGATCGCGCCGCCGGTCAGATACAGAACGAGTGGAACAAGACCGGAGACGAACACGGCCAAGCGGCCCACGAGGCCAAACGCTTCGCCGTTATGAAACGGCAATTGCCACATGAGAAAGCTCGGTGGCAAGTACCGCTTCAACAACGGGCTCGGGCATGGCGCGCAAGAAACAACAAAGCTTGGGCGCCGGAAGGGCTCGCTGGCTGCCTAAATGGAACTTGGTTGCCAGCCCGCCAAGAACGAACACGAGAAAAAGGCTGTGTGGGGAAAGCGAGCGAGCAGGGGGAGAGCGTTTTTGCCACGCAGCACCAATGGCTTCGTTAAAACCTCCACCGCAGTGGCGCTGGGAGCGGCGACAGTTGCCAGACGATCATCCGAGACAGGGATGCCGCTCTGGGGGTCGATCAGATGTCCGTACCTCTTGCCGCCAATTCGCCAAAATTTTCCCATGCTTGCCGAAGTTGACAAAGCGACGTTGCAGAGGTGCATGAAGCCCAGCACGCGACCGTCGGTTGCGTGAAGCGTAATGTCCCAGGCACATTTGTCCGGCGAGCAAGCCCGCTCCCAATTCCGGCCAAGCGGATTTCGCCGGCAGAACGGGCACGCCGCGATCGACCAGCGATCGGCGCGCCAGATCCCAGCGGTTATCGTCGTGATTAATATTGAACCGGCCCAGGGGGACAAGCACGGCGCCGGCGCGAAAGTTAAGCCACGGCTGGATCTCGTAGTGAGGCCAAGCCCGCTCCAAAGAGATCTCCGATTCATTGGTCCCTTCCACGGCGAACTCTGTTTTCAATCCCCCTTCCTCTGGAAAGGTCCGCTTTTCCAGCTCGAGCTGCGTGAACCTTTCGAACTCGAGCTCCAAATTGGCCCGCAAACGCTCGGCGAGCGGAGAGTCCACCGTCAAGACGAAGCGACGAAAAGTGAACGTGTTGTGGAGATCATCCAGGTTCGAAGTGCCGTAGCGCAGTGAGCCGTACGCGCCGATCTTTGTCTGTTCGATCAGTTTCTCGAAATAGCCCCGGCCCTTTGCCGAAGCTTCCGCCATGACGTCCTTTTTGACCTGTTCGACAATGGCGGCCTTATCGGCTTCGGACCTTTTTGCTTTTTCGGCTTCCTCCTCTGCCATTTTTTTCTCTAGCTGCTCCAGCCTTGCCCTGAGCTCCCTTATTTCTGCGGCGGTATCGCTTTGCTGCGGCAAGGCCGTTGCGGGAACAAACAGCACGATCAGTAGAACACTCAAAGCTGGCTTCATTTTCTTTCTCCTCCAAAGTTAAAAAAAGCCCGGGCACGCGACACGTGACACCGGGCTCTGGATTTAAAACCTCTGGCCTCCGATGGAATCTGTAGCGCCTTGGCCCACGTCAAGGTGGGTGAACGCCCGGACAAAATGGCAAGAACATCTTCGCGTCGATCCCTCGGGCAGCACGCGCATCAAAGTGGGCGCGGGCGATTTTTTACCGGCCCTCTCGCAAAGTAATCGTTTCGCCTATTGCATCAGATCTTTGTTTTTCGCCCTGCGGCCGTCCCGGCACGGTTCGCCTTGTAGTCGTTCCGCCAACTGCTGTAACGCGTTTCCCAGTTCGCGAATATCTTCGACCAGGATGTGAAGCGTGGCGTTTCCGTAATGGAAGTGAACCGTGTCTTCGCTGCACGCGCACAGTCCAATCGACCATCTCCCCTCGTGGCAACTGATCCGTTCCATTTTCTTCTCCTGAAATAAAAAGCCCGGGCCCTGCCGTATGGCTGGGACACCGGGCTCTGGGCTCGATACCTCTGGCCGCTCCAAACCGCTAGAAAAGACTTTGGTCCATTGATCTAATTTTTTTCACTTGCCAGTCGAAGCTAAAGCGACTTCTCGCGCCGTTCTGTCCCTTCGGCTCTTGCCCCTTCCGGATGAGGAAACCCGAGGGGAACGACCACACACCGCTTGCATCTCCGGCACTTGAGCTCGACCCCATCCGCTACCAGGCGCGCCAACAGGCTGCCGCAGTGACACCGGTAAGGCTTGGGCTCCGCTTGCGCGCCTGAACGCGCCGCACGAACCTGGCGGGTCATGCGCGCCTCGCGTTGGCGCGCGCCGACGCTCCGCTCCAAAGCCGGACAAGCGCAGCGGCAAGCGCCAGGATCATCAACCCCTGAGCCAGGGTCGTTTCCACCGTGGGGTAGATTCCCAGGATCGGCATCTGCGGCCAGTTGGGCAACGGGGTTTCCCTGAACCAGCCGGTTGCCTGAAGATCTTTGATCCCTTCGCCGATAAAAACGAACGCCAAGAGGTACAACAGCGCGCTGCTGATGCCGAAGAACAGCCGCAGCGGAATTTTCATTCCCAGCTTGAAGATCGACCAGATGATGCCCGCGAGCAGAATAGCGCCAGCGAAAAAGCCCCAAACCACAAACACCTGGGTCGATGGGCTTTGAAGCCACAGCGCCTGGTAAAACAACACCGTCTCGAATGCCTCCCGGTAGACGGCGAGAAACGAGACGCCGACGAGCGCCGCGATTCTCCCGCCGCTGACCGCTTCCTGCACCTTGCTCTGGATGTACTGCTGCCACTTTCTTGCTTCTGCTTTGGAGATGAGCCAGTAGCTCACGGAGAAAAGCACTGCCGCGGCCAAAACGGCGGTAAAGCCCTCAACCACCTCGCGTTGCGCTCCGCTCACGGTCACGGCGGTCTGCGCCACTCCCCAAGTGACAATTCCCGAAAGCAGCGCCAGAACCCACCCCAAATGAATGAACCGGATTGCCTCAAAAGAGCCGGTCGCCTTGAGCACCGCTATAATCGCGCCGACGATCAACGCCGCCTCCACGCCTTCTCTGACGATGATCAGCGCCGCATTGAAAACGGTATAGGTCCCGCTCGCTGCCTCTCCGGCAGCGAGCATCTCTCCGACTTGGACCAATCTGCGATCGAGATCGCTGTAGAGATCGCGCACGCGCTCGAGATCCGCGCCGCTGCGGATGGAGCTGCGAAACTCCGTGAACCGGCCCTCAAGCTCCCGTCCGAGCGCCGCGTCCTTTGTGAACAGTGCCGGCTCCGCCAGCTCAAAGCCGTCCAGATACGCGTCGACCGATCTTTGGTAGGCTTCCTGGCGCTTGCCTTGCTCGTAAAGGTCCACGGCTTCCTTGAGGTAGGCGCGCGCCGCCAGCAGCGGGTCCGACTGCCGCGCCTCAAGAAACCCTTTGCGGAGATAGGCCAACGCTTTGCCGGAGCCCTCCCGCGCGTCAAGAACGGCCTTGAGTTTCTCCTCGAGCTCGCCGTCCGTGAGAGCGGCGAGCGCCCGCACGCTCGTGAGCTCCCGGGGCAGCTTTGCCGACTCGATCAGTTTTTTTCCCTCTAAAGATTGTTCGTCGGAAAAGCGCAGAGACATCACGTAAAAGGCCGCTTGCCATCTTTCCTCCTCGCTCAGCGCGGCGAAGTTAGGCATCGCGGTCCCTTCGATGCCGAACGTCGTGGTATTGAAAGCCTTAAACGGGGATAGGCCGCTCATCAGCTCCGCGTCGAGGAAGTTTGCCGGTTTCGGTTCTCTCGGTTGCATGGTTGCGGCGCTGGGACCGTCGCCGCGTCCGGTTTCGCCGTGACACTGGGCGCAGTTTTGCCGGTAGACGATCTTTGCTGCCGCCAGATCTGGAAGCGCTTTCGGATAGGTCGCGATTTTGTACGTTGCGATCAATCGATCTTTGATCCTTTGCGCCAGCTCCGGAACCTCCTCCTCCCCCGACTTGCGCTTGATGTGCAGCGCGAGCGCATACAAATCTTTCTCGATTCCAGCCCTATCGCGACCGCCTTCGGCGGCCTTGAGCTGCTTGAAAAGCTCCACACTGCGGCTGGAGAACTCGAGCATTTCGTCGTATTCCAACCGACTGACAACTTTTCCGCCCTGAACGGCGTTGCGGTAATCGCCGCCGATATAGTCAACCAGCGCTAGAATTCGCTTCTCCGTGTCCGCGGCCGCCAGAGCGGCACTGCCGACAAAAAGAACCGCGATCGAGGCGAGAAGAAACCGCGCACCGGGCAGCGCCATCTATGCGGCCCCCCTGAGATTGAGATTCGCGATGAAGTTACCAGGCCGCAGCGCCTTTCTTGCGAGCGCGGACGCCGCGATCTGGCGCGACAGCAGGATCAGAGGTACCAAGGCGATCGCGACCATCAACAGAGAAGGCACGGCCGCTTCCGCAATGCGCTCGTCCTTGGCGAGGTTGTACGCCTCGACGGCCAGGGTGTCGAAATTGAACGGGCGCATCGCGAACGTGGCCGGTAATTCTTTCATGACATCCACGAACACGAGCAGCGCGGCGCTGCCGACGCTGGCCGACATCAGCGGCACATGAACCCGGGCGAGCGCGCGACCCGGCGACAGGCCGAGACTGCGTGCGGCATCGTCCATTGAGGGAGTCACGCGCGTTAGCCCGGCCTCGACGGTTTGAAACGCCACGGCGAGGAAACGCATGAGATAGGCGTAGACCAGGGCGGCCATGGAGCCGGTTAAAAGCAAGCCGGTTTGCACCCCGAACTGCTCCCGCATCCACGCGGCAAGCGCATTGTCGAGTTTTCCGAGCGGGACGAGAATGCCGACGGCCAGCACCGCTCCGGGTAAGGCGTAACCGAGGACCGCAAGCCGATTGGCGGCTTGGACCAAAGGACTCTTGACGGTGCGCGCCGCGTAAGCCAGTAGCAGCGCCACAACCACCGCCGCCACCGCTGCGACGCTGGCCAGGATGAAAGTATTGGTCACCAGCGAGTAGGTGCGCGCGCCAAATCGAGCTTGCGGCTCGCTCGCCGCAAGCTCGAGCAGAATGGCGGCGGGCAACAAAAATCCAAACACGACCGGCGCGGCGCAAAGCGCCGCCGCGACAGCCGCGGGCCAGCCGCGCAAGCGCTGCGGGGCCGGCGGCGTCGGCTTACCGGCGTAACGCGCGCGCCCCCGGTGCGCGCGCTCCAGGGACAGAACGACGAGCACAAACGCGAGCAAGCACGTGGCCAGCTGCCCTGCCGCCACCGGATCGCCGAGCGAAAGCCAGGCGCGGTAAATCCCGGTGGTGAACGTCTGCACCGCGAAGTAAGAAACGGTGCCGAAATCGGCGAGCGTCTCCATCAGCGCGAGCGCGGTTCCCGCGACGATTCCCGGGCGCGCCAGCGGTAGCGCGACGTGCCAGAACCTGCCCCACGGCCCGTAACCGGCAAGATGCGCCGCCTCGATCGCGGAGCGCGGCTGGTCGAGAAAGGCGGCGCGCGCCAAAAGATACACGTAAGGGTAGAGGGCGAAAGAGAGCACGGCTGCGGCGCCCGGCAGCGAGCGAATCTCCGGGAACCAGTACTCGCGGACGGCCAAACCGGTCAGCGCGCGAAAGGCCGTCTGGACCGGCCCGGCGGCTTGCAGCCAGTCGGTATAGGCATACGCCATCACGTACGCCGGCATCGCGAGAGGGAGGACCAAGGCCCACTCGAGAAATCGCCTGCCGGGGAAGGCATACGCGGTCACCAGCCAGGCTGAAACCACGCCGCACGCGACCACCCCCACCGCCACCATGCAAACGAGCAGCAACGTGTTCCACAGATAGTGAGGCAGAACGGTTGCGACGAGGTGCGACCACGTCGTCTCGCTAGGGAGAAACACATTGGAGACAACGGCGGCGACCGGCGCCAGCACGAGCCCTGCCGTGACGAGCGACACCCAGCCCAGCAACCCGAGCCGGGCGGCCGCAAGCGGCCGGGAGGTTCGTCCCCGAAGGGCGACGGCGCTCGTCATCAGCATCGCGGGAGACCGGAGCGGGCTCGGTTATTTCCAGCCGACCTTATCAGCGATCAGTTGCGCGGCGGCCTGGGTCTTGCCGAGATGCGCCAGAGGGAGAGCGTCGATCTTGAACTGACCGAACGACTCCAGTTCCGGATTGCCGAGTTTGACGCCCTTGACCGTAGGCCACTCGTTGTTGCCCTTGGCAAAGAGGGTCTGCGCCTCATCGCTCGCCAGATACTCCAGGAACTTGACCGCGGCATCGCGATGCGGCGCGTGCCGGAGCATGCCGCCCCCGGAAATATTGACGTGCGCGCCGCGGTCGCTCTGGTTCGGCCACACCAGCCCCACCTTCTCGACCACGGCTCGATCCTCCGGCTGCTGCGAGCGCATCAAGCGCACGTAGTAGTAATGGTTCGAAAGCGCGATCGCGCACTCGCCCGCCGCCACCGCGCGCAGCTGGTCGGTATCACCTCCCCTGGGGGGACGAGCGAGATTGGCCGCGACGCCGCGCGCCCATTCGGTCGCTTTTTCTTCCCCAAGATGGAGGATCATGCTCGCAATCAAAGACAGGTTGTAAGGATGACTGCTCGAGCGCGTGCAAATTTCCCCCTTCCACCTCGGACTGGCCAAATCCTCGTAACGCATGAGCTCGCCGCTCTTGACCTTGTTTCGGTCGTAGGCCAAAACGCGCGCGCGCGCGGAGAAGCCAAACCACTTATGGTCTTGATCGCGATACTGCGCGGGGATGCGCTGGATCAGCGTCGCCGATTTCACCGGCGCAAAAATTCCCGCCTGCTCCGCGCGCCATAATCGCGCCACATCGACCGTGAGAAAAACATCGGCCGGGCTGTTCGCCCCTTCGGCCTTGATGCGCTCAAAGAGCGCGTCCTCGCCGCCCTCGATCCGATTGATCTTGATGCCGGTCGCCTTGGTGTAGCCGGTATAAAAAGCCTCATCGGTCTGGTAGTGGCGCGCCGTGTAGAGGTTGAGGACTTTTTCCTGGGCGCGCGCGTGGCCGCTCCAAAAAATTGCCAGCCCTAAGGCGGCCCAAAGCGCCCTCGCCGCGCCGCCCGTGAGACATAAAGCCATGGCTGCATCCCCCTTGTTCGAATCGACTTAGAGTTTGGATTCGACTAAGTTAATGATCAAGATTCGAATACTCAAATAAAATAAGTTTGTCAACACCACAGCCCGGCCCGGGCCTAAGCGCTCAGCGAGGCAGGCGTGTCCGCAAGGCCTCTTGCGGCGAGCGCTTTTCTTGCAGTTCGCCAAGTCCTGAACTAGGATGGCATTCTCGATGAAGGCTCCGAAGATTACTCCGGCCATAGAAGACTATCTCAAGGCCATCTGCGTTCTTCAGGAAGAGACGCAGCCGGTGATTGCCGCCAAGGTCGCAACCGAGATGGGGGTTTCCGCCTCCACGATGTTCAGCGCGCTGCGCCGCCTGGAGCGCGAAGGCTACGTGCGCGTCGAACGGCGCAAGGAAATTCACCTCACGCCGAAAGGCAAGCGCGTGGCCGAAGGCATCCTGCGCAAGCACTTCTTGACCGAAAGGCTGCTCACGGACCTGCTCGGCTTGGACTGGGTCAAGGCGCACCAGGAGGCGCACCGGCTCGAGCACGCGATCTCCTCCGAGGTCGAGGAGCGGCTCGACAAGCTGCTGAACCATCCGACCACCTGCCCGCACGGCAACCCCATTCCCGGCTCGGCTTCAGCCCAAGCGCGCCACCGCTCGGCGCCGTTGCATTCGGTTCCGGCAGGGCGCGAGGTCGTGCTCGAATGCATCACCGAAGGGGGCGAGCGCGACGCGCGCCTGCTCGCCTTCATGCAGGAGCACCGGCTTCAGCCGGGAACCCGGCTTCAGGTCGTGGAAAGCTCGCCGACGCTGGGCACGATGAGCGTCAAGGTCGGCGACAACATCGTTACGCTGGGGCTTGAGGCGGCAAAAAAGATCCGCGTTCAGTAGGGACCGGCGGTTAACGGGAGGGAGCGACCAGCGGCCGCCGCTTTGTGAGCCATTTTTTGAGATGATCGCTCAAATCGGCAAGGTCGAGCGCTTGAGCGGCCAGCTCCTCGGCGAGAAAATGGATCTGCTCGCCAAGCGGCTCGTCGCGGTCGACGATGATCAGATGCTTGCCTTTCACGCGACAGCGCCCGCTGCGCGCGCGGTAGCCGACTTCGCGCAGCAATTTTTCCTTGCGGACCTCGATGTTGTTTTTTGCCGCAAGCGCCATCAGCTCGTGAAGGAGGATTTCGTTTTTTTTTGCGGCCATCGGCATCGCTTCCCTTATAAGCGCCCTATTATGTCGGATCAGGCTCCGGCTGTAAAGCATTTGGCCGAAGGCAAAAGCAGCGTTGCAAAAGCCGCTGCGGCAGCTATGTTGACAGCATCGGGCCGCAAGGCGCGCTAGGTCGAAACTCCCGTGCCCCCGCTCGCGCGGCAAACGGCCGGAGGGGATATGATCAAAAACATCCTGGTTCCGATCGACGGTTCCGATCACGCCAAAGCCGCCGTGCAGTACGGCCTGTGGCTGGCGGAAAGGTTCGACGGTAACCTCATCGGCCAACACGTGATCGATACCGTCTCGATCGAGGGCAGCTTTTTCCACGACATCTCGGGCTCGATGGGCTTCGAGCCGTATTTGGATTTTTCCACGAAGATGCGCGAGGTGCTGGAAGAACGGGGCAAATTCATCCTCGAGGAATTCAGCCGGCTGTGCACGGCCCGGGGCGTCCGGCACGAGACCGTTCTGGACATGGGCATTGTGCCCAACGAGATTTGCGAGCGGGCCAAGCTCGCGGATCTTGTCGTGCTCGGCCACCGCGGCATCAACGAGGAGTTCTCGACCGGGCTCCTCGGCGGCACGGCGGAAAGCGTGACCCGCAAGAGCCCGCGGCCCGTCTTTGTATCGACGAAAACCTTTAAGGAAGTCGAGCGGCCTCTTTTGGCGTACGACGGCAGCCAGCGGGCGAGCGCCGCGATGGAGATGGCGGCCGAGTTGTGCAGCCGCCTTAAAATTCCGCTCACGGTGCTCTACGTCGCCAAGCGTGACGATTCCGGCGAGAGGGTTCTTCAGGAAGCCCGAGCGTACTTAGGCGCCTATGAAATTGAGACCCGCTACGAGTTGGCGCAGGGCTATCCGGAGGAGAAGATCTTGGACTACCTCGTCAATTTTCACTACGATCTGCTGTTCATCGGCGCCTACGGCCATCGGCGCATCATCGAGATGGTCCTCGGAAGCACCACAGAATACCTGCTGCGCAAGAGCCCATGCCCCGTATTCTTGAATCGCTAGCCAAACCGGGAGAGCTCCGGCGATGAAGTTTCTCGCGGCCGCGGTGCAGATGCTCGCCTCCGACGACAAGGAGGCCAATCTCAACGAGGCGGAGCTGAGAATAAGAGAGGCCGCGCGCCGCGGAGCCCAGGTCGTGGCGCTCCCGGAAGTCTTCAACTGGCGCGGGGACAAAAACGACGAGCCAAGGGTTGCCGAGCCCATCCCGGGACCCACCACCGAACGGATCGCCCGGCTGGCGCGCCAGCTGGGATTGCAAATCCTTGCCGGATCGATCCTGGAGGAGATCGCGGGCGAACGCCGCGTCTACAACACGAGCGCTCTGTTCGATAGCGGCGGGAATCTCGTTGCCACGTACCGCAAGATCCACTTGTTTGACGTCGCGATCGGCACGGCCGTTTCGGTTCTGGAATCCGAGACGCGGGCCCCCGGAAGCGCGCCGGTGGTGGCGGAAACGGGCCTGTGTACGGTCGGGCTCACGATCTGCTACGATCTGCGCTTCCCTGAACTCTACCGGGCCCTGGTGGCGCAAGGGGCAAAGCTGATCTTCGTGCCTGCCGCCTTTACCGCGCTCACCGGCGAAGCGCATTGGGAAACGCTTGTCCGAGCGCGCGCCATCGAAAATCAGGTCTACGTCGTCGCTCCCAACCAGTTCGGCAAACCGCCCAAGAGCTTCGCCACCTACGGGAACTCCATGATTGTCGACCCCTGGGGCCGCGTCATCGCGCGCGCCTCCGACGGACCCGGCGTGATCTGCGCGGAGATTGACCTCGACTATCTCGCTCGCGTGCGGACAGAACTCCCGGCGCTTTCGCACCGCAAGCTTTTCTGAGCGTTTCGCCAAACTCGCCTGGCAACGATTTAGGCATCGCGCTCAATCTTTAGGCAGCCCGCGTCCAGGAACCTAAGCGGCTTTTTTTCGGGCGTCCCTAAAACTCGGCAAACTCCGTTGAAAAAATTCTTCACGCCACGGTAGGCGCCGTGGCATGGGAGTTGCTCATTTCAGCGCGGCCCGGGCGCTCCTTCGCCGCCGGTTGCGCGCCTTTGCAGTCAGCGGAAAGAAAAGCTTTAGGAGATCCTGGCGATGAAGGGGGTCGAAGCGATCATCAAGCCCTTTAGGCTGGACGAAGTAAAGGATGCTCTTACCGCGGCAGGCGTTCGCGCAATGACGATAAACGAGGTGAAAGGCTTTGGCCGTCAAAAAGGACGCACCGAGCTCTGCCGCGGCGCGCAGTATTCCGTCGATTTTTTGCCACAGGCAAAAATCGCAATCCTCGTCTCGGACGACAGAGCGCGCCCGGTCCTGGACGCCATCGTCAAGACCGCGCGCACGGGCAAGATCGGCGACGGCGAGGTCTCGGTCGCTTCCGTCGAGGAGGCGATCCGCATCCGCACCGGGGAAAAAGGCCCGGACGCGATCTAGCGCTATCGGCTTACGTTTGCGGAGCCGAAGCCATGAAGCGCAAGGCGCTCCTCATAGACGATCATCTGCCCTCCAGAAACTCGCTCGCGCGTGCGCTGCGCGAGCAAGGGTGCGAGGTTATCGGCGAGGCCGCGGATGAAGAAAGCGCGGTTGGTTTGGCGCGCGCGCTTTCGCCGGACGTTGTGTTTGTCGCGTTTGGCCTCTCGGGCGCCGACGGAGTCACCGTTGCGCGCCACCTGATGGAAGCTCGCCCGCTCCCGATCGTGATGCTCACGAGCCACTTCGAAAAGGACACCATCGAGCGGGCGAAAGCGGCCGGCGTCATGGCTTACCTCGTCAAGCCTTTGCGCAAGGAGGAGCTGCTTCCCGCCATCGAGCTGGCGATTTCTCGTTATGCGGAGCTTCGTTCCCTGCGCACGGACAACGAAACTCTCAAAAAAATGCTGGCATCGCGCAAGCTGATCGAGCGAGCCAAGGGGATCCTGATGAAGAGTCAGGGGCTTTCCGAAGCGGACGCGTTTGCGCTTTTGCAGAAAAAAAGCATGACGAGCCACCTTCCCATGGTCGAGATCGCCCGCGCGATCATCCTGGCCGAGGACGTCAAGCGGGGGTGACCGTTGGGCTTTTAACGGAGCGACGCGAACGCCCTTCGGCTCAGCTCCAGCGCGTCGCCCGGAAGAATCCCGAGATAGAAAGTCGCCACGAGACTGACCGCGACCGCGGCGTAGAGATAAGGGGCGCGCGCGGCCGTTTTCGCTTCGACTCCCCCTTCATCCATGTACATCATCACAATGACGCGGAGATAGTACGCGAGCGAAAGCAGGCTGTTGAGGACGCCGATAATGGCGAGATCCGTGTAACCGGCGAGGACCGCGGCGCGGAACAGGTAGAACTTTCCCGTAAAGCCGCCGAGCGGCGGAAACCCGGCAAGCGACAGCATAAAGACCGCCATCGACATCGCCAGGAAGGGCCGGCTAAACCCGAGGCCGGCAAAATGGCGGTACTCCTCGTTGTCACCGCGGCCGTTCTTGAGCGCCAGCAGAACGGCAAAAGCCCCAAAGCTCATCGCGGAATAGGCAAGGAGGTAAAAGAGAAGCGCGCCGCCGCCAAATTCATTGCCGGCTACAATGGCGATCAGGAGATAGCCGGCGTGCGCGACGCTCGAATAGGCGAGCATCCGCTTGACGCTGCTTTGGGCAATGGCCAGAAGATTGCCCAACGTCATGGTCATGATCGCCAGGAGCCAAAACAGCCAATCCCACTGCGGGCTGAGCGGCGCCAGCTGATGAACGACGATTCGCGCCCACCCCGCGAACGCGGCCGCTTTGACGGCCACGGCCATAAAGGCCGTCACCGAAGTCGGCGCGCCCTCGTAAACGTCCGGCGCCCAGAAGTGAAACGGGACGGCGGCCACCTTGAAGGCCAGGCCGATGACGAGAAAAAGGGCGCCCGCGGTGAAGAGCCAATCGGGCTTGCCTGCGCTCTGGATGATCCAGTAACCGATCCGCGCCAGATGGGTGGCGCCCGTGGCGCCGTAGATCAGCGCGATGCCGTAAAGGAGAAAACCGGTGGCAAAGGCGCCGACCATGAAGTACTTCATCGCCGCTTCGCTCGACTGCGGCTGCTCGCGCCTGAGCCCGGTGAGGATGTAAACCGCAATCGACATCGTCTCCAGGCCGAGAAAAAAAAGAATCAAATCGTTGGCGCTCGCCATGAGGATCATGCCCGCGGTCGAAAACAGGATGAGCGCGTGATACTCTCCGGGGGGCATGTTCGTTTCGCTCAGGTAGTGCGCGGAAGAAAAAACCGCAAGCGCCGCGGCGGCAATTAAAAGCAAGGTGAAAAACAGGCTGAAGTTGTCGCCGAGCATCGTGTCGCCGAATGCGGCTTCCTGGCTATCCCACAACGACCCCGCAAGCGCCGCGGCGATGGCCAACCCGGCGACGCTGACCACCGCCAGCAGACCCTTCTCGTCGTCCCTAAGAAACAGGTCGGCGATCAGGACCACGAGCGCGGCGAGCGCGACTTCAGCCGCGGGAAGAAGCGGCGTCAAGTTGACTTCCATAGGCTAACGCGCGCTCTCGCGGGCTTGGTCCGAGTCGAAAAGAGCCGGCGGCCTTTTGCCTTCAATTTGCTGGACGACCGCATCGACGGCGGGCCTCATCCGCCTGAGCAGGGGATCCGGATAGATCCCGAGAAAAAATACCAGCGCAATAATGGGCGCGAGAATCGCGATCTCGCGCCGGTTAAGATCGGCCAAGGCATGACCGGCGCTTCGGCCCTGCGGGCCAAAAAAGACCCGGCGGTACATCCACAGCATGTACACGGGACCCAGGATCACGCCCGTTGCGGCCAGCGCCGTCCAGAACGGAACCGCGCGAAAGGCCCCGAGCAGGATCAAGAACTCGCCCACAAACCCGTTGAGGCCCGGAAGCGCGACCGAAGAGAAAGTGATCACGAGAAAGCAGGCGGAAAAGACGGGTAGCGGCTTCCACAGGCCGCCGTAGTCTGCGATCATCCGCGTGTGGGTGCGCTCGTAGATCATGCCGACGAGCAGGAACAGCGCGCCGGTGGAAAGCCCGTGGTTGAGCATCTGGTAGAGCGCGCCCTGGATGCCGTCCTGATTGAGCGCGAACAGCCCCAAAACGACAAGGCCCAGGTGGCTCACCGAAGAGTACGCGACCAGGCGCTTGAGATCCGCTTGCATCATCGCGACCAGAGCGCCGTAGACGACGCCGACGACGGCGAGAGCAATCAGCGCGGGCTTAAGCGCGAGCGTCACTTCGGGGAAGAGCGGGATGGCGAAACGGAGCAGGCCATAGGTGCCCATCTTGAGGAGCACGCCCGCGAGGATCACCGAGCCGGCCGTGGGCGCCTCGACATGGGCGTCGGGAAGCCAGGTGTGAAGCGGGAACAGGGGCACCTTGATCGCGAAAGAGAGCGCAAACGCCGCAAACAGCCAGAGCTGCTCTTCGAAGGGAAGGCTCAGCGCTTGAATGCGGAAGAGATCAAACGACAGGCTCTGGGTGAGCTCGGCGTGGCGCACGGCGAGGTAGATGATCGCCACCAGCATCAGCAGGCTCCCACTCATCGTGTAGAGAACGAACTTGACCGCCGCGTAGACGCGCCGCGGCCCGCCCCACATGCCGATAATGAAGTACATCGGGATCAGCATGAGCTCCCAAAAGACGTAGAACAGAAACAGATCGAGCGCGACCAAAGTGCCGATCATGCCCGTCTCCAGAACGAGCATGAAGAACAGGAACTCCTTGACGCGCTCCGCGATCGTCCAGGACGCGAGGATGGCAAGCGGTACGAGAAACGCGGTGAGCAGAACCAAGAACAGGTTGATGCCGTCGACGGCGACAAAATAGTCGATGCCGTAAGCGGGAATCCAGCGGGCGCGGTCAACGAGTTGGATCGTGGCAAGCCCGGGCTCGAACTTCCAGAGAATTTTGAGCGCCCACAAAAAAGTCAGGGCCGCGAAAAGAAACGCGACCTTGAAGAGCGCGCCCGTAGCCCGGCGCGGGAGCGCGAGCACGAGCAAAGCTCCGGCGGCGGGCAGAAAGATCAGCAGGGTAAGATCGCCGGAAAACATACCGCGCTATCCGAGCGTGAAGTAACTCAAAACGATGAGCGCGCCCAAAAGAAACGCGAACAGATAGTGCTGGACGTATCCCGACTGGAGCCGCCGCCAGCGAACGCTTGCCGCCCAGAACCCTCCCGCCACGGCATTGACTGCGCCGTCGATCAGCCCGGGATCGAAGCTTGCCGCGAGCCAGGAAGAAAAGCGCGTGAGCGGCTGGACGAGCGCGACGTCGTAAGCTTCGTCGACGTAGTATTTGCGGGCGAGCAGTCGATAAAGCGCGCGCAACGCCGCTGGCTCGGAAACCTCAAAGCCGCGCGTACTCCGCACGCAACCGATATACGCCGCCCAAACGCCGAGCGCGGCGATCGCCACCGTGAGCGCGACGAGCCAAAGTTCCTCGCTCAAGGGCTCGTGCGCGGCGGCGGGCCGAGCGCCGAAAACCGGCGCCAACCAGCTCTCCCACACCCCGCCGCCCAGGTAGTGCGGCGCCCCGAGCCAGCCCGCAACCACCGAGCCGAGCGCGAGCACGACCAGCGGCAGCGTCATCACCGGCGGCGATTCGTGGATCTGGCCGCGGAGCTCCGCGGGCGCGCGCGCTTCACCGTGAAAGACGAGGAAAAATTGCCGGAACATGTAAAGCGCGGTCAGGCCGGCGGTGATCCAGCCCACCAGCCACAGGCCGAAAGAGCCTCGCGCGCTCGCAAACGCCTGCCACAGGATCAGATCCTTGGAAAAGAAGCCCGCCGTCAGCGGCGCGCCCGAGATCGCCAGCGCCGCGGCGAGAAAGGTCCAGTACGTCACCGGAAAATAGCGCTTGAGCCCGCCCATCTTCAGCATGTCCTGTTCGCCCCTTAGGCCGTGAATGACGCTGCCCGCGGAGAGAAACAGGCACGCTTTAAAAAAGGCGTGCGTGAAGAGGTGAAAAATCGCTGCCGAGAAGGCGCCGACTCCGACGGCGACAAACATGTAACCGAGCTGGCTTACGGTCGAATAGGCGAGCACGCGCTTGATGTCGTTTTGCGCGAGCGCAATCGTCGCCGCCACCAGCGCGGTCAGAGCGCCGATCCAGGCGATCAGCGTGAGGGTGAAGGGGGCCGACGAAAAAAGAAAATGCAGGCGCGCGGTCATATAGACGCCCGCGGTCACCATCGTCGCGGCATGGATCAGAGCGCTCACGGGCGTGGGCCCCTGCATGGCATCGGGAAGCCAGACGTAGAGCGGGATCTGCGCCGATTTGCCGGTCGCGCCGGCAAAGAGAAGAAGCGTGATCAGCGTGAGCTTTGCCGGCGCGAGCAGGTGCGCGTTTCGTTCCAAGACCGAAAAATCGAGCGACGGGATGCCTTGACCGCTCATCTCCCAAAAGAGGAGCAGCACTCCCAGCAAAAACCCGAAATCCCCGATCCGGTTCACGATAAAGGCTTTGTTGCCGGCGATCGCGTTGACGTTTTCTTGGTACCAAAAACCGATCAGTAAAAACGAGCACAGGCCGACGCCTTCCCAGCCGACAAAAAGGAGCACGAGATTGTCGGCCATGACGAGAAGGGTCATAAAAAAGATAAACAGGTTCAGGTAGGCGAAGTAGCGCGCGACGCCGTCGTCGTGCGCCATGTAGCCGACCGAATAAACGTGGATCAGAAAACCGATGCCGGTGATGACCAGAAGCATGAGCGCGCTCAACCGGTCGACCGCGAGCGCGACGTCGACTTTCAACGAGCCGGAATCGAGCCAGACGAAAAGCACATCGCGCAGCGCGCCCGCGTCTGCTACCCGAACGGCCGCGTAGGCCGACAGGAGGAAAGACCCGGCGACCGCGGCGCAGGCGATCCCGCCGGCCGCTCTTCGACCCAGCTGCCGGCCCCAGAAGACGTTCACGAGCGCGGCCGCCAAAGGAATCGCGGGAATCAGGCCGAGCGCTTCGAGCGGCGTACCGGATGCCCCCGTTTGCATTTTACCCCCTGAGAAGATGCATCTGTTCCGGATCGAGAGTCCGCCGGTGGCGCGAAAGCGCGATGACGATCGCCAGACCGACGACCGCCTCGGCGGCGGCTACCGTCATGACAAAAAAGACGATGACCTGACCTTCCATCTGGCCATGGGCGCGCGCGAAAGCGACGAAGGTTAAGTTTACCGCATTGAGCATCAGTTCGATCGACATCAGAACGACGATCAGATTGCGCCGGAGAATCACGCCGGCCACGCCGATGGCAAAGATCACCGCGGCGAGGACCAGATAATAGTGGACGGGAATCATCATGGCGTCCCGCGCCGGGCCAGGGCGACCGCGCCGATGATCGCGACCAGCAGCACGATCGAGGCGATCTCAAACGGGAGGACAAAATCGCCGAAGAGGCTTTGAGCGAGCGCTTGCGGACTGCCAAACCCCGGGCCGAGCGACGCGCCGCTTGCGGGGCTGGCGCCGGCGCCGGTCAAGAAGCGGCCGACCAGCGCGAGCACGAAGAGCGCGCACGCGGCGCCGACGCCCGCCCACCACAGGCGCGCCTTGGGCTCGATGTTGGCGGGGTTGAGGAGCATGATCACGAACAGGAAAAGCACCATGACCGCGCCCGCGTAAACGAGCACCTGCAGCGCCGCAACCATCGGGGCGCTCAGGCGCAAAAAGAAGATCGCCATCATAAAAAGCGCGGCGACAAGCGCGAGCGCGCTGTGAACCGGGTTGCGCACCAGGATCACCAGCAGAGAAAAGCCGATCAGGAGCGCGGCCAGGAAAAAGAAAACGACGAGCTCAGGGTTCATCGGCGACGGTTTCGGTCCTGCGCGCTTTTAGCCGACGAGCCAGATCGCGGTTACGACCAGATTCGCGAGCGCCAGCGGCAGGAGCATCTTCCAGCCCAAGCGCATGACCTGATCGTAGCGAAAGCGCGGCAACGTCCAGCGCAGCAAAATAAAAAGCCAGCAAAAAAAGATGAGCTTCAAGAGAAACGCGCCGACCTGAAGCGCGACCACCCCGAGGTGGGGCAGCACAAGCGTCGCGCCCCAGGGAAAATGAAAGCCGTCGCGGAGCAGGTAAGGCACCTGCCAGCCGCCGAAAAACAGCGTCGTGATCAGGCCGGCCGCGGTCACGATCTCGGCAAACTCGCCGGCAAAAAACATGAGAAACTTGCCGCCCGAATACTCGGTGTGAAATCCGGCGACGATTTCCGACTCGCCTTCCGGCAAGTCGAAAGGGACGCGTTTGGATTCGGCGACCGCGGCGGCAAAAAAAAGCAGAAACCCGACCGGCTGCAGGACGATGCCCCACTGGGGCAGCCAGCCCCACATTAACTCGCCCTGCGCGCGCGCGATCGTTTGCGGCTCGAGCGTGCCGTAAACCATCAACACGCCCATCACGGAAAGCCCCATCGCGACTTCGTAGGAGATCATTTGCGCGGAGCCGCGGATGCCGCCGAGAAGCGAAAACTTGTTGTTCGATGCCCACGCGCCGATGACGATTCCATAGACGCCGAGCGAGGCGAGCGCGAAGACGTAAAGCACGCCGATATCGATGTGGGCCAGCTGTAGGTTGATCTCGCGCCCGCCGACGACCAGGACGTCGCCGAACGGGATGACCGCAAAAGTCACGAGCGGCGGGAAAATCGCCAGGCACGGAGCCAAGGCGTGCAAGAGCTTGTCGCCGTACGCCGGCGTGTAGCTTTCCTTGGTTAAAAACTTGATCGGATCGGCGATCAGCGTGTTCACGAGTCCCAGGCCGGCAAAGCCGAACACCGACGCGCGGTTGGCGCCGATGCGATCCTGGATGAGCGCGCTCCCTTTTCTTTCCACCCAGCCCATCAGCCCCGCGAGGTTCAGCACCAAAAAAAGCACAATGAAAGTCTTGGCGGCGATGATGCTCAGATCGATCCACATGGCGGCTGTCACCGTTCTTCGAGCTGCACTCCGAGCTCGCCGATCCGCTCGTAACTAAGGCCGCGGTAGGCGGGAATTTCCGCGCTCAGCGCCGCAAAAACGTCCCCCGGATTGGCGTAGGGGATTGGCGCGCCCGCAAGCGCGAAAAGACGGGCAAAAATTTCCCAATCCGGCAAGGCGCCCGCGGGCGGGACCAGCGCCGGGCGGAGCCGCTGCACCCTGCCTTTTCGGTTGGTGTAGGTGCCGTCCTTTTCGGCAAAGTTCATCGCCGGAAGAACGACGTGGGCGATACTGGCGCTGGCGCTCAAGGTCGTATCCTGAACGACGAGGAAGCGGAGCCGCTTGAGCGCGGCGGCGATCTCGCTTGCGTCCGAGGCCTGCGAAAGCAGATCCTCGCCGACGATAAAGACAGCGCCAAAGTCTCCGCGCTTCAGCCGCTCAAGCCAGGAGTCCATGTCCGTGTCGGCGCAGCCGGCGTCGCGCGCGCCGCGAAGGTTGGGCGAACGGTCCGGGCTCATCAAGATCTTTGCCGTCTCGGAAAGCTCGCGCTCCCGGTAGAAAACCTGCAAGGCCGCGTCCGACGAGAGCCGCTTGAGGAGGCGGCTGAAAAGATAGGCTTCTTCGTTCGTCGCCCGCCCCGAGATCAGGCCCGCCAGCGGAGCGGCCGCGCTCAGGCCGGAAAGGACGGCCTTCAGCGCCGTCTCCCAATCGGTGGGCACAAGCCCGCCCTCTTGGCGGACGAGCGGCGCGGTGAGCCGCTCGACTTCGGTCAGCGCGTGAAAACAATAGCGCCCCTCGTCGCAGATCCAGTGGCTGTTGACCTCTTCGTTCACCCGCGGCTTAAAACGGGCGATTCGATTCTGGTAGGTCTCGATTTTGATGTTGCAGCCCGTGCTGCAGCCGGGACAGACCGACGGCGTCGAGCTCAGGTACCAGACGCGCACGCGAAAACGAAAATCGCGGTCCGTCAAGGCCCCGACCGGACAAATGTCGTTGACGTTGGCGGAAAGGGGATTATCGAGCGCTGTTCCCGGGAAAAGCGCGATCGTCGCTCGATCGCCGCGCTCGAGCACCGTTAGCTCCTCGGTGCGCGTGACTTCCTGCAGAAAGCGCACGCAGCGGGTGCATTTGATGCAGCGCTCCGCGTCAAACACCACGTGCGGCCCGAAGATCTGCCGCTTGGGAGCGCGCTCCTTGTTTTCGACGAAGCGGCTCGGCGAGAGATCGTGCTTCATGTAGTAGTCCTGCAGCCAGCATTCCCCCGCCTGATCGCAGATCGGGCAATCCAGGGGATGGTTAATCAGGAGAAACTCCATGACGGCCCGGCGCGCCTCGATAACCTTCGGGCTTGCGGTTCTGACGACCATGCCGTCACTCGCCAGCGTATTGCAGGCGATCTGCAATTTCGGCATCTTTTCGATTTCCACCAGGCACATGCGGCAGTTGCCGGCGATCGACAGCTTGGGATGGTAGCAGTAGTGCGGGATGAAAATGCCTTCGTCGGCCGCCGCCTGGATGACCGTCTTGCCTTTGACGGTCTCAATGTCGCGACCGTCGATATTGATCTTGACTCGGTCCATCGATCAGCTTGGCAGCACCGTGCACTGGCGGCGCTCGATATGGGCCTCGAACTCGGCGCGATACTTCTTGATGAACGCCGCCGCCGGCATCGCCGCGGCATCGCCGAAAGGACAGATGGTGTTGCCCATGATGTTGCCGCTTACGCTCAAGATCAAATCGAGATCTTTCGCGGCTCCCCGGCCGTTCTCGATTCGATGGAAGATCTTCTCGATCCAGTGGCAACCCTCGCGGCAGGGCGTACACTGGCCGCAGGATTCGTGCGCGAAAAAGCGCGCGATGTTCCACGCCGCCTTCACCATGCAGGTCGTTTCGTCCATGACGATGATGCCGCCGGATCCAAGAAACGTCCCGGCCTGCTGCATCGACTCGTAGTCGAGGCGCACCGAATCGATCTCGTCCGCGCGCAGCACGGGCATCGAGGCGCCGCCGGGAATCACGCCCTTGAGCCTCTTGCCGTTCGGCACGCCGCCGCAGTCCTCTTCGAGAAAGCGCTTGAGCGGATAACCGAGCTCGACCTCGTAAACTCCCGGCCGGCGAATGTGGCCGCTCACGCTGAAAAGCTTCGTGCCTTTGCTCTTGTCCGTGCCGAGCGCGGCATAGCGCGCCGCGCCATGCTCGATAATCCACGGCAGCACCGCCAGCGTCTCGACATTGTTGACGACCGTGGGGCAGCCGAACAGCCCGTGAGTCGCCGGAAACGGCGGCTTGACCTTGGGCCAGCCCTTGCCCCCTTCGAGCGACGAGATCAGCGCCGTCTCCTCGCCGCAGATATAAGCGCCCGCGCCGCGGTGCACAACGACATCCAAATCGTAGCCGCTTCCCAGGATGTTCTTGCCCAGGTATCCGGCCGCGCGCGCCTCGTCGATCGCGGCCTGGAGGCGGCGGCTGCCGAAGGCGAACTCCCCGCGGATGTAAATAAACGCGGTGTGGCAGCGGATGGCGTAGGCCGCGATCAGCGTTCCCTCGACGACCGCGTGCGGATCCTTCTCGATCAGGACTCGGTCCTTGAACGTTCCCGGCTCGCTCTCGTCGGCATTGCAGACGAGATACTTGGGCTTGGGGCTGTCTTTTGGGACAAAGCCCCACTTCATGCCTGTCGGAAAGCCCGCGCCGCCGCGCCCTCTCAAGCCGGAATCTCGGATCTCGGCGGTCACCTGCTCCGGCGACAGCTCTCTCAGCGTCTTTTCCCACGCCCGGTAGCCGCCGCGCGACCTATACACCGCCAGGGTATGCGCGTCTTTCGCTCCAATATTGCGCAACAGGATCGTTTCCATCACGCCGCCCGCGCCGAAAAATTTTGACGGGCTTACGGCAGGCTTTGAAGGATCGCCGCGAGCTTTTCCTCGGACAGGTTCTCGTAGTAATCGTCGTTGATCTGCATCGCCGGCGCGGTGCCGCACGAGGCGAGGCACTCGACTTCCGAAAGGGTAAATTTTCCGTCCGCGGTGGTTTCGCCGCGCTTGACCCGAAGCGCCGATTCGAGAAAGGCGGTGATCCGCTCCGCGCCTGCCAGCGCGCACGGGAGCGTGCGGCAGACCTGAAGATGGTAGCGGCCGATCGGCTTCATGTTGAGCATCGTATAAAACGTCACGACCCCGTAAACCCGCGCGACGGGAAGATCCATGATCTGCGCCACGTAAGCGATCGCCTCAGAGCTGAGATACCCGAACTCCTGCTGCGCGAGGTAAAGGACCGGCAGCAGCGCGGCCTCCTTTTTGGGGTAGCGCCGCACGATTTCGCTGAACTTCTCCCGGGCCTGGGGACTAAACTCTACAGCCATGGCTTGCCGCCTCTCTCGAGCTAGCGCTCAGCGGTCGCACTCGCCGCCGATCATGTTGATCATGCCGAAGGTGGGCACGATGTCGGCGACCATGTGGCCGCGAATCATTTCCGGAAAGGCGGCCATGGCGAGAAAGCATGGCGGGCGGACGCGCACCGTGTATGGCTTTCCCCCGCCGTCGCTCACGAGATAAAAGCCGAGTTCGCCGTTGGCTCCCTCGACCGCAAAATAAACTTCGCCCGGCGGCACCTTGATACCTTCCATGATGATCTTGAAGTGATGCATGAGCCCTTCGATGCTGTTGTAGACCTTCTCTTTTTCCGGCAGCACGAACCGCGGGTCGTCGACGATGATCTCCCCGGGGGGAATCTGCGCCAGCGCCTGCTCGACGATGCGCATGCTCTGCTCGATCTCCTGGATGCGGCAGACAAAGCGGTCGTAGTTGTCCCCCTTCGAGCCGACGGGCACCGTAAAGTCCAGCCGGTCGTAAACCAGGTAGGGCTGGGCCCTGCGCACGTCGTAGCTGACGCCCGTGGATCTCAGGATCGGCCCCGTAAGCCCGTAGCTGAGCGCCGTCTCCTGGGAGATGACGCCGATGCCGGACATGCGATCGATAAAGATGCGGTTGCGCGCGAGCAGGCGCTCGCAGTCGCCCAGCAGCCGGCGAATCTTGCCGAACAGGTCGCGGACGTTTTCCGCAAATCCGTGCGGCAGGTCGTGCTTGACGCCGCCGATCCGCGCGTAGGTGACGGTCAGGCGCGCGCCCGTCACCTCCTCGATGAGCCTCATGACCCATTCGCGCGCCTCCATCATGTAAAAGCCGACGGTGATCGCGCCCAGCTCCGAGGCCGCCATGCCGCAGCATGTGAGATGGTCGAAGATGCGCGCGAGCTCGCTCATGATCACGCGAATGTACTGGCAGCGCGGCGGAGCCTCGATGCCGATCAGCTTCTCGACCGCCAACGCGTAGCCGAAGTTGTTGATCAGCGGCGAGGCATAGTTCAGCCGGTCGGTGTACGGGATCACCTGCGTCCACGTCGCTTGCTCGCAGCTCTTCTGAAACCCGCGATGCAAATAGCCGACCTCCACGTCGCAATCGAGAACCTTTTCGCCGTCGAGCTTGAGGTTGAACTTGATCGTGCCGTGGGTCGCCGGGTGCGACGGCCCCATTTGCAAAGCCATCGTCTCGGACGGCAAATCCTGCGCGCGCGTCGTCATATTCCCTGCCAGGCTAACGGCTTGCGCCGAGCTGCAGCCTCAGCCGCAGCCGCTTTCTCTCCGAGCGCTCGTCGACGAAAGTGCCTTCGATTTGGCGCAGCGGCACCAGCGGCTGCTCTTCATTCACGGGGTAATCCTTGCGCAGCGGGTGCCCGCGAAACTCCTCGTAGAGCAACACCCGTCGGAGGTCGGGGTGACCCGAAAAGCGAATTCCGTACATGTCCCACACTTCCCGCTCGAGCCAGTCGGCGCTGCGCCAGAACGGCACCAGCGAGTCGACGACGGGGTCGTCTTCGGGAACCGGCGTCTTGACCCTCAGCCGCCGGTGCGTCGTCATCGAAAAGAGGTGGTAAACCACCTCGAAACGCGGGCTTTTCCTCCGCCAGTAGTCGACCGCCGTGATGTCCGTCAGAAAATCGAGCCGGAGCACGGGATCTTCCCTCAAAAAGCGGATCACCGCCTTGAGGCGGGCGCGCGGAACCACGATCGTGTCGTCGCCACGCAGCGAGTGGGCGGCCAAGATATCCTCGCCGAGCTTCTCCCGCAGATAGTCGATCGTCGCTTTCTCGTCACGCGTCATCAATCCCACTCCAGCGCCCTTTTCTTCCAGACGTAAACCAGGGCGACGACGAGAATCGACAAGAAGATCCCCATCTCGATCAAGGCGGACCAACCCAGTTGCCGAAGAACAATCGCCCACGGATAGAGGAAAACGACCTCGATATCGAAGATGAGAAAGAGCATCGCGACCAAATAGAACCTCACGGAAAACTGTACCCGCGCGTCCCCCAGAGGCGGATTTCCGGATTCAAAAGGCTGCAATTTGGCGGGGTTGCTTTTTTTCGGGCCCAGTGTTTCCGCGAGCCAAAGCAGGGTGCCGACCACGCCCCCGGCAGCGAGGAACAGGATCACGAGGGGAAAGTAGGGGTCGTGCATACAGGAGCCCGTGCGACGCGCCAGCGTGTCGGGAAAAGCAAGCTACTCTTTATGCTAGTGAGAAAGAAACCGGATGTCTAGCAGCGGATCGATAGATTTCTAGGGAAAAACGGCCGGGAAGTCAAGGAAAGCGGCATCGGAGAAGCGCGGGGTGCGCTACTGCAGGGCCTCCAGAGTGACCTTGATCTGTTCTTGTTTGCCGTCGCGCAACACGGTGAGCGTCACGGTATCGCCGACGCGGTAGCGCTCGAGCGCGAGGAACAGGTCGTTGGTCGAGGTGACCTTTTTGCCGTCGACCGCGATTACGATATCGCCGAGCCTGACGCGCCCGTACTGATCGCGCCGGGTGGGCCGTATTCCGGCGCGCGCCGCGGCGCTTCCCGGATTCACGGCGACGACCAGCGGCCCGGGGATCCCGAGCTGCTGCGCGATCTGGTCCTCCGCGAGCTGCACGCCGAGCCCCGGACGCGTGATTTTCCCGTAGCGGATCAGCTCAGGAACGAGCCGGTTGATCGTGTCGACCGGAATGGCGAAGCCGATCCCCGCGGAGGCTCCCGAAGGGCTGTAGATCGCGGTGTTCATGCCGATCAGTCGCCCCGCGCTGTCGAGCAAAGGACCGCCGGAATTGCCCGGATTGATCGCCGCGTCCGTTTGGATCACGCCCTGGATCGGGCGTCCCGTCACCGAATCGATCTCGCGGCCGAGCGCGCTGATAATACCGCGCGTTAAAGTTTGATCCAGGCCGAAGGGGTTGCCGATCGCGAACACTTTCTGGCCCACGAGCAGGTCCTTGGAGGTGCCGATCGGAATCGGCCGCAAGCGCGCGCGCGGGGCGTCGATCCTGATCACGGCGAGATCCTTGTCGGGAGCGACGCCGACCAGCCGCGCTTTCCACTGCGAGTGATCGGCAAGCGTGACTTCCGCCCCGGCGGCGTTTTGAATGACGTGGAAATTGGTCACAATGTTGCCCGCTTCGTCCCAGATAAAACCCGACCCGGTGCCTTCGGGTATCTGGAGCAGGTTTAACGTGAACAGATCTCGTCGGACAGCGATGGTGGTGATGTGCACGACCGATGGCGAAGCCTGACGAAAAAGCGCAATCGTGGCTTTTTCGTCCGCGTCCAGCTCGCCGCGCGGCGTCACTGGCCGCGGCGTCGGCGCCGGTCCGCTCGTCGATGCGGCCTGCGACCACCATTTCCCGCCGACAGCCGCCAACAAGAGCAACACAAGAACGGGCCAGAGTTTGCGCGCGTGCCGTGAGCGCATGAGCCGATCCCCTACCCTGTCTGGCACGTTACCCACGACGCCGGAGCGCGCAGTCTTTGGCTCCCGAGCGCGCCTCTGGGCCCGGGCTGCGCGGACCCAAGGCGCGCCCCGCCGAGCCGAAAAACACCATCGCCGAGATCATTCGACGCGCACGCGGATGCGCCGCGATTTTGCCTGTTCGGTTTTTGGCAGTGTAACACGCAGCAGTCCCTGGCGGTACTCCGCCTTGGCCTTGTCGGGGTCAACGTCGCACGGAAGATCGATGGTTCTCAAGAACGCGCCGCCGCTCCTTTCGGAATAAAAATAGCCTTCCCCCTCGCTTCGGGCAATGCGCTCCTTCTTGCCCCGAAGCGTGAGCCGATCGGCCGTCACCTCGACGGCAAAGTCGTCCCGCGTCAGTCCCGGTAACTCTGCGATCACGAGGATGTCGTCGTCGGACTCCTCGAGATCGATGAGCGGCCCGCCGCTGACTAGCCACGCCGGCAGCGGGCGGTCTTCCTCGACCGCGGCGCGACGCCTCCCGGACCAGCGATCGATGATGCGATGCACCGCGTCGCGCAATTGCGACAGAGTCGCTTTCCAGGTGCGGGGCACGAGCTGGGTCATGGCTTTCACCTCCTCCACGACACCACCAGTAGGGAAGTTTAAGCCACGCGGCGGGCTAAGCTATTTTGACGTCGATCTTTCTCGGCTTTGCCTCCTCCGCCTTCGGCAAGCGCAACGTGAGCACGCCGTGCTTTAGCTCCGCGCTGATCTTCGCCTGATCGACGCGCTCGCTCAGCTCGAACTGGCGAAAGAAATTGGCCAGTTCGTATTCGCGATAGATGGGATCGCCCGCAGCGCGCCCAGTCGGCGCGCCCTGAATCGTGAGCACGTTGTTTTCCACTCTCACGTCGAGGCGCTCTTTCGGGACTCCCGGAAGATCCGCCATGACCACCAGCCCGTCGTGATTTTCGTAGATGTCCACCGGCGGGGTCACATAACGTTGCTCGCTGCGTGTTTCTTCTCGCGCGCCGGAGCGCGCCGCCCTTTGCCGGGGCGCTACGGTTCTTTCGGCCATCGTCAAACCCTCCTTTCGCTGCCCTGCGCTCAGGCGACCGCGACGCTGATCTGTTTCGGCTTGGCCTTCGCCGCCTTCGGCAAGGTAAGCAACAATAGCCCGTCCTTGTACTCCGCCCGGACCTCGTTTTCTTCGACCTCGATCGGGAGTTCCAGGCTTCTTATGAATCTCCCGCTCGCCCGCTCGTTGCGGTGAAACGCCTCAGGTCTTACCCCTGCCGCGGCCTGCCGCTTTTCGCCGGATATCGTCAGCGTGTTGCGCAGCACGGAAACGTCCAAGCTTGCCGGGTCAACGCCTGGGGCGAGAGCCTCGATGTAGAGGTTGTCCTTATCCTCGTAGGTGTTGATCAAAGGGTACTGGCGGGGGCCTCGCGCGGGCAAAAACGCGACGCGCGAGAAGGGCTCGGCCTCGAGCCCGAACTGATTGAACACCCGGTCAATCTCGCGACGAAGAGTCTCGACTTCCGTAAACGGATCCCAGGCCATAAACGGCTTCCTCCTTTCGCGCGGGCTTGTTTTTCTGCGGGCAAGCTAGTCATCGTTCTTGAGGCTGTCAAGGAGACGCGCGCGCTGGAAAAAAATGCCGGGGATTGAAACCCAGCGGGCGCGCGCGAATTCTGCCCGTCGAAAGAAGCGCGGATTGAGGCGGCTGGAACTCGGTTACGCGTGGGGCGGCGGGGCGAAACCTTCGGGCGGCTCCGAGCGGAGATTCGCCGGCGGTCGTTTTTCTTTCTCGAGGGCGATCTCCAGAGCTTGGTCCACGGTTTCGACAAACTCAAAGCGGAGATTTTCCCTGAGCGGCTGGGGAATCTCTTCCAGATCTTTGCGGTTGAGATCCGGCAGCACCACGCAGTTAATCCCCGCCCGTCTGGCCGCGAGCACCTTCTCTTTGATCCCGCCGACGGGAAGCACCAGGCCGCGGAGGCTGATTTCTCCGGTCATCGCGACGTCGTGGCGCACGCGGCGCTCCGTCAACAGGGAAACCAGAGCGACGAAAATCGTAAGGCCGGCGCTCGGGCCGTCCTTCGGAATCGCACCCGCGGGAATGTGCACGTGCAAGTCTTGTGTGCGGAAAACGCGCGCTTCGAGTTCCAGCTTCGAAGCGCGCGACTTCACCAGGCTGAGCGCCGCCTGCGCGCTCTCCTTCATCACGTCGCCCAAGTGCCCGGTCAAAATGAGCCGTCCCTGGCCCGGCATCTTGGTCGCCTCGACGAAAAGGATGTCGCCGCCGACGGGCGTCCAGGCAAGCCCCGTCGCCACGCCCGGAAGGCTCGTTCGCAGCGCGACTTCGTCAAAGAATTTTTTTGCGCCGAGAAAATCCGCGACAACTTCGGGCGTGATCGTGATGCTCTCGTTGTGACCCTCCGCAAAGCGAATCGCGGCGCCGCGGCAAACCGCGCCGATCTCGCGCTCGAGCTGGCGCACGCCCGCCTCGCGCGTGTAGCCGCGGATGATCGCGCGCAGCGCCTCAGGAGTGAAGATGAGCTGCTCGGGCTTTAGGCCCGAGGCCTCGAGCTGGCGCTTGACCAGGTAGCGTTCCGCGATCACGAGCTTGTCCTCTTCGGTGTAGCCCGGTATCTCGATCACTTCCATGCGGTCGCGCAACGGTCCGGGAATGGTGTCGAGCACGTTGGCCGTGGTCACAAAGAGCACCTGGCTCAGATCGAACGGCACGTCGAGATAGTGATCCTGAAACGTCGAGTTCTGCTCCGGATCGAGGACTTCGAGCAGAGCCGCGCTCGGGTCGCCGTGGAAGCTGGCGCTCAGCTTGTCGATTTCATCCAGCATGAAAACGGGATTGCTGCTTCCCGCCTTCCTGATCGCCTGGATAATCCTCCCCGGCAGCGCGCCGATGTAGGTGCGCCGGTGGCCGCGGATCTCCGCCTCGTCATGCACGCCGCCGACGCTCTGACGGACGAACTTCCGATTCATCGCGCGCGCGATGCTCTGCCCCAACGATGTCTTGCCCACACCCGGCGGTCCCACAAAGCAGAGGATCGGGCTCTTGCCGGCGGGGTTGAGCTTGCGGATCGCGAGAAACTCAAGGATGCGCTTCTTGACTTTTTCCAGATCGTGGTGGTCCTGATCGAGGATGGTGCGCGCTTTGACGATGTCGATCTCTTCCTCCGTCTTCACGCTCCAGGGCAGCTCGATCAACCAGTCCAGGTAGGTTCGCACCATGGAGTACTCGGCGGCGCCTTCCGGCATGCGCTCGAGCCGCGACAGCTCGCGCAGCGCCTCCTTTTCCACATCCGGCGGCATCTTGGCGGCGGCGATCTTCTTGCGCAGCTCCTCGATCTCGCTCCCTTTGCCGTCCCCTTCGCCCAGCTCTCTTTGGATCGCCTTGAGTTGCTCGCGCAGGATATACTCGCGCTGCGCTTTATCCATCGCGCCCTTGGCTTCGCTGCCGATTTTCTTTGTGATCTCGAGCACCTCGATATGGCGCGCCAGCTTCTCGGAGACCTTTTTCGCACGCTCTTCCAGGTCGAGAGTTTCGAGCACGTCCTGTTTTTCCGCCACCGAGAGGTCGAGCCACGAGGCGATGAAGTCGATCAACGCCGACGGCTGGTCGAGCGCCTGCAGGCTTGCGCCGAGCTCGCCCAGCGCTTCGGGGAGCAAGGACAGCGCGCGCTGCGCCTGCTGGCGCAGGTGAAGGATGCGCGCCTCGAAGTCTTTGGTCTGCGGCACGCGCTCTACGAGGTACAGAACTCGCGCCAGCGCAAAGGGCTGCATTTGAATAAAGTCGACAATTTTGAACCGGCGCCGGCCCTGAACCAAGATTTGCCGCTGCCCGTCGGGAAGCGTGCCAATGCGCAAAATATCTGCCACCGTGCCGATCTCGTACAGATCGGCGGGCTGCGGCGTCTCCACCCTGCCGTCCCGCTGGGTCACCAGGCCGATGGGCATCTCGTGGCGTACCGCCTCTTGAACCGCCTGCACGCTGGCGGGGCGCCCGAGAGTGAACGGCGCGATCGTCGAAGGAAAAAGGACGGTGTTTCTGAGCGGGACCAGAATCAGCGCGTCTTCAGGCAGACGGCTCTTGGTCCTCTTTTTTTCTTCCTGGCCCGACGCCGTTTCGTTCGTCGCGGGCCCACTGCGTTCGTTTACTGCCATCAAAGCTTCCTCAGCTGCACCAGCACGAGACCTTCCTGGTGCTGCGTCTCGCCTACGCTAAAGGAGCTGCCCTCGGGCAAACGCAACCTGCGATGAAAGCGGCCGAACGGAATTTCCATGAACTTGAGCTCGCCCTCCGCGCAACACTCCGGCAGCGGCCGGTAACCGCTGATCACCAGCTCGTTGTCCTGCAAAGTGAGTCTTATCTCGTTCGCGCGGATTCCGGGCAGAGCATAGATCACCCACAGAGCGCTCCCGGTTTCCACGATCGTGACTGGCGGAGCCCACGACGCTTCGGCCACAACGGAGTGCACGCTCGAGAGCGCGGCTTGAAAAAAACAGCGGTGAATGCGTTCCGCGTGCTCCATCAGTTCGCTGGCGTGCTGCCAGATCCAGTCATCCGTTATCGGCACGAAAGCATCTCCTTGCACTCGTATGGTTTCAAGGTAGGTTCCGTCCACCCGGTTGTCAAGAAAGCGCCGCTACTTGACGCGGCGGTAAAGCGTGGTTACGGGTTAGCCACAGTCCGAGGAAAGGAGGGCCGTTTCATGGAACTCACAAGATGGGAGCCGTTCGACGTTTTAAACCGCATGCAGAGCCGGATCAACGAGCTTTTCGAGGAAACGTTCGGCCGTGCGCGGCCGGCGCAGCCCGCAACCGCGGCCTGGTATCCGGCCGTGGATATACTGGAAAGCAAGGATGCGTATCTGATCCGCGCCGAGCTTCCAGGCATGAAGAAAGAGGACTTTAATCTCGAGGTCAAAGACGGTGTTCTCGCCGTCAGCGGGGAGCGCAAGTTTGAGGAGCCGGCAAGCGGCGTGGAGTACCATCGGGCGGAGCGGCCGACCGGCAAGTTTTATCGTTCCTTCTATCTCCCGCAGAAAGTGATGCAGGACCAGATCAAAGCAACCTACCGGGACGGCATCCTTGAGATCCACGTTCCCAAAGCCGAGGATGCTAAGCCGAGGCAGATCGCGATCAGCGTGAACTAGACCGGCGCGCCAAAAGAAAAAGGGCGGAGGAAAAGACTCCGCCCTTTTTATGACCAAAAAAAGGGCACCTCCTGTCAGAGGTGCCCTTTTTCGTTTTGCGCTGGCTCAATCAGTACTCGTCGCCGTGCGGCATCGGCGGAGCTTCCTTCTTCTTTTCCGGCTTCTCCGCAACCATGGCTTCGGTCGTGATCAGCAGCCCAGCCACCGACGCGGCGTTCTGTAGAGCCGTACGCACGACCTTCGTCGGATCTACGATGCCCGATTTGAGCAGATCCTCGAACTGCTCAGTGGCCGCGTTGAAGCCGAACGCCCCCTTGCCGTTTTTGATTTTGTCCAGGACGACCGACCCGTCCGCCCCGGCGTTCTGGGCGATCCAGCGCGCCGGCTCTTCGAGCGCCTTCTGCACGATGCGCACGCCGACCTGCTCGTCTTCGGGGACCTTAAGGTTCGCCAGGGCAGCGCCCGCGCGAATCAGCGCCACGCCGCCGCCAGGAACGATCCCTTCTTCGACCGCGGCCCGCGTCGCATGGAGCGCGTCTTCGACGCGCGCCTTCTTTTCCTTCATTTCGACTTCCGTCGCCGCGCCGACCTTGATCACCGCGACCCCGCCGGCCAGCTTTGCCAGCCGCTCCTGGAGCTTTTCACGGTCGTAATCGGAAGTGGTCTCCTCAATCTGGGCGCGGATTTGCTTGATCCGCCCTTCGATGCTGGCCTTCTTGCCGGCCCCCTCGACGATCGTCGTGTTGTCTTTGTCGACGATCACCCGTTTGGCGCGGCCGAGATCCTTCAAGGTCACGTTCTCGAGCTTGATGCCCAGCTCTTCGGCGATCATGCGCCCATCGGTAAGGATCGCGATGTCTTCGAGCATGGCCTTGCGCCGGTCGCCAAACCCGGGAGCCTTCACCGCGCAGCACTTGAGGGTGCCGCGAATCTTGTTGACGACGAGGGTCGCCAGCGCTTCTCCCTCGACGTCCTCCGCGATGATCAGGAGCGGCTTGCCGCTTTTGGCGACGTTCTCCAGGACGGGGAGCAGATCTTTCATGCTGGAGATCTTTTTCTCATGAATGAGCAGGTAGGCATCTTCCAGCACGGCTTCCATGCGCTCCGGATCGGTAACGAAATAAGGCGAGAGATAGCCGCGATCGAAGCGCATGCCCTCTACCAATTCCAGCGTCGTCTCGAGCCCCTTCGCCTCCTCAACCGTAATCACGCCTTCTTTGCCGACTTTGTCCATCGCTTCGGCGAGAATGTCGCCGATCGTCTTGTCGTTGTTGGCGGATATGGTTCCGACCTGCGCGATCTCGGAGCGGTCGCGCGTGGGTTTGGAAAGCGACTTTAACTCCTCGACGACCTTTTCGACGGCCTTGTCGATGCCCCGCTTGATGCTCATCGGGTCATGCCCGGCCGCGACCATCTTTAGCCCTTCGCTGAAGATGGCCCGCGCAAGAACCGTCGCAGTCGTGGTGCCGTCGCCGGCAACGTCCGAGGTCTTGCTCGCGACCTCCTTCACCATCTGCGCGCCCATATTCTCAAACTTGTCTTCGAGCTGAATCTCTTTGGCCACCGTCACGCCGTCTTTGGTGACCGTAGGCGCGCCCCATGACTTTTCCAGCACCACGTTTCGCCCCTTCGGTCCCAAAGTTACGGTGACCGCATCCGCCAAAATGTTAACGCCGCGCAGCACCTTGGCGCGCGCTTCCTCGCTGAATCGGACTTCCTTCGCTGCCATAGCTCAACCTCCTTCGTCTTATTCGATCACTCCGAGGACATCGTCTTCCCGGAGTATGAGATGCTCCTCGCCGTTGATCTTAACCTCCGTGCCGGCATATTTGCCGAACAAAATCTTGTCGCCGACCTTGAGATCGAGCGGGATAACCTTTCCATCCTCGCGCTTGCCCGAGCCGACGGCGATGACGCGCCCTTCCTGGGGCTTTTCCTTAGCCGTGTCGGGGATGATAATCCCGCCCTGGGACTTCTCTTCCTCTTCGAGCCTCTTAACGATTACCCGGTCATGCAGCGGCCGAATCTTGGTCATAGGCCAACCCTCCCTTAAGGCAAAATTTCGTGGTTTCACCCCCTGGGTGAAATTCGCTCGTCAATGTAATTCCGCATCTTGAAACGTCAAGGGGGGAGAAGCTATTTTAGGCTCGGTTTTTAAAAATTTTTACGCCGTCCAAGGTCCATGGCAGAGCCGGGGATCAAGATTTGGGGGCGCAAGGACTCGTCCAATGTCCAGAAGGTCCTGTGGTGCTGCGCCGAACTGGACCTCGAATACCAGCGGGTAGACCTCGGGGGGCGCTTTGGCGGCAATCGGGACCCGTCGTACCTCCGTCTTAACCCCAACGGCTTGGTGCCGACCATCGAGGACCGCGGGTTTGTGCTCTGGGAATCCAACAGCATCGTCCGCTACCTCATCGACAAGTACGGGAACGGAAAGCTGACCCCGTCCACAGCCGAGAAGCGGGCGTCGGCAAACCGCTGGATGGACTGGCAACTCACTACGCTCGGGCCGCCGATGGCGACCCTTTTTTGGGCTCTCATCCGAACTCCTCAAGAAAAAAGAGACCCGACGGCCATCGACCAGGCGCTCGAGAAAAGCGCACAGGCATGGCAGATCTTCGACGAGCACCTGGCAAAAAGCGTTTTTGCAGCCGGAGAGGAGTTTAGCTACGGCGATATCCCCCTGGGGGTATGGGTGCACCGCTGGTTTAACCTCCCGATCGAGCGCCCTTCGATGCCCAACCTCGCTCAATGGTACGCCCGGCTGGCCAGCCGCAAGGCCTATCAGGACCAGGTGATGATTCCGCTAAGCTAGCAGCCGGGACGAAGTGCGTCCGGGGAGGGCGGCAGGCCGGCCAACCCCACGGTCTTTGGCACCGGGCTGCAAAAACGGGAACGCGGCCCTATTTGATAAAAAACTTAAGCGACTCGTTCGTGTATTGGAGGAGCGGCCCGAAATACACGCCGAACAAAATCGTGCACGCGGTAAGGACCCCGAGCAACGTGCCGCTGCTCGGACTCACTTCGACCGCGGGGGCGTTGGGTTCAGGGGCATCGAGAAACATCGTTTTTACGATGCGCGCGTAATAATAGAGCGAGATCACGCTGTTGACGATCGCCACCAGCGCCAAGATGAAAAATTCTCCTCCCTCCCTAATGACGGCGGCAAAAAGAAAAAACTTTCCCGCAAAGCCGCCCAGGGGAGGAAGCCCGGTCAAGGAAAAAAGGAAGATCGCCATGCAGGCGGCCAGGCTCGCGGCGCCGCGCCAGGCAAGACCGCGGTAGCTTTCGAGATCCTCCCTTCCGGTAGCATTGGCGACGATCATGACCACGAGAAAAGCCCCGAGGTTCATCACCAGATAAACGACGATATAAAAGAGCATCGCCTTGAGGCCGTCGTTGCTCAACACCACCAGTCCCATGAGCACATAGCCGGCGTGGGCGATGCCCGAATAGGCGAGCAGCCGCTTTACATTCTGCTGGTTGAGCGCGCAGAGATTTCCCACCGTCATCGTAAGCATGCTGATGAACAAAAGCGCGTGCGGCCATTCAACGGCAACCGTAGCCGTCCAGTTGCCGCCGTCCGCCAGGCGCGACGCTCCAGGGAAGAAAAACCGAATCAACATCGCCACGCCGGCGGCGTTTGACCCGACCGAAAGGAACGCCGTAAACGGCGTCGGTGCCCCTTGATAGACATCGGGAGACCACATGTGAAAGGGCACAAAGACGATCTTGTAGCCGAAACCCACCAGAACGAGAACGAAGGCGATGAACAGCGCCACGTTATTCGCTTGACCCTGACCAAACGCCTCGTTGATCCGGCCGTAATCGAGACTTCCGGTCATGCCGTAGATCCAGCTCATGCCGTAGATCATGGCGCCGGAAGCCACGCCGCCATAAATGAGATACTTGAGCGCGGCCTCGCTCGAGCGGCGGTTGTGCGGCAGAAAGCCGGTCAGGATATAGGAAGTCAGGCTTGCCAGCTCAAGCGACAGGTACGCCATCAACAGATTGCTGGAGGCCGCCATGAGAATCATCGCCAGCGCCGAGGTCAAAAGAATCGTGTAGTACTCCCCCTGGTTCAAGCTCCCGACTTCCTTCGAATCCCACGACATCCACACCACCAGCGCTACGGCGATGAGCGACACCACCTTGAAAAAGAGGCTGAAGTTATCGAGGACGATCATGCGGTGAAACAGCCAGCCGGAAGAGCCGCCGTAGAGCTCGAGCGTGGCCACGAGAGAGGCAAAAGAGCCCAGCACGGCAACCAGGGCCAGGTTTTTCTTGTTCTCGATCACCAGATCGAGGAGCGCGATCAGGAGAATCGTCCCGGTAAGGACGATCTCCGGATAAAAGAAAGCGAGGCTTTCAAGATTGTTGAGGTCCATGAGAGCTTACGCGCGGCCGGACACCATCTGATTGAGCTGGTTGAGAGAAGCGCTCAAGAGATCCAGGACCGCGTGCGGGTAAACGCCGAGAATGATGACGATCGCGCCGAGCGGCACCAAAGTGAAAAGCTCGCGACCGTTGATCTCGGGAAGCGTCCTGTATTTTTCGTTGATCTGGCCGAGATAGATCCGCTGGATCGTCCACAGCAGATAACCTGCGGTCAGAATGACGCCGCTCGCTCCGAGAATCGTGAGGATCTGGTACTTCTGCCAGGCGCCGAGCAGCACGAGAACCTCCGAAATGAACCCGGAGAGCCCGGGAAGGCCCATCGAGGCAAAAAACGCGATGGCGGTGACGCCCGTATAGACGGGCATCACGGCGGCAAGCCCGCCGAACCCGTCGATGTCGCGGTGATGAGCTCGGTCGTAGATCACCCCTACCAGCAAAAACAGCATCGCCGTGATCGTGCCGTGGTTGAACATTTGCAGCACGGCGCCGTTGATCCCGTGCGGCGTAAAGGTCGCCATGCCGAGCATCACGTAGCCCATGTGGCTAATGCTCGAATAGGCGACGAGCTTCTTGAGGTCCTTTTGCGCCATCGCGCACAGGGCGCCGTAAATGATATTGAACGTCCCGAGCGCCGCCAAAAAGTAATAAGCCAGATCGGCCGTGGCGGCCGGCAGCATCGGGTAGTTGATCCTGAGAATTCCATAGGTTCCCATTTTCAGCAGAATGCCGGCCAGGATAACGGAAATCGCCGTCGGCGCCTCGACGTGGGCGTCGGGCAGCCACGTATGAAACGGGAACGCGGGGATCTTGATCGCAAAGCCGATAAAGAGCGCCATCCAGACCGCGTGCTGAAAACCCCAGCCGAGCTCATTGAAGGGCCAGACCGCAAGCGGCTCGGTGCCGTACTTGGCGTGTTGCGCCATCAGCTTGGTCATGTCGAAGGTGTGCGGCTCGCTGTAAAAATAGAGCGCGAGAATCGCGATCAGCATGAGGACGCTGCCGAAAAGCGTGTAGAGAAAGAACTTGATCGCGGCGTATTCGCGCCGCGGCCCGCCCCAGATCCCGATCAAAAAATACATGGGCAGCAGCATCACTTCCCAGAAGATATAAAACAGAAAAAAGTCGAGCGCGACGAAAACGCCCATCATGCCGGTGTCGAGCAGGAGGAACAGCGCAAAGTAGCCTTTTACGGCCCTGTCGATGCCCCACGACGCAAAAATGCACAGGAAGCACAGCAGCGCGGTCAGCAGCACCATCGAGATGCTGACCCCGTCGACGCCGACGAAGTAGTCGATGTTGTAAGCGGGAATCCAGGCGTAGTGCTCGACGAACTGGAAACCCGGGTTGCTGCGGTCGAAGTTTGCGTAAAGCCAGATGGCAAGCAGCAGCGGCGGCACGGTAAAGAGCGCGGCCACCCAGCGAATGAGATCGTGTTTGTGACTCGGCAGGAGAAGGACCGCCACCATCCCCGCCAGCGGGAAAAAGGTCATGTAGGTCAGCACATGCTCCGTCATCTCGTGAACTCTCCCATCGCTCTCAGCTCCAGTAGCGCAGCTTGATGATCGTGGCGATCAAGACGGCGCCCAGGATCACGTAGAGGTAGCTGTTGATGTTTCCGGTTTGAATTCTGCGAAACCGGTCGCCCATCGCAAAGGTCAAATCGGCCACCCGGTTGACGATGCCGTCAATGACGTAGTTGTCAAAAAGCCCGTTGATCCAGGATGTGACTCGGGTCGCCCAGGCGGAGCCGTTGACGATGCCATCGATCACGTACTTGTCAAACGCGGACCCGAAATTCGCCAGCGACAGGGTGCCGCCGACAAACACGGTCTGATAGATTTCATCGAAATAGTATTTCTGGTTGAACAGGCGATAAAAAAAGCCGCCCGCGAGATTCGCAAACCGTTCGGGCGAAAGCGCGCCGCGGTAGTACATGAGGTACGCGAGAACGAACCCCGCGGCCGCGACCGCGACCGAGATCGCCATCAGCGCCAGCTCCAGCGCATGCGTCCCGTGCTCCCCGCCATGCGCGCCCACGACCGGCTCGAGCCAATGCGCGAACTGGCTGCCGCCGAACACCTCCGGGAGCCCGATATAGCCCGAGACCAGCGCGCCGATCGCGAGGACGACCAGCGGCAAGGTCATCACTTTCGGCGACTCGTGAAGGTGCTCGAGGGCGTGACGGTCGGCGCGGCAGGCGCCGAAAAAGACCATGAAAAACTGCCGAAACATGTAAAACGCCGTCAGGCCGGCGCCGATGACGCCGAGGAGCCACAAGAGCGGCGCGCCGTGCGGGCCGGAGAACGCAAGCCACAGGATCTCGTCCTTGGAAAAAAAGCCCGCGGTGAGCGGCGTGCCCGCAATCGCCAGCACCGAAATCGCAAAGGTCCAAAACGTGTACGGCATATGGCCTTTGAGCCCGCCCATTTTGCGCATGTCCTGCTCGCCGCCGAGCGCGTGAATGACGCTGCCCGCGCCGAGAAACAGGCACGCTTTGAAGAAAGCGTGGGTCATCAAATGAAAGATCGCCGCGGCGTAACCGCCGACGCCCACGCCGAGAAACATGTAGCCGAGCTGGCTGACCGTGGAATACGCCAGCACTCGCTTGATGTCGTTCTGGGTGAGCGCGATGGTCGCCGCCATCAAGGCGGTGGCGACACCGATCCAGGCGATGACGTGCAGCGTGAGAGGCGCCAGCGTAAATAAAAAATTGAGCCGGGCCGTCATGTAGACGCCGGCGGTGACCATCGTCGCGGCGTGAATGAGCGCGCTTACCGGCGTGGGTCCGGCCATGGCGTCGGGAAGCCACACATGGAGGGGAATCTGCGCCGATTTGCCGGTCGCGCCGATGAACAGAAAAAGCGTCGCCAACGTGACGACGCTCATTCCCCAGAGGGTTTCTCCTTGCAAACTTGACGCCCACCTCGCCATCTCGCGAAACGTGAGCGTGCCGTGCCCGTGCGCGCTCAGCGACCAAAAAAGCAAAAACATCCCCAGGACAAAGCCAAAGTCGCCGACGCGGTTCACGATAAAAGCCTTGTTGCCCGCGCGCGCGTTGGCCTGATCCTGGTACCAGAAGCCGATCAGCGCGTACGAGCAGAGGCCGACGCCTTCCCAACCGACGAACATCAAGAGCAGGTTATCGGCGGTCACCAAAACTAGCATGGCCGCGGTGAAGAGGTTGAGAAAGGCAAAGAAACGCCAGAAGGCTTTGTCGTCGTGCATGTAGCCCGTCGCGTAGATGTGGATGAGCCCGCCGATCCCGGTCACGATGAGAATCATCACGGCGGAGAGCGGGTCGACGATAAAGGCCATGTCGACCTTGAGCGACCCGAGATCGATCCAGGTGTAAAGACGGTCGATGAGAAAGCGCCGCTCGGGGCTAAGCCCCTTGAGAATCAAAAATGCCTGAACCGAGAGGAGAAAAGAGACGATGACGGGCGCGCAGGCGAGAATGCTGATCGCGCCCTTTCCCAGGCGCTTTTGGATGGCAGCGCCCAAAACGCCGTTGAGCGCGGCGCCGATGAGCGGCAAAAAAACGATCCAGCGCAGAAAATCGGTCTGTATGGGTTGGTCCATGGAGGATCGTTGGCCCTGGGACTCTGACCTATTCCTTTAACGTCTCGGCCGCCTCGACATCGATCGTGTGGAAGATGCGGAAGATGGCGAGAACAATCGCCAGTCCCACCGCCGCTTCGGCCGCCGCCAGCATGATCACGAAAATCGCGTAAATCTGCCCGTCCACGCTGGCGCTCGTGTAATGCGAGAACGCGACGTAGTTGATATTCGCCGAGTTGAGGATCAGCTCCACGCCCATGAGCACACTGATCGCGTTGCGGCGCGTCAAAACGGTCAACGCGCCGAGCGAAAAAAGAACGGCGCCGACCACCAGGTAGTGCTCCAAACCGATCGCCACGGTCGTCCCGACTACTCCTTGGTCTCTTTGCGTGAGATCGTCGCGGCGCCAATCAGCGCGACGAGCAGCACCAGCGACGCGAGCTCGAACGGCAGAAGATAGTGCTCGAGAAACATGTCGCCGATCGTCGTCGTGGTCGGCGCGTACGACGTTTCCTTGGCTTTGATCCAAGAGGTTTCTCGCAGCGCCTGTACCAGCAAAACGATTAAAAGCGCCGTCAGCACCACCGCCGGCCCTCTGCCGACGGCGCGATTGGTGATCTCGACGTCGGTGATGCGATGGGTCAGCATGACGGCGAAGAGAATGATAATCAGGATGCCGCCGACGTAGATGAGCACCTGCACGGCGGCGACGAAATCGGCGCCGAGCAACACGTACAGCCCGGCAACGCCGGCAAACGTGCCGAGCAGCGAAAAGGCCGAGTAAATGATGTTCCGCGAAAAAGCCACCACCGCCGCCGAACCGATCACGACGACGGCGATCGCGTAGAAAATAATCGCGCCCGGATCCATGCTTAGATTGGTGGAATGAGGGAAAGCCGCTGGCTTTCCGGCTGAATTATCAGGAAGATCCCGTCGAGATCAAGAGCCGCGGGCCGAAAAAGCCCGTCCTGATTTAAACTGGTTATCCCTCCTCAGCGCCTGCCCCGCCGCTTTTCTCTGGGGTGGCAAATTCATCCAGATACTTTTGCCCGATTTCGACCTTGAGCGCCATCTGCGGGTCGGTCTCCCCGCCCTTCTTCGGCTTGTAGAGCGGCACCGGCTTGGTCACGAAGTGGCGCACCAGCCCCGCCGGGTTATAGCACGCGCCTTCGAACTCTTGCGAATGGCGAATGGAGCCGGTCGGGCAAGCTTCCGCGCACAACCCGCAGTACATGCACTTGCAGATATCGATATCAAAATGGCTGAAGAACCTCTGTTTGGTCTCCTTGTTCGTGTCGATGCCGATCGTGATGCACGAGATCGGACACACCCTTTCGCACGCCAGGCAGCCGGTACAGATATCCAAATCCACCTCGAGAATCCCCCGGTAGCGGAGCGGCAAGGTTTCCTGCACCGGCTTTTCGATCCGGTCGGGATACTGGATCGTCATCGGACGGCGCACGAGATGCGAGAAGGTGATCGCCATGCCCTCGAAAATGGTCGTTACCGTCTGGACGATGTTCTTGAGATAGCCGGCGAGCGCTTCCATCGTTTACACGTAAGGCTTGAGATACAGTTCAGGGCGCGCGTGGCGGATCTGATAATTGACGCGCATGAAAAACAACGCCAGGATCAGAAGTCCCAAGAGAAACATGCCAAAGCTGACCACGCGGTTTCCCTCCGGCCAGATCAGCATCCAAACCGCCGTGCCCAGCAGGCAGACAAAAGAGAGCGGCACCATGTATTTCCAGCACAGCGACATGAGCTGGTCGACGCGAACGCGCGGCAGGGTCGCCCGCACCCACATCGCCACAAAAACCCAGAGGTAAGCCTTGAGGAAAAACACGATAAACTGGAGCAACGTCGTCAACACAACGCTTTCCGTCACATAGGGGATTGCGGGAATTTGCCAGCCGCCGAGAAAAAGCGTCGTGGCGACCGCGCCGATCACGTAGAGATTGCCCCATTCGGCGAAAAAGAAAAACAAAAAACGCATGCCGCTGTATTCCGTCACATAGCCCGCGACGAGCTCCGATTCGGCCTCGGGAATATCAAAGGGGGTGCGGTTTCCCTCCGCCAGCGCCGCGGTGAAGTAAAGAAAAAAGGCGACAAACGTAAACGGGTTATAGAACAGGTACCAGTCCCAGGGCGCCCAGCCCTGGTTTTTGATGATGCCCTGCATGCTCAAGGTGCCGGCGATCAGGACGATATTGAGCACCGCAAGGCCGGCGGGGATCTCGTAGCTCACGATCTGCGCCGCCGAACGCATCCCGCCGAGGAGCGACCACTTGTTGTTCGACGACCAGCCCGCCATGAGGATGCCGACGACGACGAGCGATGTTACCGCAAGAAGATAGAGAATGCCTATGTTCAAGTCGGCGACGATCAAATGGCCCGCAAAAGGGATCACGACGAAGGTCGCGAAAAAGCCGACAAAGACGACGTACGGAGCAAGCGCAAAGAGCCACTTGTCGGCGGTCGCGGGAATGATGTCTTCCTTGAGAAGATTCTTGATGCCGTCGGCAAGCCACTGCAAAATCCCTTGCGGGCCGACGCGGTTGGGGCCGACGCGGGATTGCATCCGCGCCCACACCCGACGCTCCAGCCAGCTGGTGATCCCCGCCAGCGGCGCGACGAAAAACGACAGCACCGCAAACGCGACCGCGAGCATGGCCGCGGCGTAGACGAGCGCGCGCGGCGCGCCGGAAAAGTACCCTTCCTGAATCAACTGATCGACAAAACCCTGCATCGTTTACAGCGCAGCGCCGCGGCCCGATTCCGCGGCGCTTTCCATCGGCTAGCGATCGATCTCGGGAGCGTCGACGTCGAGGCTGGCAATAAGCGCGATCAGATCCGCCACCATGAGGCCGCGGCTAATTTTCTCGATAATGCTCATCGCCGTAAAAGAGCCGGTTCGAATCCGCACTCGGTAGGGGTACTCGCTCCCGTCGCTTACGACATAAAACCCCATATCGCCGCGCGCGCTCTCGACGCGGACGTAAACCTCGCCCGCGGGCGGCTTGAAGCGCCGCGGCACCTTCGCGATCGCCGGCCCGTCGGGGAGCATCTTGAGACACTGGCGCAGGATTTTGCAGCTTTCCTGCATCTCGCGCACGCGCACCCAATAGCGGTCGTAGCAATCCCCCAAAGTCCCTTTCTCGCCCAAGCCCACAGGGACGTCAAACTCCAGTTCCGGATAGACCGAGTAAGGAATGTCGCGGCGAATGTCCCACTTGAGGCCGCAGGCGCGCAGGTTCGGACCGACGAGGTTATACTGCAGCGCGTCCTCGAGCGTGATCGGCGCCACATGGGCGAGCCGCTCGATGAAGATCTTGTTGTACGAGAGCAGGCGGTTGTATTCGTCGACGATCGGCTCGAAATGGTCGAGGAACGCAGCGATCCGGTCGCAGGTCGCGCGCGTGATGTCGTAGCCGACGCCGCCGATGCGGATGTAGTTGTAGGTGAGGCGCGCGCCGCAAATCTGCTCCATGAGATCGTTGATGCTTTCCCGCTCTCTGAGCGCGTGGAGAAAGGGCGTCACGGCGCCGATGTCCTGGCCGAAGGTGCCGACCGAGATGAGATGGCTTGCGATCCGGTTTAGCTCGCAGGCGATCACGCGGCAGAACTCGCCCCGGCGCGTGACTTCGACATGGCCCAGCTTCTCGGCCGCCATGCAAAATCCCTGGTTCGCGAACATCGCCGCGAGATAGTCGGCGCGATCCGTGTACGGGACAAATCCATGCCAGGTCACTTTCTCGCCGATCTTTTCGATCGACCGGTGGAGATAGCCCACGTCGGGCACCGCCTCGCGCATGACCTCGCCGTCGGTCTTGACGATGAAGCGCAGCACCCCATGCGTGCTCGGGTGCTGCGGCCCCATGCTGATCGTCATGTCCTCGGTGCGAAAGATGTCTTGTGTGTCGAGATGCGTCTCGTTCATGCTCTAGCGCAGCAGTTTTTCGACCAACGGCGCCCGTTCGGTGCTGATGCCGTCGTACTCTTCCTGCTCCACATAGTCCTTGCGCAGCGGAAACCCGACCCAGTCTTCGGGAAGCAGGATGCGCCGCAAATCGCTGTGGCCCTCGAAAACGACGCCGAACAGATCGAAGACTTCCCGCTCAAACCAGTTGGCCGCCTTCCACACGCTTTCCACGGTGCTGACTCGCGACGCCGCGCGCGGCAAGTTGACCTTGAGGACGGCCTGGTGGCGGTGGGTGTAAGAGTACAAGTGATAAACGACCTGGATACGGTCCTCTTTCGGCAGATCCAGGGCGGTCAAATCCGACAGGACCTCGAACTTGAGATCGGGCTCGTCCCGCAGATAGCCACAGACCTCAACGATCGCTGCCGGCTCGACGCTGAAGTAAGGCTCTAAAACGTCCCCTCGAAAGTCGCTGACTTTGCCTGGAAAGCGGCGGTCAAGCTTGTCGTAGATTTCTTTTGCCTCCATGCTAAGCCCCGACAGACTCCTCCACCTCGGGCTTTTTGACCAGCCAGCGCTCCCGCATCATCTTCTGCTGGATCTTGAGCAGCCCCTCGGTCAGGGCTTCGGGCCGCGGCGGGCAACCCGGCACATAAACGTCGACGGGTATGATCTTGTCGACGCCCTTGCAAACCGAATACGCGAGCTGAAAAAGCCCGCCGCAGTTGGAGCAGCTACCCATCGAGATCACATACTTCGGGTCCGGCATCTGGTCGTAAAGGAGCTTCGTTCGCTTGGCCATCTTATAGGTCAGCGTGCCGGCGACGATCATCAAGTCCGATTGGCGCGGGGTGGCCCGGGGCACGCAGCCGAATCGATCCAGATCTGCCCTCGGCCCTCCGGTCTGCATGAGCTCGATCGCGCAGCAGGCCAAGCCGAACAGCATGTACCACTGCGAAGAGGCTCTCCCCCAGTTGAGAAGGCTATCGACCTTCGTGGTAAAAACCGTGTCCGGCAAAGAGTTCAATAACGGCTTCACGGCGCTCTCCATTCTACGGGCTGACTCTCTTCACCCAGTCGAGGTCGCCTTTCTTCCACGCATAGATCAGCCCCAGCAAAAGGATGGCGACGAAAACGAAGATTTCGACAAAGGCGAACCCTCCCTGGCCGTTCTCGATCCAGCGGCGAAACGTCGCCGCAACCGGAAAGATGAACGCAATTTCAACTTCAAAAATGATAAAGATCAGCGCGATGATATAGAACCGGATATTGAAGTTCACCCAGGCGCTGCCAGAGGCCGGCTCACCGCACTCATAAGCCGAGAGCTTCCGCTCCTGCGGGTTCGCGGGACGAAGCAAGCGGCCGATGAGGAGGTTGACGCCGACAAAAGCCGCGCCCAGAACGATGAACACCAAGACGTTCGCAAAATCAAACAGCACCTGTTCGTATATAGAATAAAAGGACGGTGGGGTCAACCAAACGAACGCTAGGAACGAAGCGCGATTCGCTTGAGTATTTCGCGAGTTGGCGGCGGCCGACAATCTTGACAACGGCGGGGCCATCTGTTTAGTTTGGCCGCAACCACTTTCCGGCGAGTCCGACCTTCGAGACGGAGGGAACGATATGGTAAAACCAGCAGCCGAAGAAACCCTGCTAGACGTGCGCGTCGCCGAAGCGTCTAAGCTCTACAAGTTTTACTTAAACCAGGAGAAGGTCATTCTCGGTACGGCATCGGTCGGGCTTTTTTTTCTGATCTGGGAACTCGTCGGGGGCGTCTTCCAACTGGTCAATCCGATGTTCGTCAGCTCCCCGACCATGGTTTTGAAAGCCGCGATTCAACTATTCGAAACCGGCGAGATCTGGAACGATCTGCGGGTGAGCGGGATCGAATTTTTCTGGGGTTATTTCTTGTCGGTGATCGTCGCGATCCCGTTTGGTATCGCCGTCGGCTGGTACAAACGCATGGCGTACATTTTCGATCCGTTTCTCAGCGCGATGAATTCGATCCCCAGGATTGCCTTGCTCCCGCTGGTGATCATCTGGTGCGGCATCGGCGTTTGGTCAAAAATCGTCATTATTTTTCTCGGCGCCGTGTTCCCGATCATCATCAATACGCGCGACGGCGTAAAGACAACGCCGTACAACCTGCTCAACGCCGCGCGCAGCTTCGGCGCTTCCCAGTGGCGGATCTTTCTGAGCGTGGTCATGCCGTCGACCGTGCCGTTTATCCTGACAGGCCTGAGGCTGGGAGTTGGCCGGGCCTTGATCGGGGTCTTTGCCGGGGAGCTCTACGCCGCCACCGCCGGGGTGGGTTTTATGATCACGGTGGCCGGGGCCACGTTTCAGACCGATAAAGTCTTCGTCGGCATTTCTATTTTCGCCATCGTCGGGATGGTGGCGATGGAGGTTTTGAGCAAGCTGGAAGCGCGCTTTAGCAAATGGCGGCCCAAGGTCGGCGCCGCCGAGTAGCCGGCCGCAGCCGCTTTAGGTTCCGTAAAATCTCCTCCATCCGGTTGAGTTCGGCGCTCGCCGGACCTCCGGAGAAGCGGGCCTGCTGATAGCAGCGCGCCAGCTCCTCGGCGCCGGCAATGCCGGCGGCCAGGAGTTTGCGGCCGAACTCGTCGGCCGTTTCCCCGGGCCGCTTTTTAAAGCCGAACTTTTTTTCCACCAGCGACAGAAACGACCGATAGCGCTCGGTTGCCGCGTGCGCGGCGCGCGCGCGCGATAAAACCCCGTACCCGCGCCGTCGTTTCGCGATTAGGACAAGCGCCGCGAGCGCGAGCAAGCCCGCCATGGGCCGCGCCCAATCCGATCGGCGCTCGCGCGGGCCGGGCGGCCAGCCCTCGAACCGCAAGAGCCGCGCCGCCGCCTCCAGCCAATGGTCTGGTTGCCGCAGGATCGTCAATAGCTGGCGCTGATCCGCAAAACCGAAATTGACCACGTAGCGATACCAGCGTACCTGTAAAGAATCGAAAAAAAGGCTTGTCGCGCTGGCGGAGCGGCGCGCGCCCGGCGGCAAAGAAGGCGTGGGATCGAGAGTCACCCATCCCTTGTCGCCCACATGAGCTTCCACCCAGCTGTGAGCGTCGCTCTGGCGAATCAGGTAGTATTCGCCGTAAGGGTTCCACTCGCCACCCAGGTAACCGTTGACAATCCGCGCCGGGATACCGAGCGTTCGCAGCATCACGGCGAGCGCCGAGGAGAAATATTCGCAGTTGCCCCTGCGCGCCTCAAACAGGAAGGCGCTGAGCGCGCCCTCGCCGACGGGCAGGTCTTCGAGCGCGTACCGATATCTTTCCTTGAGGAAGCGCTCGAGCGCGCGCGCCTTCCTTTCGGCTCCACCGGACCCCGATGCGATCGCGCGCGCCAGCTCCGCGATGCGCCGATCGAGCGCCGGAAGCTGCAGAAAATCCGCGCTCGGGGTCTCGTCGAGCCAGCTTGCGCGCGGCGCGGAAAAAACGTCGTAAGCGATCTGAAACGGAAACGGGTAGCCGACGGCGAAGTTTCCCAAAAAATCTCGGTAAACGCTCCCCAGGCGACCGGAAAACGCAAGCGGCCGGCCCAACGAGAAGAGCGCGGTCGAACCGTTGGGCTCAAGCATGACGGTCTGGCGCGTCGCGCTCGCCCGCTCTCCGGGCTCGGCCTCGATGACGTACCACTCGCCCCGGCGCGGCACCATCATCGTCCGCGTTTTGCTCTTTCGCCAGATCTGGCCGTCGAAGTAATCGAGCGCCATCCCGCGCCAGTACGGCACGCTCGCGTGCAAGGCTTTGCGGTCGACCTTGACGCGCATCGCGACGGCGCTGCTCCGCTGGATCTCAGCGACCCCTCCGAGAGCGAGCAGATCGGAGAATCCGGTCGTGGCGGCGCCGCTCGCCCACCGGTCGGCGAAAAGCCGCACGCCCAGACGCGGGAAGACCACAAAAAAGAACGCGGTGAGAACGCACAACGCGACGCCGGCGCCGCCCGCCAGCCCAACGAGCGCCGCGTTGAACGGCGGCGTCTCGCGCCTGGCATCCTTGCCGGCGCTCTCGCTTGCCTCCTTGAGCTGGAGCAGGATGAGCGTCCACGGGGCAAGAAAGAGATAGGCCACGAAAACCGCGGCAAACGAAAGCTCCACGGTCAGCGCGGAGGCGGCGACGACGCTGAAAAACGACAAAAGATAAAGCTGCAGCCAGTCGCGGTTTTTCTTCGCCGTGAGCAGCTTGACCGCCTGCAGCGCGAGCAGAAAATGCACGAGCTCCTGAACGGGCGGAGCCGTGAGAAAGAAAATGGACACCACGGTAAAGACAAAGATCGCCACCATCGCAAGGTTTGCCCCCGCAACCGGCAGCAAGCCCTTGGTCCCGCTGAGATCGAACACGATGGCGACCGCTAACGATAAGCTCGCGAACAGGAGATAAGCCGCGGACACCTCTCCCGTATAGAGCAGTCCGAGGAGGCCGAGCAGGACCAGAGCGTACGAAGAGAGGACAAAGCCCAGGGCGAATTTCATAGGCTAACGATCCGGCACGGGGGGAGAAGGCTTGGCGTTTCGTCTCCAAGTTTGAGGAAAATCCCACCCTCGGAGCGTCTGCTTTGCGCGCACCAGGCCTTAAATCCGGCTTCCCGCGCCGCCCGGGACGGCGTGACGACTGCCAGGTGGCGGAGCGCCGCCCTAAGCAGCGCCCCGCTCCCCGCGGGCATGAAGTGCTCTTCCCATGTCGAGAAGCTTACCGGCACGCCGGCTTTGGCCAGGGCGCGCAAAAGGCTTGCCGCAATCTCAACGCCGCGCTCGAATCGCTCGCCGGCGGCGCCCCGATTGTCAAAAAAGATCGCGCACGGCACTTGCTGGCGCTCAGCCATCTCTTTGACGGCCAACTCACCCCTGCGCGCCGTCGTGCGCCAGTGGATCAGCCGGTGATCGTCGTCCGGAAGCGCGGGCCTGATGCTCAGCACTTCTTCACCGGTGCGCCGCTTCTTAAGCCCGCTGGAATCGTCGCCCCCAAAAAACCGCCTGAGGGGCGGCGTTTCGCGGTGACCGGGATATGCGACAACGGGCTGCGAGAGCGGGAGGAGCCGTACCTTCTCAAACAAGCCAAAAGGAAAGCGCGTGCTGAGCCCGAGCGAGCCAAACTCGTACGAACCGCGCTTTTCGATGGCGACCAGATAAGAGAGTTCCTTCTTTTCGCCCGGCTTGAGGCTTGCCAGGTAGCCGACGTTGCGGCGCACAAAGAAATCCCCGCCGTCGGTTACGTTGACCGCGAACACGCTCTGGCGGCGGCGCGTGTTTCTCAGCTCAAGGCGCACGGGAAACGCAACGCGCGCCGTCACCTCGCCCGGGACGATGCGCTGGACCGAGACGCCGCGGAGGATCATCTCTGACAGAACTCCGGACACCACGATTGCGCTCAACAAAAAGCCGAAGATCAGATGAAAGAGATTGTGCCCCGTGTTCATCGCGACCGCGCCCATGGCGACCGTGAGCGCGCAGAAAATCCAGCCGCGCGGCGTGAGGTAAAGCCTGCGGTAGGGATGGATAAATAGCCGGGCGAGCGCGCTTAAAGCTCTCACAGCGGCACCGGGACCTCGTCAACGAGCGCGCAGGTAATCTCTTCGGCGCGGCGCGCGCTCACGGCGCCGCCGGCCGCGGCTTCCGCCAACACGATCCGGTGCGCCAAGACGGCACCGCAGAGTTCTTTGACATGGCGCGGCAGGACGTAGTCGTAGCCTTCCAAAAAAGCGAACGCCTGAGCCGCGCGGTAAAGCGCGCGCGCGGCGCGCGGGCTGGCGCCGAGCGCGATCGCCGGGGAGCTGCGCGTCGCGGCGACGATGTCGAGAATGTAGGATACCAGCGCCTCGTCGACTCGCACCTGCTCGACGCGCCTCTGCATCGAGAGGATGTCTTGCGCCTTCATGACCGGCTTTAGCGCCCCCGGAAGCACGGTCCCCTTGATGACTTCGCGCTCGGCCTCCCGCCCCGGATAGCCGAGCGAGAGCCGCATCAGGAAGCGGTCCAGCTGAGACTCGGGCAGGGGAAAGGTGCCCGCGAACTCCACTGGATTTTGCGTCGCCAGCACCATAAAAGGCTCGGGCAAGCGATACGTGTGGCTGTCCAAGGTTACTTGCCCTTCGTTCATCGCTTCCAATAGCGCGCTCTGGGTGCGGGGCGTCGTGCGATTGATTTCATCGACCAGAACGACATGGTGAAAAATCGGCCCCGACTTTAGCTGGAACTCCTGGGTCTGAGGGTTGTAAACCATCGTACCGAGAAGATCGGCGGGCAAAAGATCGCTCGTGAGCTGGATGCGCTGGAAAGAACAGTTGAGAGAGCTGGCCAACGCTGAGGCGAGGCTGCTCTTACCGACGCCGGGCACGTCTTCGATCAGCAAGTGACCGCGCGCCAGAAGGCAGACGACGGCCATCCTGACCGCATGCTCTTTGCCGCGAATGACCAGTTCAATATTGCGGATAAGCGGCTCAAGCTCCGCGCGCATCGCCTCAGTATCAACCTTTATCGGTGGCGTGACAAGCCGGATACGGAGCAACCGTTGTGCCAATCCGTTCGCTGCGCGCTTTCCTGCCGCTGGGGTGGCCCGATCGGACAAAAAGGTACAACGGAACAAAAACTCGTAACCATCAAAACGCCCGCCGCGCCAGGCGGGCTTCCATGCGCCGGGCGCATAGGGACATGAGAAAGTTGACGCAAAAGTAGACGCAGGCCACGGCGAGAAAGGTCTGCATGGGGTTGTGGTGCTTGGTGAAAAATATGACCGCGGCGCCGGTCATTTCCTCCAGGCCGAGCGCCCACGCGTAAGAGGTGTCTTTCACCACCGTCACGAACTGGCTCGTGAGCGGCGGGATCATGCGGCGGAGCGCTTGGGGGAGAACGATATGCCGCATGCATTGGAAGCGGCTAAACCCCTGCGCCAGCGCCGCGTCCCACTGGCCGCGATCGACCGAGTTGATGCCGCCGCGGATAATCTCGGCGGTCACCGAGCACACGAAAGCGGTCATGCCCGCAACCGTCGCCCAAAACACGGGGGCGGGAAACCCAAAGCTCACAAAGATCTGCCCGGTCTTTAAGCGTACGAAAAGCATGACGAGCAGAAGCGGCAAATTGCGCACCGTTTCGATGTAAAACGCCGCCAGCCGTCCCCACAACGGATGCGCGGAATAGCGCGCCAGGCCCAAGATAACCCCGAAAACAAAGCTCAAGACGATGACGGCAACCGCCATCCGCAAGGTAAGCCAAAATCCCCTGCCGATAAACGAAACGGCCTCCCAGGTCACAAGCGGCGCAAAGCCGGAAATAAAGCTCATACCGGGGCGCGCCACCTCGCCCATGCGGTTCGGCGCTCAAGCTTCACCGCCAGTAGCGAGAGCGGAAACGTGATCGACAAGTAAAGGAGAGCGGCCGTAACGTACGCCGGGGTTGTGAGGAAGTTCTGGGACTGCCAGTTGTCGGTGCGATAAAAGAGATCGCCGGCCCCGACGATCATTGCGACCGCGGAGTTCTTCACCAGATTGAGGCACTGGTTTGTGAGCGGCGGCAGGATGACGACGCGCACCTGCGGCAGGATGATGTAGCGCATGAGCGCGCCGTAGCCGAACCCCTGCGCAAGTCCGGCGTCAAACTGGCCGCGTCCGACCGAACCGATGCCCGCGCGCACGACCTCCGAGACATACGCCCCGGTATAGATTCCGAGGCTTAAGACGCTCGCCCAAAACGCGTCGATCCGGATGCCCCAGTACGGCAGGCTGTAAAACAGGAAGAAGAGCTGGAGAAGAAGCGGCGTGTTTTGAAAAAATTCAACGTAGCTCCGGGCCAGCAGGCGCAGCGGCTTCCACGGCGCGGTTGACGCCACCCCCGAAACCACTCCGAGACAGAGCGCCAGGCCAAGCGCAAGAAAAGAGATTTGGCAAGTGACCGCAAGGCCGGGTAAGAAAACGGTGTCCAGCGCCGCGATGACTTCGACCCAGCCGCGCATCGCCCTCTAGCTGATCCCGTGCTTCTCCATGAGGGCTTTGATGACGCCCGCCTTTTCGAACTTCTCAAAATTCGCCGTCACCCAGTCGCGCACATCCGCCGCGTCTTTGCGGAAGGCGGGCGCGTACGGCTCGCTTGAAAGCCGCTCCGGCAGAATCGTCATCCTCGGGTCCTGCGCGGCGTAGCCGAGCAGGATCGAGCGGTCGGTCGCCATGGCGGCGGCCCGGCCCGACTGCACCGCCTGAAGGCAGAGCACGTAGTTGTCCAGCTCCAGGGTGCGGATCTCAGCGCCGGCCTCCCTGGCGCGCTCGACGATGCGCACCGCTCCCGTCGAGCCCTTCTGCACGGCGACCGTTTTGCCGTTGAGGTCTTTGAGGCTCTTGATCGGCCCGTCCTTGAACGTGAGGATGCCGAGCGCGTCGGTGTAATAGACCGGCCCGAAATCGACCTCTTTTTTGCGCTCCTCCGTCACGGTCATCGTCGCCATGATAAAATCGATCTCTCTGTTCTTGAGGAGGCCCATCCGCGTCGCCGCGGTCACGTGCACGATCTCGGCCTTTTTTTCGTCCCCGAGCAGCTCCCTCGCCAACAGCCGGATCAGATCCGACTCGAAGCCTTCGATCTGACCGGTCGAGGGATTCTTAAAACCGAACTTCGGGACGTCGTGCTTGCCGCCGACGATCAAAACGCCGCGCTTTTTGATCGCGTCGAGATTGGGCGTTTTGCTCGCCGCGCGCTCGCAGCCGGCGAGCGCGAGCAGGGCGAGAATTAACAAGAGCGGTTTCGCTCGCATCGGTCCTCCAGATCTTTGCCGCTGACGGTCAGAGGATTTTGGCCAAAAAAGCCCGCGTGCGCTCGTGCTTGGGAGCGCTAAAAAAATCCTTCGGCGACCCCTCTTCCACGATGACGCCCTCGTCCATAAAGAGAATGCGATCGGCGACCTCGCGTGCAAACCCCATCTCGTGGGTGACGCACACCATCGTCAGCCCTTCGTGAGCGAGATCGATCATGACATCGAGGACCTCTTTGATCATCTCCGGATCGAGGGCGGAGGTGGGCTCGTCAAAAAGCATGATCTTTGGCTTCATCGACAGCGCCCGCGCGATCGCCACCCGCTGCTGTTGGCCGCCGGAGAGCTCGCCCGGGTAGGCGTTCATCTTGGACTCGAGCCCGACGCGCTTCAACCAGTAGCGGGCGGTTTCTTCGGCCTCTCTCAGCGGCACCTTTTTTACCACGGTCGGCGCCAGCGTGCAGTTCTCGAGCGCTGTCTTGTGCGGGTAGAGATTAAAGAGCTGAAAAACCATGCCCACCTGTTGCCGCACGCGCTGCACGTGCGGCCCCGGATGGGTGATGTCGACGCCGTCGACCACGACGCGCCCGCGACTGACGCGCTCCAGCTGGTTGATGCAGCGGATGAGCGTGCTCTTACCCGAACCGCTGGGACCGATCAAGACCAGTTTCTCGTTTGCCGGAATCTTGAGGTTGATGCCCTTTAAAACGTGCAGGCTACCGAAATACTTGTGGACCTCATGAAACTCGATCACCGTTGGTTTCTCGCGCGCCCGCGACCGGCGGCTCCCGCCCGCACGCGGGCATCGAGAAGCTAGCAGGTTCGCGCGCCGTTCGCCAGGCCGGCTAGCCCATCGTGGCGACGCGTTCGGGCCGTATCTTGTACACGACCCGGACTTCCCCCGGCTGCCGGAAAGGGTAGCGGTCCTTGCCGAGATATTTTTTCGCGAGCTTGTCGATATGGGCGTCCGCGCCCTGCTCGGTGATCTCCGCAACCTCACCGCGGATCGCCAGATGGCGATAGGGGTTGTCGGGATCCGCGATGGCGAGAGCAACCTTCTTGTTGCGGCGCATGTTCTTGTCTTTGACCCTGCCCTTGGCGCTGTTCACCCACACGTAAGTGCCGTCGTAATCGCACCAGACGGGGGTGACCTGCGGGCTTCCGTCCGGCATGACCGTCGCCAAAAAAGCGAACGCCTTTTTTGTGAAAAGATCGCGCAACGCCTCTGGAATCGTGGCCGCCATCGGTCCTCCTTTGGGCGCCGAAGCGCCGCTTGGGATTTCGCTCTCCTTCATCTCTAACACCCGCGGGGCGGGACCGGCAATGAGGGAATTCGAAGTGACGCGGCGTCGATTGCGCCCGAGCGCTGCGCATGCCAGAGTAGTTTTTTGACAAACGGCGGTCGCAAGAAAATGAAAGTCGGATTGATTGGACTTCGCGGAGCCGGCAAGACGACGCTCTTTAACATGCTCACGGGGCTGGAAGTCAAAGTCGGGGAGTTTCGCGGCGACAAGGATGCGGTCCATCTGGGCGTCATAAAAGTCCCCGACGAGCGCGTCGATCGTCTCGCGGCGATCTACAAGCCGCGCAAGGTGACCTACGCCGAGATTCAGTTTGCCGATTTTCCGCCGCAGGCCAGGGAGGACCCCCAGGCTGGCGCCGCGCTGCTCGCGCAGATGCGCGAGGTTGACGCGATTGCGCTTGTGCTCCGCGCGTTTACCGCCGACGCCCAGCCGGTCAAAGAGCTCGACGAACTGGTAACGGAGATGGTGCTCGCCGATCTGGCCGTTGTGGAGAATCGTTTGCGCCGGTTAAAGAAAGAAAAGGGGAGACCCGGGGAAGCGGAACTTTTGCAGCGCTTGCTGCAAACGCTCGAGAACGGCAGGAGCCTGCGGCGCTTGTCATTCGCGGCCGACGAAGAAAATCTTCTTTCCGGGTTTGGCTTTCTCAGCCGAAAACCGGCCCTCGCGCTCTTTAACGTCGGCGACGACGAGGCTGGCCGCGAGCTCCGTCCCGAGCAGCGGGCGGCGCTCGAAGAGCGCGGGCTCGAGGGCTTTGCGGTCGCGGGCAAACTCGAGATGGAAATCGCGCAACTCAACGAGGCCGACCGTGCGGCGTTTCTCCGCGAAGCGGGCGTCAGCGAAAGCGCGCGCGCGCGCTTCATCCGCGCCTGCTACCGCCTTCTCGATCTCATCAGTTTTTTCACAACCGGCGAAGACGAGGTCAAGGCATGGACCGTCAAGCGAGGAACCCCGGCGCGAAAGGCCGCCGGTAAAGTCCACAGCGATATGGAGCGCGGCTTTATCCGGGCGGAAGTGATCCGCTACGACGATTTCATCCGCTTCGGCGGGGAACTCAAGTGCAAGGAGGCGGGAAAACTCAGGCTCGAAGGGAAAGACTACACCGTTCAGGACGGCGACATTATCCATTACCGCTTCCACGTGTAACGCCGTCGCTCTGACGGCGGTTTTTTCTGGCTTGCCTTCGCGCTGCCGCTCTGTTAGGCCTTCCGCGCATCTTTTCGGAGGTGGCGCCATGAAAACTCTCGTTCGCGGCGGCTACGTCGTCGGATTCAACGGCGGCGAGCATGAAATCCTCAAGGACGGCGCGCTCGTCTTCGAGGGCGACCGCATCGTTTACGTCGGCAAAAACTACGACGGCCCCGTCGACAGGACAATCGACGCGCGGGGTTGCCTCGTTTCGCCGGGCTTTATCGACGCGCATCTGCACTCCGGCGGCAACGCCTCGGACTACCTGCTCAGCGATTCAACCAAGCTCGATTTTTTCGCGACCAATTACCTCGCGCACGGCGCGCCGACCCGGGAAGGAGCGAAGTTCGCCCACCTGAAGGAAGTCGATGTCGGGCAGCGTTTCTCGCTCATCCACGTTCTTAAGAGCGGCGTGACCACGGCTGTCGACGCCGGCGGTCCCGGGCGCGATCCCGAGCGCTACGTGCAGATGGTCGATGAGGTCGGCATCCGCTGCTATGCCGGCCCGCGATTCATGAATGTCGACTTCTATCACGATCGCGCTGGCCGGCTCGAATACGATTGGAGCGAAGAGCGCGGCCGCGAGGGTTTAAAGGCCGCACTTGCGTTCGCAAGGACCTACCACGGCCAGGCCAAGGGTCGCCTGCGGGCGATGCTTTTTCCCGGCCATGTCGACAGCTGCACTCCCGAGCTGTTGCGGGAGACGCGCAGCGCGGCAAAGGATATCGGCGTGCGGGTGCAGATTCACGCGGCGATCAATCTGATTGAGTTCCACACGGTGATGCGCCTGCACCGCGCGACCCCGATCGAGCTGCTGCGACGGATCGGCTTTCTCGATCCGGAGGTTTCACTCGCCCATTGCATTTTTGTCACTGGCCACAGCTGGCTTGCGTATCCCTACGGCGACGATCTCAAGATGATCGCAGATTCCGGCGCGTCGGTCGCTTACAGCCCTTTAAAGTACCTCAAACTGGGCATCGTGATGGAATCCTTCGACAAGTACCGCAGGGCGGGCATCAACATGGCGATCGGCACGGATACCTTCCCGAAGGATATCGTTTCCGATATGCGCTACGCGGCGCTGGCCTCCCGCGTCGCGGAGAAGAGCTTTACCGCGGGCCATCCGCGCGACGTTTTCAATGCGGCCACGCTCGGCGGCGCGCAGCTCGTCGGGCGGGACGATCTCGGCCGGCTGACCAAGGGCGCCAAGGCGGATATCGTCATCGTCGACCTAAAGGACATCGCCTTCGGCGCCGTGCGCGATCCGATCCGAGCGCTCGTGGAAACCGCGGTAAGCCGCGACGTTCGCACCGTGATCGTGGACGGCGAAACGCTGGTCGACGACGGCAAGTACCTTCGGCTCGACGAGCAGGAATTGCTCGATAAGCTTCAACTCAAAGGCGAGGAGGTCTGGGACAGCGTCCCCAAGTGGCACTGGACGGGAAAAACGGTCGATGAGGTCGTCCCGCCTGCGTTTAAAATCACCTGACGGCGTCCACGCGGCTTCGCGCAACCAGCTCGTGCAGCCGTTTGACGAGCGCGCGGATCTCGTCAAAGCCTTTCTGCCAGAAAGCCGCCTCGTGGATGTTGACCCCCAACGGCCGCAGGAGCTCTTCCGGGCTTGCGCAGCCGCCGGCCTCGAGCAGCGCGACGTACTGCGGGATAAACTTTTTTCCCTGCTCGCGGTACATCCGGTAAAGGGCGAGCGTCAAAAGCTCCCCGAAAACGTAGCTGTAACAGTAAAACCGGCTGTGGATAAAGTGCGGGATGTAAGACCAGCCCCATCGATAGAGGTCGTCGATTTCCACGGCATCGCCGTAGTATTTTCCGTTCGCGCGAATCCAAAAGTCGCCGATCGCTTCCGCGGTGAGCCGTCCGTCTCTTCGCGCGGCGAAAACCGCTTGCTCGAAGCGCGTGAGCACGTTTTGCCGATAAACGGTCGCGAAGATGTCTTCCAATTTTCCCGCGAGCAGCGCCAGCTCAGCTTCCGGCGCCGTCTCGCGCTCCAGCAGATAATCGAAGACCAGCATCTCGGCAAAAACGGACGCAGTTTCCGCCGTCGTGAGCGGGGTGTCGTAGTTGAGAAAAGTTTGTTTGCGGCTGAGATAGCCATGCAGGCCGTGGCCCAGCTCGTGCGCCACGGTCATCACGTCGCGGAGATCGCCGGTATAATTGCACAGGATGTAGGGATGGAGCCGCGGGGACGGGGAGGCGCAAAACGCCCCGCCGCGCTTGCCCTTGCGGACTTCCGCATCGATCCAGCGCCGGCTAAAAAATTCGCCCGCGATGGTACGGAACTCCGGCGCAAACGCGCCCAGGGCCTCCAGGATGATCCCTTGCGCGCGCGCGAACGGCACGGGAGGAGGCGTCCCTCCCAGCGGCGCATACTGGTCGTAGAGCGCGATGCGCGCTAACCCGAGCAGGCGCGCTTTTATTTTGAAATATTCCTGCGCGAGCCCGTAGTTTCTTTCCGTCACTTCCATCATGAGAGCGACGGCGTGCGGGTCGATTTCATTGGCGAGGTGCCGCTCGCGCATCGGATCCGGATAGCGGCGCAACCGATCCATGGTCAGATGATCCTGAACCAGGTTGTCGTAAATAAAGCTCAGCACCTGGCCGTGCCGCGCCAGCTCCCCGAAGAGCGTTTTCCAGGCCTTCTCTCTGAGAGCGCGCTCGGGACGATGAAGCCGCGATAAGATCTCGCTCAAGTTTAACTCGACTTCGGCTCCTCCCTCTTCGAGGCGGAAGGTGAGCCCGGAGGTGATCTCAGAAAACAGCCGCCCAAAGGCGTTTCTGCCGGTCATGTCTTTCTCATTGACGATCCTCTCCTCCGGCTCGCTAAGCCTGTGGGGCCTGAAACGGCGCGCGACCTCGAGATAGTGGCGGTACGGCGCCAGCAGCGCCTCTCCCAGCAATCGGTCCGCCGCTTCGTCCTCGAGTCCCATCCATTCCAGGTGAAAAAAGAGCGTGAGGTTGCGAACTTCCGTGACGCGCTGTTCGACCTTCTGTTCCAGGTCTTGGTACTGGGGGTTGAGCGAGTCGGAGGCATAGAGCAGGCTGGCATAGCTCGAGGCCCGGCTGAGCGCCTCCTCAATCTCTTCGAACTCTCTAAGCGCCGCGAGCAGGTTGGCGGCCGTCGAACCCAGGGTCCCTCGGTAGCGCTGAAAAAGATGCGCGCGCTCCCGGCACTCGATGAGAGTCGCCTCCAGCTTTGGATCCGTAGGGGCGCTGAAGAGGTCGCTCAGATCCCACCGAACGCCTTGCGCGCTCGCTCGACCATGCGCTGAGCCGGTCATAGAAGCGAGTCTACACTTGCGGGCGCTGGAGGCAAGCTCCGCGCTCAGTGGATTGCGGCCGAGAGAGCTGGTATGCTGCGCGCGTTACGGAGGAACGATAAATGAAGCCGCGGCTCACAATGGCCGTTTTTCTGCTCCCGGTTTTGCTTTTCTTTGCCGGCCGGCCACAAGCGGCCGAGCATTTTTCTTCGCGCGTGAGCCAGCCGCCATCGGGCCCGGTCGGACAAGGCCGCGCGCGTTTGCCGCAGTCCCGCTTTGCGCCTGAACGGGTCCGGCAGCCTGCCCCTCCGCAGCATCCGCGCGGGCCGCTTCTCTTCGGCGAGCGGTTCGACGCTCCCGACGTTATCGTCGATGTGCGCCAGACGGGACAAAGCTCTCAGCCGCCGCGGGAAAAAGCGCCGGAAAAAAAATACTACGTTCCCCCCCGGTGGGTGGCGACCGATCAGGGCGTGGAAATCCTCATGCCGGGTTTTTGGACCGATGATCCGAAGCTCGCAGGGATAGGAAACGCGCCCCGCGCACAAGCGCTCCCCGAGTACTGAGGAGGAACTTTAGCCTAGCGCCTGCTCTCGCGCGCGGTCGCTGCGGCGCAGATAGAGGCGCACCGCCATATCGTAGAGATAAGCGACGGTAAGCTCCTCCGTCGCGGAGCCGAGGGAAGTCTCGTAGCGAAGCTTTATCGTCCCGTCCTGTTTCGAAAGTTGTTGCAGGCGCGCGCGCTTGCGGTCCAGATAAGCGCCGGCGGCGCGCAGCAACTGCGATGGGCTGTAAGCATCCGGCATCGTGTGGCCATCGCGACGGCGACTCTGCCCTTCGTCCTCGAGCCTGGCGATATCAGACGCCGTGTAATGAAGCTCTACGAGCTCCCGCACCGTTTGCGGGGCCGGAACATCGGAAGAAGAGCTGGCGCCCCCTTTGAACTTCTGCCAGATCCTCTGGGGCTCGGGGCCTGGGGGATTCACGGCAACTTGGACTAAAGTTTCGCCGCGTACACTGTATTCCTGACCTTGCTGCTGTAACTCGAAAGTCTCAAGGCGAGCCGTCTCCAGAGCCTGGCCGATCGCGCGCAGCGTCTGCGCGTAAGAACGCGTCGACATCCTTTACCCCCTTGCGTTTTTCCCCGAAACCCGTTGCCAAACTGACACTATTACAGAACCCGACCGGCTGTCAATGTTTTATCGTCGCCGGCGAAGCGCCGCGAAAATCATTTGAAGGCAGACCAAATTTGTGCTATAGAGTGGCCCTTTCTGAACGACGGAGGCGGTTGCTGACGGCAATGTACAACGATCTTTTAGCAAAAATTTTGGAGCCCGATACCACTTTGCCTTACCAGTATTACGGCAGCAGGCAATTGTCGGGCCAGTTGGACGGACAAAAAAAGCTGATGCTCGCGGTCCTTCAGGACGCGGTCGAGTGTTTGGAGAAGTATCGCGCCTCCAAGAACCCGATTCAGCAAGAGGTCTACCGGGACGCGCTCAACTGGGTTCGCGACCAGTCCGCCGACTGGCTCTTCTGCTTCACAAACGTGTGCGATTTCTTGGGCTTCGATCCCAATTACGTGCGCCAGTCGTTGCTGCAGCGCGAAGAGCAGAAACGAAAGAAAAGGCGGGCCAAACTAGCGCCGGTGGCGGCAACGGAAAAATCCTGCAAGCTATCTGCCGCGCTCTCTCAGTGAATCGAGCTCCGCTTTGAGAATTTGCCCGCGGGGCGAGTTTTCATCAAAAATCTTGAGCGCGCGCTCCCAGTGCCTGATGGTGCTTTCGTACTCATCTTGCAGGAGCATGGCGCGGCCCAGATAATAGTGGGCGTCGCCCAGCCGGTTGAGCTTACCGTAGACGGTTCCCAATCGCTGCGCCGGTTCGGGCCAGAGCGGCGCCAGGTTGTGCGCGTTCAAATAGGCGCCCGCGGCTTCGCGCAGGTTGGACTCGCTTTCGTTCAGCTCCCCTAAGTAAACGTAGTTCAAGGCTTCCTTCGGCGCGAGCGCGATGGCCCTCTCGAGCGCCTCGCGCGCCAGCCGGAACTGCTTTGTCTGCGTGTACAGGCGCCCGAGATCGCGATCGATCCCTGGAAGTCTGGGCTCCTGGCGACGCGCCGCTTCGTAGTTTTCGCGCGCCAGCTCCCAGTTACCGGCCTGATGGTAAGCGAGCCCGAGCAGGTGTCTTTCTTCCGCCTTTCCCTTCGCTCGCTCGACCAGCTCTTGCTGTTCCGCGATGACCGACGCCGTGTCGCCTCGCTCGAGGCGAAGCAAGATCTTGATTCTTCGAATCCCTTCGGGCTCCGATGATTTGACCGGCTCGAGCCTGAGCGAACGGAGCGCCGCCTCGGCGTTGCTGATCCGGTCCTGCGTGAGCGGGTGCGTCATCAAATAGGGCGGCACGTCGACCGGGTTGAGAACGCGTTCCTGGTCGATGATTTTAAGAAACGATATCGCCGCCGCGGGATCGTATCCGGCGGCGGCCATGTACTTGATGCCAAGAGTGTCGGCCTCCTGCTCGAGCTGGCGCGCGTACGCAAGCTGCCGGGTGAACGCCACCGCCTGACCGAGCGCGCCCGCGGCCTGTCCCGCGCCTCCCCCCAGAAAAACGCCGAGCAGCCCAGCCAAGCTGAGCAGATCCGGACCTGCCATGCGCGCCATGTGGTGGCCCTTCACGTGGACGATCTCGTGCCCCATGACGCCGGCCAGCTCATCGGTGCGTTGCATTTTTTCGATCAGCCCGCTGTGGATGTAAATCGAACCGCCGGGAACCGCAAACGCGTTCAGCTCGCGCTCATCGACGACAAAAAAACCGTAGTCGAATGGCTGCGGGCCCATCGCGGCGAGTAGCCGCCTGCCAATCTGATCGACGTAGCGATCGACCTCAAAGTTGCGCACAAACCTGAGCTTCTTTTTGGCTTCGCGCCGAAACTCGCGGCTGATCCTAACCTCCTCGTCTTCCTTGTAGGCGCGCGCCGGCGCCGGCGACGCGCTTTTCCACGGCAGGCTCGCACACGCGGCGACGACCACGAGCACAAAGAGGCCACCGATCACAACTCGTGCGCGCATGGATCATCATTATAGGAAGGGCCCATTAGCCGTTCAATCATGAGGCGCCGTTTTTCCCTTCGCCGGCGCCTCAAGTTCGCCTTGATCCGAGAGAGTCCATATTGTTCGGCCGCTTTACAGACTCCGGGCAAAAGCGGTGCGCCTCGGCTCGGCGAGCTAAAGGGAAAATACGCCTCAATGCGAAAGCCTTGCGCCATCTCGAGGGGGGCGAGCCTGTGCTCGGGAATCTCCAGTATTTGGCACCCGCGAAGCCTCCGGCGATGGCGGCCGAGAGCGACGGCATCGCCGATCCTTTTCTCCCGTATCGCGTGCACGTTTTCGTCGATCACGAAGTGTTATCGAATCCCGGCGTGTCGGAGGCGCTCTTGGAGCCGTTCGGGACGCGCACTTCCCTTGCAATGCCCCCATTCTTGTGTTAGCTAGAGCCAAAATCGCTCGGCGGATGAACGGATGTTGCGTTGGCTGCCAGAAGACGTCTCCACGTACGGCAGAGAGATCGATTATCTCTTTTACGTCATTTACTACATCACCGGGGCTGCGTTTATCATCGTCACCTTTTTGATGATCGTTTTTCTGATCGTGTACCGGGAGCGCGAGGGGCGGCGCGCGACCTACACGCACGGCAACACGGCGCTGGAGATCGCCTGGACGGTCATTCCCGCGGTCATTCTGGTCGTGCTCTCGTTCATGAGCGTGTCGACCTGGAGCAAAGTGAAAGCGCACGCGCCGGAGAGCGATTTCGAAGTGCAGGTCACCGCCAAGCAGTTCAACTGGGAGATCCTTTATCCCGGTCCGGACAAGAAGCTCGGCACGCAGGACGACCTCATGATCGAAAACGACATGCACGTGCCGGTCAACAAAGTCGTGCGCATCATCCTCAAATCCAAAGACGTCATCCATAGCTTCTTCTTGCCGAACCTGCGCCTCAAGCAGGACGCAGTCCCCGGGCGTGAGATCCTGGTGTGGTTCGAAGCCACCAAACCGGGCAAGTACGAACTTCCCTGCGCCGAGTTGTGCGGCTTCGGCCATTCCGGCATGAAGGGATGGCTTTTCGTGGACACGCCGGAAGACTACGAGAAATGGCTTAAGGAGATCAGCTCCAAATCGTAACGCTTCGCCCTTGCTTGCCGGCGCGCCCGACGCCGGGCCGCGCGACAAGACAGTGATCCAACCTTCGGTCGATTGAACAAAGAAGAGGTTGCAGTATGAGCGAATCCATCACGGCTCACGCGGCGCACCCAGTCCACGCGGCACACGCGGAGCTGGGCTTCTGGAGAACCTATGTTTTCTCCAAAGACCACAAGATGATCGGGCGCCAGTTTCTCTTTCTCGGCCTGGTCATGCTGGTGCTGGGAGGACTGATGGCGATGATGATGCGCTGGGAACTGGCCTGGCCGGAAACGCCCGTGCCTTTCACGGGCTGGATCTCCGAGCCCACCATGTACGAAGGCGTGATCCCTCCCCAGACTTACAACATGCTGTTTACGATGCACGCGACGTTGATGATCTTTTTCGTCGTCATGCCGATCATGGTCGGCTGCTTCGGCAATTTTCTGATCCCGCTGATGATCGGCGCGCGCGACATGGCCTTCCCCACCTTGAACATGCTTTCGTTTTGGGTCGGCTTGCTCGCCGGAGTTGTCATGCTTGCCGGCTTTTTTGTGCCGGGAGGACACGCGGCCTCCGGCTGGACGGCCTACGCGACGCTTTCGGCCAAGGCGGCCTATACAGGCGTCGACTGGGGCCAAAATCTCTGGATCATCAGCCTGATCATCCTCGGCATCTCTTCTCTGATGGGGTCCATCAACTACATCACCACGGTGGTCAACATGCGCGCGCCGGGAATGACCTATTTTCGCCTGCCGCTGGTGATCTGGTCGCTCTTCATCACCGCGATCCTGCTCCTGCTCGCGCTTCCGGTCCTGACCTCCGCGCTCGCGATGCTTTTGTTTGACCGGACCTTGGGCACGAGTTTTTTCCTGCCCGAAGGCGGCGGCCAGCCGCTGCTGTGGCAACATCTGTTCTGGTTCTTCGGCCATCCCGAGGTCTACATCCTGGTCTTGCCGGCGATGGGCGTCACTTCGGATATCCTGTCGACGTTTTCGCGGAAACCGATCTTCGGCTATCACGCGATGGCCTTTTCGATGATCGCGATCGCGTTTCTTTCCTGGGTGGTCTGGGGGCACCACATGTTCGTGAGCGGCATGAACCCGCTGCTCGGCACCGCGTTTATGATGTCGACGATGGTGATCGCGGTTCCCTCGGCGATCAAGACGTTTAACTGGCTCGGCACCCTGTGGGGCGGCTCCATCCGCTTCACGAGCCCGATGCTTTTTGCGCTCGGGTTCGTTTCCAACTTTGTAATCGGCGGCCTGAGCGGAATCTTTATGGCATCGACGCCGGTCGATATCTTCATCCACGACACCTACTACATCGTCGCGCACTTTCACTACGTCGTCGCCGGCATCATCTTCGCGCTCTTCGCTTCGATTTACTATTGGTTTCCCAAAATGTTCGGCCGGATGATGAACGAGACGCTGGGGAAGATCCACTTCGTCCTTACCTACATTTTCTTCAACCTGACCTTCTTTCCGATGCACTTTCTCGGCGTCGGCGGTCATATGCGCCGCATTTACAACCCGTTGCAATACGAGTTCCTGCAGGACCTGCAGCCGATCAACGTGTTCATCACGGTAAGCGCGCTCATCTTGGGCGCCTCGCAGATCCCGTTCATCGTGAACTTTTTCTGGAGCCTTTTCGCCGGCAAAAGGGCCGAGCGCAATCCGTGGCAGGCAAACACGCTCGAGTGGACGGCGCCGTCGCCGCCGCCGCACGGCAACTTCGCGACCATTCCGACCGTTTACCGTGGCCCCTACGAGTACAGCTCGCCCGAGGTCGCCGAAGACTGGCTGCCCCAGGACCGCCCGCTGGGGCGCGAAGCCGCGGTCGCGCGCGCCCACTAAAGAAGATGGCTGATCGGGTGAGCTTCGGCCGCGCCTGGGGCCATCGTCTTGCGCTTCTTGCCGCCGGCCTTACGTTGCCGCTCCTCTTTATGGGCGGGCTGGTCACCACCAAGGGCGTGGGCTTGATCGTTCCCGATTGGCCGACGACATTTGGCGAGAACATGTTTCTGTTTCCCTGGTCGAAGATGGTCGGCGGGGTCTTTTACGAGCACAGCCACCGGCTCCTTGGCGCGGCGGTGGGCCTCGTCACGCTGGTGTTGGCTGTTTGGCTCTGGCTCAGGGAAACGCGGCGCTGGGTTCGCTTTTTAGGGATCGCGGCGTTCCTGCTCGTCGTTATCCAGGGAGTTCTCGGCGGGCTTCGCGTCGTCCTCGCCGACCCGACGCTCGCGCTCGTTCACGCCTGTCTGGCGCAGGCGTTTTTTGCGCTCGCCAGCGCGCTCGCCACCGTCACCTCGCGCGGCTGGCAGGAAAGCCACGCTCGGGAGTGTTCCGACGAGGCGGAAAAAATTCGCCGCCTGGGAATTTTGACCACCGCGCTGATCTACGCTCAGATCGTGCTCGGAGCGCTCTTACGCCACACGGGTTCCTACCTGGAAGCGCACTTAATCGTCGCAGCGCTGGTGGTCGCGCACGTCGTTTGGCTGATCAGGCGGATCCTTCGTAGCGGCGCCGACCGCAAGCTTGCCCGCGCGGCCGGGGCGCTTGGCGTTGCGCTTGCCGTGCAGCTCGGGCTGGGTTTGGGGGCCTATCTTAAGTTTTTCCCCGGAACGATCCCTTACGCGGCGCTGGAATGGTTAATCACGAGCCACGTGCTCGGTGGGGCGATGCTTCTCGTGAGCGCGCTTTCGGTCACGCTTTGGTCTTATCGCGTGCTCGCGCCGGCCGAAAAGATCGCCCCGGCTCTGGCCGTGGAGCAGGTCGGCGGATGAGTCTCAAAACGGCGACCGCAGAGCTGGCGTTTGCGCAAAGCGCAAAAAGAACGCTCGATTTTCTCGAGCTGACCAAGCCGCGCATCGTGCTGATGGTTCTCATCACCACCGCGGTCGGCTTCTACCTGGGCTCGGAGCACGGCGCCAACTACGTCCTGTTCTTGAAGACGCTTGCCGGTACGGCGCTCGCCGCGGGCGGCACCCTGGCGCTCAACCAGTTCTTCGAGCGCGACATTGATGCCCGGATGGAGCGCACGCGGCATCGGCCTTTGCCCGACGGCAGAATCCAGCCGCTAGAAGCGTCGGTCTTTGGGGTTGTGACCACGCTTGCCGGTCTGGCGATACTGCTGTGGGCCGTCAACTCGTTAAGCGCGCTCGTTGCGGCGCTCATCGTCGTGAGCTATCTCTGCTGTTACACGCCGCTAAAGCAAAAAAGCTCTCTTTGCGGCCCGATCGGCGCGCTTCCCGGAGCGCTCCCGCCGGTAGTCGGCTGGGTGGCGGCTTCGGGAGCGCTGCAGGTGGAGGCGTGGGTGCTGTTCGGGATTCTTTTTCTCTGGCAGGTGCCGCACACCTTGGCGATCGCAACCCTCTATCGCGAGGACTTCGAGCGGGCGGGTATACGCTTTCTTCCCGTGGTCGAGCCGGACGGAGCGAGCACCGGCCGCCAAAGCGTGAGCCACAGCCTTGCCCTTCTCGCCGTAAGCCTTTTGCCGACGCTCTTGGGCCTGGTCGGAGGCGTTTATTTTTTTTCCGCGCTGCTTTTGGGAAGCGCGTTTGTCGCCTGCAGCGTGCAATTTGCGCGCCGGCAGTCAAGCGCGGCCGCGCGCAAACTCCTGTGGGCTTCGCTCGTGTACCTGCCGGTGCTTTTGGTGGTGATGGCGCTGGATAGCCATCTGGGGGGAAGCTAATGCGCGGCGCGGAGCATAATGTGCGGCGCTTTGGGATTGCGCTCGCGCTCGCCGCGGCGCTTTACATCGCCGCCGTAATCGTTTTTATGATTATCTACTGAGGACCGCACATGCCCAAGGAAGCCACGGCGCGCAAGCTCATCGATCAGCGCTCAGAGCCGCCTCCAGAGATCGCGCACGGCGGCGGACCGCCGTCGTTTCCTTCCTCCCCGCGCCCGGCGATTAGCAACGCGCGCCTGGGGCTAATCATGTTTATTGCCGCCGAGACCATGTTGTTTGCCGCGCTGATCGGCGCGTTTCTCGTGTTTCGCCTCGGCAGCGCCGTCTGGCCGCCGCCGTTTCAGCCGCGACTGCCGGTTGCGGTTACGGGCGTGAACACCGCGATTCTTTTGGCCAGCGGCTGGAGCGCGCGCCGCGCCCTGAAGCGACTGCGGTCGGGAGTGCCGCGCGGGCTGGCGCGCAATCTATCGCTAACCGCGCTTCTCGGATTGGCTTTTCTCGCGATTCAAGGCTACGAATGGGTGCGGCTCATTCACTACGGCTTGACCCTCTCGAGCGGCGTTTACGGCGCGACCTTTTATACTTTGATCGGCCTCCACGGCGCGCACGTGCTTGGCGCGCTGATCTGGCTGGTGTTCGTTGTCGCGCGCATCCAGCGCGCCATCCTGCCGTTGCGGCAAAGGACCGCGGTGGAGATCTGCGTACTGTACTGGACTTTCGTCGTCGCTTTATGGCCGGTTCTCTATGGGTTGGTCTATCTTCTCTAGCAAAACCGCAACTGTTGTGGCGAGAGCGCTCAGCCGCTTGGCTTTCTGGGGCGTTTCCGCGCTCGCCCTGACGGCTTTCTTACCGGCGGCCGTGCAGGCGTGCGCGGTCTGCATTGGCGGCGACGCGAACGATCCGCTGGCGGACGCCTTCAACTGGAGCGTCCTTTTCATGATGGCCAGCCCGTACGTGATCTTCGGCACGATCGGCGGCTGGATTTTTTATCGCCAGCGCTACCGCGACGGCGCAGAAGACGATGCCGCTGACCGATACAACGCGAATTCGGATTTCGACAGGGAGGGAGAACCGGAGAATGAGTGAAGCGGCAGTGATGCATCACGCGGTGGAACCGGCCGAGACTCCCCTGACTCCCGAGAGTTGGGGCAAGCTCGGCATGTGGATCTTTCTGGCCGGCGACGCGATGTCGTTTGGCGCGCTTTTGGTTGGCTACGGCCTTCTCAGACACTCAAGCCCCAACTGGCCGTTACCGTCGGAGGTTCTGGGCATCAACCTGACGGCTTTCATGACGTTTCTGTTGATCTGCTCGAGCGTCACGATGGTCAAAGGGCTGGAGGCGGTAAAGAACAACCGACGAAGCACGGCCCGGACGTACCTTTTGCTTACGATCCTCGGCGGCGCCCTTTTTCTTGGGCTGCAAGCCTACGAGTGGACGCATCTCATTCATCAGGGACTCAAGGTCTACGAGAATCCTTTCGGATCGCCCCTTTTTGGCACGACCTTTTTTGTCATCACCGGCTTTCACGGGATGCACGTTACCGGCGGCGTTATCTATCTTCTCGTGATGGTGGCGATTGTCTCCAAGCCGACGAATCCGCTGGGCCCCGGTTGGACCTACAATGTCGTGGAAATTGCGGGCCTTTACTGGCATTTTGTCGACCTCGTCTGGATTATGGTCTTTACGTTCGTTTATCTGCTCTAGGAGAACGCCATGGCGGACGCGCACGCAAGCCCCAACTACTGGATGATTTGGCTCTATCTTTTTATCCTCACGGTAATCGAGATTGCCGTTATTTACCTGCCTTTGGCGAAGATCATCATCGCCATCCTGCTCGTCACCCTCGCGTGTTACAAGGCGCTGCTTGTCGCGATGTACTTCATGCATCTTAAATTCGAGCGCTTGACTCTCGGCATTATCGCCCTGACCCCGTTTATTCTTTGCGTGTTCTTGATCTTAATGCTGATTCCGGACATCGCCTGATTCATTGGCCGCGGTGTCGTTTTCCGATCTCGCCAGCGTCAACGCAGCGCTCAACGGCCTGAGCGCGCTGTTTCTCGTGCTGGGCTTTGCCTTCATCAAAAAAGGCCAGAGGAGCAGGCACCAGGCCTGCATGCTCGCCGCGTTCTCGGCCTCCACGCTCTTTTTGATCTCGTATATCTTTTACCACTATCATGTCGGCTCCGTAGCGTTTCAGGGTCGCGGCTGGATCCGGCCGGTTTATTATACGGTGCTTCTGTCCCACATCGTGCTCGCGGCCGCCATCGTTCCGATGGCGCTTGTCACCTTGGCGCGCGCATGGAAGGGCAGGTTCGCGCAGCACAAGCGGCTCGCCCGCTGGACCTTGCCCCTTTGGCTTTACGTTTCGGTGACCGGCGTTACGGTTTACTGGATGCTCTACCATTTTTGACCGTTTTCGCTGAGCGGCCGGCCGCGTAGGCCCTGTCACGGGGATCTTCCTTGGCACTTTCCTCCGCAGATGAGCGCGCGCCCGAGCGCTGGCGCATGCTCGCGGTCATCGGCCTCTCCCACGTGGTCGGCGCGACGGGCCAGTACAGCATCAACACGCTCGCGCCGTTCTACCAGAGCGATCTCGAGCTCACGCGCGCGGCCGTCGGGCTTTTCATTACGGCCTTTTACGTCGGCATGGCGTGCCTTTCCTTTCCCGCCGGGTGGCTGGCGGACCGGCTCGGCGTCGGCAAGACAGTTCTCGGCGGACACCTGCTTCTCGGCCTCTTTACCGTCGCTGCCGCCGCCGCGCCGTCTTTTGGCTGGGCGTTTGCGAGCTTTCTTTTCGCGGGACTCGGTTACGCCTTTCTCAATCCGGCGTCGACGAAAGGCGTCATGGCGTGGTTTGAGAGTTCGGAACGTGCGACCGCGATGGGGATCAAGCAGACCGGAGTGCCGGCCGGCGGCGTCTTGACGGCTTTGGTAGCTTCGCCCCTCGAGCGGCTGCTGGGCTGGCGCGGCGCTCTGGCGGCGCTTGGCGCCGTGAACGGTTTGTTTGGATTTTTCTTCCGCGCGCTGTGGCGCGAGCCACCGGAAAAAGTGCGCGCCGAAGCTCTCCGGCGCGAAGCGGCCGGAAGCGCGCGGCTCGGGTGGGAGAGACTCGGCTCGGTGAGCTTCGGCACCGCAGTTCTTCTCACCGCGCAGATGATCCTCATCACGTATGTTCCGCTTTTTTTGATCGAACGTCTGGCGCTCTCGCCTTCCCGGGCAAGCCAGGCTCTCGCGCTCGCACAGCTCGGCGGGATGACCGGCCGCATCGGCTGGGGCGCGGTGAGCGACCGCATCTACAGCGGCCGGCGCAAGCGAGTTCTGGTGCTGGTCGGAGTTTTATCGACCGCCCTGGCGTTGCTGCTCGGGCTTGTCTCCGCGACCACGCCGGTTTTGCTGGTTCTCGCGGTCGTCCTTTTGGCCGGCGTTTGCATGGTCGGCCACCAGGGGGTTTCCTACGCTCTGATCGGCGAGATCGCGGGGACGTCACGGACCGGCGCAGCGCTGGGAATCGTCGTCTCGGCCAATTCTCTCGGCGCGATTTTCGGCACGCCGGCGTTTGGTTACCTGGTCGACCGCACCGGGTCGTACTCGCTCGCTTGGAACGCGCTTGCCGGCGCGATCCTGCTCGGAGTTTTGGCGCTTGTGTTCTTTTTCGACGAGCCGGCGCCGCGCGAGCGGCTGCCCTAGCCCACGACTTCGTAAGTTTTGACTTCGACTTTGGAGACGCCCATCAGCGCGCGGGTGTGCTGCTGGATCTCCTTGTGCGCCGGGCTACTTCGATACTGGTCGATCGCCTGTTGGTTTTCCCACGTGCTCAGCGAAATGAACTCGCCGGGATTCTCCCGGCAGTGCAGGAACTCCTCGCTCAAGCAGCCCGGCTGCTTGATCATCAGCGGCGCGCACTGTTCCTTCCACAGGCGTTCGGCTTCCGCCGCCTTATCGACAGGAACCGTCACGACGATCATGCGCGTGATCATGAAAGGCGCCCTCCCTCGATAGTGGGTTCGGCCCCAGACTAGCCAATGGTTTTCAGCCGGTCAATGCGGCAGTTGCACTCGGCGGCAGCTGACGCTAACCTGAGGGTGCTCCACGAAAGGAGAGGCCGATGGGAGCGCGAACCCTGGTGTTTTTGGCTTTCCTTGCGGGGCTCGGCGCCGTGGCCCTGGCGGCGGACGGGCCGGGCGCTGAACCGGCTTTTCATGAAGAGTCGGGCAAAGCGTGGCATCGCTTTAGACAGCATCTCGAGGAGTGGGCGAGTCGACTGCGAGACCACTTTGACTTCGCGCAACGCCACGCGGAACGGCCGCTCATCACCTTCATGCTCGAGCATCGGGAGAAGCTCCGCCTGCAATCCGATCAGGTAGAAAGGCTCGAACGGCTGCGGGACGAATTTCGCCGCCAGGCGATCCGCGCCGAAGCGGACCTCAAGGTGGCGGAGCTCGATCTTGACGCCCTCCTCAAAAAGGAGCCGGTCGATTTGAAAAAAGTGGAAGGCAAAATCCGCGAGATCGAAAAAATCAAAGCCGATCTCCGCCTTCTGCGCGTGCGCACGGTCGAGGAGGGTAAAGCGCTTCTCAGCGCGGAGCAGCGCGAGAAGCTCAGAGAGCTGCTGCCGGAGACCAAGCGCGAGCACGCGCGGGTCAACTAGCCTTAAGCCTTCCGCATGAAAACGATCGGCATCGTCGGCTGCGGCACTATCGCGCGCGCTATTCTCAAGGCGACCCAGGACGGGACGCTGCATGTCGCGTGCGCGGGCGTCACCAGCCGCACGGAAGCGACCGCGCGCTCATTTCTGGCCACGCTGCCAAACCCGCCGGCGTTTTTGCCGCGGCCGGCGCTGCTGGAACGCGCCGACCTCATCGTCGAGGCCGCGGGCGCCGCCGTCTTTCCCGAGCTGGCGCGCGAAGTCTTTGACGCTCATAGAGAGCTCATGGTCATCAGCGTCGGCGCGCTTCTCGAGTATCCGGAGATCATCGCCGAGTCGCGCAAAACCGGCTGCAAACTTTACGTTCCCTCTGGCGCGATCGCCGGGCTCGACGGCATCAAGTCGGCGTGCGCGGGCCGGGTTGAACGCGTGACGATGACGACCCGCAAACCTCCCGCCGGTCTGGAGGGCGCGCCTTATCTGGTTGCGCGCGGAATCTCGCTCGTCGGCCTGACCGAAGAGCGCGAGGTCTTTTGCGGCACTGCTCGCGAAGCCTGCCGCGGTTTTCCGTCAAACGTTAACGTTGCCGCAGCCGTAAGCCTCGCCGGCATTGGCCCTGAGCGGACCGCGGTCCGCATCCTTGCCGTCCCTGGCCTGAAGCGCAATTGTCACGACATCGAGGTCGAGGGCGAGTTCGGCTACCTCAAAGTTCACATCGAAAACGTTCCCACCGAAAACCCGCGCACCGGCCGGCTGACGGCGCTCTCGATCATTCGCGCGCTTCAGGACGCGGTCGATCCGGTGCGGATCGGAACGTAGCTCACGCGCGTGAAAAGCGTCGACCTGATCGTCAACATGCTCGAGCGAGCAGGGGTGCGCTGGATCTTTGGCGTGCCGAGCGGCCCGGTCCTGCCCCTCATCGAAGCGCTTCGCCAGAGCGCGATCCAGTATGTGCTCACGGCCAGCGAAACGTCGGCGGGCTTCATGGCGACCGCGGTGGGGCACCTTACGGGCACGCCCGGCGTGGCGGTTTCGACATTGGGGCCCGGAGCGACGAATCTCGCCACCGGCGTCGGCTGCGCCTGGCTCGACCGGGCGCCGGTCCTCGCGCTCACGTGCAACGTGCCGACTCCATGGCTCGAGCGGCGCGTGCAGATGAGAATCGACCATCATGCTCTGTTTCAACCGATCACCAAAGCGAGCTATCCGTTGCGCGCCGGCCGCGTGGCGGCTCCGCTGGCGGCGGCCGTGGCGCTTGCGCTCGCCGAGCCGCCGGGGCCTGTGCATCTCGATCTCCCGGAAGACGTAGCGACCGCTCCGGCCTCCGACGAGGCCGAGCTAATCTTTCCTCGTAACGCTTTGGCCGATATTGGTTCGGCCGCGTCGGCTGCCGTGGCGCGCGCTCTAGCACAAAGCCGCCGGCCGCTGGTTGTGACCGGCCTCACGTTTACGCGTAGCCGCGGCGCCAAAGACCTCCTGCAATTCGTCGAGAAGCAGGCGCTGCCTTTCGTGTCCACGCTCCACGCCAAAGGATTTCTCCCCGAGAGCCATCCGAATTGGGCCGGCGTTTTAGAGAGAGCCCGGCGCAGCGACGTCCGGGCATTTGTTCGGCGCGCCGACCTCGTCATCGCCTTTGGCTACGACCCTATCGAGGTGAACTACGAGGACTGGATCGGCGGCGCCGCGTTGATCCATATCAGCACCGAGAAGGCCGACGTCGGCCCTGAGGTTCGAGTTCTCTTCAACGAGGGCGGCGACATGGACGGCGCGATCAGGGCGTTAGGCGGCGTCCCCAAGATTGCAAACGACTGGACGACCGACGATTTCGCCGCGCATCGCGCCCTTCTGGCAAAATCGCTCCGGCCGCCGTGCGACGGGCTCGGGCCGCACCATGTGACGGATCTCGTCCGCGAGAAGCTCCCGCGGGACGGAATCTTAGTCTACGATGTCGGCGCGCACACGCATCAAATTGCCGCCCAGTGGCAGACCGATCGGCCGTGGAGCTGCCTTTCGACCAACGGCTGGTCGTCGATGGGTTACGGCATGCCTGCGGCGTACGCGGCCAAACTCGTTCATCCGGACCGCGAGGTTATCGCTGTGGTCGGCGACGGCTGTTTTCAGATGACTGTCGGGGAATTAGCCGTAGCGAAGCGGATGCGCCTAGCCGTCCCCACCATTGTTTTAAACGACGGCTGGCTGGGACTCATCAAAGTGAAGCAGGAACGGAAAAGCTATGGTCTCGCCGGAGTCTTTCTGGGTGAGCCATCAGCATCGCCGACCCACTACTTCGGCGTTCCCTGCCGGCCCGCCAAAACGGCAAGTGAACTTCGGCGAGCGCTAGATTGGGCTTTCAATGTTAGCGGCCCGAGCGTGATCGAAGCCTTTATCGACGTCGAGCCATATTCAAAAACCGTCTACGACTGACCGACGGTTCAAGACCGGGCGCATGATGAGATTTGACAGCTTAAGGACGATGCTGTACATGTCTCGGTCATAAGCACCTCGCCTAATGAGCGTTCTACGCTTGCGATTTTCTCTATAAGAACGAAAGGAGGAAAGGTGAAGAAAAAGCTTTCCAAAGGGGAACCTAGGATCAGCTGCAGCGTTGGTCCAGGAATGTTTTCGAGTGAGAGAGCGATTTCAATCGATCTTCCCGATGGCCGCAAAATCTCAGCCTTGGTGGATCGAAGAAACGTCATTCCGGACAGGGATGTGAAACCCGGAGAAGAGTACAATGGTCACGTCAAGGTGGCCGTCGTGGAGGTAAAGAAAGACTCAGCTATTGTCGACCTCCCCCAACCAGGATTCACCGAAGGCCCTCGGCTGAAGGTTCCCAAGGATTTCGTTGAAACCAAGTAGCCGTGATCCTGAGCGACAGAGAGATTCAGCAGGCGATCCGGCGAAAAGCAATTATCATTGATCCAGTTCCCACCGAAGAACAGTACACCACTTCTGCTCTTGACCTCTTGTTGGGCGAAGAGATCCTAGAACTCAAGACTCTAGAGGAACTACAATCGAAAGAACCCGCCGGGATGGAGCGGCCGCCGGTTGTGGATTTGTCTAAGGTTGATGTTAGAGACCTCCTTCGGAAATATGCAAAGCCTTTGCCCAAACAGAGGGACGGATCTTTTATCCTGCCGCCCGGGAAGTTTGTTCTGGGAATTACCCGGGAGTATGTTGAGCTTCCTCGGAAATCTAAGATCGCAGCGCGGGTTGAGGGAAGAAGCACTTTAGCCCGTCTCGGGCTGGTGGTGCATTTAACAGCACCGACGATTCATGCCGGTTTCGCGGGGCATATTATCCTGGAGATGTGCAACTTCGGGAGCTACAGCTTACGTTTAATTCCCAGCAAGCTCGCGATATGCCAACTTGTCTTCGAGCGACTCGGACGAATTCCCAAAGGGCCGGTTAGAACGAGATATCTGAAACAGAAGGCCATTCGATAGCAGTACGACCATCCACCTTTCCATTTGCTCTTCAGCTATTCTTCTCAGCGCCCTGAGAGACTCTTGCGCTGGCCAGAAGCTTCTTCTTGCCACTTCTCAAATTCTGCAAGGACAAGCCCCTCAACCTCGTACCAGGAGTCAGCCCTTAGGTCGGGAAGGCCTTCGTTTGTCGAGTTGGTAAATACAATGGTTTTGTGCCCGTCGGCGCGAAGCTTTTGCACATTTTCCGGTGAATCCTCGATATAAAGATCTGCTCCAACGGCCGCTTTATCTCGCATAAAGCAGAGATCCCAGTACGGGATCCCGTGATGTTCCAGCCACTCGGTGGTTTGCTTGATCGCCTCCTCATGGAAGTATTTTATGTAGAGCCGATGTGTAAGCAGACGGATCCGAATATTGTGAGCAGACAGACGGCGCAATGCCGCGGGAGCTCCCTGTATCGGTTTGAGGTTGCGAAAGAGGTCTCGTTGGATTACCGCAAATCGATGCAAGTCTTCATATTTTCCCGCTCGGCCCAGTTTCCATTCGGGGAACCCATAGGTGACCTTTTCGGGAAGATCTTCGATCGAGACTCCCAACCACTCCGCAGCTATCGGACGGAGCCCACCAATAAAATCGGCGCACACACCGTCCAAGTCGACTCCCAAAACAAAACGATTCTCATCCATTTTGCAGCTAAGCTTTGGTCAGCCCTTTATTAGCCCATCTTCCTGGAAGGTGTAATGGCCTTTGCGAACCACAATGATATGGTCCAGGACGCGGATGCCGAGAATCTTGCCGGCTTCGGTGAGTTGTTCGTGTACCCGCAGGTCGGCTTGGCTCGGCTGGAGATCGCCGTTCGGGTGGCTGTGGGCGAAGATGACCGTGGCGGCGCGGTCGGTGATGACGTCGGCGAAAACCTCGTGGGGGTGGACTGGGCTTTTGTCGAGCAGGCCGATAGTGACAATGCGCTTTTCAATAACTTCATTCGCGCCGTTGAGCGAGATGCAAACGAAATGCTCTCCAGGACCTCTCGCAAGCCTAAATTTTAGCCGATTTTAAGCGATTTCTTGGCACGAGGGCAAATAGAAAGTGCGCGCCACTCACACATCCGAGCCCGGCGGGCGCGTTTATCTGTTTCAAGTTCGGCCGGTTTGAGCTAAAAGAGATGGTCGCCCGAGGAATGAACCTTCGTTACAACCTTCCCGGATGGAAACCTTAACTTTGCTTGCGCTCGCCTATCTCTGCGGCTCGGTCCCCGTGGGCTTTTTACTCTCCGCCGCCGCGGGCGTCGACATTCGCGCGTGCGGCAGCGGCAATATCGGCGCGACCAACGTGGCGCGGGTCGTCGGCTGGCGCCAAGGCCTGTTTACGCTTCTCGGTGACGCCGCCAAGGGTTTTCTTCCGGTACTCGTCGCGCGCTATCTTGAGTTCGCTGACCCGCAAGTGGCGCTGGCTGGACTTGCGGCCTTTCTCGGCCACCTCTACCCCGCGTTTCTCAAGTTCAGGGGCGGAAAGGGGGTCGCAACCGCGTTTGGAGTGCTGCTCGCCGTGGCGCCGCTTTCAGTTTTGATCTTGGCGCTGGTTTTCGCTCTTGTGGCGGCCGTGACTCGCGCGGCTTCGGCCGCCTCGCTTGCGGCCGCCGCCGCAGTCCCGCTCGTGCTGTGGCTTCTCAAATCTTCGGCGCCCATCGTCGGGCTTGGTCTCGTCATGGCCCTGCTCGTGATCTGGCGCCATCGCGACAATATCCAGCGGCTTCTCGCCGGCACCGAGCCTAAATTCAAGCCCAGCGCGCACTCGAAGTAAAAGAACCGCGCGCGGGCGGCAAGTGCGTCGGCAAAAAAACGGCGCGGCCTTGCCTCTCCAAAGCCGCGCCGTCAACAAAACTCCAAAGGGCGCCTTGTCAGTTCTCGATGATCACCTCGACGCGGCGGTTTCGCCGCCGCCCTTCTTCGGTGTCGTTGCTCGCGATCGGCGAAGTCGTGCCCAAACCGCGCGCCGTGATCCGGCTCCGGTCGACGCCGTCGGCGCTCAGCGCGTCCGCCACCGCGAGCGCCCGTCGCTCTGAAAGCCTCTGATTGTACGCCTCCTGATCCGCCCGCTCGCGGCTTGCGTGCCCCTCGACCGAAAGCCGCCGGCCGGGCGCTTGACGGCTCACGATCGACGCGATCTGGTTGACGCGCTCCCTGCCCTCCCTGGTGAGCTGCGCGCTGTCGAACTCAAAGTTCACAGCCGGCAGATTCACCAAAACACCGCGCTCGGTCTCCCGCGCCTCGATATTGCGCCGCTTGAGCTCGTCGAGGAGCGCGCGATTTCTTTCGATCTCCTGGCGCTGTTGCTCGATGCGCGCCTGCTGCTCCGCCTGCTTCTGCTCCTGACCTTGCAATTGATCGCCGATCAGCGCGCCCGTCCCTAGACCGAGCGCGCCGCCAATGGCCGCGCCCGCCCCGGGGTGCCCGACGGCGCTGCCGATGATTCCGCCCGCCGCCGCCCCGCCCAAGGCGCCAATCCCGGCGGCCTTCTCGCGCGTGGTCAACGGCGCCGAGCAGCCCGCGCAAAACAGCAGCGCCAAGAAGATCGCAAGCGGCTTTATTCTACGCGCCATCGCTTCACCATTTCTCTTTAGCGCTCTCCCGCCTGCTGTCTGAGCCTCTCGTTTTCTCTTCGCAGGCGCTCCAGCTCGGCCTGATTGGCGTCAAGCTGCCGCTGTTGCTCAAGCTGCCTCTGCTCCTGCCCCATCAGCTGATCACCGATGAGCGCGCCAGCGAGCAAACCCACCGGACCGCCGATCGCGGCGCCGGCGGCCGCGTGCCCAATCGTACTGCCGATGATCGCGCCGGTGCCTGCGCCGAGGCCCGCGCCAATCAGGCCTCCCTGTTCTCGCGTTGTCAAAGGCCCCGCGCAGCCGGCGGCCAGGAGCGCAAACGAAACCAGGATCAAAGAAGCAACTGTCTTATGCCGCATCAGCCAAACCTCCTTTGGATGAACTCTCCGCGACTAGTACTCGCCGCGTTCCGACTTGACCCTCTCGAGCTCTCTTCGCTGCCGCTCGATCTCGGCCTGATTTTGCTCGATCTGTCGCTGTTGCTCCGCCTGTCTTTGCTCTTGCCCTTGGAGCTGATCGCCCACCAACGCCCCCGCGCCCAAACCAAGCAAGCCGCCAATCGCCGCGCCCGCGCCTGGACGTCCGACCGCGCTGCCGATAATGCCGCCGGCCGCCGCTCCACCCAAAGCGCCGATGCCGGCTCCTTTCTCGCGCGTCGTTAAAGGTCCACCGGAGCAGCCGCCAATCCAGCCCGCAAGGCAGATAACGCTAAACGCTTTGACGAACCTTTTCATAAAGGCCTCCCTGATGGGAAATGAAACGCAATGCAATTTTACCAGACATAACACCTGCGTCAACGATTTTTTCCGCGCTTCCACGTCAACGTTTTGGACGTTTGCGCGCGTGGCGCCGTTTACATTCGTCTCTAGGCGAGCTGCTTGTGCAGGATTCTGCTGCCGAGCCAAAAAGCCGCACCGTCAAAGGCCGCGAGGATAACGGTTGCGCGCGCGATCAAGGGGCCGTCCCAGCCGAAAAGCACGAGCGCTCTCATCCCGTCGATCGCGTAGGTCATCGGGTTAATCCACGCAAAAAGCCTCATCCAGAGCGGCAACGAGTCCAGCGGCACAAACGCGCTCGAAAGAAAAGTAAGGGGCAGCGCCGTGATGCCGACGATGGCGAAGAAATTGCCGTGGTTTTCCAGCACGAACGGCAAGACGAGAGAAATCACCGTGACCCCAAACCCGAGCGCCAGCCCAATGACGAGCAGGCCGATCACGCCCGCAACTCCGGTGACGACCCGCACGCCCAGAAGGAATCCGAGCCCGAGCAGCAGCGCGCACTGGATCAACGTGTTGACGTGCACCGCGAGAAAGCGCCCGAGGAGGATCGACGCGCGCGCAATCGGCGTGGTGAGGAGCCTTTCGAGAAGGCCGCTCTCCCGATCGAACAACAGCGGAATACCGCCCGCCATGCTGTTGCCGAAAATCGTAAGCGCCAACACGCCCGGCATCAGATAGGTTCGGTAATCGGCGGTCCCGACCCACTCGCCGGCGCGCTGGAACGCCCCTCCCATAAAGATCAGCAAAATGACCGGCTGGACCAGATTAAAAGCCATGCTGTAGGGCTCGCGGCGCAGATGAAGCAGCCAGCGGCCGAAATGAAATCCGCTCTCGCGAACAAGCGTCACCGTTCAACTCCTTCCGAAAAGCCGTGGCCGGTATAGTGCAAAAACACGTCCTCCAGCGCGGGCCGTCGGTGCGTAACCGCCTGGATCGAGATGCCCATCGCGCCGGCGGTTTGCAAGATATGCGGCAGCGCCGTCTCGTTGGCTTCCAGGTAAATCTTGAGCTCGCTACCGTTGCGCTCCGTCGCGCGCACGATCGTCCACTCGCGCAGCTGTAACTCCAGCCGCTCGAGCGCCATCTGGCTCTGCGCATCGGTATGGTCGACCTCGAGCGCGACGAGGTCGCGCTTTAGCTCGTTTTTGAGCGCCTCCGGCGACCCGAGCGCAACGATCTTGCCCTTGTCGATGATCGCGACCTCGTCGCACAATTTTTCCGCCTCGTCCATGTAGTTCGTGCAGAGAAACACGGTGCTCCCGCCGCGCCGAAGACTGGCGATGTAGCTCCACACATTGCGGCGCATTCCGACGTCGAGCCCCAGCGACGGTTCGTCCAAAAGCGCAACCTGCGGCTGGTGCACCAGGCCGCACGCGAGATCCAACTTTTTCTTCATTCCGCCGGAGAAGTGGCGCGCGCGCCGGTTGGCCGCCGCCGCAAGGCCGAGCAGCTCCAGCAGTTCCTGAATTCGCCTCTCTTTTGCCTCCGCCGGAACATGGTACAGCCCGGCATAATAGTCCAGATGCTCGCGCGCCGTCAGGTAAGGATCGACGGTGATTTCTTGCGGCACGTAGCCGATCACCGCCCGCGCCGCCGCAGGGTTGCTGAGGACGTCGATGCCGCAAAGTTCCGCCCGGCCGCGATCGGGTTTAAGGAGCGTCGCGAGGATCTTGACCGTCGTTGTCTTGCCGGCGCCGTTGGTCCCCAACAGGCCGAAAATCTTTCCCCGCTCGACCGCCAGTGTAATTCCGTCCAGCGCGACAACCGAGCCGTACTTCTTCGCCAGCTCCTCGATGCGAACCGCCAACCGGCTCATGGGCTCGAAAAATATAATATGGCACCCGGGTTAAGTCTACCACGCGAACTGCCACAGGCGTTTGGCCGCTTGCGCGCGGAAGAAAATTTTCTTACAAGCGAAAGACCGCCATGAAGCTCGCTGCTGCCGCGCTTCTCGTTTGTCTCGTTTTGCTCTCGAAGCGCGAGCCGAGGGCCGCCGAGGCGCGGGCTCTCGAGAATTGCCTGCGCCAGGGCCGGGAGAGCGCCCGCTGTCTGGACTCGGTGTTTGCCGAGTGGCTGAGCCGCTCGACGGCCGAAGAGGCGCTTGCGCTGATCCGCACGCGCCAGGCCAACGACCACGAGTTCCGACTGGTCTGCCATCCGGTGGTCCACGCCCTGGGGCGCGCGCTGTTCCAACGGGCGGGCACGATCCACGACGCCTTCAAGGCATGCGACCCGACCTGTCATTCCGGCTGCTATCATGGCGTGGTCGAGCGCTTCTTGTGGGGCGAGACGAGCGCCGACGGCGCTCCGGTTCACGTCAGCCGGCCGCTGCTCGAGCGCAAGGCCGCCGGCGCGTGCGCCGACGACGCGCCTTTGAGGCTTCGGTTTCAATGCCTGCACGGCCTGGGCCACGCGATCCTTTACTTTGCCGGCTACGACCTCGCGGCGGCGCTTGCGATCTGCGACCGCCTTTCAGACCCATGGAGTCAACGCTCCTGTTACGGCGGGGTCTTTATGGAAAACGTCGCCGGCGCGAGCGCGGAGAAAAGAGCCGTAAGCGCGACCGACTATCACTACCCGTGCAATCAGGTGGCGGATCGCCACCGCGCCGAGTGCTATCTCATGCAAACGTCGCGCATGATCGAAATGGGGCTCCCTCTCGAGGCGCTCTTTGGCGAATGCGCGAAAGCCGGGGCGTTTTACGCCGAATGCGCGCAGTCGATCGGGCGCGATCTCTCGAACGAGGCGCGCGTCCACGGGCCGGAAAAAGCCGCGGAAAAATGCGCCCTCGCGCCGGGAGTCGGGCGCCAGGCGTGCATTCGCGGCGTCCTCTATGCGCTGGTCGACAACACCTGGGACGGCAGCTACGCGCTGCCGTTCTGCGCGGCGCTGCAAGAGAGCGACGCCCTGGCTCATTGCTTCGACCTCGCGACGCGCTACCTGCAAGAGCTCTTCGACCACGCTCCAGAGGAAATTGCGCGCCAGTGCAAGCGCTATCTCGCGGACCCAACTTTTTGCCGCGCGCGCGCCGAACGTTGATTGTCTTCGGTTCGTAACTCCGTGTACAATACAGCGCCAGGAGGCAAGCCCATGGCTGAGAGCGACAAGACGGCTCAGGTGCGGCAGAACTGGTGGGATTTCTGTCCCGTGTGCGGCGCCAAGCTGGTAAACCAGAAATGCCGCTTCGTTTGCTCCAACCCCAAGTGCCACTATTTTCAGAGCTGCAGCGAGTTTGACTCTTAGCGGGCTCTCTCTTGGCGCCCGCCAGAGATCGCCCGCGCCTCTCGTGCGAAACTTTGCTCATGGCGAAAACCGCAGGCATCGTCATCATCGGCAACGAAGTGCTCTCGGGTAAGACCCAGGACACCAATTCCCATTTCCTCTGCCGGGAGCTCCGGAGCCTCGGCGTCAACGTGTGTCGGATCGGCGTGATTCCCGATGAGATCGAGTTGATCGGTGCCGAGGTGGCGCGCTTTGCGCGCGCCTACGACTATGTCTTCACGACCGGCGGCGTCGGCCCCACGCATGATGATGTCACGATCGCGGGCATCGCCCGCGGTTTCGGCGTCGAGGTCGTCCGCCACCCGGAGCTGGAGGCGCGGCTGCGCGCGCGTCACGGCGACAATCTAAACGAAGCGCGGCTGCGGATGGCGCAAGTCCCGGCGGGCGCGGAGCTCATAGCGACCGGCTCCATCTACGGCCCGGTGGTCAAGTTTCGCAACGTCTACATCTTCCCGGGCATCCCGCGGGTCATGCGCGAGAACTTTGCCGCCATCAAGGAGCGCTTTCGCGACGCCCCGTTTTATCTCAAGCTCGTTTACGTGAAAGAGGGAGAAGGCGCAATCGCTGCTATTTTGAACGATTTGCTCGCGCGTTTTCCGGACTTGATGCTCGGCTCGTATCCGGTCCTCGACAACCCGGACTATCGCGTCAAGGTGACGCTCGAATCCAAAGATGCTGCCTACGTCGAGGCCGCTCTCAAGCACCTGATCGGCGCGCTCCCCGCCGGCGCGATTTCCCGCGTTGAAGACGGCTGATCCGCAACGGCGGCGCGCCGCGCCGTGGGGCACCCTTCCACCCTTGAGACGGGCGCCGCTTCCGGTCTTTCCCGGGCTTCTCGCCACGCTCGGTCCCGGCATTATCTTCATGGGTTTGGCGCAAGGAAGCGGCGAGCTTATCTGGTGGCCCTACATCATCGCTAAGTACGGCCTGACGTTTTTGTTTCTTCTGATCCCCGCCTGCTTGATTCAGCTTCCGGTGATCTATGAGATCGGCCGGTACACGCTGCTCACGGGTGAGAGTATTTTTCAGGGGTTCATGCGCTTGAACCGCTATTTCGCGCTGCTCCTGTGGATTCTGATGACGCTTTCGTTCTTGTGGTTCGGTGGTTTCGCGGCCGCCGGCGGCACCTCGATCGCCGCGCTCACGCATTGGCCCCCCGGCTGGAGCCAGCGGGCGCAGACGCTCTTTTGGGCTTACGCCTCGATTGCGCTTTTCTTTGCCGCAATTGCCGCGAGCAGGGTAATTTACCGGCTGGTCGAGGCCGTCATGTGGGGCGTCGTTCTCGTTACGCTCGTCGGTCTTACGGTCGCATGCGCGCACCCGGAGGTGCTAAAGACGCTTCCCCACTTTGCGCGCGGGTTACTTGCGCCCCAATGGCCGTTGCCGCGACCTTGGGAGCACGCGGACGCGACCCGGCTTTTGGCGGCGATCACTTTTGCCGGCCTCGGCGGCTTCTGGACATTGTTTTACTCTTACTGGATTCGCGACAAGGGGATCGGCATGGCCAAGTACATGGGACGTATCACCGGCCCGATCACCGGCAAGCCGGAAGTCATTCCCGAGAGCGGCTTTGTGCCGGCGCCCGCCGCGCGCCAGCAGTTTTCCCGGTGGGAGCGCGCGCTGCTCTGCGATATCGCGGTTGGCGTCGGCGGCAATTTGCTCACGACGCTGATGACCTGCCTGCTCGCTTTTGCGCTCCTGTTTCCCCGCGGGCTGCTGCCGGACCGCTACGAGCTTGCGGTCGTGCAGAGCGAATTTTTCGCTGCAAGCTGGGGCCCGCTCGGCCGGGCGCTTTTCCTCGTGGTCGCCGCTGCTTTTCTCTCGGATACGTGGCTTGCAACGGTGGACGCCGTAAGCCGGATTCACACCGACTGCGTCTATGGCTTCTTTCCCCGCGCCCGCTCGGTCTCGGTGCGCTCATGGTACATGATCTTTCTCGTGGCGCTTACGGCCGTCACTTCCGCGACCATGCTTTTTAACGAGCCGGGGCCGCTCATACTCACTTCGGCGGTGATCGGTTTTGTCGGCACGGTGCTTTTCACCGCCGCCCTGGGCGTGCTCAACTTTTTCTATCTGCCGCGCTTGCTCCCCGCCGAAGCGCGGCCTAGCCGGCGGCCTTTGCTTTTTCTTTGCTTGGCCGCGCTCACCTATCTGGCGCTGGCGGTCGCCTACCTCGCGGCGCTGGCGGGCGCCCTATAGACGGAGGGTAAGGGCTATTTCGAATGAGGCGCGAATCGCCCGAGTACTTCCGCTCCCGGCTCGGTGTGAAACCGCTGGCCGCTCTGCGTTCCGATCCATAGTTCGCCCCCTTCGAAGAGCTCTTTTTTCCAGATCGGAACTTTACGCTTGATCTCCTCGATCGCGAAGCGGCAGGCGGCAAAGGCGTCCTCGCGGTGCGCGGCCGAAACCGCAATCGCCACGCTCACCTGCCCGATATCGACGCGGCCGGTCCGGTGCACAATCGCCATCTCCTCGATCGCCCACTTTTTCTTCGCCTCGACCGCGATCCGCTCCAGCTCCTGCTCGGCCATCCCCGGATACGCCTCATAGCTCAGCGCCAAGACCTTGCGCCCTTCGTTGTGATCCCGGGTCGTGCCGATAAACGTCACAATGGCGCCCGCGCCCGGGCGCGTCACGCTATCGAGCAGCTCGCCGATACGAATCGGCTTTTCCGTCAGAGCAAACATGGCGATCCTCCGCTCACCGGGGGCACGAAAACGACCTCATCCATTTCCTGCAACACGTATTCCCCACCGACGTAGCTCTGATTGACGGCGTAGAGAAGGCGAACGCCCGGCACGTCGAGCGCCGGGTAATCCTGCTGCAGGAGGCGCCACAGCTCGGCCACGGTCGTTCCCGGTTCGACCTCTTTTGTGATTTCCCCGGTCTTGGCCTTCTCGCGCAGGATGGCAAAGAGCCTAATTTTTACTTTCATGGCCCTGCACCTGCTGCACCAGATGCCCCAGCTCGGGCAAGATCAAGCGCCTGAGAGCCAGCTCGACCGCGGCGCGCGAACCCGGTAGCGAGAAGATGACCTTTCCGCGCGCGACCCCGCCAACCGCCCGGCTCATCATCGCCGGCGAGCCGATCTCTTGGAAGCTTAAGAAACGAAAAAGCTCGCCGAAACCGTCGAGCCTTTTATCCAAAAGGGAGCTGACGATTTCGTAGGTCCTGTCGCGCGGCGCGATCCCCGTGCCGCCGTTCACGATAATCGCTTGAAGTTCCCGGTCGGCGAAGCAGTCGCGCAGGACGCCGCGAATCTCCTCCGGCTCATCCTTGACGATCCGGTACCCGCGAATCGTGTGCCGCGCGGCGGCTAAAAGCTCCTTGATCAAGGCGCCGCTCTGATCGGTCGCCTCGTCGCGCGTGTCGCTGACCGTGACGACGAAGCAGGTTACGCTTTTCGGAGCATGCCGCTTGTGTTCTTCAACCGCCATGGCAGTCAAGCATACCAGAGCGCGCCGTCGCCCAAAAGCGACCTTCGCTCACAGGCGCATCGGCATCACCACGTAAAGGTAGCCCTCGTCCCCCTCTTTTTTGATGACGCCGGGGCTCAGCTCGTCCTTGAACCGGACATCGACTTCGCTCGCCTCCCCCAGAACGCCGAGGACGTCGATCAGATAACGGGCGTTAAAGCCCAGCGTGAGCGGACGACCCTGGTAATCGATCTCCAGCTCTTCCACCGCCTCTCCAAGGTCGGGGTTTGTCGCCGAGATCGTCATCCTGCGCTCCTTGATGTCGAGCTTGATCCCCTTGTAGCGCTCGTTCGACAAGATCGCGACCCGGCGCAGCGCCTGGAGAAAGCCTCCCTGGCCGACCTTCAGCGCCACCGGATTCTCTTTGGGAACGACCTTCGTGTAGTCGGGAAAGTCGGCGTCGATCAGACGCATAAAAAGCTCTACCGGCTCGCGCGCGACCAAAGCCATGTTTTCTTTGATGGCGATCGCGACCAGCCCGTCGGCAGTCTCATCGAGGATCTTTTTCAGCTCGGCCAAGCCCTTGCGCGGCAAGATAACGCCCTTTTTGAGATCCAGGCTTCCCGTATCGCGCTCGATCAATGCTAGCCGGTGCCCATCGGTGGCCACCATGCTGAGCTTGCCGGCCTCGCGTTCCTCGACATAAACGCCGTTGAGGTTGTGGCGCGTCTCGTCGCTGGAGACGGCAAAGATGGTCTTTTCGATCATTTCGCGCACGACCCCCGCCGGTATCGGCAAGAGCTGATCGGCGGCAAACGTCGGAAACTGCGGGAACTCGCGCGCGTCCATGCCGACAATTTTAAAGATCGTCCTGCCGCTTTTGAGCTCGACCCAGTCGTTCTCGAGCCTGCGAAATTCAAGATTTTCCTCCGGCGCTTCGCGCACAATTTCGTAGAATTTCTTCGCGTTGAGCGTGATCGCGCCCTCCTTGCTCACTTCAGCCTCGACCCGGCTGCGCACGCCGACCTCCAGATCGGTTGCGGTAACGCGCACCTCTCCCTTCTCCGCCTCGACCAAAACGTTCGCCAGGATCGGCATCGTGTGGCGGCGCTCAACGATGCTTTGCGTCCAGTATAGGGTTTCCAGAAGCTGTTTGCGGTTTGCCTTAACTTGCATAGCGTCCTCCGGTTAACGATCAACAGCGCTGGAGGGAGCTTAACACTGTCTTACTGTTAAATATATCATAGGAGTGTTAGAAGAGCCTGTGCATAGGAAGCGCAACGTTCGAAGCGGCTTGATATTGCCGGAGTTACGCCGCGCGCCCGTCCAAAGCCCAGCTGTGGGTTAGGCGCCGAAATTCCGGCGCCGGCGCCGGAAGGGCTTGGTTGTCCACAGACCTGCCGGCGTTACCCACAGCTTATCCCCATCAGGTCTTTAGGCTCTTTTCGATCCGGTCGACGGTCGCCCGAATCGCGGGGTCCTCTTTGATTTTCTTCTCAATCGTTCGCGAGGCGTGAATCACGGTGGAGTGATCGCGGCCGCCGAACATCGTGCCGATCGCCGGAAAAGACGTGGAAGTGTATTTGCGGCACAGGTACATGGCCAGCTGCCGCGGCAGCGCAATGTTTTTGGTCCTTCTTTTCGATTTGAGATCCCCCACCCGGAGATTGAAATGGTCGCAAATCGCCTTTTGGATGTGCTCGACGGAAATCTCCCGCTGCCTTCCCTTGAGCGTGTTCTGCAGGACTTCCTGCGCCAGCTCGACCGTAATCTCGGCCTTCGTGAGCGAGGCAAAGGCGGCCAGGCGCGTGAGCGAGCCTTCAAGCTCGCGCACGTTCGAGTCGATGTGCGAGGCAAGGAAGATCGCCACCTCGTGCGGCAGGCGGACCCGCTCGAGCTCGGCCTTTTTTTCCAGAATGGCGACGCGGGTTTCCATGTCGGGCGGCTGAATGTCGGCGATCAAGCCCCATTCGAAACGGTTTCGCAGCCGGTCTTCAAGCTCCGGAATCTCTTTTGGGAACTTGTCGGAGGTGATCACGATCTGACGGTGCGTCTCGTGCAGCGAGTTGAACGTGTGAAAAAACTCTTCCTGGGTCCGCTCTTTGCCGGCAAGAAACTGCACGTCGTCCAGGATGAGGACGTCGATGTTGCGGAAGCGCGTCTTAAAATCGTCCATCTTGTCGCGCCGAAGCGAGGCGATGAGCTCGTTCATGAAAGACTCCGAGCTCAAGTAGAAGACCTTGAGATCGGGGCGCCGCTCGAGAATTCGGTGGCCGATGGCGTTGACCAGATGCGTTTTACCGAGCCCGACCCCGCCGTAGATGAAAAAAGGGTTGTAGTGCTCTCCGGGTTGGCTGGCGACCGCCAGCGACGCCGCGTGCGCGAACTGGTTGCTGCCGCCGACGACGAAATTATCGAAGGTGTATTTGGCGATCAGGTTCGTCGTGCGCGGCGGCCGTTTGATCTCTTGGGCGTCGCGCGCCTTTTCCGGGTTGAGGCTGGTCCGAAGTTGCGGGTTGACGACGAGACTCAATTGGACGGGACTGCGATTGAGTTGCGCGATCGTCTGGCGGATCGTGACGAGGAAATTTTCCGCAAGCCAGTCGCGGAAGAACTTGTTGGGGACCTCCAGGATGAGCTCGTTCGGTTCACCCTGACGGGCGCGCACCGGCTTGATCCACGTGTCGAAGTTTTGTTCGCCGATGCTCTTGCGCAGTTCGCGCAACGCTTCCTGCCAAACATTTTCCGTAGCCATAGTTAGCAACCACGAGTGATCAAAGCGCCTCAGTTACTTACGAACACCTTTATCCACAGGTGTGGATAACTTAAAACCCTCTTTGTTTTCCGCCGCTTACGGGTCGTGAGCCGGACGCTCTCCACAGGGAGGGAGAAGACAACGGAGGCCGTCGGCCGGAAGGGAAAAACATCGCGGCTTGGAACGGTCAGCGTACGGCGCCAGCATGTTGTCACGTCAGCGTGGAGGTGCCTTTTGGAGTCGTGAAAACTGGCCACGCTGTTGAGAGCGAAGTGAGTTTCATAAACCTTTTCAAAAACCAATGCAAGAAAAATTTTCTCGTCGGCGCGCGTTGACAGGCGGCAAGGCCGATGTTAGGAAATTTTTTCCATGACGAACTCCGCCGAGCTCTATACGCGCGCGTGCAAGAGCATTCCGGGCGGCGTGAACAGTCCGGTGCGCGCTTGGCGCGCCGTCGGCGGCGCGCCGCGCTTTATCGCGCGCGCCGAGGGATGCAAGGTCTACGATGTCGACGGCCGCGCTTACATCGATTTTGTCAATTCGTGGGGCGCGCTGGTCGCGGGGCACGCGCACCCGAGAGTGGTCGCGCGATTGCAAGAGGCCGCGTCCAGGGGAACGACGTACGGCGCGCCGACCGAAAACGAGGTCAAGCTGGCGGAGGAGATCCGCCGGCGGTTTCCGTCCGTGGAAAAGCTTCGGCTCGTAAGCTCCGGCACGGAAGCGACGATGAGCGCGCTTCGGCTCGCGCGCGCGTGGACCCGGCGCGACCTGATCGTGAAATTCGACGGCTGTTACCACGGCCATGCGGACGGTCTGCTCGTCCGCGCGGGATCGGGCGTGGCCACGCTCTCGCTACCCGACAGCCCGGGCGTGCCGCCGGCCGTGGCTCAGCAGACGCTGGTCGCGAAATTTAACGATATCGGATCGGTCGAGGAGCTACTGGCGCGCCATCGCGGTCGGATTGCCGCCGCGATCGTCGAGCCGGTGTGTGGCAACATGGGCGTCGTGCCGCCGAGGAACGGGTTTCTGGAAAAGTTACGCGCGCTCACGCAAGCGGAAGGCGCGCTGTTGATTTTCGACGAGGTCATCACCGGCTTTCGGCTTGCTCGTGGAGGGGCGCAGGAGCTGTACGGGCTCAGCGCTGACCTTACCTGTTTGGGCAAGATCGCAGGCGGCGGGCTGCCGCTTGCGGCTTTTGGCGGCAGGGCCGAGCTGATGGACCTCCTCGCGCCAGAAGGGCCCGTGTACCAGGCGGGGACGTTATCCGGAAATCCGCTTGCCGTCACCGCCGGGCTGGCGACGTTGGAAATACTCGCCGAGCCCGGCGCGTACGAACGGTTGGAGCAAAGCGCGCGGCGGCTCGCCGACGGGCTTGCCGAGGCGCTCGCGCGGCGCCGCCTCAGGGGAGCCGTCAATCGGGTGGGTTCGATGCTGACGCTGTTCTTCGGCGTCGAGCGGGTCGAAGATATTGATCAGGCGAGAAAGGCGGACACGGCGATGTTCGCGCGCTTTTTTCACGGCATGCTCGACCGCGGCGTCTATTTCCCGCCGTCCCAATTCGAGGCGGCGTTTGTCTCCCTGGCGCACGCGCCGCGCGATATCGAAGAGACGGTTGCGGCGTTTGATGATTGGGCGGGCCGCGTCACAATTTGACGCGCCCGGGGGTGCATGCTAGACATGGTTGCGGTTGAGCAAGTTTAACGACAGCCAGGGCCGAAACAGTACTCCTCCCCTCGTTAGAACCGCCAAGTACATTGCGGTCGGGATCGAGTTTCCGAGCACCGTTCTGGCGGGGTTGATCGTCGGCTACTACTTGGATGAGCATTTTACTACCTCGCCGTGGCTCCTGTTTGCATGTACGATGCTCGCGCTCATGGCCGCGTTTTGGCGGCTGGTGCAGGTGCTGCGGCGATTTTCCGGCGAGCGGCGATGAGAATCCAGGACCTCCCCATCTGGCGCATTGAGGCGTGGCACGCGCTTCTTGCGGCGGGCGCTCTTGCGGCGATTGTGCCCGCGCGCTTTCTCGACCCGTGGGCGTTCGTTCTCGGGAGCCTTTTCATGGGGGGCAATTTTCTCTTGCTCGGTCTTGGCCTTCGCTGGACGCTGGCGCCGCTTGCCGAGAAGGGCCGCGTGCGCGCCGGCGTCTGCTTGCTGGTTCTCAAGATGGCGCTTTTTTTGGGTTTGATTTCTCTCCTGTTCACCCGCGTCAGCCTCGACGGGCTCTCTTTTGCCGCGGGCGTTTCGTGTCTGCTGGCTGCGATTCTCGCGGAAAGGTTCTGGTCGGGCGCGCGCTAGGAGCTTGCATGGAGCATCCGTTTACCTGGTACTCGTGGCTTCATGTCACGGGGATTCCCGAGCAGACGTTTCACACGCTGATCGTGATGGCGACCTTGCTCGTGCTGGCGTTTTTTGCCCGCCGCCGGCTTACCGAAGGCAGGGATCGGGCGGTGCCGGAGCCGGGGCTTGGCTTGGCCAACATCTTTGGCTTTCTCGTCGAGTTGGTGATCGGGCTGAGCGACGGGATTATCGGCAAGAAGGGGCGACGCTACGCGTCGCTGTTCGCGAGCTTTTTTATCTTCATCCTGACCGCCAACCTCTTTGGATTGGTGCCGGGATTCTCGCCGCCGACGAGCAACTACAACGTCACGCTCAGCCTCGGGCTGATTTCGTTTGTCGCGTACAACTACTTCGGGGTCCGCGAGCACGGCGCGCGCTACATCAAGCAGTTCATGGGGCCGGTTCTCTTGCTGGCGCCGTTTTTTCTGGTTCTCGAGGCCGTTTCGCACCTGGTTCGGCCCGTTTCTCTGTCGCTTCGGCTTTTCGGTAACATCTTCGGCGACCATCTCGTCGTCGAGATCTTCACGCATCTTACGCGCGTCGGCGTACCGGTGCTCTTCTATGCGCTCGGAGCTTTGGTCTCGTTTATACAGGCTTTTGTGTTCACGCTTCTCAGCGTCATTTACGTGGCGATGGCCATCAGCCACGAACATTAGCGATAGGCCTGGGGAGAGGAGGATGACAGAGGAGAGGCGCGGCCGTGAATCGCTGGAAAGGAGGCAAATATGAGAAGGCTATGGGTGCCTGTTGCCGGAGCTCTGCTTGCGGTGTTGGCGGCCGCGCCCGCGTTCGCGGCGGCTGAAGGCGCCGCGGCGGGGGCACCGGACTCCGCGGCGCGCGTGGCCATTGCGCTTGCGGCGGGGCTGGCGATTGCCATTGCGGCGTTTGGCGCCGCTCTGGCTCAGGGGCGTCTGGCTGCGGCGGCGATGGAAAGCATCGGGCGCAATCCCAACGCGGCCGATCGGATCTTCACGCCACTGCTTTTGAGCCTCGCCTTCATCGAGGCGTTGGCAATCTACGCTTTGATCATCGCGTTCATCTTGCAGGGCAAGATTTGAGCGCCGCGGCGGGTGGCAAAAAGGCGGGGATCGTCCCCGCCTTTTTGTTTTTATAGCTCTATTTTTTCGAGCCGCACCTGCGTGTGGCGCAGAAGATCGTCGAGCGTGTGGAGCTTGTAGGCGCGCTCGTAGAAGATTTCCTTGATGCCGGTGTTGACGAGCACCTTGAGGCAGTGGATGCAGGGCGTGTGCGTGATGTAGATCGAGCCGTCTTTGATGCTCGAGCCGTTTTTGGCCGCCTGAGCAATGGCGTTGATCTCGGCGTGGATCGTGCGGAAACAGTTCTCCTCGATTTCTCCGTCGGGCGTTTTGGACTGGTAGATCAAGCACCCCACGTCGATACAGTGCGGCATGCCGGCCGGCGCGCCGTTATAGCCGGTTGCCAGAATGTTTTTGTCGCGCACGATCACCGCGCCAACTTTGGCGCGCGTGCACGTCGAGCGCTCGGCGACCTGCCGGGTGATCGTCATGAAGTACTGGTCCCAGGAAAGTCTTTGGCTCATATCGGTTGCCCCAAAAGTTCCGCGTCCCGGTAGACGGGCTCGGCGCGGGGCGCGGGCGCATGGCCTGGCCCCGGCGGCTCGCTCACGGAGAACGGCGCGGGAATGAACGTGAAAATAAACAGCACAATCATGAACCAGCCCAAAATTTTTCTCTTGAAGTCGAGCGGCGTGTAGCTATCGACGCACGGCGGATGGCGAAAGCCGAGAAACAAAAGCAAGATGCCCCACACCAGCCAACCGTCCCACCAGCGCAGCAGGCCGAGCGAGAGGATAGAGACGAACGCAAGGCGCGAGATCCAGATGTGGCGGGCGCCAAAGAGCGCGTAAACGATGTGCCCGCCGTCGAGCTGGCCGACCGGCAGGAGATTGAGCGCCGTGATAAAAAGTCCGATCCAGCCGGCAAACCCGATCGGGTGGAGATTGATGCTTACGTCCTGGGGGAACTGCCCGAGGGTAAGCTTCGTCAGGAGAGTCAGCAGCAGCGAAGAGCCCAAAGTTACGCCCGCCCCTGCCGGTTGTGCGTCCTCAATGGTCGAACGGCTCAAGCCGGCGACCACGGCCGGGATCGCGGCGAGCACTCCCGCAAGCGGACCGGCCGCGGCGACATCGAAGAGCGCCCGGCGGTCCGGCGGCGCCGAGCGCATCGCGATGAACGCGCCGAAGGTACCGATAAAAGTCGGCGCCGGGATGAAAAACGGCAGGCTGGCGCGGACGCCGTGAGCGCGCGCGGTGGTATAGTGACCGAGCTCGTGGACGAGGAGGATCGCCATGAGCGTGAGCGCGAACGGAAGGCCGGCGGTGAGTCGCCGGGGCTCGCTCACAACGTCCACCCCGCTTAAGAGGGCGCCGGCGAAGGTCGTGGTCGCGAACGTTGCCAGAAAAAGAACGACGTGAAGCCAGGGTTTGGGACTTCTCATAAGGGAGTCAGGCGCACCGAGACCTTGTCGCCGCGCGCCGCGCCGGTAAACGCCCGGGCGCTTTCCTGAAAGCGCGCGATCTCGACCAGATCCCAACTGTTGATCAACGCGCACAACCCCTTGCCGGCGGCAGCGGCGTAGTGGCGGTCAAGCCCGCGGATCGTATGGCCTTTCAAGGAGAACAGCGGTTCTCCGGCGCCGAGCGCGCGCAGGTCGCTCGCGCTCAGGTTTGTCGTTAGGTTGCCGAAACGGTCGATGTAGATGATCTCGCCCTCGAGCGCGTCCTTTTGGCGCCGCGGTTCAGGCCAATCGATGTTGATGAACCGGTCGACCGGACGCCCGAACTCGCGCGCGGCTTTGCCGAGCGAGAGATGCGCGGCCACCGGCGCAAAGATATCGCGTCCGTGAAACGTGTGGCTTGTGGGCTTGAGAAAGAAATCGCCGTTGGTAAGCTCGATGATTTCCCTGACCGTCTTCCCGCCGACGGCCAGGCTGAGAAGGCCGTTATCCGGGCCGACGTAAAAGGCGTCCTCGGTTTGGATGAGAAGCGCCCGCCGGGCGCTCCCGACGCCGGGATCGACGACGGCGAGGTGGACGGTCCCCGCCGGGAAGTAGCGCACCGCGGAGCGCAGGATCAACGCGCCGGCAAGCACATCCTGCGGCGGCACGTTGTGGCTTAGATCGACGAGACGGGCGGCCGGATTGATGCCGAGGATCACACCCTTCATGATCCCCACAAACGCATCGTCGGTGCCAAAATCGGTCGTCAACGTGATCACGCGGGGCGCCATCGAATCGTCCGACTACAAAACTCTAACGGAAAAGTTTTTTTGGGTAAACACCGTGCGATTGAAAGCTGCGGTCTTTGCGCTTGCCGGAAGCGGAGCTTAAGGCTGGGCGCGCGCGAACCTCTCGGCGATCGCGACCGCCTCTCTGAGGTGAGCGGGGTTGATCGTGCCGATGATGAGCGCATCGATGAATTGCTGTCCGAGGACGAACTCGATCGCCTTGGCGGGCTCGAGATGGCCGCTGTCGAGGCCTTTGATCGCGAGCACGCCGAGCCCGGCGGCGCGCGCCTGCGCGAGCGCTTGGGCCAACGAGGGCGCGGCCTGGCTAAACGGCGCCATGACGATGTCGAGACGGCGGCAGGCTTCGCGAATCCCGCCTTCGGTCTTTGCCGAGATCCCAATCGCGCGCGCTTTGCCCGATTGCTTGAGCTGCGCGAGCGCCTCCGGGGCCTGGGTCGCGCTGAGGATCTCGACGTCGCGGCCGTCGGAGTGGAGCAAAAGGATATCGACGTAGTCGGTTCTTAGCCGTCGCAGGCTCTCGTCGACCGATCGATAAATGGCGCTTTTGGAAAAGTCGTAGAGCGAGCGGCCGCCGAGGTACTGCTCGCCACATTTGGTGCAAAGAACGATCTGCTGCCGATGAGCCTGGACAAACGAGCCGAGCCGGGACTCGCTTGCGCCGTACGCCGGCGCGGTATCGATGAGGTTCACGCCGAGAGAAAGCGCCGTCTCGAGGAGCTCCCGGACTTCGCGGTCCGAAGGGAGGCTGAAGGGCTGAGGGTATTTGACGTCGGTATTGCGGCCGAGCTTGGTCGTGCCGAGGCCGATCGGGGTGACGGCGATGCCGCTTTGGCCTAGCGCGCGGGGTACCATGGCGCCTCCTCCCACGGATAGCGCGCGATCCCGGGCTTGGGCCAGTTCGGCAACGCTTCGTCGCCGTATCCGGCAGGCGCGCGCAGGTCTTTGGCGACGAGCCTTAAGAGCTCCTCGGCGAGGAGCGGCGCGAGCGAGAGCTTCGTCGGCCAGCCGACAAAGATGCCGGGCGCGACGCGGCTCGCGTGGACCCCGCTCGGCCGGCGGAGGTTTTCGCTTCGCGCCTCCGCGCGTACCGCTTCGTAGAGCGCGATCTCGGTCGCGCTCAGGTCCAAGCCGGGAAACCACCGCGCGAGCGCGCCGCTCGCGGCGCGGCGCGCGCGCGCATGATCGGCTTCGCGCGCCAGCCTCTCCGCCAGCTCGCCGCCGATCTGCCAAATGCCGCTGCTCGGGGTCGTGACCGTGAGCTCGGTTTTGCCGCCCACGACACAGTGGCCAAAGAGCGCCGGCAGCTCGCCGCGCAAAAGAACCATCTTGAGGGGGCGGCGCTGCATCAGGTTGCCGTCAAGGCCGGCCTTTTGCCCAAGCTCGCGATTGCCCGCGCCGGCGGTGAGAACGATGGCGCGCGCCTCGAACGCGGTCTCGTCGATGATCGCCGCCGTGCCCCGGATTCGAAGCGTGGCGGGGCGATAGAGGAAAATAAAATTGCGCTGCCGCGCGGCGAGATTCTCGAGCAGCGACCCGGTCGACACCACGGGCTCGGCCAGGGAGTAGACGGCGGCCGCGGCGCCCCGGAGCGCTTCGGGCCAATCGCTCTTGGGGATCTTTTCCGGCGGGGTCGCGAGCAGGCCTGCTTTTGCAACCAGTGGAATAAAGCCCCACGATTGTATGGCGGCAACGCAGGAGCCGCGCGGTAGCCAGAGATAGCAGCGCTCGGAAAGGACACGCGTGCTCGTGAGCGCGGGCTCGGCTTCGCCCGCCAGCGAGCGGCGCCAGCGCTCCGGCATCGCGCTCGTCGCGCGCACGGCGGCAAAATCGCGCACCCCCCTGAGCGCGTACTTTCCGCCGCCGTGGATGATCCCCTGCGCCTGAATGGTCTGGCCGGCGCCGAGCGCGTTCGACTCGAAGAGCAGAGCCTGGTAGCCCGCGCGCCGAAAAGCGTCAAGACACCACAGGCCGGCGGCGCCGCCGCCGAAGATGAGAACGTCGAGCTTCATGCCGTGCGGGCGGTCGCCACCGCCTAGCCGGGAAAGAGCTTGCGATCGACCATTTCGCAGATGACGTGGCCGATAAGGATGTGCGTCTCCTGGATCCGCGCGGTGTCCGTCGTGCCCGGCACGGCAAGGACGTAATCGGCGACCGAAGCGAGCTTGCCGCCGTCGCCGCCGGTCAGCGCGACGCTGACGATCTTGAGCGCCTTACAGGCGGCCAGGGCTTCGACCACGCTCGGCGAGTTGCCGCTCGTGGAGATCCCGAGCGCCACGTCGCCTTGTTTGCCGAGCGCGCGGAGCTGCTTGGCGAACACCTCGCGGTAATCGTAATCGTTGGCGATGCTCGTGAGCGCGGAGGAATCGGTGGTGAGCGCGAGCGCGGCGAGCGGCGGCCGTTCGATCCGGTAGCGATTCACGAATTCCGCGGCGATGTGCTGCGCGTCGGCGGCGCTCCCGCCGTTGCCGAAAAGCATGAGCTTGTTGCCGCGCTTGAGCGCCCCGGCGATCAGTTCGATGACCGCGATGAGCTTGTCGAGGTTCGCCTCGAGGAAAGACTTCTTCGCGCGCAAGCTGGCGTCGAACGCTCTGGTGATCTCATCGCGCATCGCTAGGCAATCTTAACGGGCGCGAAAAAGGGCTGTCAACCGCGCCCAGGCGCAAGCTTCGACGTTCATCTCACGATTTGACCTTGCTGCCTTCCAGCGGGTAGCCCTTTTCGATCCATCCAGGCAGGCCCTCGTCGAGGACCTTCATGTTGCGGTACCCCTTGGCGTGCAAGGTGCCGTAGGCCAAACTGGCCAGGTGGTGCGGGCAAGCTCAATAGAGCACGACCGGCCGGTCGCGCGGAATTTCGGCGAAGCGCTTTTGCAAGTCGCCGACGGGGATGGAAATGGCTCCCTTGATGTGGACTTCTTCATACTCCTCGGCGCTGCGGACGTCGACGATCAGGGGCTTCTTGCGGCCGATGATGTCGTTCACGAGCGCATCGATCTTGATAAACTCCGGTTTCACGCCCGCCGGCATCGTCTGCTGCGCGTAAGACGGATAGCGCGCCGGGTCCGCGCCGGCGCGCTCGGCTCCGGCAAGCAGACCGGCGGATACGAGAGCGCCGATCGCTAGAAAGAGCGCTGCGTGATTTTTCATTCTCGCCAAACCTCGCATTTCTTTTACTTCTTTGTTTCCGCGGCAGATCCCTGAAAGCCGCTCAAGTCGCTTAGCTGCTTTAGGCTCAGCACCCCTTCGTGCCGGAGTCCTTGGATGATCCACGTCGGATAAGTTTCGATGCGCGCCGTCTGGCACTGGCGCGCCTGCGGCCCGCGCCTCCCGCCAGGGCTGCATTCGATGTAGGGCAAGCGCTTGGCGGAGGCGCCAAAGAGTTCCTTCTGCTCCTGGCAATGCGGGCACCACGAGGCGCCGTAGAACTTTGCGCCCGTCCCGGTTAGATGCTCCGCCAGCGCGCGCACGGTAGGATCTTCCGGCTCGGGAGGCTTGCCGATAACGCCGATATAATGGAGGTGGAGCAACAAAACGCCGCCGATCGCCGCCGGGACCGCCTTGGTCGCGAGCGGCCGCCAGGGCACCGCGGCGGTGTCGGCCGGGCGCTGGTAACTGACGAGCGCAAGGATCGCGGCCATGAGCCCCAGCGAGGTCAAGCAATAAGGGCAGGCCGCATCCAGCGCGAGCAGCGAAACGCCCGTGAGATAGATGCTGTAGAGCGTGCCGAAGAACGCTACAGACCAGGCGATTTGCCAGTGCGTATCGGCGCGTCTGACGAAGCAAAGCGCGCCGAGCGCGCCGTACGTGGCAAAGCCCCAGAAGGAGGTCGGCAGGCCGAAGAGCGTAGACCAGCGGCTGCTCAGGACGATATCGCAGGCGCTGCCAGCCGCACAGCCCTTGAGGGCGGCTCCGGCCCACGCGCTAAAAGTGAGGTAGCCCGTAAGGCCCATGCCGATGATGCTGAGAGCGAAAAGCGGCCAGTTGGGTGCGGCGCGGAGCGCCGGGCGCGAAGGCGATCTCTTGGCTGCGTTTGGGCGCTTCTGGCGTGCCTTGCTCATAGAGTAGTTGCCGCGAGGGGAACGCGACGGGCGAGGCCAATCTCGTTACGCAACACCATACCAGCCGCCTCTCCGCAGGGTCAAGGCGCGCGCAAAAAGCGGCGTCAGTTTTTGGGCGCGCGCGCGGGTTGTTTTTCGCTGCGCAGGGCTTCGATGTCCTGAAAGATGTCTTTCTCGCGCCAGGTATCGCCGTAATAATTGACGCGGCGCACGCCGCGCCGGTCCGCCAAGGTTGTGAGGCCTGTGTGTTGCACGAGCCCTTTTCCTTTCTTGCTCACGTTGACGCCGAACCCGCGCCAGACCTCTTTTAGCTTTGCCTCCTCGCCGGTGAGAAACGCCCAGGTGCTGAAATCGGCGCCGTAGCGCTGGGCGTAAGCCTTGAGCACCTGCGGCGTGTCGACCTCGGGGTCGGTCGTGATGCTCACCAGGAAAACGTCTTTCTTATCGCGCGCAAGCATGCGCTGGAGCTGGGCGAACTTTGCCGTGAGGAGGGGGCATACGTCGGGGCAGGTGGTGAAGATGAAATTAAACACCGCGACCCGGCCGCGAAGGCGCGCGGAGTTAAACGCCGCGCCCTCCTGATCGAGAAGAACGAATTCCGGCACCGGGGCGTTCGTGACGACGCGGGCGGTCTTGATCGTTTGTGGCGCTCCGGGGAGATGGGCCGAGGCGCTGAAACCGAGCGCAAGCGCGAGCGGAAACGCCAGAAGCGAGATCTTAATCCAGCTTGAAGTCATACGTGACCACGATTTCGCGCGCGCCGTCGGGAAGGCTGCCGCGCAAGAGATAGGTGCTCGTGTAGGTTTCTTTTTTTCCGGGAGAAAGCTCAACGGGGAGCAAAAAGCCGCATTCCACAAGATCGAGATAGTCGCTGAGCTCCTTGGGCTCGATCACGTGGCCGATGCGCGCGAGCTGCGCGCGCGCGCCGCGGTTGCGAATCTCGAGGACGACGTTGAAGGCTTCGCCGGCGTGCGCGATCACCTCGTTTTGCGGCAGCGTCGCATCGAGCTGCGCGGCGGGGGGAACGGCGGTCCTAAACCTTACCCTGACGCCTGCGGCCCAGTCGAGAAAGACCTTCCAGGCGCCGTTTTCGCGCACGAGATCGAGTGTCTGCTCGCCCTCGATGGTCTTGAGCGTGCCATCGCGTTTCATCTTTTCGAGCGCCGCCATGAGTTCCCTTTGCCGGCTTGCCGGGAGCGAATTCAACCGGTACGGGTCCCAGGACAAAAACAGCGGCGCGAGCGCGTTGGCGTCCGGGAGCTTCGCCTTGACCGTCAGCGTTGCCCGATCGCCCGCCATGCGGGTTTTCGCGGGCGCAAGCTCGATATACGTCGCGAGCTTGCGCGCCGCTTCCAGGGCGAAGCCGCCAAACTGGCCGCGCTCGCGCGCGTAGCGCTCCGCGTTCTTGATCTTGCGATCGGCAGCGGAGATATAACGATACGCTTCGGCGTAGTCGCGCGCGTAGATCGCTCTCAGGTAGCGGTCGGCGACCGCGAACGGAGCGCGCGGCTCGGAGGAACGGTCGGCGGTGTAAAGATAGGCCGCCGGCAAAACGAGAACGAGCAGCGCCGCCGCAAGGACCGCCGCGCTCTTGGGACGAGGCTTGCCGATCACTGGACGATAAATCGAACCCGGTCGGCGGCGTCGAGCTCTGTTTCGTGGTCCGCGGTGACGACCCTGAGCTCGAGCACATGCGCGCCCGGCTTGATTCCGGTGAGGGTTCCTTGCTCGCTGCTGAACATCCCCATCAGCTCGCCGTCCACGTAGGCATGGACATGCTGGCCGCGTTTGCCCTTGACGAGCTTAAAGCTAACAGGGATCGAGTCTCCCTGGAACACCTCGCCCTCTTTGGGGGAAACAATCCGCACGCTCGCTCCTTCTGCCGGCGCGAACTTTTTGCCATGCGCGTGGCCGGCGGGCGGCTTTGGATGGCCATGATCGGCGGTGTGCGCGGCGGGAGGAAGAACGGTAAGAAGCCCCGTTAGGCACAGGACCGCCAAGCCCAGCACGCTTTCCGCCCCCACCGGGCGCAATGCGCGCGGCAGCGCAGGACCTGGAGTGGTGGCTTTGGTGAGAGCCGGACGGGTGGAAAAAAAGTTTAACCCTCCGAGAAAAGCCATGAGCAAAACGAGCGCGAGCTTCGATATTAGCACCTGCCCCCAGGGCGCGCCAATCAAGGCGGCCGGCTCCCGAACGTGAGTCCAGCTTTGAAAGATGCCGGGTTCACCGTTCGGCGCCAGCCTTTGCCAGCGCTGCGCGCGCGCTCGGGCGTCATGGGGCCGAGGACGATGTCGCGGACGATTCCCCGCCCGTCGATGAAAAAGGTGGCGGGCGGGCCGAAGATCCGGTAGGCCCTCCTCACCGTGCTGTTCGGGTCAAGAGCGATCGGAAACACAAGCTGCGCCTCCTGAGCGTATTGCGCCACGGCGGCGCGGCTATCCTCGACGGCCACTCCGAGCACGCGATAGCGGTCACCGGCCGCCCGGGCGAGCTCGTTGACGAGCGGCATTTCCTCCCGGCAGGGATCGCACCAGCTTGCAAAAAAATTGATCACCAGCGGCCTTCCCAAAAAGCTCTTAAGCCGGACCGTTTTTCCGTCGAGGCTCCTTAGCTCGAAATCGATGGCCGCGGCGCCGATGACAGGCGCGTTCGTCGCTGCTGCGGCTGCGGCGGGCGGAAAAAGTAGCGCGGCGCCGAGGCAGAAGACGGCGCACCTCCCGGGGCGCGCTTCTGGACGCGGTCTGTTCACCGAACCAAGCTCGCGCTTCGCAAAACGACGCGCGCGGTCTCGCCGTCGGTTTCCGTCCAGGCGACGTGCAGGCGATCGTCGGACAGCGCCGCGACGGGACGGCTCGCGTTGCCGCGGGCGCGGCTGATCTGCTGAACCGGGCTCCAGGTCTTGCCGTCCGAAGCCAAAGCGCGGACGAAAACCTGAGCTTTCTTTTCCCGGTCGAGATTGGTCCAGGCGAAATACACGGCGCCATCGCTGGCCACCGCCAAGGTGGTGTGCAGGATGTCAGGGGCTGTATTGGCGTGAACGAGCGCGCGCGGCGCAAAGCTTCGGCCGCCGTCTTGGGAAACCGCGTAGTACACGCCCGCTTGCTCCGGCGAGCGCCCCAGAGTGAACCACGTCACGTGAAGGTAGCCACGCGCGTCTTGGCCGATCGTCGGCCCGGAATGCGGGCAGAAAGGAACCTGCCAGCCGTCATCGCTGATCTCCAGGGGCGGAGCAAATGTTCGGCCGCCGTCCGTGGATTTGCGCACGACGTGATTCCGGATCTGCTTTCTGTCCACGTCGCGACTGACGATGTACACGCTTTTGCCGTCGTCGCCGAACGCCATCCCCAGGCGGCAGCATTCGCACAGCCCCTCGCCCACCTTGTAACTTTGCGCGATCGGCTCGCCGCTCGGGCCGATGCGCTTTAGATAGAGCGACCGCGGCATCGGGTTGTCGGCGCGCCGGTCGATCCAGGCAACCAGCAGAGAGCCATCCGCCGCGCGTTCGATGATGGGAAAACGCGCGCTGTCTTTGATCTCGTTCAGCGTTTGCGCGGGCGTGAAGTTACCTTGCGCATCTTCGCGCGCAAAGCGAATGTTGGCGCGCGTCTTGTCGCCCTTCTCCCCGGGTATCGACCAGACGGCGTACGCTTTGCCGTCGCGACCGAAGGCGAGCTTCGGACCGTTTTCTTCTCCCTGAATCGCTTCCGAGTCGATGTTGACGCGTTTTGGGGCCGACCAGGTCTCGCCGCCGTCGGCCGACCACGCCATTAGCGCGACGCGCGCGGGCGACGGCGCCGTTTTGCCGGACCCGTGATGGTGGGCGACGGGCTGCCTGGCCGCGGCGAGCGCGGTCGAATCGTCCTCGGTCCAGATCGCGTAAAGGCGGCCGTTCGGCGCGTAGCGGAGAAACGGCGCCGAAGGGTTTCTGTTGGCGTTTCCAAGGCGTTTCTCGGCGCCAAAGGTAAGCGCCGCCGGGGGACGAGCCGTGTGGGGCGCGCCGCCAGCGCAGGCGCTGGCGAAAACAGAGAGCGCAAGCCCGAGCGTGGCAAGGATGCCGCCATGCGCGCGCCGTCCGCCCGGCCGCGGATGAGCTAAAGCGACCAGCGTTCGAGTCTTCATTGGAGCGCTCCTTTAGGAACGTATCGCCGATGGATTCAAGCCAGCGGCGTAAAAGCGGCGGTGCCGGAGCTCAAGAAAGGCTAGTGCGAAAAGAGAGCCGTTTCTCGCGCCCGGCCGGAGAGTTTTACTGCGGGGTTAAATCGAGGGAGGCGCTCGGCCATCGAAAGGCGAGGGCGAGCGATGAGACGCCCAGAGCGGGGCGGCGGGCAGAAGGAGCGGGCTCGGCCATGCGATCGAATCAACGTGGGTCGCGGCGGACGCGCCGAGCGCGCAGCCTTTGCTGATCGTAAAAGCGATGCAGCTATTTTGCGCGTCCTCATCGAACATGTGATGGACGCGGTGCGGCATGAGCTCGATGAGAAAAAAGACAAGGCAGAAAGCGGCGATGGCGGAAGCGAGCCGCAACGACCTTTTGCTCGGCGCCTTGTAGAGCATGGCGCCGTTTTTAATGCACATCGGCAGGGCGCGTCAAGCGCCGCTCAAGGCGGCCGGCCGCAGGCGGCGGCGCAACGCGCGCGCCAGTTCAAGCGCGATGAAAATCGCGGCCAAGGTGAGCACGATGGTTGCCGCCGAAGAGATGTCCAAGTAAAAGCTCAAGTACATGCCGGCCGCGCCGCTTGTCGCTCCGAGCAGCGGGGAAAGAAAAAGCAGCGCGTGAAAGCTCCGCGTGAGATAGCGCGCGATCACGGGCGGGATCACGATCGCCGCGGCGACGAGGGTGACGCCGAGAATTTGGGTCGAGGCGAGCACGGTCACGGCGAGCAGGATCACAAACACCAGATCGACCCGGCCGGTCGAGATGCCGTAGGCGGCGGCCACTTCGGGATCGAAGGTCGAAAAGAGGAGCTGGCGGCGGATCATCACCAGCGCGCCGGCAACCACGAGCGCGATCGCGCTTACCACCCAGAGGTCCCTCGGCGTGATGCCCAGGATGTTGCCAAAGAGCGCGGCTTCGATGTTGCGCGTAAAGCTACGGTACGTCGACACGATGGCCACGCCGATCGCGAAGCTCGAGGTCGTCACGACGCCGATCGCCGCGTCCGCGCCCACGAGGCGGCGGTGGCTGATCAGATGGATCAGAACGGCGCAAACCAGGGCCCAGAGCCCCGCGCCGAAAAAGAAATCGATGTCGATCAAGTAGCTCAGCACGGCGCCGCCGAAGATCGCGTGGGAAAGGCCGTGGCCGATGTAGCTCATGCGGCGCAGAACGACGTAGACGCCGATAAAGCCGCACAGAGCGCCGACGATCACCGCCGCCAGGAGGCCGTTGCGGAAGAACTCGTACTGCAGGGGCAAAAGCAGCATCATGCTACGAGGCGTGCGGCCGCTCGCCGATCATGATCATGCCGTCGTGGAGGAACACGACCATGTCGCCCCGATAGGTCTGGCGCAGCACCTCGGGAGTAAAAATGTCCTGCGGGCGGCCTTCGGCGATGACGCGCCGGTTGAGGCAGACGGCCCACGGCAGATGCGCCGCCACCCAGTTGAGATCGTGCGCCGTGATGACGATGGCAACGCCCTGATGGTTGATCTCGTGGAGAAAGTGGATGACGTCGTCGCGCGAGCGGATGTCCAGCCCCGCGGTCGGCTCGTCCAGCAGAATCAGCTCCGGCTCGCCCATCAGCGCGCGCGCCAAAAACACCGCCTGCTGCTGCCCGCCGGAAAGCTCGCGGATGTGGCGCTTTCCCAGGCCGGCAAGGTTGAGGCGCTCCATCACGGCCTGAAGCTTAGCGCGATCTTGCTTGCTCACGGGCCTGAGCCAGTGGTTTTTGCGATAAAGCCCCATGAGAATAACTTCTTCCACAGCAATCGGAAAATCCCAGTCGATCGTCTCCAGTTGCGGGACATAGCCGATCTTTTCCAGCGCGGCGCCGGTGACCTCTTTGCCGCGCAGCAGCACCTTTCCGAGCGCGGGCCGCACGGCGCCCAAGATCGTTCGCAGAAGCGTGGTTTTGCCGCCGCCGTTGGGCCCCACCACGGCGACAAACTCGCCGGGCCAGATCTTGAGCGCGATGTCTTCGATCGCCGGCGCCGGCCCGTAGCCGCTGCTCACGCCGCTGAGTTCGAGCAGCGGAGCCGGCGCGTGGCGCGCAGGCGGCTCCTCGACGCCGTGCGGGTGAAGGCTCCCATGCGCGTGTTTCAAGAAGTTGTGCTCTCGGCTCATCTGTTCTTATCGCTTCCGCCGGTAGTCAGCGTGAGAACCGGCCACCGGCGCAGGATCGACCTTTTTTAATGAGGCGGCGGAGCCGCCCAGCGCCTCGAACAGGACCGTCAGGTTTTCCACCATCATGCCGATGTAAGAATGTTCGCGCGCGCCCGGCTTTCCCGGAAGCTCGTCGTCGCGAAGCTTATCAATATAACGGGTCTTTGCTTCCCGCGCTATCTGCTCGAGCACGGGGCTGGGAAACACTTCCGACCCGAAAACCGCCGGCACCTTTTCCTTCTTGATTTGCTCGATCAGGCGCGCGACCTCGCGCGGGCTGGGATCGGAAAAATCCGACGGCTGGACCGCGCCGATGATTTGAAAACCGTAGCGGCGCGCGAAGTAGGGCCAGGAGTCGTGATACGTCAAAAGCCTCCGGTTAGGCGGCGGGATCGTTTGCACGGCTTCCTGAATTGCCCGGTCCAAAAGGCGGAGCTTCTTGATGAACTCGGCTGCGTTGTTTTCGTAAGCGGACTTATTTTTCTGATCCAGCTCGATCAGCTTGTCGCGCACAAGCTCGGCGTAGCGGATGACGTAAACGGGATTCAACCACAGGTGCGGGTTCGGATGGCCGTGCTCTTTCGGGAAGCTGAAGTCGTAAACGTACTCGCTTTCCTTGATCGTGTTGTCGCCGAGCTTGAGAATCGTGGCGCTCGGCTTTTTGTTCGCGTTCGCCAGATTCAAGGTCGGGATCTCGAGGTCGAGCCCGTTGACCACGATGAGATCGGCGGCGGCGATGATCTTCACGTCCGACGGAATGGGCTCAAACGTGTGTGAGTTGATCCCTTCCGGGATGATGCCGACGATCTCGGCCTTATCGCCGGCGACGTTTTCGACGATGCTCGTGATCGGCGCCACGGTCGTGACGACTTTGAGTTTGTTGGCGCCACGCGTGGGCGGGTTGGATGTTTCGCGGCGGCAAGCGAAGATCGGCTGAAGCGCCAGCAGGATAACCAGAAGTTTCGCGAGAAGGTGCTGATGCGCGCGTGTCATTGTGATTTTCACCGCAAACCACCGAGAAATTGATAAAGATCGAATAACCACGTGAAGCCGCTCGTTATCTGAAATTCAGCGCCGGTTGATCTGAGGCTTCGCCCGCCTGCGGCATCGAGAACGAAAGCCGGATTTAGGAGGTAGCGAAATCCGACCTGAAACGCCGCCTCGTTCGGCTCACCGGCAGCCGGCCGGGACGAGCCAAAGATTTCGCCAACCAACACCCAACGCTCTCTAAACGGCCATTCGAACGCGAAGCCGCCGCGAATAATATTTTTTAGTTTTCCCCCGGGCGGGCTATCGACGATGACGTAGCCAGCGTTGAGGTGAAAAACGAGCGGCGCAAACGACTTGGTTGCGATAAAAAGAAAACTTTCGTCCCATCTTCCCGAGCTTAGCCCCTTGCGCCGGCTGGCCGTCGGGGCTTTGATGTCGAGCGCAAGCGAGAGGGCAGGAAACGTGGCGCGCTCCTCGATGAGGTTGTACTTCGCCGCGAGATGCAGGTCTTCAAAACCCTCAACCGGCGCTGAGCCTCGACTGTCGTTTTTGACCCTCTGAAGAGCGATGCCGGCTTCGAGCCTTTCAAAAACGCCGTAGGCAATGCCGATGACCGGCAGTCCCTGCTCTCTCGTTGAATGCGCGGCCGCCGCGTACGAAACTCCCAGCTCGATTTCCAAGTTGCCTCGCGGCACCGTTGGCGCGTCGTCGACAACCAGCGGCCTGGCGGCAAAAAGGCGAGCGGGAACTAAAAGCCAGGCGAACTGGATTAAGCCGACCGCGATCACGAGCGCCCTTGTGAAATTCGCGTTGATCAAATTTCTTCCTTTTGCACGTGCGAGAAGATTCCGGTAAAGCGTTGCGGGCAGACTTCAACTTCGCTGAACCGCAGGGGCGCGGAGAAACAGCATGATGATCATCGCAGCAATGTAAGAGCTTGAGATCAAAGTGAACGCAATGGAAAATCCGTAGTGGCTCATGATCCATCCTGTGGCGATCGTCCAGAACGGTATCGAAATGAATCCGATCAGAAAGTAGAGGCTAAACGCGGCGTCCAGGAGGTCCGGTTCGACGATGTCGCTTAGCAGCGCCTGAGTGAGCGTCTGGCGCGAATGCACCACAGCGCCGTAAAAGACAAGGTTGGCCAAAAGCAGGAGCGAGACATGGCCCTGCCACGCCAGCCACAGATTAGAAAGCCCGGACAAAAGAAGCGAAGTCTGGATTGTGAGAATTCTGTTCCAGCGGTCCGACACCCAGCCCCACAAAAATGGACCGAGAAAACTGCCTATCTGAATGAGCATGAACAGAAACGCCGCATAGGTAACATCGATCTGAAAGTCGTTGACAAAGTGAGGAATCAGATACGTCTCGTTGATTCCCTGGCCGCGGCCGGCGGCCCCGACCATCAGGACGAGCGATAACACCATGAGATTTTTGTTCTGCAGACATTTTTTGTAGGCATCCCAACCTGGCCGCGCTTTTTGGCCTCCCCTTGCCGCCGAAGCCGCCGGCTGCGAATGATCGGTCAAGAAGAAACAGGCAAGCCCGACGATGAAGGTTAGGACGCCCACAATCCAAAAAACTGCTCTCCAAGAGACATAGGCCAAGAGGAGCGCCGCCAAAATGGGCGCCACGAGCGCGCCGAATTGTCCGGACGCTGAATGCAGCGCGAGCGTGCGACCGCGCGCTTTTTCAAAGTGGCTTGCCAGGATACTCGAGCCGATCGGATGCTGCGGGCTCGAGCCGATGCCGCCTAAAAATCTCACCGTCAAAATCTGATAGAGGCTTGAAGCAAAACCGGTCGCGCAGACCGAAAGGCCGAGGAGCACGTTGCCGGCGCCAAGCAAAACGCCGCGCCGCACGTAAGGAACGACAAAGCCGCTGAAGCCCTGGAGCAGGCTGCCGACAAGGTTGTAGGCGGCGGTGATCGAGCCGATCGCAACAAAGCCAATGCCCAAGTCCTTCATCATGACCGGATAGAGAACGCCCAACATCGTCGACTGGAAATGATTAAAAAAGTGCGCGCCGCACACGACGCCGAAAACGGTCTTGCGCGCGTGAGAAAGATCGGCGGACATGCTAACCCTCGCAGGCATGAATGGTTGAGTCGCGTTGCTCGCCCGGCTCGCACGGAGCCTTTCCGTCAGTCGTAGTACGAAATTTTTATTTGTGCTACGCATAGCCCGAAAAAATCATGCGTTCAAGCCGGGCCCGCGCGCGGCGGCACGGAGAACGGACGCTTCGCCGAATCTCGCCAGTAAGATACATAAGCTCGCCGCGACAAACGACGCCGCCATGGCGGCAAAAGTGGATTCGAGGCCAAAACGATCCGCGAGGTAGCCGACGGCCGGCGACCAGACGGCGCCGGCCAAAAATGTGGCGGTGTAAAACAGCGCAAAGGCGATATCCCGCAGATGATCATCGGTGATCTCGGCGAGCAAGGTCTGGAGAATCGGATGGACCCCAAATGCTCCAATCCCCAAGACAAAGGCGATGACGGGAAGGAGCCAGGGGTTAGCGGCGACCGAGGGGAGCGTGATAGTGGAAAGGGCCGCTAGAGCCAAACCGCCCAGGATCACGCGCCGGGCGCTGTACTGATCGGCAAGCCAGCCGCCGAGCATTGGGCCGATAACGCTGCCAAGCATGAGAAGCGTGAAAATAAACCCAACGGCCGGAGCATTCATGCCGAGGCTGTGACTCAGGTAGAGAGGAAGAAAGCTTGAGATGATTCCGTGACCCGAGCCGCCGGCCGCAACGGCGGTTGATAAAAGTATCCATCTCAACCCGGGGTTGCGCAGAGCGTCGCAACTGTCTTGGAAAAACGACGCCGTGGAACTTGCGCCGGTGTGGACGGACGGACGCGGGTCGTGAAGTTTTAAGCACATGGCGATGCCGACCAAAATCGCAGGCACCGCGAACAGGATCGTTGTCACGCGCCAGCCCCAAAGGCCGATCATCAGAGCGGCGATAAACGGAATCGCGGCCGTGCCGAGATTCCCGGCGGTGAAGTGGGTCGCCAGCGCGGAGCCCAGGCGCGCGTGCTGAAAATGGTGCGAAAGCAGCGAGCTCCCGACCGGGTGCTGGACGGCGCCGCCGATACGGGAGAGCACGGTCCAAAGCGAGAATTGAAAAAAGCTTTGCGCCAGCGCGACGAGCACGAAAAAGACGCCGACAGAAGCGTTGCCGAGCCCGAGCAGTAGGTGCCGTGGAACGATTCGTGCCAAACCGCCGGCGACAATTTGTAACGAGCCGCCGACCGCGCTGGCAATGCCCAATAGGATGCCCAGCTCGCTATAGCCGAAGCCGAGTTCGCGCAGCACGAGCGGATAGACGAGCGGTTTTAGCGCGCCCTGCGCGTGGTTGATGCCGTGAGCGAGGCTGATCAAGGTCAGCGCGCGGGCACCGTGAGCGTGAGAGTGAACGTGGGTATGCTGATCCATTCGCGACGGCGCGCCAGCTCAACTTGTCCAAAAATCTCCCCTTGCCCCTCCCTTCGACTACGCTCAGGGCATGCTTTTTCAAAGCCGGGGAATTTTCTTGTTATGCAAAGTCCCCCTTTATCAAAAAAAGCGGGCGAGGGAGATCTTCGACCGCGGCAGAATCAAATCGAGCAGAAATGCCGCGGGCGAGAGGCGCTCTCAGTTATGTAGCACAGATTTTTTCTTCGTGCTACCCCAACAGAAAAAAAACTTACGCCTTGATCTCCGCCGTGGTCGTCACGAGCTTTCCATTCTGAACTCCCTTCGTCGCGATCAGCTTTCCTGCGACTTCATGGACCTTCTCGGCGGGGCCGCGCACGACAATCACCTCCAGGCAATTGTGCTCGTCGAGGTGGATGTGCAGGCTGGCGTTGATTGCGACCTTGGCCTTGTGCTGCATGTCCGCGAGCAGATCGCCGAGGCGGTGGGTCCTGTGGTCGTAAACCAGGCTGACCACGCCGATCACGTCGCCTTCCCCTTTGGTGATTCTCTTTTGAATGAGATGGTCGCGGATGAGGTCCCTGATCGCCTCGGACCGATTGGCGTAGTTCAGCTCCGCGATGCTGCGGTCGAACGACCGCAGCAGGTCGTCCTCCAGAGACACACCGAAACGTGAAAGCTTGCCCACGGACTTATGCTTCGTAGCACCGATCCGGATTCGGTGCAAATGGGTTTACGCCGGGCCCTTTCACCGCCGGCCGGCCGCGCGTATAGTTGTCTTGCGGCATGATGCGCGCGCCAGATTTGTGTCCAAAAGACTGCGGCAGATGATTCTCGGTTACCTTTTGTTGCTGGCCGCGATCGCGGGCTGCGCGCCGGGCGAACGCATGGAGGCGGTCTATGCGCAGCGCTGTCTCGGCTGCCACGGCCCGGCGGGGAGGGGCGACGGTCCGCTGGCCAAAAAACTTCCGGTGGCCGTGCCGGACTTCCGTGACACGATCAGGACCAAGGACGTTGTCCAGATCCGGCGCATCATTGCCAACGGCAAAGGAATGATGCCGGCGTTCGGCCCCGCGCTGGCAGGCCGTGAGATCCAAGACATGGTTATTTTTGTGCGAATTTTGAGCCAGACGGGACGGCCGCTCGAGTGGTGGGAAAAGTTCGAGCCGCTGGTCTGGGCGCACTGTAGCGTGCCGTGGGAGTACGTGTTCGGCTACGAAGGAGATGAAGATCGCGAACGCAGCGCTTCGAGGCGGAGCCGAGACCCGGCAGGATTGATTTTGCTTTGGGTTTCCTTTAAATAGCTAGCGTTCCATTCCCCGGCTTCTCGGTCAGACTTACTCCATGCTTCTCCGAACGTGCAGGAGCGGAACGGGCAGGCGCCTGATCGGGGCGGGCGTATTGCTCTTTGTCTTTTTCCTGCCGCTCCATTTTCATTTCTCCACCACCGCCCAGCTCGCGCACGAATGCGCGTGCGTTCAGGGAACGCGGGTGCACATGGGCTTGGCGCCGGCGCAGATTTTTCCCGCGCCGCCGCTGCCGGCCGTCTTCGTTGTTGTTGAGAAGCCCGCGCGCGCTGCCTCGCGCGCCGTAAGCCAGCAGCCGATTCGCTCCCCGCCGTTTATCTCCTCGCTCTGATCGTCGTCCGTTTGACGATTCTTTTCCCTCCCTTCGGGGGAGGCGAATTTTTTTGCTTCGAGGAGGTAAACCTATGGGTTGCTCTAGGAGAGGAGCGCGGCTTTTGGCCGCGTCGGCGGTATGGTTGTGTGCGAGTTTGCCGGCTGAGCCGGCGCGATCGCAAGAGGATGGCATAGAGGCGCTGAAGCGGCAGCTCGCCGAGGTCCAGGAAGTTTTAAAGAAGGCTCTCGAGCGGATCGATCAGCTGGAGAAGGAGAAGGCCGCGAGCGCGGCGAGGATGGGGCAGGTAGAAAAATCGGTCCAGGCCGTTCAGGGCGCGCCGTCGGCTCTAAATCCCGCAATCGGGATGGCCATCGACGCCACGGCGGAACATCGGGAAAAAGCGGGAGGCAACTTCAACTTCCGCGCGGCGGAACTGGCGATTTCAGCTTCGGTGGATCCGTACGCGCGCGCCTATGCATTTATCACGGGGAGCGCCGAAGGCGTGGAAGTCGAGGAGGCCGCGATGGTGACCACGTCGCTGCCGTGGAATCTCCAGGCGCGCGCCGGGCGCTTCTTCGCGGATTTCGGTCGGCTGGCTAAATTTCATCCCCACGAATATGCCTTCGTCAACACGCCGCTATCGTTGGAGCGCATCGTGGGCGGAGAATCCAAGGCCGACGGCGTCGAACTGAGCTATCTTTTTCCGACCCCGTTCTTCTTGAGGGCGACCCTCGGCGGCTACAACAAACTGGGCGCGGAAAATGAGCGCGTCGACGACGCGAAGTTTAGGTCCTGGAGTCGCTTCACTTATCTCGGGAGGCTCCACAGCTATTTCGATCTTGCCGACAATCACAGCGTCGAGCTCGGAGCGAGCCTCGCGTACACGCCGGACGTGCGTCTGCCGGCGGACTCCCGTGGCGGCCATCGGATTTTGAGCGGCCTCGATCTCACCTACCGCTATCAGCCCTTGGCGAGCACGCTCTACCAGGGGCTCACGGTGGCGGGGGAGTTTTTCGGCAACAGCGAACGGGTCGAGCGCGATTCAGGCGTGCGGCGCATGTTCGCCCCGGGCGGTTATGCCTATGCCGAGGCCAAGCTCAGCCGCGAGTGGTCCGCGGGCTTTCTCTTCGACAACGCTCCCAGCCTGACTAGCCCGGGAAAGAAGACGAATAGCTACTCGCCGTTTGTCACCTGGAACTTGAGCGAGTTTAACCGCCTGCGCTTCCAGTACAGCTATTTTGATGACCGGGTGAGAGAAGAGAAGGAGGAGCGGGGCCATCAGCTCTTTCTCCAGTGGACCACCATCTTGGGCAGCCATACTCACGGCTTTCGCACTCGCTAACCTGGGAGGAGAGGGAATATGAAATGCCTTTGGTTGTCTCGTCGCTCGATCGTTTTCGGTTTTCTCGCGATTCTGTTTTGCGTCGCGGGCCGAGCCGCGCATGCGCAGCCGATTCGCGTGATCACCACGATTCCGGATCTGGCCGATATCGCCAAACAAATCGGCAAGGAGCTGGTCAATGTCGAGAGTCTCGCGCGCGGTGTCGAATTCATGCACGCGGTCCCGGTCAAACCCAGCTTCGTGCCGAAACTAAACCGCGCCGATGTCCTCGTTGTGATGGGGCTTGATCTCGAGGCCTCCTGGCTTCCCGCGCTTCTGGAAGTCGCCGGCAATCGCCGGATACTTCCGGGACAGCCGGGCTACATCGATTGTTCGGTCGGCGTGAACGTCATCGAGGTTCCCGCGCGTCTGGACCGCGCCGAGGGCGATCTCCATCCGAAGGGAAACCCGCACTACAATCTGGACCCTTACAACGGCAAGATCATCGCCGAGAATATCGCGGCGGGGTTGGCGCGCAACTTCCCGCAGCACCGGCAGGCTTTTGAAAAAAACCTCAAAGCCTACACGGCCGAGCTGGACCGCTGGACGGCGCGCTGGGAGGAACTGGCGACGCCTCTCAAGGGCGTCAAGATCGTCACCTATCATCTGGAGTGGAGCTATTTCGCCAGGCGCTTTGGCCTGGAGCCGGTCGGGACGATCGAAGTCAAGCCCGGCATCGAGCCCACGCCGAACCATCTGCTCGCCTTGGTGCAGAAGATGCAGCAGGAAAAGGTCAAGCTTATCATTTACGGCCCGCAGAGCGACCGCTTTCCGCGGCAGCTCGCAAGCCAGACGGGCGCCAAGGCGCTCAAGCTCCCGGATATGGTCGGCGGCGAGCCACGGGCCGACAGCTACATCAAGATGATCGATTTCAATATCCGGGCCATGGTGGACGCGGTGAAACAGGGATGAAGAGCCAGGGCTACCGATATCCGGCGCGTGTGGAGTAGCCGCGCGTGAATGACAATCTCCCGCTAGTCTCACTAAAGGACGCCACGCTCGGCTATAACTCCGATCCCGTCGTGCGAGGCGTGAGTCTGGAAATTTATCCTGGTGACTTTATCGGTCTTGCCGGGGCGAACGGCTCCGGCAAAACAACCCTGCTCAGAACCATTCTCGGCCTTTTGCCTCCGCTGGGCGGATCGGTGGAGCGCGGCTGCCCGCTTGCCGATTTCGGATACGTTCCGCAAAGCGCCGCGCTCGATCCCAACTTCCCGCTCAGCGTGGAGGAGATCGTCGAGATGGGCGCATTCGGCAGGGTGCGGCCTTATCACTTCTGGCCCGAGCGAGAAAAACGCAGAGTGCGGGCGGTTCTCGAGCAGGTGGGGTTGCGGCATCTGCTGCACCGGTCTTTCTTCTCGCTTTCCGGCGGTCAAAAGCAGCGGGTGCTGATCGCGCGCGCGTTGATGGTCGAGCCAAAAATTCTGATTCTGGACGAACCGCTCTCGGGGGTCGATCCGGAGTCACAGAAAGCGATCACGGACCTCCTCGTGCGGCTTAACCGCGATCAAGGGCTGGCGGTTTTCTTTTCCAGCCACGATCTCGTGCTGGTGCGCGCGCTCTCCGACAAAATCCTGCGCGTCGACCGCGGCCGCATCTGGTGGGAGCGCAACGGAGGCGCGCAATGAGCGGCTTTGCGCAGATGTTCGATCCCTCGTATCTGCTTTTCCCCGCCGTCGTGGCGAGCGTCATTTTAGGGCTGGTTCTGCCGCTGATCGGGGCCTACCTGATACTCAGGCGAGCGGTGTTTTTGGGTTTGACTTTGCCGCAGGTGGCCGGGGCGGGCCTTGCGTTTACGTTTTGGCTCCAGCAGCTCGGGGTGCTGCCCCATTTGGAAGCGGGCGAGCGGAGCTTGGGAATTATCGGTTCGCTTGCCTTTACGTTCGTTGCCATGGGGCTTCTCGGCTACCTGGAACGACACGGCAGCGGTTTAGCCGAAGGCCGGCTGGCGGCGGCTTACGCGCTGGCGGGTGCGCTGACGATCCTTTTTATCGTTTTTAACCCCGCAGGCGAGACGGAGATCCTGAGTCTATTGAAGGGCGAGGTTATCGCGATGTCGGGAGCCGACATCAAGGTCATGGCTCTTGTGTTTGGGCTGGTGCTCGTTGGATTGATCTACTTTCGCCGCGAGCTGCTGCTCAGCTCTTTCGATCGCGACCTGGCTTTTCTTTTGCGCGGCGGCGTCGCCGCTTGGGATCTCCTGCTTTATTTTCTTTCTGGATTGAGCATCGCGGTCGGCGTGATCATGGCGGGTCCACTGCTGGTTTTCAGCTTCATGGTCTTGCCGCCGTTGGCGGCCAAGGGGATCTCGCGGGGAATGGCCCGGTTTCTCCTTTTGGCCTCGTTGATCGGCGCGCTGACGGCCCTGCTCGGATTTTATGTTTCGGTGCGACTGGATTGGCCTTTAGGGCCGACGGACGTGACGCTGGGTTGCGCCTTCGTTTTCATCGCTGCCGGACTGCGGCGCATGCTAGCCAGGACGAGGGCGCTCGTTGTGCTCGCAAGCGCCGTTGTGCTGATCTGGGGCTGCTCGCAGAGGCCGGCGGCGCCGCTGCCAGCCGCGGAAGCCCTTGCGCCAGAACCTGTGTGGTTGTTCAGAGTAAAAAACACCAGCGGCCTTAGCCTCCGGCTTCCGTCGGCGAATCCGCTGCGGTCGCTCGCGGAAATGGCGGGAAGACTCTCGCCGGATGCCAGAGCGACGGTCATGGATGCCATGCGCGCGGCGCTGCGCGAGGAGCTCCAGCGGCGCGGCTTCGTCGTCCGTTTGCCGGAGGAAAAAGACCCCCGGCTTGCCGCAGCTACGCCCGACGCAAAGGCGGCGCCGACGCTCGCGCGCGAAGGAGGCTTCGGTGGCGCCATGCTCTTTACCGACATTCGCCGATGGGAGACGGACTCGCGCCAGTTCGTGCGCGCGTGGGTCGAGCTTAAGCTCGTGCGCGCGAGCGACGGCGCGCTTCTATGGGAGAGAACAATCCGGCGCGCGCTTCCGACGCCGGGTGCCGCCGATCTCGGGCAAGCTTACGGCGACGCCGTCAAAGCGCTCCTCGCCGAGGCGTTTCAATAAGCCGCGCCGCGGCCTTTCACCCGCCAGCGCGCTACCGCTTTGGCCCTTTCTTTTGACTCTTGGGCGTCGCCCGGCTCGGTAGCGTGTCGCGTGAAGCGTAGATCAGGTAGCTTCCCGCCAAAACAAACGGGATGCTCAGCAACTGTCCCATGTTCAGCCATAGCGCGGCCTCAAACGGGGCCTGATTCTCCTTTACGAGTTCGATCAAAAAGCGCGCCGAGAACGAGGCGACGAGGCTTGCGCCGAAAAGCCGGCCGGGATGTTCCGTGAGGCTCGTTTTCCAGTACGCGGCGTACAGAGCGCAAAATATGACAAAGTACGCCGCCGCTTCGTAGAGCATCGCGGGATGGCGCGGGATGTTGTCGACGCGCGCAAACACGACCGCCCATGGCAAGTTCGACGGGGTGCCGAGAATCTCGGAGTTAAAGAAATTCCCCACGCGGATGAGCGCCGACACCAGCAAAGAAGGCACGCTCAGCCGGTCGGCAAGCTCGGTGAACGTCATGTCGCGGTATTTTCTGAGATAGAGATAGATCGCGATCAGAACGCCGGCAAAGCCGCCGTGGCTCGCGAGCCCGCCGTGCCAGATCATAAGGATTTCCCACGGGCGGGCCAGATAATCGAGAGGCTGGTAAAAAAGTACGTGGCCGAGCCGCGCGCCGATGATCGTCCCGAGAATTAAATGGACCAGCAAGCTGGAGAGATTCTCGAGCGGCCGCCCTTCGCGCCCGTAAATCTGCGCCATGATTTCGTAGCCGAGAACAAACCCGACGGCGAAAAGGAGCCCGTACCAGCGCGGCTGGAAGGGACCCAAAGTAAAAATCTCGGGTGCAACGTCCCAAACGAAGTGATCCATGGCGAGAAACAGAATACCACCTCGGCGCGATTATGAAAGTTGCCGGGCGGCTTTCTCTGCGATGGCATCTTTGGTATCGTCGTTTGTCGCGGCATCTTCCGGACCGGAGACAGATCATGTCGTCTGTTCTGATCAAGAATATCGGCGCTCTCGCGACCGGCGACTTCAAAAGGCCGCTGCGTGCCGCCGATTCGATCTACGTCGAGGGCGGGATCATCCGGGAGATCGGCAACGGCGCCGCCCGCAGCGCCGATTGCACGATCGACGCGCGCGGCATTACCGCGATCCCCGGGCTCATCGATTCGCACTCGCACCCGACGTTCGGCGAGTTCACGCCGGCGCAAAATAGCCTCTCGTGGATCACGCACTACATGCACGGCGGCGTCACGGCGCTGATTTCCGCCGGCGAGCTTCACGTGCCGGGATTGCCGCTGCCGCCGGACCCCGAGACCGCCGTCGCGCTGGCGCTGGTCGCCAAGCGCTGCTTCGACAACCTCCGCCCTTCGGGGGTGAAAGTTTACGCCGGCACGTTGCTCCTGGTGCCGGGGCTAAAGGAAAAAGACTTTGACACCATCGCCGCCGCCGGAATCCGGCTCGTCAAGTTTATTTTTTACGACTACCGTCTGTTGCCCAACGGCGAGGCCGAGCGCTATGTCGAGTGGGCGCACGCAAGGGGAATCAAGGTCAAGATTCACTCGGGCGGCGTTTCGCGCTCCGGCGTGAGCCAAGTCGCCGGATTTGAAGTTGTGCAGCGCTTGAGGCCCGACGTCGTCGGGCACATCACCGGCGGGCCGATTCCCATGCCCGAGAACGAGGTCGTGCGGATCGTGCGCGAGACGGATTTCTTTGTCGAGATCTGCAGCTCGGGAAATCTCCGGATGGGGCTTTCTCTCATGCGCGCGGTCAAGGAGAAAAACGCCTTTGATCGCGTTCTCGTCGGCACCGACACGCCCGGCGGAACCGGAGTGATCCCGCGCGGGATGCTCCGGGAGATCGCTTTCATCTCGTCGGTGGCGGGAGTCGCTCCGGAGATCGCGCTCGCGATGGCGACCGGGAACGTCGCGCGCGCGCACGGCCTGCCGCAGGGAATCATCGAAGAGGGACGGCCTGCGGACATCGTGCTTATCGACAGGATTCAAGGTTCCGCGGCGAAAAACGCGCTGGAGTCGCTGTCGATCGGCGATCTGCCCGGAGTTTCGGTCGTGATGATCGACGGCGAGATTCAGGTTGGCGGGCGCAGCCAGCAAACGCCGCCACCGGCGCGGCCGGCCACGGTTGGAGGCTGTTAGAGATGAGCGGACTTTCTTTGGGCGCCGGCCTTTTTCCGACGGAGCCCCTGCCCAAGATGATCGAACTTGCGAAGCTCGCCGAGGAGTTGGGCTTTAGCCACGTGTGGATCGGCGATTCGCACCTCATCTGGCGCGAGGCTTACGTCAACATGGCGGCCGCCGCGCTCAATACCTCCAAGGTGAAGCTCGGCACCGGCGTGACGAATCCGCTCACGCGTCACCCTTCGGTGGTCGCCAGCGCCTATGCAACCCTGGAGGAGATGGCGCCGGGGCGTTTTGTGCTCGGCATCGGGCTCGGCGACAGCTCGGTCGAGACGATGGGTATGAAGCCCGCGCGCCTTTCGGACTTCGCAAGAACGATCGGGCAGATGCGCGACTTGCTCGCGGGCAAAGAGGTCGCTCTCGACACCGGCAGGATTCGCCTCAAGCACCCGACGGGCGCAAAGATGCCGATCTATGTTGCCGCGAGCGGGCCGAAGATGCTCGAGCTTTCCGGGAGGATCGCCGACGGCGTGATCATTCTCGTCGGCGTCGCCGACGACTACATTCGCCGGGCCCTGGAAAAGATTCGCGCAGGCGCCGAAGCTGCCGGGCGAGCCTTCGGCGAGATCGATTTGGTGCTGTGGGTGCCTTGCGCGGTGTCAGACAAGTATCCCGCCAAAGAAGCGGTGAAAGCTCACGTCGCGCGCATCGTCGCGCACCCGCTGCCGTTCGTGCTCGACGAGAAAGAAAAAAAGGTTTTGGCAGAGATCCGCAGAGCCTACAACTATTACCAGCACATGGAGCAGGGGGCCAGCCAAGCCGAGGTCATCCCCGATTGGCTCGTCGACAAGTTCGCGATCGCGGGAACGTCAAAAGAGTGCCGCGCTCAAGTCGAGCGGCTGAAGGCGAGCGGCATCAAGCAGCTTGCGATCATCCCCTATGGCGTCGGCGGCGGCGATAGGGGAGAGACGCTAAAGGCGTTTGCGGAACTGACAGGCTGAAGCGCTCAAAGCCGATGTCGCTCTGCTTCCTCGGTAAATCGGGCGCCGCCGGGTCGGGCATCCGGTCAGGTAGCCGGTCACCACGCCGTTCGCCTGCGCGACATAGGTCGGCGGCGCGGTAGCTTCTCGCAGGCATCGGCCGGATCGCCGGGAAAGTTCCGCTCCGCGCCGTTGTTCCCGGTTTCTCGGCAGAGCCCGCGGTCGCCTGCCACCGATCCTCCTCCCGGGCCGTAGCGGACGAGAGCCGCGCGACGATCAACGAGTTTGAGGCATATTCGTCGGCGGAGCCGGGCTCGATCGCGTACAGTCTACGCGCAGGCGCGCCTCACGCTAACGCGACTGGGCCGCTTCGGCGGGCTTTGTGTTGTCCGGCGGGATGGGAAAAGGAACGTGATTTTTGATCGCGGGAAGGCTTTGCAGGTAAGCCCAAACCGCTTTGAGATCGTCATCGCTCAGCTGTTTAACGTTAAACCACGGCATCGGCGGCAGGATGTCGCGTCCGTTTGGTTGGCCCTGATGTTTCCCGGTGCGCATCGCGCGGATGAAAGTCTCCTCGCTCCACTCGCCGAGTCCAGTCTCCTTATCCGGCGTCAGGTTCATGGCAAAGCTTACGCCCCATGGACCCGCCCACGCGGTCATCATTGAATTGGTGCTTGCAATGGTATCGTGTTGCTGCCCGGCGGCCGGCGTCCAGACGGGCGGAGGGAGCTTTTCCGGATGGCCGGAGAGAAGGCGCGTCGTATCGGGCAGCGGAATTCCTCCCGGGCCTTCGACTTTCGGCGAGTGGCAGTCATGACAGCCGCCAAATGCGACGAGATACTTGCCGCGTTCCACCGCAGTCTGGCGGGCCGTGCCGCTTCCGCCGCAGCCAGCCACAACCAAATGCCCCATCAGGCCAAAAAAAAGAAAAATTCTTCTCACGCCTCCTCCTGCCAATTTTTTGAACTAAGAGGAACTAGCAAAATCCTCCGCGCCCTTCAAGGAAACGTCCGATACGGTCCGTGCAAAATTCTGCGCCGAAAAAACCGCGCCTCCTTGACGGGCAGGTTCAGCCTACGCTAGGCTCGAGGCCGCAAGCTCAAAGAGAAGACGGAGTCGGTCCCGATGGCGAAACTGGGCGAAGTTGTGATTGTGGCCAACAGTCCGCAGCGCCTTTCGGCTTTCTACCGGCAGGTGTTCGAGCTCACGCCGATCGCCGAGAGCGCGGCGCATGTCGTGCTTTCCGACGGCTATGTGAATCTCGTTCTGCGTAAGGATAGCCGGCTGGCTCCGGGGCTTCACGCGGCACGGTTTCACGTTGAAAACGCAGCGGCGCTGCGCCACAAGCTCGGAGCGAACGCGCAAGATCAGATCGCCGATCCGGACGGGAACCTGATCGAGGTCGATGAGAAAGAGTTTGTCACCGCCAAAAAGGCAACTCCGTTTCCCATCAGACACCTGGCGCTCTACACGCCCGATCCGCGCCGCCTGGCGAGCTTTTACGAAAATAACTTGCAGCTAAGGGAGGTCGCGGCCACGGATCGATCATCGATTTTTGTCTCGGACGGCTATTTTAACCTGGCGCTCCTGTTCGAGCGCCCGGGTGAAGAAAAGCTGGGCCTCAACCACTTTGGCTTTCACGTGAAAGATATCGAGGAGATGCGCGACCGCGCGGAAAAGGCCGGGATGCCGAGAGGCGACAAGCGGCCGGACCGGATCCCGTTCGCCGAGTATCGCCTGCACGATCCGGAAGGGAACGGCATCGATATCTCGGTGAAAGGGTGGAAGGCATAGGGGCGAGAACTCAATAAAAGTTGCATGGGCTCCCTTCTCGGCAAAGCATAGCCTGAGCTTTGTCGAAAAAGGGCGGGGGAGATTTGATTTGCGGCAGGCACGCTTAAACTGCAGCGACCAATTGAGAAAAAGACTTCGAGGAAAAACGATGTCACGCGCTCTTTGGCGCCTGATCGGCGCTCCGGTCGCCTTTTTCTTGTTCTTTTCTGAGCTTCGGGCGCAGCCCCTGTCCGGCCGGGGCGCTGTCGAGGTCGGGCCGCCGGATCAGCTTATTCTGCCGCCGCCCTTTGCTACTCCGTCGGTGCGCAACCGCTCTAAAGCGATCGGCTGGCCGCAAGGAAAAACGCCGGCCGCGCCGGCGGGGGTTACCGTGAGCCTTTTCGCGGATAGCCTCGATAACCCGCGGCTTGCGTACGTGCTCCCGAACGGCGATGTCACAGTCGTGGAATCGACTCGCGAGTCGCCAAACCGGCCCGAGGAGCGCTCGGCCAACCGGATCGCGCTTTTTCGCGACACGAACAATGACGGCCGGCCTGACCTGCGCGAGGTCTTTGTTACGGGCCTCAATATGCCGTTTGGCATGCTGCAGCTCGGGGAGTGGTTCTATGTCGGCAATACCGACGGGCTTGTGCGCTATCGCTACCGCAGGGGCCAGACCCGGCTTGAGGGAAAAGCGGAAAAGATTCTCGAGCTTCCGGCCGGAGGGCATTTCACGCGCAACGTGATTGCCAATGCAGCCGGAACAAAGCTCTACGTTGCCGTCGGCTCGACGTCGAACGTCGATGAAGACAAGCGCGACGCCAAAGACCCGCGTCGCGCCGCGATCCTCGAGGTGAATCCTGACGGGAGCGGCATGCGCGTTTTCGCCAGCGGGCTTCGTAATCCCGTTGGAATGGACTGGGAGCCGAAGACAAACGTGCTTTGGACGGTCGTCAACGAGCGCGACGGCCTCGGCGACGAGCTTGTGCCCGATTATCTCACGAGCGTGAAAGAGGGCGCTTTTTACGGCTGGCCTTATTCCTATTTCGGACAAAACGAGGACCCGCGCAAAAAAGGCGAAAGGCCCGATCTCGTCTTAAAGGCGATCAAGCCCGACTACGCCCTCGGCTCGCACGTCGCGGCTTTGGGCCTGGCCTTCTATCGTGGCAGGTCGTTCCCGAGCCGCTATCACGGTGGCGCTTTCATCGGCATGCATGGCTCGTGGAACCGCTCGAACATGGTCGGCTACAAGGTGGCTTTCGTTCGCTTCGAGAACGGTAGGCCGGTCGGTCCGCTCGAAGACTTTCTGACAGGGTTCATCGCCAACGAGAAAACTTTTGAGGTCTACGGCCGCCCCGTCGGCGTCACGGTCTGGTACGACGGCTCGCTTCTCGTCGCCGACGACTCCGGCAAAAAGGTCTGGCGCGTGAGCGCGAAGTAAGCTTACGCTAGATCGACACACTTTCACTGGCGGATGCGCTGGAGTTCTGTAAAAAATTCTCGACGCTCCTTGCGATCGGTATAACGTCTCCGCGCCCTCTCATCCAAGCGCCGCTGGCCCGCTATTTCGGAATGTTTTTCCGGGCTCGTGCCTGGCGCTGATCACGTCAGGCTATCGTTGTAGTTTCCTTTGGGCACAAAATTGAAGAAGTGCCCGGAGCCGCCGACCATTCGCTGCGAGTGCGGCACGCCGGCGGGGATATGAACGCCGACGGGGCTTTCGGCGACGACCTTCTCGTCGCCGATGGTAAACTCGGTGGTAAGCCCGGTCAGACGCTCGCCCGTGCCGATCACGATGTGATAGGTGTCGCAGTTGTGGGTGTGCTTGTCCACGTAGTCCACTTGCGTCGGCTTTAGATCCGAAACGCTGCGAACGACCGTATAAAATTGGGCTGCCGGTTTTATCTTGCCGTCGATAAAGACGTACCGAACGCCGGGCGCGGTCTCCCTGTGGGCTTTTATTTCGGTCGTTGGCCGGACCTCGGGCTTTAAGATATAACCGGCAAACCGTTCCGCCTCCCTCTCGCCCGCCTCGAGATCGGGCTGCGTGTCGGTGTGCGTGTAGCCGCGGCTACGAAAAAGGACCACAACCCAGCCGGCGCCGCGCGTCACCTTGTACTCGTGGACAGCGCCCGCGGGTATATAAACCGTCGCCGGCGAGACGATCCTGTGAACTTTGCCGTCGAACTTGATTTGCCCCTCAAGTCCGGTCAGGTCGTTTTGGACGCCGAGAAAAAAATAGAATTCGTCGGTGTTGTGAAAGTGCGGGACCTGATAGTCGGGGACTTCAGCGGGAAGGTCCTTGGCTTCATGGATGGCGACGTAAATATCGGCTTCGGGGTGCGAGTCCTTGTTGATAAAGATATGCCGCTTGACCGGCAGTACCACGCGCTCGCGCAGCGGCCTTTTTTCCTCCGCATGCCCCCCGAGCACCCCGGGCCTCGCTCTAACAACGCACCGTGCCAGCTCCATAGGATCTCCGTCAATTACTTTCCTTCTAAAATTTCCTTCATCGCCGCGATGACCTCGGGCGGCTGGTTGACGACTTCTTTTGCCAGAGCTTCCAATTGCTCGCCGCCGACGGGATTGATTTCCCAGCCGCGCTTTTGTGCTTCGGCCAAAAACTCGCCGTCGCGCAGCATCTTCATGTACGCGTCGCGGAGGATCTTTAGCCGTTCCGGCGGAAGTCCGGGAGTCGCCACGATCGGCCGGCCGAAGGCGCCGGGCCCGAGAATCACCTTGGCCAGCCGCCTCTTTGCTTCGGGAATTTTTTCCTGGTTCATCAGCTCCCAGATCGTCGGCGTGTCGGGAAGCCGGCGGTTTTTCTTGTCGCCTGTCTGAACGAGGATTCTGACAAAACCGGTCTTCGCCCAGGTCCGCCCCGGCTCTCGGCCGAAAAAGGCCGCAATCGTCGCGCCGCGGCAGTGGACCTCGTTTCTCTCGACCGCCACGTCGACGTCGGCCGCGCCCGGATAGCCGGTGACCAATTGAATTTTGAGATTGAAGATATGCGCGAGAAGCTTTGGGATGTAATAACCGGTGCTGCCGACCCCCGTGGCGCCGCAGCGCACGGGCTCGCTCGCGTTTCGGAGATCGAGAAGCGACTTGTAAGGCAAATCGGACCTTATGAAAAGGAGCTCGTCGTTTTCCTCGGGCGTTCCGATCCAGCTGAACTTCGCCCAATCGAACTGCACTTCCTTTTGTCCGAGAAGCTGCGCGAAATAAATCGGCGAGGTGAGCGCGCCGAGCGTAAGTCCGTCCGGCTTGGCGACGCTGTAGACGTAGTTGGCGGCCGTCATCGAGCCGCCGCCTGGCATATTCTGAACGATGATGTCCGGTTTGCCGGGGATATGCTTCGGCAAATGGTTGGCGGCCGCGCGCGCGTAGAGATCGCTTGCCGCCCCGGCGGAGGCGCCGACGATGATTCTAATTTGCTTTCCCTTGTAGAAATCGCTCTGCGCGCGCAATTTAGCCGCGCACGCAAGGACTATGCACACGGCCGCTAGGGCTTTTCTCATGCTCCAAACCTCACGCGTCGTTAAAAGCCTTGGATTTGTTCCGCGCGGCTTTTCCCGGGCGCGCGTAGCGCGCCTCCAGCCGCGACAGCTCGGACATGCCGGTTACGTCGTAATCCCATTTTGCGCCGCCCGTGAAAGGCGTGTCCGGGTAGCGCTCTTGAAACTCATGCCAGGCGGCAATTCCTTTTTTTTGGAAGTCCCGCAGGAAGTGCCAGCAGATCGCTTTTAGCATTCGATCCGGAAGGAAGGTGTACCAGGCGGCATTCAGGCCCAGCTTTTTGTGCTCATCGAGGCTCAGCGGGCGCGGGAGCCTCCCCTGCATCGCGGAAAAGGGCCCCTTGACGACCTTGCGCGCCCGCTTGATCTCTGCGAGCGAATGCGGCGCCTCGAACTGAACCCAATCGACCCCCGCCTCTTTTTCGTAGAGCCTAAGCCGCTGCAGGGTTTCTCCGAGACCGCCGCCCTGAGCGTCGCGCGCGTAGCATTGGCTCATGATCACGAAGTCGGGATCGAGCTCGTTTTTCCTGTCGACGGCCACCCGGTAGCGCGCGATCGCCTCGTCGCGAGAGACCACGGCGATCCCCTCCGACAGAGTTCGCCGCTTCTGCTCCAGCGGCTGATCGTCAAGGCGGAGCCCCGCCAGGCCCGCCTCGATACACTCTTCGACCAGGCGCCGGACAGCCATGATCCCGCCATGGCCGGTGTCGCCGTCGAGAATCACGGGGATCTTTACGCTGCGCGCGATCCACTTGCCGAACTGAACGCACTCGGTCATCGACAGAAGGCCAAGGTCGGGAAGCCCGGTATAATTGCCGCCGGTGATGCTGGTCCCGACGAAGCACGCCTCGACGCCGTTAGCTTCCATGATCTTTGCGTGAAAGGCGTTGGGCGCGCCGAGAACGGCGAGCACCTTGTCTTTGCGCTGCAAGAGGCGCTTAAGCTCTTTTCCGGGAGAGTTCCTCATTCCGAATAACGCCGATAAAAGCGCACCGCGTTGTCCCACAGAAGCTTGCGCAGGTGCTCCTCGCGCAGATTCCAGCCGAGGACGGTTTCAGCCGCTACCGGAAACCAGCTCTCGCCGTGCGGATAGTCCGAGCCGAACATCAGAATGTCCGGTCCGAGTAGCTCGATGACGCTGCGCGTGATCGCCGCCCCTTCGGAGACCTCTATGCTCTGGAAGTAGCGGCCGCCGGTCACATATTCATGAATCGTCTGCTTCAGCTGCGGCAGCGCCTCGGGGCAGAGCTTGGTATGTTCTTCGAGGCGATTGACCCACGAAGGCAACCAGCCGTGCCCGGCCTCGAGCGTACCGACCCTCAGCGTCGGGTAGCGGTCCATAATTCCGGCGCCGATGATGGCCGCCATATTGCGCTGGCCGCACCAGTAGTGCGCGGCCGATCTCTGCAGCCAGAGGTTGCCCCAGGACTCCAGGCCGCCGGGAGCGTAGGGGGGCATCACCGTGAATGTATGGAGCGCGACCGACAAATCGTAATCGGCCGCCGCCTTCCACACCGGCTCAAGGCTCGGATGATCGAGGGGAAACTGGTAGGGCGCATAGACGAAGATCGCCAGAGGCCAGGATTGTTTCGCGCAGCGGTGAAGCTCGGCGAGCGACGCCTCAAGATTGCGCGCCGAGATCAGGATGACGCCTTTGAGCCGGCGCGGAAAAGCCGCGCAATAGTCCGCCATCCAGCGGTGATAGGCCTCGTACATCGCCGTCTCGATGCTCACGTCCTCGACGGTCGTCCAGGTGCCAAACCAGCCGGACGGGAGCATCAAGTTGACGTCGATGCCTTCGAGGTCCATGTCTTGGATGCGCGCGGCCGGATCGCGCTCGCATTGAGGGTTGGGCTTTCCGTGCTGGTGTCTCTTGTAGCCCCTCATGTACTCGCGGTTCTCGGCCGCTTCCTCGCTCGCCGCGCCAAGCCGCCGCTTGTAGTGGCGCGCGCCCATCAGATACGTAACGGAGCCCTGGCTGTCGCGGGTCTTGTAGGGCTCAAACTGCGCCAGCTTCGCCCGGACCTCGGCGGCAAGATAGGGCTCGAGAAGGGCGGCGTCGGGCCTTACATGCGTGTCCGCGTCGAAAATTTTGTAGCCGTTTCGTGCCATGCTTCTATTCCCAATAGATCAAAGCCGCATGCGCCTCAGCATCTGGTTAAATCGCATGAGGACCAACTTAAGTTCAAGCAGTTTCGTTCGGCCGTGACAAATCAGAGTTTCTCTCTCCTACGAAAATACGGTTGCAGATCACGACGTTTGGGATCCAGGTCCCGCTTTCCCGACGAGCGCGCATCCTTCGATGCGGCGGCGCTTCGCGCTGGCCTACTCAGGATCGGTCCGATTTCCCGAGTAGGCCCGCAGGGCCGTAGCGAGGGATACCCGACCCGACGGGGACGACGAGCACACGATCCGTTCGATGAATCAGCCGTTTCAGCCGGGTCGTCGAGTTGATATCAGCTGTGTTCTGTTTGCGGCAACGAATTCAACTGTTGTCCGATCTCACTCTGTGCAAAGCGCGCGGGGATCTCGAGCCGGCGCGGTACCTCGCATAGTACCGCACCGCATTGTCCCAAAAGAGCTTACTTCTACGCGCTCGGGCAGATCCCATCGCAGCACGATGTCTACGGACCGGGGAAATCAGCTCTCCGCATGAGGATAGCAGAGGCATACATCAGGATATCTTCGCCGACGAGATCGATCATTGAATCGCCGTCAGGGGCAAGCCGCAGCAATGCCGCCAAGAGTAGCGATCCGATACAGCAATTGCAAGGAGGCGTTGTCGCTTGCGGCCGCGCTCTGCCGAGACGAGGACTTAAATGAGGCGATCGGCGGCATCGACAGGGTCCCGCGCGGCCGCGCAAAGCCGGGGCAAAGCCGGCAGTTGGCTATCTCGCTAACAAATATCCCGCCGCGGCAGAAATCTTAGAGACGCTGCCTGATTGTGGAATACCACTCACCGATGCGGTGGAGAAGCGGAGCCAGCCGCAACCAAGCTAGAACCGGGCGTTGGCCCAGTTGGCGACGTAATTCCAAAGATTGAGCGGTACGTTCGTGTACGGCCGGGTGCCGTGGAAGGCGGCGCAGGCGTCGCAGTTGCCGAGGCCGTGGGATCCTGATGGCCTTCAGGGAATCCCACCCGTGGGTTCGTGTTCTGCTCGAAGCGAACGATAATCGCGTGCTCGAGCAGCGCATTCTCAAGTCGGAGGTGGAAATCGCGCTGATCACTCAGCGCCCCGCATGCCCGCAGGTCGTCGTCGAGCCGTACAAAACGCTCGAGGTGGTTGCGGTGATTGCTGCGACAAGTTCGCTGGCGGCAGAGCCCAAGGGCTTGCGCGCGCTGGCGAAAATTCCGCTGGTTGTCCGCAGAAACGGTAAGATTCAAAGCATCCTCGCGAAAAAGGGATACCAGGCGAATATTTGCGTTGAATGTGAGAATTCGGCGGCGGTCAAGGCGGCCGCGCAAATGGGGATCGGAGTGGGAATCCGGTACAGAAACGTCGTCGAGCGCGAGCTTCTGCGGGGAGAGCTCAAGCTGCTCGGTGTGCCGGAACTGAGTAAGATCCGCGTGCAGTCGTTTATTACCTATGATGGGCGTAACCCGCGCCCGCCGCCAAGGATTTTTTGACGATCCTGTGCGAGAACCGAATCCTAAAGGCCCCGCGCGCGCCGAGAAAGGCGAGTTGACCAAGCGCGCCGGGAAACTCACTGCAGGATTTCTCTGATGCGCTTCAATATCTCCGGCGGCTGGGTGACGATCTTTTCGACCTTCTGTTGCATCTGCTCTCCGGTGAGATAGCTCCCGTCCCAATCGACAAGCTTTTTGGCGTCGGCGGCAAATTGCGGATCGGCGAGCATCTTTTCAAAGCCCTCGCGGAGGAGCCGGAGAATCTCGGGCGGAGTTTCCGGCGGCGCCGCATAGGGCCGGTCGAACTCGGTGTACGCGAGCATGATCTCCATCAGATGAAGCGTGGGCTTGGCCTCCGGGGAGGCTAGCTCGTAGACGGTGGGAACGCCCTGCGGCAGAACGCGGCTTTTCGTCGGTCCTTGCTGCAAGATAAAAGTCGTGAAGCGCTTCTCCATCCACTCGGGCCAGGGAGAGCGAATGATGGTGATGTCGGAGGTTGCGCGGCAGTCGGCTTCGCCGCGCTCGATGCCAAGGTCAATTTCCCGTCCCGACTTGAAGCCGAGCACGTGGTGCACTTTGAACTTGAAAATCTCCTCGAGCAAACTGCTAAAGATAAAGCTGATGCTCCCTTTGCCGCTGCTCCCGACCCGCGGCGGCTTGGCGGCGGCGCGGATGCGCTCGAGACTGGTATAGCCGCTGTCGGTGCGGCAGACGAGCATCATGGGCGCGCTGTTAAAGCTCCCGATCCAACTGAATTTACGAAAGTCGAAATTCACCTCGGTTCTGCCCGCCATCTGGTCCAAGTAACTCGAGCGAACCAAGGCGGCGATGGTTAGGCCGTCGCGTTTGGCAACGCCGTAAAGATAGTTCGCGCCGCCGATGCCGGCGCCGGCCGGCATGTTCTGCACGATGATGCTCGGGTTTCCCGGGATGTGCTTGCTCAAGTGCTTGGCGACCAGGCGCGCGGCGATGTCGGTTGTCCCGCCGGTCCCGGTGGCGACAATCATCTGAATTGTCTTGCCCTCGTAAAACGGCCGCACGCCAGCGCCGGACTGCGCGAGTAGAGCCGGAGGCAGCGTTGCGGAAACGGCGTGATGCGCCGCGAAAGCCAGGAGGGAGACGGAAAGGGCGCGCGCGGCGCGCGAGGCGATCGGAAAACGGCTCGTATTCATTTCGTTCTCCTCACTGCAGGATTTCTTTGATCCGCTTGATCACTTCGGGCGGCTGCGTCACGGTCTTGTCGATCTTTGCCTGGAGTTGCTCTCCCGTGAGATAGCTTCCGTCCCAGTCGACGAGTTTTTTTGCTTCCGCGCCAAATTCCGGATCGGCGAGCATCTTCTCGAACCCGGCGCGCAGAGCCCGCAAGGGCTCGGCGGGAGTCGACGGCGGCGCGGCGAAAGGAACGGCGAACTCTGTGTAGGCCAGCATGACGTCCATCAAATTCAGCACAGGCTTTGCGTCCGGCGACGCTAGCTCGTAGACGGTAGGGATCTCCTTCGGTAACACGCGGCTTTTTTTCGGTCCTTGCTGCAGGATAAACGTGACAAAGCGCTTTTCGACCCACTCCCGCCAGGGCGCGCGGCCTGTGGTTACGTCGGAGCTAGCTCGGCAATCAACTTCGCCGCGCTCCATTCCGAGGTCGGTGTCCCGCCCCGATTTGTATCCCATGACGTTATGGAATTTAAAATTCAGCGCCTCTTCAACCAAGCTACTGAAGACAAAACTAATGCTGCCGCTGCTCCCCTGGCCGATACGCGCGGGCTTGGTCGCGCCGCGAATCTTATCGAGACTGGTGAATCCGGAATCGCTTCGGCAGGCCAGAAACATGAGGGCGCTGTTGAAGCTGCCAATCCAACTAAACTTGCGGAAATCGAAGCGCACCTCGGGCCGGCCAATCATTTGCTCGAGGTAATGAGCGCGGCTGATGGTGGCGATGGTAAGACCGTCGGGCTTGGCGATACTGTACAGGTGGTTCGCGCCGATCATGCCGCCTGCTCCGGGCATGTTTTGCGCGATGACCGCAGGGTTTCCCGGAATGTGTCTGCCCAAGTACTTGGCCACGATGCGCGCGCCGATATCGGTGGTTCCCGCGGGAGCAAACGGTATGATGAGATGGATCGTCTTCCCTTCGTAAAAGGGGCGGGCCGTGGCGGCTTGCCGCGATAGTTGTGCGAGGGTTGCTTGAGGCGGAGCGGGAGTTCGTTGGTCCGCACGGGTAAAAGGCGCCGCAACGATGAGGGTTAAAAAAAGCGTGGCAAAGAACATGCGCTACCTCCTGGAAGGCTGTCAGCCATTACACGGGAACGGTCTCGCCGTCAAGAGGCGAGTCAGGGCAAACGGACGAACGAACGAGGCTCGCAGCCCGTCGCGGGCGCCGCGCCGTGTTCGTTGTTCGAAGATAGGCCTCCGTGGTAAGAACTCGGTTGATGAAAGTCGGCAGTAACCGTTTTAGTCCGCAGATTGTTTTTACCGGCCTGACCGGAGCTCTCATGGCTTACCTGACTCTGGTCCCGGTGGTCATGTTGGTTTACGGGAGCCTCAAAAGCGGACCGCCCGGGGTGCCAAGTGACTTTACCATCAAAAACTATCTCTTTCTCTTCCAGGACTGGCGCCTGCTCAACTCGGTGATCAATTCCCTGATTTTTAGCGCCGGCTGCAGCTTTCTCGCTTTTGCGGGCGGTCTTTATCTCGCCTGGATGACCGAGCGAAGCAACGCGCCCTGGAAAGGCCTCGTTTACGGCTGCGTCCTCGTGCCGATGATCGTGCCGGGGCTTCTCACCACGGTCGGCTGGATCATGCTTTTTGGGCGCCGGACCGGCATCGTCAACCTGATCGCGACTCGAGTGCTCGGATTTGAGCAGCCGATCGAGCTGGGCAACATGCTCGGCATGATCTGGGTGCAAGGCACGGACCAGATACCGCTCGCGTTTCTTTTGCTCGCGGCGGCGTTTCGCTCGATGGACCCGTCGCTGGAAGAGGCGGCCATGGCTTCGGGCTCGGGGATTCTCCGCACGACGTTTCGCATCACGCTGCCTATTCTGCTGCCGGCGATTCTCGCCGTGTGGATGATTACGTTCGTCCGCGCGATCGAAAGCTTTGAAGTGCCGGCGCTTATCGGAATGCCGGCGGGTATTCTCGTCTTCGCCACCGAAGTTTACCTGGCCACGAAAAACGTGCCGACGGATTTTGGCCTGGCGAGCACGTTCGGGGTGATGTATCTCTTGGTCACCACGGTCGGCGTGATTCTCTACCTTAAGCTCACCGCGATGTCGGAGCGCTTCGCGACGATCACGGGAAAGGCTTACCGGCCGAGCGCGTTCAAGCTGGGCGCTTACCGCTACCCGATCGGCGCTCTCAACCTCGTGCTCTGCTTTGTGCTTTTTATTCTTCCGATCGTGGCTGTCGTCTGGTCGTCGTTTCTTCCCTACTATATGCCGCCGTCCAGGGCTGCCTTCGCCAGCCTCACGCTGGACAACTACAAGGCTCTCTGGACCTTCCCCCTCATCCATCGCGCCATGTGGAACAGCTTCGTGCTCGGCGTGTCCAGCTCCACGCTCACGATGCTGATTACGGCGGTGATCGCCTGGATTATCGTGCGCACCTCGTGGCGGGGGAAGGGCCTGCTCGATTTTCTCGCCTTTAGCCCGATTGCCGTGCCCGGGCTCGTGATGGGAATCGCGATTCTATGGCTCTATCTGGTGATTCCGGTGCCGGTTTACGGCACGCTCTGGATCCTGCTGATCGCCTACGTGACCAAGTACCTGCCTTACGGCATGCGGGCGTGCTCGTCGTCGATGCTGCAGATCAAAAAAGAACTGGAGGAAGCTTCGGAGGCGAGCGGCGCCAGCTGGCCGCACACGTTCAAGCGTGTGATCCTGCCACTGCTGGCGCCGGGATTCGTCGCGGGATGGATTTTCGTCGTGACGCACTCGTTTAGAGAGCTTTCAACGTCGATCATGCTCTACCGTAGCGGCACGGAGGTGATCTCGGTCGTTCTCTTCGAGATGTGGGACGGAGGGCAATACCCGAGGCTCGCCGCGCTCGGCATGGTGCTGGTCGCGATTCTGGTGATCATCAGCCTGATCGCAAAGAAGATCGGCGGCAGGTACTCGGTGCAGGAGGTGTGAAGTTCCGCGGAGGTCGTTTCACCTCGGAGACGCTGAGCTTACCGAGTTTCTTGCCGCGTCTCCGTGTGATCCAAAAATCCTACTTGAACTGCTTGCGCACGATGATCTCGTCCATCAGCTTGTAGGCCTTGGCTTTGAGTTCGTCCATCTTTTCGTGGCCGATAATTAGCATCTTGACGCCTTTTTCCTCTAAGTTTGAAACCTCTTCGTAGAGCCCTTTGGCGCCCTTGCGCGCCGACAATGTCCCCCCGGCCTTGGCAAGGGCGGCGGCGCCGTCCTCGCTCAAGGTGTAATCGATGTAAAGCGCGGCGGCGTGCGGGTGCGCGGCGCTTTTCGGGATCCCTTTGTGGCTGCCGACCGATCCCGGCGTGGGATTGGGATAGACCATATCGATCGGGCACTTTTTTTCGTGCTTCATCTGCGCGACGCGCTGGGGATAGACTTCGACCGCGATCTTGGTTTCGCCGCTGCAAAGGAGCTGCACCTGGAGCGTGTGGCCGCGGCGCGGAACCGCGCCGTTGCGCATGAGGGCCTTCATGTAGTCCGCCGTTTTTTCCTCGCCCCACAGGATGAGCCAGGCGAACACGGCCTGCTCGGGCTCCGTATCGATGGAGATGTCGCCTTTCCACTTGGGGTTGAGCAGGTCCTGGTAGCTCTTGGGAGCTTCGCTCGGCTTGACGAGATTGGTGTTGTACCCAATGACGACGAGCGTGTATTCCGCGACGTACCAGCGGCCGTCTTTGTCCCAAAATTGGCTCGGGTAGAATTTTTTCTCCGGCGAATCGTAGCGCGCGTGCATGCCGGTCTTGAGAAGCTCGCCGATATTGTCGAAGTCGACCCCGACGACGTCGGCGGGCAATTTTCCGAGACGGTGCTCGAGAAGAATCCGGTCAAGGCCTTTCGCTCCCTGCAGGCGCGTGCGCTCGACCTTGATGAAAGGGTATTTTTTTTGAAAGCCTTCGGCGTACGCTTCGATGGTCTCCAGCCCCTGGTTCGAGTAAACGACAACCGTGCCTTCTTTTTTTGCCCCTTCGATCAGCCGCTTTTGGCGCTCCGCGCCGGAAAGCTTGTTGATCTGCGCGAGCACCTCTTCGGCGCTTGCCGCTTGAGCGCGGTGAGAGGACGCCAGAACAAGAAACGCTCCGGCTGAAAGGAGCGCCATTCTCCTGAGCGGTCGCATCATGGTCCCTCCGTCATCATGTGGTTCTAAAGCTTTTCCGATATATAGTAGAGACCCCGATCCGTTAGCAAGCCGCCGGCATGGTCACAATGAAGCTTCGGGTGACGCGGATCCGCTCGCCGAAGGACCTGCGAAGGGCCTTTTCGATACGCCTGCGCGTGTTCGTCCGGGAGCAAAGGGTCCCGAGGGAGATCGAGCTCGACGGCGACGATCAACGCGCTTGGCATCTTCTTGCCTGGTATGGAGGGCGGCCTGTGGGCACCGCGCGCGTCGTGATCGAACGCGGCGCGGCGAAGATCGGGCGCATGGCGGTGTTGCGCCGCTACCGCGGCCGCGGCATCGGAACAAAGCTCTTGCGGCGCGCCGTCAAGCTGGCGCGGCAAAAAGGCGCCGAGCGCGTTTACCTGCACGCGCAGGTGCCGGTGATCGGCTTCTACGAAAAAGACGGGTTTCGGCCCGTGGGGCCGGTCTTTGTCGAGGCGGGCATCCCGCATCGAAAGATGATACTGAAGTGATCGGCCAAACCGGCGTCATCGATTCGCGGAGGCCGAATTCCCATGATTCGATCCGCGCTCTGAAATCTGCCACCTGCAATTCGCGCGACGCGAGAGCTAGATCGCCTGCACGTCCTCTGCGGCGGCTTTTTCGTACCTGGTTGCGTTTTGCTTGAAAGCCAGGAACTTGTCGCGCACATACGACGAGCTATAACCGTTCAGGATCCGCTCGACTCTTCCCGGCTTGCCGTAAAAGCTCTGGAAAGCCCATCCCGTAAGCTCGCCCAACTGCTGGCGCGTGAGAAACTTCGTCGGCATCACGCAGTGTTCGAGGTCCCAGAGGCTGAGGTCCTGGATCTCCACCAGATTCTCTTTGACCACGCGCTTCCAGATCGGCGACCCCGGAATGGGGTTGAGAACCTGGATCATCACGATATCGGGGTCGATTTCGTCGACCGCCCTGGCCCGCTGGCGGATCTTCGCCTCGTCGTCCTCCCAAAAGCCGTTGAGGTACGTCGCCACCGTCGAGATATCGTTTTGGCGCAAATAGTGAATCAGATCCTTGAGCTCCTTGACGCCAACCTTCATCGGTCCTTTACGAGCCTCGGCGATCTCCTCGTCGGTACCGCCGTCGATCCCGATCAGCACCTGAACCAGACCGACCTTGCGCAGGCGCGGGATGAGATCCGCGTCGCGGATGAAGCTTTGCGCGCGGCCGAGAAAAAACCACTGCATGTCGAGTTTTCGCGCCTCGAGCTCGTTGACGAGATCGACCATCTTTTGCCGGTCCGAGTTGAAATCGTCGTCCATGAAAGTGAGAACCCGGACCCCGTACTTGCGATTGAGGAGCTCCATCTCGTCGGCGACGCGCTTGCCGCTGTGCGTGCGGTGCGTCGTGAAGTCGCGCGGGTTGCGCGGATCGACGAGCCACCATTCGTAGCAAAAGTGGCAGGCTCCCTCGCATCCCCGCGACGTCACCGTCTCGTTGTAGTTCGGAAACACCGAGTACCCCATGTAGCGATCCATGGGAAACAGATCGTAGGCCGGCATCGGTAGCTCGTCGAGGTCTTTGACGAGCTCCGCGCGCTCGGTGAGCTTGATGTCGCCGCCCTCGCGGTAGCACAAGCCTTTGATCTCCCTGAAATTCGGCGAAGGCCGCTTGAGCGCCTCGAGCAGCTCCCACAGCGGATACTCGTTGTCGCCAAAGACGCCGACGAGGGCAAAGTCGAGCTGCGGATTTTCTTTGAGGATTTGCGTCGGCACCGCGGTATACATCATGCCGCCGCCAACCGTGATGATATCCGGCAGCGCTTCCTTGATGCGTTTCATCGCCGCGTGAAAGCGGTTGAGCTGGGCGGCGCCACCGGCCGCGGCGATAATGTTACCGAAAAATACGACATCCGGCCGGCGCCGCCGCACCTCCTCGACCATCTGCTTTTCGTCCAGCTCGAGCGCGCGGCAGTCGAGAACGTCCACCTCGGCGCTGCGCTTGGCGCGGATAAACGCCGCGAGCTTGGTGTGCAAGGGATTGGCGGCAAGATGGCGGTCGCCCCACGGCGCCCAGTTGCCCATCGGCGGGGTGATAAAAAGAAGCTTCATGCAGCGCTCCAAAAAGATTTACGCCTAAACTATTTAACTATCAATGAGATGTCAAGGTAACGGCGGCCTCTCAGAGCGTGACGATCAGGATTGTCCCGGCGACGGTTAAAAGCGCGCCGACGACAACGCGCCTGTTGATCACCTCGAGGTCGCGCAGGAAGATCGCCGTAAGCAGAATCGAGAGGACCGGGTTGGCGGCGACGAGGGGCTCGACGACAACGACCTTACCGTGGCTCAAAGCGTGAAAGACGGAAATGGTCGCGATGCTGTTGGAAATGCCGGCGGCAAGGAGCCAGCGAAAGCTCGTTCTCGTCAATCGAATTGCGCTCCAGCCTCCTTGAAAGAAGACCGTGCCCCAGAGAAACACCGCCGCCGTTGTGGCCGTGATCGCCGTCGCCGCCAGCGGCACGTTTTCCGCCTCGAGGCCGAGTTTTCGCAGGTTGGACGAGATCGCAAAGGCGAGCGCGCCCGCGATCGGCAGAAACAGGTCGCTCAAGCGCCAGTCGGTTTTTTCCGCGTGGCTCCTCGAGAGAATGACGACACCGCAAATGACCAGTGAGGTACCCAGAAAGTTCTGCAGCGACCAGCGCTCGCCAAGGACGAAAACCGCGAGGATTGAAGCAAACATCGGCGAGGAATTGACGATGGGGACGGAGCGCGCGACGCCGACGCGCTCGATGCCGACGTAAGTCAGGGTTCTGCCGAGGCCCGGAGCGAAGATGCCCGCCAGGACGAAGTACCAGACGGCGGAAGTCAAGAAAGTCTCCCGCGGGACGAGCGCGAGGGCAAGCGCGCCGCTGATCAACGCGGTCGAGGTGAGCGAGATTAAAGATCCGGTCAACGCGTTGGAACCGACCAAGCCCCGGCGGATCAGAACATGCGAGCAGGCGAAGAAAAACCCCGCTTGAAGGGCAAAGTAGATGCTCATGCGGGAGGCGAGGCGCGGCGCTCGTCGGCAAAGGGCATCGTCAAAGAGAAACGGCTCTCTTTAAGCTCTCATCGAACTTTGGAACGGTATCGAACTTGCCGATATCCGCGGGTTGGACCCAGAGAAACTCGGTGTGCTCCCAGTTAAGTTTGATGTCAACGTTGCGGGCCAGTTCGGCAAGGACCGGATGCACGCGCCACGTCTTCAGAATCGTCGGGTCGTAAAATTCAAACGGCTCGCCGAACGCAAGGCGCGCAATATCGCTTTCCGAAACGCCCAGCTCCTCGTTGAGTTCCTGGAGGGCTTTTTGGCGCAACGGCTTCGGCTCGTCGATGTATCCGGCGACCGTGTGCCATTTGCCTTGATAGGTGCGCACCTTCTCGCTCCGCTTGAGCAAGAGAATCTTGTCTTCGAACTTGACAAAGCAACTGATCACGAAGGCCAGGTCCGAGCGCGAATAGTCGATTCTGCCGTCGGGAAAGCGGGGCAGCTTCACCGCCAGATCCTGGATCGCCCTGTCGATTTCTCGCTCGTCCATATCCTCGCTGCGCGCGGAACGACAAATTGCCGATCGCGGATTTCAGCTCAATTTCCCGGTGTCGCTCTGGTCGGAACGGCGATCCTCAGCCGCCGAAGGACCGCGGATCTCGGAGCTAAGATTAAATGGGCACGGCGGGTCTTGTTGCCTCCAATTGGCGCCTCGATGACGGCGCGCCGCAGAGAGAGACTAACCCCGGCTGCCGAACACTTCTTTGAGAAGGTCGTTGACTCGCGCCGCGGGGTTCGTGCGGATCTTCTTTTCCTCTTGACCGACCACGTAGAACAACCCGTCGATGGCTTTTTCGACGACGTAGCCGTCGATATCGAAAGCCGCGCTCCGGGCGAAGGGGATCGTCTCATAGCGGCCCACCAGCTCCTTGTAGCGGCGGGTGACGCCGACCTCGCTCATGCTCTTTTCGACGGCGGGGCGAAAAGCGACAGCGAGCTTGTCGCTGGTTTTCGATTTGAAATAGTCCGTTGCGGCCGTGTCGTTTCCCGCCAGGATCTTGCGCGCGTCTTCAATCGTCATGGACGCGATCGCATCCCAGAAAATCTCCTTCGCAAACGGAGCGGCGCGCTCCGCCGCGCGGTTCATGCTCAGGATAAACTCGTCGACCTGCGGACCGTAGCCGACGGCCCGCAGGCCCTGCTCCAGGGGACGGAGCCCGCTGGGCATCGGGATCTTGATCGCTCGGTTTTTGAAGTAGCCGTCGACGGCTCCCGTCGAAGCGACCGCGTTTTCGGCGCCGACCCTGAGCGCCTCTTTAAGGCCGGAGGCGATTTTGGCGTCGCCGAGCGACGGCGCCGAAGAGCCGCCGAAACCTTTGAAGATTTGATCGAGCTGGGCGAACGCGGGAGCGGCGAGATAAAGCACCGCCGATACCAGAAGCAAGCGGCAGGCCCGCGCGCGCGGCAACCTCAAGGTCATCGGCCGCGGGCCTACTGCTTCCCCATGGCCTTGGACCACTCGTAATCGCGGTTCGTGTAGGCCTCGTCGGGCATCAGCGACTTGACGCCGCGCTTGGCCAGCTCCTCCTCGAATTTCTTTCTGATCCACGGATCCTCGTCGGGGTACTCGATCTGGTCTTTGGCCCGATCTTCGATTTTTTCCGCGTGGCCGTGAAACTGCATCGGCGGATGAAGCGCGAGATAGCGCGCCATCGTGCCGCCCGCGTTGAAGTGCTGGTGGAACCAGCGGTTCGGCGGCACGAGCATGCTGCACTCGTGCCACGGGCAGACGATCTTTTCTTTTCCCTCTTCCCACATGATCGAATAGCCTTCCCCCGCGGGAATGATGATCGCGCGCCCGGGGCCGTGGCGGTGGGCCTTCTTGTACGTCTGCGGTGCGAACACGGACATGTGCGCGGTCACCTCGGAGTCGGCAAACTGGATGAAGACGCTTTTTCCGCCCGCGCCCCGCCGCACGTTGGCGTCGAGCTTGTCCCACGCCTTCATGTCGGGGAAAAAGTTGCCGTACCAGAAAACGTTCAAGCCCAGCGCTTCGTCCTTCTCCTTGGGCTGGACGAGCTTGGCTTCGGAGTAGAGCTCGTCCTGTTCGGCGAGAGTGTCCGGAGTCTGGCGCGGGTTGTTAAAGAAAAAGTCCGGATCGGGAACCGCCGAAAGAGCGAGCGGAAAGTAGCTGTAGTGAAGCAGCCGCACCGGCTTGTCGCCCTGCATGTTGCTGAACTGGTGGTGGCAGCCGCGCGGCAGCATGAACATGCTGTGTTGCTGCCACTCGAAGCTCTTCCTGGTGCTGCTGCCGTCGTACCAGATGGTGGTCAAGCCGCGCCCGTCGACGACGTAAACGACCTCGTCCAGAGCAAACTTGAACGGCTTTGTGGTTTCGCCCGGGGGGATCTCGGTCAACCGGGTCGAGCTTACGCCCTCCTGGCCCATGAGCTGGATGAACGCGCTCATGCACTCGCGCTCTTCCCACCATCCCAGTTCGACCTTTCTCAAGTCTTCGATGTAGAAGCCCGTATGGATCGGTATCCCGGTGGACTGCATCCAGTAGTCGTAAGTGAAGGTCTTGCTCCACATCGTGCGCTGGGGTTTGAATGCCGCTTTCGCCATCGGTCTTTCTCCTTCCTGCTAGTTGAGCTTTGTCCCCGGAAACATGAGCGATTTGACCGTCACGGGAATGACCTCGGTGATCCCCATCGGTTCGCCGATATCGATATAGTCGAGGTCGCCGACTTCGATGCCGTCGATCGCGATGATCTCGCGATCGATTTTGAGCTCCTCTTTGAGGATGCCGCCGAGCGACTTCGCGACGTCGAGGTCGAGCGCCAGATAGAGCGGGCTGGTGTCCGCGGCATTGCGCAAAATTTCGGCGATGCCCTCGGCCACTTTTCTAATGGTCTTATAGTCCAGCTGCGCGTCCAGGGAAAGGGACAGCGCCAGGCCCGGAGCAAAAGAGGTGAGATCGAACTTGCGCAGCGATTGCCTGAGCGCCTGCGGCACGGAAGCGCCGTCGCGCAGCGTCGCCTGGACGACTTTCAACCCGAACACCGGCAGCACTTTGCGATCCGAGATATAGCTGGTGTTGCCGCTCGCCTGAACCGTGTATTCGCCGGCGCCGATCACGGTCGCGCGGATGCCTTCGGTGGGTTCGCGCACGGCGTCCTTTTTCTGCAGCTTGGCGACGTACTCTCTCACCTTCTTGCCGAGAAGCGGGCCGACGTCGCCGTAGGAGTTGCGGTCGTGGTCGTAGACGTGCTCGGAAACGCCGCCGGAAAAAACGATGCAGTCGACCTGATCGAGACCGCGGTAATTTTTGAGGGGCGGCGTCACCATGAGCTGCTTCGAAAGGGGCAACGTCGGCCCGCGTTCGAGAATGTCGAAAAGAACGGCGGCCATGAGCGCCGCGAACTCTTCCTTTTCTTTTTGCGTGATCCTCTTTCCGACCTCGACCGTGTGGCCGAGCTCCTTCATGAGTAGCCGGCCGGCGTCCTCGACGCGCGTCACGACGTTGTCGTCGTCGAACGCGATCAGGCGCGCGCCGACGCTGAAGGCGGCCGTCTGGCTCACGGCGCCGCGCTCGATGAGCGCCAGTTTGGTCGTGCCGCCGCCCATATCGACGTTGAGCACGTTTTTCCCCTCGCTCTTGGAAAGGTCCACGGCGCCGCACCCGTAGGCGGCGAGCAGCGCTTCGTGATTGTGACCGGCGGCGGCGCAGATGAATCTGCCGGAGTACTTGGCAAAGTACTCGACGATGGGCTGCGCGTTCTCTTTTTTGAGCGCTTCGCCGGTGATAATCACGGCCCCGGTGTCGATGTCCTCGGGCGCGAGCCCGGCCGCGTCGTAAGCCGCCTCGATGAAACGCTTGATCTTTTCAATGTCGATCAGGGTCCCGGAAAGGTAGGGCGTCAGCATGATGTCCGAGCGGTAGAGCACTTCCCGGTTCGTGACTTTAAAGCGGCCCGACAGCGCCGCGCCCTCGCGGCGCAAGGTCAGGCGCGAAAAGACCAGATGCGAGGTGGAAGAACCGATGTCGATGCCCACGCTCTTGAGCGTGAACATCTCGAGGCCCTCGATGTCCTCGATGATGGCGTCGGGTCCGAAGTCGGCGGGCGTAAGATGTTCATGGACGTCGTCTGTATCGTGCATTGGGTTACCTCAAAGGGGACTACTGCTTTCCCATGGCTTTCGACCATTCGTAGTCGGGGTTGGTGTAGGCCTCCGCCGGCATGAGCGACTGAACGCCGCGCTTGGCAAGTTCTTCCTCAAATTTCTGCCGGATCCAAGGATCCTCGTCGGTATACTCGATTTGATCCTTGGCGCGGTCTTCCACCTTTTCCGCGTGGCCGTAGAACTGCATCGGGGAATGCAGCGCGAGATAGCGCGCCGGCTTGGCGCCGACGTTGAAATGCTGGTGAAACCAGCGGTTGGGCGGCACAAACACGCTGCACTCGTGCCACGGCACGACAACTTTTTCTTTCCCCTCCTCCCACATGATCGAATAGCCCTCGCCCGCGGGGATCACGATCACGCGTCCGGGACCGTGGCGGTGCGCCTTCTTGTAGGTCTGCGCCCCGAACAGCGACATGTGCGCGAACACTTCGGAGTTGGGAAACATGATGGAGACCGTTTTGCCGCCCGCGCCCCGCCGCGCGTTGGCGTCGAGCTTGTCCCAGGCTCTCATGTCGGGAAAGAAGTTCCCGTACCAGTATACGGTTCTGCCCCAGGGATTGGAACTTGCCGGCTGCTGCACGAGCTTGGCCTCGGAGTAAAAAGTATCCCCGTCCGCGAGATCGTCGGGGCTGTTGTACGGGTTGTTGAAGAAATAATCGGGGTCCGGCAGGGCCGACATCGCCAGCGGGAGGTAGCTGTAATGGAGAAGCCGCACCGGCTTGTCGCCCTGCATGTTGCTGAACTGGTGCGTCGCGCCATGGGGGATCATAAAAAGGCTGTGCTCTTGCCACTCGAAGCTCTTCCTGGTCGAACTGCCTTCGTACCAGATCGTGGTCAAGCCGCGGCCGCTTGCGACGTAAACGACCTCGTCGAGGGCAAACTTCAACGGCGGAAGCTTTTCCCCCGGGGCGATTTCCGTCACGCGCGCCGAGCTTACGCCCTCCTGCCCGGCAAGCTGAATGAAGGCGCTCTGGCACTTGCGCTCTTCCCACCAGCCCAGCGGGAGCGTGCGCAGGTCCTCGACGTAATAGCCCCGGTGGATGGGGATACCGATAGACTCCATCCAGTAATCGTAGGTGAAAAGCTTGCTCCACATGGTTCTTTGGGGTTTGAACGCGGTTGTCGCCATACAGGCTCTCCTCGTTTGCCTAGCGCCTGGCCTCTTTGCCCGCAACGGCAAGCCGGACTTGCGCGCGGCGCAACTCCGCCTGCGCCTCGATGAAATCGCTCTCGTCCATGCCGCGACCGGCCATGCGCTGCTCGGCGGCTTCTTTGGCTCTTTGCGCTCGCGCCACGTCGATCTCGTCGGCAAACTCCGCCGTGTTCGCGAGCACCGTGACGACGTTGTCGAGGACCTCGGCGTAACCGCCGCTCGTCGCCAGAGCGTATCTCACGCCGCCTTGCTTGTAGCTCAGGACGCCAATCTCGAGGAGCGTCAAGAAGGCGATGTGGTTGGGGAGAACGGTAAACTCGCCGAGCGCGCCCGCGGCCGTCACTTCGTCGACTTCTTCGTCGAGCACGAGCCTTGTCGGCGTGACGACCCTTAGTGTTAATTTATCCGCCATCGCTCTTGCCACGGGGCCTCTGCCCGCATCAGCGTCCGGCTTTCACCCCGAGACCCACCGCTCAGCCGATATCACTCCGCGGCCATTCTCTTGGCGTTCTCGAGAACCTGCTCGATCGTGCCGGTCATATAGAAGGCCTGCTCGGGAATGTCGTCGTGCTTTCCCTCGACGATCTCCTTGAAGCCCTGGATCGTGTCCTTGAGCTCCACGTAAACCCCGGGCCTTCCCGTAAAGGCTTCGGCGACGTGGAAGGGCTGGGAGAGAAAGCGCTGGATCTTGCGCGCGCGCGCGACGATGAGCTTATCGTCTTCGGAAAGCTCGTCCATCCCCAAGATCGCGATGATGTCCTGAAGGTCCTTGTAGCGCTGGAGGATCGCCTGCACCTGGCGCGCGACCTGATAGTGCTCCTCGCCGACCACGCGCGGGTCGAGGATGCGCGACGTGGAGTCCAGAGGATCCACGGCAGGATAGATTCCAAGCTCGGCGATCTGGCGCGAGAGAACCGTAGTCGCGTCGAGATGCGCAAAGGTCGTTGCCGGCGCGGGGTCGGTGAGGTCGTCCGCGGGCACGTAGATCGCCTGAACCGAGGTGATCGAGCCCTTGCGCGTCGAGGTGATGCGCTCCTGAAGCTCTCCCAAATCGGTGCCCAGCGTCGGCTGGTAGCCGACGGCTGACGGCATGCGGCCGAGAAGCGTCGACACCTCCGAGTTCGCCTGCGTGAAGCGAAAAATGTTGTCGATGAAGAGGAGAACGTCCTTGCCTTCCTCGTCGCGAAAATATTCCGCGATCGTCAGCGCCGTCAGCGCGACCCGCGCCCTCGCGCCGGGCGGCTCGTTCATCTGCCCGTAGACCAGGGCGGCTTTGCTGATGACGCCGGACTCCTTCATCTCGAGCCAGAGGTCGTTGCCCTCGCGCGTGCGCTCGCCGACGCCGCCGAAAACCGAATAGCCGCCGTGCTTCATGGCGACGTTGTTGATGAGCTCCATCAGGATGACCGTTTTGCCGACGCCGGCGCCGCCAAACAGGCCGATCTTGCCGCCGCGCGCGTACGGTGCCAAGAGATCGACAACCTTGATGCCCGTCTCGAAAGCTTGAACCTTGGTTTCTTGGTCCACAAAGGACGGCGTCGGCCGGTGGATCGGGAGCTTCTTTTTCGCGTTGATCGGCGGGCCTTCGTCGACCGGTTCGCCGATGACGTTGAGCACGCGCCCGAGCGTTTCGGCGCCGACCGGAACCGAAATCCCGCTGCCCGTATCCATGACCTCCATGCCGCGAACCAGACCCTCGGTCGAATCCATCGCGATGCAGCGCACCGTGTTTTCGCCAAGATGCTGCGCGACCTCGACCACGAGATTCCACGGCTGATCGTTGATCGCCGGATTGGTGATCCTGAGCGCGTTATAGATCGGCGGGAGCGAGCCGTCGCTGAACTCGACGTCGACCACCGCCCCTAAGACCTGGGTGACCCTTCCACGACCCATAGATCCATCACCTCCGTTACTCCTCACTTGAGCGCCTCAGCCGTCGAAACCACTTCCAGAAGCTCCTTGGTGATCGCCGCCTGACGCGCGCGGTTCATCTGCAGGGTGAGATAGCCCATGATCTCGGCCGCGTTCGACGTGGCGGAATCCATGGCCGTCATCCGCGCGCCGTGTTCGCTCGCCGCGGCCTCGAGCAGCGCATGGTAAATTCCCACTTCGACGATTTTGGGAAGCAAGCTCGACAGCAGCTCCTGAACGCCCGGCTCAAAGAGATATTCGGTCGGCAGGCCCTCCGCCTCATCCGCTGTCCGCGAGACCGGCAAAAGCTTTTCGATCGTGGGAATCTGCGAGAGAGCGGAGCGAAACCGGCTGTACAGGACGTAGGTCGCATCGGCGTGTTCGCCGATGAAGCGCGCGATCGCTATTTTGGCCAGCTCGCCGGCGAGAACCGGCGCCGCGGACGAGCCGATGTTCATTCGCTCCGCGGCTTCGATCCGCCGCCGGCGGAAATAATCGATGCCCTTTTTGCCGACGAGAATAAGATGGGTCTCCTTGCCCGCCGCGTCGCCGCGCATGAAGCGCTCGGCGGCGCGAATGAGGTTGGCGTTGTAGCCGCCGCACAGGCCGCGATCCGCGGTGAGCAAGATGAGATCCAGGCGCTTTTCTTCCCGGGAGCGCAGCAGCGGGTGCGCATCGGCCGCCACGCGGTAGGAAAGGTTTTGCAGCAACGAGCGCATTTTTTCCGCGTAGGGCCGCGCGTTGAGCACGGCCTCTTGCGCCCGGCGGAGCTTCGCCGCCGAGACCATCTTCATCGCTTTGGTGATCTGTTGCGTGTTGCGGATCGATCCGATCCGTTTCCTGATCGCTTTGAGTGACGGCATTTTTCTCTGGTTTCTGGTCTCTGGTTTCGCGTTTCGTTCTCAACCCGAAACTCGAAACCCAAAACTGGAAGCTCTCCGTCTATTCCTTGAAGCGCTCCTTGAACTCTTCGAGCGCCTTGTTGATCTGGGCGCGCAGCTCATCGTCGAGTTCGCGCTTTTTCACGATCGTCGGCAGGAGCTCGGGATACCTGGACTCGACGAAGGCGTAAAGCTCGGTCTCGTAGCGCTTCAACGACTGCACCGGCAGATGATCGACGAAGCCGTTGGTGCCGGCGTAAATGATGAGGATCTGCTTTTCCACCGGCAGCGGCTCGTACTGGCCTTGCTTGAGGATCTCCACCATCCGGCTGCCGCGGGCGATCTGCCGCTGGGTCGCGGGGTCCAAGTCGGAGCCAAACTGAGCGAAGGCCGCCATCTCGCGGTACTGCGCGAGATCGAGGCGGAGGCTTCCGGCCACCTGCCGGATGGCTTTGATCTGCGCGTTGCCGCCGACGCGCGAAACGGAAATGCCGACGTTGATCGCCGGCCGCACGCCGGAATAGAAAAGGTCGGTTTCCAGATAGATCTGGCCGTCGGTAATCGAGATCACGTTGGTCGGGATATAGGCGGAGACGTCGCCCGCCTGGGTTTCGATGATGGGCAGCGCCGTGAGCGAGCCGCCGCCGCGCGCGTTGCTGAGCTTGGCGGCGCGCTCGAGCAGCCGCGAATGCAGATAAAACACGTCGCCGGGAAACGCCTCGCGGCCCGGCGGCCGCCGCAGCAGGAGCGAGAGCTGGCGATAGGCGACCGCATGCTTGGAGAGGTCGTCGTAGACGATGAGCGCGTGCCCGCCGTTGTCGCGGATGTATTCGCCCATCGTGCAGCCGCTGTAGGGGGCGAGAAACTGGAGCGGCGCCGACTCGGACGCGGTCGCGGAGACCACGATCGTGTAGTCCATCGCGCCGTATTCCCGCAGCTTGTCGACCACCTGCGCGACCGTGGAACGCTTCTGGCCGATGGCGACATAAATGCAAGTCACATCGCCGCCTCTCTGGTTGATGATCGTGTCGATCGCCAGAGCCGTCTTGCCGGTTTGCCGGTCGCCGATGATCAGCTCGCGCTGGCCGCGGCCGATTGGAATCATCGAGTCGATTGCCTTGAGCCCGGTCTGCAGGGGCTCCTTCACCGGCTGGCGCGCGACAATTCCCGGCGCCTTGACCTCGACCCGCCGCCGCTCGTTGGTTTCAATCGGTCCGCGACCGTCGATGGGCATCCCGAGCGCGTCCACCACCCTGCCGATCAGGGCCTTGCCGACGGGAACCTCGGCGATCCGGCCGGTGCGCTTGACGATATCGCCTTCCTTGACGAGATGCGTTTCGCCGAAGATCGCGGCGCCGACGTTGTCTTCTTCCAGATTGAGCGCGATCCCATAGATCGAATGAGGAAACTCGAGCAGCTCCCCAGCCGCCACTTTGTCGAGCCCGTAGATGCGCGCGATGCCGTCGCCCGTCGAGAGCACGGTGCCGGTCTCGCGCACCTGGATGGCCTTGTCGTAATCCTGGATTTGCTCCTTGATGATGCGGCTAATCTCCGCGGTTCCGATCTCCATGCTTTCCCCCTATCGATATCCGCGCTCGATTTTCTCCTCCAGCGCTTCCAGATGGGCGCGAACGCTGCCGTCGTAAGTCTTTCCTTCCAATTCGATCACCAGCCCGCCGATCAGCTCGGGGTCGGTCTCGCTCTGGAGGATGATCTCCTTTCCGGAAACCTCCCGCAAACGCGCGCGCAGCTTTTCACGCGCCGCCGGCTCGAGAGCGGCGGCCGAGACGACGCGCGCCTCAACCCGGCCCTTGGCATCGTTGAGGAATTTTGTGTATTGGGCGACGATCGCCGGCACGTGCTCGAGTCGGCGCCGCTCCAGGAGAATCGAGAGCAGGCGGCGCACCACAGGCGAGAGCGCGAGGCTTTTGCCGACCTGATCGAGGATCGCTTGGCGCTTGGTAAGCGCGTAAGCGGGGTTGCTCAGAACCGCGCCGAGCGGCGTGCCACCGAGGGCCTGAGAAAAGCGCCTGAGCTCTTCCAGGACGGCCTCCTCGGCGCGCGTCTCCAACGCCAGGTTAAAGACGGCCTTGGCGTATCTTCGGCTGAGACTGCCCGCGATCATCGAGCGCCCCCGAGACCCGAGACAAACTCGTCGATCAGTCTCTTGTCGTCTTCAGGCGTCAAGCGACTGCGAATCAGTTGCTCGGCAGCCGCGCGCGCCGTGCTTGCCATGAACCGACGCAGTTCGAGCTGCGCGACTTTGAGCTCTTGCCCCGCAAGGAAGTCCGCGTCGGCCCTTACCTTTGCGGCTTGCGCTTCGCCCTCCTGGATGAGCCTTGCCTTTTCCCGTTGACCTTCGGCGATAAAGCCCTCGTGGATTTTTCGGATCTCGTTTTGCAGGCCCGCCAGGCGACTGCGGTAGTCCCGCACCCTCGACTCGGCCCGCTCTCGTTCCGCGGCCGCCTCCGCCACCGCGCGCCGGATCTCCTCGTGACGGTGGTCGAAGTGGGCGCGCACCAGCGGCAGCCCAAACCTCTTAATGAGGTACAAAAAGATGAGGAAGTTGATTACCGGAAAAAGGACGCCGCTCAGTCCCGGAGCGTGGGCTTCCGACGCCCAGGCGCTGGTTGCGGAAAGACAAACGGCAAAAACTACGAGCGCGGCCCTCATGCGACGCGTCGTCCGAGAATCTTGGCCGCCATGTCGGCGGCGAGCTCTTCGGCGTCGCGCGCCGCCTGCCTGCGCGCAGCTTCGAGCTCGCGCTGGATCGTCGCGCGCGCGGCTTGCAGCCGCCCGGCCGCCTCTGCGCGCGCGCGCTGGAGAGTTTCATCGCGGATGCGCGCGCCTTCTGCCCGTATCGTCTCTTTGATCGCCTGCGCCTCGGCGGCCGCGTCGGCAATCGCCTTCTCGTATTCGGCCTTGAGCTCCTCGGCTTCACGCGCGAGCTGTGAGGCTTCGGCTCTCGCTCCGTCGGTCCTCCGTTCCCGTTCCTCCACCACCTCAAGGTAGGGCTTGATCAGAAGCCTGTTGAAAAAAAACCAGAACGCCAGGAAGGCGAGGATCTGCAGCGCGATCGAGGAATCGATGGAAATCATACAGGCCTGTGCTTCGTCGTCTGGGCGGACAATGCTTAACGCCGGCTCTCCAAGGGCAGGAGCCTAACGTTTACTACTAAATCCGAAACTGAAATTGAAGGGTTTACGGGGATGAAATCAGCGCGAAACCGATGTCAATCCCGGTGGCTGAAAGCCACGCGCTTCATCGCGGAATCTGGTCTTCCACGCTCCCCTTTTTTGCCTACGCTGTTCGGCGAAAACCCAGCAAAACGATTGTCGCCGCCTCATAGCCTGCCGGACGGCATGTCCGCGGTGTGGCAAGCGACGCGCAGCTGACAGAAAAATTTCTATAACATTGCGAGTAGCCGTTGTCAAAAGACGCTCCCGGCGGCAAAGCGCAGCAAGCGTGGCGCAAGCGGTGCCCCGAATCGCGCAACCGCCACGCGGCGTCCCCGGGACTACGCGTGCAGGATCTTGCGGCTGATACGGTCGAGGTCGGAAGTCGAGTAGTACTCGATCTCGAGCTTTCCTTTGCCTGTTTTCGCATGATGGGTGAGGCGGACCTTGGTGCCGAGGCTGCGCTGCAGATTCTCGACCAGCGACTGGAGATCGGGATCCAGAGCGGACGCTTCTTTCCTGCGGCGGCGATTGAGCTTCAGCCGCCGGACGTGGTTTTCCGTCTCGCGCGTCGAGAGGCCTTTGGCGATGACCTCGCGCGCCGCGGCGATCATCAGTGCTTCTTTTTCCAACGCCAACAGCGCCCGCGCCTGGCCGGCGGGAAGTCTTCCGAGCGCGACCTCGTTTTGAACCTCCTCGGGCAGAAGGAGCAAGCGGAGAGAATTGGCGACGGCCGGGCGGCTACGGCCCACGCGCTGTGAAATCTCTTCCTGCTTGAGGCCGAACTCTTCCTGCAGGCGGCGAAACGCACGCGCCTCTTCAATCGGATTTAAGTCCTCCCGCTGGAGGTTTTCAATCAACGCAAGCGCCAGAAGGTCGCGCTCGTCGACGGACTTCACAACCGCCGGCACTTGCTTGAGCCCGGCGCGGATCGCGGCGCGCCACCTCCTTTCGCCGGCGACCAGCTCGTAGCGGTCGCCGGCGCGCCGCAGCAACAGCGGTTGGAGCATTCCGCTTTCGCGGATGGACGCGGCCAGCTCGTCGAGTTTTGCCTCGTCGAAGGCGACCCGGGGCTGAAAGGGATTCGGGACGATTTTGTCTGTTTCGACCAGATTTTGCTCAGTTTCCTCAGGGGTATCCGCCGATGCGATGAGCGCGCCGAGCCCTTTACCCAGTCCCCTTTTCTGCATAGGTTTCGTTGACCTCCCCTTTTTGGATGATCTCGCGCGCGAGCCCCATGTAGTCTTCCGCTCCCGTTGAATGCGCGTCGTAAAGCAATATCGGCTTTCCGTGGCTCGGGCTTTCGCTGAGCCGGACGTTGCGATGGATGACGGTGTGAAAAACCTGGCCGGGAAAATACCGGCGGGCTTCTTCCGCCACCTGATGGGAAAGGCGGTTACGCGTGTCGAACATCGTAAGGACAATTCCGGCAAGCGCAAGCTTGGGGTTGAGGGATTTCTGCACGAGCTTTAATGTTTCGAGGAGCGCGCTCAGGCCTTCTAGCGCGTAGTACTCGCACTGGAGCGGGATGAGAAGGGCATCCGCCGCGGTCAGCGCGTTTAAGGTCAGGAGCCCGAGCGACGGCGGGCAGTCCAAAAGAATATAGTCGAAATCGTGGCGGACAGGCTCAAGCGCGTCACGCAAGCGCCACTCTCTGTGAGCGGCATTTACGAACTCAATCTCGGCGCCTACCAGGTCCTTGGTCGACGGGGCGAGCGTGAGAAGCGGGATTTCGGTCGCGCATAAGATTTCGCTCAATGAGCACGAGCCGATCAGCGCTTCGTAAAGACTTTTTGTAAGCGTCGCTCTGTCGATGCCCAGGCCGGTGGTGCTGTTACCCTGCGGGTCGACATCGACGAGCAGGGTCTTCTTCTCTCTGACCGCCAGCGAGGCTGCAAGGTTGATGGCGGTCGTGGTCTTGCCGACACCCCCTTTTTGATTCGATATCGCGATGACGTGTTGCAAAATTTCTTAGTAAAATCAAATACTTATCGTTTTAGACGAACAGTACATTTCTTATCACAGATTGGCTCATAATTAAAAGAAAAAAATTGTTTCACGTGAAACGGCGCCGCTATGCCTCGACGATGATAAGGGTTCTCTGCTCGTTACCCAGAGGAAGGCGGTAGCTCTTTATTGTGGCGTTTGCATATCCGAGACCGGAAAGCTGCCCGGCTATTCGGGACAATGTGGTTTTGCCTTTTGGGCCGTGCAACATCAGGCATCTCCCCCTATCTGCGAGGAAACGCCGTGCCGCGTGCAAAAAGAATTCGGCGCTCCCGACCGCCCTAAACACAACTGTCGAAAAAAGTCCCGTCGCGGATGTTTTCAGTTCTTCGATTCTCGCTTCGAAAACCGCCAACTGCACGTCCGGCAGCTCCCGTGCCAGGGCGCGAAGAAAGTTGGCGCGTTTTCGCCTCGGCTCGACCAGAGTGACTTTTGTTTGCGGGTAAAGGATTGCCAGCGGAACGCCTGGAAACCCCGCGCCGCTTCCGACATCCATAACTGATCGGGATTTGTCGACAAACGAGGAGATGGCTAGCGAGTCGAGAAAGTGGAGCCGAACGATCCCGATGGGATCACGAACCGAGGTGAGATTGAAAGTTTTGTTCCACAGCGCCAGCAGCTCGAGATACGAGAGAAACGCTTGAATCTGAGACCGCGAGAGACTTATGCCCAGCGACTCGCACCCTTTTTCTAAGCAATCTAGGGCTTCTGCCAACCTGTCCTGGGCGAGTCTTTCAGGCAAGTTTCTGCTTCTTTAGATGGATGGATAGGATCGATATTGCCGCAGGCGTGATGCCGGAAATTCTTGCCGCCTGGCCTAGAGAGCGCGGTCGGATGCGCGTGAGCTTCTCGCGCACCTCTGTTGAAAGCCCGGGAATGGAGCCGTAGTCGAAATCTTCCGGAAAGCGCGCCTCCTCCATTTTGCGGAACCTTTCGACACCCTCAAGCTGCCTCTGAACATATCCCGAATACTTGATTTCAACCTCCGCCTGAAGGCCGATTGCCGCCGCGACTCCCCTTAACGCGGGATCAAATAACGCTAGATCGGTAAAGGACAGCTCCGGCCTCCTCAGAAGCTGCGCCATGGAGCAGTGGTTGCGCAGCGGGGCTGACCCAAGCTTTTCGAGCGCGGCATTGGTTTCCGCCGTTGGGTTGACTCGCCGCTCGTTTAGGCGCTCGATGAGATCATGGACCATTGCCATTTTCTTTCGCGTTTTTTCGTAAAATTCCTTTTTCGCCAGGCCGATCCTGTAACCGATCTCGGTGAGCCGAAGATCGGCGTTATCTTCCCGCAGTAAAAGCCGATACTCGGCCCTGGAGGTAAACATTCTGTACGGCTCACCATCGGTCCCCTTTGTCACCAGATCATCGATAAGAACGCCGATGTAGGCCTGGTCACGCGCCAAGACTAGCGGCTCTTCTCCCCGTAAGCTAAGGACGGCGTTTATTCCTGCCATGATGCCTTGGGCAGCAGCCTCTTCGTACCCGGTGGTGCCGTTGATTTGCCCCGCATGGTATAGCCCGCGCACGAGCTTTGTCTCCAGCGACGGATAGAGCTGGGTCGGGTCGACATAGTCATACTCGATCGCGTATCCAGGGCGCATGATCTCGGCCTTCTCCAGGCCCTCAATCGAATGAACCATGGCCAGCTGGATGTCGAGAGGAAGGCTTGTAGAGAGGCCGTTGGGATAAACTTCCACCGTGTCACGCCCCTCGGGCTCGAGAAATATCTGATGGCGGAGTCTTTCGGAAAAGCGCACGATCTTGTCTTCAATAGACGGGCAATAGCGCGGGCCACGGCTTTTAATGATCCCGGAGTACATCGGCGAGCGGTGCAACCCGCTACGGATGATTTCGTGAGTGCGCTGGTTTGTGTAGGTTATATGGCACGGTATCTGAGGCTGCGTGATAGCTTCCGTCGAAAAAGAAAACGGGACCGGAGGTTCATCGCCGTGCTGCACCTGAAGCCTGGAATAATCTATCGTTCTCCCATCGAGGCGCGGGCAGGTCCCGGTCTTCAACCGCCCAACTCTGAATCCCAGCTCGCGCAAGCAGTCGCTAAGACCCTGGGCGGCAAAATCTCCCGCCCGGCCGGCAGGGTAGTTTTTGTCGCCAACGTGAATCAGGCCTTTCAAAAATGTGCCGGTTGTCAGGATTACCTTCTGACCAAGAAAAGTTTCTCCGATTTGCGTTTCGACGCCTTGAACCGTCCCGTCCTCCACGATGAGGCGCTCAACGCTCGCCTGGCGAAGCGTGAGATTTTCGCAGTTCTCGAGGACGCGCTTCATCCTCTGGCGATATAAGGCCTTGTCCGCTTGTGCCCGTGAGGCTCTGACGGCTGGACCTTTCTTGGTGTTGAGCATCCTAAACTGGATGCCCGTCTCATCGATAGCCCGGGCCATTTCCCCGCCAAGAGCGTCAATCTCCTTGACCAGGTGGCCTTTGCCTATGCCTCCAATCGCCGGGTTGCATGACATCTGGCCGATGTGGTCGAGGTTAAGGGTCAGCATTAGCGTATCACAGCCCATCCTTGCCGCAGCCAGCGACGCCTCGATGCCCGCATGGCCGGCACCGACGACTATTACGTCATAGATCCTTGCCATGTTTCACGTGAAACTTTTATAGCTATTATGTGTAAATATCTTATTTTCCGATACAAAATTTAGCAAAAATATGTTCTAAAATATCCTCGTTCGCAACGGTGCCAACGATCTCTTCCAGCGCTGCTTTGCTCTCGTAAAGATCGACGGCGATAAGCTCAGGGGCGTGGCCGTCATGGCAGCTCTTCAACGCTTCGGCAAGCGCTGCCTGCGCCCGTTTAAGCGCCGCGCTGTGGCGGGAGTTCGTGATCACGATCTCTGGTTCTGCGGTGGAATTCAAAAGCAGACCCTTCAGAGCGCGCTTTAGATCGGCCAATCCAGCGCCCGTCTTAGCCGACACAAAAACCGTGGCTGAATTAAAAAATCTCTTTAATTCTTCAATACTTAGCTTGATTGGCAGATCGGTCTTGTTGATCGCCACGAGAGTTTTTTTGGACCTTGCGGCGTCGAGGACCGCGATATCCTCGGCGGCGAGCGGCTGCGCGCCGTCCAACACGACCAAAACGGCATCCGCCGCCTCAAGCCGCCGCAGCGTGAATTCAACGCCGATCTTTTCGACCGAGTTTTCGGTTTCCCTGATACCCGCGGTATCCCAGAGGACGATGGGAACCCCTCCAAGATTGATGCTTTCCTCGATCACGTCGCGCGTTGTCCCTGGTTCAGGGGTGACAATCACCCGCTCTTCACCGAGAAGAAGGTTCAGCAGGCTCGATTTTCCGACATTCGGCCGCCCCGCGATGCAGACTCGCGCGCCTTCCCGGTAAAGCCTCCCCCACTGGTAACTTGCAATCAATTCGCCGATTCTGTCTCCAAGCTGCGCGATCTTTTTGCCCAGAGCCTCACGGTCGAGCAGCTCCAGCTCCTCTTCGGGAAAATCGATAGCCGCCTCGACCTCTGCGAGAATTTCGATCATCTCTTCGCGCAGCTCCTTGATCCAGGCCGAGAGCTGCCCCCGCGCCTGCTCGAGCGCGACGCGAGCGCCTTTGGCGGTCCGGGCTTGGATAAGATCCAGTACGGCCTCGGCCTGCGCGAGGTCGAGCCGGCCGTTTAGGAATGCGCGTTTGGTGAACTCCCCGGCGGCCGCGTGCCGCGCGCCGCGAGACAGGACAAGCTCGAGGACTTGCCGAACCAATACCGGGCCGCCGTGGCAGTGAACCTCGACCACGTCCTCGCCCGTGTAGCTTGCAGGTTTTCTCATGACGGTGAGGAGCACCTCGTCGAGCGTGGCGCCAGTTTCGGGATCGCGGATGAGCCCGTGATGGAGCACGTGCGAGCGGAGCCTGCCGTTTCGGCCCCGCGCGCGCACGAAGATCTCGTTGGCGATTCGCTCCGCGTCCGGTCCGCTGACGCGCACGATGGCAACGCCGCCTTCGCCCGGCGGCGTCGCAATCGCCGCGATCGTATCTTCCCTGTACATAAAAGCGCGTTTATCGTAACAACTTCTGCTCTCGGCGCAAGAACAGCGCCGCGCGGGCGGCGCCTTTAAGCGGCATCGCCTCCGACGATTGGCGGCCGGGAAGCCGCTATGCGGACGCGAAAACGGCGGGCGCGTCTATGATCCGCCGCACGGTTCGCGCCGCAAATTTTCTCGTGGAAAACTCTCCCCGAGCCGACGGCCGATTTGTCAAAATAGGGATGAGCGGTCGATACGGATGTGGAGCCGCAAATAAAAATTGTGAACGCCGAGGCCGTGGATGGGCACCTCGAGGACGGCCCGGTCCGGCGTCATCGGCGGCACGCGGACTCGTACAGTTTGCTCCGTTTCAATGACCCCCTGAGCGTTGCACCCGAGGCATGGAAATAACCAGTCGCTACCGGAGCCGCCGCAGTGCGGGCACGCATAAAAGACCGGAACCCCGATCGGCACAACAACGCCGCGCAGCGCCTCTTCCGGCGAGAGCACGACTTCGATGTTCAAATCCTGAAGCCGCTCGCCTTTCGGGATATTTTCTCTCGTGAAGTTCCTGACGAAGCGCTCAAAGAGCGGCTCGAAGGAAGGGCGGATAGTCTCAAAGCCGTGCAGCACCGATAACGGTTCGGCAAACGCTGGTCCAGGCCTGCCCCGCGGGCTCAGCGGCTCCGGCTCCGGGCGCGCCATGCGCTCCTCGCGCTCGAGCTCGTGGTTATACAATTTTCTTTTCTCCGGATCGGAGAGGACCTCGTATGCCTCCTGAATGTCTTGAAATTTACGCGTGCCTTCCGGGCCAGCGCGGTCAGGATGGTATCGTTTCGCCAATTCCCGAAAGGCTTCCTGAATGCCGCGGAAGCTTTCGCCGCGCGATACGCCAAGGACCAGGTAGTAATCCTTTCTGATCATAGGATACCCCCGTCGGCTTAGCTTGCGTGCAGTGAGCGAACTCGAAGGCCGGTCCGAACCGGACGACCAAAAAATAATTCGGTCGCCCAGGATGTCAAGACAGTGAACGCTCCGGCGGTCAGCGCGGCGCGTCTTGCCGGTGGGGGTGTTGAGCGCGCGCGAGCGCGCGCGGAAACCACTCCGCGACTCCGGCGCCCAACGCAGAAAGACCCAAAATCGCGAGCGAAGATTTCCGAGCCTTCAGCTGCTTTGATTAGACGGACGCAACCGGCTTTTGCCAGAGGCCAGGCTCTTCGAAGCTTGCGTCGGCGAATTTCTTAAGCGCCTCTTGCGACAGCTCCACGCCGAGCCCTGGGCCTTGCGGGGGAGTCATAAAGCCGTCTTCGAACTCGAGCGGCTTTACGAGAAGTTCCGTCCGCAACGGATTGTGCGTGGTGTCCAGCTCCATGATGGGACTGTTTTCGAGCGCCGCTGACAGGTGGAGACTTGCCGCCAGCGCCACACCATCCCCCCAGGTGTGGAGCGAAATCGGCAGCGCGTAGTTTTTGGCCAACTCGGAGATCTTGAGAATTTCGCTGATGCCGCCGGCGCGAGCGACGTCCGGTTGGAGATAGTCGACGGCCTGTCGCGCCATGAAAGCCTCGAACGCGAAGCGGGTGTGCAAGTTCTCGCCGAGCGCGATCGGCATCCGAACGGCTTTGCGAAGGCGCGCGTGCGCTTCGATATCTTCCATGAACATCGGCTCTTCCAGCCATACGACGTTCAGATCGGCGAAAGCCCCAGCGGCCTCGATCGCGGCGTCGAGCGTGTAGCCCTGGTTGGCGTCGGTCATGATCTGAAACTCTCGGCCCAGCGTGGCGCGCACCGCTCTGACAATCTCCAGGTCCTGCGCCAGATCAAATCCGACTTTTACCTTGACGGCGCGAAAGCCGCTCGCGGCAAGCGCCCGGGCTTTTTCCAGGACGCTTTCTATTTTGTCCGGGTAAAGGGCGGTCGCGTAAACGGGGATCCTGTCTCTTTTGGCGCCGCCGAGAAGCCTGTAGATCGGTAATCCTTCGACTTTACCGAGAATATCCCAGAGGGCGACATCCAGGCCGCTCAGAGCGACAACGCCCACGCCTCGAGATCCGAATTCTCTTGTTCCTCCGCGAAAGTAGGCTTTGTCCCAGACCTCTTCGATCTTTGTTGGATCCGTCCCAACGAGCAGCGGCCTTAAGACGGTTTGCACGATAACGTCGATCAAAGTGCCGTTTCCCGAGCACGAACCGACGCCGGTTATACCTTCATCGGTGCTGACCTCGAGCAGCACGGCCGAGCGATAGTTTCGCTGCCCTCTGCGGCTGCGCACCTGCCGCTCGCTTGGGATCGGGGCGCGCAGGCGGATGGTTTTTATGTCCGTGATCTTCACGGCGTAAGCACCCGAAAGGCCAGATCACCCAAGCCGCCAGTACTTCCCTTCGACCGGCTCGCCGCCCACGTGCTCGTATTCGGTTGCGTCCTCGGCGCGCGCCCGTCCGGTGCTCTCGACCCGCGCGACCGCGGTCTTCTCCCTGCGCGCGCCAAATCGCAGCATCGCAAGATCGCACCCGCCGGTGTTTTCAAAGCAGTAGTGCCAATCTCCCGGGATCAGGATCCCCTCGCCTTTCCTCAGCACGGTGCTTTTGTTCTCCTTGTCGTAAAAAGTGACTTCTCCGTCCAAGACAACGAAAACGTGGTCCTCGCCCGGGTGGTTGTGGAGCGTGTTTCTTCGCCCCGGCGTGTAGTAGTTCAGCATCACCGAAACCAGATCGGTGCGAGCTAGCGGCATCTGGCTCCGCCCTCCGGTCAGCAAAGGGGTTTTGACCTCAAACGTACGCGCTTCCATGACGGCCTCCAACTTTTGCTTCTTTCGTCTTCATCTCCACCCGGCTGCCGACGGCTTCGCCGACGGCGTTAAAGCCATCCCGCTCGAGCAGCCTGAGCAGCCCCTGGTTGATGCGCTTGACGGCCGCCGGACCTTCGTACACGAAACCCGTGAGGATCTGCACGGCGCTGGCGCCCGCGGTGATCTTTTCATAGGCATCTTCGGCCGTAAAGATGCCGCCGACGCCGATGATGGAAAGCTTCCCGCGAGTGGATCGATAAATGTGCCGGATGAAGGCGGTTGCGCGCTCGCGGAGCGGCTTACCGCTCAGCCCGCCAGGCTCGTTTGTCGGCGTGGAAAGCTTTTCCCGCATGAAAGCGGTCGCGTTGGTCGCCGCAATGCCGGACAAATTCTGCGCAAGCACCACCTCTATAATTTGCTCGAGCTGCGAGAGCTCCATATCGGGAGCTATCTTCAGGTACACGGACTTGGGCTCCTGGCCCACTTGCCGCGCCAGCTCGGCGTTTCTTGTCTGAATGTTTGCGAGCAGGCGTTCCAGATGCGATCTTTGCTGCAGATCCCTGAGATGCGGCGTGTTCGGCGAACTGACGTTGAGCGTGAAGTAGTCCGCGAACGGATAAAGCTTTTCAAACGTGAAGATGTAGTCCTCGGCGGCATTCTCGGTGTCGACGATCTTACTTCGGCCGATGTTGATCCCGAGAGGAATTTTGGGCAGCCGCTTCGCCTGTTTGAGCGCGCCGAGCTTTGCGCTGATCGCCTCCGCGCCCTCGTTGTTGAAGCCCAGGCGGTTGATCAGCGCCAAGTCTTTCGGCAGCCGATAGAGCCGCGGCTTTGGATTTCCCGGCTGCGGCAGGGCCGTGACCGCGCCGATTTCGATGAAGCCGAAACCGAAGCCTTCCCACATCGGCAGGGCTGTGGCGTTTTTATCGAGCCCCGCAGCCAAGCCGACGGGATTGGGAAACTCCAACGGCCCGAGGCGGGTTGTGAGGCGCTCGTCGGTGACGCGAAAGAAGCGCTCGAGGAGCCTTGCCGCGAAACTTACCCTTGCGAGCAGGGTCAAAGTTTGCTCGTGCGCCTCTTCGGGATCCTTGAGAAAAAGGATCGGCCGGAGCAAAGTCTTGTAGATCACGATAGAGGTATAGCATACAGGTTCGGTCGCGCGCCATGAAAGAAAAAGACGGCCTGTGCAGTTTTATCGGGATTGACCTGGCGTGGTCGGAGCGCCATCCAAGCGGGCTCGCTCTTCTGACCTACAACGGCGATACCGCAGTTCTTTCGGCAGCGGACTGCAGGACCTCGGATGAGGACATCATCGGCTGGATCGAGCAGCATGGAAAGGGCCCGACCTGGCTGGGAATTGACGCGCCGATCATCGCGCCAAGCCCCGAAAAAACAGCACGACCGGTCGATCGACAGGTCGCTTCCCTTTTCGGCCGGTTTCACGCCGGCGTCTATCCGGGAAACCGCGAGCGCTGCGCGCGGCCGATAAGGATCTCGCAGAAGCTTTCCCTGCAAGGCTATTGCGTCGATCCCTTCTGCGCGCATTCGCCGCAGAGACGCCAGCTGGAGATCTTTCCTCATCTCGCGCAAGTTGCGCTTTTCGGCGCGCGGCCGATCGTCAAGTACAAGAAGGGAAGCAGGGCGGAAAAATGCGCGGGCCTTACGGAACTCCAGCGCGCGATCGCCAAGTCTCTGGCCGCACTCGACCCGCCGCTTGTTTCTTCGGCGGAGCTTAGGGCGCTGCTGGAGGTTGCGCCGCGAGAACTCAGAGGCAAGCAACTCAAGGCGCTGGAAGACAAAATCGACGCGCTGCTCTGCGCCTACATGGCGCTTTATTTCTGGCGCTGGGGCGAGGAAAAGTGTCAGGTCTTCGGCGATGTTGTGACCGGCTACATCATCGGACCGAAAATACCGAGAGTACAAGATGGGGGATAGAAGATCGCGATCTGCCATCTCCCGTTGATCGCCCAACCGCTGGCATCCCTTGATCGCACTTTCCGAATTCATTGCGAGCCGGTAGTGACTCTTATCATGGTCAGTGTTTCGAGCTTCCAAAAATGACAACTTAGAATTCTCAAAAACTGAAGTAAGAGCTAGTAAGGGGCTGGGATCTTTTCGTAGGATTCCCCTTTCAGTCCTCCCGCTCGATAGAAGTCGCCGCGCTTCGCAGGTTCGTCCGGTACCGAAGGGGGCGTTTCACCTCCGCATTCGTGCATCGGCATTTCGACTGATTAAATCGCGGTCCCGCTCCTCGGCTTCGGAATGACATCGGAGCGCGGGTCCGCGGAACCCTCCGGATGGCCAGCATGGGACACCGCGATACCCACCATGTGGAGTTACGGTCCATGACGGATATCGGCGCGCAGCGCCTCGACCGTCCTACGTATAGATGGGACCTTAACTCCAGTCTCGAATTACGCCTCTAAAAGAATCAGCGTTGCCGCTTGTTTGTCGGGATAGGCGGGCCCTTCTTTTGCTTCTTGGATGTTTCTCAGTAACCTGGTCGCTGCGCCAGGACAAACCGTCATTCCTAATTGAGCCCGGAGATAGTTGAGAACATTGTGCCGATATCCGTCCTTTAGGATTAGTGGTCGATACTTTGCGCGAATGGATTGATTACTGCTTGTGCTTTTCGAGAAGCCGAACGGCTTGCGCAGCAAAAAATTTTTTCAGCGCCTTGGGATCAATCGGGGTGAGAAGATTGACTTTCAATTTGGAGGGATCGTCCGGTATCTTTTCCGATTGTTCGAAGGCGATTGCCAGGTAGTATTCGTCGAGCCCGGGATCTTTTTTCTTGGCTAGTTCAATCATCGTCTCCAGAGAAATCTTGCCGCTTTTCACGATAAAATAAATGTCGATAAAATCTCTTTCCTCGGCGCGACCATAGAGAGCGAGGAGCTTTCCCGCAGCGATATCCTCGAAGCCGTGAATTCTCAGTCCCTGTTTCTCTTCGATCGCGGAAATCAAGAACGGGCTATCGTAGGCGAGCTGAATCTTGAAGCTCTCATTTCCTTTGCTAGTGACCGCTTCCCAGAAGCTCGAAAAGCTCCTGATTTCTTGAACGCTGAAGCCCGAGCTTTCGAGCGCGGGTTTCAACTTACGCGCGACGATGGCAATCAACGCCTCTTGCGACGTGAAGAAATCAAAATCATCGGACAGCCGATGAGCAAGATAAAAAGCCGAAAGCGCGGTGCCACCGGTGAGATAGAACGCCCGACTCTCTTCGATCCCCGTAAAAGCTTTAAGGACTTGTTTCTGAAAAGGAGTGAGAAGTTCTCCGCTTGGCAAAGTAATCGCTCCAAAGCTTTTTTATTGGTCTGGGCAGATAGAGCTCGGGCAGTATTTTTTCGACCTCATCGAGATCGAGTGAGCGAATGTCCTCCATGCGGCCGTTCATCAAGATTTGTTTGATCCACCATTTCCTATTCTCGGGATCACTGAGGTCAAGATCCTCCGCCTTAGCCAATGACCAGACAATATGCCGCGGAACCTCCATATAGTCCAGGGTAACCAATCCGAGGAGCTATATCAAATTAAAAACTGTTTGAGCTGCGCGCAGGTATCGTCTCGCGTCCCAACGCTCTTGCTCTAGTGCCGCCCCATCCATCGAGTCATCAGATCTCAGGGCACTCTGGCGTGTAACCTGGGCGGTCGTCTGAACATCTTCGGACATAATGAATAAGGGGCCAGAATACGCGGGGACTTTGTGGCGCGCGTAAATCTGCGCTTTCGTGAGGCGGTCGATGCGGCTAGTGGCGGGCGATAGGATTTCGACAACCAAGTCTGGGACTCCCTCAACGGCTCGCTCCGTGATGATATTTTGGTGCTGTTTTGCGATGAACAGCAAGTCAGGTTGAAACACGGAGGTGGGCTCTAGGATGAGATCAACGGGTGCGCAGAAGATTCTGCCCATGTCCTTATCCCTAACGTGATTCGATAGAAGAACGGCGAGGTTTACTGAGGCAATCTGGTATCTTGTGCTTGGCGCAGGCGTCACCGACAATTCTCCCTCCAGGATCTCATAGCGCTTGCCGTCGTTCGGCAGCCTCCTGACCTCCCTTTGCCAAAGGGAGGATTTTCCCCTCTTTGGAAAAGAGGGTTAGGGGAGATTTTAAAGTCTCAATGTCAATTCAATTCTGCGACCCTTAATAACCTCCGCGCGCGAGGAGAACAGAAAGGCAAACGTGGGTTCAGTTTATTCGATGTTTCCAGAATTGATAGAAGTGATGCACGGGGCTGTGGCCGGAGCCGATGGGGAAGGCGGATTTGATCGCTTCGGTGATGTAGCGCTTCGCGAGAACCACCGCCCTTTCAAGATCCAAGCCGCGCGCCAAATGCGCGGCAATCGCAGCCGAAAACGTGCAGCCGGTGCCGTGCGTGTGCCGCGTCCTAATCCGCGGCGCTTTGAGCGGCAAAAACTTCTTGCCGTCATAGAAAACATCGACTGCCGGGCCGCGGCGGTGGCCGCCTTTGATGATGACGCTGTGAACGCCCATATCCAATATTCTCTTCGCCGCTTCTCGAATCGCTTCCTCGTTTCTTAGCTTTAATCCCGTGAGCTCTTCGGCTTCGGCGAGATTCGGAGTCGCGACGGCCGCCAGAGGCAAAAGCTCGGCGCGGAGCGCCGCGATGGCATTTTTGCGCAAGAGGCGGTCGCCGGATTTAGCCACCATGACGGGGTCGACCACCAGATTGCTCAGCCGGTATTGCCGGATTTTGGCCGCGACGACCTCGATGATGGCCGCGTTGGCGATCATGCCCGTCTTGACGGCGCCGATCTTCAGATCCTGGGCGACGGCATCGATCTGCGCCGCCACCATGGCGGGAGGAAGCTCGAGCACCTTCGTGACCCGTTGGGTATTCTGCGCGGTGATCGCGGTGATCACGGACGCCCCGTAGACGCCGATTGCGGCGAAGGTCTTGAGGTCGGCCTGAATGCCGGCCCCGGCGCCGGAATCCGAGCCGGCAATCGTGAGGGCCGTAACGGCTTTCGGCATGGGAAAGGGACCGGCCGCGCTACTTTGCTTGGGGCGGGCCGTCTTGCTGAGGGAGCTGTGAGATCGCCGCTGCGATCTCACGGCTCAAGCTTGCGAGATTCTGGCTCATGGCCGAAACGAAGCCGTCGTAGTCTTTTGACTTGCTCGCCTGGGTAAAGGTCGATTTCTTGCTCGCCAGGACTTCCTTGCCGTTTTTGCCGAGAACCTTCCAGAGCGCGGTGAGCGAGACCTCGCCGCCAGGCTCGCCGAGAAAGTTGGTGACGTCCACCGTGATCTGGTAGTCCAGAGGCACCGGGCTGGTCCAGGGAAAGATCGCGACCCGATCGCTAGAAAGCAACAGGGAAAGGTTTTCGGCCAAAACGCGCGCCACATTATCTTGCAGCGGCTCGGCCCAAACCGCGGAAAAGGCTCGGCGCAGTTCCGGGCCGGTGTTGCCCGTCACGATTTGCGGGCGATTGGTATACTGCGGGAGCGTGATCGGCCCGACCCAGATCGCGGGCCCGCGCGCCCCGCGCTCCGGATACGATCCGGACGGCGGGATCGGCGTAAGCACGTAAAGCTGCGCGGGGCGCGAGTCCCTCTGCGCAAAAACGCAGCCGGCTAAAGCGAGAACCGCGAGCAAAATGAGCCAGGCGCTCGGGCGTTCCGCCGACGTCATCGGCCGCCGTCCCTTCTCCCGAACAGCACGGCCTCGGGATGCTGTTCGAGATAGTCCGTGAGGACGCGAACCGAACGGGCCGCGTCCGAAAGCTCGCGCAAGGTCTTCATCACCTCGTAGCGCAGCGGCGAGCCGGTATCGGTGAAGCCCTCCAAAGACGCCATCGTTTTCTGCGTCTGCTCCAGGGTCACTTTCGCGGCCGCGGCGGTTTCTCTCAGGCTTTGCGCGAGCCCTTCGAGCTTCTGATCGGTCGACTGAGCCAGCTTGTTGATGCTTTGCAAGGTCTCGGTGGCGTTGGCGGCGAGCGGATCGATCTGGTTGTCCAGCCGCTCCGCGAGCTGTCTCACTTCGAGCAGGGCGCGGTTCAGGTTTTGAATCGCATCTTTCACCTCGGGCGAGGTCACGAGCTTGTTCACGCTCGTCAGCGACTGCTCGACGCCGGAGACGAGCTGTTCGATGGGAAGCTGCGAGATGCGGTTGAGCGCGCGCATGACCGTCTCCGTCACCTGCTGCATCACGCTGGGGATCGTTGGAATCTCAATGAGCCTGGTGTCGGGATCGATCGCCAGCTGCCGCGGCGGAGCCTCCGGAAAAAAATCCAATTGGACGAGCAGCTGGCCGGTTAACAGGCTTTCCGCCTGGAGCTGCGCGCGCAACCCGCGCTGAACGAGGATCTCGAGCGTCTCCCTGGTTGTGGTCACGCCCATTTCCTTCGGCTCGATTGTGTCGTGCACGAACTGGACGATGACCGGGATGCGAAATCTTTTTTCTTTCGGGTCAAATGTCGCGCGAATCTCCTCGACCGAGCCGACCGGAACGCCGCGAAAGCTCAACGTCGATCCCACGCGGAGACCCTTGATATCGCCGTCGAAGTACATCACGGCGCGGGTCTTGCGCGTGAAAAACGTACCGGAGCCGAAGACCAGCAGAAGGACCACGAGCAACGCCAGCGCTCCCACAATAAACGCGCCGATAAGGGCCGGGTTCGCTCTCTGGCTCACGATAGCTCCCCTCCCCGCGTCAAAAAATTGCGCACCTTGGGATCGCGCGATTCCGCGAGCAGACGCTGCGGATGCCCCTGGGCGATCATCGTTTTCGCGTCGGCGTCGAGGAACACCGAATTCGTCCCGATCGCGAAGATGCTGGCCAGCTCATGACTGACGACGACAATGGTCGCCCCGAGGCTGTCGCGGAGCTGCAGAATAAGATCATCGAGGAGGCGCGAGCTCACGGGATCGAGTCCCGCCGAGGGCTCGTCAAAAAATAGAATGTCGGGATCGAGCGCCATCGCGCGCGCGAGCGCGGCGCGCTTTTGCATGCCGCCGCTGATTTCCGAGGGGTAATAGTCTTCAAAACCCGCCAGGCCGACGAGCGCGAGTTTGAGCGACGCGAGCTCGCGGATGTCGGCGGCAGGCAACCGCGTGTACTGCTCCAGCGGCAGCGCCACGTTTTCCGCCAACGTGAGCGAACTCCACAGAGCGCCGCTCTGATACAGGATGCCGAAGCGGCGCATCATCTGCTCGCGCTCTTCCGGGCTTGACTTCCACAGACTTCGCCCGTTGTAGTACACGTCGCCCTTGGCCGGCGCCTTTAACCCGATCATGCTCCTGAGGAGCGTGCTCTTGCCGCAACCGCTGCCTCCCATGATGATAAAAATATCGCCGCGCCGCACCGTAAAGCTCAAATCCTGTTGGATGACGAAATCGTCGTAGGCCATGGTCACGCCCTCGACGACAAGATGCGCCTCTCTGGCTTGCGCGCCGGCCTCGCTCGGCCGGCTAGATGCCCAGTACATCATAGAGCACTGTCAGAATCGCATCCGCGACAACGATCCAGACGATCGCCGTGACCACGGCGGACGTCGCCGCCTGTCCCACGGCGGCGGCGTCACGACCGCACTGCATCCCTCGCAAGCAGCCGGCCAGCGAAACCAAAATTCCAAAAACGGTGCCCTTGATCAGCCCGGCCCAAAAATCGCTGAGCGTGAGCGCGCCGCGCGTCTGCTCGTAGTACTGGGTGAGGCTGATATCGAAGGCGGCGACACCGACGACGCCTCCTCCGAGCATGCCGATGAAGTCCGAATAGATCGTGAGCAGCGGAATCATGAGCGCGAGCGCCAGCATGCGCGGCATCACGAGAAATTCCATCGGCGAGAGGCCCGTGGTGCGCAGCGCCTCGATTTCCTGGTTGACCGTCATCGTCCCCAGCTGCGCCGCAAACGCCGCGCCCGTTCGCCCGGCCATGATGACGGCGGTCATCATCGCGCCCATTTCCCGCGCCATTCCCAGCCCGACCAGGTTCGCCACGTAAATCTCAGCCCCGAATTGCCGGAGCTGCGCGGCGCCGACAAACGCAAGGATAAGCCCGGAAAGGAAGCTGATCAGCGAAACGATCGGCAGGGCCTGGGCGCCGCACTGTTGCAGGAGAAGAAAAAATTCCACGCGGCGAAACCGCGCTCGGCCGCGCAGCAGCTTGGCGAACGCGACGGCGGATTCGCCGACAAACGTGAGAAGAACCGGGATTTCCGCCGCAGCGCGCAACCCGAGCTTGCCGACGCGGACCAGGAAAGGCTCGTCCTCTTCGGCGCGGCGCACGCCCGCCCGTTCGGGGACCGCGCTTGCGAGCGCGAGCAGCCGTTGAACACCTCCGGGCAAGCCCGTCTGATCGATCTCGATCTGGAGCCGCGCGCACATCTCCTGAAGATGCAGCAGAGAGGTGAGCAGAATGCTGTCCCAGTCACTCAGCCGCCGGGTGTCGAAGGCGAGCCGGCGGACGGGCGGGGTCGATTGGAGCTTGGGCTCGATCGAGCGAAGCGAAGGTAAAGCGGCGTTGATCGTCCAGCTTCCCGCCAGTTCAAGCCGAAGCGTGTCGCCTTCGCGGCTAAATTCGACCGCCCCCTGAGGCTTGCTTTCCTGTGCTGCTGTCGCCTTTGCTATCAATTCGCTCTCCGTCCCGCTTATAGGACGGCCCAGCGGCTCGGACTTTCACGAAATTGTAGCGCAGAAACAACCGGCGGGCCAATCCGAAAACAAGGCCCTTTCGAACCGCCTCAGAGGGTTCCGAGAAGATGCATCGGCCCTGTCGGTTTGGGCGCACCGCCCGCCGGCTCGAGCGTCACGGCAAATTTGGGAACGGTCATGACCGTGGGAGCGCTGAAAACGATGGGATCTTGTGATAGCCATCGCCAAAAGTCGCCCGATCGTTTAAAACGAGAAGATCCGTGACAAAAGAAAAAGTCGCCGCGAGAATTGCTTCTCTCTGGGTCGCTCTTGCCGGTGTGTCAGGCGCGGGCGCGTCCCGCAGCACGGCGCAGGATGAGTCGCGCAGGACGCTTTACCGGAGGCTCGCGGATACGACCCCGTGGCGGCGGTCGTCGATGATTTCATCGGCCGTTTCATGAACGATCCCCAGTTCAGCCGCTTCCTTGCCGGTCGCGGTGGCGAATCGCAACGACGCAGCCGCCAACCCATTGTTGATCGACTGCGCGCCGACTGGGGCGGTCCTTGCGTCGATATCGGGCGTGGCATGAAAACAGCCCGTGCGGGACTCGGGACTGCGGATAATGACCGGCGGCTTGCGGTCGGGCGTCTTGTGGCGTCATTGGATAAATTCACGGTCCCGGCGAAGGAAAAAGAGGAGCTGCCCTCGGCCTTGGACCGATGAAAAAAGACATCGTCGAAAAGACCGTACGCTCGTGACCGGAATCGCGCTCGCCCTCGTTCTCGCTGCGGCTTTCTTTCACGCCTCGTGGAATCTGTTAGCCAAACGCGCCGGCGGCGATGTCGCGTTTACGTGGCTGTTTGCCGTCCTGTCGGCCGCGCTCTACGCCCCGCTCGCCGCGGCCCTTGTGCTCTTTTATGGCGCCCCGGTGGGCTGGGTGGAGGTCGGGCTCATGGCGGGAAGCGCGCTCCTCCACACAGGCTATTTTGTTCTCCTCAATCTGGGTTATCGGTTCGGCGATCTCTCGCTCGTCTATCCGCTGGCGCGCGGCACGGGCCCGCTCCTTTCCTGCGCCGCGGCAATCGTGTTTCTCGGCGAGAGGCCGAGCGCGCTCGCCCTGGCGGGCGCTCTATTGATTGCGGCGGGCGTGGTTGTCTTAACGGGCCGCGCGCGTCATTTCCGTCACGCGCAGGCGCGCGCGGCGGTTGTCTATGCGCTCGTCACGGGCGCGTTTATCGCCGGCTACACGCTGTGGGACAAGCAGGCGGTCAGCCGCTTTTCGCTTTCGCCGCTCCTGCTGGACTGGGGAGCCAATTTTGGCCGAGCCGCCTTGCTTGCGCCTGTCGCTGCGGCGCGGTGGGACAGGGTGCGCACGGAATGGCAGCGCCACCGGCTTGAAGCTTTCGGCGTCGCGCTTCTCACGCCGCTTTCGTACATTCTCGTGCTGACCGCGTTGGCGTTCACGGCGGTGACGTACGTCGCGCCGGCGCGCGAGATCAGCATCCTGATCGGCACCGCGATGGGCACGCGGCTCTTGGCCGAAGGCGACGCGGGGCGCCGGCTCGCCGCCGCCTCCGCGATGGTGCTGGGCGTTGTCGCCCTGGCGTTCGGGTAAGGCCGTATTCATCGCCGTGCGCTGGTCGAGGCGCGCGCGCTTCCCGCTCGCTCGATGAAACGCTTTATCGCGGCGAAGTAAGCGTCGCCGCCGACGATATACGTGTCGTTGTGGCGCGCGCCTGGGATCGCGTAGAACTCCTTCGGCTCGGGCGCGGCGTCAAAGATTTCCTTTCCCTGACGAAACGGGACGATTTCGTCCTGGTCGCCATGGATAACGAGAACGGGGACATCGATGCGACGGACCTTTTCCAGGGTATCGTAGCGGGTGCGGATCAACGGCCAGAGCGGCAGAAGCGGAAACGCCGCGCGTGCCATCTCCCGGATTGACGCAAAGGGGGTTTCCAAGATGAGCGCCAGGCAACCATACTTCAAGGCGGCCTCCGCTGCGACCGCCGCGCCCAGCGAGCGGCCGAAAAAGACAAGCCGCGCGGGATCGACATCCCGGCGCGAACCCAAGTAGGCAACCGCCGCCGCCGCGTCCTTGTAAAGCCCCTCCTCGGAAGGCTTTCCCTCGCTTCGGCCGTAGCCGCGATAGTCGAAAATAAAGATATGCACGCCGACTTTGTCGTGCAGGAGCTTTAGATTGTCGACGCGGTGGCCGATGTTGCCCGCGTTGCCGTGAAACCAGACCACGGTGGTCTTCGCGCCGGGGTGCGGCACAAACCAGCCGTGAAGCCGAAGCCCGTCCTCGGTCGCAAAGTATACGTCCTCAAAACCGAGCCCCGCCCGCGCCGGGGTCTGCTCGATTGCGGCTTGGGGATAATAGATGAAGCGATCCTCGAAGCGGCAGCTTGAGAGGAACACGGCGGGGAACGCGCAGAGCGAAAGCAGCTTTGCCTGCCAAAGCCGCGGCGCGCGCCCGGCTCTCACGCGCTCGAATCGTCGCGCTCTCGAAACTCTCTCACCCACTGAAAGATCTGACTTCGATAGAGATACGCGATCACGAGCACGACCGCGGAAATGCCGAGCACGACCGCGGCGGTCACGTAGCGCTCATTGCGAATGCTCGCGCCCTGGACGGTGAGCAGGTAAGTTCCCGGCATCCGGCCGAGCGTGCACGTAATCAGAAACGTGCTCAGCTTCATCGGGCTCAGACCGAGGAGGTAGCAGAGGTAGTCCTTCGGGAAGCCCGGCATGAGAAAAAGAAGAAACGAGATCATGGTCCCGGTATTGGTGGTCAAGAAGTTGAATTTTTCGACGATGTCTTTCTTGACGAACTTTTCCACGAAGGGACGGCCGAGAATGCGCGCGAGCTCGAACGCCAGCCATGAGCCGAAGCTCAGACCGATGGTGGAAAGAAGAAACCCGAAAAGCTGGCCGTAAATGTAGCCGCCGAGAAGGCCCGTGAGCTCGCCGGGAAGGGGCGAAGCGATCACCTGGAACGCTTGCAGCAGAACGAACATCGCCGAGGAGTAGCTGCCGAAGGAAGCAAGAAAGTGCTTGATCTGCTCTTCCCGCGAGCGCAACTGGACCGGATCCTCGATCTCTTCGAATAAGCGCTCAAATTGGGCGAGCGGCTGCGGGCCGTAGCGGCTCAACGCGAAGATGAGCACAACCAGCAGAACGAACACCCCCGCCTTGAGCAAAAGCTCGCGTTCTTTGCCTTTCATCCGGCGGGAATATAGCAGGAGATGAAGAGCGCGCAAACGCTCGGAGTTATCGCGCTAGTGCTTGTATTCGCCCCGGAGCTTCCACTCCAGGCCGTCGATGATGCATTCAACGCTCGCTTGAAGAATGTCCTCGGCCACCCCGACGGTGCCCCATTGATCCGTGCCGTCGGTAAAGATCGCCAGCACCCGCACCGGAGCCTCCGCGCCTTTTTCCGCCTCCTCCAATTCCTCGGCCAGCTCGCCGCGGCGGAGCAGACGCACGTCGAACTCCAGAAGTCTCACCTCGGAGAGCTGCGGGTAGTGCTTTTCCAGAACTTTGCGCATCGCGTTGTCGATGGCGTGGACCGGACCCGTGCCGCCCGCGGCCACATGCTCGCTCACGCCGAAGATCTCGATGACCACCGAAGCTTCGGTGGAGCTCTGCACGCCCTGGGGATCATGAAAATCGACCTGGTCGTCAATCTTGCATTTGAGAACGCGAAACGGTTTGAGATAGTCCTGGCGCTTGCGGATCGCCATCAGCTCAAAAGAAGCCCAAGCGCCATCCAGGCGAAAGAAGTCTTCCTTCAGATCCCTTTTCATAGGCAATCTCCGGTTCGGCGGCTCCTCGAATGCGGCCATTATATCGCCGTCTAATAAAATCGCCAGGCGCGAAAATGGTTGTTTAAAAGCGCGCTCTTGTACGCTACTATAGTAGGTGAAAACAGCGCCTTGCGGAGCGAAAAGGCTATGGAGCGACGGGTTGTCACCGACCGGCTTAACAAGTTCTTTCTCAATCTAACGCGGCAGAGCTTCTGGCAGCTCGGCATCAATGACGCGACGGTCGCCGAGTACGTCGCGCACGTGCTGACCGACTTCGCGCGCGCGGACCGCCTGTACCAGGTGCGCAGCCGCAAAGGAAAGCGACTCGACAGCGTGGTCGAGATGCTGGCCCAGGCCGGCCAGCTTCAGGAGCGCGGCGATTCGTTGTTGCGCGAGCGGGAGCTACGGAAATATCTCGGCGATTACATGCTGTTCATGACCGGCATCTTTCGCTCCTACGTCCAGGGGAAGGACATCTTCGACTTCTACCTCCAAGAAGGAAGAAAATCTTACTGGACCGTTTCCGAGCTGGACCTGTCGCTCTATCGCACCGGCTTTATTCTTTTTCAGGAGCTGTCGCGAAAGTTCGAGTACTACTCCGGAGCTCTCGATTACATGCGCAAGGCCTACTTTGCTCCCGAGCCCGGCGAGGACCCGTTCGCTGGCTTTCTCAAGCAAGTCGAAGGCTGGATCAAGGTCAATCTCACAGAAAACTGAAGAGCGCAGAAAATCCCCTCGCGCAAGCGTAACGGTCCCAAGCCGTGAGGCTCCTGCGTCTAAGCTTTGTTTTCGCCGGGCTTTCGTTTCTTCTTTTCTGCCTTTTTTTTCTAGCGTTTTTTTTCCTCCCCGCAGGCCGGGCGACCGGGCCCATCGAGGTGAGAATCGAACCGGGAGAGTCGTTTGCCTCGGTCACGCACAAGCTCGAAAAGTCGGGGGTCATCTCCAACCGCAGGCTTTTCTCGCTGGCCGCCGTCTTGACCGGCCGCGATAAGAAGATTCACTGGGGTCTGTACCGTTTCGATATGCCGGTTGCGCCGCGCGAGGTTTTGGAGCGGATGAGCCAGGGCCGCGGCGTCTTTCGGCGCGTCACGATCCCGGAAGGCTTGACGGTGAGCCAGATCGCGGAGCTTCTCGCCCAGTCGGGCATTGTCGATCGCGAGCGTTTTTTGCGCGAGGCGGCAGACCCGTCGCTCGGCATGGGCGGCGCCGGGGTCGAGGGCTACCTGTTTCCCGATACCTATTATTTTGTGCCGTTTGCGAGCGAGCGGGACGTTCTTGCCGCGCTCGTCGATCGCTTTCGCAAAGCGTTCAACAGCGCGATGCGGCAAAAAGCCGCGGAGCTAGGGCTCACGCCGCACGAGGTTGTGATCCTGGCGTCGCTGATCGAGAAGGAAACCGCCGTCGAGAGCGAGCGCCCGCTGGTCTCGGCGGTGTTTCACAACCGGCTGCGCCTCAATATCCCGCTTCAGAGCGACCCCACGGTTATTTACGGGATGAAAAACTTTTCCGGCAATCTCAGGCGCCAGGACCTGCACAGCCAAACGCCGCACAACACCTACGTCATTCGCGGCCTGCCGCCGACGCCGATCTGCAATCCCGGCCTGTCGTCGCTCGAAGCCGCGCTCAATCCGGCGCCGGTGCCCTACCTTTATTTTGTCTCCAAAAACGACGGCTCGCACGTCTTTTCCGCCACGCTCGCGGAGCACAATCAAGCGGTCAAAAAGTACCAGATCGACCCGGCGCGCCAGGCCCGATAGCGAACCGGGGCTTATGATCGCGCGCGCGGTATTGTATACTAGGCGCCGTGGGCGAAAAATTCAGCCAGCCACAGCAGGCGCCGGAGCGCGTCGTTGAGCTTATCGCCGCCCGCCTGAAGAGACACCGCTCGTGGGACTGGGGCTTGGCGCTGTTGCCGCTTGCCGCGGCGCTTCTCTATGTGCCGATCTTTCTTCACGCCGCCGGGTTCATCGGCCTCGAAAGCGCGCTGCTGGCAAGCGCGGCGGTCCTGGCGGCAACGCTGCTCCTCCTGGTTGCGGTTGCGGCAAAATCGCGCCCGGCCCGCGCGCGGGTCGCGCGTTTGATCGATAGCAAAGTCGGCGGAAAAGAGCGCTTTTTGACGCTTGCGACGAGCGACCCGGCGCGCTTGCCGCCGTCTCTCCGCGACCGCTTGCGCGCGCAGGCGAGCGGCTTGGTTCAGCGTCTCAATGTCAAGGTCCACTTCCCCTACCGGGTAAAAAGGTCGTTTTGGCTATCTTTGGCGGCGGGGATTGCTTTTCTCGTTCTGTTTCATCTTTTTTTTGAGCTTTACTTGCGCGCCGGCGGCCGCGCCGAGGCGCTGGCAGAGCTCGCGCAAGGTCTGGCGCAAGATTCTCGCCTGGCGGGGTTTGCAAGCAGGCTCGAAGCATTGCTGCGAAAGCTCGAGGATCCGAACTTGAAACCGGAAGAGAAGCAGTCGCTGATCGAGCAGATGCGGCAACAGATCGGCGAAGAGAAGGCCTCGCAGCAAGATCGTTCGACGAAAGAATCGCTTGAGCGCGCGGAGCGGGCGCTGGAAGGCCTGGAGAGGGGAAGCGAGAACAAGGGACAGGGCGAAGGGGGCGGCGGCATCGGCACGAACCTCAAGCAGGACGGCGCCGGCGAAGGCAAGCAGAGCAAGGGCGACGGCGAGGGACGAGGCGAACGGGCCGCTCTCGCGCAAAAGGAAAAGCAGGACGGAAATCCGATGAAGCCGTCCAAGGGAGAGGAAAAAGAGCCGCGGCAAGCCGGGAAAGGCGCGGGCGAGAGCCAAAAGCAGGAGCCGAATACCCGGCGCGAAAGCGAGGGGGCGGAGCGGGGCGAGATGGCGGGCAAAGGCGGAAAAACGCGCGAGGGCGAAGTTCCAAGCGGCCCGGAGCCGGAACGCTTCAAACGGCCCGGCGAGCAGGGCGACAAAGGGCTCCGCGGCGCAGGTTACGTCACGGTGGAGCTTCCCGACGAAGGGGGCGGCTTTTTAAAATCAGGGCGGGGCGAGGGAAAAAAGGCGCCGCGGCGAAATCTCTCCGTCAGTAACGCGCCCCTGCCGCCGGCGACCGCGGCCGGTGGCGCGCAGGAGACGCAGCACGTTCCGCTCGAGTACCGCGGGCTCATTCGGTAGGGAGCGCATGGAACCGGAACGATTTCGCGAAATCTTTCTACGTCTAGAAGCCGAGCTCAAAAAGGTCATCGTCGGGCACGAGGACACGATCCGCAAGGTGCTGATCGCCTTCTTTGCAGGCGGGCATGTCTTGCTCGAAGGCGTCCCGGGGCTGGGCAAGACGCTGCTCGTTAAATCTCTGAGCCAGGCGCTGGGCCTTTCTTTCAAGCGCATTCAGTTCACGCCGGACTTGATGCCCTCGGACATTATCGGCACCCAGGTGCTGGCGGAAAGCAACGGCCGGCGGGAATTCCAGTTCAAGCGCGGGCCGATCTTTGCGCACACGGTTTTGGCCGACGAGATCAACCGCGCGACGCCGAAAACCCAGTCCGCGGTGCTGGAGGCCATGGAGGAACGACAGGTCACCGTGATGGGGGAGACCTACCCGCTGGAGTCGCAGTTCATGGTCCTCGCCACCCAAAACCCGATCGAGCTCGAAGGGACTTATCCCCTGCCCGAAGCCCAGCTCGACCGGTTCTTCTTCAAGCTGTTGGTTCACTCGCCGCGGCCCGAAGAGCTCGTCGAGATTCTCAACCGCACGACCGGGACCGAGACCCAGGAAGTGGGTCAGGTGATCGAAGGCGAGCGCGAAAAAACCATCGATCAGATGAAGCGCCTGCTGCGCGAAGTCATCATCGCGCCGCCGCTCGAAGACTATGTCGTGCGCCTCGTGCACGCGTCGCATCCGCCGGTTCAGGCGGAGCCCTCGAGCCAGCGGCCGGCGCGCGCGGCCTTTGTGCGCGAGGTCAAAGAATACATCCGCTTCGGCTCGAGCCCGCGCGGCGCCCAGGCGATCATCCTCGGCGCAAAGGGAAACGCGCTCGTGGAAGGGAGAGTCCACGTGAGCTACGACGACATCGAGGCGGTGATCTACCCTGCGCTGCGGCACCGTCTGATTCTCAATTTTCAAGCCGAAGCGGATAACGTCAACCCCGATCAGATCATCGCGGCGCTCATTCGCGACGTGCCCAAGGACTGACCGCGTGCTAGCCGCGCCGTTTACGTCGGATTTCTTGAGCCGGCTCGAAGCGCTCCGGCTGATTACGCGCAAGGAGTTTCTCGGCGGCCGCTCCGGCAGCTATTCGTCGCCGCGCCGGGGAACAAGCCTCGAGTTTGCCGATTACCGCCGCTACGCGCCGGGCGACGATCTCAGGTATTTGGATTGGGGAATCTACGCGCGCAGCGACCGGCTCTACGTGAAGCTCTTCCGCGAGGAGGTGGATCTTTTTTCCTATCTGTTCGTCGACGCGAGCGGTTCCATGGGCTACCCGTCGGCGGCCGAGAAGTTTCTCCCCGCCTGCCATGTCGCGCTTGCGCTCGCGTACGTCGTTCTGGCCAACCACGACCACGTCAAGCTCCACCTCTTAGAAGGGGGGGCGGCGCGCGTGACCCCGTTCTATCAGGGGCGGCAGAGGCTTGCGGATCTTATCGGCTTTGTCTCGACCGCCGCGCCGCGGGGCGAGATCGACCTTGCCGCGGCGCTCGCCGAGCAGCTGAAGAAGATCCGCCGCCCCGGCAAAGCCATCATTCTCTCCGACTTTCTCATGCCCGTGGCGGCGTGCCAGCGCGGGCTGAACACGCTGCGGGCGTTTAACCTGGACATCTGCGTCATTCAGGTCTTGAGCCGGCAAGAAGTGGAGCCGCCGTTTGCGCGCGGCGGCGTGGAGGTCGTCGACTGCGAGAGCGGCGCCGAGGAAAGGCTGCTCTGGAACGAACAGCTCAGGGGCGACTATCAGAAGGCGCTCGAGCGGCACAGCCGCGAGATTCGCAGCTTCTGCCATCAGGCCGGGATCCATTATTCGCTCTACGTGACCGATCAGGAGATGAGCGAGTTCGTGCTCGAGACCTTGCCGGCGATCGGCCTTTTCAAGTAGCCGTATGGAGTTTCTCAACCCCACCGCGCTTTACGCGTTCGCGCTCCTGCCGCTCCTTGCGATCCCGTATCTGCTGCGCGCGCGGCCGAAGCGGGTCGTCTTTTCCAGCCTTGTCATTCTGCGCGACTTGATCGCGCGGCCGCAGGGGCGGGGATGGACCCGGCTCAGACTGCCGCCGATTTTTTTTCTGCAGCTTTTGTTGCTCGCGCTTTTATTTTTCACGATGGGCGAGCCGGTGCTTTCGCTTCATCCGACGGAGATTGCGCTCGTGCTGGACAACTCGGCGAGCATGCAGGCGCGCGAGGACGGAAGGAGCCGCTTCGAGATCGCGCGCGCCGAAGCGAGCCGCCAGATTCGCGGCCTGAGCCCGGGCGCGCGCATCGACTTTTACGTCACCGTGCCCACACTCGAGCAGGTTGGCGGCAGGGGGCTAAAGCCGGCGCAGGCGCAGGCGCTGCTGCGGACGCTTCAGCCGTACGATCTCCCGGACCGCGGGCGCGATCCGGGAGGGATGCTGGCCGCGCTGGCGAAGAGCAAAAACTACGATCGCGTTTTTTTCATCACGGACCATCGCGCGGAGCGGCAGGACGAGATCTTTCGGGTGATTTCCGTGGGAACGCCAAAAGACAACGTCGCTCTCGGGCCGCTTCGGGTGGCGCCGGCCGCGCTCGGATCGGCGCGCCTGCGGGCGCAAGTCGAGGTGAGAAGCTTCTCCAGAAAGGAGGAGAAGGTGCGGGTTTCGGTAAACGGCGGCGGAAAAACGCTCGCCAGCCGCGCCGTCGCCTTGCCCGCGGGGGAGGTTTTGGAAGTCTCCTTCGACGATCTGCCGCTTGCGGCGGATTACGAGGCCGTGCTCGCGGTCGACGACGCTCTGGCGCTCGACAACCGGCGCCTGGCGAGCGCTCCTTCGGCGAGGGGTTGGAAGGTTCTCGCGGTCTCGCCGCGCCCGCAAGCGCTACAGAGCCTGCGCTCGATTCCCGGGATCGCGCTCACCGCGATTTCTCCCGCGGACTACGGAAGCTACCAGGGGCGGGACCACGCGCTTGAGATCTTTCACTACTCGATGCCGCAAGCGCTGCCGCCCAGGCACGCGCTTTTTGTTCTGCCGCCCGCCGATAACCCTCTCGCCGAGCTTGGCCCGGCCGTCCCCGAGCCGGTCATTTCAGCCTGGCAAGCGCCGCATCCGCTCACCGACTACGTCAATTTTTCGCTCTTTCGCCCTTCTTATGCGCGCGTTCTGGCGCCGCGAACGGTTGCGCAGGCGGTCTTGGAAAGCCCGGCGGGGGCGCTTGCGCTCGCGTTCGAGCAGCGGGGCTTTCGTTATCTCGTCTTAGGCTTCGATCCGTTTCCTTACCTGGGACGGGAGAACCTCCCGATGTCGATCTTTACGCTGAACGTTCTGCGTTGGTTCTACGGCGAGTTGGACGCTACCGAGAACGTCGCGGGAGCGCCGATCGCGATTTCGCCGCGGCCGCAGCAAGGTTCGGTCATTTTGCCGAACGGAGCCAGCGTCGCGCTCAAGGCGAACGCCACCGAGTTCGATGGCACGCTCTTTCAGGGGCGCTACCAGGTGATCCGCGGCGCCGAGAGGGATTGGTTCACGGTCAATTTCGATAGCGCGGCCGAGTCGGATCTCCTCAATCCTCTTACGGTCGTCGTGCCCGAAGCGGCGGGAAGTGCCGCCGTCAAGCCCGGCTTGTTTCGACTCTGGTCGGTCTTGCTTCTCGCGGCCGCGGGCCTTTTGTTGCTGGAGCGCTTCTTGAACCCGCCCTCTTTACGCCCGGCGCGCGCGCGATAGTCGATGGATTGGTTCTTTTCGATACGGTTTTCGCAGCCGCTGTGCTTCGCGGGCTTGTTGCTCCTGCCGTTGATCTGGCTCGGCTGGCGCGCGAGCGCGCGCGCCGTTCTTCTCTGGCGCTCGGTGATCTTTGTCCTTTTGCTGGCCGCGCTCGCGGGACCCGAGCGGGTGCGCCCGACGGTGCGCGCGAGCGGCCCGGACGAGGAGCCCATTGTCGCTCTGGATTTGTCCCGAAGCATCTCCCGGCCGATGCGCGAGTGGATGCGAAAGGCGGTCGCGGAAAGATTTTCGGCCAGCGCGCCCATACGCTGGCTGGTCTTTGCCGGCGGCGCGCGCGCGGTCGACGATGGGCGAGCCTGGCTGAGCGGCGAAGCTCCGGCCGCCGAAGTACGCCCGGAGCAAACCAACCTCGAGGCGCTCTTTGCCGAATTGCTCCGCGAGCGCGACAGGGAGCGGAGCGTTTTTCTGCTCACGGACGGCTGGGAAAACGCGGGAGAGATCGAGCGGCTCTTGCCGGCGCTTGCCGCATCCCGTGTGAAGGTTTTTCCGCTCGTGCCGACCGAGACGATCGGCGTTGCGAACGTGGAAGTTAAAAAAGTCATCGCCCCCCATCGTGCCGTCGCGGGCGAGTCCGTGACCGTCAAGGTCTTTGTCGAAAATCACAACGCGCGCGAGGTCGAGGGCACGCTCGCGCTCGCGCGAAACGGCCAGACGGTCAAAGAGGAAAGGCTCAGGCTCAAGCCGGGAAGCCATGTGCTGACCTATCAAAGCTCGGTCAGCGGCGATTCGCTCAACTCGTTTCAGGCGACGTTCAGCGCCGCCACGCCAGGCGCGGATTTGTACGGCCACGACAATCGCTCGGTTGCGTGGACGGCGGCGGAAACCAAAGAAAAGGTCCTCCTCCTAAACGGACAGCGCGAGCAGGGAAAGTACCTGGAAGAGATTCTGCGCCGGCGCGGCTTTGAGGTCACGGCGGTGAGCCCGAACGGCTCCCCGCCGCCCGCGCCAAACGGCTATGCCGTCGTGATTTTCAACAACGTCGAGCGCGAGAGGCTGCCGGGCGCCTATCTCGCGGCGATCGAGCGCCACGTGGCCGCCGGCAACGGCTTTGTCATGCTCGGCGGCGATCACAGCTTCGGGCCGGGCGGCTACCGCGACACGCCCATCGAGACGGTGCTGCCCGTGGAGCTGCGCGAGCCCAAGAAGGAGGAAAAAAACCGCGCTTTTGTCCTGGTCATCGACAAGTCCGGGAGCATGCGCGAAGACAACCGGATTTTGTTCGCCCGGGAGGCGGCCAAAGCCATGGTCCGGCAGCTCAAGGACAACGATCTTCTCGCGGTGGTCGGCTTCGATATTTCGGCTTTTGTCGTCGTCCCCATGGCCCGCGTGGACCGGCTGCGCGGCGATTTCGATTACCAGATCGATCGGCTGAAACCGGGCGGGCGCACGTATCTTTTGCCGGCGGTGATCGAGGCGAAGCGGCTGCTCGAGAGAGAGCGCGCGGACCAAAAGCATGTGATCATTCTGAGCGACGGCGAGACCGGCGGCTCGCAAGGAGATTACATCGATCTTGTGTCGGTGATGAAGCAGGAGTCCAAGATTACGGTCTCGGCGGTCGCGATCGGCGATCAGGCCAACATCCCTCTGCTCAAACGGATCAGCCAGTACGGCGGCGGCTTTTTTCATCACACTTACGATCCCCGGACCTTGCCGCAGCTCGTCACGCAGCAGGTGCGCGAGCGCCCGCAGCCGGAAAGTCCGGCGGAGCGCGATTATCTGCCGCTGGCGCTGCGCGGCTCGGAGCTGTTGGCGCAGTTCCGGGAAAGGGCCTATCCGCCGGTTCGAGGCTTTATCGAGACAGAGATCAAACGCGGCGCCGAGCTCGACATCGCGGTGGCGAAGGACGACCGGCGCTTTCCCCTGCTGGCGTCATGGCGCTATGGCAGGGGCAAGTCCGTAGCATTCGCGACGGATATGCAGGGGCACTGGACGCGAAGCTGGATCCCATGGAGCGGGCTTCAGGATTTTTGGGGCGCGATCTTCGATTGGCTGCGACCGCCCAGAGAGTCGGTGCCGCCGCATGAGGTGAGAATCAACATCGAGAACGATCGGCCGGTTCTCGATCTTTACGTTTTTCAGGAGACAAACGGCGGAAGCCAGTTTCGCTACGAGCTGGCGGGCAGGGGAAGCAAGCACAACGGAATATTGAAAAGAATCGCCCCGGGACGTTATCAGACCGAGTTGCCGATCTCGGCCCCGGGCGACTACCGCATCGAACTTGCCGAGGTGAAGGGAGCCGAGCGGAAGGCTTATCCAACCGTCGGTTACACGCTTGCGTTTTCACCGAGAAGCGAGGTCCCCAAGCCGAACGTCAACGTCGCGCTCCTGGAAAAGCTCGCGCGCGCGACCGGAGGGGAAATCAACCCGGCGCCGAAGTCGCCGGAAAAAACAAACGAGGTGCTTTTTTCAGCCGAACCGCTGCGAACGCCGCTGATCTTCGCCGCCGGGGTGCTGTTTCTCCTGGAGATCATGTTTAGGAGATTCTTCCCTCCGTTCGCGGCTTATTGACGAGGTCACGAGAAGCGAACGGCCTGGAAAGCGCGCGGCGACCTGGCAGCGCGCAACGCAAGAACGCAAGGAAAGGAGGCTCTTCGATGAAGAAAGTTGTTATCGAGATGATCCACAACGAGCTTACGGGAGGCAGCAATGCTGAAATGGGGCTCAAGCTTACGGATCTCATCGTTCAGAGCCTGCGCTGGTGGCACGGGCAGCTGGGTGACAAAGACCCTCTTAAGCTGGACGGCTGGCAGGTGAAGTCGATTGAAGTGACCGACAGCCGGCGAACCGAGAGCTGAACCGATTTTCGCCGCGGATGTTTTGGCAAGCGCGTCGACTGTCGGGTAAGCAGGGTTCTGACGGGGCGGGAAATGCGGTCGAGAGAGAAAACCTGGTTAAGATCTATCTTTTGCCTGATGTAGTTCCTCCCGCCCGTTACATCTTTTTGATGCGCTTTTTTCCTCGGGTCGACAGAATGGGGATGAAAATTCCCAATGAGACTGCAACCGCGACTGCGATCGAAATCGATAAACCGATAATCGCCTGTTCCACCTTTTTTATCCTCCGACGGCGCGCGGGAGAGGCGAAATGTGCTCAATCCCACGAGCCGGTAAACGTAGCTTGAGCAGAAATCGTGCCAGGCGAGAACCGCACGATTTTACGCTTTCTGTCCAGGGTTGCTCCCTCTGATGGCTCTTTTTTCTGAAACGGCTAGGTGACAGGCTGTCAGGTCCTCGACAAAAGCGGCGGAGTTCGCCCGAACGTTTGCGATGCCGGTGTTACCGGCACACACCTTTACATGCGTGAGGTCAGGTGCTACTCAGTTGGAGAGAAGGTGTGAGTCGTTTCCCTCCGGGAAAGCCTTCCTTCCCATGCCTGCCAATCGTCTGATTCACGAAACCAGTCCCTATCTCCTGCAGCACGCGCACAATCCCGTCGATTGGTATCCCTGGTGCGAGGAGGCGTTTCAGAAGGCCGCGCGTGAAAACAAGCCGATCCTTCTGAGCGTCGGCTATTCCGCCTGTCACTGGTGCCACGTGATGGAGCGGGAGTGTTTCGAGAACGAAGAGATCGCCGCGCTCATGAACGAGCTTTTCGTCAACATCAAGGTTGATCGCGAGGAGCGGCCGGATATCGACGAGGTCTACATGAGCGCCGTGCAGATGCTCACGGGACGCGGCGGCTGGCCGATGACGGTTTTTCTCACGCCGGAGGGCAAGCCGTTTTACGGCGGCACTTACTTTCCGCCGCAGGACCGTTACGGCGTGCCGGGCTTTCCGCGCGTGCTCAGGGCGGTGGCGGAAGCGTATCGGCAGAAACCGCACGATGTCGAGCGCAGCGTGGCGCAAATCGTGCAGGCGCTCGAACGGAGCGGCGCCTTGCGGACGAGCGGGAAGGCGCCGGGGCCGGATCTGCTGGAAAACGCCGCCGCCCAGTTGGCGCAGGCCTATGACGCCGAATACGGCGGGTTCGGCGGCGCGCCGAAATTTCCGAACGCGAGCGTCTTTGCGCTCCTGCTGCGTTACGCGCGCCGATCGCGGGACAAGCGCGCCTTGGATATGGTCACGCACACGCTGACCCAAATGGCCAAGGGGGGAATTTACGACCACCTCGGGGGCGGGTTTCATCGCTATTCGGTCGACGCGAAATGGCTGGTGCCGCATTTTGAGAAAATGCTCTACGACAACGCGCAGCTCCTGGCGGTTTACGCGGATGCGTTCCGCATTACTCGAGACGGACTTTTCCAGCGCGTGGTCGAGGAGACGGCGGACTATCTGCTTCGCGAGATGCTTCACGAGGAAGGCGGATTTTATTCTGCGCAGGACGCCGACAGCGAGGGCGAGGAGGGGAAGTTTTTTGTCTGGACGCCGGCCGAGATCGCGAGCGTGTTGGGCGAAGAGAAGGCGGAAATATTCGGTCGCGTTTACGACGTTAGCGAATTGGGAAATTTCGAGGGCAGGAGCATCCTGCATCCGATTTTGACGCCCGCGCAGGCGGCGCGTTATTTCAACAAAAGCGTCGAGGAGATCGAAGCGCTGCTTGCCGCCGCCAGGGCGGAGCTTTTTGCGGCGCGCGAAAAGCGCGCCAAACCGTTTCGCGACGAGAAGATCCTCGCCTCCTGGAACGGCCTGGCGCTTTCCGGCCTGGCCGGCGCGTACCGGATCACCGGCGCGGAACGGTATCGCGCCGCGGCCGGAAAAACCGTCGACCTGGTCTTGGGTCGGATGTTCCGCGACGGTTTTCTTTTCCACTCGTACAAGGACGGTCGGGCAGGGATCGAAGGATTCCTCGACGATTATGCCTTTTTGATCGTCGGGCTCTTGGACCTCTATGAGGCGACGCTGGACCGCTCGCTGCTCGGCCGCGGCGCGGAGCTTGCGGCGATCATGGTGCGGGAGTTCTGGGACGAAGAGGGAGGAGCTTTCTTTTTCACCGGCAAATCGGGCGAACCGTTGATCACGCGCACAAAGCCCACGTTCGACGGCTCCGTGCCTTCGGGAAACTCGATGGCCGTCATGGGCCTGCTCCGGCTGTACCACTACACCGGGAACGAAGATTATCTGCGCAAAGCGGAACAGACGCTGCGCCTGTTTCATGATCTGATGGAGCAGCAGCCGTTCGGCTGCGCCGAGATGCTGTCGGCGCTGGATTTTTATCTCGAAAAGCCGAAGGAGATCGTCGTTGTCGGCGAAAAGAGCGATCCCGCAACCCGGGATCTACTGACGGGGATCCGCCTGACCTACCTTCCCAACCAGACGCTTCACGTCTTTTCGCCCGCTGAGCCGCTGCGCGAAGCGTCGCCGCTCCTCGAGGGCAAAGGCCAGCTTGACGGAAAGCCGACCGTCTATGTCTGCCATGGCTTTACCTGCTCGCGGCCGGTGACGGAGTGGGAAGAGCTGAAAGAAATATTGGCACAGTAGGCGCCGGGAGGTTTTGCGCTGGGCTGACCCTCACGATCTCGTTGCGTTTCTCCCGCTGACGCAAGTCAGTCTTTGAAGGCGTGGTTCTGCAAAAAAGTTTCTGCGTCCCTTTCGGCGAAAAAGACAAGCCGGACTTCCTCTAGCGATGCGTCGCTTTCCAGGAAGCTCGCGATCGCCTTAGACGAAACCCGCGCCGCTTCAGCCGGCGGATAGCCATACACCCCGGTGGAAATCGCCGGGAAGGCAATGCTCTTCAATCCCTTCTCGGCGGCAAGCTTAAGCGAGTTTCGATAACAGCTTGCGAGCAGCTCCGCTTTGTCTTTGCCGCCGCGGCCGTAAACCGGCCCGACGGTATGGATCACGTGCCGGGCAGGCATTTTTCCCGCCGTTGTGATCACCGCCTCCCCGGTGGGCAGGCCGTCGGGATAGCGAGTGGCGCGGATTTGCTTGCATTCCTCTAAGATCGCCGGGCCGCCGGCGCGGTGAATCGCGCCGTCCACGCCGCCGCCTCCCAAAAGCGTGCTGTTCGCGGCGTTGACGACGGCGTCGACATCCTCTTTCGTGATATCTCCCACGCCGACAACGACCCGCCCGCCGAGAAACCGCTTGATCTCAGTCATCGTTCAGTTCGTTTACCGCTCTGCCGTCGCTCACGCCTGGCGCGTCAGGTACTCTTCCCAGTCCATCAGCAGCGCGTGCTTTTTCTTGTGGTTGCATGCCTTGCAGGCCGGGACGACATTTCCCTTGGTGCTTTTTCCGCCGCGAACCAGGGGCACGATGTGGTCCATCGTGAGCTCGCGCGGCGGGAATTTCCGGCCGCAGTAATGGCAGATGCCGCTTGCGCGGCGCCTCTTCCACCATTGCGTTTTGCGCAACGCCCGCGCGCGCTCGCGCTCCCGCCGGATGTCTTGTTCGGTGAGGTCGCTGAGAAAGCCCTCCATACGGTCAAAAATCTAACAGCGCCTGGCCTCCTAAGCAACGGCCGTTTCGGCTGGGGAACGAGCGCGGACTAGGGTGGCTTTTGCGCTGCGGGGCTAGCCAAGCTAGCGGTACCAGCGCCGCAGAAATTTCAAGTAGAGGCCGAAGCCGCCGGCGACGATAAGATAGAGAACCGATCGCGCTGAAGCCCAGATTTCCCCCGTTTTCCAAAACTGGTTCAGCTCCCAGAGCGCGAGAAAGACGAAAAAGACGATTGCGGCTGAAATCAGGATACGGTGCGCCGTGAGCAAGGTCATGGGCCCAGGCTACAAGGGCCTTTCCCCTCAAGCAACAGCCGATCCCGAAAGCGGGCTGGCCGGGGCTCAAGCGCGTGTTGTCCCTCTTCTTTGCTCTGTTATACTAACACCGCTTCAATCGACAGCTCGGAGGAAGCTAACCATGCGCGAAGCCGTGCGTACCAGCGCCGCTCCCAAGGCGATTGGTCCTTACGAACAAGCGATTAAAATAAACGGATTTATCTATACCGCGGGGCAGATCGGGCTCGACCCCAAAACGGGCAAGCTGGTGGAGGGCGGGATTGCCGCCGAGGCGAGACAGGTCCTGGAAAACTTAAAAGCCGTTTTGGAAGCCGCAGGATCATCGATGGATCAGGTTGTCAAGGCAACGGTTTTCCTGAAGAACATGAACGACTTTGCCATCGTGAACGAGATCTACGAAGAGTACCTGGGACACGCGCGGCCGGCGCGCTCGACCGTCGCCGTGGCCGAGTTGCCGCGCGGGGCGCTGATCGAAGTCGATCTGGTGGCCGTCTAACGTATTCGTCGTTGACAGGGAAGGATTAATCGCCTATCTACTGATTAGCTCTGCCGCGCTAACCTGAGCGGGCGTAATTCAGCGGTAGAATGCCAGCTTCCCAAGCTGGACGTCGCCGGTTCGATCCCGGTCGCCCGCTCCAAAATTCCTTCGTAAAATCACTTACTTGCAAGTGCCATTTTTTGGAGGGTTTTGGCCAGAAAATCGAAAAGTGCCCAAAACGTGCCCAAGCCAAAAGTAAAAGCACACAAAAATGGCCCTGAGTTTTCTTTCCTTGATCGATCAGAGAAAGTAATTTCCCGTCGGTTCCCGTTCTGGTTATCCCCTAAAACGCGGTTGACACTGTGTAGCCAATTGGCTACACAGAATTTTCGACGATGCCAGAAGTTGTTCCGAGGACAGTCGAGACCTATGTGACACGAGATGGCAAAGACGTATTTCAGAAATGGCTGGATGGCTTGGCCGATCTGCGGGCAAAAGCACTGATAGATAAGACAGTGGCAAAAGTGCGGCTGGGCAACCTGGGACAACATAAATCCGTCGGCGAGGGCGTCCAGGAGATTGTTTTGGATTATGGACCGGGGTACCGAATCTACTTCGGTGAACATGGACCGACACGGGTCATTTTACTATGCGGCAGCACGAAAAAGAGGCAGGAACGAGCGATCAAGGAAGCAAGACAATAAGCGATCAAGGAAGCAAGACAATATTGGAGGGATTGGAAAGAAAGGACAATGAAATGAAAAGCAAACAAAAAAAAGTTTATCCGGCCAGCAGAGCCTACGAGGAAGGTTTGGACAAGCGCCTGAAAAACCCGGAATACGCAATCGGATATCTCAACGCTATTCTTCAGGAAAATGACCCAGATCTTTTACTCTTGGGGCTTCGAGACGTCGCACGAGCCCATGGCTTTACGCATATCGCTGAATCTACGGGACTCAATCGTGAAAGCCTCTATAAAGCGCTTTCCAAGGGCAGGAATCCAAGAATCGGGACTGTCATGGATGTTTTATCAGCGATGGGTTGCCGTATTAGGTTAGAGTCGGCCAGAAAAACAAGGCGCAAGGCGGCGTGACTCACTGAGAAACCAACCTGCATCGTGGATGGGAAGGGTGATTTCCTCCCAGCGAGTGCAGCCGTCACTTAAGCAGTCGCCTTTAAATCAGCTTGGGGGAAGCTCTTTAATAACAATCTGGGGAATTCGTGCTACTTGATTGTGAAGATGTTCCGGCTGGAGATGAGCGTAAAGCTGCGTTACCTGCTCAAAGGTGTGGCCCATTAGCTTGGCGATTTCGTACAGGCTCACCCCGGCCATGGCAAGATAGGCTCCGAAGGAATGCCGAAGCGTGTGAAAGGGACGAGCGGAACTCAGCCCGGCTTTTCTGTACGCGCTTCGTAATGCTCTCTCCACAGACGCGACTTGTTCGCCTTTATACGTCACGACGTATTCCGAGCGACCTTCCTTATGGAAGCGTACTCGCGCGGAGTAGGTGTTACGCGACCATAAAAGGATTTTCTTCAGGTCCTTGTGAAGCCCAACGCTTCGATTCCGATAATTCTTGGTTTAAAATCCCTCGGCGTTCCGGATGAGCCGGCGGTCATCATGAGTCGTTGCTGTCAGCGTTTTGTCTTTCGCGGGGCTCACTGCGTTCCGCGAAAGCTCTAAGGCCGACGGCCAGTTCGCTCAGCCTACGGTTAACCAGCCCGTTGACTGTCCCGTCCTCTTCGGGCGTGCCGGCGCGAACTCCGGTGAGGAGTTCGATGCCCTCGTCGATGGTTCGGATGGGGTAGATATGAAATCGGCCTTCTCCGACCGCTGCAACCACATCGGGTCGCAATATCAGATTGCGCAGGTTCGCTTCCGGAATCATCACGCCCTGTTTTCCGGTCAGTCCCTTTACCCGGCACACATCGAAAAACCCTTCGATTTTCTCATTCACTCCGCCGATCGCCTGGACTTCTCCCCACTGATTGACCGAGCCGGTGACGGCGAGGTCTTGTCTGAGAGGAATGTTGGACAGGCGCGAAAGAAGCGCATAAAGCTCTGTCGAAGAGGCGCTGTCACCTTCGACGCCCGAGTACGATTGCTCGAAGCAGATGCTGGCCGAGATGGTCAGCGGTTTGTCTTGGCCGTAGCGGTTGCGCAAATAGCCGGCGAGAATCAACACCCCTTTGTCGTGGATGCTCCCGCTCAAGCGGGATTCGCGTTCGATGTTGACGATTCCCGCCTGACCCATGGCCACGCTGGCGGTGACTCGCGACGGGCGTCCGAAGGCGTAGCCGCCGAGCTCCAGCACGGACAGGCCGTTGACCTGGCCTACCTTTTTTCCGTCGATGTCGATGAGGATGGTCCCTTTGACGATCAGCTCGCGGATTTCCTCCTCGATGCGGTTGGAGCGGAACACGCGGCTTTCGAGAGCTTGCTCCACGTGACGCGCTGAGACGGTTTGCCCGTTTTCCCGCCGGCCCCAGAAAGCCGCCTCGCGCACGAGATCCGCCACTTCTGCATAGGAAGCGAGAATCTTTTCGCGCTCTCCCGCCTGGCGCGCGCCAAACTCGACAATGCGCTCCAGAGCGCCGCGGTCGAAATGGGGCAGTTCCTCTTCGCGGCAGATCTTTGCGACCCAGCGTGCGTAGTGTTGCAGGTGGTTGGGCTCCAGCTCCATCACACGGCGGAAGTCCGCGCGCACCTTGAAAATCTCGCGGAACTCTTCATCCCAGGAATGCAGGAGATAAAAGAGCAACGGGCTTCCCAGGACGATCACCTTGGTATCGATCCGCACAGGTTCGGGCTTGAGTCCCGAGGTGGAAAAGAGCGCGAAAGGCTCGTACGTTTCAAGCTCAATACGGCCGCTCTTGAGAGTGCGCTTGAGCACTTTCCAAACCGCCGGTTCGGTGATGGCGTCGTCCAGGCTGAAGATCAGGTATCCTCCGTGCGCGCGCACTAAGGAGCCCGAACGGATGCGGGTGAAATTGGTCACGATGCGTCCGAAACGGTCCACCACGCGCTCAATGGTTCCGAACAGGTTCAGATACGTCGGGGAGGTTTCCACCAGAACCGGCGCGCCCTTTGTTCCCGCGTTATCCACGATCACATTGACCTCGTATTCCAAAAATGGATCGCGTTCTTGCGCAGGAGTCTGGCCAAAAGGGGCAAACGGCAAACCCCGCTCGCCTCCTTTGAAGTCGTCCAGATTATCGAGAATGTGCTCTTTCACTTCCGCGAGGTAGTCGTCGACTTCTTGGTTTTGGATCGCTCCTTGGATGTCGGCGATGAGCGGGCTCAGCAAATTTTCGCAAAAACGGCGTTCGACCAGGCGAATATCCGACTCCATTTCGCGCAAAACTTCGTGCTGCTTTCGCCCGAGCCGCTCCATCTCCACAGCCAGCTCCTGTTGGCGGCGACCGATCGCTTCCTGCTCCTCCGAGCTCAGACGGGAGAACTCTTCCGGGCTCTCCAGGGGCTTTCCGTTGATGATGGGAATGAAAAAGACCTGTCCGCCGGGTCCGGGTTGGAGCAGAAATCCCTTTTCTCGCGCTAGCTTCTCAAAAGCCGCGTTGAGCTCCTGCGCGCGCCGGTTGTATTTTTCTCTCAGTTGCTGCTTCTCTCGATCGAAAGCCTCCTGGCGGAAAGCTTTGGGGAGTTCGTCCTTCAGAGTCTTCACGAGGTCATGCATTTTCTGCTTGAGTTTATTGCCGTCGCCCGCGCGCAAGTAAATGGCGCGGGGAGAATCGGGGTGCTTGAAATTGTGAACGTAGACCCAATCGCCGGGCGTCGGGGAGGCGGCGACGCGGCGCGCCACCCACTGCTGCAGGGCTTGAAGCTTCTCCGCTCCGGCCAGGCCCGAAACAAAAATGTTGTATCCCGCTCCCGCTACTCCCAGTCCCAATTCCAGAGCGGCTCGCGCCCGTTCCTGTCCGGCGAAGTCTTCCTGTGGGGTGACATCGCTCGTTGTCGCGAAAGAGGCATCGAAGGCTACGTGAAAGCGCAACTCCTCGGCGGTAAGCTCGCGTGGGGGATGCGCTGCCTTGAGTTCGCCGGCCGCTTTCTGCTCAACCGTCGTGCTTTCCGTCATCGGTCCCGTCCTTTTTATTTGCGCTCTCGGCTTTTCGGTAAAATGACTCGCAAAACGCCGTCCTTGAATTGAGCCTCAATGTTTCGTTTATCCACGGATTCCGGCAGGGTCATGCGGCGCATGAAACTCCCGCTCACGCGCTCCTGATAGTGAAAACGCTCGCCGCTTTCGGCGTGTTCGGAAGATCGTTCGCCGCGCAAGATAAGATCCTGTCCTTCTATTTCTACCTTGACGTCTTCTTTATTTACTCCGGGAAGGTCGACCTCGAGGATGAAGGCATCCGGAGTCTCACGCAAGTCGATGGAAGGATTCCATCCCAGCAGCGGATGCCCCCGTCCCCAAGGGCGATGGATGATTTCGTCGAAAAGCCGGTCCACTTCTTCGGAGAGATTCTGAAAGCGGCCCGGCACCGATAGCCATTTTTTCTCGCCTGCCATAATGTGTCGCTCCTTGTGGTCAACACCTAAAGATTGCTACTGGCTTCGGGTACCTAATTCAATTCCCCCAGAGCGACTTTTACGCGCCGCTGCTGGCCGTCGCGCATCGGCCACGCTATCGCCGACTTGTCGTTCAGTCCAAAAGTATTTACCTCACGGGGCACGATATCTTTTAGCTTTGCGTTCTCGTCAGCCATAAGTGCATCCCTCTTTTGTCCTCCTAACTCGACAATCCCCAAGAGCTTGAGGCACGCAACGAACATCACTTCTGCACACCGCCTTGGCGTTCGGTCGGGGCGTAGCGCCTTCCCGGCAGATACTCGACCGAAGGGGTATGGCGGACCGGCTGCGGGAAAAGGCTCATGAGCTTCATGATATCGGCCGGCATTTCGGCGCTGACCGGGAGTCCCAGCGACTTGGCCCGCTCGTAGGTCAGCGGGTAGTCATGGGTCCATGTCCCCTCGGAAAGGAGCCGAGCCAGTTCATCAGTTTTGCTCTCGGGAAATTTTTCTTCCAGCAGCTCCCGGACGGCCTGATAAAGCTGCGCCACTGCCTTCTCAGCCTGGTCGGCCAGGATCAACGTTTCATCTTCAAGTTCCGTGATTGGCTTTTTGGCAACCGCTTTGAGGATCGAAGCCGCGGGATGGCGGCCCAACTGAGGATCGACCGGTCCCAGGACGGCGTGCTCGCACATGACGATCTCGTGCGCCGCCAGCGCAATCAAAGTCCCGCCGGACATCGCGTAGTGCGGCACGAACGCGGTTACCTTGGCGCGGTGTCGCTTAATGGCCATCGCGATCTGCAGCGAGGCCAAAACGAGCCCGCCCGGCGTGTGCAGAATAATGTCGAGGGGCACGTCGGGATCGGTCATGTGAATCGCGCGGATCACTTCCTCGGAATCGTTCACATCGATATAGCGAAAAAAAGGGAAGCCTAAAAAGCTCATCGTCTCCTGGCGGTGCACCAGCAAAATCACCCGCGAGCCGCGCTCGCGCTCGATCTTGGACATCAATCGCTGCCGGGAGTATTCAAGCAGCCGGCGCGTGATGATCGGCTGAAGGGCCGAAAGCATGAACAACATCCAGAAGATTTCGCTCATCTTTTACCACCCCCAGGGATCGCGGTTTACGCCGCGGAGCCACGCTCCTTCCAGGCCCCATTCGTCGGGCTCCAATCTTCGCACTGCGCGGCGCCGCTTGACAAACAATCGGTGCAGGGCCGCTCCGACCAGAAAGCCGCCTACGTGAGCCCACCAGGCGATCCCGCCGACGTCTTGTGGCAGCGCCAGGGAAAGCGTGCCGCTGAAAATCTGACTCAAGATCCAGAAACCAAGATAAATAATCGCGGGTAGCTGGAAGAAAAAAGGCCAAAAGAAGATCGGCACCATGATGATGATGCACGCATGAGGATAAAGAAAAAAGTAAGCACCGAGGACGCCGGCAATCGCGCCCGATGCGCCGACGGCTGGAACTGTCGAATGGGGATTCATAAACCAGTGCACCAAGCCCGCCGTCAAGCCCGAGACAAGATAAAAGACCAAAAACCTGAGCGGCCCCATCCGATCCTCCACGTTATCGCCGAAGATCCACAGCGTCCACAGGTTGCCGATAATATGCATCCAGCCGCCGTGAAGAAACATGCTCGTGAGAAACGGCCAGTAGTCATCGACCGCAAATCCCGCGACGACGGCCCACTCGGGGTGCGTATAGCGGGCCGGCACTATGCCGAAATAATAGAAAAATTGCTCCCGGACGGCCTCCGGCATCATCAACTCAAAGAGAAACACGACGGAGTTCGTGATCACCAGAAGCCAAACCATAACCGGAGGGTTTCTGGAAGGTATCGTGTCGCGAATGGGAATCAAGAGCTACGCTCCTTTTGCGAGGCTCGGCCAAGCGTCATTGATTCCGTTGAGCATGAATTGAATTGCCACCGCGGCGAGGATCAGTCCCATAAACCGTGCAAGGATGCGCACCCCGCTTTCACCCAGAAAGTGCTGGATCTTGGCGCCGGCAATTAAGATGTAGAACGACGCGAACGACGTTAACACAATCGCCATAAAGACAGGGATCGTCTGCCACCAGAGCTTCGATTGCCCCATGAGAACGATGACCGTGGAGATCGCCGCGGGACCCGCCAACATGGGGACACCCAATGGAATGACGCCAAAATCTTCCTTTTGGCTACCCTCGGCCCGCTCTTCCGCCACCTCGCGCGTTTCCGACCGGTGCGCCCGCATCATTTCGCCTGCGACCTGGAAGAGAATAAGCCCGCCGGCGATCTTAAAGGCCGCCAGAGAGAACCCGAACAGCTTGAAGATAAGGCCTCCTGCGGAGGCAAAGAGCGTGAGCACCACAAAGCACGTCCAGGCCGCGTGGCTCGCGGTTCGCCGTGCGCGCCTGTGGTCACCCTCAGAGCCCATCGAGAGAAAGGCGGGGATAGAGCCAAAAGGGTCGACGGTGAAGAAGACCGAACTCAACGATACGAGTAGAAAGGGAAAGAACTCTTGCAGAGCGCCTGATACGAAGCGTTCCATGCCGGAGTTTTATGCCACTCCGACCGCGGCTCGCAAGTCGCTCTGATCTCCTGTCCTCCTCACCTCGAACCGCAATCCTCCCCCTTTCCGGTCCTGGTCGACAACGACGGTCTGGCCGTCGGCGAGCTCGCCTTTGAGAATCAAACGGCCGATGGGAGTCTCAAGCTCTTTCTGGATCGTTCGCTTTAAGGGTCGCGCCCCGTAGCTCGGATCGTAGCCGGCGGCGGCCAGATATTCCCGCGCCTGCTCGGTGAGCTCCAAGGTGATGTGGCGCTCGGAGAGTCGGGCTCGCAGCCGGCCGAGCTGGATCTCCACGATCTGCTTGAGGTGCTCGCGCGAGAGGCTGTGGAAAACGACGATCTCGTCGACGCGGTTGAGAAATTCCGGGCGGAACTGTCGCCTGAGTGCCTCTAGCACTTCGGCTTTCATACGCTCAAAGGCCACCGGGTCGTCGCCGCCGCGATAGTTGAGAATCAGGTGGCTGCCGACGTTGGATGTCATGATCACCACCGTGTTCTTGAAGTCGACCGTCCGCCCGTGGCCGTCGGTAAGCCGTCCGTCGTCCAGAATCTGCAAGAGCACGTTGAACACGTCGGTGTGGGCCTTCTCAATCTCGTCGAACAAAACAACCGAGTACGGCCGCCGGCGGACGGCCTCGGTGAGCTGGCCGCCCTCTTCATAGCCGACGTATCCGGGCGGGGCGCCGATCAACCGCGCCACCGTGTGGCGCTCTTGATATTCCGACATGTCCAGACGAATCATGTTGTTCTCATCGTCGAACAGAAACTCCGCAAGCGCACGCGCCAGCTCTGTCTTCCCCACGCCCGTGGGGCCAAGAAAGATAAACGAGCCGATCGGGCGATTGGGATCTTTGAGCCCCGAGCGAGCGCGCACCACGGCGTCGGCCACGGCTTCGACCGCTTCCTCCTGCCCCACCACGCGCTTGTGCAGGTGCTCGGCCAGGCGCAACAGTTTTTCTTTTTCGCCTTCGAGGAGTTTGGTGACCGGAATGCCTGTCCAGCGCGACACGACTGCCGCAATGTCATCTTCATCGACCTCTTCCTTGAGGAGGCGCATGCCGCCCTGGTCGCGCAGCTTTTGTTCCTCGCCCGCGAGTTCCTTCTCGAGCTGCGCGAGCTTGCCGTACTTGAGCTCTGCGACCCGGTTGAGATCATACTGGCGCTGCGCCTGATCGATGGCCATTTTGGTCTTTTCGATTTCCTCCTTGATGCCGCGCAGCCGGGCGATGGCCTGCTTTTCGACTTCCCACCGGGCGCGGAGCCGCTCCTGTTCTGCTTTGAGGTCGGCCAGCTCCCTTTCCAGCTTGGTCAGCCGTTCGCGCGAGACGGCGTCAGTCTCCTTGCGCAGCGCCTCGCGCTCGATCTCCAGCTGCATGACGCGGCGGGAAACTTCGTCGAGCTCGGTGGGCAGCGAGTCGATTTCGGTGCGGAGTTTGGCGGCGGCTTCATCGACGAGATCGATTGCTTTGTCCGGCAGGAAACGGTCGCTGATGTAACGGTGTGACAGCACCGCGGCGGTGACGAGAGCCGCGTCTTTGATGCGCACGCCGTGGTGAACTTCGTAGCGCTCTTTGAGGCCGCGCAGGATCGAGATCGTGTCTTCGACGCTCGGCTGATCCACGAGCACCGGCTGAAAGCGGCGCTCCAGCGCGCGGTCTTTCTCGACGTGCTTGCGGTACTCATCTAAAGTCGTGGCGCCGATGCAGTGAAGCTCGCCCCGCGCCAGCATCGGTTTGAGCAGGTTGGAGGCATCCATGGCGCCTTCGGCCGCGCCGGCGCCCACGACCGTGTGTAGCTCGTCGATGAAAAGAATGATCTCGCCCTCAGACTCCTGCACCTCCTTGAGAACCGCCTTGAGCCTTTCTTCAAATTCGCCCCGGTATTTCGCACCGGCGATCAGCGCGCCCATGTCGAGAACGATCAGGCGCTTGTTTTTAAGGTTCTCCGGCACGTCGCCGCGCACGATACGCTGCGCGAGCCCTTCGACAATAGCGGTTTTGCCCACGCCGGGATCGCCGATAAGAACGGGGTTGTTTTTGGTGCGCCGCGAGAGCACCTGAACCACGCGCCGGATCTCCTCGTCGCGCCCAATAACAGGGTCGAGCTTTCCCTGAGCGGCGAGCTTGGTGAGATCGCGGCCGTAGCGCTCGAGCGCTTGATAGGTGGCTTCGGGAGTGGGAGAGGTCACGCGCTGATTGCCGCGCACTTTTTTGAGCGCGGCCATCAGGCGCTCGCGCGTAAGCCCCAGGGCGCGCAGCACTCGCCCCGCGCCGCCCGTCTTCTCGTCGAGCATCGCCAGCAATAAATGCTCGACGCTCACGTAGTCGTCCTTGAGCGCCTTGGCTTCCTCTTCGGCCTGAGTGAGCAAGCGCGCCAGCCGTTGCGTGACGTAGACTTGCTGCGCTTCGGTGCCGGGGCCGGAGACCTGGGGGACGCGGTTGAGTTCCTCGGCGATTTGGTCCCGCGCCGCGCTCGGAGCGATGCCCGCTGCGGCCAGGAAGGCGGCCGCCAGACCTTCCTCGTCCTCGAGCAGGGCGGCGAGCAAATGCTCGGCATCGACCGCCTGATGATTGCGCCGCACGGCCAACGCCTGCGCCCGGCGCAGCGCTTCCTGCGATTTTTCCGTCAAACGATTGATGTCCATAAAACTTTCCCTTTAGCTATAGCCGACAGACAACCGAGCCGCCGCGTACGCGAAGCGGAACCGTTTCTGCGCCGCTTGGCGTGACCAAACGCCGCCTCCTCACTTTTTCTCCTCGAACGGCTCCTCGGGAGCCGTGGTCGAGAACGCTTGAGGATCGGTCCTCATCAGCATGTCCAGTATTTCCTCGCGGTGGCGCCTTTCGTCTTCGTGAATCCGGCGGAGACCCTCGGCGATCTCCGGGTCCGCATCCTGCGCCACTGTGTAGAGCCGTTCCAGCACTTCGGTCCTGTCCCGTTTCTCCTCTTCGATATCCATGAGCAAATTTTCCCAGGCGTTGCGGCCTCTCTTGAGCGCCATCGGCACCTCGGGGACCTCTCCGCCCAAGGCGCGGATTTTTTCGCGCAGCCACTCCACATGAGCTTTCTCTTCCTCGGCGATACGTCGCAGCCGCTCGCGAAAGTGGGGATAAGTCATGCGCCGGGCGTGCTCCTCGAACTGGACGACATCCCGGGCTTCATCGACATATTCCTCGCGCAAAAACTCGACAAGGCGCTGCCGTTCGTCGGACCGAAGCGCGTCGAAAAACCGCCGCCATCCTTTAGAAACGATCTCCGTCAAAGCCATTTTACACCTCGCATTAGCGCGAAATCGCGCCCGCGCCGACTCATGGCGAGGCGCACCGACGCGGCCTCCGGCGCGTCTTTCAGCGCGCTTTGGGTGGCAGAACGCGGATCTGCACGCGCAGATAAAAATTATGCACCCCAAGCGTGCGCGACGGCGCTTCGATCACCGTAGCGTCTCCGATCATCGGCGGGATGCGAATTTGCACGGTTTCGTCTTCCTCGATAAGGCCTTCCCCGTCGCAAGCCGAGCACGGGAAGAGTCCTTCCCGTCCCTTCCCGCCGCACTTCCAGCATGGAGAGCAGCCGGGAATCGATAGCAGCGCCGTGCCGCCCTTCACCGCATGTTCGGGGGATAGGATCACTTGCACGTCCAGCGCTTCGCATCGCTCGCGCGACGGAGCGCGACCGCCGGCCAGCAGCGCAGCGATTTTAGCAAGCGCAGCATCGAAGCGCGGGCGATCGATTTCCACGCGGACGGGCAACGAAAGCTCAGGCACAACCGTATCGCTTGTGCTCGCCCTGTCGGCGAATACCGGCATAAAGAGCGCGCCCGCTCCGGCCCCCGCATGCGACAATCCCTGGTCATAGAGTCGGCGGCGCTCGGAATCCGAGAGAACTTTGTACGCCTCGACAATCTCCTGAAATAAGGTCAAGCAGCCTCCTCCCACGCGGTCCGGATGATAACGCCGCGCCAGCTCTCTGAAGGCCTCGCGGATGCCGCTCCGGCTTTCCGTCGGAGCTACCCCCAAGACCATATAGTGAGTTTTCCGCAACATGCCGCCGCCCGTAAAAACTAGCTTGAACAGGGCGCTCTTAGCGAATCGGGATCTTGATCCTCCTGCCTTTGGCCTTCTCCGTCTTCGGGAGGGAAATCGTCAGCAATCCGTTCTTGAACCGGGCCTTTGCCTTGTTGGGATCGATTTCACAGGGCAAAGAGAGCGCCTGGGCAAAAGACGCGTGGCTCTCCTCGTAGCGGTTGCGGCTCTTTCGCGCCGATTTTTTCTCGCCTCTGACGACCACGCGATTCTCCGTCACCTCGACCTTGAAATCGTTCTTGCTCAGCCCGGGCATGCCGGCGCGGACAATCACCTCATCGTCAGTCTCGTCAAGCTCGAGCGAGGGGCCAAACGATGTCCACACCGGCGACTGCCGGAGATCGGCGTCGCCAAAATCGCGCTTTTTGAACTTCGCGACCCAACGGTTGAACGCGTCGCCGATGTCTTGACGCAAACGCTGAACGGATTCTCTCCAGTTGAAAGGAATCAAATCTGCCACGGCCGCTCACCTCCTTCCGTCGCGACGGTCGTGCTGACCTCCGAGCAAAAATTATTTAAGAGACCTTGACCTCAATCCGTCGCGGCTTCGCTTCTTGCGCTTTCGGAAGACTCAGCATGAGAACCCCGTGCTTTAGCTCGGCGCTGATCCGGCCTTGGTCCACCTTCTCGCCGAGCTCGAACTGGCGGAAAAAGTTCGCGAGCTCATACTCGCGGTAAATGGGACTGCCGGGAGCTTTATGGCTGGCGATGCCGCGGATCGTGAGCGTGTCGTTCTCCACTCTCACATCGAGATTTTCTTTGGCAACCCCAGGCAGATCCGCCATCAAGACAAGACCTTCGTTGGTCTCGTATATATCGACGGGCGGGGCGATGTAACGCTCCCGGCTGCGCGTGACTTCACGGCTCGAGGATGCTTTTCCTTCGCCGGATAGGGGAACTGTTTTCTCAGCCATTTTGCATCTCCTCCTTGGGTTACGGTCTTCCTCGAACCTCACGCCACCCTGACACTGATCTGTTTGGGCTTTGCTTTTTCCGCTTTCGGCAGCGTGATCACCAGAAGCCCATTTTGATATTCGGCACTCACGCGGCTCTCGTCCACCTCCACCGGAAGCTCCACGGTTCGAACGAATTTGCCCGCGGCCCTTTCGCTTCTGTGATACGCCTCCGGTTTGACTTCTTGGGGCGCGTGGCGCTTTTCGCCCGAGAGAGTCAGGTTGTTTCTCACCACGGTGAGGTTCAAGGAATTGGGATCTACCCCCGGAGCCAGGGCCTCGACGTAGAGGTTGTCTCTATCCTCGTGCAAGTTGATCAGCGGATAGCGCCGCGGTCCTCTTGCCGGAAGAAAAGCCACGCGAGAAAAAGGCTCCGTGCGAAAGCCAAACTCTTCAAACGCTCTGTCGATCTCCCGCCGCAGAGCTTCCATGTCTTCAAACGGATCCCAGGCCATCGTCTGTTCCTCCTTCGATTTTGTATCTGACCGGCTCCATTTACCCCCCCCCAAATGCTTGTCAACGGGGTAGAGAAGCCGTTTTCTTATCCCCAAACATCTCACCGCGTATTCGCCACCGGCCAACTCGCGGCGGTCTCAGTTTGATCGCGCGACGGCGGAAACTCGGTTTATCGCCTGCGCCGATTAGGGTGAGCAAGATTCAAGCCGACTTTTCATCCAGCCGTTTCAAACGGCGGACCGGCGCAAATTTATCACCGACGCAAAAGCCGCTAGCGCGGATTCGCAAAACTGCAAAACGCGTCATCCCGTGGTGAGGCGTAATTTTTGCCGCCGTCGGTCGGCCACCGCTTGATCGATGTCTTTCTGGCCATTTGGCTATTTTCCCCTGCCAGTCGTTTTTCAGCGATCAGAATCGCAAAAACGCCCCGATGCCGCCTACTCTCCCGAGAATCGTGGCCGCATCGCCCTTTACCTGTTCGACCTTGCCGTTTTGCTCCAAAACGCGCTCGGCCATTTGCTCGATGAGATCGCTCACGGGTTGGATCGCCCCGCCGCAGTAATCGCATCCGCCCTGGCTCTTGGCCAAGAGCATGTGGCAATTTTGACAGCGGCTCCCCTTGGGATTGAAGCCAGCGGCGTAGACAAGGCGCCAGATCCGCTCTTCGCAAAGCGCCTGGATTGTGCGCTCTAGCCCTAACGCGACCGGCTGGTGTCTATCGGCTGCGATCAACTCCTGGACCAGACGAATCTCGAATTGCTGCTCGACTTCGCGTTCGATCCGGAGAGTCTCCTCGAGGACCTCGTGCGCGCTGGCGCTCACGGGCAAGGCGACTCGCCCGACGACGCGAGCGCGCACGCGCTTGGACAAAAGAGATTGCAGTTCGCCGGTCGCCTCAGGCGGCCCAGCGAGAAGCAAGCGGTCAAAGCTGTAGCGATCGACGATCTCATCGAGCATCTCGGCCACGCCTTTCAAGTGCCAGTGCGCATGGGTATCGGCCCGGCGCTGAAAGCGGCGCTCGGAGAGAAGGTGATCGGTCCCGGTAGTTTTAACACGGCGGACCGAAGCCTCGGCCCACGCTTCGCGGTGCTCCTCGATCTCACCCATAAAGATTGTAAAAAGCCGCGCCTGAGCTTTGTCGACAAGCGCCACGCCGTAACGCTCGTAGTCGTCCAAGATGTTGAGCAGTGGCAGAAGGTAAGGGCGATCGCTCCAGTGCGCCTGGTTTCGAACCGGCGCGTTGATCTGGCGGGCCCAGAGGAAATTTTCCGAGTCGTCGCAGAAAAGAACCAGGGCTTTTCCCTCAAGCTGCAGACGAGAAACAAACTCCTGGACCCGGGCCGCATCGGCGGTAAAATGCGCCCGCTGCGATTGGTTCACCGTGGCCTCGACCGCTCGAAGCATCTCCTTAAGCGCCGCTTCGAAGCGGCGGTTGAGATTGCAGCTTTTGCTTTGATCGAGATCTAGATACACGCTGAGGACCGGGCTTCCCGGTACGGGTTTGCGTTCCAGCAGAGCTTTAATTTCGCCTCGGATAATCATCTGAGCCGAATCGGTGGCTTTCCGCCGTAAAAATTTGTTGCGCCGGCAATTTAATCTCCGAACAGGACATGTCAAGTCGGCAAGTCTGGAGGATGCGGATATCCCGTCAACGCTCGCCGCGCGGAAAGTCGGCGGGGCTAATCCTGGTGACAGGCCGTCGCGCGGCATCGTTCTCTTGACAGCCCCGCCGGCGTGTTTAAATTTTATGCCGGAAACTTTTGAAGAAAGGAGGTGGACGGTATGACAGCGCTGGTTCGATGGGATCCGTTCCGTGAACTCGCGAGCTGGCATCGCGACATCGACGAGCTCTTCGACCGCTTCTTCTCCTTTAGCAAGGAAGGCATTCCGTCGCTTTCTGCGTGGATGCCTGCCGTGGAGACCTTCACTAAGGATGGTCGGTATGTCATCCGGGTGGATCTCCCCGGCGTCGATCCCAAAGACGTGGAGATCTCCGCCTTGGAGAATCGGCTGACCATCCGGGGTGAAAGGAAAGCCAGCAAAGAGGCTGATCGCGACGGCTATCACTATGCCGAGACCTCTTACGGGAGGTTTGAGCGCAGCCTCGCTTTGCCGGAGGGCGTCGATCGAGACAAGATCGCCGCGAAATACGAGCACGGCGTTCTCGAAATCTCGATGCCTCTCCCGGAGGGTGCGGTAGCGAAGAGAGTGCCGATCGAGATTGCCGGCGGCGAGGTGAAGCAGCTCAAGGCCGCCTAAGCGGCGCTTTCCCGGACTTCTTGGGCGCGTCTCTCGTGGACGCGCAAAACCCCCGATGAGGGGGTTTCTTTTTCCAGGAGTCCGGGACCGTGCATGGGCTATCGGGGAACGGCGGCCTTAATCGCGCGTGCTCGAGTGGCGAAGCAGAGACGGGCGTCAAGCCCGGAAATGGAGGCGGCATGAGCCAAGCGGTTAAAAAATTCGCGGAAGGAGGTGAAATCGTATGAGAAACTTTTATTGGTTTGTGTTTCACCTGATCGTTGGGCTCTGGTTGATTATTTCTCCTTTTGCCCTGGGCTTCACCGACATGGCCCAACCGTACTGGAACGCGATCGCGGTTGGGGCCGTTGTTGTCGTGAGCTCGGTGCTTGCCCTCTCTTTCAATCGAGAACACGTGCAGTTATTCCACGGTGAACGGAAAGCAGCCTAAGTGTTCTCTATCGTGTCTTGCGTTTTCGGCTCTGCCGCTTCCTCTCGGTTCGTTTCGTTATAAAAAGTCTTTCACCGGAGCTTCTCGCCGAGGCGCTGGCGGCCTCGAGCCCGGGGACGCCGGGATGAGACACGCCTGGCTGGCAACAGGGCCGCGGCTTCTCTATCCGTGCGCGGAGGATTTCCTCTTTAAGGACTCACTCGACCTTGACCGTGATCTCTTTGGTTTTTGCCTCCTCGGTCTTTGGCAAGCGGATTTCCAGGACGCCGTTTTTGAACGCCGCCTTGACTTTTTCAGGATGAACGTCCTTGGGCAGCTCCAGACTTCTCACGAAAGATCCATAGGCGCGCTCGGATCTGTAGTAGTTTTCTTCTTTGATCTCTTCTTCCTTGCGCTTCTCGCCTTTTATCGTAAGCAGATGATCGGAGAGCTTTACCTGGACGTCGTCTTTCGTCATGCCGGGAAGCTCAGCCTTGACGACGATATCGTCTTTGTCTTCGTAAACGTCTATCGCCGGCAGGCCGATCTCCTCGCGATCTGTCCTAAACCAGCGATCGGGCCACCAAGACCGACGGCGCCGACCAAAAAAATCGTCCATCATGCGCTCCATCTCGCTCTCCCAGCGGCTTAGCTCCATAAAGGGCCGCCAGCGAGCGAGCGCTTTGGTTTCTTTTGCCCTTTTTTGTCTCGCCATGGTGAATCCCCCCTCTGTCCGAAAAATTTAGCTCCTTGCGGCGCTATCGCAGCATAAAGTTAATTTCATTTTTTGCTCGGGCAAGAGCTTTAAAACGACACGCGCGCTCGCAAGCGATCGGAGGCTTTGCCAATCCGGTGCGGCTTTTAACCAAGATGCGGAGGAGTCCTACGCCCGTGAGAGTCCGGGCGCGTTCGCGTACGGCGGCGGCGTGCCGCGCGTGGCAATCGCGAGCGTCGCAAAAGTCTATGGCTGGCGCATAAGCCGGGTAAAATAGCCGCGCTCAAAGCAATTTTTCACCGACGATCTGGCGAATCGCTGGTCGCCGGTCGTTTGGCTCAGCGGGGGCGCGGTTCGGGGCGGCTGCGAGCTTCGGTTTTTCCCGGCCGAGCGTCCATGAAGGGGGATCGCTGCCGGAAAACTCTGCGCAAGGATTTCATCGATCATCTCTTCTGAGAGTCTTTGCTCGCCTTACGCCCGACATCTTCGCGTTGCGCGGATTGTAAAATGCCGCGCCCGAGCTTTATCGACAAGCGCCACGCCGTAACGCTCGTGGTCGTCCAAGATGTAGGATTATTTGTAGCACACGTTTGGACAAACCGCCCCGTTTGCCGGCGGCGATCAACAGAAGTGGCTGTCCGTCGGAATCCCGCTTGCACGCTCCCCTAGTCCTCAAGGGGTAAATTGACCAACTAGCTCGCGGATGGTTTATTTATTGCTGCCAAAGATCAGAAAATGATCGTCCTAGGTGCAGTTCTGCTCGGAATGCTCCTGACCATTTCAGGTTTGACGTTGGGGATATTGTACGTCGTCGCCCTCGTCGTTGGGATCGCGCGGTTGGGCGCGATCGTCGAGAAGGCTTTTAGGAAAGCTCAGGTCCGCAGTCTAGCCGCAAGAGAGGTCCGCGAACGGTAGCGGCCGAAAAAAGCGAACTGATATTTTTTCCGAGCGCGCAGGTGACCCGCAGCTCTTGTCCGGGGCGTGAGCAACCGACTGCGCTCGGCTCTGGCGGCGCTAACGCCTGCAGGCCATCGTCTCCCGATGGCAAAACCCCAGACTTGGGAGGTTCTTTTTTTGCGATGGACGAGCCGAGCGCTTCTGGCCGCGCTTGCCTCGAAACTCCCCCTTGCCAAATCGCGTTCGCGGGCTAAATTTACGTGTCGTCTGGCTTGACTACAGGCCCGACAAGTCCCGTACGGTTGTGAGTCCATGGCTCAGGTACGATCCGAAAAAACCACTGCAAACCCATTTTTGAAGTCCGGCCGCGGTCTTCGGATCGCGCAAGTTGCGCCGCTTTTTGAAAGCGTCCCTCCCAAGCTTTACGGTGGAACGGAACGCATCGTCGCCTATCTCGCGGAAGAGCTCGTGCGCCGGGGCCACGAGGTAACGCTTTTTGCCTCGGGGGACTCTCAGGCCAGGGTACCGCTCGCGGCACGATTTCCCCGCGCGCTTCGACTTGCGGGGCTCGATCATCTGGGAGCGAGCTTCCATTTGCCGATGCTGAGCGACGTGTATGAAAAGGCCGATCAGTTCGACATCGTTCACTCCCACGTGGATTACTGGAGCTTTCCCTTTTCGCGTTTCGTCGACGTGCCGACAGTTTCGACGATGCACGGCCGTCTCGATCTTGCGGAGCTCGCGCCGGTTTACCGCTACTACCGGGAACATCCGGTAGTCTCGATCAGCGACGCTCAACGCCTGCCGCTTCCCGAGATGAACTGGGTCGGAACCGTCTATCACGGCCTGCCCCGCGATTTGCTCCGGTTCAACCCCAATCCCGGCGGCTACCTCGCGTTTCTCGGCAGGATATCGCCCGAGAAAAGACCGGACCTCGCCATCGAGGTTGCGCGCCGCGCCGGTATCCCGCTCAAGATGGCGGCCAAAGTGGACCGCGCGGATCGCGACTACTACGAGAGCGTCGTCAAGCCGTTGCTTTCAGGTCCCGGGGTGGAATTTATCGGCGAAATCAACGACCACGAGAAGCAGGAGTTTCTGGGAGGCGCGATCGCGCTTCTTTTTACGATCGACTGGCCCGAGCCTTTCGGTCTGGTCATGATCGAGGCGCTCGCCTGCGGCACCCCCGTCATCGCGCGGCCCTGCGGCTCTGTCCCCGAGGTGCTGCGGGACGGCGTAACGGGGTTCGTCGCTTCCTCGGTAGACGAGCTGGTCGGCGCGGTCCGCAAAGTCGAGCGCATCTCACGGCGCGAGTGCCGCGAAGAGTTCGAGCGCCGCTTCACCGCCGAAGTGATGGCGTCCAATTACGAGAAAATTTATAATCAGCTCATCAGCGCGGCCGCCTGGAGCGACCGCGCGCGACCGACTTCACGCGTCGCTTAATCGGCTCGGCGTTGAACCCGCAGCGCCATAACACCCGAGCATTGAGGCAGAGCGAAATCTCGCGGGACACGCAAACCGTCATCAAAGTCGGCGACGATTTTTATGTCGTCGCCTCCGCGCTAACCTCGCGCCGGCCGACGAGAGTTCTCGCCAACGGGGAAAGCTTCGCCGTGTTCGAGTTTGGCGGCGACATTATCGAATCGCCGCTCGAGCCGCTCGGCTTCTTTCACCGCGACACCCGCTACTTGAGTCGTTTCGAGCTGAGAATCGCGGGCGAGACCCCCTACCTTTTGAATTCCTACACGAGCAACGAGGGGGCGCAGCTCAGGATCAACCTCAGCAATCCGGACTTCTACAGCGGGGGCGATGTGATCCGCCTGCCCCGAAACTCCCTTCAGATCGAGCGCAACTGGGCCCTGGGCGGGGATGCGACGCTGTTTCACAAGGTGATCGTCCGCAACTACACGCTGCTGCCCTTGCAGATTCCCCTCGACTTTATGTTCGGGGTCGATTTCGCCGACCTGTTCGAAGTTCGGGGACTGCGGCGCAAGCGCCGGGGCGAGCACGACGAGCCGGTCGTCGACGAGAACTGCGTGCGCTTCTCCTACCGCGGTCTCGATCAGGTGCGGCGCGTTACGGACGTCGTTTTCGAGCCGCGCCCGGTTGGCCTGGACGCAACGCGCGCGTGGTTTCTGCTGCCGTTGAATCCCGGAGAAGAGCTCGCGCTGGAGGTGCGCATCACGGGCGGTTCGGATACGCCGGATCTCAAAGCGGCGCAGGCGCCGCTTCGGTTCGACGAGGCGCTGGCGCTGCGCCGGGCCGAGATCGCGACCCTCAGCGCGGGATGGAGCCCGATTCGCGCCAGCAATGAGCTCATGGACGGGCTTCTCAGCCGCTCGGCCGCGGACCTGACGGCGATCATTCGCTACGCGCCGGAAGGCGCCTTCATGCAGGCGGGAATCCCGTGGTTCGCGACGCTGTTCGGGCGCGACAGCCTCATCACGGCGCTGTTTGCCCTGCCGTTCAATCCCGCGATCGCGGTGGGCACGCTCAAAACGCTCGCCAGCCTGCAAGGCTCGGAAGTGAGCCGGCGGCGCGACGAGGAGCCGGGCAAGATTGTCCACGAGATTCGCGGCGGAGAGATGGCGGCGACCGGCGAGGTGCCGTTCGGCAGATACTATGGAAGCGTCGATTCCACGCCGTTGTTTCTTTGGCTTCTCGGCCGTTACGTTGCCACCACGGCCGATCTTGGGCTTGCCGCAAAACTTTGGCCCAACGTGGAGCGCGCGCTCGAGTGGATTGAGCGATGGGGCGACCGCGACGGCGACCTCTACGTCGAATACCTCCGCGAGACGCCGCGCGGGCTCGCCAATCAAGGCTGGAAAGACTCTTTTGACGCCATATCGCACGCCGACGGGACGCTGGCTCGGCCCCCGATCGCGCTCTGCGAGGTGCAGGGCTACGTGTACGCCGCCTATCAATCGATAGCCGATGTGGCCCGAAGGCTCGGGCACGTCAACCTCGCCGACCGCCTCGAGGAGCGCGCGGCGGCGCTCAGGGCGGCGTTTGCGCGCGACTTTTGGCTCGACGGCGAGCGAACGGTCGCGCTCGCGCTCGATGCGGACAAAAAACCTTGCCGCGTGATGACATCGAACGCGGGGCACTGCCTCGCCACGGGTCTTCTCGACAGGGATCGAGCGCTCGCGGTCGCGGAGCGCCTTCTGGCAGAGGAGATGTTTACGGGATGGGGCGTGCGGACGCTGAGCGCCGGCGAGCGGCGCTACAACCCGATGAGCTATCACAACGGCTCGGTATGGCCGCACGACAACGCGCTCGTGGCGGCGGGACTTGCGCGCTTCGGCCTGCGGCAAAGTGTGTTGACCATTCTCGAAGGGCTGCTCGATGCGTCCGTGCATCTTCACACCGGAAGCCTGCCGGAGCTTTTCTGTGGATTCCCGCGCGACGTTCGGCTCGGTCCCGTGCCTTACCCGGTCGCGTGCCATCCCCAGGCGTGGTCGGCCGCGAGCGTTTTCATGCTCGTGCAAGGGATGCTGGGAATGGAGGTGCTGGGCTTCGAGCAGCGGCTCATCATCGATTCGCCGGCTCTGCCCCGGCGATTGGACTGGCTAAAGATAGAAGATCTGCGGGTCGGGCAGGGAAAAATCTCCTTTATCGTCCACCGCACATCGCAAGGAGCCGCGATCGAGATCCTAAAAAGGCAAGGCGAGGTGAGCGTCGAGGTAAAAAAATAGCAGCGGCCGCCCTGCGGGGCAGGGAAAGCTTTCCCTGCCCCGCAAAATCGCTGCGAGATTGCGGCGCTAAAGAAGCGCTAGGCCGCCGGGCGTGGCGGCTGAATCACAAACTTCGCGCGGCGGTTTTTTTGCCAGCACTCCTCGGTTTGCTCGCGGCAGACGGGAAGCTCTTCGCCATAGCTGATCGTCGACAGCCGATCGGCGGCGATCCCGAGCGAGACCAGATAGTCTTTCACGCTTTGGGCTCGCTTGGCTCCAAGAGCCATGTTGTAGGCGTTGGTGCCGCGCTCATCGCAGTGCCCCTCGATCTGGACTTGCACCGACGGGTTGGCTTTCAGCCATTCGTAGTTGGCCTTGAGCGTTTCGCGCGCGTCGGCCCGCAGATCGTAGCGGTCAAAGTCAAAATAGACCTCCTTTAGCGGGCTGGACTCGGGAGTGGCCGTTGATTCTCCGCGCTTTGCGGCCTCCAGGCTAGAAGCCGACGGGGACTCCGCGGGCGCTGAGGTGAGCTGTTTTTGCGGCTCGGCGGCGCGGCTGGGCGGTGCCGCTGACACCTCGGTTTTAGCGGCCCTCGAGGAACAGCCGGCAAGAGCTAGGACCGCCGAAACAGCAAGAAGACAAAAGCCTTTTTGGACTTTGGTCATCTCTTACCTCCTCCTTTTTTGAAATTTTTCCTCTGATTTTGGACCACGGGTTTTTTGCAGGCGTTAGTCTGGTAAGCATCGCCGCCGGTACAGTCAAGTCTCCACCGGCTACCTTGACTTTTTGCGGGCGGGAATTATTTTTTTTAACCGTCTTTTCCCACCCACACAAACGACGCAAGGGTGCGGGAGGTCACGTGCCTTCCGAGGGGGACGTTCTTTCCAAGAAAGGAGGTGGAATCATGGAAAGAAAACTTCCGCTTGTGGCAGCTTTCATCCTCGCCCTTGTCCTGAGCGCCGGATGTAGCAAGAAGGAGGAGGCGGCTCCGCCCGCTGCGTCTGCGCCGACGGCTCAGTCCCTTGCCGAAAGCACCACCGTAGCCTCGACCTCGCCGAGCGGAGAGGCGGCTACGGCAAGCGCCAGCGAAAGCAAGCCGGCAGAGAAAAGCGAGAGCGCGGCGACAGAGAAGAAGTAAAAGCGAGTTTGCCGCGAAACGGTTATCCGTGGGGAAGGACGAAGGCTTGCAGATGCCTTCGCGCCCCACGGGAGAACCCCGCCCGGTTACCGCAAACTTCTTGTGAAAAATCTTTTCCGACCTTAAGAATCCCGCGAAGCCCGGCGTACCTTTCCGGCCGCAATCTCCCGAAGAGCGGTTACGATCTCGCGATTGTCACTCTGGACGAGCGGCTTCGCCCCTGCCATGAGCTGCTTCGCTCTCTTGGAAGCGAGCAGCACAAGCTCGAAGTGATTGGGTATTTTCTTTAGGCAATCCTCGATTGTCACCCGCGCCATCTCCACCACCTCCTCAGGCATCCGGGGAGCGCTCGCTCCCCGGAGAAAGCGGACGGCTTCTCCCTCAGCTTTCGCTGATCGCGATCTGTCTGGCCCTGGCTTGATCGGTTTTGGGCGCGTGGATTTCCAGCACGCCGTCCCTGTAAGTCGCCTTCACTTCTTCCTGTTTGATCGCCCGCGGCAGATAGAAGCGGCGCATAAATTTGCCGGCCAAGCGCTCGGCCCGGCGATATTCAACGCCTGGCGCTGGCTCGGCAAATTTTCTCTCGCCGCTGACGACGATCGCTCCCTCCCTGAATTCGACATGGATGTCCTCCTTGTTCATTCCCGGTAGCTCCACGCGAATGAGATAAGCATCCCCGCTTTCCAGGATATCGACAGGAGGGTACCATGCGCCGACGCCAGGAGCCGAAAGCGTGCGCAACCGTCCGAAGGTCTGATCGAAAAGCTCGTTGATACGAGATTGGATTCTGCTGAGTCCGTCAAACGGTTCCCAAGGCACCAGATCCATCGTGGAATCCTCCTCGCGTCTATTTTTTTCGGCAAAAAGCTAAGGTTGCTCTGCTCCGCTGTCAAGCAAGATGCGAGCGAGGAGAGCCTGGGAGGTCAGCTTTCATTTCCGCGCGCGCGGCCGCACAGAGAGCGGTGAACTTCGCGCCGCGCTTCGCCAACTCTTTGAGCTACATCTTCGCCCAAAAGGCCTGAAGCGATCCAGCCCGCGCGATCCTGAACAGGAACCGCCGGGTTATTAGGCGATCGTTGTCTTCTCGAGCTTGCCTCTCGGGCGGCGGCTAGGCGGGGATGTTCTCGATCAAGAGCGCAATGCCTTGTCCTCCGCCAATGCAGGCGCTGCCCAAACCGTAGCGCAGGCGGCGCCGGCCCAGCTCGTAAAGCAAGGTCGTGGTGATGCGCGCGCCGGTTGCGCCCAGCGGATGGCCGAGCGCGATCGCGCCTCCGTTGACATTGACTTTGTCGCGATCAAGCCGGAGCTCTTTTTCGACAGCCAGGTACTGGCAGGCAAACGCCTCGTTGACCTCGATCAGATCGATCTGGTTGAGCGACAGTTCGGCGCGTTCCAGGGCGATCCTGGTTGCCGGCACGGGACCGATGCCCATGAGCGCGGGATCGCAGCCGGCGACGCCCCATGACACGATGCGCGCGATGGGCTTGAGTCCCTGCGCGGCCGCGGTTTCCGCGGTGCTCAAAACCAGCGCAGCCGCGCCGTCGGTAATGCCGCTCGCATTTCCCGCGGTGATCACGCCGTCCTTGCGAAACACCGGGCTCAGCGCCGCCAGCGCCGCGCGCGTGGTGCCTGGCCGCGGGTGCTCGTCGCGCTCGAGTACCCCGGCTACCGGAACGATCTCTTCGTTAAAGCGGCCCGACTCCTGCGCCGCCTTGGCTCGCATCTGGCTCTGGTACGCAAAATCATCGGCCTGCTCGCGCGTGATGCCGTATTTCTGGGCGAGATTTTCCGCGGTCTCCGCCATGCTGAGGTTACAGTAAGTATCGGTCAGCGCCGCCCAGAGAGAGTCCTCCAGTCGCCCCTGACCCAGCGGGATGCCGAAGCGCGCGCCGCGGATGACATGCGGCGCCTGAGACATATTTTCCGTGCCGCCCACCAAGACGAGCCGCGCTTCATCGAGAAGCAGCAACTGCGCGCCGGCGATGATCGCTTCGAAACCTGAGCCGCACAGGCGGTTGACCGTCACGGCCGGAACCGACTCGGGAAGGCCGGCTTTGAGCGCGACGTGGCGAGCCAGGTAAGCCGCATCGGCGCTCGTTTGCAGCACGTTACCGAAAATAACGTGATCGATCGTCGCCGGCGCTGCATGGGCTCGCTCCAGGGCGGCGCGCGCGGCAATCACGCCGAGTTCGGTGGCCGTGAGGTCTTTAAAAGCGCCGCCGAATTTGCCAATCGGGGTGCGCGCCGCTGAGAGAATAACGATATCTCTATCGAGCTTGCGCATATGCTTCTCCCGCCAGCGCCGGCTGCTTGCTGTCCGGCGCTGCTTGCTCGCTGATCACGGGCGCCAGAAATCGCAGCAGAGAAACTGGCAGCGCGCTGGTGAACCGATACCGGCCGGCCTGCGGGCCGTCGACAAACGCCGAGATCACGCCGAAGTAACGATCGCCAATGTAAAAGACAAAGGTGGCTGTGCGGCTCACGACACGCGACGTGCGCACGTTGCCGAAACGGTTAAAGGTCTCAAAACGGTTATCGCCGGAGCCGGTCTTTCCGCCGACCGGCATGCGAAACGCGCCTTTCAGGCTCCGCGCCGTTCCCTGCTCCACAACATCGGCCAGAGCGGCTCTCAGAGCGCGCGCAACCGCCGCGTCGAGAATGCGCTCTTGCGGCTTGGGTGCCGCCTCCAGAACGGTCTCATAGGGAGTTCCTTCCGCGAACCGGAGCGCGTGAACGACGAGGGCGGGCCGGCGCGCGCCGTCGTTCAAAATAATTCCCATAAGATCGGCCAGCGCCGCCGGCTGATCCGAGGAGTTCCCAATCGCGGTGGCATACGAAGGCACAAGCCTATCAAACGGAAACCCCAACCGCCGCCAGTAGGGCGTCATGCGCGCGAAGGCGTCCCGCTCAATCCTGGTGCGCAGGCGCACCTCTTGGGCGCGCCGGTTTCTCGTCTTGAAGAGCCAGGCCGAGGAGATGCGGCGCGCGTCGGCGCTGCGCGCAAAGAGATCCTCCCAGGACAGATTTGGCTCATGAAACAGTTGCCCCGCGCCCCATACCTCCAGCGAATCACGCGACAGGAGATAGCCGTAATCGGCGATGTCGAGCCGCGGGTTACTGTAAGCGCGCCACAATCGGTCGATCTCCGTCTGCGGCAGCGGCTTTCCCAAAAACCGCTCCAGCCAGGCGGCGAGGTCGCCTTTCTCCCGTTCGGAGTTCCAGGCGAAAAATAGCATCGCGAGATGTCTTGGCGAGGTGGCCCGCTTTTCCAGAAAGCGCGCGACGAGCTCGGCCGGCGCGAGACCCCGGTACTTTTTATGCGCGCGCCGCAGCACGGCCCGCGACTCTTCCTCGGCGATCCCTTCCAGCATGGAGCGACGCAGCGGATGATCGAGATCCGCCAGCAGCCGGGCGGCGTCGTACGGCAGGCGCGCCTGGTGAAAGCGCACGAGATCGCGCATGAGCCGGATAAACACCAGATTGGTCGACCGCTGCAGCGCTTCGCGCACGGTCAGGATACGGCCGTTCTCGTCGGCGGAAAAGTTCTGGAACGTGTGAATACCGCCGCCGGTAAAAAAGGCCTCGTAGGGGCTCGCCGAATAGCGCCGCTCGAGCGCGAGTTGCAGGAACGTGTCGAGGTCGGCGCCTCTTTCCCGCATCAAGGTCTCCGCGGCCCACTGGCTCAGGGGGTCTTCTGCCGAACCGGCGTAACGCTGGAGCGCGGGCAGGTCGAGCGGCGCGAGCTCGCGGTAGAGGAGCGCCATCAACTCAAGGTAGTGGGCAAGCGTTCGCAGCTTTGCCGTGCTGCCGAGCTCCAACTTGACGCCGCGGTTGATGTCGAACGGTTGATCCAGGCTGTCGGCGTGGACGCGGAGCGCATTTCCCGCTGCCGTGCGCTCGTAGAGAAGGAAGCTGTAGTTGACCTTGGTCGGATCGGCACCACCGAGCAGGCGCTCGCTCCGGTTAAGGCCAAGCGCTTCAACAAATTCAGCGCTGTGCAGTTTTTGGAGAAACGCTGAGATCTCGCGCTGCAGCCTGCCGTCAATGGTCGTCTCGACCTGCAGGTGAAGTCGATCCAGATCGTGCAATCCAGGCACGGCCAGAAGACCCAGCAAATCGGTGCGGACGGCATTGATCGCTTTGCGTTCCGCGAATGACGCGGCAGGGATCTGCCCGGCGGACGAAACGAATCGAAGCGGCGCACGTTCCAGGGCGCGGGCGAGCCTGGCGTCCAGCACTCCGGCGCGGGCCAGCGCGCGCGCAAACCGCTGGGTCCGGTCTTCCAGCGCGGCGCGATCGTGAAGCAGATACCTTGTCGGCGCGCGCACGGACGCGATCAGCGCGAGCGCATGTTTGTAAGCCGCGACCTTGGCGGGCGTGACCTCGGGAGAGTTCAGGGCCGCAGTCACGTCCTTTAGGCTCATGCCGAACCACGCGTGAAGCCCTTCCCCCAGGCCGTACACTTCGCCGTAACCGGACGGCGCCGCCAGCGGCATCGCGTTAAAGTAGTCGACGACGATCGACCGTTTCCACGACGCGATCGCCGCGCCGCCTTCCCGATAGGCTTTGAGGCTGGCGGCCAAAATCTGCCGCGCTTTGTCGGCCGCGGAGTTGGTGCGCCCGTTGGCGGAATGGCGGAATTTTTCCAGCTGAACCGCAAGCGTGCTGCCGCCCTCGAGCGGAACCGAAAAACCCAGCTTGTGCAGCGCGTACACGGCGGAGGCCTTGAGCAGGCGGTCCCATTCGATGGCGGGATTGCCTTGCGCCTGAGGGTTGAGCTCGCGGTTTTCGATAAACAGGAGCGTTTGCACGAGAAGCGGAGGGATTTCGTTAAAGTCTCTAAAGTAGCGCTCGGGATGCGCCGCCTGGTAGAGGACGCTGCCGCGCCTGTCGCGCACCGTTAAGCCAACCGCCGCCGGCTCGCGATAAGGCGGGGAAATCCCCCAGCGAATCAGCCGCGCAAGCGCCGCCGACTGCTTCGCCTGGCGCGCGATGCGGTATCCCATTTCCACCGCTCGTCGCGATAAGAGCGGGAGCGCCTTGTAGCCGCGGATCTCATCCGCGGGGCCGGTTTCCGGAAACACAATGCGCGGGCTCGCTCCCGGGACAATCTCATAGGACAGACGCGAAGCGTAATAGGCCAGCAACCGGCCCTGAACCGCCGACGTTTGCAGCTCGTAGGCCAAAGCCCCCGCGGCGAGCAAGCCGAACAAAGCCCAGCGCAAGGGGCGGCGGCTTAAATACCCACGACTCGAGGAGACCGACGTAGAGGGAAGCGCAAACCGCGGGAAGTGAATCGGCCAATACATTGGCGTGGCTCCAGAACCCGAGCTGCGGTCGCCGACGAGCTAAGCCGGTCGGGATAAACGCCGGTGCGGGCGCACCGCGTACGGAACGATCGGCTCGCGTTTGAGCTCGTGCGCCCATGGCTTGGTCCTCATTGTGACAGATTTTTTTTTTGCGTAAAAGGGCGCGCGCTCGAGGTGAAAGCGGCAAAGTTTGCGCGTGGAATTTTCCGCCAGGTCAGAAATTGTCTTGTCGTCGGTCGAGGCTTGCGCGCGCTCGGCGGTTTAACGCGCTCATGAGCCAGGCCGCTAAGCGTGCTACTATTATATTGTGAGGAGTCGGATGAAAACTGAACGAGTGCTCACCGCCCTCAAAAATACCAACCGGCAACTTCGCGCGCTCGGCTTTCGCAGATCAGCTCATCGAGCGTCCCGGCCCTACCCTTGGGAGGCGGCTTACCCGCCGGGCGTCAGCTGGGATTTTAAGCTCAGGCCGAGGCCCGTCTACGCGCTTCTTGACGAGGCGGTCTCGGCGTATCCCGACAAGGCCTGCCTGAGTTTTGCGGGCAAGCGCTACAGCTACAGAGCTATCGGGAAGCTCGTCGGCAAGCTCGCTCACGGCCTGCGCAAGCTCGGGGTTGGCCGCGGCGTCCGCGTCGGTTTGCTTCTGCCCAACACGCCCTACTTCGTGATCTGCTACTACGCGGTTCTTAAAGCGGGAGGCACCGTCGTTAACTTTAACCCGCTTTACTCCGAGCGTGAGATCGCGCGCCAGATCGAGGATTCGGGAACCTCGATCATGATCACGCTCGACCTAAAGAGCCTGTACGCAAAAATTGCCTCCCAGCTTGACCGCGCGCCGCTAAAAAGAGTCGTTGTTTGTCGCGCCCACGCCGCCTTGAGGTTTCCCTACAACTGCCTGTCCTTGTGGTTTCGCCGGAGGGAAGTCGCGCAAATCCCGAAGGACGACCGCCACGTGATGCTCCGTAGCCTGTGCAAAAACTCGGGCGAGTTTGAGCCGGAAGATATCGTTCCTGAAAGCGACGTTGCGGTTCTGCAATACACGGGCGGCGTGACCGGAGTCTCCAAAGGCGCGATGCTCACGCATGCGAATCTCTACGCCAACGCGCTTCAGATCAAAACCTTCGCGCGCTGGGTAAAGCCCGGAGGAGAAACATGCCTGGTGCTGGTGCCTCTGTTCCACGCCTTTGGGATGAGCGTGATGAACTTCGCTTTCTCCGTCGGCGCCGAGCTCGTCTTGGCGCCGCGGTTTAAAGTCACCGCAGCGCTGCAGGCTGTTCAGCGCCACCGATGCACGCTTTTGTTCGGCGTTCCGACCGTTTATTCGGCTTTGAGCGCGCGCAGCGATGCGCGCCAGTATGATCTGTCAAGCCTGAGGATCTGCGTGTCGGGTGGCGGTCCGCTTTCACCGGAGGTCAAGGCGGCGTTTGAAAACGTCGCGGGATCGACGATCATCGAGGGTTACGGCCTTACGGAAGCAAGCCCGGTTTGCACGCTCGTCCCTTTCGGCGCTCCCTACAAACGAGGCTCCGTCGGCCTGCCGCTTCCGGGTACGGTCATCGAGATTGTGTCGCTTACAAATCCCAGGCGCATTTTGCCGCCCGGTCAGGCGGGCGAGATCTGTGTGCAGGGGCCGCAGGTGATGGCCGGATATTGGAAGCAGCCCGCGGAGACCCAAGCCGTGATCCAGGAGGGCCGGCTGCGGACCGGAGATTTCGGCTACATTGACGATGACGGCTACCTGTTTCTTCTCGATCGCATCAAGGATGTGATCATTTCGGGCGGCTTTAACATCTACCCGCGCGTTGTCGAGGAGGCCATCGGGCTTCATCCCGCCGTCGCTCAGACGATGGTGTGCGGGCGGGCCGATCGCCATCGCGGAGAGCGCGTCAAAGCCTACGTGAGGCTTCGCCCGGGGTTTAAGCTGACGGCTGCCGAGCTGCGGGCTTTTCTCAAGGACAAGCTCGCGCCGTTTGAGGTGCCGGACGAGATCGAGTTCTTGGCCCAATTTCCGCCGGAGCTGCTTGAGCGGCAGTCGCGGAAAAAAATTCTAATTCAAGAGTTTCGCAAAAAGCGACGCGCGAGGTTCTGGAAGAGCGTCGGCGAATACGTTCGCGGTTGCGTCGGCCCGCTCCGGGGATGGCGGCTTGCGTTCCGTGCAACCGCCCCGAGAGCGTCCGAGAGTTAAAACCACTCCTCGCGAAAGTCTGTGATCGGGCCGGCGCCGGATTGAAGCGCCGCCAAGAGGGCTTCCGTCTCAGGCAGGAGGCGGCTAAAAAAGAAACGCGCGGTCGCAAGCTTGGCGCGATAAAAACCGTCTCGATCGGCGGCGCTCTTTGCCAGCGCGACTTTTGCGCTCTGCGCCCACAGGTAGCCGAGCGCCGCAAGGCCGAACAGGCGCAGGTACTCGGTCGCCGCGGCGCCGGCCTCGTCGGGGTCCTTAAGCCCGCGCTCGGCCAGCCACAGCGTCGCCTCCTGAAGTCGCAGTAAAGATCTTCGCAGCGGCAGCACAAACGATTCAAGCCCGGACGCTTCGCTGTTTTCTTCCACAAACGCCAATGCCGGGTAAAAGAACCGCCGTAGCAGGCGCCCGTTTTCATGGAAGAGCTTGCGGCCGGCCAGATCGAGAGCCTGGATGCCGTTGGTGCCTTCATAAATTTGCGCGATGCGCGCATCGCGCACCAGCTGTTCCATCCCGGTCGCGCAAATGTAGCCGGCGCCGCCGAAGACCTGCAGCCCGCGGTTTGTCGCCTCGAAGCCGATATCGGCAACAAACGCCTTGATGATCGGCGTCATCAGGCTGACCAGCTCTTCTGCGGCGCGCCGCTCGGCTGCGGCGGGATGGCGCGCGGCGCGCTCGAGCGCCGCGGCGATCCAAAGAACCAGCGCGCGCGCTCCTTCGGTATAGGCTCTCATGGTGAGCAAGGTTTTGCGCACGTCCGGGTGGACGATGATCGGATCGGCCGGCTTGTCCTGGTGCTTGGGGCCGGAAAGCGAACGCCCCTGAAGCCTCTCCTTGGCGTAGGCCGCCGCCGACTGATAGGCCGTCTCCGCAAGCCCCAACCCCTGGACGCCGACCGCAAGCCGCGCGGCGTTCATCATCGTAAACATGATCCTCATGCCCCTGTGCGGCTCGCCCACGAGATAGCCGACAGCGCCGTCAAAATTTAACACGCAGGTGGACGAGGCGCGGATCCCCATCTTCTGTTCGATCGAACTGCAGCTAATCCGATTGCGCGCGCCGCACTTGCCGCTTTCGTCGAACAGGAGCTTGGGCACGATAAAGAGGCTTAGACCGCTTGTGCCCGCGGGCGCTTGAGGCAGGCGCGCCAAAACCATGTGCACAATATTCTCGGTGAGATCCTGCTCGCCTCCGGAAATGAAAACCTTGGTGCCGGTTACGCGATAAGTGCCTTCCGGGCCGGGTTCGGCCCGGGTGCGGATCAGCCCGAGATCGCTGCCACAGTGCGCCTCGGTGAGGCACATGGTCCCGGACCAGACGCCGGCGGCAAGTTTCGGCAGGATCAACCGCTTCTGTTCTTCGCTGCCGTGGCATCGAACGAGCTGATAGGCGATCGCCGTCAAGCCCGCGTAGATGCCGAAACTCAAGTTCGTTGAAGCGATGAACTCGTGCAAGATGAACTGCAAAAGAAGCGGCAGGCCCTGGCCGCCATCCTCGCGCGCGCACGCAAGCCCAGGCCAGCCGGCCGCGACAAACTTCTGATATGCCTCTTTGAAGCCGCGCGGCGTGCGGACCTCGCCGTCTGCGAGCACGCAGCCTTCAAGATCGCCGCGCCGGTTTAGAACGAGGAGCTCTTTTTCGCAGAAACGGCCGGCTTCCTCCACGATGGACTCGACAACCTCGCGCCCGGCCTCCTGGTAGCCGGGAAGAGACCCGACGGTACCCTCGAAGTCGAGAATCTCATAAAGGACAAAGCGCAAATCTTTAAGCGGCGCCTTGTAGACAATCATCGCTCAGTTCCTCAAAGGCCGGCCGGTCTTCAGCATATGCTCCATGCGCGCGGCGGTTTGCTCCGTCTTCAAAAGGCGCAGAACCGCTTCGCGCTCGAGGCGAAGAATGTCCTCCTCGCTCACCGGCGCGCTCGGGTCTGCGTCGGGGCCGCCGCTCAACACCTCGGCGAGAAGCGTCGCGACGAGCTCGTCGTGCGCGGATAGCTTTCCCGCGGCGCGGAGTTCCCTCGCCATGATCAGGAGCGCCGCCTTGCCCGAGGGGCCGGGCACGATGAGCTTTGCCGGTTCGGGCGGGCGGTAGTTCTCGGCGAGCTCAAGCGCCCTGCTTTTGGCGTCGGCAAGAAGCCGCTCCCGATTAAACGTAATGCGGTCGCTCGGCCGCAGAAACCCCAGCTCCTTCGCCTCAAAGGCGGAGCTTGCGGTTTTAGCCATGCCGATCGTCTCGAAAGCGGCGGCCACGCCGGCCATCGGGCCGCGCGGCAAATCGGGCGCCGTGCTCAGGCGCGCGAGCATCTCTTTGCAGCCGCCCCAACCGGGGACAAGACCTACCGAAGTCTCTACCAGTCCGATGTAGCTTTCGGCATGCGCCTGAACCGCGTCTGCGTGAAGCATAAGCTCACAGCCGCCCCCGAGGGCGTACCCGAAGGAGGCGGCGACAACCGGAAAGGGCGAGTACTTGAGCGCCTGATAGGCTTGTTGCCCCATAGCGAGGAGCTCTTCGATCTTTGCCCAAGCCGCCACATGGGTGGCAAAAAGCACCAGGCTCAAGTTAACGCCGGCGGAAAAATGCTCTCCCTCGTTGTAAATGACGAGCGCGCGAAAGCTGGACCGCACGGCCTCCAGAGCTTTTCTGATCATAAGAAGAACGTCGGCGTCGATCGTGTTCATCTTGGTGTGGATTTCGAGGCACGCAACGCCGTCGGCGATGTCCCAGAGGCTTGCGGCCGCGTTGCCGGCTACGCGCCGGCTGCGAAGCTTTAGGTCTGAAAGGAGGTAGATTCCCGGTTCGCGCTTGAGATCGATGTAGTTTCCTCGCACATCCAAATACTGCCTGCGATCCACGGTGGCGCGGTAAAAGCCTCCGGCCGAAAGCGCCCGCTCCATCAGCGGCGGCACTTCCTTTTGCTCGCGGCCAAGAAGCTCCGCCACAGCGCCCACGCCGCATTCGTCCATGAGCGCAAACGGGCCGCGCCTCCAGCCGTAGCCCAGCTCGAGCGCGCGGTCGATCGTCCAGACATCGCTTGCGATCTCGGGAGCGATTTTTGCCGTATAGAAAAAAAGCGGCAGAAGAACCGCCCGCGCATAGCGGCCCAATCTGTCCGGCTCCGCGCCGAGCCAGTTCCGCGCAACGGAGCTTGACCGGAGAGCGTCTTCCGAGGCCGCTCCCGCCGCCGGACGGTAGCTCCCCGTGCCGAGCTCCAGCGCTTCTTTGACGGTGGCGCCGGCATCGGCGCGAAGCCGATAAAAGCCGCCTTTGCCTTTGCGGCCGGTGAGGCCCCGCGCGACCATCTCGCGCACAAGCGTTAGCCCGCCACGGATTTGGCGGTACGGGTCTTCCGGCGGGAGGGAGCGCGCGAGGTTTTCGTCGACCTTCAAGACGAGATCGAGGCCGATCAAGTCCATGAGGCCGAAAACTCCGGTTCTCGGAATCCCCAGGCAAGCGCTCATGACCGCGTCGGCCTCTTCGACGCCGATGCCCTGCTCCAGCGCGCGCGCCAGCGCCGACTTGAGCCAGAAGGCGCCGATCCGGTTGGCGATAAAACCCGGCGTGTCGCGACACAACAGCGGGCATTTGCCGAGCCTGCGGTCGGCGACCTCGCGGATCGTGGCGAGCGCCTCGCCCCGCGTGGCGGGGCCCGGAACAAGCTCGACCACGCGCACGTAGCGGGGCGGGTTAAAAAAGTGAGCGACGAGAAAATCGCGACAGAAGCGCTCCGGCAGTCCTTCGGTCAACTCGGCCAGCCGCAAGGTGGAGGTGTTCGAGGTGACCACGGAATCGTCTTTGCGGACCGCTTCGATCTTGCGGTAAAGAGCCCGTTTGATCGCCGAATCTTCAACCACGGCCTCGACGATCCAGTCGCTTTCTCTCAACGAGCCGATGTTGTCGGCGATGTTTCCGGGCCGAATCAAGCTTGCCGCCTTGCGGTGCATGAAAGCGGGCGGATCGCTTTTTAGAAGCCGCTCGATGGCCCGTCTTGCGAGGATGTTTCGGTCGGTTGCGCCGGCCGGAACGATATCGAGAAGCACGACCGGAAAACCGGCATTGGCCAGGTGGGCTGCGATGGCGGAGCCCATGACGCCTGCTCCGACCACCGCCGTCGCGGTCATCTCTCTCATTTAAACGGCCTCGAGGACTGTGGCGATACCCTGGCCGCCGCCGATGCACATCGCCGCCAGGGCGTACCTGGCGCCGTGTTTCTTTAGAAGCGCTGCGGCCTTGCCCGTTATGCGCGCGCCGGAGGCCCCGAGAGGGTGCCCCAAGGCGAGCGCGCCGCCTTCAAGATTGAGTTTCTCGGGCGGGATTTGAAGCTCGCGCACGCAGGCGAGCACCTGAACGGCAAAAGCTTCGTTAAGCTCGACGATGTCGATCTGATCGAGAACCAGCCCCGCGCGCGCGAGCGCTTTTTGGCTCGCGCTTACCGGGCCGATTCCCATCACCGCCGGATCGCAACCCGACACGGCCACGCCTTTTATGCGCGCGAGCATCTCGAGATCGTTTTTGCGCGCGTAATCTTCGCTGCAGACCAGGACCGCCGCGGCGCCGTCGGCGAGCGGCGCGGCAGTTCCCGCCGTAACCACGCCGGCTCGGTCGAAGACCGGTTCCAGCTTGGCGAGCGCTTCGAGATTCGTCTCCGGCCGGAGGCAGTCGTCGTCTGCGATCTTTTCTCCGTCGTGCTCGATCGGAACGATCTCTGAAAGACCGCTCCCCGAAGCTCTGGCCGCCGCCGCTTTTTGGTGGCTGGCAAGCGCGAACCTTTCCTGATCGGCGCGCGGAATGTCGTAGCGACGCGCCAGGTTTTCCGCCGTCTGGCCCATGGAAATATAGGCTTGGGGAAACGATTGGCACAGCCCCGGATGCGGCAGGAAATTGAAACCCGGCATCGGCACGCGGCTCATGGACTCAACGCCGCCGCAGACAAAAACGTCACCGGCGTCCATCTGGACGGCGCCGGCGGCCATGTGAACGGCTTGCATGGAAGAACCGCAGAAGCGATTGACCGTGACGCCGCCTGCCGCGAGCGGCAGCCCGGCGAGAAAACCGACGATGCGGCCGAGATTGAGGCCTTGCTCTGCTTCCGGAAAGGCGCAGCCCAGGATCACGTCTTCGATATCTTGAGCCTTTACTCCACTCCCGCGCACAAGGCCGCGAACGACCTGGGCGGCGATCTCGTCGGGCCGGACTTTGGCAAGCTTGCCTTTCTTGGCGCGCGTGAACGGCGAACGCGCGTAGCCGGCGATGACGACGCTCTTCACGGAAAAAATATAGCACGCGGGAGGTGGCCGCTGAATGTGCCCGCCTGACGCAACTTTTTTGGCGGGCAAATCTCCCTGCCCTTACGTCGCGCGGTAGGCTTTGGGATACGCGCTCTTGGCTGTGAAAATTTTGCGCCGCAGCCTGGCCGCCGCCTCACGATGGGCTTGCCGCTTTGCGGCGGGCGATTGCGGCCTCGGCTCTCGGGCTGATCGCGCGCTTGACGACGACGTTTAGGAGCGCCGGGCGGCCGGATGCCAGGGCGCGCTTGAGCGCAAGCTCGAGCTCAGCGGCGCTCTCGACAAACTCGCCGTAGCCCCCAAGGCCCTGGACAACCTGCTCGTAGCGGCTTTGGCGCAGCTCGGTCGCGAACGAACGTCCGTAGAGTCCAAGCTGGATCTGACGGTCAATGCCCCAAGCGGAGTCGTTTCCCAGGATGGCGACGATATTGAGCCCGTGGCGCGCCGCGGTATCGAACTCCATCGCGTTGAAGCCAAACGCGCCGTCGCCGGTCAACATGAACACGCGGCTGTCGGGGTACGCCAACTTTGCCGCCAAGGCCGTCGGCAGCGCCGATCCCAACATTCCCAGGCTGGAGACGTAAAGCCAGCGCTTGGGCTTTCGCGCCGGTAGATAGGACCTGCCGAAGTGGCAGAAATCTCCGCCGTCGAACACCAGACAATCGTCCGGACGCAGCAGCGCGCCGAGCGTCTTGTGGACGCGCATCGCGTGCATCGGTGTCTCGTCGCGCGCGAGGCCTTCCAGCGCCGCCCGCTGAGCGGTACGAAGCTCGCGCAGCTCCTCCAGCCACGGCAACTCCTGCCAGGCGTGCCGGCTCGCTTCGCTCGCGAGCTGCTCGAGGACCCTGGTGACGTCGCCGACGATCCCTACGGCGACGCTGCGGTTGCGGCCGATCTCCAGAGCCGAAGGATCGATCTGGATGATCTTGGCGGTCCGGGCGACGTGCGGCGGCCGGCAAAAGCCTATCGTGAAGTCCTGCTTGCGCCCCAACAAAACCACCACGTCCGCTTCGCGAATCTTGGCCGCCACGCGGTTGAGACCCCGCTCGAAAAAACCGAACGCGTACGGGTGATCGTCCGGGATCAGGCCGCGCGCCTGCTCTTCGGTGAGCACCGGCAGGCGGGCCGTTTCAACGAAGCGCTCGAGCGCCGCGCCACAGAGCGTGTACCCCGCGGCGCTGCCCGCGACGACGAGAGGTTTTTTCGCTTCGCGCAGAAGGGCGACCGCCTGGCGAACGAGGTCGGGATCGGCGAGAATCGATTCGGTAAGCCGGCGCCGCTCGGGCTCGTAAAAGGCGACCGCGTCTTCCTCGACGCTCTTTTCCTGAACGTCGATCGGTATCGTCAGATGGACCGGGCCGCGACGGCCGCTGAAGGCGAGCCTGAGCGCGCGCGCGATGTATTCGGGGATCCGCCGCGCGTCGGTTACAAGAAAAGAGCCTTTGGTCACGGGCTCCGCCATGCGCACCTGGTCGATCTCCTGCTGCGCGCACCGCCCCAGATCGAAGGAGTCGGCCGAGCCGGCGATCGATAGCACCGGGCTCTCCGTATGCAGCGCGTTTGCGAGGCCGGGAATGGCGTTGGCGAACCCGGGCGTCGTGTACATGCAGACTCCAGGCTGCTCCGTGATTCGACCCCAAGCGTCGGCCATATGGACCGCCGCCTGCTCGTGGCGCGTGTCGATAAAGCGAAGCCCCTGCTCCGCCATTATGTCGAGCAGGGGCAAAATGTGATCCCCGGCCAAACCAAAAACGTTCGCGATGCCGTGAAGCTTGAGCGTTCTCAGAATAAGATGACTTCCGGTGATGCGGCCCATGGAGCGCCTCCGCAAAGAGATGAACGTTGCCTACCACGGCGTGAAAGACATGAAAAGAGAGAGCTTGCGCAAGCGGGTAAAGGGTCGACCTTGTCGGTTCGCGAAGGCGTTGACAGAGGCAAGCGAGCCGAGGGAGAATCGCCCCGCCGGCAGGAGGCTACGATCGCCGACTGATCCGGCTAAGAATTTAAAAGATCCAAGGAGGAGGAATGCATGGCACTGCTTGAAATTGAAGGCGTCACGCACTGGTCGATCCCGGTCAACAACATCGCGGAAGCGGAAAAGTTTTACGGCGATCTTCTCGGCCTAAAGCACGTCGGCCGGCTCGGAAACAACGTGATGTCGTGCTTCAATGTGGGCGACCACAATATCCTTCTTTGCGAGCGGGAGAAGCCGCAAGATCAGAGTTCGGTCGAGCAGCGCGTGCACCATTCGTTCACGGTCAAGCCGGAGACGTTCGTGCGCGCGTGCAAGATCTTTCGCGAGAAAAACGTCCCGGTCGTCGAGCTGGTGTATCGCGCAAAGGGATACTTCACCGGAAGAGAGCTCTACTTCCTGGATCCGAGCGGGAACAGGCTCGAGCTTCGCGACCCCACCTGGAAGCCCGGCATGCCCGAGCCTAGCTTCGAGGAACTCGCTCGTTCGTGAAGACGCTCCGGAAGCCGCGCCGCGCGGGCCGCTTGTCTTGGCGCCCGACGGTTTTCCGGGGAACTTTTTGTTTGCTTTCGAGGCCGCTGAGCTTGACAGCGGCCCGTTTTGATTATAAACGCACCATCGCGTGCCTGCTCACCGCCTTCCGCTGTCAAGCTATGCCTGGCCCAAAGAGGGCCATTGCCGGATTCCTTATTGGGTCTACTGGGATCCGTTTGTCTACGAGCAAGAGCAGGCAAAGATCTTTCGCGGTCCCACCTGGAACTACGTCGGCTTAGAGGCCGAGCTGCCGAACGGCGGGGACTTTAAAACGACTTTCGTCGGCGACACGCCGGTCATCGTCTGTCGCGATCACGGCGGCGCCATTAACGTCCTCGTCAACAAGTGCGCGCACCGGGGCACAACGGTTTGCCGCGAGCCCTACGGTCACGCCCGTCAGTTTACCTGCATCTACCATCAGTGGTGTTACGACCTGAAGGGGAATTTGGTCGGCGTTCCGTTTCGAAGCGGCGTCGTCGAGAGCGGCCGCCGCGTGAGCGGCATGCCCGAGGATTTCAAGCTCGAAGACCATTCGATGCTCAAGCTCAAGGCGGAGGCCTGCAACGGGGTCATCTTTGCGTCTTTCGATCAGCGAATGATCCCGTTCCGGGACTATCTGGGCGCCAAGATGTTTTACTATTTCGAGCGCGTCTTCGACGGGCGCGAGTTACAGTTTCTAGGCCGAACCCGGCAGAAGATGACCTGCAATTGGAAGCTCGTCTTCGAGAACATCAAGGATTATCACGCGACCTTGCTGCATGTGTTCCTTGTGACCTTCGGGCTCTATCGAGCCGATCAAAAATCGAAAGTGGAGATCGACGACACTGGCAGGCATTCGGTGCTCGTTTCCCGCCGGGGCGAACCGAGGCCGTCCGAGGTGACGCAGGAGATCGGCGCTTTTAAATCCGATTACGTTCTGCACGATCCATCGATCATCACGGGCAGGAAGGAATTCAAGGACGAGCATACGGTGGTGATGCAGACGGTCTTTCCGAACCTGATCATCCAGCAGCAAACGAACACGCTGGCGCTAAGACAGATCGTGCCGCTCGGTCCAAAAGAGGTAGAGCTGGTTTGGGACTTTTTCGGCTATCGAGACGACGATGCCCAAATGTTGGACTTCAGGCTGAAGCAGTCGAGCCTGATGGGGCCCGCGGGGCTGGTCACTATCGACTACGCGGAGGCAGTGGAAATCTGCCAGCGAGGCGCGGAAGCAAAAGCGCAGCAATGCGCGCTATTGGAGATGGGCGGCCGAGAGGTTCACGACACCGACTACATGGTTACGGAAGCCGCCTTGCGCGGTTTTTACAGGTATTACCGGGAGATTATGGGCTTCGAATAGGGCCCGGCGGCTGCGGGCGTAGAGTCGTCGCTCAGGCCTGCAAGCGCCATTTGACCGGGTCGATACAGCAGGTATCGCGTGGATCTTAAGGACTTAACTTTTGCGGCCGAGCAGCTGCTCCATGCCTATACTCTTACCCTGGACGATGGGAGATACGAGGAGTGGCCGGATTTCTTCACGGAGGACGCCCTTTATAAGGTTATCGCGCGCGAGAACTTCGATCGCGGCCTGCCGCTTGCGACCATGTTTTGTGATGGCAAGGGGATGATGAGAGACCGCGTGGTCGCGATTCGCGAGGCTTCGATCTACGCGCCCGCTTATCTGCGCCATCTCGTGAGTTCGGTCCGGATCGCCGGACAAGAAAATGAGAGCTACCGGGTCGAGTCGAATTACGCGGTTCTTTCCACGCGCCACAACGAAGAAACGAAGGTGTTCAACGCAGGGAAGTATCTGGACCGGATCGTCTTTGTGAACGGCGCGGCGAAATTCAAAGAGAAAGTCGTTGTCTATGACACGCTGCAGATCCCGAGCCTGTTGGTCATTCCCATTTAGCCGAAGAGAAGGCTTCAAGCCAGACGGGATGCTTGACGCCGGCGTCTTCCCCGACTCGTGGCGAGGAGCCGGCGACTGACCTGAAGCGGGCGCTCCATTCCATCGCGGCATTCAAGGGCGGCAGCATCATGCTTTACCGGGCGCTGCAGAAAAGGGCGGAAGAATTTCCCAACCGCACGGCGGTTGCGGGCGAGGAGCGAGCGCTCAGCTTCGCTCAATTGTTCGATCAGGCGACGAGCGCGGCGCGTTTATTGCGGCAACGGAACCTCGCGCCTGAAGATCGAATCGTGGTCGGCATGCCGCCGTCGCCCGATTTTTACGCGATCTTCTACGCGGCGTGCGCGCTGGGCGCGACGGTCGTTCCTGTGCTTCCCTCGGGGAAAATTCCGCGAGCGGTGTTGGAGCTGCGTCCTGCGCTCGCGGTCGGCGACCGGGGCTTCTTGAACGCGATGGAAAGCGCGTGCCCGCTAAGGCGCGGCACCATCGAATGGGATCGAAAGCGGGGATTTTGCCTGCCCGAGGCTGGGACGCGGCCGCTCGCGCGCAAGCGGCTCATACGGCGGGAAAAAATTCTGGCCGTTTTGAGTTCCGGGACAACGGGCGAGCCGACCGTGCAGTTCACTACCGCGGAGGTGCTGCTCAGGCACGGGCAGCTAAGGGCAAAAGCGTTGGGGATCGGCGCTGACGATGTTTTACTTTCCACGCGCCCTTTCAACAACATGGCGAGCATCGACGCGCCGGTGATCTTGCCTTTGGTGTGCGGCTGTAAGGTTGTCGTCCGGGAGAAGTTTCAACGATTTGAGGCGGCAAGGACGATCGCGAGCGAAAAGGTTACGATCGTCTATGGTGTCCCGGTCATCTTTGAGATGTTGGCCTCGATTCCGGCAAATTATCCCGCCGACTTCTCATCGCTCAGGCTCTGCGTTTCCGGCGGCGCGCCGTTGCCGATGTCGGTGTTCAACCGCTTCTACAAGCGGTTCGGAATAGCGATACGACAGCGCTATGGCGGGACACAGTTTTTTCCGGGATTCAATTTTGACCGGCGCGGAGTTCCGGGCGCGGTGGGGCAGGTTTCGGGCCCTTTCCCGATGACCGTCGTCACCGAGCGCGGAAAAAGGGCGCGTCCCGGCGAGATCGGAGAGATCGCGTTAAATTTTATGAAGCTGAAGAGCGCCTTTTGGAGATCGTGCTTCAAAGACAGTCCGGACCGGCGTGGCAGGTATGTTTATACCGGCGACCTTGGGCGCGTGGACACTTCAGGAAACCTCTACATCGTGGGGCGAAAGAGCCCCTTCATCAAGGTCGGCGCGAACCGGGTGGCCCCCGCGGAGGTGGAAAGCGTGATGCGCTCGCATCCCAAGGTTCGCGACGTGATCGTGACGGCTTATCGCCCTGGAAAGAGTGACGAGGCGGTACGGGCCGTCGTTGTGCCCGACGGTCGGGTAACTGCACAGGAGCTGCTCGCTTATTGCTTGAGCCGGTTGGACGCTTACAAGTGTCCGCGGCGGATCGACTTTCGGCGAGACTTGCCGAGAAACGCTCAAGGAAAAATCATTCGCTACGACGTTCGCGCCAGCGACGGTAAAAAAACGAAGGCAAGCCAGCCGACGACGTCAAAATAGCCATCGCCCAAACCAATGGCGCTCAACGAACAACTGGCATCGGTGCGGCTTTCCTACCTCTGCCACAGGATTCCGGGCCTGCGGCTCCTGGGAAGAACGATTTCGCCGTCGAGCTATTTTGCTTGGACCAGATTCGTCGCCGGGATTGCGTATTACGCCTACCCCGCCGACTGGCGGCGAATGCGATACATGCGCGCTGCACTCGCAAGTTTTCCTGCAGCCGAAGTCAAGAGAAGGGCGCGAGAGAATATCCTGTACCGGAAGTGGATGAGAACGCTAATCCACGGTTGGCCCAGCTGGGCCAACCGGTGCCACGAATGGGTCCGCGTAGAGGGAAGCGAGCACTTGACCGAAGCTCTTGGCCTGCGCCGCGGCGCCGTGTTGCTCTCGGGTCACGCCTACGGTCTGGTCACGCTCGTCGCGCCGGTATTGAGTCGGCAAGGCTACCGGCTCAATCGCATCGGCCGCGGGCTCAGGGGCGACCCCGAGAAGAGATGGGGAAGGCCCCTGGAGCACGAGGGGTGGACCTACAGCACGTTTGGCGGTGATTTCTGGGACCACGTGCGCGCGCTCTGACCGAGAATGTGAATACCGGGGGGCCGCGCATGCGAAAACTTTTGAATTCAAAGGCTTACCGCGAGAGAAGTGGACTTTCAATGGGCCAGTATTAGACCGGAAGGGAGCTGAGAATCAACCGCCGTTTGATATCTTCCATACTTTTCTGATACTTTTCCGCCCTGATGCGAAGAGAACCAGTCCCGCGATTCGGCATTGGCGAGTGGTACGGCTATTCCTTTGTGCACCTCACCCCTGAGCGCCGCCGACAGTTTGCCGAGCTTGCACATATCCAGACAAAACGTAATGCACCTCCCTGCCCGTTTCTCTCCGGTGGTGCCGTCACCGTTCCGTGTCCAAAGAAGGGTGGTATTTGTTCCTTGCGGTTGTATCGTCCTGTCGGGGACAGCTCGGCGGTTCCGGTCGAAGGAGAGGCGGGAAGTTTGCGCGTTGTATGTCCGCATCGCTTCAAACAAGACGGAGTAATCTACAGCAAGATTGGCGAAACGATTCTCGGCACGCCAAGCCCGATCCGGGTTAATGAAGTTCGATTCTTGAAGCGGACCAACGAGCTAACAGCAGAAACAGAAGGCGAAGAAGAAAGCGAGCCGGAGTCGGAGGATGTTGGTAATATCGACACTGTGCTCGTCAACCCAGACATAACCCTACTACGTTGGTGTGCATTGGAGATTCAGGCGGTCTATTTCTCCGGAAGACAGATGGGCCTGCTCTTCACCCATATTAAAGAGTATGCCGGCGAAGGCATCCCCTTCCCCGATCTCGGACCGCTGATCTCGACGTTTCCAAATTAGGCGGTGGCCTGTTGGACGAGTAAGGATTCGAGGGCGGCGCGGAGGATCGTGACTTGGCGGGAGTTTTGTGGACGCGGGCATTTGATGATCTTGTAGCAAAAGCGCAGGTAGCCGTCGCGCTCGCGCCATTGGATTTGCGATGCGATCCTGTCCAGCATGCGGAGCTGCCCTTCCGTGACCCGGCGGTAAACTAGGACTTTCCTTGGCTGCTGAACGTGGCCAGCTTCCTTTCTCAGGTCGCTTTCATAAATGAAAGGGTTTTTGACGTGGGCGCCCATCGCGATCAGCCGATCAATGAGTACCCGCCGTTGCTCAAGCGAAAGCCTAGAGATAGACCGGACTCCCAGGTTGATGTCAGCTGCCATCCACCGGATTTGATCCAGCCCAGCCCAGGGATCAAGGATTCCTTTATCTTCGAGCTGGCGGCGCGCCTCGTGGATTGCCCGATTTTGCAGATAGTAGACCTGTGGACGCTTCAAAACAAATTCTCCTGGCGTTCCAGAGGGTCGGTCTCGGCCAGGGCGCGGCGGCGGTCGCCAACCTCTGTTAGAACTGAATCGAGGTAGTTAAGCGCCTCTTGCTTCTCCCGCTCCGTGAGCGCGACGAAGTAGCCCTTTGCCGGCGAGGTGCAGATCGGCTTTTTATAGATTGTCACGAGCTGGGAGACGGTTTCTCTGAAGTCACGGTCAGAAAGGAACTGATTGCGGAGCAAATTAAACCTGGTCAATATCACCGCCCGCGGCGCGGCTTTCTCAAGCCCGGCGTAGTGGTCTTTCAGAAATGCCCAGATCGCAGCCTGAAGCGGGCTCATCAAGCTGTCGCGATCGAACGTCACGCCGGGAACTCCCTGACCTGTAGATCCTTCGGCCATTCGTTCCAATCGCCAGCTTTCGAATCATTGAAAAATAAAGGTACGGTTCCAGCCGGCGCACGGTTCCTATTTTTTACTGAGAGCAGCCGGACGGGGTTATTTCGCCATTCGTTTTCATCGACCACAGGCACGGCTCCGAGCTGTTTCACAAAGCACGGAACTTCTGCCTCTTTGCACTGGCGAACGATACTTCTCACCCATCCAAGATCCATTGGGCGGGCGCACGGGCCGCTCTCTCCGCCCAGGATCACCCAATTCAACGCCAGCGACCACTTCGAGTAGTCCTCATCGCCAAGATCGATCTCTTGGAAGGCGTCGCTTATATCGATCGGTGCGAGCAAGGGTTCTAGAGAGAGAAAGCGGACGGCGGCGGGAATAGTTTCGTCTTGAATAAACGGCAGGCGATCGTCGAACGTCGGCTGATTCTCGGCGCTGATTCCCCACCAGATGTTCTGCGCCACTCGCTCGAAGCCGCCGGTCTCTTTCCATTCTTGGAACCGCCACCAGTCGAAGAACTCCCGCATCCGTTCCGGGCGCTTCGTTAGAACCTGGAAGGTATGCCAGTGAGCCTGGCGCATTACCCCATAAACACGGCCAACGAATTCCAACGGGATGCTCTCGTGAAAGAGATCGCTCATAGAATTGACGAAAATGCGGCGCGGCCTCTTCCATCTAAGCGGTTGATCTAACAGCTCCGGCACAACGCGTACTTCGCCGGTCCAGACAGGGCCGTGCTCGGTGCTGCGAGTCAGGCCACCGTAAGATTGATGGCGGTGTGCCTCGCGCATGGCGTAACAATTCGTGCAGCCCGCGCTTACAAGCGAGCAACCGCGAACGGGATTCCAGGTCGCGTCGGTCCACTCGATCTTTGAACGGTCGCCCACGGCTACTTCCTCTTAGAGCACGCGATGTGCATGCCGCGGTTGACGCAACGCGGTGGCCGCTTGGTCTTCTTTCTGCTAGCCAGTTTTTTCACTGCATTCCTCTAAAGGGCTGAAGTTTAGTGTCGCCACGCACATAAAGCGGGTGGCGCGGATCGCCAGCCTTTGTCTTCCCGAGGCACCAAATTGGGTATTCTTTCAGGACAGTCTCCAGTAGTGCCTGTGCGCGTGGCCGTTGCCATCGCTCCAGGTTTCCCCATGCGGCGACGATCGCGGCGGCTTGTACAGCAGCTCGCTTGATCCACTCGTCGTTGTAATTTCCGACGACAGTATCCCGCCAGGCTTGCAGCGCGAGCCTATCCGTTGACCGGAAGCCGAAGAGATTGACCACAGAAAGCGAACCGAAATTCCAGCGCTTTGCAAAATCGACGCACCGGCGAATGGTAGGATCGTCCTGCTCGGCATCAGCCGTGCTCGGGTTGATCATGATGAACAGCACGCGCGGAAGGAGCGGCGCCCATTCTCGCTCTAAGAGAAAGCGGAATTTACCGCTCTCGTCTATGACGGCGTTCCCGGTCACTTCACCTCCTCGCGCTTGATCTCGTAGTAAAACTTGTCCTTGGGCTTGGTGCGCTCGCAGCCGACATCGAGCAAAACCTCGTCTTCGTAGTTAGCGAGAGCTTCCTTATCGACCTCTTCGATGATGCGGATACAGGTATGCATTTTTTTCGCCCGCAGCCGCTCGATGATGTTTTCCACAGCAAGCTTTAGCTTGATCGCTGCCTTGGGCAGCCGGAAACCAACAGTGCCGAAGTTCAGCTCAACACTTTTCCCGTCCCAGTTTTTGCGATCGGTCTTTGCCCAGGTTCTCAAAGCTTTTTCATAGAGCGCGAGCGCTTCCCGTGGCCCGCTCGTTTCACGCAGAAGGCGAGAGCGAATTGCATCGATCGCTGTCTGTGCGTCCCTCTCTTCCGCCTCGATTAAGAGAGTCAGCGCGGTTATCTTTTTAAGAGTGAGATCCGCTTCCTCGCGGGAATTGACAGTGATATTCAGCTTCTGCGCCTTCGCCATTTGCCCTCCTTAATCCAGTTGAGCACTCGCATCGCGCTGCGGCTGTCCGTTACAATGGAGTCCCAGCACCAATTGCCGAACCATTCTTTGTAACTGAGCACTGGACAACGTGGAGAGCCGCCGATCCGCAGCCAGGAGCGACCAGGGCCGCGCGTCAGCCTCGGTGACCAACCCCGAAACTGCGAAGTCAAGCTAAGGTTGTCGCCGAACTCGATGGCAAAGGCTTTGCCGTCGAACATGCCGTTGTCCGGGTTGTTGCAGCAAAGGTTGATCCGGAGCCTTTCAGCCTTCAACCAATCCCGTCCTGGTTCATCAACGATTTCGAACTCGATCCGGTAGACCGTACCGTCCTGGCGCCTGCTGTGCGAGAAAAACGTTTTCTCGAACTCAAGCGGGTCCCGGCCAGGAAATCCCTCCTTAATCATTTCAGCCGGGCCGTAGATTGGATTGCGAAGCGCCTCCAGTGCTTCAAGCCGGATCTCCTTAATGCGGATGAAGCACACACGCTTGCCGCCACAACGCGGGCTTTTGTCATAGGCCTGGACGACTTCACCAGCGCGGAATTTCTGCGCGTGCTTATCGGTCCAGTCCCGGCGCGTAACCGTCTTCGAGCGCTCCAGGAGTTGAGGCGTTGTGTGCGCGAAGGAGATGATAGTCATTATCCATCCTCTCCCGGCTCCCAGTCTTCTGCAGGCACCGTTTCATGATTTTTCGGCGCGCCGAGGAAGCGGATGCGCTCGACGATCACTCTTGTTTTCGAGAGCTGCATGCCGAGGGAGTTTTGGAACTTGTCAGTTTGCAGTGTTCCTTCGACAAAAACCTGCGTGCCTTTAGTGAGGTATTGTTTGCAGCTCTCCGCAGTCTTTCCGAAGCAGACGAGATCGAGCCAGGTGACTTTCTTCTCTTCGTTAACCATGCGCTCCGTTGCGATCGAAAACTCCGCGACCGGTGTCCCCTTCGGCGTGTAGCGCAGGTCTGGCACGTCCTTGCCGAGGCGGCCAAGCGCGAAAACCTTGCAGTAGCTCATTCCGACAGCCCTTCTTTTCTTGCGAGCCAGAGCGGGATCTCGGCTGTGATCTCTTCGCCCTGCTCGATCTCGTCCCACTCGGTGTCGCTATCGAGCACCGCGCGCCGCCCGAGCCAGATATCCTTGACCGGTGTCCAGAGCTTGATGGAGTCCCGGTTTTTGACCAGCACCTTGCCGGTGATCACTACCCGCTCAGTTCGCATGATCAGTGCACCGTACCTTCCGCGCCGGCCCAGTCGTCATCGAAGCTTCCGACCGCGTCTTCGACTGAGGCATAGCTCTCGATCCACGGCTCGGCCCCGGCGCGCTGAAAGATTCGCGTTACGAAATCTGAGGCGCAGGCGATCTTGAGATCGCCTTCCAGATTGCGCAGCTTCTGAAGCAACCCGATCAACCCGCCGACAGCAAAGAAGCTCACGGCATCAACGCTCTTGATGTTCAAGATGACGTTGACCTGGCCGTGGTCCGCAAGGTCAATGATCTTGTGCTTGATGCGGATCATCTCGGCGAGGTCGATATCGCCGGTTACGTTGATGATCGCCGGGCTCACAGCCTTAATCACTTTTCACCCTCACGCTGGCCCTCTCCCGTTAAGTGAGAAGGAAAAGAATTGCCGCGCGACCGCTCTTGCGCGCGGTTGAGAATATCGCCGAGAAGCGACGGCCCTTCACCCCTTCGAAGCCCCTTTGATCCGGCCTCTTCTTCGAGCTTGCGCAGCGTGCCGCCGAGGTACGACCGCACGTCGGCCACCGGATTGGGTGGCCGGTCCGCCCCGCCGGTTTCACGCTCCGCCAAACTCCTAACGCACCGTAAGATGATGGGGATGGGCTTACGCTGCTTAACGCTTGAATGGATAAATTCGTAGATGGGCTTGTACCGCTCACGGTTCGAATTATAGAGCTGCTCGGCGATCTCGAAACATTCTTTGAGCTGCTGAGCAGCGATGCGCTTAAGTTTCTCACTCATGTTTTCAGCTTGCGGCGGGCGCGGACGATTAGACGCAGCTTGGAATTGACTCTGCTGCTGCAATCCCGGCAGCGTTTGCCAACCCGAGTCTTTTTCGCCTTGCCGCAGATCAGGCACCGCGGCTCCTCTTCACCCTCGTCGATGTCCTGACGGGCGTCGGTGACCACCATATTGATCTGCTCAGGGGTGGCTGCGTTCTTGCATGCAACGCCGCAACCGTATTCACGCTGATACTCGGCGCAGCGCAGCATCGCGATGTGGCTTTGACGCTGGGGGCAGAAGACCATTCCGGTGAACTCTTTCTCGACCTTGACGGACCCGGCCCTTCCCAGAGCCGCTGAAATACCGCCGCCAGCCATCAGAGCTCCTCGTGGAGTGGAATCCTGTAGGCCTTGCCCTTCTCGCGCGAGAACGCAATGTGGAGGAAGCGCCTGAACGAAGTTGTGTGCTCCGGGCCGCGCAGGGGAAAGAGGCGTGAGAGAAGACGCTGAATAAACCTTGCGCTTTTAATTTTGCGCGTCATGTAAATCTCCTCAGAAGCTCATCGGAATATTTCTGATCGTCTCAGCGGTGATCTTTTTCTCGCCTAACTCGTGCGCGACGATCATTGCGGCGGCGGCCAAGTTGTTCGCCGCAAGCGGCGTGTCGCCAGTCACCTGCTTAAGGCGCGCGCTCATTTCTCTGATTGCCGACTTATCAAACACATCCGCGCTGGCGCCGTTGAGTCCCGCGCGCTCCAGCTTGTGCTCGATATACGCGCCCAGCTCGCCGTTGAGACCGCCCAGTTCAAAGAGGTCAACACGTTGCGCGACCTCGGAGAGTTCCATGTTGGTCTTTAGCCGCGCTGCCAGCTTGTCCTGACCGACGAGAATGAATGCGATCGGCTTTCCGAACTGGCGGTCAAGCTCGTACAGGCGTTTGCACGCGAGCAGCACATCGTCGCGGAGCAGGTGCGCCTCGTCGATCAACACAACGATCTTCACACCAGAGGCCTGCGCCGCCTGGACGGCGAGTCTGAGTTCGTAGCCGCGCTGTTCCAGCCGGCCGTGCTCGTTATAGACCGCTCCCAGGCCGCGCATGATTGCATCGCAGAGCCCCGAGGGGCCAAGGTATTGTCCTTCGACGGTGTTGGGCTCGACCAGCACAACTCCCTTCCGGGACTTGAGCCACGAGCGGAACCGTTTCAGGATCTGCGTTTTGCCGCTCCCCTTCGGACCGGTTAGCGCAAACCAGCCGTGCTTGGTCACAGCTCCCTGCATTTTTGCGAGCGCCTGGCGCGTCTGCTTGGTCTCTTTGAGATCCTCTTCGCTTGCGATTTCGTCGGTGAAGGGATCTCTCTTGAGACCGAAGTTTTGCAGCACTTCGTCCGTGAGGCTTTTCTTGGTGATCATCTTTTTCCTCCTTAGCTCTTTTTGGAGCTTCAAATAGTTCTCGAATTGTTGCAGCGTCTCCCGGTTCGGCCACTCTCCTTGATGCAGCGCGCGATATAGAATGCTCGGGCGGATTCCCAGAGCTTCGGCGGCAGTGGCGAACGTAATGCCCAGCCCCGCCAGGCGTTTGAACATTGGCGCCGTTTTGACCGCGGCGGCTCCTTGCTGTTTTTTGGCTTCCAACCAGGCCCTGATCGCTGGCTCGGGGTTTTTCCTTACCGCCGGGCGGCGGCCATGTAGAAACTCATGCAGTACGGTCCGGCTGATTCCCATCTCTTTCGCGGCTACGCGCCAGGAGACGCCGGTCTGACAAAATTGATTGAGCAGGCGTTTCTGTGGATTGCTCATCCTTGACCCTCCGCAAGATCACGTTCGAGAGCTTCAGCGACAATTCTATTAAGCTCGCTTTCGCCGATCTGCTCTCTGCCCTTCATGATTGAGTCCACCCAGAAACGCTCCGCGCTGGATGGCGGTGAGTTGACGATTAAGCCGTGCGATTTAAGCCGCAAAATGATTTCAAATTTGTTGAGCTGCTTTTCGGCGGAGAAGCCTGGCCGCTCCTTGCCGTCCGCACCGATCACCGTCTTTTCCGCGATTCTCTTTTCGTCGAATGCTTCGCCCTTGCGCGGCAGATACGCGGTCCTTCCCGGATCGGTGGAATAGAGCTTCATGCCGGGATAGCTTTGATCAGCCGCCGCTGCGCGCGCCGCTTCCACCGCCGTCGCCTCGCGCTCCTCGCGCGGGTAGCTGAACGCGGGCCGCACGATAGCAGCCTTGTTTTCTTCAACTTCGATCTCGTCTGACCGGAACACCGCATACACCTTCGAGTAATCGCCGGGCAGCCAGTACACGTCGATCTTCTCGTCGATCCAGTCGATGTACGGGCGGCGCTCCGGGAGGCGGTAGAGATGCCGGTCGATGCTGAAGGTAAGATTTTTGTAGACCACGCGGGTGTCGTGGTCGTAGTGAAAGACGCGCCAGAGTTCTTCTGAGGGGGTGTGCTGTGGCTTGCCGATCTCCAGCCAGCGCGCGAACGGCGACGCCTGCGTCACTGAATGCGTGCGGCGGTTAAGCGAGAGAACGAACTGATAGAGCGACTCGCATGCTTCCGCCCAGGTCATCGGCCTGATCTGAAAGAGCTTCAGCCACTCGTTGTAGAGCTTGAATACACTCTCGATCTTGCCGCGCTTTCGCGCCGCATGCGGCGTATCGTATGAGGGATCGGTTGGGATGATATGCACGCCGAGCTTCTTGAGCGCCACGCGGAACTTGGTTCCCTGATTCCCGCCGCCGTTATCTATATAGATGTGTTGCGGTATCCCATAGAACGGAAACTCGGCCGGGTTCGGTTTTTCCGACCAGGCATGGAAGAGAAAGTCGAGATGGTTGTACTGGTTGAGAGACCGATAAAGCAGCGCAAATTTACAGCGTGAGTAATCGTCCACAAGCGAGTAGAGCCAGATCGCGTCCGGCTTCTCGCCGCGCGAGTTCTTCCGGTTCGCGCGCGGATTCCAGGAGAGTGTGTCTGTCTGCCGGTCGTAGTGGAGCTGCTCCAGTTTCGTGGTATCGAACTGGTGGATCGCGTTAGGGCCGCCGGCTTCAAACTCGTGCACCGGCTTAACGTCCGTCTTTAGCCGGCGGCGGGATATGCCTTGCCGGCGAAGCCATCCGTTGTAGGTGGCAGGATTAAGCGTGCCTGGCGGTATGACGTTATTTAGTTCCGCGAGGCCGACAGCCGCCTCTGCGGTAAGGTCGTAATTTGCAGTGAGAGATTTGAGCCACTGCAGCTGCTCTTCGCTGATTGTAAGCCGCCGGGCACCGATATCTGACCGCGCCGCGCGGCCAGTAGCGCGCACCGATTGAGAGATTCGATAGACATGCCCAGGAGAGATTCCGAAGCGCTCCGCGAGATCCTCGATGATCGCCCGCGCTTCGGCGCCGGTCTTGCCGGCCAGCGAGGAAAGTATAATGTCGCGTCTGTCGATCCCGATGCGGCGGCCCATGCGTCGTTACCCAGCAAAGCCCGGCGCGTGTCTTACTTCCGCGCGCTTCCGTACTTCTTCGACCGGATGCATCTTTGCGATCAGGCGCGTATAGACGGCGCCAAGTTTTTTAACCATCTCAAGATCGAAGATCCGGTCGTACCACTCGGGCTTGATCTCCGCGTCAGCGAGCTGCGTCAGGGCCGTTAGCGCCTCGGTATAGAGCAGCGTGAATGCCGTCCATTTTTCGTCTTCCAATCCCGCGGGAGCTTGAATCTGCTTTTGCTTTTTCGGCTTGGAGCGGGATTTTTCGAGCTTCTTGTCGTTGTAGATTTTTTCCAGGTCCCAGGGAGTGAGTTTCTTAACGGCTTCCGGCGGGGTCTCGGCGAGAATGGTTTCGATCTTTGGCATGGGAAGGTTGAGCAGTCTGTCCGTAACCCTTCCCGGCGGCAGGTGCAGCGCCTGCGGGAACCTCGCTGCGACCTCCAGGAGCCTCATGCAAGTACGGACATAGAATGGGCTCCATTTGCGCTTCTGAATAAAAGGCTCCCATTCGCCGTGCTTGAGCTGCTCCTTGATGGCCATGAAGTAGCGCCCCTGCGTGACCATCTCGGCCGCCGTATAGCGGATGCGCTTCTCGACTTCCTGGGCGAGATCATCGACGCCGCGCTGTAGCAGCTCCTTTAGCTGGTACGGGTCTTCGGCGCTGCCGAGACCACGGCTCAGAGTTTCGAGTTCAGTTCCTGACTTCTTGCCTCTCATAATTGCCTTCCGTCAAAAGTCTGGACGTCCAGACTTTTGCCCTTTCTAAGTTGCTGATTTTGCTCATTTGCGACTTGAAACACTGGCGGCACTGGTCGTGCCCTTTTCTGGCCTTGTATCCCCGGTTGGCGCGCTTGGCTCGCGCCCTGATTCTGATCCGTCTGTCGCACTCGCAGAGCTTCTGCGCGCGCTTCATGGCTCATTCCTCCGGGTCCTTTCGCTCGAAGTGGAGGCTGAGTCTGCCTTCGCCATCGACGTTGACGCGTACCGGCCACTGGGCGAAGCGGGTCTCGTTGCCGCAGCAGAAAGCCTTCTTAAAGCGAGCTTCGAACTGATAAAGAGGCATGACCTCGCCGTCGGTGAAGGCCGGAACGGGATGGGCTTCTTCAATCATCGCGCGGAGCTTTTCCTGGAGGATTTCTGCGTCCTCTTCGGTGCGGATGAGATCGCGGATTTTGTCGAGATCGAGTTTAGACAAGTCAGCCCTCAAGTATGGCCCCTCAAACGAGGGGCCATCGTTTGATGGTTGAGGTCTAGGCCGCCTGCGTGGGCAGCGAAGAGAGGAAAAGTCGCCCGTCCCTCTCAAACGCGCCCGGCGAGTGTCTTTCCGCCATGAGCGCGTAGGCTTCCGCGGCGCAGAGATTGCAGACATCGAGCTTGATGACTTCCGACTCGACGCGATGCGTTGCGGGCGCTTCTCTCAAGCAACGTTGGCATTGTTTCATAACGCCTCCTTTCAGCAGCCGTTTTTGGCTTTTTGGCAGCCGGGGACGCCGCCACCTTCGCCGCCGCCAAGATCACCGATCGTGGTTTGATTGGTGTTTTGGTTGCGGTTAGAATTGCGGTTGGTGGCAGTGAGGCTATTGCTATTTACGCTGGACGCGGTAGCGCTGGTATGGGAGTACGAGCCGCTATAGGCGCCCTGGCCTTGCTGCTGCCCCTGCTCTTGTTCCTGGGCATTACTCAAATTGTTCGTCTCACTGATGCGCGTGGGACGAAGCACCGCCGCAGCTCCAACCATGCCGCCCGCGATCATCGCGCTCGATACCGTACCCTGCAGCACCTGACCGGCGAGCGACTGGCCGGAGCCAAAATGCGAAACGACCGGTTTGCCGTCGATAAACGCATCGCGGAAAACCGCCTCCTGGCCGTCACCGGCGACCTTGCCGGTCACGTAGTCCACCCGCTGGCCGCCCGCGAGCGTCACACTCTTATGCGTGAGCTTGCTCGCGCAGCCGATGGCGAGCGCGAGCGACAACAAAAAACAGAGCGTTCTCTCCATAAAACCTCCTGGTTGAATTGCCATTGTCTCCCCTGCTCCTGCTCATCCACCGAAAATTTAGAGCCGTTGAATGATCGAATAGAGCGCATAGAGCAGCGCTGAGAGGACGGCGATTTCGAGTAACTCTAAAATGCGCGCCACGCGGCCCTCTTTTCGATCTCCTGGATTTCTTCCGCGAGAAGCTCCAGGTCCTTGATCAGCGCAAGCCGCGCGGCGCGCGGGGTCGTTCTGATCTTCGAGAGCTTGTCGATGTACTCTTCGCCAAGGAGCACGAGCTTCGTTTTCTGGTATTCGGTGATCATGCGCACCTCCGTTGCTTCCGGTAATCCTGCTCGTCCATTACTGACCAGATCTGCCGGCGAACATTGTGGATCTGCAGTTTGTCGCGGCGATCGTTGCTCTCAAATAAATGATCGAGGTAAAGACCGAGATTGACGCGCAGTTTACTTAGCTGTTCGTCAGTGAGTCGCTTCAGATAGGCTTGCCTCCTCATGCGGCCCTCCGTCATCCCTTTAGAGCTGGACGCTCCGAACGATTTCTCCGGTGTCGGATCGTTTTACGCAGCCCCGGCTGTCGCGCGGGAAATAACGCGCCTTGCGCTCCAGCGCCCGCTCGGCCTTTTCCACTGTGGGGAATGTGTGGCTTCTCTTCGCGCGCGGAAAAACCAAAAGCTCTTTGCCGTCCACTTGCCAAATCGCAACGAATTTCATGCTGCCCTCCTTGGCTTCGTCTTCTCCGGTCGATCGTTGAAGACTTCCGCCTCGGCTTTTTTAGTGAGACCGAGCATGCGTAGAATCTCTTCTCTGTGCGCCCAGCCTTTGTGCTTTCCAGCGAACATCATCGACACGAGAGTCTGAGATTTGCCGATCGCTTTGGCGATCGCTTCTTGAGTGAGGCCAGTCTTGGCGAAGGCAATCCTTACTTTGACATTCATGGCGAGTCTGTTACACTAATGGGCTATTAGCCTTTTACTCTAGGAGTATAGTAGCGGAATCCTCTAATCATGTCAAGCGGTGAGTTAGATAAAGACTCTACCCATCGGTCTGCCGAAATCGGCTCAAGGCTCCGGCAGGTCAGAGAGGAGAAGGGATTGACTCAGGAGCAGGTAGCCGATCTACTCCAAGCCCAACTTGGGGAGTCCTGGGGTAAAAACCCTAAGAGCAAGATAACGAAGGTACAGAAATGGGAAGCCGGGATACACAGGCCCAAACACGAGGTTTTGGAGGCCTATTCGGCCATTTTCGGTAAGCCGGTCCAATATTTTTATGGCGATACCAAGCACCAGGCCAAGGTGATCAAACTGCCCGATCCCCTAGCGGCGCTGGATGCATTACCCCTTAAAGGCCATCAGAAGGAATTTATTCGCAATTATCTGAAGCTTTCGCAGATTGACAGGTTCCAAAAGCACCTTGAAGGACAGATCGACCTTCTTTTGGAAGCACTTGAAAACATGGAGCGCAAGAAAGCCAGCAAGTGATCAACGGCACGTTGTTTGCGTTTTCACACGGCCGTGAGAACGCGAGAGCTGCTTTCCAACCTAATTCGCTCCTTCCTTATAGATCCTGACTACAGCTACCGATTCCTGCGCCGCGAAGTAAAGCTCGCCGAAAGAAAAATCAAACTCGACCTCATCATCACGATCATGGAACGGGTTATGCAAATTGATGCGGACCTTTCAGGCCCGCATCAAGCTCGGTTTCGGCGCGATTTTGAGGTCTACCTCAACAAATATACGAGGAGGCAGAAAAAAAATGCGCGCACCCAGAACGGCGGAAAAATTTTATCGAATCGTTTGGAGGCGACTAAAGGGATTGAACGTTGAGGAGCTGCAAAAAATAAGTGAGCGGCTCGGCGTTGCGGTTAAGAGACTTGCGACGGTGACATCATTGACGCCGCATAATGACAGAATGACAAAATACGGCACAGAGCAGAGGGGACTGAAAAATATAAAGGAGCGTATCATGCAACTAGTGGCATTCCTGTTGACCCTTTTTCTGATTTCCTTGGCCGAAGCACAGACGGATCCTAGGCCTCACAGTATATGGGTAAGCCCTTGGACCGGAAAAACTCACTATCAATGTATAGATTCACACGGGCAGTTGATGATGCGAGATAGCTTATTAGAGTGCCCAACAGAGGCGGAGGGACAAGAAATCAGAAAACGCTTAAAACACGAGGCAGACGCCCGCCGCGTCGCCGAGGAAGAGCGCCAGCGTGCGGCTGCCGAGCAGGAACGGATCGACCGCGCCCGCGCCGCTGCCGACCCGTGCTCGACAATTGATCACTCTGCATTGCGTCCTCTAATCCATCGAGAAGCCAACGGCGGCCGCTACATCTACGTAACGCGACGCTGGTATTTTATCCCCATCGACAACAAGCAGTCGCTCGCTGCCTACCTCGCTCGGTGCCGGTCTGTTGCGGGATGGGTTGAAATCTACGACGCATACAACGGTAAGAAGCTTGCGAAGTACGGCAGCTGGGGATATTCGAATTACGAAAATTGAACACTTGCCGATTTCTGATTGCTGGTTTATTTTTGGACCATGCCTGATGCTCTGATTATTTTTCTCTGCCTCGGGATCCTCTATTTTGCCCCGGCGCTGATCGCCGCCTCTAAAAAGAAGAAGAATGCCGGGGCAATCTTCGCATTGAACTTTTTCTTGGGCTGGACATTTTTCGGCTGGGTGTTCGCGCTTATATGGAGCCTGACCCAGGAGCCCCGTCCCAAAATTGTTTTGACTTATCGCCGCACCGTGCAGGACTAGCTCAAAAGTCTGGACGTCCAGACTTTTGCCCTTGGTAGTCAATCCTTTTCCACTTGCCTTTTATCATCGTTGGTTTACTTTTAGACCAATGGCAAGCCTCCCACGCAGGGCCAATCTGAGCATTAAACAGATTGCAAAGTTTCTGAACCTTCCGCGTGGCCGCGCCTATCGGCTCATCCACAACAATCAATTTCCAGTAAAGCGGATCGGTCACATCTACCGTATACCGAGAGAACCATTCATCGACTGGTACAAAACAAGGTGGCAGCTCCGTTAGCGTTAAAATACCTACCTTCGAAAGCTCATTTCACGCCGGCCGACGTGGCGAAATTCCTCGATATCTCTATACGTGAAATTTATGACATGATTAGTTGTGGCGAGTTGCCGCACATTAGAATCGGGCGTCTCATTCGCATTTCGCGCGATGATCTCGAAGCATGGTATTCAGATCTGCGCCAGAAGCACTCCGGAATTTAAACTAACTTTTCCTTGCACCTAGCGCATATAGCGCGCCTTCCCGCATCCCGTTTTTGACACTTTTTTTACACCGTCGCACGATAGCGGCGCTATGCAGCTCTATGCATTTTTAGATCCTGAGTTTTGGTTGATCATGTTGCGCGAGTTATGGCCGGTCGTTGCTGTGCCGATAGTCTTAGGATTCGCCGCCGGCATTGTCCTCGGCAAGAAATTGTGGAAGCGCCCATGACCCGACGCAACCCACATTTGTGTGTCCGCCGCCGTGCAAACCTCCCACGGCGATCCGGCGGGAGAGCCGCGCCACCTCTCCCGCCACCTAATTCTATCGAGAACTGAATGAAGCGCGTACTTGCCACTCGCGAAGGTTTGATCGGCGGTCTCACTGCTGCTGGCTTGACGATCCGGCCCAATTCGGTGTTTGTCGCGCTTCCGGCGCGCAAGGCGCTGTGGCGAATCGTCCGAGTCAGGTTAGGAAAAAGCTCCATTCTTGCGCCCGTGCTCGATCTCGGCCCGTGGTTTCCGTTCCGCGCTTACAAAGACGACGACGCTTATGTCTTCGGCGAAGAGCGGCCGCTGGCGGAGAAGCTGCGCGGCCAGACGCGCGAGGGCGATCACAACAAATACCAGATTAACGGCGCGGCCATCGATCTCTCAGATGGAGTGATCGAGGCGCTAAACATGCTCCCCGAACAGTGGGGGCTCAGGGAGGTCGAATGGGAATTTATCGAATGAAGCCCAATGGCATCGCCGCAACAATCAGGAGGATCAAAAAAATGAAGCGAATCAGATTCAGCACGACGCTCTTTGCGCTCTGCGCTATGCTTTTGTCCGGCTGCGCCGCGGTCAATCGCTCCGAAGGCATCGATATCGGCAGGATTCCCAATCGCATCCTCAGCGCACTCTCGAAACCGATTATGGAATTCACGGAGGGCGATGCCAAGACTACCATCGCCTGGATCGATCAAGAGGAAAAGGCCGGAAGGCTCAGTGCGGATCAGGCGAGGGAGGCGCGCCGATGCCCAACGACTCTCCTCGCTTTCGGCGAGCTGTTAAACCGTCTGCAAAAGCCTTCCGAGATCCCTGGCCATAAAGGAGTGATTTTTTACGCGACAGTAAGGAAATACGCTACCGGCGGTGCCGTCGAAGAGAAGGTCCGCATTGCCGCTCTCATGACGATGGCCGCCTGCCAGCATCTAATTCCTACCGAAGGGGCGGCATTCATCCGCTGATCTTTCCGAGGCAAAGATGGCCAATACCTACGAAGACTATGACAAGCTGATCAAAGAGCTTGCCGCATTCAAGCGCCGGCGCGATCCCGGCGCGCACGACCACCCAGGCTGGCGCAATGTCAACGTCATGCTCGACGCGCTGCAGCTGGAGCTGCTCGCCGAGCAGAGCTTTCTTGAAAAACACGGCGAGAGCGGCAGCCGCCCGCGCGGCTCGCGCATCGACAACGTCCGCCGCGAAATCGGCGACATCCTCAGAGACTATAACGAACTGAATCGCCGCGACGTGGACGCGGAAGTGTTGTCCAAATACCGCAAGCTCGAAAGAGAGTAGCGATGGATGGACTCTATCGAGCGCCTCATTGCGGCCGTCAAGTCGGTTGTCACCGGTGAGAATCCGGTTGCAACCCTGCTGGCGCTCTTTTGCATTTACTTCATTTATGAGATCCGGTACTGGCGCAAGAGATCAAGGGAGGTAGAGGAAACAAATGATCGACTCCACGAGCGTATTGAAAGATATCTCAGCCTTGGTTGGAAAAGTGTCGCCCGCCATACAAGCGCGCCTCCTCGAGGCGAAGATTAAAGAATGCAAGAAATCCATCACCGAAACGCGCTTGGATATGGAGATCGAGCGGCTCGAAAAAGCGGATGGCCTACGGACCTGAAATACGCCAGAAGGCCCGCGATCTTTACGTTGAGTCGGGGCTGTCTTACGAGGAGGTGCACCGGGAAACCGGCGTCTCTCTCAACAATCTTAAGAAGTGGGGCATCAAGGGACAGTGGAACAAACAACGCGAGGAATACCAGCGCGCGTTCGAATCGCTCCGGGCGAAGGTCTCCAAAGGCAAGATTCTGGTCATGGATGCCATTCTCGATCTGTATCAGCAGCCGGGGAAATTTCACAGCCAGGACGCCTACGCGCACAACGACACTCTGCGCTCGCTGAATTCATTCAATAACGGCAATACTTCCACGTCCGTGGACAAAGCCGCGCTGTTCTTAGAGTTCCTGGGCCGGTTTGCCGAGCACATCAAAGCGAAAAATCCCGATCAGCTTAGAGTGTTTGAGCCGTTGATCCGCAGCTTCGCGGAGGAAATCAAAGGCTAAGATGGAGGCCTGATGCCAAACGGAAAATTCGAAAGCCTGGAAGAAGCTGACGTATTCGTCAAAGCGCTATTGCCGCACGAGCAGGCTTATATCTACCGCGCACTTTATCTAAACGGCATGCGGATCGACGAAGCCGAGCGGATTATCCGCGACCGGCGCGGGCCGGAAAAAGCGGGCAAATGATTTTCAACGAGAAGAAAAAGAAGCTCACGCCGCGTCAGTTTGAGGCGGAACTGGAGCGCCTGGTCAAATGGGTGAGAGAATCGGTCTCACCGTTTGAGAACGATACAAAGGGGAAACAAGAGAGCCGCGTCCGGCGCGCCCGGGAAGACCAGGACTTCTTCAACCATACGTACCTGCCGCACTACTTTAAACAGCCATCGCCAGATTTTCACCGGGACATGGAAAGGCTCACGGAGACCGGCGAGGAGCTTCAGCGCCCGGTCGCCATCGCCGCGCCGCGCAACCATGCGAAATCGACGCGCACGACCTTAGCACGGCCGCTCAAGAAGGGTCTGTTTAAAGAAAAAAAATTCATCGTCATCATCGGCAATGACGAGACATTGGCGAAGGGAATGACGGTGTCAATTCGCACCGAGCTTGAGTTCAATCCGCGTATTATCCACGACTTCGGTAAACAGAAGTCCGAGCCGTGGACCCACGGCAACTTCGTCATCAAAGAGGGCGCGCGCTTCTGGGCGCGCGGCATCGAACAGCGCATCCGCGGGGAAAAGCACGGCCCCTACCGCCCGGACATGGTTGTGATCGACGATCCCGAAGACGATGAAATGCAGCGCAACCCGCAACGCATAAAAAATCTCGTCAACTGGGTCCTGGAGGCGGTCTATCCATCGTTTGAGCCGGAGTCGATGCTGCTCTACTGGGTGGGAACCTTGCTTTCGAAAAAATCCGCGCTCGCAACAGTAATGAAAAACCCGGAGTGGCTCTCAAAAATCTATCGCGCTATCGAGAACCCGGTCTGGGACGGCGAGAAAATGGAGTTCACGGCCGGGACGCCGATCTGGCCAGCCCGCTTCAATCTCAAGAAGCTCTCCAGCATTCGTAAGGTTATCGGCTCCATTGCCTTCAACAAAGAGTATCAGAACAACCCGACAGATGATGAGGCGAAGATCAAAGAGGGATGGATCAAGCGGGTGCGCTTTGATGAGATCGACAAGGCGCGGCTCTATTATTACCAGGCGCTCGATCCATCACTCGGCGAGCATGAGACCAGCGACTTTCAGGGACACGCGACCGTCGCGCTGTTGCCGGGCGGCAGGCTCGCCCTGCGCCATGCTGACATCCAGAAGCGGTCCATCGACTCGATGGTGAAGAATTGTTATCTGCTGCAAAAGCGCTTCATGGCGGTGGGGCTCGGGCTTGAGACCATCGGGTTTCAGAAGTTACTCAAGCGGGACTTCGATCGGGAGGCCAAGGAGCAGGGACGCTATCTCCCCATCGTGCCGATCGATCACCACGGCGTTGCAAAGATTCCGCGGGTTCTTCGCCTATCTCCGCTGATCGAGCATGGAAACTTTGTATATGCATCGGGACCGGAGCATGAAATCGGCGACATGGAAACGATGATCGAGCAGTTTCTCTATATCGAAGAAGCATCGGTGCACGACGATGGCCCCGACGCTGCGGAGATGGCATGCACACTCGCCGAGGGCCTAGCCGGCGGCAAGCCGAGTTATGAACGAGTCGCCCAGCGCGAGGCGCATTTTGGGCAAGGGGCATGGTAAGGGTGGCATCGAGATCGTTCGATTATGGGCAATATAACGCGAAAAATTTTGGCTGACGGTACACAAAAAGTATCAAACCGCGACAATTGGCTTTTAAGCCGTGGATAACTTCTTGTGGCCAGTACACGGCCTAAAAATAAAGATCGTTAAATTGGGACGAAGGTGGACGCTTTGGACCGCCCATTTTGACGGAGTTAGTTTCCGGGACCTAATCTGAGTTCACACATGCCGCTATACGATGCATACGGGCGGATTATTGAGAAGCCGCCGGCAAAACCGCTGACCGAAATGATCGGCACCGTCCGGGTGCGCGATCAATGGTCAAGCTATCCATCGGTAAGGCTCACGCCGGAAAAGCTTGCCGGAATTTTTCGCGAGGCCGACGACGGCGATATTTTGCGCCAAGCCGAGCTGTTCGAGGAGATGGAGGAGAAAGACCCGCTGCTCGGTTCCAAGCTCCAAACACGCCGGCTGGCGGTACAGTCGCTGGAGATGGAGATCCTGCCAGCGTCGAAATCGGCGGAAGACAAAAAGATCGCGGACGCCTACAGAGAGAATCACGACGAACTGGACTGGGATGAGCCAGCGCTTCATTTGCTCGACGCAATAGGAAAAGGATTTGCCACCGTTGAAGTTAACTGTGAGATCCAGGGCGGGCAATACTGGATCAATGGGTTCGAATGGATTCCCCAGAAGCGATGGACCTATAATGCGCCGTCGGCAAGTTGGAATGCGCCGCTGCCGAAACTGCCGCGACTACTGACCGACGAGGAGCCGGTCCGCGGCATTGATCTCCTTGAGGCGTATGGTTCCGCCGGTGCGTTTAAAGTGGTCTACCATCGCTATCTCGGCCGCTCGGGTTTTCCACAACGCGCGGGGCTGTTGCGCGGGCTTGCGTACTATTACCTTTTTAAAAACTACGACATCAAAGACTGGATCATTTTTCTTGAAAAGTATGGCCAGCCGCTTCGGATCGGCAAGTTTACGTCTGGCGCGGGCGACGATGATAAGCGTGTTCTCAAAGAAGCGTTGCAAAATTTGGGCACCGATGCCGCTGCGCTGATTTCCGATACCACGCTGATCGATATTATTGAGGCCAAAGCCGCGCAGACCTCTGGCGATCTCTATCAGAGCGCCGCTGAATACTTCGACAAGATTTATACCATCGCCGTTCTGGGCCAGACCGCGACGACGGAAGCGACACCCGGTAAACTTGGCAACGAGAGCGCAAAGCAGCACGTGCGCGACGATCTCTTGCGCGCCGACGCGCGCGCGCTGGCCAAGACCTGGCGCCAGCAGGTTGTCTGGCCTTGGGTTGGATTCAATTTCGGCTGGGATAAGAAACTTCCGCGCGTCATCTTTCCGATCGTCGAGCCGGAAGATCTGAGCGAGCTCGCGACGACTTATAAGACCCTCGTGGAAATCGGCACCCCGATCCCAGTGAGCCACGTGCAAAAGAAGTTCGCGATCCCAGAAGCTCAAGGTGATGAACCGGTGTTGACCGCTCCACAACCGGCCGGCCCGTTTAATATCCAAGGTAAAAAAAAAGTTCCGATCGGCTCTCGGCTCGTAGAGATTTCGGATTAGAGGAAGTCCAAAACGCCGAGCAAAACGAGGCGAATGATCTCATCATCGCCTCGCTGCAACAATCCACGCGGCACTTCTCGGAAATCAGCAAGCGGTTAGAAGGCCAAATCCGCTCCGCTCGCAGTTTCGAACAGATCGAAAATCTGGTAATCGACCTCGCCTCGCTCGAAGAAGTCCTCGCGCGCGCCATCTATAATATTCACCTCACCGGCCGGGCGCAGATCTGGACGGATGTGCGCGGCACGCTCCGCGCCTCGGCGCTCATGGCAGCAACGGTGCTGGAGACCGACTTCGAGCCGCTGCCGTTTGATGACGCCGTAAATTATTTCCGTGATCTCACCAATGTTACGCCAGCACAATTTGCCGAGCTGGGCCGGGCCGCACGCGCGAAGGCATTCACCATAGCGGGCGGCGCGACACGCCAGGTCCGCGCTTCGATCAAAGACTTAATCGACCAGGCGCTATCGGAAGGTCTAACATTAAGAGAGTTTCAGGCCGAAGCGCCGGAGATCCTCGACGCGGCCGGGATATCAGAACGTACACCGTGGTACTGGGAAACCGTCTATCGAACCAATCTCTCGACTTCCTACCAGGTCGGGCGGTGGCGGCAGATGACCGACCCGGACGTCGTAGCCGAGCGGCCTTTCCTTAGATATGTGTCCGCGCGTCTGCCAAACTCGCGCCCGAGCCACGTCGAGAAGCACGGTCTGATATATCCCGTCGATCATGAATTCTGGCAAGAATGGTACCCGCCCAATGGATTTAACTGCTACTGCACCGCCATGAGCGTCTCTGAATCTATGCTTAACAGAAACGGCTGGAGAGTTTCGACGCGGCGTGTTACCGATGAGCCTGATCCGGGCTTTGCGGTCAACGCTGGAATGGCTGACGCGGTATAAAAATTCCCTGCACTCAGCGCATACAGCGCGTTTTCCCGCATCCCGTTTTTGACACTTTTTCTATGCCGCCGCATCATCGCGGAAGCCAATGCCTTACTCCGCAAATACAGAGCTGCCCGAAGCAGTGCGAAGCGTTCTCCCCGAGGAAGCGCAATCGATCTGGCGGAACGCCTTTAACTCCGCCGTTTACGACCAGGAGCTTTCAGAAGAGCGCGCCTTTCAAGTTGCCTGGGCAGCCGTGGAAAACGCGGGTTATGAAAAAGGAGAAGACGGAAGATGGATTAAGAAACAGATGCAGGGAGTCGGATTGCTCGCCGCGATTGCCCTTGCGAGTCTCGGCAGCGAGCTGGAGCAGCCTGTACGTGTCAGAGTGAATGCGCTCGGCAAATGGGTGCATCCAGTCACGGGAACTTTCGAAGTATCAGCCGACGACGTGAGCAATGCCGTCCGCGAGTTTAAGGCGAGGAAAAATCCGCTCGCCGTCGATTACGAACATCAGACGTATCAAAACCCGCCTGTTGAAGCCCCTGCAGCTGGATGGGTCAGCGACATCGCCGATCTCGGCAAGGGCGTTTTTGAATATGTGATCAGCTTCACCAAGCGCGCTGCGGAGAAGATCAAAAGCGGTGAGTACAAATTTCTCTCGCCGGTTCTCTTCAAGGCGCGTGACCGCAACACCAACAAGCCGATTGGCATGATCTTCGGCGTTCCGGCGCTAACGAACAATCCGTTTTTCTATAACGAGCAGGAACCGATCAAGTTGAATTTTGGCATCGCGAAGGAGAGCACTATGAAAGAATTTCTGAAGAAACTTTTCGCAAAGCTCGGTATCAACGCCAGCGAGGATATCTCTGAGGACAAAGCGATCGAATTAATCGCAGCAGCGGCTGGCAAGCCGGCGGTCGTGGCCTCAAAGGGTATCCTCGCCACGCTGGAGTTACCGGAGACGGCGACCGAGGACGAGATACGCGGCAAAATCCTCGCGCTCAAGAAACCGGGAGATGTGGTGCCGATGGCCCAATACAGACGCCGACCAGCATCCCCGGAATCATCTGCGTGATCGGAATGAAGATAATGAACTCGCGCGACAGGACTCGGAGATAGCTTATCGCCTGATCGACGTTTCCCATGGCCAGTTTGGCCGCGAACACATTGGGTACCGCCTCTTTGATATTGAACATCATCGATGGCGGGATCGGGTAGCCGGAGTATTCGGGGTTGTTGTAGAGGAGAATCGGCAGACCCACTGCCTCGTCGACCATCTTGTAGTGTTCGATGATCTCCCATTCGCTGCGATCGCTGTAATAATAGGGGCCGACGATGCCAATGGCGTCCGCGCCGATCTCTTTGGCGTGAAGCCCAAGCTCGATGCTCGTGTAGGGTTCGACGGCGCCAACCTGGACGATGACCGGAACTCTGCGGTTCACGCGGCGGACCACGGTTTCGGCCACGGCCTTGCGCTGGTCGATACGGCAGGCGGGACCTTGGCCCTGAGAGCCGAGGACAAAGAATCCATGAACGCCCGCGTCCAGATACCAGTCGGTCAATTTTTCCATCATCGGAAGGTCGGGCTCGCCCTTGCCGTCAAACACCGCCGGGATCGGGATCACGAGACCACTTACTGTTTGGCGCAGCTCCGAGAGACTAGCCATTTGCGTACCTCCAATCTTCGCTTGTGCGTTAAGGACGCGCCGATTCTACAGGCGCGCCGGAAGGACTGTCAACGACCCCGGCAATCGGGAAGTAGCAAGCTCGGGACAAAAGCCCACGCCTACCACAGCTTCTTTGTCGCAAGCGCGGCGCCTTCGGCCAGCGCTTGGAATTTCGCCCACACCACCGACGGATGAACCTCCGGCGTGTAAGTCGCCTGAGAGGAAAATCCGCAGTCGGCGCCAGCGATCACGTTTTCGCGGCCGACCAATTTGGCGAAATTGACAATGCGCTCGGCGATCAGCTCCGGATGCTCCACAATATTGCTGGCATGCGTGATGACGCCGGGAATCAGCCCCTTGCCGTCGGGGAGCTTCACCCCTTCCCACACGTGATACTCGTGCTCGTGGCGCGCGTTGGCCGCCTCGAACGAATAGGCGCCGGCATTCACCTTCAGTATGAGATGCACAAGATCCTTGAGCGGCGTATCGAAGACGCGCGGGCCTTCGTTGATGCCGTAGCACGTGTGATAGCGGATCTTCTCTTGCGGGATCCCGCGAAGGGCGTGATTGAGCGCTTCGATGTAGATCTCGGCTTTTCGCTGGCGCTCCCGGAGGTCGAGCGACGGGTCGGTGCGGTAGAGGCGCGTCAGCGACGGATCGTCGATCTGAAGGATGAAGCCGGCATCGACGATGGCGATGTATTCCACCCGCAGCGCCTCGCCGAGCTCGTGCTGGAATTCCTCTTCGCTTCGATAATACCGGTTCGTCCAAAAACCAGGCGCGATCGCCGGCATAAAAACGTCCTCGACCCTGAGGCCCGCGACGGCGGCTTTAAGGTTTTCGATATCGGTCAAGACCTCTTTTTGTCCCTTGTAGGCGACCGGTCCGGTGCAGACCAACTGATGATTGGGGCCGACGCCGCGCATGTGCTCGGCGAAATAGCGTTCGTAGTACTCCGGAAACGCCTGAGCTTCAGGCGTCTGCATGCGCGTGCGGATGCGCTCGCCCGAGCCGATGGGCTCGAAGCCCGTCAATCGCTCCGCGACGTAAGCGTTGAAGCTGGCTTTGCCCTGCTCGCCGTCGCTCACAATGTCGATGCCGCATTCGACTTGCCGGCGCACGACTTCGGCGACGGCGCTCCGCACCTGCCTCGCGTAAGCCTCGCGGTCGTAAGGTTTCCCGTGAAGCTTGGCGTCCATCAAGTCGAGGAGAGCCTTGGGGCGTGCCAAGCTGCCCACATGCGTGGTGAGGATTCGATCCGCGCTTCGCTTCATGGATCCTCCGGCGGGTGTTTCAGGTTCGCCATGGGTGACGGCTCCGGGCCTTCGACGGGTATCTTACTTTTTTATCTCGATCGTCCACGCGCGGTCGTGATGACCGAAGACACGGATCCGAACCGGCAAAAACTTCCTTATCGTGTCGATGTTGGTGCAAGTATGCCGCGACGGCTCAAGCGTTGTAAAGAGGCCCCCTTGCGCGAGCGCCATCGGCAGCAGCAGCTGATCCGCGAGATGCTCGCCGACGACGACGTCGGTTTCGAGGTAGCGGCGCGCCGCGGCGGCGGCCTTCTCCGCCACCGTCTCGGCGCGCACGCCGCGCTCGCCGAAAGCGGAAAACACCTCCGTAATGTTTTCGCTTTCCACCTCCAGCAGCAGCACGTTGCCGGGACCTCGCGAGGGCACCATCTCGATCGTGAGCGCCGAAATCGGCCAGGAAAGCTTTTCGGCGATCACCGCAAGCTCGCGCTCGCCGATGTGGCGCGGCAGATTGGAAACGAGAGAGCGCGCGCGGTAACCGCGGAGGGCGCCGCGCTCCGTCAATTCGAGCGGGCGGAGCGCGGCGGCAGGCTCGATCGTCGCTCTCATGACGCCGCCGCCGGCCGGATAAAAACCGTAAGACACGAGCTGGAGGTGAACGCGAGGTCCGATCCGGCTGAGGAGCGGCAGAAACGCTTTGGCGAGAAAATCATAGGGCGGCGCGGCGGGATTGTGAGTGCCGCCCTCGAGCGTGAGAAAACTCGGCCCCGAGGCGAGCATCAGCGCGGGCAACACAGTTTGTAGCACGAGGGTTGCGCTCCCGGCAGTGCCGACGGAAAACTTGTATTCGCCCGGGACAATGCCGCTCGGAGCAAAAGTGAGTTCCTGAGACCCAAGCGCGTTGCCGCTCACCTCGGCCTTGCCAATTTCGGCCGCGGCCTGGACGGCCGCGAGATGCTGGCGCCCAAGCCCCGGCTGTTTGCGCCCGGCGCGGATCTTCTCGATCCGAAACGGCGTCAGCGTGCACAAGCTCAGCGCCAGCGATGTGCGCAAGATCTGGCCGCCGCCTTCTCGATACGAGCCGTCGATGGTGAGCATGGCAACTGCAGCAGCGCGGATGGCTGCGTAACGCGCCAGGCGGCGCAAAACAGGGCTCGCCCGCGCGTTCGGACGGGCTAGCCCCGCGGCTGCTTGTAGAACGCCGCGGCGCGCTTTTCGAGCTCGTCGGCCGCGAGGTCTTCTTTATCCGTTGCGGTCACCAGAGGTTCCCGGAAAGATCCTTCACGCCGCCCCCATGATCGATGTCGCTCTCGCCTCAAGCGCCCGCTTTTAGACAGCGCCGAAAGCCTGCTTCAGAACGTCAATCGGTTTGGCCGCGCCCCGCACAATCAGGACGGGTTTCACCCGATTGTCTCTTGTCCTTTTCGCTTGGGACTCGAGCTTGTCGACCTTTCAGCTTAGCTCATATCGAGCGTCGGGCAACGCCGGGAGAAAAATTTCACGCTTCGGCCTTTTCATGTCGCGCCAGTTCGTCCGGGAATAGCGGTTTTGCCAAGCAGGAGCAGTTTTTTGTACAATCCGGCCTGTGCTCAGGCGCTTTACGGACTGGCTGACCGACCGTCTTTTTGAGCCGAGCCGGCGCCGATACCTCGCGATTTTGTCGTTTTTTTCGGTCGTTCTCCTGCCGGTCTGCGGCATGGCGGTTTTCAGCTACTGGCAGACAGACGCCGAGCTCACCAAAGCCGCCTTGGCACGGCGCCGGACGATTGCTTATCTTGCCGGCGTCAGCATTAAAGAGAAGCTGGACCGCATGGTCGACCTAGCCGTCTCGCTTGCGACGCGCGTCCGTTTTCGGCAACTGGTGGCGGCGGGGGACTGGGAACAGGCCGTGGCGATACTGGCCGAGGTGCCAAGAGATTTCCTCTTCGTCGACCGCGTGCTTCTTGCCGATCCGGAGGGAACCGTGATGGCCGACAGGCCGCGCATCGATGCCCTCGACACCAGCCTGGCGTACACCGATTGGTACCGGGGCGTGAGCGGCGGCGCAACACCGTACGTCTCTGAGATCTATCAGCGGCCGCGGGAGCCCGCGGTCAACCTGGTCGCGATTGCGGTTCCGATCAGGCAACGGGACGAAATGATCGGCATCCTGGTTCTCGAGGTGCGCCTGAGCGTGTTTCTCGATTGGGTGGGAAACATCAGCGTCGGGCCCGGCGGCTCTGTTTACTTCGTCGACCGAAAGGGTCGGGCCGCCAGCCACTCCGCCTACCCTGCCGGGGGGAAGATCGTCGACCTGGCCGCGGTGCCGGAGGTGCAGAAGGTGTTGGCCGGCCAAAGCGGCGTGGAGCTGCACGCGGATCCGACCGCCCGCGAGGAGAGAATCTCCGCCTACGAGCCAATTCCCGGTTACGGCTGGGGGGTCATCGCGACGCAACCCGCCGGCGCGGCGTTCAGCGCCAAGCACGCAACCTTGCGGCGGCTTGTCAAGATTTACGCTTTCATTATTTTTTTAAGCTGCGGTTTGGCTTACGTGATCTGGCGCACTTTGGCGGACAGGAAAAGGGCGGAGCAGGAAAGCCGAAAGCTCAACGAGGAGCTTAAGCAGCGAACCGTACAGCTCGAGCTCGCGAATCGTGAACTCGAGGCATTCAGCTATTCGGTATCCCACGACCTTAGGGCGCCGCTTCGCAGCATCAATGGCTTTAGCCAGGCGCTTCTGGAAGAATGTGGGCCGGCGTTGAGTCCGACCGCCAAGAGCTATCTCAATCGCGTGCGGGCTGCGACCGTGCGCATGGGGCAGCTCATCGAAGGCATTCTGGAGCTGGGGCGCGTGACGAGGAGCCAGGTACGCGTGGGCCCTGTAAACCTCAGTGCCCTGGCTGAGGAGATCGCCGCCGAGCTGCGCGCGTCCGATCCCGTGCGAAGCGTTCAGTTCGCGATCGCGCGCAACGCCTGTGCGCGCGGCGATTCCCGGCTGCTGCACTCTGTTTTGGCCAATCTTTTAGGAAACGCATGGAAGTTTACCAGCAAACAGCCGCTTGCGAAGATCGAGTTCGGGGTTTCCGAGGACGGCGGAGAGCGGGTATTTTTTGTCCGCGATAACGGCGTTGGTTTCGACATGGCATATGCGGACAGGCTCTTCGGTCCGTTTCAGAGACTCCATCATCTCACGGAATTTGAAGGCGCCGGAATTGGACTGGCAACGGTACAGCGCATCATCTACCGCCACGGGGGAAAGATCTGGGCTGAAGGGGCAGTCGGCCGAGGAGCGGCCTTCTATTTTACTTTGCCCGGGTAGCGGACGCGGCGGGGGCGAGGCCACAGAGTCGCGGCAGTCAGCTTTCCATGCGTGGTTGCCGCCAAGCTTGCGCAGGAGACTTGGAGTGGCGGTCCTGACGCACCCTCCTTGCCTAGCTCGCCCGGCGCCCGCGGAAGCGAGGTGATAACATGGCAGAGACGCGCGCCCCCGCGGTGGCGGGGTCGTTTTATCCTGCGGCACCTCAAGAACTGAGGGATCTCTTGAGGCAGTGCTTTTTCACGAGCCCCCTCGGGCCGCGCGGTCCGAGAAAAGCGGCGGAGCATTTATTCGGCGGTATGGTGCCGCACGCGGGCTATATCTATTCCGGCCCGTGCGCCGCGCACTTTTACGCGCTGCTCGAAAAAGAGATAAACTGCGCCGTCATTCTCGGCGTCAATCACGCGGGGATCGGGGCCAAGGCGGCTCTCAGCGCGGCTTCGCAGTGGGAAACCCCACTCGGCAGCGTGGCCGTGGATACGGCGCTGGAACAGGAGCTTTCGCGGCGCGTCGATTTTTTGCGCGCGGACGAGCGCGCGCACCGCGCGGAGCACAGCATCGAGGTGCAGCTTCCGTTTCTCCAGAGTTGCCTACCCGAGGCGATCATCGTGCCCATTTCGCTCGGCCGTCTCGCAGAGAGCGCGTGCGAGCGTTTGGGCCGCGCGGTGGCGGAAATCTACGAAACGCGGACGGCAGCCGGAAGAAAGACGATCGTGATCGCCAGCAGCGATCTCAGTCACTACCGCTCGCCCGAGGAGACCGAGAGGCTCGATGCGATCGCCCTGGAGCGAGTGCTCGCGTTGGATCCAAGCGGGCTCCTAAGGAAAGTGGAAGAGGAAGACATCAGCATGTGCGGGGTCATCCCCACGGCGGTACTGCTCTACGCGGCCCGAGCGCTGGGCGCGAGAGAGGCGCGTTTGCTCAAGCATTGCCACTCGGGAGACGCCGTGCCGATGCCCGACGTGGTGGGTTACGCCAGTGTCGCGATAGAGCTTTAAGGGCGAAAGGCGCCCAAGTGGCATGAGCCGGTATTCACGGCGCCTGAAGAGCCCGTCGCTGCCATCGTGCTTGGAAAATTGACTTGACCGGGGTCGTCTGATAGCTTAGCCGAAGCTAGGGGTGTTCGCGCGGCGAACTGAGAACTCAGGATCTGTTCTTGAGTAACCCTTTGAACCTGATCCGGATAGTACCGGCGTAGGGAAGCGCGAGTTAAGTTCGCCTCGAGCGCGACAGAGACGGGCGAACCAAAGACCGTGTTCCCAGACGTGCTGGCGTCGGACACGGTTTTTTCGTTTGCGCCGATGACCGTTCAAATCAACGGCGAAGAGCGACACGTTGAGCCGGGAGTCAGCATCGCTCGGCTTCTCGAGGAGCTGGGAATTCGCGCTGCCCGCGTGGTCGTGGAACTGAACCGCGACGTCGTCGCGCGCGAGGCGTTCGCCACGACAACGCTCAAAGAAGGCGACAAAATCGAAATCGTCCACTTCGTCGGGGGTGGATAAAAAGGACGAGCTCATGGAAGACGTTTTTCAGCTTGCCGGAAAAATTTTCAAATCGCGGCTCATCGTGGGCACGGGAAAATACAAAGATTTCGAACAGACGCGGCGCGCGATCGAAACCTCGGGGGCGGAGATCGTGACCGTGGCCGTGCGCCGGGTGAACATCACCGATCCGAGCAAGGAAAACCTGCTCGATTATCTCGACCCAAAGAAGTACACGATTTTGCCCAACACGGCAGGCTGCTACACCGCTGAAGAGGCGGTGCGCACTTGCCGGCTGGCGCGCGAGGCGGGCGTCGGCAACATGGTCAAGCTCGAAGTGATCGGCGATGACAAGACGCTCTTCCCCGATATTCCGGCGACGCTGGAGGCGGCGCGAACCCTGGTAAAAGAAGGCTTCGTCGTGCTTCCTTATATCAATGACGACCCGGTCGCCGCAAAGAAGCTCGAAGAAATGGGATGCGCCGCCGTCATGCCGCTGGCCGCACCCATCGGTTCGGGACTGGGAATCCGCAATCCCTACAACATACGGATCATTCTCGAACAGGCGCGGGTTCCGGTGATCGTCGATGCCGGCGTGGGCACAGCTTCGGATGCCGCCGTAGCGATGGAGATGGGCTGCGATGCCGTTCTCATGAACACTGCTATTGCCGGCGCCAAGGATGTCATCTTGATGGCCGAGGCGATGAGGCTCGCCGTCGAGGCTGGGAGAAAGGCCTTTTTGGCGGGCCGGATTCCAAAGAAGCTGTACGCGACCGCCTCAAGCCCCCTCGAAGGGATTCTCGCGTAGAGAAGTGCCCGTGGCCAGCGGCGTGCCGCAGTTTCGCCTCTGCCTGGTCACTGACCGCAAACAGACCCAAGGCCGAGACCTCCTTTGGGTCGTCGAGGAGGCGCTCGGCGGCGGAGTCAAGGCGGTGCAGCTTCGCGAAAAGGACTTGGGAGGCGCCGAGCTTTTCCGTCTCGCCGAAAAAACCAAACGGCTGTGCGCCGGTTACGGCGCCGCCCTTCTCGTTAACGATCGCATCGATGTCGCGCTCGCGGTCGATGCCGACGGCGTCCAGCTCGGTAAGGCATCGATTCCTGTCGGAACGGCGCGCGCGCTTGTCGGCGGGGCGAAGCTGATCGGATATTCCGCGCATTCGCTCAGCGAGGCCCGAGAGGCGCGCCGCGACGGCGCCGATTTTATCGTCTTTGGGCCAGTTTACTTTACGCCAGCGAAGGCCGGGTACGGCGATCCTCAAGGGCTCGCCGCGTTGGCCGAAGTCGCGCGCGAAGTCGCTGCGCCTGTCTACGCGATAGGCGGAATCAACGCCGCCAATATCGTCGCGGTCAGGCAAGCGGGCGCTTACGGGGCGGCGTTGATATCGGCAATTCTTGCGGCTCCTGACCCGCGTCGCGCGGCGGAAGAGTTGGTAAGACTACTCTAATTCGCTTTTAGTCAGCCCATCGGAGCTCTCCGGGTGGTCCGCTTGTCGAACAGGATTTTTCTCTGCTAAACTTCAGCGCGTTTGGATTCAGTTGCTATCGTCTCCCACCGCAGCTCTATGAGCCACCCTAGCTCAGTTGGTAGAGCAGCTGATTCGTAATCAGCAGGTCGCCGGTTCGAGTCCGGCGGGTGGCTCCAACTCAAAGACTTCACTCTAAGATCATTTCCACTTCCCCGACAGGAAGTGCCATGGGATGGCGACGATTTTCTCATGAAGGCGCCTAACTTCCCGTCCCGTGTGGATGATTAGGGCTGCGGTCGTTTCCGGATGGTCCTCTAGAAAGAGCCGAAGCGCTTCTGTGTCCCTGTAGCTCGGCGTCGGGGAAAGCTTTATCTCCACAGCGAGAAGCCTGCGCCCGTGCTCGATCACCAAATCCACTTCTTTCCCCGCCAGCGTCCTCCAGTAAGAAAAGCGCGGACGTGGCGTCAGAAGTTGAGCGAGAACCTTGAGGTGCAAGATAACCAAACTCGCAAAAAAACCTCCGACCTCACGGGCGCCTCTGAGCGAGTCTTCGTCGTAGTAGCCGGCAAGGTATGCCGCCAGTCCCGGATCTATCCAGTAAATCTTCGGTGTCTTCATGAGGCGCTTGGTCCGGCTGCGGGCGAAGGCGGGAAGTCTCTCGAGGAGACAGGTGGCCTCCAGAATATTTAGGTACCGGTGCACTGTCGGCTGGCTGAGCCCGATGTCTCTGCCGACCTCCGTCTGGTTGAGTATCTGACCATTTCGAAGCGCAAGCGCCTCCATCAGCTTTCGGAAATCAACGAGCGATTCTATTTGCGAAATCTGACGCAGGTCCCGCTCGAGATAGGTGGCCACATAACCTTCCCACCATCGAACAACCGCCTCCTGGCCGGAAAGCGCGAGGACGGAAGGCATGAACCCGCGCGCCACCAGTGGAAAGGGATCGCTCGGAGGAGCCTCGACGGATCCTTCTCGCGGCATCTCGCCTTTAAGGAATCTTCTCAGCCAATCCGGCGGTCCCTGTTGCTCCGTCTCGCCATAGGTCATCGGGTAAAGGGTAAAATAGACGGCGCGGCCCGAGAGACTCTCGCTCACCTGCCGCATAAGCAGCAGATTGGCCGAGCCGGAGAGGACAAAGGAAACCCCAGGTCGTTTCCGATCGACGATTCGCTTTACTTCAGATAGAAGCCGGGGCGATTTTTGTACCTCGTCGATGACAATTTGATCTACACCCGCCCAGAGGGCCGGAGGACCTTGTTCCGCCTGGCGCTGGGCATCGAAGTCGTCCAACGTTATGTAACGCCAGCCGGACAAAGGCTTTTCGCGCTGGAGAAGGGTGCTCTTGCCGACTTGCCTTGCGCCCGTAAGCACAACAACCGAGTGGTCCTTGATGGCGGCTCGAAGTTCTGAAGCGATCCAGCGGGGTCTGTAAATCCATTCTTTCTTTGAATGAATTTCATTCACGTATGGAATCGTATTCATTCAGGACGTGAAGTCGACACGCTCCGACCGAAGACCGGATCGGCCAGTTCGACGTTCGTAGTAGTTCGCGTTGAGTTTCTGTCGTGGGGATAATCGTCACGGCGTGCGCACGGTGCAGAGCCGATTCTCACGATTCTCGAACAGCGCCAAAAAGCTGTGCAGACGCTAACTCATGAAGGACCGTAGCACGCAGGCTCCCGGCCTCTACTCCGCGGCAATGTAAAGCATGCGCGGCAACTCTGTTTCCGCCTCGATCCGCCGCGGGTTGGGGTAGCGCAGCGCCTGCCAGCAGAGCCAAACCAGAGGCAACGCGCCACCGACAATAAACAAGGCATCACCGGGAAGCCGCAACCATTCAAGGACATTGACCCACGGCAGGCTAAGAAAGTCCAAGCTCCGGGCGTACCAGTAGCCACTGTCCACGGCGTAATAGAGCTGGACAATGCCGAGCGGAAAAAGATTGGCAAACGCCATCCACGCCAAGCCGATATTGAGCGACCAGAAAGAGATCTTCGCGGCCCGATCGCTCCAGCGGTCGGGCCGCGTGAGATACCGCAGGCAAAAAAGCAAAAGCCCCACCGCAAGCATGCCGTAAACTCCCATCATCGCGGTGTGGCCGTGGTTGGCGGTAAGCGCCGTGCCGATCTCGTAATAGCTTACGACCGGAAGGTTGATGAGAAATCCAAACACGCCCGCGCCGAGAAAGTTCCAAACTCCAACCGCCACCAAAAACCACACGGCCCAGCGGTGCAGGTGATCGCGCTCGAAGGCCGTTTGCTCTCCGGTCTTGATGAACGACCACGCCTCAAGCGTTAGCAGCATCAGCGGAATGACCTCCATCGCGGAGAAGGTGGCGCCAAGAGCCAGGTGCGCAACCGGCGTGCCGCTAAAATAAAGGTGGTGCATCGTGCCGATGACGCCGCCCAGGGAGTAAAGGATGATGTCCAGATAAATAACCCGAAGTGCGGTCCCCTCGCCGACCACGCCCAAGAGCACGAACATGTAGGCGACAACCACGGTCGTGAATAGCTCAAGAAAGTCTTCCACCCAAAGGTGCACCACCCAGAAGCGCCAAAAATCGTTGACGACAAACCCTTCACGGGGGCTCGCAAGCAGGCCCACGGCATAAAATGCGGGTATGGCTAGCGCGGCGTAAAACAGCATCCACGGCATGTTGCCGAAATGTTGCTCGCGCAAGGCGGGGCCGAGGCCGCGATACAAGATAAAAACCCAAAGGGATAGCCCGCCAATGAGCAGAATTTGCCAGAGGCGACCCAGATCCAGATACTCCCAGCCCTGGTGGCCGAGCCAAAACCAAAGCTTCCCGCCGAGCCAGCCGCGCGCCCCCGCATATTCGCCGCCAAGGCTCCCTAGGACCACGATGGCAACGGCAACGAGCAGCGCGATGGCAAGCGCGCTCTGCCCTCGGCGCTCGCTGCCCGCAATCAGCGGAACGATAAAAATTCCGGTCGCCAGATACGAGGCGGAAACCCAAAATATCGCAAGCTGCACGTGCCAGGTGCGCACGATGTTGAAGGGAAGAGTCTGCGATAAATCGACGCCGAAAAACGCCCCCGGCTCGGCGCGATAGTGGGCGATCAGCCCTCCCGTCAGCGTTTGCAACACAAAGAGCACGGACGACACCAAAAGAAACCACACAACTGCTCTTTGGCCGGGCGTGACGGCGACTTGCTCGATGGGGCGGAATTGAACCGGCTTTGACGGCTCGCCGCCCCACCCGAGCCAGTTGTAGCGACCGAAAAAATACAAGATAAGCCCGGTGCCGCCTAACAGGCCTATGATGGAAATCACGCTCCAGGTGATTGCGTCGGCGGTGAGCGCATTGCCCGCCAGCGGCTCCGGCGGCCAGTTGTTCGTGTAAGAATAATTGTATCCGGGGCGGTTAGCCGTGGCGGTCCACGCCGTCCAGGCAAAGAACGCCGTAAGCTTCCGTATGTCTTCCGGATTCGCTATCCACTTAGCCTGCGCGCCGGCGCGCGCCTCCTTTGAATCAAACACAGAGCGGTAGTAGTCCGCCAACCTCCGGTGCGCCTCTGCTCGCGGTAGACTCCACGTCACCGAGTCCTTCGTCGGGTCGTAGGTGTTTTTGTGCAGCTCGGCCGCAACCCGCTCCCGCGGCGAGAGGTCCCCGGTCGGCGCGCCAGCATAGGCGGGGACCAGAAACTCGGCGCTCTTGTGCAAATATTCGGCCGTAAAGTCAGGGCCAAGGTACGCCCCGTGGCCGTAGACCGAGCCGTACTCCATCAGCCCGTAGCGCTGAAAAACGTTCATGCCGCCGACGATATCCTCGCGCGTAAACAGCACCGTGTCCCCGGCAAGCACTCTTGCCGGAATCGGCGGCTGGTCGCGATAAACCAGATAGGCCAAAACTCCCAGAACGGTAAAGCCGATCAGGTAGGTGAGGATTGCGCCTTGAAACCATCCCGAGGAAATGGGCATTGCCTGTCGCGCCACGGCGGTACCTCCATTGCCGGACTTGAGCCACGGCTACTTTACCCAAGCTTCTTTCGCCGGTGCAATGAAATTCGCAGGACCAGACGCGCTGCGCTATGCGGGAGCGAAAAAAATCTGGCGGCCGGCGCGCCCGCGCGCTATGATGAGCCACGAGGGCGACGCGCTCTTCGAGCCTCTTGGCTACAAGGCCAACGGGCCCCAAGGACCCGTTGACAGAAGTTCTTAATGGCCGGCAAAATCTATCGCTACCTCGCGGCCGATCACGAGCGGCTCGAGCGGCTGCTCGAGCGCGCGATGAGCCGTCCAGGTGAAATCGACGCAGCGGCCTATGCCGAGTTTCGCGCCGGTCTACTCAAGCACATCGCGCTGGAAGAAAAAATCCTCTTACCGGCTGCCCAGGAGGCCCGCGGCGGCGAGCCGCTGCCGGTGGCGGCCAGGCTCAGGCTGGATCACGGCGCTCTCGCCGCGCTGCTCGTCCCGACGCCGACCGCCGCGATCGTCGCGGCGATCCGCGCCGTGCTCGAAGCTCATAACCCCATCGAAGAGGGCCCCGGCGGCCTCTACGAGCAATGTGAAAATTTGGCCGGAGCGAGAGCTGATCAGATTCTCGAGCAAATGCGCAGCGCCCCTGAAGTCAAGGTCGCGCCGCACAACGATGGCCCTCATGTCATCGAAGCCACGCGCCGGGCGCTCGCCAAAGCCGGCTACCGCCTGGAAATCTAACCGGCCCGTCGGACTCGCGCCTCGGCGCCGAACCATGAACGGGCCTCCGCAATGCGACGGCCGGACCCTTGTCGCCCGCTTGCCACAAGGCGGCGAGAAAGCGATCGAAGAACTTGAGGTGGCCGCGCGCTTTTGCGGCGCGCACGTCCGCTGAGTGCGTTCTGCGATGCGATAGCGGGCGTCTATTGCAGGGACGAGAAAAGAGGTAAGCCTAGAGCCCGGAGCGCCGGTGTTGGCTCGACGGCTCGACGCCTCTGCGGCCGAGCGCGGCGAGCGTTTCCTTGAGGATCGCTTCCATCGAGTCGAGTTCCTTCTCGGCGAGTTTGATGTGCGCCCGGTAGGCATCCAGGTGGCCGCGCCCAAGGTTGGTATTCGCGGCGAGATAGTAGACGTAGTAGATGTCGTAGTGATCTTTGAGAGCCTGCGCTTCCCTTTCGCCAATCCCGCCGGCTCCGTTCAGCAAGACGCTATAATACTTCACCTGTTCCGCTCGCCTTTCGATCCGCAGAAGCGGTCCCAGGTTCGCCGCCAGCTCCTCGCGGGTGATCGGTTGGGGACCGAGCTGCGTACAGCCGAAAAGCCCCACCAGCCCGCCGTAGAGGGCACCGACTCGCAGCGTCTTTAAAAACCTGTTGATCCAGAGGCCCACGGGTTCATTTTTCCTTTACGAGACCAGGAAAACCAACAGCACAACGCCGGTGATGCCGAAAACTCCGACGAGGAAGACCCCGCGCCCAATGCGGATGGATGGTCCCGCCATCCGGGGCGGCGGAACGTCGGGTTTTAGAATTTTCCTTGCGCGAAGCATGCATCGAGGGCGTAACGCACGAACTATGCCAGGAACCGGCGTGCCGTGCATGCGTTTGTTTTTCCGCGACTTTGCTTATCTTGGCCCGCGCTATCCTAGGGAACGGCCTGATTCACTGAATCCAAAAGGTGTCAGTCCGACAACGAAAGTGACACATCTTGGCCGGGGTCGGCTTCCCGCGCTCGAAGACGCAGCCGGCGAATATCCCGCCGCTGGCAAGACGAAACCGATGTCGGCGTGGAGCCCGGTTACCGAGGGATGAAACGGAGCAGGTTTAGCTCTCCCAGGGTTCCGTTGAGGCGCATATCCTTGATCGTGATGCTTCCGGAAGAATCGAAAAGCCCCGGAAAGTAGGACCGGATCTTTGGCACCGCGCGTTTGAGCTTGGCCGTATCCAGGGCCTCGATCGTCAGCCGGGCATCGAGCGGCGCGTCGGCGAGCGCCATCGCGTCACCCGTCGCTCGCACGCGCGCCCGCAGCTTGAGATTGGGCTTGGCGGAAAAAAAGGCGGCGGAAAACTCGACGATGAGATGCTCGCCGGACTCTTCAACCGCGAGGGCGATCTTCTCCAAGGGTAAGTCGATCCGCTCTTTTTTGTCCGTGAAGCGCAGGCTCCCGCCTGTGATTTGCAGTCGAGGAACTGGGCCGAGCACGGAAGTCGGGCTCTCTGAAGCTCTCGCGCTGGCTCCCGCGAGCCTTGGCGCTCTCGCCTGTCCGTTCTTTTGACCGATCGTGGAAAAGTTGAACACTCCTTGAGCGTTGCGATGAAGCCTTATTTGGGGATTCCTTAGCGTCAAGCGCTCGATTTCGGCCTTGCGCCGGAGAAGCGGCAGGAGCCTGAGCTCGATCAGAAACTCGTCGGCCCGGATAAACTCGTCCGGGGAGAAGGCCGGATCGTCCGCCATGACGAGATCCGCAAGCCGGAGCTTTATGCCGCCGCCGATACGAAGACCGACGGCGCCCGCGGAAAGGTGGCGGTGCAGTCGTTCGCTGGCGCGCGCAAGAACGTAGTCGCGGTTATGCGCGATCATGCGGTCGAGAGCCCACAAGAGGAGCGCGGCGGCAAGAAGGAGAAGGGCGAGGGCCGCAAGCAGCGATCTTTTGGCGGCGCCGGGTCGGTCCATGGATCAAGTTCCGTCGAACGGCGCGCGTGCGGCCGCGGCGCCGGGCACCGGCTCACTGCAAGGGCTTGATCGTGATTCTGTCCTGCGCGAAGTAGAGAAGGGATCTTTTCCCATTGATGACCGTTTCCAAAACCACTTCTCTACCCCACAAATCGTAGAGGTGTTTGAGGGTTTTTTCGGCGTACTCCAGGTGCAGGTCGCGCCCGTCGTGGTAGTGCTTGAGGAAGAGCGTGCGGTTGTGATTGTAGTCGGCGTCTTCGACTTTGATGACCGGGATCGTCCCCATGCCGACGTTTCTGATGAGGTTTTCTTTGATGTCTTTCCAGTTTTCCTCGTCGGCGACCCGGCTGATGATCTTTTCGTTACCGCGGTTTCGGTACTCGACGAGGTTGAGCTCGCGCACCAGATCTTCGGTCAGGTAGCGGCGCAAAAACGAAGCGTCGCGTTCGACTTCGCGAACTTCGAAAATCTTCTCTCGCCCTTTTTTTTGCCGCGGCCCGTAATCGCGAATCTCTTCCGGCGTCGGATGGTCCCAGCGCTTTTCGATGTCTTCCCAAACCTTGTAGCCCAGGTGGTAGGGATTGATGCCGCCGGGGGTCGGGCTCAAGACCTGGTTGTGCCGCACCATGAACTCGAGCTTCATGCCCTGGGGAAGATCGAGCGCTTCGACGATTCTCTTGTGCCAGAGGCTCGCCCAGCCCTCGTTCATGATCTTGGTTTCAATCTGCGGAATGAAGTACTGCGCCGTCTCATGCGCGATCGTCAGCAGATCTTTTTCCCAGTCGCTGAAGTGCGGGTTGTGGTCGCGGATGAACAGCAGCAGGTCCTCGTCGGGATACAGGGGCACTTTGCGCAGGTCCGGCGCCGTGTACTCCTGCGCGCGATGAATGCGGCGAAACGGATCAGGCGCGGGCCTCGATTCTTCGAGCCGCCGCTCAAGCTCCTCTTGCGGCGTTTCCTTGCGAATCGCGAGGTTGCGCCGGCACTGAAGCGAGACGGCGTGCGCCGCGTCCAGCACGCGCTCGACCTTTTCCAGACCGATGCTCGGGTCTTCGATGTAGTGGCGCACGCGGTCGGCGTGCGCCTTGAAGGTCTCGATCGTGTATTGGGGCCGGGTGGACTTGAAGGTGAAGTTGTTCTTGAAGAAATCGTTGTGCCCGTAAACGTGGGCCATGGTGAGAATCTGCAGGAGCAGCGTGTTGTCGCGCATGAGATAGGCGACCGCAGGATTGGAATTGATCACCATTTCGTACGGGAGGCCGGACACGCCGTAATCGTACAGCGTCTTGAGTCGCTCGTAGCTCTTGCCGTAGGACCAGTGCGGGTAATGCGACGGCATCCCCGAGTAGGCCATGTAGGCGAGCATCTGCTCGTGGTCGCAGATCTCGAACTCCTGCGGGAACAGATCGAGCCCGAAGCTCTTCGCGACCTCGACAATGCGCTCGTTCCAGGACGCGAGGTCTTCGATCGTGTACGAGGAGTCCTTCACGCGTTTTCCTCGCGCGCGCGATCCTTGCTCAGAAAAGCCTTCAAAGAGGGCCAGACGTCCTCTTTGCGCTGGATCTGCACGGTTTGGAAGTTGTCGGCCGCAAGCTGCGCGAAAAACTGGATCATGCTGCTGCCGTAGTAGCCGGCTCCGAGCGGCTTGATCTCGCCGTAGCCGAAGAGGTTGGTGACCGCGCACAGTTCCTTGGCGGCGCGCAGGGTGGCGGGATTGTCGGATTCGAAATTGTCGCCGTCGGAGCAATGAAAGACGTAGATGTTCCACAACGACGGGTGGTAGCGCTCCTGAATGATCTCCAGGGCCTTGTTGTAACCCGACGAGATAAAGGTGCCGCCGGACTCGCCCTTGTGAAAAAATTCCTCTTCGGTGACCTCATGGGCCTCGGTATGATGCGCGATAAAGACGATCTCCACGTTATGATAGCGCGTGCAGATAAACTGGTAGAGGAGGAAGAAAAAGCTGCGCGCCAGATATTTTTTCATGCTGTCCATGGAGCCGGAGGTGTCCATGATGCAAAGCACGACGGCGTTCGACTCCCGGCGCACCTCGGAGACCGTGTGGTGGTACGTGAGATCGTCGTTGTGGAAAGGAAACCGGCCCGTCTCCGGCCGTTCTTCCTGGTCGCGCTGCGTGGCGAGCTTGCGCTTGACGCGGGCGATCGCGGTGCGCCGCTTGTTGAGCCGGACGCGAATGCCCTTGCGCCGGTATCCCTTGCGGCGCAGCTGATCCTCGACTTCGAGCTCGCGCAGGTGCTTGCGCTCCAGATCGGGGAGCTCCAAATCCTCGAACATGATGTCGATCAGCTCTTCCAGGGTGACGTCGGTCTCATAGTAGTCGACCCCGGGCTGATCGCCCGCCTGCTGCGATCCCGGTTGGCCCTGGCCGCGGCCGACGACCTGGCCCGGCTGCGCGCCCTCGCCTCCCTGCCCGACCGTCGGCACGTTTTCGCCGTAAACGAAGCGATATTCGCGGATGCCGCGAATCGGCACCTTGATGATGCGGTCGCGGTCCTTACCGATGATCGGCTCCTCGGCAATGATGTCCGCGATGTTTTGCCGGATCGCTTCGCGCACTTTCTGGCGATGGCGCAAGCGGTCGCCGGCGGTGCGGTCGCTGCGCTCGCCGGTGGAGGGATGGTAGGGACGAAAGATCGTCTCCATACGGTGAGGCGCGGAGCTTTGCGCGGCCCCGCGGCGGCTAGTCTTTCCAGAGATTGTTGGCGGCGTACTTCAGGACCACGTCGACGCAGTTCGGGCAGTAGCCATTGGCGAGCAGATTCTTCGTCATCGCGTTGTATTTCTCGCTCTGTTCCTCGTCGCGCGTGCGCGACTTCGTGATGATGCGGCTGAGATCCCGCACGGAAGTCATCAGCTTCTTTTCGATCGCCTCCTTCAGGGGCTCGTAGCTGCGGTAGTCGATCTTCTCGCCGCGCCGGTTGGCGGCCCACAGGTAGGCGATTACCTCCTGGCGGAACCCTTCCGCCGCGGGGCCGATGATCGCGATTTGCTCCTCGATGGACTTCATGAAGCTCTCGTCCGGCGAGAGCTCTTCCTTGGTATTGCGGTCTTTGACTTTGGTCTTGTTCACGTAGGCCTCGGCGTGATCCAAATAGTTTTGGAACAAAGCTTCGGCCTGCTCCTGGTACGAGTAAACGAACGCGCGCGTGATCTCCTTCTCCAGAATCTCGAGATACTCCTTGTGCAGGGTATCCTGGAGGAATTCGAGATACTGCTTGCGCGTGTCTTCCGGGACGTCGGCCTCTTTCACCATGTTGATCAGCGCCTCGCGCACGTTGATCGGGTTGATGCAGTTTCCCGCCACGTTGTCCGACAGCGCGTTGTCCAGCGCCTTCATGATGAAGCGCGTCGAAATGCCCGACGTGCCTTCCCTCTTCGCCGCGTCGCGCAGCTCCTGGACCTCGATTTTCTTGGTGCGGCCTTTCTCGACGACTTCCTCGCCGTTGTAGAGCTTGAGCTTGGTCATGAGATCGCATTTGTTCGTCGGCTCGAGCCGGGACAGGATCGCGAACATCGAGGCGATCTCCAGCGTGTGCGGCGCCACGTGCGCCTTGAAATCGGAATTGCGAATGATCTTCTGGTAAATCTTCACCTCTTCGGAGAGCCTGAGGTTGTAGGGCACCTTGATGACCACAATTCGGTCGAGGATCGCCTCGTTCGTGTGGTCGGCTTTGAACTTCTGCCATTCGGCCTCGTTGGAATGCGCGACGATGCAGGTGTCCACGTAGACGAGGCCGTGCCGTCCCGGCGCGGGAATCACTTTTTCCTGCGTGGCGGTGATCATGCAGTGGAGGTACTCGACCTCGTTCTTAAACACCTCGATGAATTCGACCATGCCGCGGTTGCCGACGTTGAGCGCGCCGTTGAGCTCCAAAACCCGCGGGTCGCCTTCGGAGTAAAGATCGAGCTTCGAGATGTCCTCGCTGCCGATCAGCACCGAAGTGTCCTGGTTGTTGGGATCCACCGGCGGCACGACCCCGATACCGACCCGCGCGCGCTTGGAAAACTCCATCGTGCACACGGGAAACTCCTCGTAGCGGAGCTTAAACTCTTCCTTGAGCCGGTAGCGGCACACCGGGCAGAGATCGCCCTCGATGTGCACTCCCAGCATCTTCTCGAACTCTTTGCGCAGGTGTCGCGGGATGAGGTGCAGCGGCTCCTCGAACATCGGACACCCCTCGATCGCGTAAAACGGATCGCTCGCTTCGAGGCCGCGCTGGATTTTTTCCACCAGCGAGCTTTTTCCCGACCCGACGGGGCCCATCAGATAGAGGACCTGACGGCTCTCTTCTCCCTTCAGCGCGGCGGCGTGAAAGTAGCGCACGATCTGCGCGATGGTTTTTTCAATCCCGAAAAACTCGTCGGCAAAAAAGTTGTAGATTTTGACCGGCTCGTCCTTGAACAGCCGCTTGGTGCGTTGATCTTCGGTTGCCTGGATGTCGCGCACGCCGGCCTTCATGATCAGATCGTAAATCCGCGCGTGCGCCAGCTTCGCGATCGAAGGGTCCTCTTTCACTTTCTCCAAATAGCCGAGAAAGTTTCCGCGCCAGCTTTTGGATTGGCGCTGATCGCGGTCTTTGCGGATCAGATCTTCAAACTCGCCACGATGTTCCATTCCAGAGTTCCCTCCTTCAGGACGACTTCATTGAGGTTAAAATCAAAACTATGATGGTGAGAAAAATGCGGCTGGCCGCGGCGTATCGTCGGCGCTTTAATCATGGAAATGCTTGGGGCCTGCTCGATCCTGCTTTTCGTCGAGCGGGAAGATGAGGGCGACAGGAGGAACCGGTTCAGGACCGAACGGAGAGACGCTCTTTAGGGTCTGCATGCCTTCTCCTTCCCTAAGAGTTTCGCTGGGTTGGCAACGCGCCACCCACGTCCCCAACACATGGCCCCTGGTGAGACTAAAACAACATCTATTGAACCGTTAATTGGGCGCAAAGTCAAGAAGAAGTCGGCCGGGGCGATGCCGGTTGCTCTCGACGGCGCTGGGGTTTGCATCGCGGTGATGAGTTGACTACGATAAACGGCTGCTTAGATTAGCCAGTCGTACAATCGTCTATGGTTGTCTACGATCTCCTGTGCAGCAATGACCACCGCTTCGAAGGCTGGTTCCCGAGCTTCGACGAGTACCAACGCCAGCTGGCCGAGGAGCGAATCTCCTGTCCAGTCTGCGGCTCGACAAAAGTCGAGAAGCTACCGCACGCGTGCGCCGTCATCAGCAGCCGGGGCGAGAGGGAGCCGGCGCCGCCGGTCAAACCGCACCGGCGCCCGCTGACGGAAGCCGAGGCGCGCGAGCTGCTCTTTAGGCTTCATCAGCACGTGGTCGAGAATTTTGAGGATGTCGGCTCGAGGTTCGCCGAAGAGGCGCGCGCGATTTTCTACGGTCGCGTCGAGCCGAGGCCGATTCACGGGACCGCGACGGCCGAGGAGAGGGAAGACCTCGACGAAGAGGGGATTCCGTACCTGCTCCTGCCCAAGCCCAAGCTCGACAGCTAGCAGCCGGCGGCCGCTTGCGCCAGCCGGCGCTGTTTCAGTTCCATCCGTGGCGTCAACGCCGGCGAGGCGCGCGCCGCGCCGGGAGAGTGGCCGCGTCAAGGTTGACTTCTCGCCGTGAAAGTGATTGGTTTCTTATCCGGTTTTCCTGGTTTCCCTCCCGGGGAATGGGCCCTTCGGGCCGCAACAAAACAATCCATCGCGAAGTAGCTGTAAGCGAGGTATTCGGCATGGCGAAAATGTTCATTGCGGGAGAGGCGCGCGACTCTGAAAGCGGGCAGGTTGCCGAGATCCGTAATCCGGCGACCGGAGAAGTCGTCGACACGGTTCCGAAAGGGACGGCAGGCGACGTGCGCCGCGCGGTTGACGCCGCCGCGGAGGCGCTCAAGAAGTGGGCGCAGATGGCGCCGTCAAAACGCGGCGCGATCCTTCTCGAGGCCGCGCGTCTTGTGCGCGCTGAGGAAAAGGATATGGCGATGCTGCTCACGCGCGAGCAGGGCAAGCCGATCCGGGAATCGATCCTGGAGATCCGGCGCTTCGTTCATACCCTCGAGCACTACGGCGGCATGGCCAAGAGCTTACGGACGGCCGCGGTTGTGCTCGATAACGGCCGCCACGGCCTCGTGCTGAGAAAGCCGATCGGCGTGTGCGGCGCCATCGTGCCGTGGAACTTTCCGGTTTCGCTCATGGGAAACAAGCTCGGTCCGGCGCTCTTGGTCGGCAATACCGTCGTCGTAAAGCCCGCGGGCACAACCCCGCTCACCGACATCCGCTGCTGCATGTTGATCGATAAGGCGATTCAGGAAGGCGGCGGCCCCAAAGGGGTCATCAACGTGGTGACCGGTTCGGGGGGAGTGGTCGGCGAAGAGCTGCTCGTCAATCCGACGGTGCGAAAGATCGGCTTTACCGGCGCCACCGATACCGGCCGGCACGTGATGCAGGCGGCGTCGAAGGATTTCAAGCATGTCACGCTGGAACTGGGCGGGAGCGATCCCATGATCGTCTGCGAGGACGCCGATCTGGATCGAGCCGTGAGCGCGGCCTCGGTCGGCCGGTTCTTCAACTGCGGCCAGGCTTGTCTGGCGGTCAAGAGGCTTTATCTCGTCGACAAGATCGCCGATGTTTTTATCGCGCGGCTCGTCGAGAAGGTCAAAAAGCTACGCATCGGAAACGGCGCCAGGCCGGATGTCCTGATGGGGCCGCTGCATACGGCGGACCAGCGGCGGGAAGTCGAAGAGCAAGTTGAAGACGCGGTCAAGCGCGGCGCCAAAGTGCTCTATGGGGCCGAGCGTCCCAAAGGCGGCGAGTACGACAGCGGCTTTTATCTGCTGCCGACCCTGGTCACGGATGTCGATCCCGAATCGCGCATGCTCAAAGAGGAGGTTTTCGGACCCGCGCTTCCGATCGTGAGGGTGAAGGATCTCGAAGAGGGCATTGAGCAGGCCAACAACTCCATCTTCGGCCTAGGCTCCTCCGTTTGGACGCGCGACATCAACAAGGCGATGCTGGCCGCGGAGCGGATCGAATCGGGCTACACGTGGATCAACTCGGCGCAGATCATCTACGATGAGCTGCCGTTCGGCGGCGTCAAGCAGAGTGGCATCGGCAAGGAGCACGGCGAGGAGGCGATCGACCATTATACCGAAAGCAAGTCCGTCGTGATCGCGACCGAGACGCGCTCGGAGGCGGTGGGAGGCGAGTGAAGAGAAGAGCCGATCGAGGATCGAGAGTCGAACCTTATCCCCCAATTCGCGATGAAGGTCGAGCTGCCCGAGACGTACAATGCCGCGACGACGTTCGTCGATGAAAACGTCCGCCAAGGGCGCGGCGAGAGGACCGCGATCCTCTACCGCGATGAGCAATTCACCTACGAGCAGGTTCTCGAGCTGGTCAACAAGACCGGAAACGCGTTCAAAGACCTCGGCCTGGAGATCGAGCAGCGCGTTCTTTTGATTCTTCCGGACCGCCCCGAGTTCGCTTTTTGTTTTTTCGGCGCGATCAAAATCGGCGCGGTTCCGATCCCAACCAATCCGTGGATGAAGGCGCGCGATTACGAGTACCTGCTGCAGGACAGCCGCGCGCGCCTGCTCGTGGTCGACGAGTCCGCCGTCGGCGAGGTCGCGCAGGTTTGCGAGCGCGCCCGCTATCTCAAGCACGTGATAGTCGTCGGCAAGCCGAGCGGCAGGGCGCTCGGCTACGAGGCGTTGTTGGCCAAAGCTTCGCGAGAGCTTGAGCCCGAGCCGACCAGCAAAGACGATGTCGCGTTCTGGATGTATACGTCGGGCAGCACCGGCGCGCCCAAGGGCGTCGTGCACCTGCAGCACGACATGATCACCATCACGGATCTCTTTGTCGCGCCCGTGCTGGGCATGCGCGAAGACGACGTGTGCTTTTCCGCGTCCAAGCTTTTTTTCGCCTACGGCCTGGGAAACTCGCTTTATTTTCCGTTCCGCTTCGGCGCCGCAAGCGTGCTTTGGCCGGAGCGGCCGGAGCCGGAAAAGGTCCTCCAGGTGATCGAGAAATACCGGCCGACGTTCTTTTTTTCCGTGCCGACGCTCTACAACCGGCTCCTGCGGGTGGAAAAGAAATACGATCTCAGTTCGCTGCGGATTTGCCTTTCGTCCGGCGAGCCGCTCCCGCCGGCGCTCTTTCACGAATGGAAAAACAAGTTCGGGCTCGAACTTTTGGACGTCGTCGGCTCGACCGAAGCGACGCACGATTTTCTCGCGAATCGTCCCGGCAAGGCGCGCCCGGGAAGCAGCGGCGAGGTGACGCCGGCGTTCGAGGCAAAAATCGTCGATGACGACGGGCGCGAGCTGCCCGTCGGCGAGGTCGGCCACCTGCTCGTAAAAGGGGACGCCAACGCTCCCTGCTACTGGAACAAGCACGAGCAAACCAAGCGCACGATGCTCGGCGAGTGGCTTAAGACCGGCGACACTTATTACCGCGACGCCGAAGGCTACTACTATTACTGCGGCAGATCCGACGACATGCTCAAGGTTGGCGGCATGTGGGTTTCGCCCATCGAGGTCGAAAATACGCTGCTCGAGCACGCCGCGGTTCTCGAGGTCGCGGTAACCGGACAGGCCGACCACGACGGGCTCGTCAAGCCGAAGGCGACGGTCGTGCTCAAGTCCGGCTACCGCCCGAGCGCGGAGCTCCAAAGCGAGCTCCAGGCCTTCGTCAGAGATAAACTCGCCCCCTACAAGTACCCGCGCTGGGTGGAATTTGTCGACGATCTCCCGAAGACGGTCACGGGGAAGATCCAGCGATTCAAGCTCCGGCCGAGCGGCTAGTCTCGCTTGCGAGGACCCCATGAATCTTAAAGAGCTAAAGGAGAAGCTGGCGTATTCGTGCAACATCCTTGCCGAGGAAGGTCACTGGGACAATATCCTCGGGCATGTCTCGGTGCGCATTCCCAACCAGGACAGAATCCTGATGAAGCCGCACAGCTTCGGCTTCGAGGAGATCCGCCCCCGGCATCTGATCGTCTGCGATCTGGACGGGAACAAAATCGAAGGCAAGTACGAGCGCCACTCCGAGGTCTTCATCCACACCGAGATCTATCGCGCCCGCGCCGACGTGAATTGCGTGGTCCACAGTCACCCGCCGTACGCGATTGCGTTCGGCGCTTTGCGCCAGCCGCTTCGCCCGGTAAGCCATGAAGGCTCGATCTTTCACGAGGGGCTGCCGCTTTTCGACCGCACGACCGCCCTGATTCGCTCGCCGGAGCTGGGTCAGGAAGTCGCCAAGGCGCTAGGCAACTGCCGCGGCGTGCTGATGAAAAACCACGGCTCGACGGTTGTCGGCGAATCGGTCGAGGTCGCCACCCTGTACGCCGTCTTTCTCGAGAAGGCCTGCCGCATTCAGCTGCTTGCGATGGCTTCCGGCGAGCCGTCCTGGACGAGCGATGACGAAGCGCGGATCAAGTTCGAACAGATCTATACGCCGCACCGGCTGGCGTCCATGTGGGACTATTTCGTGAGGCGCGCCGCCCGGGCGAGAAAGAGATAGCCCGGAGACGCCGCGCTCGGTTACGCTCGGGAGAGCAGAGCAATGGAAGCCGCGATTGTCGCCGGCGTGGGTCCAGGTCTGGGAGCGGCGCTCGCGCGCGCGCTGGCGCGCGAAGGCTACGCGGTTGGCCTTCTGTCGCGGCGCGCGGAGTCGAGCGAGCCTGTGGCCGGGGAGATCCGCGCCTTTGGCAAGGCGCTGGTCGTGCCGGCCGACGTGACCGAGCGCGCGGCAGTTTTTGCAGCAGTCGCGCGGGTCCGTTCCGAGCTGGGTCCCGTGGCCGTTTTAGCCTACAACGCCGGCGGCTTTGGCCGGGGCAAATTCCTCGAGCTCGATCCGAACGCCATCCGGCAGTCCTTCGAAGTGGGAGTCATGGGGGCGGTTCACCTGGCACAGGCGGTTATTCCGGACATGCTCGAGCTCGGCCACGGCGCGATCTCGCTGACGGGCGCGACCGCGTCGCTCCGCGGCCGGAGCGGCTTTGCGCCGCTTGCGATCGCCAAATCGGGCTTGCGCATGCTCGGGCAGGCGCTCGCGCGCGAGTTTCACCCGCAAGGCATCCATGTCGTGCACGTGATTGTCGATGGTCAGATCGATACGCCGCGGCTGCGGGCGCGCGAGCCCGAGCGCGCGGGCGACACGATGATCCCTCCCGACGCCATCGCAGCGGCCATCGTCCACGTGTTCAAACAGCCAAAAAACGCCTGGACGCAGGAGCTCGATATCCGCCCCTATCGCGAAACTTTCTAGTCGGCTTGCTCCGGGCCTTTGGGGAGCGGCAGAACCTGCGGCCTTTCCCCGAGCTCACCGAGCACCCGAACGCGGGCGCCGTAAACGGCGCGGATTCTTTCCGCCGTCAGAACCTCGGCCGGCGCGCCCTGGCTGGAAATCCTGCCGCTCTCGAGGAGCACGAGCCGGGGAAAATAAAGCGACGCCAAATTGAAGTCGTGGAGCGCGGCGACGATCGTCAAGCCCTTCTGGCGGTTTAGCCGGACGAGAAGCTCGTGGATTTCGATCTGGTGGCGGATATCCAAAAAACTTGTCGGCTCGTCGAGCAACAGGATCTCCGCCTCCTGCGCCAGCGCGCGCGCTAAGATCACCCGCTGCTTTTCTCCGCTGCTGAGCTCGTGCAGGTAGCGGTCCGCCAACTCAAGCGTGCCGGTCAAGCGCATGCTGTCGCGCGCGATCTCGCGGTCGCGCGCGCCGTCGAGCCCGAAAGCGGGAAGGTAGCTCGCCCGCCCCATGAGCACGATTTCCGCCGCGGTATAGGGAAAGCTCGCCTGGGTTTCCTGCGGGACGACCGCGACTTTCCGGCTGAGCTCGCAGCGCGCAAAGGACGGTAGCGGGCGCCCGAGAACCCGCACCTCCCCGGCGGCCGGCTCCAAGGTGCGCGAAAGAATCTTGATCAGGGTCGATTTCCCCGAGCCATTGGGGCCGAGCACGGCGACTCTCTCGCCGGGCTGGATCGCCAGCGAGATCCCGCTCAGCGCCGCCCGGCGGCCATAGGCGAACGCGACATCGCGGATTTCAACGACCGGGCTCATAGAGAACGCGCTTGCGTCCTTCGTGGTACAGAAGAAAGAAAAAGAACGGCGCGCCGAAGAATGCCGTCACCACGCCGACCGGAAGCTCGACGGGAGCCAGGACCACGCGCGCCAGGGTATCCGCCCAGCCCAGAAAAATTCCGCCGGCAAGAAACGAGGCGGGCAAGAGAAGGCGATGATCGTTGCCCAAAAGCAGCCGCAGGACGTGCGGCACCATCAAGCCGACGAAGCCGATCATTCCGCTTACCGCGACAATGGCGCCGACCACGAGCGAGCACGCGATAAACAGGTGGCGGCGCACGCGGTTCACTTCGACGCCGAGCTGCAGGGCCGATTCCTCCCCCAGGCTCAACAGGTTGAGCGAAACACCGTGGCGGTATTTCCAGACGAACCCCAATAGCACGTAGAGCCAGGTCAGCGCGACGCTGAAGTAAGAAGTGGTCGAGAGGCTTCCCATCAGCCAGAACAAAAGACTCTGCGCCTGATAGAAATCGAGCACCGAATTGAGGAACATGATCAGCGCGCTCACAAACGTGTTAAAGATGACGCCCGAGAGAAGGAGATGGTAAGGGTGGAGCCGGCCGTGGACGAGCGCAAAGCGCTGGATCAAGACCATGCTTAGCAGCGCTCCGGCAAACGCCGCAAGCGGCACCGGCGAGATTTCGGCGGCGCCAAGCTTGAGGCGAGTCGCAAACAGCGCCGGAAAAAACATCAGACCCGCAATTCCGCCGAGCGAGGCTCCCCCGGAGACGCCGAGGATGTGGGCGCACGCGAGCGGATTGCGAAGAAGCGCCTGAAGCACGAGCCCCGAGGTGGCCAGGCCCGCGCCGACGATGATCGCGAGCAGGACGCGCGGCAAGCGGACGCGAAGGAGGACCTGGTGGTACGGGTGCTCGGTGGCCAGAGCGCTCCAGGATTCCTTCAAGCTCAATGGCGCGGGACCCGTCAAAGTCGCCGCGACTGCGGTCACCAAAAGGCACAGCAGAAGGGCGCCGTTGATGCCGACAAGCTTGCTCCGGCTAAGGGTGCGCACAGCGCTCTCGGGTCGATCGAGAATCGGCGAAGCATTCGGGGTGAATGAGCCGGGCGATCTCCCCGAGCGCCTCGCCCGCGCGCGGGCCCGGGCGAAGAATCTTGTCGGAAACGTAGCTCACCACGCGGCCGTTCTTGACGGCGGGGATGCCGTCCAGGTTTGCCCATCTCTGCGCCGCTTGCCCTCTCTCGGAGCCCATCCCGGCTTCGATGATCACCTCAGGCGCTTGCGTGAGGACAAATTCGACGTTCACCAGCGGCCACGGGACGCCCGCGCTCCCGGCCACGTTCTCGCCGCCGGCAAGCCGGATAAGCTCATCGACGTAAGAGCCCGGCCCGACCGCAACCAGCGGATTGGTGCCGACCAGCATAAGAACGCGCCGTCGCACCGCGCCGTCGATCCTCCTTCTGACGGCGTGAATTTCGGATTCGATTGCGCGGATCAGGCGTTCTCCTTGCTCGCGGCGCTCCGTGAGCTGGGCCAAGGCGCGAATGGCGCCCAGAACTTCGCTCAAGTTCGAGACGCGCAGGACCAGGACCTTAAGTCCCACCTGTTCCAGAATCCCGAGCTTCTCGCGATCGGCCCGCTCGGGGACCGCAATCACAAGGTCCGGGCGCTGGGCGACGACAAGCTCGACGTTCGGGTTCATGAAGGTGCCGATCTTCGGAAGACGCTTGGCCGCGGGAGGATAGTCGCAGTAAGTTGTCACCCCCACCAGGCGGTCGTTGGCGCCCAGGGCAAAAAGCGTTTCCGTCACGCTCGGGGCGAGAGAAACGATCCGGCGCGGAGATGAAATCGCAGGCGTTCTCGCCGCTAAGACAAACGCCGGCAACACCAGGAAAGCGATCAGATGCGAAAAAGCAAACCGCCGCATCACGTTCATGATCAATGCCGGGCGGCGCTTCCTTTGTCAATGTTGCGCGCTTTGTCGATCGGGCGCGCGTTGCCCGGCTGAGGCGAGCGGTTCTTTGACCGCCGTTGCGCGAAGCGCGCGCAGAGCGAAAAGTGGCCCGCCGCGCGCGGCAAATTCTCGGGTTCAAAGATGGCGGTCAACGGGCGTGCGCTCTCAGAAAGCGAAGAAAAAACGGCGCGGCGAAATCGGGAAAGCTCTTGCGAAAGCGATTGCAAGTCTACGATGCGCCGGCCGACGGAAAGGGCGTTACGACCCCGAGCGGACTGCGCGCTCCCGGGGGCGTTCTATTCGGCGTCGCGAAAGCGCGGGTGCTTGGTCTCGAGAAAGGTCCAGAACTCTCTCGTGTTGGTAACCGGGTTTCGGTGCCAGTTCGGTAACTTGACAAACTCAAACCCCACGACGTCGATACCGCGGAGCTGGTCGGCGCTCTGGAGGAAGAGAGCCTCGTTCGGATCGAGCCGGTGGCGTTCACAGTATGCCTCAAACTCGTCACGGTCGCCCGCGAGCACTAGCTGTTTCATACGCACGTAGCGGAGCACCCAGCCGAACCGCAAGGCGCCATTTTATGCGAGACTTTACATATGTCAAGTCTTTTTTCGCCGCCGCCTCGGCCCGCCGGGCCTTCTCGTTTTTCGGTAGCGCGCCACGCTGGCGCGCGTGATCAGGACGACCTTTCCCACCTGTACGGTCTCAAGCCGCCGGCGTTTCACCGCGTCCCAGACGGCTTGCCGCGAGCAGCCGAGGTACTCGGCCGCCATGCGCACGGTGAGAAGATGGCTCAGGCGATCCTTCATACGGTTAGGGCTTCCCGAGCGCAAAAATCTTGCCAGGCGGAGCAAATCGCCATTGCCGCTCTTCTCGTGCTGCGCCCAAGCGCTGATGGGGTCAATTTGGTAAATCTTGGAGTGATCTGGCAAGAAAAGATTGCCGGCTGCGGCTAACGAGCCCCCGGCAAAATGACAGAAGTGGCAGTCGGATGCCATTCGGGCAGCACAGGGGCGTTTCATGGGTCATACAGGAATTTCGGGTAGCCCGAAGGCAAGAGTTCGGGTCCGCAGCCGATGAGGCATTAGTTAGCTCCGGCTCGGCCGCGACCAGTTTCGCGCTATCACTGGAGCCGGAGTCCTGAGGGGAAGTGCCGAATGGTTTTCTCTTGGGATCGCCCGGGATCGCGAAGCGTCGATACGGATACTTTTTCACCCGGCGCGTCTTGGCATCGGCGCGGATATCTCGCTACGAGAGCGGCCTACAGGGAATGCGCACGCTGAACACCGAGCCCTTTCCCGGCTCGCTTTGCACCCCGACGGTTCCACCCAGCACTTCGGTAAACTTCTTTACAATGTAAAGACCCAGCCCCACCCCGCCGTAAAGGCGCGTGTCCGAGCTATCGATCTGGCGAAACATGTCGAAGATGACCGGGAGGTCCTTTGCGGCGATACCAACGCCGGTGTCGGCGACGCTGAACTCCACCACGGGTGCTTCTTGTTTTTCCTCCCCGCCAACTGGCGACGCGGAACTCGAGACGCCAAGCCCCCGTTCCAGCACTCTTGCGCAGACCGTGACCGTGCCCTGTTCGGTGAATTTGATCGCGTTGTCGATCAAGTTTTGCAGGACGTGGGTCAGCTTGACGCGATCGATGGCAACGGCGGGCAGGTCCGAAGGATAATCCCAGAGGACCTTGACGTCCTTCTCCAAAGGCATGTCGTACGCCGACCGAAGATCCTCCAAAAAGTTTGTCAGGCCGACCTCTTGCTTCTCTACGACGACCGATCCCGACTCGATCTTGGTCGCTTCCATGATGCTTTCGACCATGGCGAGAAGCTGCTTTGATTGCCGAATAACTTTGTTGAGAGCTTCCCTTTGCTCGGGTTTTATCTCGCCCAACATCTCTTCGAAGAGCATCGTGGTGTACCCCATGATGATATTGAGCGGCGTCCGGAGCTCGTGAGACATAATCCCCAGGAACTCGGTTTTCACTTTGTTCGACTTCTCCAGATCCTTGTACAGGCGCGCGTTTTCAATCGCGATGGCGGCGCCGTTGGCCAGCTGCTGCAAGAGCTCGCACTCGGCGGCGCTGAAGGCGCGCGGTTCATAGGTCATGCATCGAAGGACGCCAATCACCTCGCCTTCCCTGGTGATTAAAGGCACTCCGAGAAAGCCGCGCAGGTTTCCGTTTTGCATCCTGCGACTCAGAACATACTCGGTTTGTTTGTGCGCGTCGAAAATTGCCAGCGGTCGGCGATTTTTTCGGATCCAACTGGAAAGCCCCATTCTGCGGCCGCGGCCGCGCGGCGCATTGCGCTCTTCTGCAAGACCGGAAATGGCCAGCTCGCGCCAGATGTCTCCCCCGAAAGTCCTCACTTCACACACATCCACCCCGAGCACCTGGCGCACCTGAGCGGTGAGCTTGTGAAGCAGGTTTTGGAGTTCCAGAGCGGTGATGTCCTGGCTGAGCTCCTTAAGCAGCCGCTGGATCGCTTCCTGTTCCTGGAGCTTTGCGTTGGTGGCCTCAAGATCGCGGTAGAGTCGCGAGTTTTCCAACGCGGTTGCCGCCCCGTGCGCCAGCTGCTCGATAAGATCGATCTCTTCCGCGGTGAAATCCCTGGGCCGGTACGTCAGGGCTCTCAGCACGCCTGCAAGATCGCCATTTCTAAAGAAGAGCGGCGCCTCGAGATAACCCTTGATGTTCAACGGGGCAACGCTGCGATTCGCCACGGGGGGTTGTGCGGTGATGTCCGGAATGGCCAAGGGAGCGCGGTTGCTTAAGTAGCACGTGCGGTCCGATTCTGCGCCCTGCCGCTCCGCGAGCTCTTCCAATTTGGCGCCCGAGGCGGCAAGCGGCCGCGTTCCGCCCGCCTCGATGATCCGCACATCCGAGATATCGACGCGCATGAATTCGCGCACCCGGTCGGTGAGCTTTTGCAGCAGCTTGTCGATATCCAAGGCCATGCTGTCCTGGTTGATTTCCTTGAGCAAGGCTTGGATTTGTTCCCTCCGTCGCAGAGCCTCGTTGGCCGCGGCCAGCGCAGCCGACTGCTTTTTCATGTCCGCGTAGAGTTGGGCGTTCTGGATGGCAATCGCCGCCTGGCCCGCCAGGGTAGACAGAAACTCGATCTCTTGGCCGGTGAACTGGTGCGCCTCCTTTGTGTAATAGCTGAGCGTTCCCAGAAACTCCTGCTTGGCGACCAGCGGCGCCGCCAACAAGGAAACGAGGCCGTGCTTGCGGAAGAAGTCGATTCCCCGCGTGCGCGGGTCCTGCTGGACATCGGCAATGGCCAGCGGCGCTTTTGTCTCCATGATCTCTTTTGCGAAGTCGGAGCGCGACTGGCGGATGGCCGACTGCCACTCCTCGAGGTCGGCGTTCGTGCAGGCGACCGCCTTGATCTCGCCGGTCTCCGGGTCCAACAGCCGGATGCCGCTCACCGAAGCGTGCGCCAGGAAGTGGTCGACCTTTTGCAGCAGGACGTGCAGGACCGACTTGAGGTCGAGGGTGGAGGTGATCGCGAGATCGATCTCGTGCAAGGCCCGGATGCGCTCGAGATTGCGCCGCGTCTCTTGTTGCGCGCGCTTGCGCCGGGCGACTTCGGCGCGAAGGGCGGCGGTCCTCTTCTCGACTCTCCTCTCCAGCTCCCCGAAAAGCCGCGCCCGCTCGACGGCAAGCCCGATCTGCTGCCCCACCGCGCCGAGCATCCTGAGCTCCTCGTCGCTGAAGAGTCCCTGCTCGGACGCGGCGAGGTTCAACAGTCCCACGGTCTCGCGCGCCCCCTCGAGCGGCACGCTGGCGTGATAACGCAGGCCCTCGGTGCCGCTCGCGGCATTCTTCAGGCGCTCGCATTCGAAGATGTTGGCGGCATGTTTCAGCTCCCCGCTCAAAAGGGTGCGGCGGCAAAGGCAATCGCCCTCCAGGGCTCCGGGAGCGGCAAGCGCGGGCGGCAGATTTCTTGCGGCCGCCATGCGGAAGCCGAAATCATCGCTCTTGAGAATAATCCAGCCGGCGCGGACGCCGGGAAGCTCCCCCGCGCGCTCCAGAGCTTCCTCCACGAGCTCCTGCTCGCTTGTCGCTTGATTCAGCCCTTCCGCGATGCGGTAAAGCCCGTTAAGGGAATGATACGAGCGGCGCAGCTCCTTTTCTCTTTGCGCCAGCTCTTCGTTAATCCGGACCGTCTCGTCATAGGTGGCGATGAGCATGTCAAAGATCTGCTGCCGCTCGGCGCTGATAAAGTGTCTCTGGCCGGCCAGGTGGACCTCCAGGCCCATACGCACTTTCGCGCTCTTGCGTATCGCGCGGTTCGTCAGAATGTAATTGACGCGCGAGAGAAAATAGGTTTCGTCGGGAGGTTTTCGGATGAAACTGTCGGCGCCGCACTGTAAAGCGTGGATCACGTCTTTCGGCTCCGAGAGCGCGGTTAGGAGGACAAACGGAATCTCTCTGAGGCCGCGCCGGGACTTGATCTCCTTACACAGGGTATAGCCGTCCATCTCCGGCATGACGATGTCGCTGATGACGATGCTCGGCTTGCGCCTGCGGATCGCGGCGAGGGCCTCTATCCCGTTTGCGGCCGTGCGAACTTTGTAGCCGCGGTCGCGCAAGAAGTGCTCGAGTTGCGCGCGCTGGGTCGGGCTATCCTCGACCAGAAGAACCTCAGGAGCCGGTTTCGTCTTTCGCTGCTGAAGCTTCATCGCTTGGAAGCCCCTCTAGAGCGTAAAATAAAAGGTCGCCCCCTTGCCCACCGCCGCTTCCGCCCATAGCTCGCCGCCGTGGCGGTTGATGATGCGCTGGACCGTGGCCAGGCCGATACCGGTTCCGGGGAATTCCGCGGCGTTGTGCAGGCGCTGAAAGGCGCCGAAGAGGCGCTCCGCGTAGGCCATGTCGAAACCGGCGCCGTTATCGCGCACAAAGTAGGCGCGCTTGCCGCGCCGCTCGGTCATGCCGAATTCAATCTTCGTCTCGGCGTTTTTCCCGGTAAACTTCCACGCGTTGCCCAGGAGATTTTCGAGCGCGACGCGCAGCAGCCGCCGGTCGCCTTCGGCGGTCAAGCCGGGTTGGATCGCGAACTCGACGCGGCGCTCAGGGGCAGAGGCGCGAAGCTCGGCGGCGACGGTTTCCGCCAAGCCGCTCAAGTTGACGGTCTCGTGTCGCATCTCGGCGCTGCTGACGCGCGCCAGCCTGAGCAAGTCTTCGATCAGCTCGCCCATGCGGCGCGCCGCCGCGCGCACCCGGCCGAGATGCTGCCGGGCCTGCTCGTCCATGGCCGCGCCGTACTCTTCCAGGAGAGCCTGGCTGAAGCCGTCGATCGTGCGCAGAGGAGCGCGGAGATCGTGCGACACGGAGTAAGAGAAAGCTTCCAGCTCCTTGTTGGCCGCGGTAAGCTGCGCGTTGAGCTTGCGCGTCTCTTCCTCCGCCCGCTTACGCTCTTGGATCTCTCGCTGCAGCGCCTGGTTGGTCTTTTCCAGCTCCATTTGCTTCGCGGTGAGTTCGTGGTTGAGATGGACCGCGTCTTCGTAGGTGGAAATCAGAAGGTCCAGGATCTGCTGGCGCTCGGAGGTGATGAAGTGTTTCTGGCCGCCGAGCTCGATTTCGATGCCCATTTGCACGCCCTCGGCTTTGCGCAGCTCGCGATTGGTGAGGATATAATCGATGCGCGAGAGCAGGTACTCGTCCGTGTAGGGTTTGCGGATAAAGCTGTCCGCGCCGCACGCCAAACCTCTGATGACGTCGTTGGGACTGGAAAGGGATGTGAGCAGGATCACCGGAACGTCGGCCAGTTTTTTCGACGATTTGATCTCCCGGCAGAGCGTATAGCCGTCCATTTCGGGCATCACGACGTCGCTCACGACGAGCGCCGGCTTGCGGCGGCGTGCCGCCGCAAGCGCGGCTTTGCCATTTGCGGCGCAGGCGACTTTGTAACCGTTCTCCTCGAGCAGGAACCGCAGCTGCTCCGCCTGCGTGGGGCTATCCTCGGCGATGAGCACCTCGATCGTTGGAGCACTGACTCGAGCCGTGGCTTTCATAGGCGACTCCGACGAGCTTCCTATCCGTTGTTGGTGAGGGCATGCAGCGCCGCCACGATCTTCTCGGGCGCGAGAACGTATTGGGCGGCGTCGAGCTTAATCGCCGCGCCCGGCATGCCGTAAACCACGGAGCTCTCCTCGTCCTGAGCCAAGGTGACGGCGCCGCGCTCTCTCATGAGCTTCAGCTCCTCGGCCCCGTCGCGCCCCATGCCCGTGAGCAGTATGCCGACCGCCCTTGGACCGTAGGACTGCGCCAAGGAGCGAAAGAGAAAGGAGACGGAGGGACGAAGTCCGTTCTCCGGCGGGTCCTGGCTGAGCGCGATGCGCCCCGTTGTCTTGACGCCCATATGGAGGCCGTCGGGCGCCACGTAGACATGCCCGGGCAAGATGAGATCGCCGTGCACGGCCAAGCGCACTTCGGGTCCGGACGTATGATTCAGCCATTCGATAAAGCCCTCGGTGAATCCGGCTGCCATGTGCTGCACGACCAGCACCGGTACGGGGAAATCTTTTTTGAGCCCGGACAAGATCGTTTGCAGCGCGATCGGGCCGCCCGTTGAAGCGCCGATGCCGACGACTTGAGCGGGTCGGCTCTCGCGCTTGATTTCAACTTTTGGGCCCGCGGGGGCGAGCTGTACTCTCCGCGTCCGGTTCCAGCGCCGCACGACCTTGACTTCCGACATGAGCTTCACGGTCGTTTGCAGTTCCTTTGCGCTGGCTTCGAATTCGGGGTGGCCGATTCCCTGCGGCCGGGGAACCACGGCCAGGGCCCCCGCTTCCATCGCGCGGAAGCTCGTTCCAACCTCTCCCGGCTCGGAGCTTCCGGTCACGATCACGATAGGCGTCGGCGAGGTCTCCATGATTCTGCGCGTCGCCTCGAAGCCGTCCATCTTCGGCATGTGAATGTCCATCGTGACGACGTCGGGGGCGGTTTCCTTCAAGGCTTCGAGCGCATCTTCGCCGTCGGTTGCCGTGCCGACCACTTTGATCTCCGGGTCGGAGCTGAGAACATGAACCAGAAACTCCCGCACGACGGGCGAATCTTCCACGACAAGAACTTTGATCATGGGGCCACCTCGGAACCGGGCGCGCTAGGCGAGCCTTTTAATGACCTCGAGCAGATTGCTCTGATCGAAGCTGCTCTTGACGATGTACGCGTTCGCTCCGACATCGATCCCTTTTTCCTTGTCCTCGCGCGACTCAAGCGCCGTCACCAGAATCACGGGGAGTTCCGCCAGCTTTTTATCGGCCCGAATTTTGGCCGTGAGATCGAACCCGTTCATGCGCGGCATCTCGACGTCCGACACCACGACGTCGAATTCGGCGCTGCGGAGCTGGGTGAAGGCATCGATCCCGTCCACGGCGGTCTGGACGTCGTATCCCGCGGCCTCGAGGATGCTCTTGAGCAGGCTGCGCGCGGTGATCGAGTCCTCGACCACAAGGACGCGGGTCTTGCGGGCCTTGTCGGAAGCGGCCTCGGCCGGCGCGCTGGCGACCGCGCTGGTTGCGGCCGCGGAGGCGACGAGATCGGAGACGTTCAGCACCGGCACGAGCTTGCGCGTCGCGAGCACCGTCGCGCCGGCAATATTGCGCACGCGCGAGAGCTGCCGGCCCAGGCTTTTAACCAGAACTTCCTGCTCGCCTAGGATCTCGTCCACGATAAACGCGATGCGCTTACCGCCCAGGCCGGTCACGACCACTTGCGCGCTGCCGTTGGAGTCCTCGTTCGGGCTCTTGCGCGGGAGCTCCAGGACATCCGCCAGATGAACCAGAGAGACCGCCTCCCCATCGATCTCGGCCGTCTCCTTGTTCTCCACCGTCTTGATATTTCTCTTCTCTACTCGCGCCGCCCGCTCCACCTGAGCGGAAGGAAGCACAAAGATATTTCCGTTTACGCGGACGGGAACACCGCGAAACGTCGCCATCGTGAGCGGCACGGCGACGCGAAAGCTTGTGCCGAAGCCCGGGCGCGATTCGATCGCTACGGCGCCGCTGAGCTTTTCGGCCTTCTCGCGCACGATCGCGAGCCCCAGCCCCCGTCCCGAGATGTCGGTGATGAGCGGGCTTGTGGAAACGCCCGAGCGAAAAACGAGCGCCAGAACCTCGGCCTCGCCGAGACTTTGAGCCTCCGCCGGCGCGATCAGCCCGAGCTTCAGAGCGGACGCGCGCACCTTCGCGAGATCGATTCCCCGGCCGTCGTCAGAGACGACAATCTCGGCGCGGTTGCTGTCCTTTTGCGCGATCGCGATCTTGATCGTCCCGCGGCGCGGCTTTCCCTTTTGCTCCCGCTCCAGCGGCTTTTCGACGCCGTGATCGGCCGAGTTGCGTACGAGGTGAATAAGCGGGTCTTTCATCTCTTCCAGGATGCGCCTGTCGACCTCGAGCTCTGCGCCCTCGATCTCGAGATCGATCTCCTTGCCTTGGTCGCGCGCCAGGCCGCGCACCAGCCCGGGAAGCGGGTCCAGGATCGAGCTGAAAGGAAGCATCAAAAGCTTTTTCGTATCGGATAGAAGATCGTCCACCATGGCGCCGACCGCCCGATGGTCCTGCTCTGCGGCTCTGAGCAGGCTCGAAAGCTTGCTCTCGAGATCCGTGAACGCGCGCTGGTTCCAGTCGAGAAAGTCGATGATTTTCGCGAGCTGGCCGTTTGCGAGCGCGCGCCTTTCGCCGTTTTTCTCCAGGCTCCGGCGAAGCGCTCCCGCGAGCGGCTGGATCTTCGCCCACTCCGCTTTCCACGCCGTCAGGGCGGCATTGACTTCGCTCAAGTCGGCGGCATGCTGGCCGGCGGCGAGCTTTGCCGAAAGCAGTTCTTCTGCTTTAAGAAGAACGGCGTCGAGCTTCCCTGTAGAGATTCTCACGGTGTCCGCAGGCGAGGAGTGCATCTCGGCAGGCGCGCGCTCAATGACGGCCGGCCTCCGCTCCGGCTCCGCTTTCGGGTCTTCGACAGGCAGCGGGTTTCGGCTGGCCGTTCCCTTGGACGCGCTGTCGAGATCCCGAAGGAGTCCCGAAAGGTTCAAACTCTCTCCGGAAGGCTCGCCTTCGGGAGTCGCAAGAAGGCGCCTCAAGGTATCCAAGCTGCGGTAGAGCAGATCAAAGAGCTCCGCAGAAGGACTGAGCGCGCGTTGCTTCCATGCGGCAAAAACGTTTTCCAGCGACTGGCAGAGCGTCTCGATCTCGGCCATGCTGACGGCGCGCGCGGCGCCCTTGAGGCTGTGCGCCTCGCGGAAGATATCCTCGACCAGCTGCCTGTCGTCCGCGGGCCTTTTTTCCAGCTCCAGGAGACCGGCAGTAATGAGCTTAAGATGCTCTTCCGCTTCGACCTTGAAGGTGGCGATGAGCTTGTTTAAGAATTCCTTTTCCCGCTCGGTCATGGAACTCTCCCCGCCCGGTGCCGCCTAAGCTAACCGGCGCCGCTTGCGTCGTGAGCGTCGTTACAGTCGGTAACGTTCCACCATCTGTTTGAGCCTCTGCCCCAGCTCGTTGAGGTTGTGGGCGGCGGTCTCCGCCTGCTTGGTGCCGGCGACGTTCTGCGCGCTCGCCTGCTTGATGTTCTCCATCGCCAGAGCGACCTGATCCATGCCCGCCAACTGCTGCTGGCTCGACGCGGCGATC
>DATMAM010000039.1:0-230847 GCA_035559995.1 Candidatus Acidiferrales bacterium
AGAAGTTTCGCCGGCTCAACGCACCGCACCTGCTGGAAGAGGTCTACAAGGGAAGGAAGTTTGTTGATGGAGTGGCTGTAAAGAAGGTCAACGGGAGGCTTGCCGCCTGATCTCGTTTACACACCTCTTGACATGACCTCAACGCGGCTGATGAAGCGGTCGCGTCGGCAGTCGAAGCATTGGTCCGGCGCTACGCGGAACGCGAGCCGGATCGCTGGCGTCGTGTTGCCGAAAAGATCCCGGGAAAGTCACGAGCTCTCAATCGCGCCATTCCCCTCGCGCGGGGGGAAATCCTGGCCTTTTTGGACGACGATGTGGAAGTGGCGCCGACATGGCTTAGACCTACCTATGAGTTCTTCTTGCGCCACTCCTTTGATGTCGAACAGGGCGCGATCCAAATTCCCCCGGTCATGCGAGCTAATGAGGATTTTTTAAGACTCCTAAAGCGGTTCCGAACGATATGCTATTACGACAAACAGGGGTCTGGAAGGGCGAGAGCTCAGAAGCCTTAACGGCGCGAACATCGCCGTGCGGCGGGAGCTTTTCGCCAAAACAGGTCTGTTCGATGAACGGCTCGGGCCGGGAACATCGGGAACCTCGATGGACGTGGAATTCGGCCGGCGCGTTTTGCGCTCCGGCGGGCGGATCGGGTACGAGCCCCGATCGGTAGTCTATCATCAAGTCGACTGGAGCCGGCTGACGGAGGAGTATTTTAGGCTCCGCCATGAGATGCAAGGCCGCAGTCGTCTCATTTACAAGCAAACCTCGATGCTCAGCATCTGTTCCGATTTGGCCCGTTCCGCGCTGACATTCTGCTGGTACGCCGCCATGGGCGATGAGCGAAAGAAATACCGCGCCAAGGGGCGGTACTTTCATTATCGTGCGATGCTTCGGGAAAAGGTGCAGTCCGGCCGTGGCTCGGCACGCACGGGTCGTCGCTAACGCCTATGAGAGCAAATATCCGAACCTTCGGAGCGCAGTCTCGGCGGCAGGGCTAAGAGCGGCAATGGTGCCGTCCGCTTGACCAGAGCGCCAGCGGCCGATGCCTGCCGACGGACGAACTTCACGGAGTGCTTCGTCGATTGAGCTTTCAGAGGCGCCGAGAAAGTCGAACAGCCTTCTTGCCGTCACATGCGGGCTCAGGCAGAGATCCTCGTAGCGCAGGCGCAAGTAGTTGCCCGGAGCGCAGTAACGTTCAGCCTCCGCCGCGCGGAGATTTCCACGGGCCCAAGCTTCCAGCTGGGCTGCGGCGGGGTTCGCCGACCAATTAGATCCAACCAGCACCTTGCCATGGCTTTTGAGCAGAAACAGATTGTTGCTGAGAGACATGTCGCGCCCGTCGCGGATGACGTGAACAAATTTCAACTGCGGGTACACCGACGCGTAGAATGGGATCAGCCACATGTTCCGCGGATTCTTCCACCCCCATCGCGCCTGGGGCGAGGGAATGCCCTTTCTGTGCCTGAGAACGGCGCGACGGAACGCCGACGCTGCGTTTTGCTGAACCTCCGGAGCGATGTTAGGAAAATCGAGCAGTGTCTCAAACCAGTGATTGAGAAAGAAACGCATCGGAAGAGAATCTTGCGTCTTCGGATGAACGCGTTTTCCCATCCACCAGCCGGCATGCCGCGCGAGTGAGACGGCTAACCGTGTCCCGGAGCCCCCCAGAGCGCCGATGATCAGAGGGGGGTGCCAGGAAGGCTCTTCGCGTTTCAAGAACAACGAAAAAATCATCCAAGAGAGAAAATGGGTCCAAGCGACGATTAGAACGCTTTAATATGTCAACTTTCGGCGCACCTGGCAAATACACCCGAGGGGGACAGAGTTCTTAGGTTGACATCAAAATTGACGTCCATTACTGTTGGCGCAATTTCTATACTTTCGCTTCGGGAAGCTTTCACACAAGGGGGATGAACCGGTTGCGTGTGATGTATGTTGTGAAAAATTTTCCGCAGATTTCGGAAACGTATATCAAGACGGAGATCGAGGCTGTCCAGGAGCATTGCGAACTTCAAGTGATCGCGACCAAGAAAGCCGCGCTGGCGTGCAAGAACCACGCGCCATTCCGCCACATCGAAGATCTTGGCGCAATCCGCGAAGCGATCGAGGAGTACCGTCCCCACGTATTGCACAGCCACTGGCTCCATTCGGCGCGCTTGCTGGGGAAGCTGGCGCGCCGTACCGGTGTGCCTTTCACCGTCAGAGCCCATTCGTTCGACTCTCTCTGGGACGAGCAAAAGTCGGGTTCCGGCTGGGGAGTTCTATTTCGCCGCTACCGTGTGCCGCGCCATATCCGCAGGGCCGTCGATTTGATCAACGACGAGCTGTGCCTGGGTATATTGGCTTTTCCTTTTGCGCGCGCGCGCTTGGAAGGGGCCGGCATCCGCGGCGATAAAATCGTGGATTGCTATCCGGTGGTAAACTTTCGGCGATTCTATAACCGCTCCCCGAACGGCGATGCCGTCATGAACGTCGGCGCCGCCCTGGCCAAGAAAAAGATGGATGACTTTATTGAGCTTGGCGCTCGCTTGCCTCACCTGCGGTTCAATCTCTACGCTCTGAGCTACAACGTTGAAAGCCTGCGCGCCATCAACGCAGCCAGAGGGAACCCGGTCAATATTGTGCCGCCGGTTGAATTGGAAGACATGCCCGCCGAATACAAGAAGCACCGTTGGTTAGTCTACACGGCGTCCAAAACGGGGAGGGTGGGTTGGCCGATGGCGATCGCGGAAGCCCAGGCATCGGGGGTGGGCGTGTGCATGGCCAACGTACGTCCCGATCTTCGCGAGTACGTGGGGAGCGCGGGCTATCTCTTCAACTCTCTCGATGAAGCGGCTCAAATCATCACCAGACCGTTTTCCGACGAACTGCGCGAGCTCGGTTTTCGGCAGGCGATGAAGTCCGACGTTTTTGAGCATCGGAAGCTGCTGTTTGGCCTTTGGGAAAAGGCGCTGCCGGGCGCTTTTTCCAGCATACTCCCGCGCCGGTCGGCCCAGGAGCGCTTGACGAGCGCTTGATTGCCCACCTGGTTTCTAGGACGTCTCATTCGGCGCCATCGCCGCGCCGGCGTGCGATCATGCGTTTGGGCGAGCTTGGCCGAACGGTGGCTCGGTCGGATTTACGCAAGGCCGTGGAGGCGCGCGATCACTTATGAGCGGCTTCGCGGTCGAACCGATGGGATAAGCTCACATGTGTTTTGTCAGAACGCTCGTGGTCCGATGCAGGATCCGGAAGCTCTTTTAGGATGAGCAGGTTGCGAGAAGTTTTTTAAACAACCGGGACGGCCCAACTAGCGAGGATTTCGGTCGACCGTGATGCGGGAAGGGGGAGCCGATGTTCGATCATTGGATCAACGGAATAAGATGGAATCTCAGCGACAAGAAGACGCGTCGTTTTGCAAGCGCGGACGCCATCGTCGTTACCTTGCCTAAGAGCGGCACCACATGGCTTCGCGTTTTCTTGTATTCGTACTTTAGCGGGCTCGACCGCCGCGAGTTTACTATGAACGCCGAAGACTTCACGCCGGGGAAGATTCCGCGCATCGTGATAACGCAGGACCTGTTTTTCCACGTCACGGAGCCAAAGCTTCTCGCTCGCCTGCGCGGCCGCCATCTGATTCCGCCTCGGCAGCGCCGAGAAAAACCGATTCTTTTATTGGTGCGAGATCCACGGGATGTGATGGTTTCACTGTACTTCGAACTGAGTAAGAAGAGCGTGAGGAGAAAATTCGTCGGCGAGCTGGGGGAGATGATTGAACATCCGAAATTCGGCATCAGGATGATTGTCGAGATCATGAACAGTTGGATTCGGGAGTGGGCTGACAAACCGAACTTCAAACTGATCCACTACGAAACCTGCAGAACCGAGTCTGAAAGGACGTTTCGCGAAGTGCTTCATTTCTTGGGGTTTAAGGAGATAGACGAACCCGTGCTGCAGCAAAGCCTTCAGTTTGCCAGTTTCGAAAATATGCAGAAGCTGGAGGCCCAACACAAGATCCCTATCGGCGAACTGCTGAGGACCGATGTTAAGGATCCCGAGTCGTTTCGCGTGCGGCGTGGAAAGATAGGGGGGTACAGGGACTATTTCGACAGCGATCGACTGCTGGTGCTGGAACGAGCTATCGCACATCTCGACCGCCGCTACGGCTACAATTAAGCCGTAACCCATGAGCGATGATGTTTACCGAGTGGCACCTTCCGGAAATTACCTTGTCACAGGAGATTCGTCATTGCTTCGCCCCGTCCGATAAAGTTCTTCAGTTCGCGCCATCCTTAATCTGATACTAAATCTGATACTAAAATGCGCCATAGAATTGTCGTTTTCGATGGGTTGATAAAGTGGCTACGAGGAGAGTCGTGACGTGACTGGCGCTGCCACTATGGGCGGAATCTCCGCCATCGTCGTGTGCTTCAACGAGGAAAAGAACATCGGCGCTTGCCTCGAAAGCCTCACGTGGTGCGACGAGATCGTGGTCGTGGACTCGTTCAGCACCGACCGAACGGTCGAGATCTGCCGCCGGTATACGGATCGCGTCATTCAGCGCCCTTGGACAGGGTACCGCGATCAGAAGGCCTTCGCCCATTCGCAAGCGACCAAGGAATGGGTCTTTCTGGTGGATTCGGACGAACGGGTGCCGGACGCCCTCCGGGACGAGATTCACGACGCGCTCGCCGGCGACGGGGGCCGTTACGCTGCGTACGCCGTGCCGCGGCTCGTCTATTATCTTGGCCGCTGGTGGTGGCGCGGCGGCTGGTACCCCGACTACGACATCAGGCTCTTTAGGCGCGAACTGGCTTGGTGGGGGGGGTTGGACCCGCACGAGCGGATCCTCGTCCGCGGTCGAACCCGGAAGCTGCGCAATCCCCTCCACCATTACTCGTATCGCGACATCGCCGACCATGTGGACCGAATCAACCGCTTTACCGATATCTCTTCGCGGGAGCTCAGCAAAAACGGCCAGCGCTGGCGCTGGCGGGAGAGCCTGCTGCATCCGCCTTTTCGGTTCCTGCGCTCGTTTGTCTGGAAAAGGGGCTTTCTCGAAGGGCCCGCGGGATTTTTCGTTGCCGCGACCGCCGCGTTCTATGTATTTATAAAATATGCCAAGCTCCGAGAGCTCGAGTTGCGAGGGAGGCGCGACCGCGGGCGAAACGAAAGCTAAGCCTCGCCTCAAGATCCTCCATATCGATCCGGAAACGGGATGGGGCGGCGGGGAGGAGCAGGTGTTGAGCCTGTTCGAGTATCTCGCGGGACAGGGCCACGAGTGTCACCTGCTTTGCCATCCGGGAAGCCCGCTCCAGCAGAAGGCCGAGAAAGCGCGCTTTCGAACCTTGCCGATAAAGATGCGCAACGAATCTGATCCCCGGCCGGCGCCGTTGTTCAGAGCGCTTGTGCGGCGCGAAGGCTACGACATCGTTCACTTTCATACCAAGCGCGCTCACGCCTTGTGCTTTTGGCTCGGGCGGCGGCGGTTTTTGCCGCGGACCGTCGTCACGCGGCGCATGGATTACCCGCTGGCGCGGAGCTGGTATAATCGCTATCTCTATAGCCGTAAGACGGACGGCGTGGTCGCGATCTCGCGCAAAATTGCCGAGGTTTTGGTGCAGGCGGGCGTGGCCCGGGAGAAAATTCGCGTGATCTACAGCGGGGTCGATGCGCGCAAGTTCGGCGCGAGTCCGTTTCGGCATTGGAACGACAGGGCGCCCGTCGTCGGCACGGTGGCCGCGCTCTTTCAAAGAAAAGGCCACCGATTCTTGCTCGAAGCCGCGGCGCGCCTGAACCAGGGCGGGATGCGCGCTGAGTACCTGTTTGCGGGCGAGGGACCGGAAAGAAACGCGCTGCAGCGGCAGGCCATAGAGCTGGGTCTGGGTTCGCAAGTCTCGTTTGAGGGCTTTGTTTCGGACATCGCCGGTTTTCTGGCGCGAATCGATATCTTTGCCCTGCCCTCCCTGTACGAGGGGCTTGGGGTGGCGGTCCTTGAGGCGATGGCGGCCGGAAAACCGATCGTCGCCTCCGAGGTGGGCGGCATCCCGGAACTGATCGATCACGGCGCGACGGGCCTTCTGGTGCCGGCGGGGGAGCCCGAAGCGCTGGCAAAAGCGCTGGCGGGCCTCGTCCGGGAGCCCGAGCGGGCCGAAAGGCTCGGCGCGGCGGCGCGGAAAAAAGTCGCAGAAGAGTTTTCGATCGAGCAGATGGCAAGAAAAAACGAGGCCTTTTACTACGAGCTTTTAAGCCATGACCAAGGTTGAAGCCGCGCGGCTCGAGGGGTTGGTGAATCGCTTCCGGCGCTGCCGCTTGCTGGTTATCGGCGATCTGATGCTGGACCGTTTCATCTGGGGCGCAGTCGAGCGCATCTCGCCCGAGGCGCCCGTCCCCGTTGTCCGCATTACCTCCGAGAGCTTTCAACTCGGCGGCGCCGCCAACGTCGTCCACAATGTCAAGAGCCTGGGGGGAAAAGTCACGGCCTGCGGCTTCGTCGGGCGCGACGCCCAGGGAAAGCGGCTGCTCGCGGCATTGAATCGCATCGGCGTATCGACGGCGGGTGTTTTCGCTTTGCCCCACTTTCAAACGACGCAAAAGACGAGAATTATCGCCACGCCGCGCCACCAGCAAATCGTGCGCCTGGACCGCGAAAATCATAGCGAGATCGGCAGAGGGGCGTTGCGGCGCGCGCTTCGGTTCGTCGAAACCAACGTCGGGCGTTTCGATTGCGTGGTGGTTTCCGACTACGGCAAGGGAGCCATCGGCGCCGAGCTGCTCGATTTTCTGGCCGGGCACGCGCGGCAAAAACAGGCGCTGTGGATCGTCGATCCCAAGCAGGAGAATTTCCACCTTTATCGAAGGGCTTCGCTGGTCACCCCCAACAAGGAGGAGGCGAGCCAGGCCGCGGGAATTCGCATTCGCGACGAAGCCTCGCTGCGCGCGGCGGGAAGGAGGCTCCTCGAGCTGTGGGATGCGGCAGCCGTTTTGATCACGCGCGGGCAGGAAGGGATGAGCCTGTTTCGTGCCGACGGCGCGGTGCGCGACTTCCCGACCGCGGCGCGCGAGGTATTCGACGTGACCGGCGCCGGCGATACCGTGGTCGCAACCTGCGCGCTGGCGCTGGCGAGCCGGGCCAGTTACGAAGAGGCCGCCGTCCTGGCCAATTTGGCGGCCGGCATCGTCGTGGGCGAGGTGGGCACGTTTGCCGTGCCGCACGAGCGGCTGCAGGCGGCCATCCGTAACGGCATCCGGCCCGGAGGCGGACCGTGAAGAGCATGACGGGATACGGCGAGGCCGCCTGCGAGCGAAAAGGAGTCAAAATTTTGCTCCAGGTCCGCAGCTTGAATCACCGCAGCCTGGATGTTCAGGTGCGCGTGCCCCGGGAATACCTCGCCTTGGAAGAAGCGATCCGGCAGAAGATAAGGGAAAGGATCCGCCGCGGCCGCGTCGAGGTCTTTCTCAGCCGCTCGACGACCAAGGGTTCGCAGCGGGCGATCGAGCTGGACGAGGAGCTTGCCGGCCAGTTTGTGCGCGCGCTGCGGGAGGCGCAAAGGCGGTTTCACCTGAAGGGCGAGCTGAGCCTTGCGCTGTTGGGAAGCCGCCCGGAGTTGTTTCGCTTGCGCGAGCTCGAAGTGGATGGCCGGGGCGAGGCGCCGCTCGTCCTCAAAGCCGTCGGCACCGCTTTGCGCAACCTCGAGCAGTCGCGACGGCGCGAAGGGCGGAATTTGCGCCGGGACATGGAGTCCCAGATTCGGGAGTTGGCGCGGGTGTGCGCCCGGCTCGAGCGCGAGGCGAAGTTCATCTCGGAGCGCCTTAAGGAAGCGTGGCTTCAGTCGCCCGAGACGGGCGCTTCCCCCGAAAGGGCGACTGCGGCCGAGGGGGCTCTAAAAGGGGACATCCACGAGGAGGTGGTGCGCCTTCGGAGCCATGTTGCCGAATTGACCCGAACGCTTCGTTCGCAGGAGCCGGCGGGAAAGAGAATCGAATTTTTGCTCCAGGAAGCGCAGCGGGAGCTCAACACGATCGGCGCCAAGGCTCCCCAACTGGCGGTCTCGCGGCTGGTCGTCGACGGCAAGGAGAGGGTGGAAAAAGTACGAGAACAGGCGCAAAATGTGGAGTAAGCGGGTCGATGGGTTTCCGGCCGAGAGGGAAGGGGTCATTTTCATCGTCTCGGCGCCGTCAGGGGCCGGCAAGACAACCCTGGTCAAGGCTCTTTTGAAGGCGGTGCCGGATTTGACTCTGTCGGTTTCGTGCACCACGCGCGCGCCGCGGCCGGGAGAAGTCGACGGGAAAGACTACCATTTTCTGACCCGGGAAAGGTTCATCGCCATGCGCGACCGGGGCGCCTTCGCCGAGTGGGCGGAAGTTCACGGGAGCCTCTATGGGACTCCCCGGGTTCCTCTGGAGCGGACGGTTCGCCGAGGGGGCGATATCCTCCTTGACATCGACGTCCAGGGCGCCAGACAGCTGCGCAGGCGCTATCGCGGCGCGGTCTCCATTTTTGTCCTGCCTCCCTCCTGGCGGGAGTTAAAGCTTCGGCTGACGCGGCGCGGCACGGACCGGAGCGACGAGATCCGGCGAAGGCTCGAAAGCGCGCGCCGGGAGCTGCGCGAAATTTCCCGCTACGATTATTTTCTCCTCAATAGAGACATTCGCGAGTCGGTTGGCTGGCTAAAGGCGATCGTGCGCGCCGAAAGGTTGAAAGTGGCGCGGGTAAAAAAGTGGGCGGGTCTTTCGGCCCGGCAGTCGCTATGACAGCGCTTCGCGAGCCGCATCTGAACGATCTCATCGAGAAGGTCCGCGCCTACTACCCCGCGGCGGACGTGGAAATGATCCGCCGGGCGCACGACTTTTCCGCGCAAGTTCATCAGGGGCAAACGCGGCTGTCGGGCGAGCCCTATCTGGTCCATCCGATGGCGGTGGCGGGGATCATTGCCGACCTCAAGCTCGACGTGCCGAGCATCGTCGGCGGCTTTCTTCACGACACGGTCGAGGATACCCTCACCACTTTGGAGGAGATCCGGAGTCTCTTCGGCGCCGAGGTGGCGGAGCTGGTCGACGGCGTGACGAAGCTGAGCCAGGTCAACTTCACGAGCCGCGAGGAAAAACAGGCGGAAAATTTCCGCAAAATGATTCTCGCGATGGCCAAGGACATTCGCGTCCTCCTGATCAAGCTCGCCGACCGCACCCACAACATGCGCACGCTCAACCACCTCCCGCCCGACAAGCAGGTCGTGATCGCGCAGGAAACGCTCGACATCTACGCGCCGCTCGCGCACCGGCTCGGCATCGGTTGGATCAAGTGCGAGCTGGAGGATCTCTCGCTCAAGTACCTGCAGCCGGAGATCTACTCGCAGCTGAAGGCGAATGTCGCCAAAAAAAAGGCCGACCGCGAAAAATACATCAACGAGGTCATCTCGATCATCAGCAAGAAGCTCGAAGAAGAAGGCATCGACGCGGAGGTGAGCGGGCGGTCGAAGCACTTCTACAGCATCTACCAGAAGATGGAAAGTCAAAACCTCCTGTACGACCAGATCTACGACCTGGTGGCCTTTCGCATCATCGTCGACACCGTGCGCGAGTGCTACGAGGCGCTGGGGGTCATTCACTCGCAATGGAAGCCCGTTCCCGGGAGGTTCAAAGATTACATCGCGCTCCCCAAGCCCAACATGTATCAGTCGCTCCACACGACCGTGATCGGCCCGTACGGCGAGCGCATGGAGATCCAGATCCGCACGCACGACATGCACAGGGTCGCGGAAGAGGGCATTGCCGCGCACTGGCGCTACAAGGAAGGAAAGGACCTGCAGTTTAACGAGATCCAACGCTTTACATGGCTCAGGCAGCTGCTCGAGTGGCAGCAGAACATCGAGGACCCGCAAGAGTTCCTCCACAGCATCAAGGAAGATCTTTTTCCGGAAGAGGTTTACGTGTTCACGCCCAAGGGAGATCTTTTGAACTTTCCCAAGGGCGCGACCGTGATCGATTTCGCCTACCGCATCCATTCGGAGATCGGCCATCACTGCTCGGGCGCGCGCGTCAACGGCCAGCTCGTGCCGTTGAAATACATGCTGCGCAACGGCGACACCGTGGAGGTGATCACCACGCACCAACAGAGCCCGAGCCGCGACTGGCTCAAGCTGGTGAAAACCGCGCGCGCCAAGTCGAAGATCCGCAACTGGATCAAGGCGCAACAAAGGGAAAGGAGCATCGCGCTCGGGCGCGAGATCCTCGAGAGCGACCTGCAAAGGCACAAACTCGACTATGCGGCGCTCAGACGCGAGGGCAAGATCGAAGCCATCGCCAAGGAGCTCGGGCTCAAGGACGAGGAGGGACTGCTCGCGAGCGTCGGCTACGGCAAGGTGACCGCGCGGCAGGTGCTGAACAAGATTTTGCCGCCGGAGCATCTGGACGGAGCGAAAAAGCCGTCTTTGGGAACGCTTGCGCGGCTGTTCCGGCTGGTCGCCGGCCAGAAGCGCGATGTGGGCGTCAAGGTCAACGGCGTCGAGGACGTGCTCGTGCGATTTGCGCGCTGTTGCAACCCGCTGCCGGGCGAGGACATCGTCGGCTTCATCACGCGCGGGCGCGGCGTCACCGTGCACGGGTCGAGCTGCCCGCGCGTGCTGGAAAGCGACCCGCAGCGCAAGGTCGATGTCAGCTGGGAACAGGACGGGGCGATGCCGCGGCCGATCAAGATCGAGGTTTCCTGCGTCGACCGGCCCGGCTTGCTGGCGGCGATCAGCGCCGCGATCACGAGCGCCGACGTCAACATCTCGCGCGCGCAGGTGCAAACGTTTCCGGGAGAGCGAGCGCTGAATATTTTTGAGGTGATGCTGCGGGATTCGGCGCAGCTCAACCGCGTGCTGCGCAACGTGTCCCGGGTGAAGGGCGTTTTTAAGGTCGAACGGGCGAGGGGCTAGTCACGCGACCTTCTGGACGCGGTTGGAGCGGATGCAGCGCGTGCACACGCGGATGCTTCGCACGGCGCCGTCGACGAGCGCCTTCACTCGCTGTAGATTGGGTTGCCAGACGCGCTTGGACTTGTTGTTCGCGTGGCTCACGTTGTGACCGACCGATCTTCCCTTGCCGCAGATAAAACAAACACGTGCCATAACTAGGCCCGACGAATCCTTTCTATGATCTCGCTCGTGGAGTGCCCCTCGAGATAGGGCACGACTTCCACTCTGCCGCCCCGCGCTTCGACCAGCTCCCGTCCCACGACCTCGTCCTTCGACCAGTCCCCGCCTTTGACCAGAACGTCCGGCTCGAGCTCGCGGATAAGCCGGCAGGGATCGGCCTCCGCGAACGAGGTCACATAATCGACCATCTCGAGAGCCGCGAGCAATTCGGCCCTTTCCGCAAGCGGTAACACCGGCCGGTTCGCGCCCTTGAGGCCGCGGACAGAAGCGTCCTCGTTAATCGCGACGATCAGAAGATCGCCGAGCTTTTTCGCCTCCCGCAACAGACGAAGATGCCCGCAGTGCAACAGGTCGAAGCAACCGTTCGTGAAGACGATCTTTTTTCCCTGCCGTTTCGCCCGCGCGACGGTTTGCTTGAGTTCATCGACGGGGCGGAACTTCGAAGGCACGCCCTGATGGCTAACATTTCCGCGGGGCGATTGCAACGCGAGCGCGGGCCTCGCGCCTGCTCTTTACCCCGGCGAACGCTCGCCTTGACCGTCCGGGCGAATTTGGCTAAGTTGCCGTAAGAATTTAGCGCGGCCCGCGCGTGGCCAAGGAGGCTCGGATGGAATATCGCGATCTCAGAGACTGGATCCGTAAGGTCGACGAACTCGGCGAGCTAAAAACTCTGACCGGGTGCGATTGGAATCTCGAGATCGGCGCGGTCACGGAATTGGTCCACCACCGCGAGGATGGGCCCGCCGTTCTTTTCGATGAGATCAAGGACTATCCCAAGGGCTACCGGGTGCTCTCCAACTCGCTCAGCACGCGAACGCGACTGGGGCTCACGCTCGGCTTGCCCCCCGGCGAAACCAAGATGGATTTCGTGCGGACGTGGAAAGAGCGCTACAACAAGATCAAGCCGATCCCGCCAAAGGTCGTCAAGGATAGCCCGCTGTTCGAGAATGTCTTCGCCGAAAAGGACGTGAACCTGCTCAAGTTTCCGACGCCCAAGTGGCACGAGCATGACGGCGGGCGCTACATCGGCACGGGCAGCATCGATATCACCCGCGACCCCGACGAGGGCTGGGTCAACTGGGGCACCTACCGCGTCATGATCCACGACGAGAATACCGTCGGCTTTTACATCTCGCCGGGAAAGCACGGGCGCATCCAACGCGAGAAATACTCGAGCACCGGAAGACCCTGCAAAGTCGCGATGTCGTTCGGACACGATCCGCTGACCTTTTTGGCCGGGAGCATCGAGGTGCCGTACGGCGTCTCAGAATATGAGTTCATCGGCGGCGTCAGGGGCGAGCCGTTCGAGGTCATCGAAGGCGAATACACGGGCTTTCCGATTCCGGCGAACGCCGAGATCGTCATCGAGGGCGATGTCAACTTCGACGAGCCGAGAACGGAGGGCCCGTTCGGCGAGTGGACCGGCTATTATGCGAGCGCGGAGCGTCCCGAGCCGATCGTCAAGGTGAAGCGGCTCTACCACCGCAACGATCCGATCATCCTGGGGTCGCCTCCTGGAAGGCCGCCCGCGGAACTGGGATGGTATCGCAGCTATCTTCGCTCGGCGATCATTTGGGACGAGATCGAAAAGGCGGGCGTGCCGGACGTGAAAGGCGTTTGGCTGACCGTGTCGGGCGGGAGCCGGTTGATCCTCGTGGTCTCGATCAAGCAGCGCTATCCGGGGCACGCGCGCCAAGCCGCCGTCGTCGCTTCCCAGTGCCATGCGGGCGCTTACCTCGGCCGCTACGTGATCGTGGTCGATGACGATATCGATCCGACCAACACCGACGACGTCCTTTGGGCCTTGGGAACGCGTTCCGAGCCGGAGTCGGACATCGAGATCATTCGCCGCTGCTGGAGCGGCCCGCTGGATCCGGTGATCCATCCGACCAAGAAGGGCTTCAATTCGCGCGCGATCATCGACGCCTGCCGCCCGTTTGAGTGGATGAAGGATTTCCCCGTGGTCGCGGAGTCGAGCAAAGAGGTGCTGCTCGCGACCGAAAAGAAATGGGGTAAGATTCTTTTCAGCTCGAACGGAAAAAGATAGGCAGCACGTATTGAGGGTGTCCCGTACCGTCGGGATTCGACGAGCCGCGCGTTCTCTTCGCGCAAGAACTGATGAAGAAAAAGACGCTCGCTTCCAGGGACGCTTTCGCTATTCCGTATCTTTACTTCACTTCCCTATACAGCGCGCGCGGGCGCGACGCTGTTCGACAGCGTCGAGACTTTTATCCTGTTCATTGGATATCCCAGGAGCGGGCACACTTTAGTAGGTTTTCTGCTCGACGCGCACCCGAATATCATCGTCGCAAACCAAACCAGCGCGCTCAAGTGGGCGAAGCATGGATTCGCCAAAAGGCAGATCTTTCATCTGCTTCTGGAAAATTCGCGAAAGGTGGCCCTGGTGGGGCGGCAGAGAAAACGGTACTCCTATGAGGTTCCCGGCCAGTGGCAAGGCCGGTTCGAGAGGTTGAGGGTTATCGGAGATTCGACAGGCTTGACTCGGCTACGCAGACAGCCGGATCTGTTATACGTGCTCCAAAAAAGATTAGACGGGGTAAAAATTCGACTCATCCATTGCATCAGAAATCCTTACGATAACATCAGCACGATGACGATGAGAAGGAACAACCCGCCGCTGCCTGAGGCCATCGAGACCTATTTTTCCATGTGTGAGGAAGTTCAAGAAATACAGAACCGCGTCGAACCGGCGGCGATTCACGTAGTTAGGCACGAAGAACTGATCGCCGATCCTAAAGCCACACTCAGAGAGTTGCTCGCGTTTCTTGCCCTGACGGCTGACGAGAGCTATTACGCCGACTGCGCGAGCATCATCTATAAGTCGCCGCATAAAAGTCGTTTTGAGGTTCCGTGGAGCCAAGAGCTGGTTGATCTTGTGAAACGGAGGATGGAGCGGTTCGACTATCTGGACGGCTACTCCTACAACGACGACGGAACGAACAACGATAGCTCTGCAAGAATCGCCCCGTTATCCTGACTGGGCCTTCGGACTCAGTTTCGGGGGCTTGGACTGGTTTGCTGTTTGATTGGTGCTTGGCAAGGTTACGGCCGCAGTTCCAGCATGAGCGCCAAGGGTTTGCCTTTTCTCAGAATTTCCAGTTTCACCCGTGCCGGCCTTTTAGCGTTGCGCAGGGCCGATTCAACCTGAGCGGCCTTCTGCACGGGTTTTTCGTCTATCTTTAGGATAACATCTCCTCTCGAAACACCCGCTTGCATGGCCGGGCTTCCGAGCTCGACGTCGGCGACCAGAACGCCTTCGGTGCCGGGCGTGTCGAGCAGGCTGGCCAGCTCCGGCGTCAGATCCTGCAGATGAATCCCCATCGACTCTTTGAGGTCCTCTCTTGAGCCCGGAGCCGCAGGCAGAGGGCGGGCCTTCGCCAGGACCTGCGGCGTGGCGAAAATCGCCGCTTTCATTCTTAGCGCCACCGCGATCGCGTCGCTCGGCCGCGAATCGATTTGGAATTCCTGATTTCTCATTCTGAGCGTGATCGTGGCATAATAGGTGTTGTTGCGCAGATCGTTGATCGTTACTTTGTGCAACGTCGCGTTCAACCCTTTGAGAATATTGCGAATGAGGTCGTGGGTGTTGGGTCGCGGGCTCGCCACCTGCTCGAGCTCCTGGGCGATCGAGCTGGCTTCGGCGGGGCCGATCCAGATGGGCAGAAATCTTTTGTCCTGAACGCTCTCTAGAATAACCACCGGCGCGTTGCTGCTCGGGTCGAGCAGAACCTGGCGGACGCGCATTTCGACCGGGCTTTCCTGGCCGACAACGAGCGCGGGAAAGGCTGCGATATGGAGGGCAAAAACCCAAATGTACGGCTTCACAGGGCCTCCTAAGGAATCGATCCGTGATCGCGATCGAAATTCGGCTACAGTTTAGCACAGAATTTTTCGGGAGGTAGCGGGTGAAAATTATCCTTTTGCCCGAGAGCTGGGCGCGCCGGATTGCCGCGGGCGAGGTGGTCGAGCGCCCCGCCTCGGTCGTCAAGGAGCTGGTGGAGAACTCGCTCGATGCCGGGGCGACGGAGATCTCCGTCGCGCTCGAAGGGAACGGCGTCGCGCTCATCCGCGTCAGCGACAACGGCGAGGGAATGGCGCTCGAGGATCTGGTTCGTTCCGTGGAGCGCCACGCAACGAGCAAGATCAAGGACGAAAGCGATCTATACCGCATTCGCACTTTGGGCTTTCGCGGCGAGGCGCTCCCCAGCATCGGCGCAGTGGCAAAACTGGAAATCCGCTCGCGCGCGCGCGGGCAGCCGCTCGGCTACCGCCTGCGGGTCGAGGGGGGAGTTAAAGACGAGCCCGTCGCGGTCGGTTGCGCGGAGGGAACCACCGTCGAGGTGCGCGAGCTGTTTTTCAACACCCCGGCCCGGCGGAAGTTCTTGAAGTCGCCACAGACCGAGCTGGGGCAGATCGGCGACGTCATCAATCGCATGGCCCTCGCTTTTCCTGAAGTCCATTTTCGCCTGGAACACGCGGCCGGCACGCTGAGCGATTACGTGGCCACGGGCAATCTCGCGGACCGGCTGCGGCAAGTGTTCGGCGCCGACATGGCCGACGGCACGGTCGCGCTTTCGCTGCGCCGCGGCGAGGTCGCCGTGACCGGCTATCTGAGCGCGGCGCCGTTTTCGGCGCCGAGCGCGCGCTATTTGTTGACCTACGTCAACCGCCGCTTCGTTCGCGATCGGGTTCTCACGCACGCCGTGCTCGAAGGCTACGAGACTTTGCTGATGAAAGGGCGCTATCCCGCGGCCGCGATTTTTGTGAGCGTTCCCTTCGGCGACGTCGATGTGAACGTCCATCCGGGAAAGTACGAGGTCCGGTTTCGCCGCCAGGGGGAGATCCACGACGCGGTGGCCGACGCGGTGCGAGAAAGCCTCAGAGAGAAAGCCAAAGCCCCGGTGGCGCCCGGGCGCGGCCGTGAGCTCCCCGCGGAGATCCTGAGCGTCGGCGAGCCGGCGGACTCCTATCGGACAGAGGCGTCGGCGAGTCGCGCGGGCGCGCCCGAGTCGCTGCTCCCTTTTTCGACTTCGCGTGGCGAAGTCACGGCGGCCGGCAAGTTTTTCTCATCGCTTGAGGTTCTGGGCCAGCTCCTCGGCTGCTATTTGGTTTGCGCCGCGCCGAGCGGCTTGGTCTTGATCGACCAGCACGCGGCTCACGAGCGTGTGGCGTTCGAAAAGATGCGCCGGCAAATGGGCGGCGAAACCGCGGAAAAGCAACGGCTCCTTTGGCCGCAGATCGTTGATCTGCCCTACGCGGAAGCCCTGCGTTTGGAACAGATGCTGGAAGTCCTCGAGCAGACGGGCTTTAGCGTCGAAGCGTTCGGCAAAAACACGTTTGCGCTCAGAGCGATTCCCGCTCTTTTGCCGCAAGGCGATTACCGCGCGGCGCTGCGCCGGATGGTTGCGGAGGCAACCGAGATTGGGCGCGCCGGCGAGCTCAGGCGCGACTTTGCGGAGCGGTTGATGACGATTGCGTGCCATGGCGTGATTCGCGCCAACCGAAAGCTCCAAAAAGAAGAGATGCAAGCGCTGCTCGCATCGTTGGACCAATGCGACTTCGCCACGCAGTGCCCGCACGGGCGCCCCGTGCTGGTGGAATTTTCGCAGGCTCAACTGGAGCGGCTTTTCAGGCGCGCTTGATATCGGCCCGGCGCCGCAACTTTGGCACGCGGTCGCCCGGGTTCAATTTCGCCGTTTGCCGGACATCGTGAAACCCAGGATCGTCGTTATCGTCGGCCCCACCGGCGTGCGCAAGAGCGACCTCGCTCTCGAGATCGCTTTGCAAGCCGCGGGGGAGATCGTCAACGCCGACTCGCAGCAGGTCTACAGGCATATGGACATCGGCACCGGCAAGCCTTCGCCGGAAGCCAGACGGGCGGTCCCGCACCATCTGATTGACGTGGTCGACCCCGACGACGAATTCAACGCCGCGTTGTTTCGCGAGGCGGCGCTGGCGGCGGTCCGCCAGATTCGCGCGCGAAACAAAAACGTGATCGTCTGCGGCGGCACCGGCCTTTACCTGCGCGCGCTGCTCGGCGGGCTTTTTGCCGGCCCGGCAAAAGACGAGGCGCTTCGATCGCGCCTCGAGGGGGAGGCCGCGCGAAGCGGCATCGGCGAGCTCTATCGGCGCTTGAAGGCGGTCGATCCCGAGCTGGCGCGCGCGCTTCATCCCAACGACCGGCAGCGGATCATTCGCGCCTTGGAAGTGGTCACGTTGACCGGAAAGAAGATGAGCGCGTGGCAGAAGGAGCACGGATTCAAAGAGAGCTGGTGCGAGGCGTTGAAGATAGGGCTCGACCGGGAACGGCGGGAGCTTTACGAGCGGATCAACCGCCGCTGCGAGGCGATGTTTTCACGGGGGCTCATCGACGAAGTCGGGCGACTGATGCAGCGGGGCTACGGGCTCGAGCTGAAGCCGATGCAGAGCATCGGCTATCGGCACGCGGGTCTGTACCTGCGCGGCGAGTTGAGTCTAGACGAGGCGCTCGAGCTGATGAAGCGCGACACGCGCCACCTGGCCAAGCGCCAGCTCACCTGGTTCCGAGCGGAGCGCGACATCCGCTGGTTTCATCCCGAGCGCGACGCGGGTGAGATCCTGAAGAGCGTCAAGGCGTTTCTTCAATGAAGTTTTCCCGCCTCCGACTCGGCTTCGAGCGCGTCTAAAACCGCGCTCAGGTCGGCGGGCAGCGGCGCCGTCCATTGCCATTTGCGCCCGCGCAACGTCAGGGCGATCGCCGCCGCGTGCAGGAACTGCCGCTTGAGGCCGTGCGCTTTGCGAAAAGCCTTGTTGAAGCTGAAGTCGCCGTGCTGGCCGTCCATCACGACCGGGTGGCCGATGCGCGCGAGGTGAAGCCGGATCTGATGCATGCGGCCGGTCTGAATGCGAACCCGAGCCAGGGTGGTGGCGGCAAATCGCCTTTCCACGCTATAGAGCGTCAGCGCCGGGACCGGACGGCCGTCCCGCCCCGGAAGCGGCAGCTCGATTCTTCCGCTCGACGGGCGAAGCTCGCCGACGACGAGGGCGAGATATTCCTTGTCCACGCGCCGATTTTCGAACTCTCGTTCGAGCTCGGCCGCGGTCGAGTCGTTCTTCGCGATCACCAACAGCCCCGACGTTTCCCGGTCGAGTCGATGGACGAGCCTCGGGCTTGCTCCCCACCGTTTGAGATGAGCCTGCGCCATCGCGAGCAGCGAATCGCGCGCGCGCACGCCTTTCCCTTCATGAACGGCGACGCCGGCGGCCTTGTTCACGACCAGCAGCTCCTCGTTTTCAAACACGATGTCGAGCTTAGGCTCCAAAGCGCCTGTTTCGCGCGCTCGCGCGCGGGCCTCGAACGGGATGAAGATCTGGAGCACGTCGCCGGGTGCGAGCACCTCGCGCGGGCGGCAGCGTTTGCCGTTGACTCTGACGCCGCTTTTGCGAAACAGCTTTCTTACGTAACCGATCGGATAGCGCCTCTTGAGAAAATTTTCGGCCGTTTTCGGCGCCTCGTCGGAGGGAAAAACCAGCTCCCACATCGTTTGTTTTCTTAGCGGCTTTGGAGCTTTTTGGTCAAGCGGCCGCGCCGGCATCAGATTTGCAATTTCCCTGGAAGTAAGCTAGCTTACGTCCGTTTCACAGGTTAACGGTGGGGTTTCCAAGCCCCCAAGGCGAGGTTTTCATTGGGCCGTACTGAGTCGGTCGATGCGCTTAGGAAAAGGATCGATCAAACAGATGAGAAAATCGTAGCCCTCCTCAACGAACGGGCCGCTCTGGCCCGGCAGATCGGAAGGTCCAAGCACGAAGGCAAAGAGGAAGTCTACGTCCCCAGCCGCGAAAAGCAGATCCTCCAGAGAATTTCCGCTTTGAATCGCGGTCCGTTTTCGGACCAGGCCATTCGCGCCGTGTATCGCGAGATTCTGTCGGCGTGCCGCTCGCTGGAAGCGCCCGTGCGGGTGGCGTACTTCGGGCCCGAGGCGACTTTTACTCACATGGCGGCGCGCAAGAACTTCGGCTCCTTCGCGAGCTTCGCGCCCGTGGATACGATCGGCGCCGTGTTTCAGGAGGTCGTGCAGGGCAGAGCCGACTACGGCGTGGTGCCGATCGAAAACTCAACCGAGGGCGCCGTCGCGCACACGCTGGATATGCTGGTGGAGATGGACACGCGCATCTGCGCCGAGGTCTTCATCGAAGTCCACCTTTTCCTGCTCTCGCAGTCGGGAAAGGCCGAGGAGGTTCGCCGGATCGTCTCCCACCCGCAGGCCCTCGCGCAGTGCCGCGGCTGGCTGGCGGCGCATTTGCCGCAGGTTGCGGTCGAGGAGGTCGGCAGCACGGCTCAGGCCGCCCGGCTGGCGGCCGAAGACGCCGCGGTGGCGGCGATCGCGAGCGACCTGGCGCGGGAAGTCTACGGGCTAAGCGCCATTGCCGCCAACATCGAGGACCGGGCGAACAATATGACGCGGTTTTTCGTCATCGGCCGCCATTGGGCGTTGCCGAGCGGAGAGGACAAGACGTCGATTGCCTGCTCGGTCAAGGATGAGGTCGGCATTCTTTACCGCATGCTCGCGCCCTTCGCTCGAGCGCGGATCAACCTGACGAAGATCGAGTCGCGGCCGCTCAAGAACAAACCCTGGGAGTATCTCTTTTTCCTCGATTTTGCGGGTCATATCCAGGAGCGCAAAGTTCAACGGGTGCTCAAGCAGCTCGAGAAGAGCTGCGTCTTTGTAAAGGTGCTGGGGTCGTACCCCAACGGATTGGCGAACGGGTCATGAAAATCATCGAGGGCGTTGCCGACTACATCCGCTCGCTGGTGCCGTACACGCCCGGCAAGCCGATCGAGGAAGTCGAAAGGGAATACGGGATCAGCGGCTGCGTGAAGCTCGCTTCGAACGAAAATCCGTTGGGCCCGTCGCCGCGCGCCCTGAAAGCGCTCGCGGAAAATTTGACGGAGCTCCATCGTTACCCGGACGGCGATTGCTTTTATCTCAAACGAGGCCTGGCGCGAAAGCTCGGGGTTTCTCCCGGCGCGCTCATTTTCGGCAACGGCTCCAACGAGCTGATCGAGCTTGCGGTGCGAACTTTTCTCCGGCCGGGAGACGAGGCGGTCATGGCCGACCAGGCGTTTGTCATCTACCGTCTCGTCGTGCAGGCGGCCGGCGGAAGCTGCCGGCTCGTCCCGCTCAAGGACTTTGCGCACGATCTCGACGCCATGGCCGCGGCGGTTACGCCGAAAACCCGCCTGGTTTTTCTTTCCAACCCGAACAACCCGACGGGAACGATCTTTCGTAAAGGCGATTGGGAGAGCTTTCTCGATCGAGTGCCGCCGGAGATCCTTGTCGTCGTCGACGAAGCCTATTTCGAGTACGCAACGGATCCCGACTATCCGGACTCGCTGCGCTATCACGGCGCGGGGAGGGCGCTTTTGACGCTGCGCACTTTTTCGAAGATGTACGGGCTGGCGGGCCTGCGGGTGGGCTACGGGATTGGGCCCGAAGCGATCATCGCGATGATGCATCGGGTGCGCCAGCCTTTCAACGTGAACGCGGCCGCGCAGCGGGCCGCGCTCGCCGCTTTGGACGATAGCGAGCACAGGGCGCGAACCTTGGAGGTCAATCGCCAGGGCATGGAGTTTCTCGAGCGCGAGTTGCACCGGCTGGGCGTGAGCTTTGTGCCAAGCCAGGCGAATTTCATCCTGATTCGCGTGGGCGCGGCGCGCCGGGTCTTTGAGGCGCTTCTCAGGCGCGGCGTTATCGTCCGGCCGATGCAGGAGTACAATTTTCCCGATTGCATTCGCGTCACGGTGGGCACTGCCGGCGAGAACGCGAGGTTTATCAAGGAGCTCGAAGCGGTCCTTCGAGCGGCGTAGCAAACAGCGGAGGCTTTATGGTCGTGGTTTTAAAGCCAGGGTTGAGCGAAGAGGACATCCAGAGGGTTGTCCGGCGGATCGAGGAGTTCGGGCTGCGCGCTCACATCTCGGTCGGCAAAGAGAGAACGATTATCGGCGCGATCGGCGACGAAAGGATCCTCATCGACCAGTCGCTCGAGTCCTTTCCCGGCGTGGAAAAGGTGGTGCCGATCTTAAAACCCTACAAGCTCGTGAGCCGCGATTTTCAAAAGGAAGACACCCACATCGAGGTCAACGGCCACACGATCGGCGGCAAGCGAGTGCACGTCATGGCGGGCCCGTGCTCGGTCGAATCGCGCGAGCAGGTGCTCGCGGCGGCGATTCCCGTGAAGGAGGCCGGCGCCACCTTCCTGCGCGGCGGCGCGTTCAAGCCGCGCACGTCGCCCTATACGTTTCAGGGTCTGGGGCAGGAAGGGCTCGAGTACCTGGCGCACGCGCGCGAGAAGACCGGCTTGCCGATCATCACGGAGGTGCTGGACGTGCGCGATCTTGAGCTGGTGTATCGCTACAGCGATATCCTGCAGATCGGCGCGCGCAACATGCAAAATTTCAAGCTTTTGACCGAAGTCGGAAAGCTCGACAAGCCGGTCATGCTGAAGCGCGGCATGAGCGCGACCTTGCAAGAGTTTTTGCTCTCGGCCGAGTACATCGCGGCGGAGGGTAACCGCAAGATCATCCTGTGCGAGCGCGGCATCCGCACTTACGAAACTGAAACCAGGAACACTTTGGACTTGAGCGCGGTCCCGGCGTTAAAGCGGCTGTCGCACTTGCCGGTATTCGTGGATCCAAGCCATGGAACGGGGAAGTGGGATCTCGTTGCGCCGATGGCGTTGGCGGGCGTGGCGGCGGGCGCCGACGGCTTGCTCATCGAGGTTCACCCGCAGCCCGAAGTCGCGCTGAGCGATGGACCGCAATCGCTCAAGCCGGCGAAGTTCAGCCTCTTGATGCAAAAGCTGCGCGCGGTAGCCGCGGCCGTGGGGCGGGAGCTCTAGTGGCGGTGCTGTTCCGCAAGACGGTCATTGCCGGAGTCGGCCTGCTCGGCGCATCGATCGCGCTGGCGGCCCGGCGCGCGGCCGTTGTCGACCGAATTGTCGGTTACGGGCGCGCCGAGACGAGCCTCGCCCTGGCGCGCGAGCGCGGCATGATCGACCGGTATTTTATCGCCCCCGAAGAGTTCCCGGCCGACGCGGACCTGTTGATCGTGGCGACTCCCGTCGAGGCGATCGTGCCGACGGTGAGGGCCTTTCTGCCCCGCCTGGACCGGCGCTGTATCGTGACCGACGTGGGCAGCGTCAAGGGGCGCGTCGTGCGCCAGATGGAGCGGCTCGTGGCTGGAAGAGTCGCTTTCGTCGGCGCTCATCCGATCGCGGGAAGCGAGCAGTGGGGGCCGGAATTCGGGAGCGCGGACCTGTTTGTGGATCATCGTTGCATCCTCACGCCAACCAAGAAAACCGACGCCCGGGCGCTGGAGAAGATCGCCTGTTTCTGGCGGCAGCTGGGGGCCAAGGTGGAGTTCATGAGCCCGGCCGTGCACGATAACGTCTTGGCGGTCGTGAGCCACCTGCCACACGTGGCCGCCTACGCGCTCGTCAACACGCTCAGCCGCGCCGAGGTGGATTCCCTCGACGTGAAGGCCTACTGCGCCGGTGGCTTCAAAGACATCACGCGCATTGCCTCGAGCCGGCCCGAGCTGTGGCGCGACATCTGCGTGGCCAATCGCGAAGCTCTGGCGGCCAATCTCGGGAAGTATATCCGCGAGCTGAACCAACTGCGGCGATGGATCATCAAGCGCGACGGAAAAAATTTGGAGAAAGAGTTTGCCCGCGCCAATGAAGTGCGCCGGCAGATCTAGCAGCGCTCCGTTATGCGACGGATTGAAGAGGCGACCGCGCCGCTTCGCGGCGAGCTCCAAATGCCCGGGGACAAGTCGATCAGCCACCGGGCGGTCATCTTCGCCAGCGTGGCGGAGGGAGAAAGCCGCATCACCAATTTCCCCGGCGGCGAGGACAACCAAAGAACGGTTCAAGCGTTCAGGGATCTGGGAGTTCTGATCGCGCGCGAGGACGGCGCCCTGCGCGTCGAGGGAAGGGGCTGGGAGGCCCTGAGGGCTGCCGCGAGGACAATCGACTGCGGCAACTCGGGAACGACCATGCGCCTGCTCGCGGGCGTTTTGGCCGGAAGGCCGTTTGCCAGCGTTCTCGACGGCGACGATTCCTTGCGGCGGCGCCCGATGCGGCGAATTATCGAGCCGCTCGGACAGATGGGAGCCGAAATAGAAAGCGCGCGGGGCGACGGCCTGGCGCCGCTCAAGATTCGCGGCGGAAAGCTCCGGGGCATCTCCTACAGGATGCCGATCGCGAGCGCGCAGGTGAAATCGTCGATCCTGCTGGCCGGGATGCAGGCGAGCGGGACGACGCTCGTCACCGAGCCGCAGCGATCGCGCGATCACACCGAGATCATGGCGCGGGCGTTCGGCGCCGAGCTTGAGACTCGGGGCCTGTCGGTTGCGGTGAAGGGCGGCGCGCGCCTGGCGGCGCGCGCCGTCGCGGTTCCCGGCGACCTCTCGGCGGCGGCGTTCTTTTTGGTCGCCGCCGCGCTGGTGCCGTCGTCGGAGCTGGTGCTCAAAGAGGTCGGCTGCAATCCCACGCGCGCGGGCATCATCGAGCTGTTAAAGCGCATGGGAGCAAAGATCGAGCTGGCGCCCCGGGGTGACCCGGGCGCGGAGCCCGTCGCCGATCTGAGAATCCGCGCCGCCGAATTGCGCGGCATCGAGATCGGCGCGGACATGGTGGCGCGCACGATTGACGAGTATCCGATCTTGTTTGTGGCGGCGGCTTTGGCGAGCGGGGTGACGACCGTTTCCGGCGCCAAGGAGCTCCGCTACAAGGAATCGGACCGCATCGCGGTCATGGCGGAGGCGCTCCGGGAGCTGGGCGTGCGCGTCGAGGAGCGCGAAGACGGCTTGCGGATCGAGGGCGCGCGCCGGCTCAGGGGGGCGAGGTTGAAGACCTACGGGGATCATCGGGTGGCGATGGCGCTCGCCGTCGCCGGGCTTTGCGCCAGCGGCGGCGTCGAGCTCGACGATGACCGGTGCGCGGACATTTCGTTTCCAGGGTTCTTCGATTTGTTGAGCCAAATTCGCGGCGAGCGAAGATAAACGGCTCGGGTGATGGCGCCGCCGCGCGGGAAAAAAAAGATCATCGTCACCATCGATGGGCCGGCCGGCGCGGGGAAGAGCACGGTGGCAAAGCGGTTGGCAAAGGTGTTAGGTTTCTTATATATGGATACAGGCGCGATGTACCGGGCGCTTGCCCTGAAGGTGATGCGTAGCGGAGTCGATCCGGAGAATGCCGCCGAGGTGACTCGAATCCTGCGCGAGACTACGATCGACCTGCGCAATGACAACGGCGAGAGCCGCGTGGTGTTGGACGGCGCCGACGTGAGCGACGAGATTCGCGCGCCCGAGGTGAGCCAGTGGGCGTCGAAAGTGTCGACTTTGAAGGCCGTGCGCGAGCGCATGCTGGAGTTGCAGAGAAAGATGGCGGCGCAGGGAAAAGTGGTGGCCGAGGGAAGAGACATGGGAACGGTCGTTTTCCCGGACGCGGCGCTGAAGATTTACCTTGACGCTTCGCCGGAGGAGCGGGCGCGACGGCGCGTCGCGGAGATCCGCAGCCGCGGCGGGAGCGCGACCTGGGAGACCACCTTGGCGGAAACGATCGAGCGGGATGAGCGGGATCGGACCCGGGCCCTGGCGCCGCTGCGCAAGGCCGATGACGCGGTCGTGATCGATTCTACCGCGATGGACGTCGATCAGGTCGTCGGCCGAATCGAGCAAGAAATTCACGCGAGGCGAATCGAATGAAACAGGGGGAGCCCTTTCATGGCGCAACACGAGGACTCTAAACAGGAGCAGGCCGCCGGCGGCGGCGATGATTTTCAAAGCCTTTTCGAAGAAAGCATGTTTTCGGTCAAGCCCGGCTCTGTCGTGAAGGGCAAGGTCGTCGGGATTACCGAAACGCATGTCATCGTCGACGTCGGCTACAAAACGGAAGGGCAGGTTCCCCTCGATGAGTTTCGCGATCGTGACCGGCAGGTTCGCGTCAAGGTGGGCGACGACGTCGACGTGTTTTTCGACTCCTCCGAAGGCGAGAACGGCGGCATCGTGCTGTCGCACACGCGCGCCGAAAATATCAAGGCGTGGGAAAAAATCGAAAAGGCTTACCACGAGGGCTCCCCGATCGAAGGGGTCGTGGTCGACAAGGTCAAGGGCGGCTTTAAGGTCGATGTCGGCGTGATGGCTTTTCTGCCCGGCTCGCACGTCGACATCCGGCCCAACCGCAACATCGACCGGTTCATCGGCAAGAAAGACCGCTTCCTCGTGCTCAAATACAACCGCATGCGCGGCAACGTGGTCGTCTCGCGGCGCGCGCTCATCGAGATGGAGAGAGGCGCGCTCAAAAAAGATACGCTCAAGGTCCTCGAGGAAGGCGTCATTCTCGAAGGCACGGTCAAGACGCTCACCGGCTACGCCGCGTTCGTCGACGTCGGCGGCATTGACGGCATCGTGCACATCACGGACATGTCGTGGGGGCGCATCGGCCATCCCTCGGAAGTGGTGCGGGTGGGAGAGAGGGTGAAGGTGGTCGTGCTCAAGTTCGATCCCGAGAAGGAGCGCTTGTCTCTCGGGATGAAGCAGCTCACGCCCGATCCGTGGGGCTCGGTGCGCGAAAAGTATCCCGTGGGATCGCGCGTGCGGGGGCGCGTCGTGAGCCTCACCGACTACGGCGCGTTCGTCGAGCTCGAAAAAGGCGTCGAAGGTCTCATCCACGTCTCCGAGATGTCGTGGACGAAAAAGGCGGTCCATCCCTCCAAGATTCTTCAGGTGGATCAAACCGTCGAGGTGCTCGTCCTCAACGTCGACCCCGTGCAGCGTCGGATCGCCCTGGGTCTCAAACAAGTCATCCCGAACCCGTGGCTGGCGCTCAAAGACAAGTACCCGGTCGGAACCTTGATCAAGGGGCCGGTGCGCAACGTGACGGACTTCGGCCTGTTCGTCGAGGTCGAAGAAGGGATCGACGGGCTGGTGCACGTCTCCGATCTCCATTGGACGAAAAAGATCAAGCACCCCTCCGAGCTTTACAAGAAGGGTGATATCGTCGAGGCGAAAGTTCTCGGCGTCGACGTCCAGAACCAGCGGCTGTCGCTCGGCATCAAGCAGCTTTCGACCGATCCCTGGCAGCTGATCGCTCAGCGCTACCCCGTGGGCTCCAAAGTCAAAGGCGAAGTCACGAGCGTGCCCGACTTCGGCGTTTTCGTGCGGCTCGAAGAAGGCGTCGAAGGCCTCGTGCACGTTTCGCAACTGAGCCAGGAGAGAGTCGACAAGCCGTCGTCGCTGTACAAGGTCGGCGACCCGATCGAGGCGGAGGTCATCCACATCGACGCGCAGCAGCGCCGGATCGGCCTGAGCGTGCGCGCGCTCAAGAGGACCGAAGAGCGCCAGGAGATGGAAAACTACTTGAAGAGGGAAAGAGAAGGGGCGAAATTTTCCTTTGAAACGATCCTGAACGAGGAGCTCCGGCTCGACCGCGAGGAAAGCTCGGAGTCTCAAGACAAGCGCAAGGGAAGCACTCCTTGACGTCGTAAGCCATGGCGAGCAGGCATCCGGTCCTAAAGGGCGTGGCCATTTTCTGCGTCACGATCGTGCTGTTTTTCTTTGCGGTCTTTTTCTACGCTTACCTTACCGGGGGAGAAAAAGGGGTCCTGACGGTTCTGGGCGGCGAGGGTATCGGGGTCGTGGAGGTGGACGGCGCGATCGAGGATTCGAAGGTCGTCATCGACAACCTCAAGCGCTTCGGCGATTCCGACGACGTCAAAGGCGTGATCGTGCGGATCGACTCTCCCGGAGGGGGCGTCGTTCCGACGCAGGAGATCTACGCCGAGATTGAGAGATTGAAGAAGAAAAAGCCGGTCGTGGCCTCGCTCGGCAGCGTGGCGGCCTCCGGCGGCTATTACATCGCCAGCGCCTGCACGCAGATCGTCGCCAGCCCGGGGACTTTGACCGGATCGATCGGCGTGATCATGGAGCTCGGCAATATCGAAGAGCTGATGAAGAAGATCGGCGTCAAAGGTTACGCCATCAAGAGCGGACCGCATAAGGACATCGGCTCTCCCCTGCAGCCGCTGTCGCCGGAGGGCAGGGCGATCCTGCAATCGGTTGTGGACAGCGTTCATGCGCAGTTCGTCCAGGCTGTGGCAAAAGGGCGAAACTTGCCGGAGGCCAAGGTCCGGGCGCTGGCGGACGGGAGAATTTACTCGGGCGAGCAGGCGAAGAGCATCGGCTTGGTCGATTCGCTGGGTGGCATGGAAGACGCGATCCAGTTGCTTGCCAAGCGCGTGGGGTTGCCCGAAAAGCCGCCCTTGTTTTACGCGCCCAAAGACGATCGCGCCTGGTGGCAGAGGCTCTTATCTCACTTCGGCGCGGAATGGTGGGCGAGGAGGCCAAATGGCGGGCTGCGCTACGAGTGGTCGCCGGCCTTTCTCAGCTAGCTCCGGGCGAAATATCTTTTTTTTCGCGTGGCACGGCGGGCGGCGGAATGTGGCCGCCTTGGGCTCCGGCGCCGGGGCCGATTTTAGATTCGGGGGGTTAGGATGACGAAAAGAGAGTTAATCGACGAGGTCAACAAGAGGTTTCCGCATCTTTCGCGCCGCGATGCCGAGGTGATCGTCAATTACGTGTTCGGCTCTATGGTTGAAGCTTTGGAGCGCGGCGAGAGGATCGAGATTCGCGGATTCGGTAGCTTCGTCGTAAAACGGCGCCGGCCGCGCGAGGGCCGAAATCCAAAAACGGGCGAGATCGTTTCCGTGGCGGCAAAGAAGGTGCCGTTCTTTAAAGTGGGCAAGGAGTTGAGGCTGCGCGTGGACGGAAAGGAACCGGCGCAGCTCAAGCGCGCATGAAGCAGCTCTGGGCGCCCTGGAGGATGCTCTACATCGAAGGGGCGAAAGAAAACGAATGCATCTTCTGTACAAAACCTAAAGATCCGGACCCCCGCGCCAGCCTGGTTTTGGGCCAAACCCCGCATTCGGTCGTGATGCTCAACAAGTACCCGTACAACAACGGTCACCTGCTCGTCGCGCCGAAGCGTCACGCGCGCGATTTTTGCGCGCTTTCTGGGCCTGAGTACGCGGACCTCAACAGGCTTCTCAAGCAATCCGTGGAGATCGTTTACAGAGCTCTCAGCCCGGGCGGGATCAATCTCGGGATGAACCTCGGCCACTGCGCGGGAGCGGGAGTGGAGGATCACTTGCACTGGCACGTCGTGCCGCGTTGGGAGGGGGACACGAACTTCATGCCGGTCATCGGCGAGGTGCGCGTGATCCCGGAGCATCTGGCGGCCAGCTACGACCGGCTGCGCACATTTTTCGAGGATCTGCTGCGCGAGAAATGATCAAGGTCGTCAAGGCCATATTTCTGACGCTGCTGTTTATCTTGGGTATCACCTTTGCCGTCGAAAATACCGAACCCGTGGTGCTCAGGTACTATTTCGGTCTCGAGTCGGTCCCGATACCGGTCTTTTTGCTGGTTCTGTTTTCGATTTTGGTGGGCGTGTTGATGACGGGGCTGGGATTCCTGATCGACGTGTGGCTGCTCAAGAAAGCCGTGCGCGATAAAGAAAGGGAGCTGCGCTCGTTGCGCAAAGAGAGCGAAGCGTATGCGAACGGCCGGGCAACGACCGCGGCCGAATCGGTGGGCCATCGTTAAGCTTTACTAACTGGATGAGGAGGGAAGCGTCTTGACAGCTCAAGAGCCAAAAACACTCGGGGAATTGAAGGCGAGCGGGTTTAAGGTTCTCTCGGTGCGCGAGGAGATGCGCAAGAACCTGGTTCATTGCCTGCAGACGGGACAGCGCATCCTGCAAGGGATCATCGGTTACGACGAGACCGTCATTCCTGAGATCGAAAACGCCATTCTCTCCGGCCACCACATGGTGTTCCTCGGCGAGCGCGGGCAGGCAAAGTCGCGCATCATCCGCGGCCTGGTTTCGCTTCTCGACGAGCGCATCCCGATTATCCGGGGATGCGAAATCAACGACAACCCCTTCGCGCCGATTTGCCGCGCGTGCCGGCGGCGCGCCGAAGCGGAAGGCGACGCGTTGCCCATCGAGTGGATCGGCAGGGATGTGCGCTACGGCGAGAAGCTGGCGACGCCCGATGTTTCGATCGCGGACCTTATCGGCGAGATCGATCCGATCAAGGTCGCGGAAGGGCGCTACCTCGCCGACGAGGAGACGATCCACTACGGGTTGATTCCGCGGACCAACCGCGGGATTTTCGCCATCAACGAGCTACCCGATTTGACCGAGAAGGTGCAGGTGGGCCTGTTCAATCTGATGGAAGAAAAGGACGTCCAGATCAAGGGATACAAAATCCGCCTGCCGCTCGACGTGGTCATCGTCGCGAGCGCCAACCCGGAAGACTACACGAGCCGCGGCCGCATCATCACGCCGCTGAAGGACCGCTTCGACGTGCAGATCCGCACCCATTACCCGAAGACCATCCAGGACGAAATCACGATCATGGAGCAGGAGGCGAGCCCGCTCAGTGGGCGCGCCTATCCGGTTCGGATGCCGGAGTTCATGAAGGCGATTCTCGCCCAGCTCACGTTCGAGGCGCGCAAGTCCTCGGAGATCAGCCAGTCGTCCGGCGTCAGCGTCCGCGTGACGATCAACAACTACGAGAGCTTGATCAGCAACGCCGAGAAGCGCGCGCTCCGACTGAAGGAGCGAGAGATCGTGCCGCGCATCAGCGACCTGCACGCCGTGTTCGCCTCGACCAACGGCAAAATCGAGGTCGAGTACATGGGGGAGGAAAAGAAGGAGGAGGAGCTGGTGCAGAAACTCCTCAACCGCGCGGTCTTGAAGGTCTTCGATCAGTACTTCAGCCCGAATGCGCTCCACAAAACGGTCGAATACTTCAACTCCGGCTGGGGCGTGGAGGTCTCGGACGCCATGCCGTCGCAGGACTACCTGGAAGGCATCAAGGAGATCCCCGGACTCAAAGACGCGTTGCGGGCGCTGGGAAACCCCGAGTCCCCGCCGCTGATCGCCTCGGCCACGGAATTCATTCTCGAGGGTCTACATCTGCATCAAAAGCTCAACAAAGAGGTCAAGGGGGGAAGAACCACGTACGGTAAGTGAGCGCGCGGCGCCCTGGCGACGCCGCTGGCGTCGCGCTGCCGGCAATTTGTCTCTCCCCGTGCTATAATCAAGCCATGCGGGTTATTCGCTACAGCAAATGGCTCGGCACGCCCGTCGATAGCCTCGACGCCGATCGCGTTTTCGACGAGGTCAACGATTATCTGAACGAGACCGGAGACCTGCAGCAGGCGGTGCGGCGCATGCTGCGCCGCGGCTTGCGCGACGGCGAAGAGCGGGTGGGCGGGCTCGACGATTTGCTGAGCCAGGTCACGCGCGAGAGAAAACGTCTCTACGATCAGTACCGGCTCCGTTCGGCGCTAGAAGAGGCCGCAAAGCGGCTGGAGTCGATCGTGCGCCAGGAGCGGCGCGCGCTCGAAGAACAGCGCGAAGGCAGGCCCGAACTGCGCGAGAAAGAAAAGTTTCTCGACCGCTTGCCGGGCAAGTTGAGCGACGCGATCGAGAAATTGTTTTCTTATCAATTCGAGGACGCGGGCGCCGAAGCGGAGTTTGGCGAACTGGCGGCCCAGCTGGAACAGATTCGCCGGCTCGAGCAATACCTGGCGCGCGAGGGCGGGCTTTTTCGCGGTCACAAGTCCCTGGATCTCAAGCAGGCGCAGGAGCTGATGCAGAAGATGGAGGGGCTCCGGCGCCTGGAAGGACAGCTTGCCGGAAACGACCTCGATCAGGTGGATAGGGAGCTGCTGTCGAGCCTGTTGGGCGCCGACGGCGAGAAGCTTTTCGAGGGAGTTATGCGCATGGAGTCGCTTTTGGAGGAGGCCGGGTACGTGACCTCCGAAGGCGATCGTTACGAGCTGACGCCGCGCGCGGTGCGAAAGATCGGGCAACTTGCGCTCCGGGACATCTACAGAAAACTCACGCGCGACGGGATGGGGCAGCACGCGGTTAAAACCTCGGGGTTTCAAGAGCGCGTGGGCGAGGAGACCAAGCGCTACGTTTACGGCGACCCGCTCCATCTCAGCATGGTCGAGACGCTCAAAAACGCGCTGCTGCGCGAGCCCGGCGTCCCGCTCAAGCTCAACCCTGAAGACTTCGCGGTCTACGAGACCGACTACGCGACCCGCGCCGCGACGGTGCTGTTGCTCGATATGAGCTGGTCGATGAGCTGGGACGGGCGGTTCGCCGCCGCGAAAAAAGTCGCGCTCGCGATGGGGACCTTGATCCGGGCGCTGTACCCGCGCGATTATTTTGCGATCGTCGGTTTTTTCACCCGGGCCGTCGAAATCAAGCCGCACGACCTGCCGCAGGCGACGTGGAATATGGGCGATCCTTTCACGAATCTTCAGGACGGCTTGCACCTGGCGGCCGAGCTGTTGGGTCGTCGGCCGAGCCGGAACCAGCAGATGATCGTGATCACGGATGGGCAGCCCACCGCCTACTATTCGCAGGGGCGGCTTTACTGCGAGTGGCCGCTCAGCTTCGGCGGCATCAGCCAGAAAGCGGCCCAGGAGACGTTGAAGGAAGCCGAGCGGGTCACGCGCAAGGGGATCACGATCAACACGTTCATGCTCGATGACAGCCCGGTGCTGCGCAACTTCATCGAAGAGATGACGCGCATCAACAAGGGGCGCGCGTTCTACACCCGCCCGGAGCAGCTCGGCGAATACATGCTCGTCGACTACATCGCGCGCAAGCGAAAGAAAGTCTAGCGGCGAGCAACTCTCCGCTGCGCTTTAGCTCCCCGGCTCTTTCCTGCCCGCGGCGCGGGGGCGAAAAGAGGCTTGCGAGGAAAGCCCTTGATCATCGATTGCCACGCTCATCTGATGCCCAAGAGCTGGTTTCACCCAAAATCGCCGAAATCGATCTTCGATCTGGACGGCCTTTTCAAAGAGCAGGACGCGGCCGGTGTCGATCTGACGGTTTTCGGCAACAACTGGATCCGATCGCCGGAAGGCACCGATGCTCTGAGCATTATAAGAGAGTTTAACGAGCACGCCGCCGAGCTGACGGCAAAATATCCCCGACGGCTGCTCGGGCTTGCGTCGTCGGTTCCGTTCGGCGGCGACGAAATCCTCAAAGAGACCGAGCGCGCCGTGCGCGACTACAGGCTCAAAGGAATCATGGTCAACTCGAGCGTCAACGGGGAGTACCTGGATTCGCCGCGCGCGGCGCCGTTTTTCGAGCTGGTGAGCAAACTTAATGTGCCGCTTTTTATTCACCCGCCAAAAGTAACGATCGGCAACGAGAAAATGGAGATCTTCCGTCTGCCGGAATTGGTCGGAAGGCCGTTTGACACGACCCTGTCTCTGGCACGGTTCATTTTGCGCGGCGGGTTCGAGAAATTCCCCAGTCTGAAAATGGTTTGCGCTCATGTGGGCGGAGCGCTGCCGATGCTCCCGGGGAGGCTCGGGTTCGGGTACGAGCTACGGCACGATTCGAGCTTCGGCCCGTGGGAGCCGGACGTTCTCACGCGGCCGCCGGCGGCATACATCCGGCAACTCTATCTGGATACCGTGTCGCTTCACCCGCCGGCCGTCGCCTGCGCCGTCGAGACCGTCGGCGTCGATCACGTGATTTTCGGGAGCGACTTTCCGCCCGTGCCCATCCCGCTCAAGCGTTCCGTGGACGTGGTTCGCGCGCTCAAAATCTCCGACGCGGATAAGGAAAAAATTTTCGGCTTAAACGCCGCCCGCCTGCTGGGCTTGGAGAGCGTGCGGTAATGTCATTCGAAACGACCGCCGTACGGCTTTAGCCATCGCAGTCTTCTGTTGCGTCCGCTCGTCCTTGGCAAGGGCGAAGATCAAAGCCAATCCCTAGCTTGAGGCGCTTTGCGCCGATACCCATCGGGTCCCGCCGCGGAGAGTTTCGCGGGGCCTGCCGTGAGCCTGCCCGAACGGCTCACCCCACGGTGCGATACCACCTGCGACCGCCAAGAAAGCTCCCAGAGGCCCAGGGCGCTCAATCCTGGACCCTTGCTTCGCTTCCTTTGCCGGCTGAGGCGAGCGCGCCCCGAATCTCGAGAGCGTATTCGCCGAGGCGGGGAGAGCTCATCGCCTCGATGGTCCGCGGGCGCTCGAGATCGATCGCCAGCTCCTTGACGACGCGTCCCGGCCGCGCCGACATCACGACGACGTGATCGGAAAGAAACACGGCCTCCTGAATGCTGTGGGTGACGAAGATGACCGTCTTGCGCCGCTGCTCCCATATTTTCAAGAGCTCCAGGTCCAGCTCCTCGCGGGTCATCGCGTCCAGGGCCCCGAACGGCTCGTCCATGAGCAGGATCGGCGGATCCATGATGAGCGCGCGGCACAGCGACACGCGCTGCTGCATTCCCCCGGAAAGCTCGTAAGGATACATGTCTTCGAAGCCCTTTAAGCCGACCAGCCGAACCAGCGCCCGCGCCGGCTCGCGATACTTCGCGGGATCGAGCCGGGCAAACTCCACGGGCAGCATGATGTTGCCGATGACGGTCTTCCACTTGAGCAGCACGGGCGACTGAAACACCATGCCGACGTTTTCCACGGGACCGGTCACGCGCTCGGCGCCGATCTTCACCGCGCCGGAATTGTGCGGCAGAAGCCCCGCGATAATTTTTAGCAGCGTGCTTTTGCCGCAACCGCTCGGCCCGACGATCGAGACGAAGCTGCCCTCGTCGACGTCGAACGAGACCCGCTCCAGCGCGTGCACGGTCTTGTCGCCGCTCGCGTAGGTCTTGGAAACCTCCTGCACGGAGATGCGCGGCGACACGGGTTCACTTCTTGATGAACTGGTTGGTGTAAACCTCGCTCGCCGCCACCTTCCTGGCGACGTCGAAATACTCGTTGGTGAGCTTGACCGTCTTTTCCATCACGTCGGGCTTCATGTAGCCGAAGCCGAAATCGAGGGACTCCCTGGGAATGAAGACCTCCTCGAGAGCGTTCTTGAGCTGGACGCGCGTGAGATCGACCCCGAGTTCCGGCTTGTGTTTCAGCACGATCTTGAGCGCCTCGTCCTGATTGTCGCGCGCATAGCGGAGTCCCTCCATCGTCCCCTCGACGTACGCGCGCACGATCTCGGGCCTTTTTTTGATGTCTTCCTCCTTGACGATCAGCGAGCTGCCGTAGATATCGAGGCCGTGCGCTCCCATGTAGAGGCGCCTGAGCCTGATCCCCTGCTTCGTCGCCGCGGCTTCCGCGACCTCGTCGTTCGACCCGCGGTACATGACGATGAAGTCCGCCTTTTTCGCGACCAGCGCCGCGGGCTGCAGCGGCGCCGCGGTTTCCTGAATCTTGATCGCTTTGAAATCGATGTTGTTGATGCGGCAAAAGGCGGGCATCAAGTACCACTGCGCTTGCCCGGGACTGATCGCCCACGATTTGCCCTCGAGGTCCTTCAGCGATTGGATCGGGGTGTCTTCGCGCCACAGGATGGTCGTCGGGACGTATCCGAGCTGGGCGACCGCGACCACGGGCGTGCCGCGCGAGCGCGCGACGATGGCCGTGGAGTGGTCCGCGAAACCGACCCCCGCGATGCCGGCCGCGATGGCGCGCACGGTATCCGCGGACCCGCTTCCGGCCTCGACTTTGACGTCCAGTCCGCGCTTTGCATAGAAGCCTTTGTCCCAGGCCACGAACCAGGGCGCGTGCTTGCCGCCGATGATAAAGTCGAGGCGGATGACGACTCTGGACGACTGGCCCGTTTGCGCCGTCGCGAGCCGCGCCGCGAAAAACAAAAAGGCCAGGGTCAGCAAGAGCGCGCCGCGCAATCTTGGCGGATTTTGCCGGATCATGGGTGCTCCTTTGCTCCGAATCTTTAGAACGAGCCTTCGACCTGGCGCACTTCCGCGCTCCAGGGAGCCCAATACCTTTGGAGAATATCGACCGCCGAGAACAGCAGGAGCGACAGCAGCGCCAAAATCAGCAGGTTCACCAAAGCGAACGCCGTGTCGAGGCTGTAGTTGGCCTGGAGGATGAGGTAGCCGAGACCCTGGTTGGCGGCGACAAACTCGGCGACGATGGCCCCCGTCACCGACAGGACCAGCGCCACCTTGATTCCCGCGAACAGATAGGGAAGCGAGTTGGGAAACCGTATCTTTTTAAGGACCGCGAAGCGCGAGCCGCGATAGATGCGCGCGAGGTCGAGCAGTTCCGGCTCAATTTCGCGCAGCCCCACAACCGTGTTGACGACGATCGGAAAGAAGGCGACGAGAAAGGCGATCGCGATCTTGGACATGAGCCCGTAGCCGATCCAGATGACCATGAGAGGCGCGAACGCGCTCTTGGGCATCGCGTACAGGATCACGATCAAGGGGTAGAGCGTGTTTTGCAGGTGGCGGGAGTGGACGACGCCGACGGCGAAGCCGACGCCGAGCACGAGCGAGAGAATAAAGCCGCCCAGAGCTTCCGCGAACGTGACCGCGGCGTGCGTCGCCACGACCGCGAACTTCGTGACCAGCGCGTCGTAAAGCTCGCGGGGCGCCGGCAGGATGAAGTTCGGCACCTCGACGACGCGCACCAGGATTTCCCACAACCCGAGCAAGGCCGCAAAGAAGACCAGCGACTCGAGCGTCTTTTTCGAGATCACGTTCAGGGGATCGCTCCTCGGTTTGGCTCGGAAGTTAAAGAAAACGGCTGCCGGTGTCAAGGCGGGCGCGCGGCAGCGCGCAAGGCGCGAGGCGTGAGGGGCAAGGCCAGGCGCGCGGCGCTCGCCCAGAGACGCGGAAACGCAAACAGCCAAGACGCGCAAAAACTCAAATTGACATTCGCGCGCCCCGCCGATATGGTTGTCAGAAAACACGCTTGTTTTCATTTCGCGAGCCGTGGAGGCATTCGACAGCAAGAGCGCAAGCCGCATCGCCGGCGTCAGCCTTCGGCAGATCCAGTACTGGGACGAGCGCGGCTTCATCCGCCCGTCCGTGAAGGTCGCCGAAGGGCGCGGCACGCGCCGGCTCTATTCGTTTTCGGATCTCGTGCGGCTGCGCGTCGTGAAGGATCTCTCCGACCACGGCGTGAGCCTCAGCAAGATCCGCCGCTCGGTGGCGTTTCTCCGGCGCTCGTTTTCGGCGGCGCCGTCGCCGGCGGAATCGCTGCGCTATCTCACCGACGGCGAAAAGATATTTCTTTTGACCGCGGACAAAAGCAAAATTCTCGACGCGATGGAACGCGACTTCGTGCTGTCGCTCCGTATCGGCAGTCTGGTTCGCCAGGTCCACGGCGAGGTTAACCGGCTCAGGCTCCGGCCCGCCGGCAAGAAGCCGCCGGGAGCGACGCGCAGAACGGAGCCGGGGAGGGCGCCGGCCGGCTAAGATGGAACAGACCAGGCTCACGCCGATGATGCGCCAGTACCTCGAGATCAAAGAGAGGTACCGCGACGCCATTCTGTTTTTCCGCCTGGGCGATTTCTACGAGATGTTCTTCGAGGACGCGGAGCGGGCGGCGAAGATCCTCGATATCGCCCTTACCGCGCGCAGCCGGAGCAGCGACACCGAAGTGCCGCTCTGCGGCGTGCCCTATCACGCGGCGAGCCCTTACATCGGCAAGCTGCTCGAGGCCGGCTACAAGGTGGCGATCTGCGAGCAGGTCGAAGATCCAAAGCTCGCGAAGGGGGTGGTCCGGCGCGAAGTCGTGCGCGTCATCACGCCGGGCACGGTGACCGACGGCGAGAGTCTCGATCCGACGAGCAATAACTTTCTTGCCGCGGTGACCAAAGGGGGCGCGGGTTACGGGCTTGCCGTCGCCGATGTCACCACGGGAGAGTTTCGCTTCACCGAGATCGACGGCTACGAAGCGCTCGCCGAAGAGTTGGGGCGCATCCAGCCGGCGGAAATTGTGCACGCCGCCGGCGCGACCTTCGTGAGCAAATTGCGCGCTGATTTTCCCGCCGTTCATTACAGCCCGATCGACGATACCGCGATGGCGCAACAGGCGCTGGAGCGAAGCGGCCTGGCGGACGGCGCGGGCCTCGGCGCGGAGCGGGGTCAAGGGCTCGAAGCCGCCGCGGCGATCGTCGCTTATCTGGAGGACAACCTGCCGGGAGCAGTGAAAGTCCTAAGGGCGCCGCAGGGCTATCGTGCCGCCCAGTACGTGATGCTCGACGAGACGACGCGGCGCAATCTCGAGCTGGAGCGCACTCTGCAGGGGGAACGGAAGGGCTCGCTCCTCTGGGTTTTGGATCGCACCTTGACGCCGATGGGCGCGCGCCGGCTCAGGCAATGGCTGCTCTACCCTCTGCTCGACGAAAGGGCCATCAGGCTTCGCCTGGACGGCGTGGAGGAGCTGCTCGAGCGCTATCGGGAAAGGCAGGAGCTGCGCGCGGGCTTAAAGCGCGTCCAGGACCTGGAGCGCTTGTGCGGCCGGATCGTTTCAGGAACGGCGGGCCCGAGGGACCTGGTCGCGGTCAAAGAGACGCTGCAGGCGCTCGCGCCGGTGCGCGCGCCGCTCGAGGATTTTCGCGCCGAAATGATCGCGTCGCTCGCGGCGGAGCTGGCGGCGCCGCCCGAAGCGGCCGAGCTCATCGAGCGGGCGATCGTCGACGAGCCGCCGGCGGCAACGCGCGCGGGCGGCTTTATCCGCTCGGGCTTTCATGCGGAGCTCGACGAGCTGCGCGCGCTCCGGCGCGATGCGCGAGAGTGGATCGCGCGCCTGGAGGCCGAGGAGAGGAAAAGGACGGGAATCCACTCGTTGAAGGTCCGTTACAACAAGGTCTTCGGCTACTACATCGAGGTGAGCAAGCCGAACCTCAGGCTCGTGCCCGCCGACTATTTGCGCAAGCAGACGCTCGCGAACGGCGAGCGCTACATCACGCCGCAGCTCAAGGAGTACGAAGCGAAGGTGCTGACCTCGGAGGAGGAGAGCCTGCGGCTGGAGCTTTCCCTCTTCGAAGAGCTGCGTCAGGAACTCGCGTCCCAGCGCGCGCGCCTGATGCAGATCAGCCAGGCGCTGGCGACTCTGGACGCTCTCGCCGCGCTGGCCGAAACCGCGCACGCGCACCATTTCGTGCGGCCGAAAATCGACTCCAGTTACGTCCTTCGGGTGCGCGAAGCGCGCCATCCCGTGGTCGAGGCGGTCCTGGGCCGCACAAGCTACGTGCCGAACGATTGCCACCTCGACCCCGAGAGCGCGCAGATTCTGATCCTCACCGGCCCGAACATGGCGGGCAAGTCCACGTACATGCGCCAGCTCGCGCTCATTGTCCTCATGGCGCAGATGGGAAGCTTCGTCCCGGCGGCGGAGGCGAGTATCGGTCTGGTCGACCGGGTGTTTACGCGCATCGGCGCGGCCGATTCTCTCGCCCGCGGCGAATCGACGTTTATGGTCGAGATGCGCGAGATGGCACACATCCTGAGGGGCGTCACGCCGCGCAGCCTCGTTCTTCTCGACGAGGTGGGACGGGGCACGAGCACGTTCGACGGCATCTCCATCGCCTGGGCGGTGGCGGAGTTCCTGCACGACGCGCCGGAGCGGCCGCGGACGCTGTTTGCGACGCACTACCACGAGCTGACCGACCTGGCGCTCAGCAAAGAACGGATCAAGAACTTTACTTTCTCCGTGAAGGAGTGGAAGGGCGAAGTGATCTTCCTGCGCACCCTGGTCGAAGGGGCGGCCAACCGGAGCTACGGGATTCAAGTCGCGCGCCTGGCGGGCCTGCCGGCGGCCGTGATCGAACGGGCCAAGGCGATTCTGCGCACCTTGGAGGGAGCGCAGCGGGAGCGTACGGAAAGCCCGGGGCTTGCGCCGGGACCGGCGAGCGCGCAGATGGCGCTTTTTCAGGTCCCGCGCGACTCCTTGCGCGCGGAGTTGCGGCAGATCGATCCGGCCCGCGTGACGCCGCTCGAGGCGATACAGATTCTTCACGCCCTGGTCGAGAAGGCGAAAGAGGAGGTTTAACGCCATGCGCCTCACGGTAAGCCTCTTCGGGTGGCTTTTGCTGGCGCTGGGAGCGCTGCCGTTTGCGCCGAACGGCGCGCGCGCCGATGCGCTGGCCGGCCCGAAGGGGAGCCCGCCGAGAACGGAGCCGGACGAAACGGAGCCGGGCGTTCTCGTGACGCGCGTTTACCCGGTCTCCGCCGACGGATCGACGCGCGTCGTGGTCGGGCTGACCGGCGCCGTTTCTTACAAGTCCGACACGCTTCCCGCCGATCCCGCGAAGGGACTCGCCCAGCGTTTCTACACCGATTTGATCGGTGCGCGGGTGGCGCGCGTGGCCGCCGGCTCCTTTGCCGTGGACGATTCCTGCATTCAGCAGATTCGCGTCGCGCAGTTCAGCGCGCGCGTGGTCCGCGTGGTGCTTGACTTAAAGGACGATTGCCCGTCGCGAGCCGTTTTTTTTAAGGAAGGCTCGCGGCTCGTGATCGAGGTAAAGAACCGCGAACCGCCGAGCGCGCCCCCGGGTGTGGCGAGCGCCAAGGCGACGACGCGGCCGAAACCCGCGGCGCGCCAGATCCCAGGGATCCGCAAGATCGTGCTCGACCCCGGACACGGCGGCAAGGACACCGGCGCGATCGGCCACGGCGGGCTGATGGAGAAAGACGTCGTTCTGGCGATCGCGAAGAAGCTGGCGCGGCGCTTGCGAAACGAACTCGGCGTTGAAGTGACTTTGACCCGCGAGGACGATTCGTTCGTTCAGCTTGAAGAGAGAACCGCGATCGCCAATCGCGAGGGCGCCGACCTTTTTATCTCGCTGCACACCAACGCGAGCCCCAACCCGCAGGCGCGCGGCGTCGAGACGTACTACCTCAACAACACCGACGACGAAGCGGCGAAGCGGCTCGCGGCGCGCGAAAACGCGACCTCGACGAAGAACATCTCCGACATCCAGTTTATTCTGAGCGACCTGATCCAGAACTCCAAGCTCGAAGATTCGATCTCGCTGGCGCACCACCTGCAGGCCGCGATGGTCGATCACGCGGGCAAGAAGCTGGGCGAGGTCAAGGACCTCGGAGTCAAGCAGGCCCTGTTTTTCGTGCTGGTCGGGGCGAAGATGCCGAGCGTGCTCGCGGAAATCTTCTTCATCACGAACCGGGAGGACGCGCGCTGGCTGGCGCGCGACGCCTACCAGGAAAGCATCGTCGACGGGCTATTCGAGGGGATCAAGGCTTATTGCCAAAGGAGCCTGGCGAACAAAAGCCTCTAGCACCGATCCATGGACGCCGTTGCGCTTTCACGTTCTCTCTACGACGAGAGCTTCCGCGAGAAGGACCTCCCAGCCGGGGTGCGCGCCTACATGCGCCTGAGCCGGGAGGCGCTCCTCGGCTGGCACCGGGCGGGCGCGGGCGGCGCGGAAATTGTCTGCGCCTACACCACGCTCGTCGATCACCTTCTGATCAGGCTCTTTGATCTCGCCGCGCGCCAGTTCCTGCCGCAGTCGGGCGGGCCGCAGCCCGTGTGCACGCTGGTGGCGCAGGGAGGCTACGGGCGCTGCGAGCTGAACCCGCACTCGGATATCGACCTTTTGTTCCTGTATCCGTGGAAGATGAATCCGTTTGTCCAGTCGGTCACCGAGAGAGTGCTCTACACCCTGTGGGACGCCGGCCTGCAGGTGGGGCACGCCGTGCGAACCGTGAGCGAGTCCATTCGCCTGGCGGGCCGGGACATAAAAGTGAAAACCTCGCTCCTGGACGCGCGCTATCTCGCCGGCGACCGCGCGCTGTTCGCCGAGTTCGAGAAGGCGGTTCATGATTATCTCGTGCAGCGCAATGGCCAGCGGTTCATTCGCGAGAAGCTGGAGGAAAATCGCCAGCGGCACGAGCGCTTCGGCGCATCGGTTTACCTCTTGGAGCCCGACGTCAAAGAAGGCGAAGGCGGGCTCAGAGACATTCACGCCGCGCTCTGGATCGCCAAGGTCCGGCGCAACGCGCGGGACCTGCGGGATCTCGTCGACAAAGGCATCCTGAGCGAGCGCGAGCTGGCCGAGCTCGCCGAGGCGCAGGACTTTCTCTGGCGCGTGCGCAACGAGCTGCACTTCTCCTCCGGCAAGCACCAGGACCAGCTCACGTTCGAAGAACAGGAGAAGATCGCGCCCGCGCTCGGGTTCGAGGATGAGGGAAAGGTAAGGGCGGTCGAGGCGTTCATGCGCGCCTACTACACGCACGCGACGCAGGTGAGCCGGCTCGCAACGTTGATCATCAACCGGACGCTCGACCCGAGCTGGGGCGGAAAGGAGCGGTGGTGGACTCCGGGAAGGGAGATCGAGCCGGGGCTGCGCCTGCGCAAAGGCAGCCTTTCGATCCGCGACCCGCGCTTCGTGGCCGAGCATCCCGGCAACTTGATTGCGGTCTTTCACATCGCGCAGCGGCACAACGCCGAGCTGGATTACCGCAGCCGGGAGCTGGTCCGGGGGCACTCCGGGATGATCGATGAGAAGGTGCGGCGCTCGGCGGCCGCCAATCTGCCGTTTTTCGCGATTCTCAAATACAACGAGAAAGTCTACGAGACGCTGCGCGAAATGCACGCCTGCGGCGTGCTGGGCGCGTTTATCCCCGAGTTCGGGCGGCTCTTTTGCATGGCGCTGCACGATCTTTACCATATCTACACCGTCGACCAGCACTCGCTTAAACTGGTGCGCGAGCTCGAGCGGCTCAAAGCGGGCGAGTTCAAGGAAAGCTTTCCGCTGCTGACCCAGCTCGCGCGCGAGGTCGAGAAGATCGAAATCCTCATTCTCGGGCTCCTCTTTCATGATATCGGCAAGGGCCTGGGCGGAGGGCATTCGGAAGTCGGCGCGCAGATCGCGCGCGGCATCGCGCGCCGCATGCGGCTCAACGTGGACGACACCGCCCAGCTCGAGTTTCTCGTGCGCTATCATCTTCTGTTCGCGTCGGTCGCTTTTCGGCGCGATCTCGAAGACGAAAAGACGATCCTCGATTTCGCCGGCGTCATGGGGAACATCAACAACCTCAAGATGCTCTACCTGTTGACTTACTGCGACATGCGCTCGGTCGGCCCGGATGTCTGGAACAACTGGAAAGCGTCGCTGCTGGAAGAGCTTTACGTGAAGACTTTGCAGGCTCTGGAAGCGCAGGAGAAGGGCGAGCTCGGGGTCGAGGACCGCCGGTCGCGCGTGCGCCGGCTGCAGGCGCGGCTCAGGCGGCGGCTTTTGATCCACCACCCGCGCGAGAGGCTGGAGCACTTCTTCGAGTCGATGCCGGAGCGCTACTTTATCTCGACCCCCGAGGAAGAGATCCCCGGTCACTTCGAGCTGATGGAGCGATTCAAGGATCAAACTTATCTCTGCCGCATTCGCCATTTTCCCGAGCTCGACTGCAGCAAGATCGCCATCTGCACCCGCGACCGGCCCGGGCTCTTTGCGAGCATCACCGGCGTCTTTGCCGCTCTGGGGATGGACATCCTGAGCGCGCGCATCGCCACGCGCGCCGACGGCCTGATCCTCGACGTCTTTCGCTTGTCGCACGGCGGCCGGCCGGAGGTCATGATGAACGAGCGCCGCTGGGAGCGGCTGAGCGAGCTTTTGGAGCAGGTCCTGAGCGGGAAAAAGGACGTGGCGCAGCTCGTGCGCGACTCCGGGCAGCCCTCGATCCTGCGGCGGCGCGCGCCGCGCGTTCCGACTCGGGTCGAGATCGACAACGAGGCCTCCGAGGACTTCACCGTGGTCGAGGTGTACACGCAGGACCGGATCGGCGTGCTCTTTACGATCGCGTACACGTTGCACCAGCTCGGCCTTTCGATCCATATCGCGAAGATTTCGACCAACGTCGATCAGGTCGCCGATATTTTTTACGTCACGGAGGAAGCCGGAGGGAAAGTCAAGGCTCCGGCGCGGCGGGAACAAATTCTCGAGACGCTCACCCGAGCGCTGACCGTGGAAAATGAGCGCGCAGCTCAGCCGGCATATTGATCTTTTTCTGCAGACGCTCGCGGTGGAAAAGGGGCTGGCGCGCAACACGCTGGAAGCGTACAGCCGGGACCTCAACCGCCTGGCCGATTTTTTCTCGCGACGGAAGATCCGCTCCTGGGACGAAAGCGACGCCCTGAGCCTGCGCGCTTATGTCGTGTGGCTGCGCGATCAAAAGCTGAGCGACCGCTCGGTGGCGCGCCACGTGGTTTCGCTGCGCCAGTTTTACCGCTTTTTGGAGAAAGAGGGCGTGCTGCCGGCGAGCCCGGTGCCGGAACTTTTCTTTCCTTCGAGCGGGCGGCGCCTGCCGCGGGTCTTGAGCCGCGACGACATCGAAAAGCTTTTGCGCCAGCCGGGGGAAAGTACGCCGCTCGCGATTCGCGATCAGGCGATGATCGAGCTTTTGTACGCGACCGGGCTTCGCGTTTCGGAGCTGGTTCGGCTGCAGCCGCATCAGGTGAATCTCGAAGGCGACTATCTGGCGGTGAAGGGGAAGGGCGGCAAGGTGCGGCTCGTGCCGTTCGGAAGCTGGGCCAGGAAAAAGCTCGACGATTATCTAAGGACCGCTCGTCCTAGGCTTCTCAGGGGCCGGACGAGCCCGTTTCTGTTCGTGACGCGCTCGGCGAAGCCGCTCTCGCGGCAGGGATTCTGGAAGCTGATCAAAGGGTACGCGCTGGCGGCGGGCATTGAAAGCAAGGTCACGCCGCACACGCTGCGCCATTCCTTTGCGACGCACCTGCTCGAGGGCGGCGCCGACCTGCGCTCCGTGCAGTCGATGCTGGGACACGCCGACATTTCGACGACGCAGATCTATACGCACGTGACGCCGAGCCGCCTCAAGGAAGCGCACCGCAAATACCACCCGCGGGAGCGCTCCGGCGCGGGCCGGTAAAGCCGGTCGCTTGTGTTTTGGGGTGGGCTGCCTTATGAATGAGAGAACGGCCGCCCGACGAGATTCTCGATGGAGAATATTCAAGAAGTCATCGCGCATTTTTTCCTGATGGCGCTGCCGATTTTAGCCGCCATTGTTTTCCACGAGGTGTCGCACGGCTGGGTGGCCAACCGCCTCGGAGACCCGACCGCCGCCCGCATGGGGCGCCTGACACTCAATCCGATTCCGCATATCGATCCGTTCGGCACGATTTTGCTGCCCCTGGTGCTTTACATTGCCAACGCGCCCTTTCTGTTCGGTTACGCGCGGCCGGTGCCGGTCAATTTTTACAACTTGAACCGCCCCAAGCGCGATATGATCTGGGTCGCGCTGGCGGGCCCGCTGACGAATGTTCTGCTGGCGGCGGCGAGCGCGCTCTTTCTCAAGCTCCTGCTCGGAGCGGCCGCGCACCAAGACGGCGGCTTCGTCGCTTCGTTTCTGCTGCGCCCGCTCGCGCTCATGGCGCAGTTCAGCGTTATCATCAACGTCGGCCTGGCGGTCTTTAACATCGTCCCGATTCCGCCGCTCGACGGCGGCAGGGTGCTCGTCGGGCTTTTGCCGGAGCCGCACGCCTCGACCCTGGCGCGCGTGGAACCGTTCGGGTTTTTGATCATCATCGTGCTGCTGATGACCGACGTTCTCGATCGCTTCACGGGGCCGGCGATGCGGTTTTTGTTGGAGATGCTGAGCCGGTTGTAAACGGAGGTCGGATGGCGGTTGTCGTAAGCGGCGCGCGCCCGACCGGGCGGCTTCACCTCGGCCATTTGCACGGCGCGCTCAAGAACTGGATCCGGCTGCAGGACAGCTACCGCTGTTTCTTTTTCGTCGCGGATTGGCACGCGCTCACCACGGATTATCAAGCGCCGGAGGGCATCCGTCAGAACACGACCGAGATGGTGATGGACTGGCTGAGCGTCGGCCTGGACCCCAAGCGGGCGGTGCTGTTCCGCCAGTCCAGCGTCAAGGAGCATGCGGAGCTCCACCTCCTGCTTTCGATGATCACGCCGGTGCCGTGGCTCGAGCGAAACCCGACCTACAAAGAGCAGATGAGGGAGCTGGAAGGCAAAGATCTCTCCACGTACGGCTTTCTCGGCTACCCGGTGCTTCAGGCCGCCGACATCATGATGTACAAGGCGAGCAAGGTGCCGGTCGGCGTCGATCAGGCGCCGCACGTGGAGCTGACGCGCGAGATCGTGCGCCGCTTCAACCAGCTCTATGGGCCGCTCTTCCCCGAGCCCGAGGTGCTGCTCACCGAAACGCAAAAGCTTCCCGGCCTCGACGGGCGCAAGATGAGCAAGAGCTACGGCAACGCGGTCTTTCTTTCCGACACACCGCAGGAGATCGACCGCAAGCTGAGCCGCATGATGACCGACCCGGCGCGCGTCCGGCGCCAGGATCCCGGCGAGCCGGAAAAATGCCCCGCGTTCCAGCTCCACAAGATCTACTGCACTCCCGAAGAGATCGAGTTCGTCTCGGTCGGATGTCGCACGGCAGGCATCGGCTGCCTCGAATGCAAAAAGGTCATGATCAAGCACGTGATCGAGGATCTCGCGCCTTTTCGCGAAAAGCGCGCGGCTTACGAAGCCGACCCGAAGCGGGTCGACGAGGTCCTCGAGGCCGGAAACGCGATCGCGCGCGCCGAAGCGGAAGCGACGATGAGCGAGGTGCGCAGGGCTGTGGGACTGTGACCTTCAAGGTTCAGCAAGAGGTCTTCGAAGGGCCGCTCGATCTCCTGCTTCATCTCATCAAAAAAAACGAGGTCGCGATCACGGAGATCTCGCTCGCGGCGATTACCGAGCAGTATCTGGCGACGCTCGAGCTGATGCAGACCCTCAACCTGAACGTCGCCGGCGAGTTTCTCGTCATGGCGGCGACGTTGATCCACATCAAATCGCGGACGCTGCTGCCGCCGGGCGACGATGGCGACGACGACGCGGAAGAAGATTCCGCGGGCGACCTCGTCCAGCAGCTTCTAGAGTACCAGCGCTTCAAAGAAGCGGCGCGCGCCCTCGAGAGCCGCGAGCTGCTCCGGCGGGACGTGTTCACGAGAGAGGCCGCGGCCGAGGATCGTGAGGAGACCGTGGAGTTCGCCGCGGTCTCGCTGTTCGATCTCTTGTCCGCGTTGCGCGACGTGCTCGCGCGGTGGCCGGCGGATACCGTCCATGAAGTCGTTTTGGAGAAGGCTTCCGTGCGCGACAAGATGGCCTTTATTCTCGACTATCTCAGGCGCTGCGGCCGCGCGGTCTTTCAGTCCTTGTTCGACGAGGCGACCTCCCGTCTCGAAGTCGTCGTCTTGTTCCTGGCGGTTTTGGAACTGGTGCGTATCCGGGCGTTGCGCGTGTGGCAAGAGGTTCCGACGGGGCCGATCGAGTTGGAGCTGGCGGCGGCGCCGTTCATTCCCCCGGAGGCTCCCGAGGAAACCGGGATGGATCGCGATGGAACGTGAGCGCGTCAAGTCAATTCTCGAAAGCCTGCTCTTCGTGGCGGTGGAGCCGATCTCGGCGCGCCGGATCGAGGAAGTCCTCGACGGGGTCGAGCGCAAAGAGATCGCAAGCATTTTGGACGAGCTGAGAAACGAGTACGAGAGCGGCGGCCGCGGGATTCGGCTCGCCGAGGTCGCGGGCGGCTACCAGCTGCGCACCGCGAGCGAGAACGCCGATTGGGTAAAGAAGCTCCATCAGCTAAAGCCGCAGCGCCTGAGCCGGGCGACGCTGGAAACCCTCGCGATCGTGGCGTACCGGCAGCCGATCACGCGGGCGGAGATCGAGAAGATCCGCGGCGTGGATGTCGGCGCCGTCCTCGCAACGCTGGTGGAGCGGCGCCTGGTGCGCGTCGTGGCGCGCAAAGACGTCCCCGGGAAGCCTTTTCTCTACGGGACGACGCCCGAGTTTCTCGAGACCTTCAGCCTCAAAGATTTGAGTCAGCTGCCTACCCTCAAAGAGGCGGAACAATTCGCCCAGAGCCCGCCCCCGGAAGCAACCCCGCCTTCCTCCGAAGAAAAGGCCGAAGGCTGAAAGCTTCCCGGCCGTGAGCCGCGAGCGCTTGCAAAAGGTCATCGCGCGCGCGGGCCTCGCTTCACGACGCGAAGCCGAGCGCTGGATCCAGGCGGGCCGCGTTACCGTCAACGGAAGGAAAGTCACGGAGCTGGGGACCCAAGTCGACCCGACCAACGATCGGATCGCCATCGACGGGAAACTGCTGAGCCGGCGGCAACCGGCGGCCTACTACGCGCTGTGGAAGCCCAAGGGTGTGATCACCTCTACGTCGGATCCCGAAGGACGCAGGGACCTCGGCGAGTGGCTCAGGCCGCTCAAAAAGATCGGCCGGCTTTTCCCCGTCGGGCGGCTCGACTTTCGTTCCGAGGGCCTGTTGCTTCTTACGACGGACGGGGAGCTGGCGCACCGGCTCCAGCATCCGCGCTATGGCGTGGTCAAGCGCTACCGCGTGAAAGTGGGCGGCGTTCCCGCCGAAGGCGAGCTCGAGCGGTTGCGACGCGGCATCGAGCTCGAAGACGGACGAACCGCGCCGGCCGTCGCGCGCGTCGTGCGCGCGACCGAAAGGAAGGCGTGGCTCGAAATAGAGATCCACGAAGGGCGAAAGCGGCAGGTGCGGCGCATGTTCGAAGCTCTCGGTCACTCGGTCGAAAAACTCGTCCGGGTGGCGTACGGGCCCGTTGAGCTTCGCGGCCTGAGCCCCGGAGAGATGCGGCCGCTCAGCGCGCGAGAGGTGGAGTTGCTCAAGCAAGCGGTCGGCATGGCCCGACCGCCGAGCGGCGGCCAAGCCCGCCCGCCCCGCGATAGCGGCGGCCGATGATCGATCTCGCGACGCCTCGCAAGCGAGGCCGTTCAATCGGTCGCTGGAGAAGTCTTATCTTTTCCCGTCACGCGCGCCGGCACGCATCCACAGGGCCGATACCCGGCTATGCCCGAGGGGAGGGTCATAACGGGTAAATTTTTAACGGGGTTCAGTTCCCGGACGCGAGATCAGCTAACGCGGCGGGAGCGGCGCCGCGCCCGAGAAATGCTTGAAGAGCGCGATCAGCTCGGGATCGCGCGGCGTTTCCTGAATGGCTTTCGTCAATTCCTCCGGCATCAACGGGCTGGCGTCATTGCCAACAACCTTGCGGTATTCCCGCAGAAACTCCGGATCCCGCAAAATCTTGCGCATCGCGTCCTTCAATATCTCGACGCGGTCTTTGGGCGTTCCCGGAGGGAGAACATACGGCGAGCCCGTGATGCGAAATATCCGCGAGAGCGCGAGCAGCTTTTTCTCTTTCTCCGTTTTCGCGAAGCTCTCGATCTCGGGGAGATGCGGGAAGCGCGGATGCTTGGCCTCCTTGGGCACGGCATAAATCGCGTGAAAATCCATCAGGCCTTTTTCCACCCAGTCGGGGTTGCGCTGCCATACCGAAGTCGCGGTGTTTGCTCGACCATCGACCTCGCCGCGCACCAGCGCGAGATCCAGTTCCGGCGCCGAGTAGCCGGGAATGAATTTCGGCTCCTTTAGGTCGAGAAAGTAAGCAAAAAACCGGGCGGATATGTACGCGCTGTGGCCCACCGGCCGCGCGCCAACTCTGATTCCGGTCGCCGCTCTGAGCTTTTCCAAAGTGTTCAGGCCGGCGTCCTTGCGCGTGTAGAACACCAAATGCGTCGAGGTTTCCGGCGAGCCGAGGTAGATGAATTTATCGGCGTCGTACATCACTCCGGTCTCGCCCAAGATGCTGAGGCCGATAACCGAGCTGCTGAACGCTCCGATCGTGAGCCCGTCTGGCCGGGCGGTGCGAAACATGTGATTGCCGATCTGCCGGCCGCCGCCGCCGTCCATGTACTCGACGACGATTGCGGGGTTGCCCGGGATGTATTTCCGCAAAAAGGGCACGATCGCTTTGACGCGGCTGTCGCCGATGCCTCCCGGAGCGGTGCCGGCGACGAGCGTTATCGTCTTGCCCTGATAAAAGGGAGCCGCCTGCGCAAACCCGAAATCGGGTGAAAGTCCGCCGAGCGCGAGCAGCGCGAGAGAAACCGCAACATTCAAAACTGCCGAGCCGCTATTCACGATTGGCGCTCCTTTTTTCGACGGGCCGCGAGCGAGCGACTTTGCGGGCGCGAGTCGCGCCGGCCGCGGCCGTGCGTTGACCTGTTACTCCAGTTCCAACAGGCGCACGTAGCCGGGGATCGGTTTCCAGATGCCCAAAAGTTCGAAGCGATGGCGCACATAAGCAGGCGAGTTGCTGAACACCGGCTTTCCGAACTCCTCCTCCAGCCGAACCGCCGCAGGCAGCCCCAGCCAGGAGCCGCCGCCGATGTAGAGGCCGTCGGCTTCGGGATACTTTTTAAGCGCCGCCGCGCCGAGCCGGTAGGAGAGGTCGAGCCCCTCCTCGGTCGGCATGCCTTCGAACTCCTTCGGAGTCATCACGTGCGTCGTCCAGCCGGCGACGTCGATGCCTTCGCGCTTGAAAAATTTCGCCAGGTTTTGGTTCATCGCATCGGTCCACTTGTTGGCGAGCGCGATGTTCTTGAGACCGAGCCGTTTGGCCCCGGCGACCATGCTGAGGACGTTCGCTGTCGTGGGGATGCCCGTCGCCTCGTGCATCCGACCGAGAAGATCGTCGAGGAAATCGGGTCCCATGACGCAGGGAAGCGGCACGCCGCCCTGGACGATAAGATCGACGCCGTGTTTTGCCAGCGTCCTTGCGTAGTCGGCGGCGGGCGCGAAGACGCGCTGGATCTCTTTAGGGGTGAACTCTTCCATGCCGACCGGAAGCGCGACGGTCGAGACGCCGCGCGGAACGGAAAAATAGTACCACTCGTAAGCGGTGACGGTGTTCGTGGGCGAAAGCTCGCCCAATTTTTTCTTCGGCCAATACGATTCGGGTAGCGGCATGAGAGACCTCCTTTTTTTCCTGGTTGCCAATTCGGCGGGCGCTCGTCGTTTCTTATCACCGGGCGCCCGCCTCGTTCAACCGTCAAGCCGAGCCACAAAGCGCCAAAACATCTCGGAACGGGAAGTCTTGCAGGCCAAGGCGCGGAGCGCTCTCACACCGCTCGTCTTCGCGGGAAACTCGTATAGCGACGGCGCGGCGCCGGATCGCGGGGCAGAGGGCGCGAGTTTCGGCGCGGGAAGGACGAGGTTCCTACGTGCCCCGCCCCCAGAGCCCGCAATAGCGCCTGAGGACGAACGGCAGCGCCTGCTCGTAGTTGCGCCAGTTGGAGTACTTCGGCAACTTCATCTCTTTTTCTACGGCGTCCCAGCACTTGCCCTCACGCGCCGCAGCTCTGACTTCTGCTGACGCGTACTGCAGGAAGTCCAAAATGTCTTGCGCGTCCTGTTTTGTGCCGAGCCGCCCGCCCACGCCGGGATGGCCGGGGATCAGGCGCTCCCAGTCCATCGCCAGGACCTTCTTCAGGGATTCCTCCCACTCCAGCGGGTAGGAGTCGATCATGCCGCGCGCCGGCAAGGTGCCGACCGGGATGAAGTCGACGGCAAAAATGATTTTCTCTTTCGGCAGCCGCATCACGAGCGAGCTGTCGGAGTGGTTGGGGCCGAGATAGATCAACTCGAGCGTGGTGCCGCCGAGCTTGATCGTGCGGCTCTTGTCGACCGTCTCGTCCGGGATCACGGTATGCGGTTCGTTCAGGCGCTGTAGCCGTTCCTTGGCCCTCCTGTGAGCGATGAATCTGGCGCCGACATCTTTAAAAGGTTTGCCGCCGGCGATGTGATCGAAATGGTGATGGCTGTAGATTACGTATCGGATCGGCTGGTTGGTGATTTTCTTGATCTCCTCGAGATAAGCCGCCGCAGCCTCGGGTCGACCGTAACCGATCGGATCGGTCGCGATCACGCCCGCTGACGTGACAATAAACATCGCCTGGCTGTTGCGGTAGCGGAAGATGTAGACGTTGTCGGTGCCCTCGACCTTGGTTGTGGCGAAAGGCGGCTCCTGCCCGAGAGCGGCCGCCCCTGTGAAGACCGCCACCAAGCTTGCCCAAACCATAATCTCAGCGACACGGGACATATTTGCCTCCTTGCAATTTGAATAGGCTCGCTCAGGTGGCCCGGGGAATCGTCCCGGCCCCCTGGATCGTCGTCGCGCAAGGTAGCCAACGAGCCGGACCTCCGTCAATAGGCCCGACGGACGAGTCGGCGAAGAGTTCTCAGAGCGAGAAATTTACTGGAGCGGCCGGAAGCGTGATCTATTTCGCCGCGTTGGCGTTCACGATCAGAAGCGCTTTCTTGTGGTATGAAGGATCGTAATAGCGCTCGGCAGAAGGCGGCTTCCCGCCCCAGCTTCCCTCCACCTCGGCGCGAAACCTCAGCACGTTGGCCAAGCGCTTGACGTCGATCGCCGCGTCTTTTGCCAGGCCATCTGGACCCATGTCCATCTGGTAAAGTCCGGCCGCGAGAGCGCGCGGGAGCTTTCGCTGTTCGGCGATTCTATCGATGACCTTGTCCTTGTTTGCGGGGTCCATGATCCAGCGCTGCGCTTCGATGTGGGCGGCGAGGTAACGGATGAGCAGATCGCTTTTCTCGGCGGCCCAGGTGCGGCGCGTGAAGACGCCGTAGCGCAGCATGGGGCCGACGATGTTGGCGGTCGTGGCGAGGCTGACCAGGCCTTGCTGCCGCGCCTGTGCCGCCGTCTGGCCCGACGCCATGGTCGCGGCATATTGCTTGTCTTTGAGCATCGCCGCGACGCGCGCGCTCGTGCCGCCTGCCCCTTTCATGTGGTAATCCGTGCCGGCCTTGAGGCCGGCCGTGGCGAGAATCTTCTTGAGAGCGAGAGCGTTTTGCGTGTTGGGCGCGTCCACGAGCACGGTTTTCCCGCGCAGGTCGGCGAGCGACTTGATTTCCGGCTGCGCAACGAGCTCGGTCGGCGTGGAGTCGGTTGCGGCAACCACGACGACATCGACACCGGCGTTCTCGACCATCGCGATCGCGTTATCGACGCCGTAGTCGGCAACGTCGAGCTCGCCGCTCGCAAGCCAGCGGCGAACCTCCTCCGATCCGCCGGCGGGTCCGCGCGGCAGTTCAACTTGCAAGCCGTACTTTGCGAAAGTGCCGTGCGCGCGCCCGACGGATGTCGTAAAGCTACCGCCGCCGACTTTTAACGTCTTTAAGCTGGACTCCTGCGCCGGTGCGGCGCTCGCGAAAAAGGCCAGTGCCACGGTGATCACTCCGCTTGTCAGGCGCATCATCGGCTTCTCCTCAGCAGGGCTCGATGCGATCGGCAGCGTATCCGCGACGGGCCTTAGCTGTCAACCCTGCTCGCGCGCGGCGCAGTCGCCCGCGGCGGGGCCGACGGAGGTCATGGGACGGGAACGGGAAGCTATGAAAACTGATTACTGGGGGCGTACCGGACTTCGGGAATACCGGAAGTTGGGAAATGGGGTTTGGCCTGTCCACCCCGAACATTCTCGAGGTGAACAGGCTGTTCGGAACCGATACGCTGCGGGCCGCTTATTCGCCGAATTTGATGTATTTCGAGATCTCCTGGACGATATCGGCGGGCTGCTGCAGCACCTCGCGGACGATTTTCAGAGCGTCCTCTCCCGAAACGTAGTCGATCGGCAACTTGCTCTTGTTGGCTTCAGCCAACAGCTCCTTGTCCTTGGCCATTTTGGCAAAAGCGTCGCGCAGGGCGGCCAGCGCCGGCGCGGGGATGCCGGGAGACGCGGCGTACGGCCGGTAGATAACCTCCGGGCTGGAGCGCACCGCCATAATAGCTTTGCCCTTGGGATCCGTCGCGAGATCTTCATCAACCGGCAGATGCTGAATTTCGGAAACCTTCACCCTGGTCCGCACCATCGGGCGCACAAGGCCGCGTTCGATGAAAGGCAAAAGCGAAGCGTATGAACCGCCGCGGCCCTCGACCTCCTTGCGCTCGATGGCGAGCATCACGTCGGCGCTCGAGGAGTACCCGGCGACCAGCCTGATATTGAAGCCGGCAAACTCTTTCAGCAGAACGGGAAAATCGTACGTGGAGCTGCCGGGGCCGGTTGAGCCGATGACGATAGGTTCTTTGGCCTTGCGAATGTCGTCGACCGTTTTGTACGGCGAGTCGGCGCGCAGAGCAAAAACGGCGGCGTCGCTGGCGAGGCTCCCGAGCCAGGAAAATTTGGTGAGGTCAAATCTTATGCCTTCGACCTTTGTCAGTTGCCCGATCACGAGGCCGTTGTTGAAAGTGCCGATCGTGAGCCCGTCGGGCTTGGCAACGCCGTAGACGTAATTGGCGGCGATGATGCTGTTGGCGCCGGGCATGTTCTGTACGATGACGCTGGGGTTTCCCGGGATGTATTTCGGCAGGTACTTTGCAACGAGCCGCGCGTAGCGGTCGTAGCCACCGCCGGGCTTGTAGCCGACCACGAGCGTGATCGTCTTGCCCTCGTAGTACGACGCTGCGATAGCGGGCGACGCGCCGAGCAGGAGAAAGATTCCCATAAACCAGAGTTTGCGAAGCATAATGCACCTCCACAGTATCAATCGACGTACAGTGTTTAGCAGGCAAAGCCGGCCCGCTGCAAGGAGGAGGTTAGGGCGCGACTACTTTTGCTCGTACAGCTTTTTGATAAACCCGCTCTTGTCCAGCTCGGCGACGAAGCTCGCATCGACGAACTCTTCGGGCTTGCGGTTGCGGATCGCGGGATTGCGCGCGGCGACGAGCTCGTAGATCGCGTCGAGGTTCTTTGTGATGGGGTAAGGGGCGGAAATGAAATCTTCTTTGTAGATGGCGTAGGCGCCTTCGAGGTACTCGGGATCGTTGGTGCGCAGATACTTCGCCAGCACCTTCTGGCTAAATTCCTTGTTCTGCTTGAGAAACGCCACGCCCTCCACGTACGAGCGAACGAAGCGCATGACGGTGTCGCGATCCTCGCGGATCGTCTTGCGCCGCGTGACGACCGAAGCCGTCGGATAAACCAGCTCGTTCCCGGCCTCGAGCAAAACGCGATAGCCGCGCCGCTCCGCCTGCACGTCGGCGGGGTAGGAAACATCCACCGCGTCGACCGCGCCCGAGAACAACGCCTGGAGCCGCTCCGCGGTGTTGCCGACCGAGAGCCAGAAGAAATCCCGCTTGGGATCGTATCCGTATTTGCGGAGAACGTAGCTGAAAATCAGATCTCCGGCGGAGCCCAGGCTCGATATGCCGATCTTTTTTCCCTTGAGGTCGTCAAGGGTACGAATCTCCGGCCGCACGAGCAGCTTGCTCCGTTGCACGGCGATGCCGTGCACGACGTTGGCGAGATCGGCGCCGTTTAAGTTTGCGAGCATGACCTGCGGCAGGGCGACAGAGGCGGCGAAAAGATGGCCGCCGGCCATCGCCTGCGAGGTTTGTCCCGAGCCGCGAAAAAGCACGGTATCGACGTCGAGCCCGTTTTTCTCGAAGATCCTCGCCTCCTTGGCGAGCCAGGGGATCCAGAGGTTGGCCGACAAGGTCGAGACGCCGTAGCTCAGCTTCTTCCCGGGCCTGTCCTGTGCCTGCGCCCGAGCGGCGGGAATAACCAGCAAGAGAAGTGACGCAGCGATCCAGCGCAACAATGTTTTCATGGCACCCTCCGTCATATCCTGTTCACGGACGCTTAAGCCCTCGCTTCGTTTGCTCAGCAAGGAGACGCAACAAGCGCGCGGTGCTGCATTTGTGGAAGGTACTCGGCAACCTCATCGGCGTTGAACTCGCAACGTGGACTACGACATTAGACTCGGTGAAGACTCGGAGCGCCGCTTTTCCAACCACCGCAGAGAGCAAGACATTGGCATCAGCGACGACGCTTTCGATAGGCATCAAAGTCTTTTTTGAGATTCCGCTCGGTGACTCCTTTGCGCTCCAGTACCTTGGATAGATGCCTTCCAATGACCCCCGCCAGTTCTCGCCGAAGATCATCTGGCAGGCGAGGTCCTCTGTGCCAACGTTTGTGTACACATTTTTCAGGCCTCAATGTCCTGGGAGTCCCACCCATTGAATTTTATCGTTCTCAATCCTCCCGCCCCGCCGTCACCAGCGGCTCGAGCGGCACGGCGGGGTCGAAGGGGTTTTTCGCGCGCGCGGCTTCGATGTAGCGCGCGCCGTCCTCTTCCAGCATCAGCCGCTCTTTGACCAGCTCCTCGACGGCGCGCTTCACGGCATCCACGTAGGCTTCGTGGTTTCGGTAGCGCTCCTCGATCGAGAGCCGCGGGTCGCCTTTCGCTTCCCGCTCGGCCTTCGTGCGCGCAAACGGAATGATGCAGCCGTTTGTCATCAAGAGCTCGCCTTCGGCAAAGCCGGCCTTGCGCAAAGCCCAGCCGAGATAGGTCGCCACCGGAGCCGCCAGGTCCGGGTAGCGCACGCCGCCGAGATCGTTGCCGTCCGCATCCACCTGCGGGACCTGCAGCGGATACTCTTTGCCCGGGACGGCCTCGGGTGGAAATACGCTCATGATCCCCCGGTCGAAGTCGGGACCGTAGTTCCAGTAGGGCAGCCGGCTTACGCCGCGGGGAAGATTGACGCCGGGAATTTTGGGAAATCGCTTCAGCGCCTCCTCCGGCCAGACCAGGGTCCCGTCGGAGCGCCTTGGGACGCGGCTCGGCGGCGGCGGCTCGCCGTGCGTCGCCCAGCGGTCCATCAAGGTGAAGCAGGCTCTGAGAAACGGTTGCGGGGACATGTTGTTCGGCGGAAGCTGTCCGATCCAGCGCGGGTTATTGGCGGCGATCGCCGCGTGCGGCGAGCCGGCGAGACAGTACATGCGCACGTTTTCTGGCGGCTCGACGTCGCTGCCGTCGCGCGGATCGGTGTGCGTGAGCGAGCCGTGCCGCTCCCAGTATTCGCTGCTCGTGTGAACGTGGATGACCAGAGGGTCGCTGTCCGGGCGCTTGAGCACGCTGTCGACTTTGCCCGTAAACGGATCGGGGATCGGCGTGAAGTTAAACGGGTAGCGCTCCGCCGGGTAGGAGTGCTCTTCATGCTGGCGCGGATAGCGGCCGACCTGCGCGAAGCGCATGTTGTGAAAAAGCCGGCCGATCCCGGTATGGGTGAGGACGGCGTCGAAGATTTTCCGGCCGCTTGCGTCCCGATTCCACCCTTCGTAGATGTACTCTCGAACGACGCGGCCCGCGAGCGAGGCCCCGTAGGCGTAGGCTTTATCGATCGCTCCCGCCAAAGGATTGGCGACGCCGTTTGCGTCTTTGGCGCCGTAGCGCAGAAAGGACACGGCGTCGCGTACGCCCAAGAATCCAAGCCCCATGACGCGCGACCCCTCGGTTTCGTAGATAAGCTCGTAAATCCAGCCCGGCCTGAAGCCTTCCTTCAAATAGAGATCGACGTTGGACGGCGTCACGACGAGCCGGCCGTCTTTGACTTCCGCGCGCGCCAGGTCCCATTCGCCGGCCGGGACCGCAACGCGCGGGTCCGCCTCTTTCTCGCGCATCGTGAGCGTCGCGGCCGCTCGATCGAGAACCGGGTAGCACTGGATGTTGGCGTTGCCGCTTACCGGCAGCGAAAGGACGCCGGGGCGGTCGACGATGAACTCCTGCCGCACTTTGCCGCGAAGCGGCTGGCCGTTCTGCCGCGCCTCCGGCAAAAAAGCGACGACGTTGTTGCCGTTAAAAACCAGATCGCCTTGCCAGCCGCACCATACGACCGTGTAACCGAGGCGGTTGAGAAAACCGTTGCCGGCGTAGCTTTCCTTTGAAAGATCCGGACCGCCGCCGTCGTTGAGCCGCGTGAACGCGCCGCGGTTGCCGCGATTGGAAAAGTCCAAGAGCAGGCGACGGTTGCCGCGGCTCAAATCCACGGGCTTGACGATATCCAGAACCGCCGCGAACTCCACCAGACCTGCGCTATTTCGCGGCGCGAGATCCAGGTCGCATATGAACGGCAGGTCTTTTTCATCGGGATCGATGGCAAACGACGCCTTGCCGGTGAGTCGCTCGTAGGGACCCGTGTTGCCGAAGGATTTACCGCCGGCAAACGGGGTCTTGCTCGTCAGCTCGATGCGGATCTGGTTGCGTGACATTGGCTTTCTCCTTCCCGAGTTCGTTAAAAAAATCGGCTAGCGCGGCGGCAGCGGCCCCGCGCCGGCAATCGTTTTGAGGAGGTCGATCACCTCGGGCTCCCTCGGCATTTCCCGGATCTCTTTCATTAACTGCTCGGGCATCACCGGCTCGACCTCCTCGCCCACGATTTTTTTGTACTCGCGATGGAAATCGGGATCGTTGAGCGTCTTGCGCATCGCTTCCTGGAGAATCTCCACACGGTCCTTCGGGGTGCCCGGGAGCGCGACGAACGGGGAGCCGATCAGCCGAAAGGCGCGCCACGTGGTCAGGAGTCGCGATTCGCGCACGGATTTCGCAAAGTGGTCGATCTCGGGGAGGTGGGCGAACACGGGATGCTTCTTTCCTTTGGGGATGTCGATGATGCTGTGAAAATCCATCGCGCGTTTTTCTATCCAATCGGGGTTACGCCGGAGGATCGCCGCCGCGCCGTTGGAAACGCCGTCGATCTCGCCGCGCGCCAGAGCGGCATCCTGCTCGCCGGTGCCGCTGAAGCCGGTGACAAATTTGGGCTCCTTGAGGTCCAGAAAGTACGCGAAAAGGCGGGCCGCGACGTAATTCGTATGGCCCACGGTCAAACCACCGATGCGGATCCCCGAAGCTGCGCGCAGCTTCGCCAAATTGCCGGCGCCCAATTCTTTGCGCGTGAAAAACACGTAGCTGAAAGCGTTCTCGGACGCGCCAAGATAAGTAAATTTGGAGCTGTCGTACATGACGCCGCTTTCCTTGAGAACCTCGAGCGGGATGACGGTTGCGGCGAGGACGCCGATCGTCAGGCCGTCGGGGCGCGCGCTCCCGTAGAGAAAATTGGCCGCTTTTCGGCCGCCGGCTCCCGGCATGTACTCGATCGCCAGCGCGGGATTTCCCGGGATGTACTTGCGCAAGAACGGAAGGAGCGCCTTGATCCGCGTATCGCCCGATCCTCCGGGAGCAACTCCGACGACGACGGTAATCGTCTTGTCTTGGTAGAAAGGCGTCTGGGCAAAAGCTTCCGTCGAACCGATCGCGAGGGAGCAAGCGATCAGAGCCTCAACAAAAAAAGCTTTGCGGCGGACCGGCATCAGGCTCGCCCTCCTCGCGCTGCTTATCGCTACGGCTCGCGCTCTTCTTCCGCGGCGTGCATGCCCGCGATGTAGCCCTGCGTCGTGCAGCGCCCCGTGCCGTGCTGGTTGAATCCGCCGGCGGATTCCCCCGCGCAGTACAGGCCTGGAATCACCTCGCCGTTCACATCGATGACCTGGCACTTGGCGTTAATTCTTAAACCCGCGCGCGTGTCGTGCAAAACCGGGGTTCCCCATGCGGCGTAAAACGGCGGCGTCTGAATCTTGTACCTGGGCGCGGGCTTGCCGAAGTCGCGGTCTTCGCCCAGCTCGACGAAGGAGTTGTACCTCTCCACGGTGGCCCGCAGCACCGCGCCGTTCATCGGTTTTGCCTGGTATTCGTTTTTGATCGCCGCCGCGAGCTCCTCGATCGTGCCTGCGCTGAAGAAATAGCCGTCCGGGTCGACGTAGGGCGGCGTCACTTGCCATTCCTCCCGCCGGACCGCGTCCGCGTCGAAGATCGCCCAGATCGGGCCGGCGCAGTAATCGGGCGGCGCGGAGTACTCGTTGATCGCCATCGCGGCGTGGAAAAAATTGTACCTCGTCGGATTGAACTTGACTTTTTCGGCGTTGCGATAATCGTGCGGCGTGTACGGGCTGATCTGGTTGTAAGAGTTGCCGTGCGGCGGGTCGCCTTTGGTCTCGTCGTAAAATCTCTTGCCGACCTGATTGACGAGGATCAGATCCTGCCAGTCCTTCACGCTCAGTCCGGTGGCGCGCACGAGCGGAAAGATCGGGCTTTCCACCTTCCAAAGCACGTAATTGTACCTGGTCCCGAGCGTGCGCTGCGTGCGAATCGTGTCGCCGTTTTCCAAAGTTTGGTTGGCGAGCCCCCAGAGCGAGGCGCCGATCGCCAGCGCCGCCAGCTCGCCGCTCGCGTCTTGGAAGCTGTAGGGCTCGCCGGCGACCTGCAGGACGGCGGTCCACCGGGGATCGAACATGCGGCGGAAGTTCAGATTGCTGATGCTGCCGCCGGTGGCGATGATCACCGCCCTGGTGGCGCGCACGCTGACGGCCGGCTTGGTGATCTCGAAATTGCCTTCGGAGCGAAAGCTCTTGAGCGGCGTTGTCGAGCCTGGCAGGTAACGGGGCGTGTAGCGCGCCGTAACGCCGAGCACGCGACCTTTTGTTTGCTCCGTGGACGGCGCGCGCACGATCCCCGTCATTTTGTAGTTCAGAAGAAAACGCACCCCTTTGGCGCGCGCGCTGGCCTCGAGCGGGCGGATGAGGCCGGTGCCGTTGGCGCCGTTGGGGCTTTCCAGGCTGGCGCCTTTGGTCCAGAAGGCGTGATTCTCGCGCGGAGCCGAATTCCCCGTTCCGGCCGCGCCGCGGTTGTCCGGCGGGATGGGTTTGAATTCGACGCCGTTGGCGAGCAAGAATTCGTACGTGAGGGCGCAGTGATCGGCGAACGCGCGCATGATCGCGCGGTCGTTGTAGCGGTAGTCGGCCGAACCGTTTGGTTGGGTGACGGACCAGTCCGTCAGGTCCGAAAAGACGATTTCCGGCGAGTCTTCAATGCCGTATTTTTTCTGCGCGCTCGTGCCCCCGCCCAGAGCGACGTTGCCGCCGCTCAAGATCGCGTGGCCGCCGACGTCGTAGTTCGCCTCGACGACAATCACCGAAGCGCCGCCGTCGACGGCCTTGATCGCCGCCGGAAGCCCCGCGGCCCCCGACCCGACGACGACGACATCCGCTTCGAGATCCCAGCTGTGAGCGCGCTCAGTTGCCGCTTCGTTCACTGTTGCGCCCTGCAGTCGCTTTTAGTGCGCGCGCTATCCGCCCGAGCGCTGATCCGGACCTGCGTCGGCGTAGCCCGGCTTGACCAACGAATCGATAAAATACCGCCCGCCCTCAGCGACGACCTCGGCCCCTCTCTTGAGAGCTTTGGCCAATGCCTCGGCGGTAAAGACGGGATCTTCGCTTTCGAATCCCTGCGCGCGCGCAAGCGCGACCAAATCGACGGGCGGGTCGTCGATCCGCTGGCCGATCCAGCGGTTTTGCGTGGGGCGGCCGCGCATTTGGGCGACGCGCTCCTGATGCATCTCATCGTTGTAGTAAGAGCGGTTGTTCGCGACCACGATCATGACCGGGATGTCGAAGCGCGACGCCGTCCAGAGCGCGTTCACTCCCATGAGATAGTCGCCGTCGCCGAGAACGCCGATCGTCAAGCGGCCCGAATCCCGGAGCGCCAGCGCCGCGCCGATCGTGTGGCCGGGCCCGGTCCCCACGGCGCCGCCGCCGTCGTTTCCCATAAAAGAAAGCGGCCCGTCAAACTCGCACGCCTCTCCGGGCCAGCCGATCGGCAGGCGGGCGAACGTCACCGCTCGGTTGCGGGCAAACTCCCGCACGGTCATCGCCATATCCCAGAGCGACATCGCCTGGCCGGCGGCCGGAGCAAATTTGTCGGCCGATTGCCGCCAATGTTTGACATCGCTCATCTCCGGCCGAAGTTTAAGCTGCGAACCCTTGTCGCCTCCGATCTCGGCCAGAAGCTGCGCGACGAACTCATCGGGGTCGGCGAAAACGGGAATATCGACCGCGGGAAGCGCCTGATGGTCCATGCTCCAGCCGTTGGCGCGCGCGCTCTCCATCGAGCAATGGATGATGGTCTTTTCGGCGGGCTTTTGTGTTTGCGCGGCGCCGAGGCTCAGGCGGAGCAGCCCGGCAAGGTCGAGCCAATCCAGGCTTAGGATGAGGTCGGCCCTTTCGATCAGCTCCGTCGCGTGTTTCGTCGGGCGCAAGCAAGGGGCGGCGAAATGGAGCGGGTGCGCCGTCGGAAAAGCGGAAGGCTCGTGATTGCTCGTCAGGACGGCGGCGCCGATTGCCTCGGCAAGGCGGACGCGGCGATCCCAAGCGGCCTGCTTGCGCGACACGCGCCCGATCAGGATCAGGGGAAACTTGGCTTTTTCAATTGCGCCAACAGCCTTGGAGATGCTTGCGCGCGGCGCGGCGGGAGGCGGTGGCGGAGCGAAGCGCGTCGGATCGGGGATTGCAATTCCTTCCGTGAGCGGCGCTTCCTGTAAAGCGGCGTCCAGGCATATGTAGACTGGGCCGTAGGGGACGGAGCGCGCAATCTGATTCGCCCTCAAAATCGATTCAACGGCGGCCTGCGGCGAGGCCGGCTGATCGTCCCATTTAATATAGTCGCGCACGATCGCCGCCTGATCCTTCGAAGTGTGAATCCAGTCGATCCAGGGGCGGCGGCGATGAGCGTCGACAGGGCCGGTCGCGCCGAAGATGATCATCGGCGTGCGATCGCACCAGGCGTTGAAGATCGGCATGGCCGCGTGCATGAGGCCGACGTTTGCGTGGAGCGCCACGGCCATGGGCTCCTGCGTCGCTTTGCCGTAGCCGTCGGCGATCGAAACCGCATGCTCCTCGTGCAGGCAGATCACCATCTTGGGATTGGTGTTGCCGAGATAGTTGACGATGCTGTCATGGAAGCCGCGGTAGCTCGCGCCGGGCACGAGCGCGATGTACTTGAGGTCGAGCCTGCGGGTGACTTCGGCGACGACGTCGCTTCCCCATTTCATCTCCGGCGCGCCCAGATTTTCCGGCCGATCGATGAGAGATCTCTGTTTTGTCCGATCGCTTGCGAGGGCCATTCGCGGTTTTCCTCCTAAATTGGACTTGGCTGAGTCTTGTGATAAACCTGTGGCCGATTCCTGCCACGGCCAGCATTATCGAAAAATCGGTTCCAAAGAAAGAGGCGGTGCTCGTTGTTGCGGCGACCGCGCGCCGTGTGGTATCCGGCGAGGAGACCAGGAGGAGGCGAGGGGGATGAAAAAGATTGCGGCTTTAGCCAACCGGGGAGAGACGGCCATGGAAAAAAGACTGGCGGGCAAGTACGACGTCGGCGGGGTTTTGCTGGACCGGCCTTTCAAGATCCGGCGGCTCGGTCACTTTGGATTTAACGTTTCGGATCTCGAAGCGGGCAGGCGGTTCTATTTCGATCTCCTGGGCTTCTTTATCACAGAGCCGGCGGGCGCGGGCTGGTTTGGCAGGCACGCGGGCGATCACCACTCATTCGCGCTTTTCGATAAGAAGCGCTTCAACGAGCGCCAGTATGCCGGCGCCAACGCCAGGCACTTCCGTCCCGAGAACGATATCAATCAGATCACCTGGCAAGTGCAGAGCGTGGCCGAGATGGTCGCGGCGGGCGAGTATTTCCGCCAGCTCGGCGTCGAGGTCATTCGCGAGGGGCGGGCCGGGGCGGGCTCGCAACTGCACCTCTACGTTTGGGCTCCGGACGATCAGATCTTTGAGCTCTACTATGGAATCGAGCAGATCGGCTGGGACGGCTACGCCCGTCCGGTTGCGATGCGCCACGGAACCCCGAAAGCGCCGACCGAGCCCGAGCCGCCGGACTACGAGGTCGTGCGGCGCGATATCGAAAAAGGCATCGACCTGCGCCAGGGATGGCGCTACGCGAACCCGCTGCCGAACAAGTATGCAGTGGACGGTTTGTTGTTGCCGCAGCCTTTCAAGATTGTCCGCGTCGGCCCGGTAAAGCTCTTTGTCGACGACTATGAGGCGGCCAAACATTGGTATGAGCAGATCGCGGGCTTTACGTTGACCGAAGAGGTCGAGTGGCAAGGCGAACGGTGCGCGTTTCTGCGCTGCGCCAACGAGCACCACTCGCTCGGGCTATTCCCCAAATCCTGGCGGAGAAAGCTCGGCCTCAGCGAACAAACCTCGAGCATGTCCTTCGGCCTCCAGCTCGCCAATTATCGGCAGCTGCACGACGCGGTGAAGTTCCTGCGCGAAAACGGCGTGCGCGTCGAAACGGACGTCGTTCCGCCGGAGCTCCACCCCGGCATCGATTATGCCGCGTACGCCTTCGACCCGGATGGGCACTTAATCGAGCTCTACTACTACATGGAACAGGTCGGCTGGGACGGGCGTCCGTGTCCGAAGCAGCTGCGCCGGAAAGTCGATCCAAAAAATTGGCCGGAGACCTTGGAGCCGCTTGCGGACACCTACACGGGCGAGCCCTTCCTGGGTCCTTGGGCATAGGAAAACTGACGGAGGGGCGCGATCGATCGCGTCCCGATCCGGAGGGAACATGCCTTATCTTAAGCGCGCGGATGCGGAAATCTATTACGAAGTTTACGGCGCCGGCCGACCGTTTTTGTTTTGCAGCGCGACCGGCGTCGACGGGCAGTGCTGGAAGGAGTATCAGGTGCCCGAGTTTTCCCGCGATCATCAGGTGATCCTCTTCGACTACCGCGGGACGGGAAAATCGAGCAAGACGGTGACGAAGTACACCACCGCGATGTTCGCCGCGGATGCCGCGGCGATTCTCGATGAATTGGGGGCCGAGCAGGCGATCGTTTGCGGCCATTCGATGGGCGGGAGGGTCGCGCAGCTTCTGGCGCTCGATCACCCGCGGAAAGTGAGCAAGCTCATCCTGGCGTCGAGCGGCGCCTCTTTTTCGGAGACCAAGGGGATCCCGTTGAAGATGTGCCAGGGCATGATCGAAAAGGGCTTCGAAAAATACGTGCGCGAGCACACGATCGAAACCGGCTGGACGCCCGAGTATGTCGCCGCGCATCGCGACGTTGTCGAGAAATTTCTCGAAGTCCGGATGGCAGGGATTGCGCCGCTGCCGTGCTACCTTCGGCACGCCATTGCGCGGCAGGAGCATGATACCCGCGGCCGTTTAAAGGACATCCGGGTGCCGACGTTGGTGCTCGTCGGGGAAGACGAGCATGACGCGACCAGCGATCTTTCGCATCGCGACAGCGCGGAAATTTTCCGGCGCGAGATCCCCAACGCCAGGTTCGTCGTTCTGCGGGGTCAAAGGCATCACTATTTTGTCAGCGATCCCGCCGCGGTTCACGAGGCGATCCGGGAGTTCATTGGATGAGGGCCGGCGCTCTTTTCGGCAGGCCTGAGCCTGCGCGGCGATCGGCTACGATAGCTTGAAAAGCTTCTTGGCGTTAAGCGAGAGGATGTTGGCCAGGTCCGGATCGCTGATTCTTGCGGCCTTCACTTCCTCGAGCGTCGCGCACCGCTCATAGCTGGGCGGATAGGAGTAGAACAGGCTCCCGAACACCAGCCGATGAGATCCCACCGTCTCGACGAAGTGGCGGATGTAGCCCGAACTTCGCACGTGCGCGGTATCGAAGAGAATGTTCGGCGTCCGCTTGGCGATGTCGAGCGCGAGCTGGCTATTGACGTTCGTCGTTAACGCATCCATCGCCACAAACGTGAGCTCCGGAAATTGTCGCGCCAGCCGCTCGAGGCGCCACACCGCTTCCATATTCGATTCCGCATTGGTGTGAATCAAAGGCACGAGCCCGAGCTCGGCGACTTTCTCGAGCAGCGGCCGCATCAGCTGATGATCGACGGCCACGCCCTGAAAGCGGTTGTGCCACACGACGCCGTGCAGGTGAAGATCATGCTTGATCCGCTCCAGCTCGCCGAGCGAGCGCGCGCCGTGAAGCGGCTCGACGGTTCCGCAGGCCACCGGGAAGCGCTCGGGATCGCGCTTCCAATACTCGGCGACGGTGTCGTTGCAGCGCATCGTGTCCTTTATTCCTTCGGCTTGAATGTAGCCGGTTGCCGCGAGGATCGCGGCCCGCGTTACGCCGTTCGCTTGCATGATGCGAACGCGGTTCTCGTAATCGCGATCCTGCCAGCCTTGTCCTTCCTGCAAGCTGCCGCCGGTCAGCGAACCGAGATGATGATGAATGTCGAAGACCTCCATTGGCGTTCCTCAAGAGCACAGCAATTTTCCTCGCTTCCGCATCTTAGAGCACACTTTGCGATCGCGCGCCAAACGAAAAATCTTTGGCGCCGCCATTGGCAAACTCCCGCGATGATCTGAGGCCGCGCGCGGGCGTCACGCGTGCAGTTCGACCACGTCGCAGTCTGCGAGCGGATGTTCCCGGCCGACATGCTGTCCGTCAAAACCCGATTTGCCCCACACTCGCGCGTACTTGAGCGAGCGAGCCAAATCCTTGTGCACGAGCCGCGCCACATCTTCCACCGTTTGGCCGCGGCGAAGCGTGAAGGGCCGGTCTCGGTCCGGTGGCCGGCCGGGCGCCTTCGTGTAGACGCGGATGATGCCGAGATGCGCGAAGAGCAGGGGGCCGATTTCACCCAGGCCGCGCCCGGTGGTCGCCGATACGGCAATTGCCGGATAGCGAAGGCCTGTAAGTTCCAGGAAAGCGCGCAGCTCGGCTTCCGCATCGGCGAGGAGATCCGCCTTGTTGGCGAGGAGCACGGCGGGAATCCGCAGCGCGAAGGGATCATCGTCGGCCGCCGCCGCGTCCCGGGCAAGCTCTCCACCCGTATCCCAGCGATCGGCGAGCGTCACGCGCTTCGTCCGCAGAAGCGCATGCACGGCTTCGGTCTTGTCAACGCACGCGGGGTCGCCGAGATCGAGGACGAGCAGGCACGCGTCCGCCGTCTGAAGCGCGCTTGCAAGCCACGACACCGGGTGCTCGGCCGAAACAGGCGGAAGATCCACCAGCTGGAAGTGAATGTCCTCGTACGGCATCATCCCCGGCTCGGGATACTGCGTAGTGAACGGGTACGGGGCGTCTTGAGCGCCCGAGCCGGTGAGCCGGGCGTGCAGCAGAGACTTTCCCGTATTCGGCGGGCCGAGCAGGGCGATTTGCGCCGCCCCCTCGGGCTGAATGACCAGCGGTGGCCCGCCGCGAGTGCCGCTTTTTTTCGGCCGCTCGAGCTCTTCGGAGAGTTCTTTGATGCGGCGCTTGATGTCTCCCTGGAGATGATCGGTCCCCTTGTGCTTCGGAATGACGCGCAGCATCTCCCGCAGGCATTCCAGGCGCTCGCGCGGGTCGCGCGCCTTGCGGAATGCCTCCTGCGCCGCCTTGTACTCGGGGGTGAGATTAGCGGGCATGGCGACGAACAGCCCGGAAACCGGAGCTCGTTCTGGTCAACTTTTCTGGCCACTTATTTTAGGTCAGCGGCAAGGGTCTTGCCAGCGACGCAAAGCGCACGAGCGCTCATGAGGCTTTGTACGGAAAGAAGATGGAATTTCCGCCGCCCGTTTTCACCGGGCAGGCGACGGCGTACGTCACCAGAAAGCTTGTAGGAGGAAGCGTCGAATGGAAGCGAAGCTGAGCTCCACGTACGACCGTGAGGGAGAGCCGCGTTCGGGCCCGCGAGATATGCGTTCGGCAAATACGTCGTCCAGAGAGTCGCGAAGTAGCTCGAAGAGTTCCCGGCTTTAATTGACGCGTTCCGCATCCAGCTCGCTACTTCAACTCGGCTCCGGGAAAGCCGAAGGCCTCGAGCGCCATTTTTTCCCACTGGCTACTGGACTGAAGCGTATCGTAGCCGTTCAGGCAGACTCTTTTACCCTTGAGCTGCTTGGATGCGACGCTTCCGGGAAAATGGATGGAGGCCTTGAGCGGCTCGCGCTCGTCGATGATCTTCTGGCCTTCGGCGCCGGCTTGATACTCCAAAAACAGAAGGCCCCCGTACGGATTGGGGCTCGTGTTCAGGACCATCTCCGATTCAAACAGCGTAGCGGGGACCGGCTCGATAAACTTTATCGCCAGATTGTTGCGGGGCGTCTTCTGCATGAGCCTCATCGTGCTGTGATAGTAGACGCCGGAATGAAGCGCGTACTCGCCGGCATTCATCGCTGTCAACGTTCTGCTGAAACCGCGCACCCAAACGGGCTCCTGCACGCGGATCTGCCGCGCATAATTCAACATCCACTCGAGGCCCATGCCTTGGTCCGGACACGAAGCAAAAGTTGCGAACAGAATCGGACGTATATCGACCATCATCTTTCGCCCCTTGAATTCGGGTCTCAGGAAGCCGTCCCACGTATCGGGAACTTTGTCGGCGGTTAGGACATTTTTGTTATAGACCGCGACAAAAAAGATCGTTGCCAAGCTCACCACGTTGCGGTTCTTCGGATCGACCATCTTGGTGCTCAGATTGAGCACGCCGTGCTCAGCCATGCCGAAAATGTCGAATTTTTTTGCGTACGGCACATACTCGGGATAGCGTTCGGGCGCAAGCTGCACCACGTCGAAATCCTTTACCGTGCCGGCCTTCATTTCCAGGAAAAACCGTTCGTTGGCATCCGTTCCGGTGATTTCAATCATCGTGACGTCGAAGAAAGGATACTTTTGTTTGAAGCCGTTTATCATGTGAGGGAACAATCCCGGATCCAGCGAGCTGAGTACCCGGATCTTGCCGCCCTGTTGTCTCGCCTTGGCAACAAGATCGGCATGACTGGTCTCGAAGATAAAGCCCTTCGCCTCAGCCTGTTTTTTGGCTTGAGCCAGGCCGGCCGATGCCGCGCGGAGGTCCGAGGCGCCTATAGCGGAAACCAGCCAAATCGCCAAGGACCATAAGCCGAAACCGGTCATTCCTTTCATGGGCGACCTCCCAAAAACTGGACGCTCTTAAGACACCGGATTAACCAAGCTCTTCGGGCACGAAATCGTAGCGGCGTTTTCTGTGCATCGCTAGACGGCCGCCAAGGCTCCAGCAGCGACGTGGATTTTCGTCCGTCACCGATTACGCTTTACTTCCCCGGGTATCACCTCTAAAGGGGGGCATGCAAGACGCGTTTGCTTGCGTGTGGCGAGGCAGCGACGCTGGGGCGCGCCGAAACATGTTCCTCTAACAGGAGGCCCGCGCGCGCATGTAGCCAGAGCAAATCGGTAACGAAAACTTGCGCGAAGGGTCAGATCAACCGGCCGACAAGACGTGCCCGAGTTGGATCGTGAAAGAAAAGCTAGAGAAGCGGTGCGAGCCAGGAGATAAGGTCTCGCCGGAAAAAATTCGGTTGGCCTTGCGCCGCTAGCGGTCTTCTTCGAATACTTCTTGCCGCCGTGAGTTGGCGCCTTCCCTTCAGACGGGAATCCTGCAAAGCCACGGCCTTTCGGCTGGAATTGTTCGGGTCGCCGAAAGAAAGGAAATTTTTCGGCCGCCTACTTCGCGAGCAGCGCGTTCATGCGCGCGATCACTTCAGGCGGCTGCGTGACTACCTCGCGCGCGAGCGCCTGGAGTTTCTCGCCAGCAACGGGGTCGGGCTCCCAGCCGCGCTTTTCGGCTTCGGCCAGTAGCTCGGGGTCTTTCATTGCTTTCAGAAAACTCTCGCGGAGAATTTTTACCCGATCAGCCGGGATCCCGGGCCCGCCGACGATCGGGCGACCAAACGAGCCGGGCGACAGAAGAACCGTAGCGAGCCGTTTGCCGAACTCCGGCGTTTTATATTTCTCCATCAGTTCCCAGATCGTCGGCACCTCCGGCGCTCGCGGGTCTCGCTTCGCTCCGCCGATGACGAGTATCCGAACGAAGCCGGTCTTTGCCCAGGTGCGGCCGGGCTCGCGGCCGAAAAAAGCGCTGGTTGTCCCGGCGCGGCATTGGACTTCTCCCTTCTCGATGGCCAGGTCGACGTCGGCGGCACCGGGATAACCCGTGACCAGATCGAACTTCAGTCCGAGAACTTCCTCGAGCAAGCGCGGAAAATAGTGTCCCGGCGTGCCGGCACCGGTGGTGCCGCATTTGGGAGGCACTGCCGCCTGGCGAATATCATCCAAGGTCTTGAAAGGCGCGTCAGAACGCATGGACAACATTTCGCTTGTCTCCTCGGGCGAGCCGATCCATGTGAACTTCGCCCAGTCAAACTTAACCTCCTTTTGACCGCCGAGCTGATTGAAGAACAAGCCGGGCGCGATGAGCGCCAAGGTAAGCCCATCGGGCTTTTCGACACTGTAGACGTAATTTGCCGCGACCATAGTGCCCGCGCCGGGCATATTTTGAACGATGATGTTGGGGTTCCCTGGAACGTACTTGCCCCAGTGTCGCGCAATCGCCCGCGCCCACAGGTCGTTGGTGCCGCCGGCCGAATATCCGATGACGATTCGAACCGTCTTGCCTTTGTAAAAATCGGCCTGGGCGCGGGCGCTTGCGCTGGAAAGAAGCAAAAACAAGGCGGCGAAAAGCAATTTCGTCATGTGAAGACTCCTCTCGTTGCGGGGCGTCGACTGCGGTTGCGCCGGGCTGGAGGCGCGCTGTTTTTAAGCACGGCCTAATATATCGGCGCCAGCATGAAGTCAATACTGCGAAAAAGACGCGCGCGTCGCGTAATCACGGCCCGAACCGCCTTGACAAGAGCGCCGCGGGCGATGTAGTCCAGCCTTGGCGGATACCGGTGAGATTACGTTGCAGAAAGTTTTGCATCAGCGCCACCATCTTTTAAAGCCCTCCTATTCTCGGTTCGCCGAAAGGAGGAATTTCACTTGTGGAAAAAGCAATGGGGAGGGAGGGACAAAGACTTCAACCCAAGTTTGCGACCCTTTACAGGTCGATTTGCAATTAGGCTTTCCGGACAGGCGACCGAACACAGCGAAAGGAGCTTGCGATGAAGATGCAATCGCTATTGCTGGCGCTGGTTTTCTCGTTTGCCTTACTGTCCCCGGGCAGGCCGCGTGAAGCCGCGGCGCAAGGCGAGCCGTTCTATAAAGGAAAGACCATCCGCATTATCGTGGGATCGACAGCCGGAGGCTTTTACGACCGCTGGGCAAGGCTTTTCGCGAAATACATGGGCAAGTATATTCCCGGCCAGCCGGAGATTATCGTGCAAAACATGCCGGGAGCGGGCTCCGTCATTGCTGCCAACCATGTGTACAATGTGGCGAGCCCCGATGGCTTGACTCTCGTGATGCCGCTCAACGGGGTGTACATCGATCAATTTGTCGGCCGCAAGGAAGTCCAATTCGATATGCGCAAGTTTCGCTTCATCGGCTCTCCGGTGAGCGAATCGATTATTTTTTACATGCGCGCCGACGCTCCCTACAAATCCATTGCGGACATCATCAACGCCAAGGAGCCGCCCAAGTGCGGCGCGAGCGGAACTGCGAGCAGCGACTTTATTCTCTCCAAGGTGCTCGAAGAAACGGTCGGCGCGAAATTCAACACGGTTCTGGGTTACGCGGGAGGCACCGAGATCGATCTCGCCGTGGAGAAGAACGAGGTCGTCTGCCGGGCCCACAGCATGTCCGCCCATTTCGGCCGGGAGCCGTTCGATACCTGGCACAAGCGCGGCTTTGATCGGCACATCGTGCAAACTTCCCGCAAGAGAGATCCGCGCGCCCCGGACGCGCCGACCCTGTTGGAGCTCTTCGACCAATATAAGGTGCCGGAGAACAGCCGGCGCGTTGCGCAAGTGCTCTTGGCCGCGGGCAGCTTTGGCCGGCCGATGATGGTAACGCCGGGCACGCCTCCCGATCGAGTCCAGATTCTTAGAAACGCGTATATGAAAGCCCTCAACGACCACGGAGTTCACGACGAGGCGAAGAAGGGACGGATGGAGATTGAGCCGACTACCGGCGAGGAGCTGGAAAATTTGGTCAAGGAGATTTTTAGTTCGCCGCCGGAAGTCGTCGAACGGGTGAAGAAAATTCTCGCCCACTGAAAGGGCGTCTGGTCTCGTTGCTGAAGCGCGGCGCGTGAGGATCGTATGGATCTACGAAGGCTCGTGCTCGGTTTGACCGCGGTGGCCCTTTTGGCTGGCCTTTTGCTGGCTTCCTTCGCTCCGGGCGGCTGGTTCAACAAGGGAGAGATCGAAAAGGCGGCCGTAAAGACGCCGGTAGGCTCGTTGGAGATTACCACCGAGCAATCGAAAACGTCCGCATGGCCGACGGTCGGTTATGTATTGCTCGGGCTGGGCGCGATTGGCGTGGTCACGTTCCTGTCGATGGGATCTGCGTCCAGGCGCCTATAGTTCAGCGGTTGGCCCGGGCGGCTCTCAAGCAGGCCTCGTACATCTTTCCGTAACGGTTGCGGAGCGCTTCGACTTCGCTTTCTAACCCCAAACAGCGCGCCGGTGACCACGCGAGTTCACCGCTGTTTTCCAACTTTCTGCATTCGGCCAAGCCCTTTTCAAACAGCGGCAGGGCGTCGGCGTGCCGCCCCGTTTCGTGATAGGTTGCCGCCAACGGTAGATTGGTAAAATACTGATCGGGCTGTAAGCGCAACGCGAGCTTCTGGACGAATTCCGCCTCTCTATACCGTGCTTGTTCTTGGAGGCGAAAGCCGAAACGTGAAAACAAGCAAGCAACCTCCGCCATAGCGGCGTCGAGATCGGTCGTTTCAGCGATTCCCGGGTAGTGATCGCGCAGGTAGCGGTAGTCTTCGGACACGGAAACGAAACGCATGACGTCCTCTTTTGACTTCAACCGCGAGACGAGCTCAGCCAGAAACGGAGGCCGGAGTCTCTTCCACCCCCTGCGAGTTGCGAGAAGTCGAAAGAGGCACTCGTGCTCGGAGTAGCCGCTCTTGGCCAGCGCGTGGTAGCGCCTTAGCATGGTTGCAACTCTTGCTTTGGGCGTCGCCTGTCGCGACAGCAGCCGGTAAAAGGTGATTGCAGCGAGAAGGGCCAAAAGCAGGACTGGTAGGTCTATCATCGCGTCCTAGATCATGGAAATCACGAAAAAGCGGGGCCGGTCAAGTAGAGGCTCACGGGCTTGAAACCGTGCAGCAAACACGATATTGGCCGTGCGACATTCTAGCGCGAGCTTTCATCGAAGGTGAGGGGCCGTTTAGGGGGTGCCGATGAGAGGATTCATCGGTTTTCTATTGTTCGGCGTCTTTTTGGCGCTTTTGTTTTTCGGGCGAGTCATCTCGCTTTATACGGACTGGCTATGGTTCCAGGAAGTGGGATTCACCCAAGTTTTTGTCACCATCCTGACCTTTGAGGTCATTCTGGGCAGCGTCTTTGGAGCGCTGTTTGCGCTTATCATCTATTTGAACATCAAGCTGGCCAGCCGGCCGCACGGCTACGCATACAGTTCCGCGCCTTCGGTTATCCAATTGCCCGCTCCCGATCTTTTCGATCCGCTGCTCCAGCGTTGGCTTGTTCCGATTGTGGTTGTGTTGGGTCTCTTGGCGGCGTCACGGGCCGCAGAGCATTGGAAATCAGTTCTGCTATTTTTTTATTGGGTTCCGTTCAAAACAGCGGATCCTCTTTTCGGTAGAGACATCGGCTTTTACGTTTTCCGCCTCCCGGCGATTGCCGCCCTTTACCATTGGCTCAATATCGCCGTCTCGCTCGCATTTTTGGGGGTCGCCTTCACCTATCTCGTGCGCCGGCAGGTCGTGTTCACGGCGCAGGGAGTATCGCTGACGAATCAGGCGCGGGCCCATCTGTTGATTCTGGTCGCCGCGATTTTGCTCGTCAAGGCGGGAGGGTACCTGCTTGACGGGTTCGAGCTTCTCTACTCGTCGCGGGGTGCGGCCTTCGGCGCAAGCTACACGGACGTGCACGCGTCGCTCCCCATTCTGCGATTTGTCGCGGCGGTCGCGCTCGTCGCAAGCGGGCTCTGCGTGATGCAGCTTTATCGTCCGGGCTTTAGGTATCTCGTCATCGGCGGCGGCAGCCTTATCCTTGCCCATGTCGTGGGGTTAAATCTTTACCCCTCTCTGCTCCAGCGTTTTCGGGTGGTTCCCAACGAAATCGCCGCCGAGCGCCCGTTCATCCAGCGGACCATCGAATTTACCCGTCGCGCGTACGGATTGGACAAGGTCGAGACGGTAGAGTTTCCGGCTGAAGAGAGACTCACGGCGGCTGACCTCAAGCGCAACGACCTCACGATTAAAAACATCCGTTTGTGGGATCACCAGCCTCTGCTCGCGACCTACGCGCAGCTCCAGGAAATCCGAACTTATTACAAATTCCTGGACGTCGATAACGATCGTTACCGGATCGACGGCACGTACCGCCAGGTCATGCTCTCAGCGCGAGAACTGTCTCACGAACATCTGCCGAGCCGCATCTGGATCAACGAGCACCTTACGTATACCCACGGCTACGGGGTGGTTTTTGGACCGGTCAATCAAGTTACGCCCGAAGGTTTGCCGGAATTCTTCATCAAGGACATTCCGCCGGTGTCGAATCAACCGATTAAGGTTACGCGCCCCGAGATCTATTATGGAGAGCGAGCCAACGACTACGTGTTCGTGCGGACCAAAGCCCAAGAGCTGGACTATCCATCGGGCGATCAAAACGTCTACGCGAACTATGAGGGAAAAGGGGGCGTTCCGGTAAGCTCTTTGTGGCGAAGGCTTCTCTTCTCGGCCCGCTATGCGACGCTGAGAATCGCGCTGTCGAACGATATCACCGATGAAAGCCGGATTTTATTTTATCGACAGATCCAGGAGCGCGTAAGTCGAATCACGCCGTTTATTCTTTTCGATCGCGACCCCTATCTTGTCATCGCGCAAGGGGGCCGCCTGTTCTGGATCATCGACGGCTACACCACATCCGACCGCTATCCGTACTCGGAGCCGGCGGGAAGGATAGGAAATTACATTCGCAATTCGGTGAAAACGGTCGTGGACGCGTATCATGGGACCGTGACTTTCTACCGGAGCGATCCTGATGATCCGATCATCTCCGCTTATGCGAAAATCTTTCCGGGTCTGTTTGTTCCTCTCGAATCCATGCCCGAGGATCTAAGGGCGCACATCCGGTACCCGCAGGATCTATTTGCGATTCAGGCGCGGATCTACGCCACCTATCACATGCAAGATCCACAGGTGTTCTACAATAAAGAAGACCTCCTCAGCATTCCGCGACGAGAGCTGGCGACGCAGGATCAGGAGCCGGCGCCGATGCTAGGAATGCGGAGGGAACAGACGGTTGAGCGCGAAGTGGATCCCTACTACACGATCATGCGCCTTCCGGGAGAAGAGCGAGAAGAGTTCATCCTGCTTCTTCCTTTTACGCCGAACCAGAAGGACAATATGCGAGCGTGGCTTGCCGCGCGAAGCGATCCGCCCCATTACGGCAAGCTCATCGCCTTGGACTTTCCCAAGGCGAAGCTGGTCTATGGACCGAAGCAGATTCACGCGCGCATCAACCAGGATGCTTTCATTTCCCAGCAGCTAACCCTCTGGAGCCAGCGCGGCTCGCAGGTGATCCGCGGAAGCTTGTTGGCCATTCCAATTGAAAAGTCTCTCCTCTACGTTCAACCGCTTTACCTGGCGGCGGAGAAAGGGTCGCTACCAGAACTGAAAAGAGTGATCGTCGCGTTTGGGAATCAAATTGCGATGCGCGAGACTCTGGAGCAGGCGCTTGAGGATCTATTCGGCGACTCGGCAAGTAAGCCCACTCCCCAAGGCGAAGCAGTCGCCAAAGAGCCGGGGCGCGAAAAGACCTTGGCTGCCCGCGCGCTCGACCATTACTTGAAATCGCGGGAGTTGTTCCGCCAGGAAAATTGGGTCGGGTACGGCGAGGAGCTGAAGAAGCTGGAAGAAGTGCTGCGCCAGATGCAAAAGGGCGGTTGAACTATCGGCGGCCGTTTTTCGCAAAAGGACGGCACGAAGAGAACACAGTTTTTCGTGCAGGCAAATCGTTCAGAATCACTCCAAATCGTAGCCTATCTCCAGCTGCTCGCCCAGCTCTTTTAGCCCTGCGAGAACCGAAGCGTGCAGCGGAATTCCTCGGGCGCTTCTCTCGTCGGCGGTCTCGAACTCGATTTCTCCCGCGACAAACACCCGCTCATTTCCCGGCAGTGGCGGCGTCGATTTGAGCTCGCGAATGAGCATGTCCATGTCGCGCTTGAACTCGTCCACAGGCCGGAAGCGGTCGATTCGGATCGCGCCAAAAAAATGCCCGCGAACTCCGTAAGCGGGCGGGGTGAGCGCGGCGACGCTCCCGGTCAAAACGCCGCAAAGAATCTCGACGAGGACGGCGAGCCCGTACCCCTTGTAGCTGCCCCCTTCCGGCGTTCCGCCGAGCGGCAGAAGCCGGCGGGCCTTTTGCGCCGCTCTCGGATCGCTGGTCGGCTCGGCGTTTTCATCCAGCGCCCAGCCGAGCGGAATGGATTTTCCCCGGCGCGCGGCGACTTCCAATTTCCCGGCAGCCGCCGTGGTCGTCGCCATGTCGAGCACAAACGGGCGCTCCTCTCCCGCCGGCGCCGCAAGGGAGATGGGGTTGGTCCCGAACCTCGCATCGCGGCCGAACGTCGGGACGACCTGCCTTCCGGCGTTTGTCATCGCGATGCCGATCATGTCGCGCGCAAGCGCCATCATGGAGTAATAGGCGGACATGCCGAAATGGCGGCTGTTCCGCGCCCCGACGATAGCGATCCCCGACCGCTCAGCCTTGCGAAGCGCAAGCTCCATCGCGCGGTGGCCGACAACCATGCCCATGCCGCCGTCGCCGTCCACGAGCGCCGTTGCCTCGCTTTCGGCGAGCACGCGAATGTGTGGTTTCGGGTTCATGACCCCCTCGCGCAGCGCCTTGACGTACCAGCCGTGCGGGGTAAAGCGGAGCACGCCGTGCGATTCGACCCCGCGAAGGTCCGCCGTCACCAGCACGTCGGCGGCGATGCGGGCGTCCTGTTCCGGCACGCCGAGTTTCTCAAACGCGAGGCTTACAAAGCGGGCGAGTTTGCGGTGATCGACGCGCGCGCTCGATTCCGAGATCTGCGCCATAACTTCCTCCGAAGGCACAGCTATCTCCCGATCAGCAGGAGAACCCCGGCGACGATGGCCAGGATCCCCAGCGCGCGGTTCGGGATCTCCAGGCGAACGAAAGATGCCAGTCCGGTAAGGATAAGCCAGACCGCCAACAAGACCATGCCGATCGACACCATGCCTACAGTCATCCCGACGCCCTCCCGAGCTCTGTCGAATCACAAATGTTTATCAGCGGCGGGGGGCCAAAGACAACCGGGATCGCCGCGAAAGATTCACGGATCGTTTGACTTCGGAAGAGAACTGTAGAATCTACGACTTATTTATGCGGGTCGATGCGCTCACAAATACCACCGTTGTCGAGTGCGCCACTTTCGTCACCGGACCTTACGCTGCCGCGCTTCTGGGGATGTTGGGCGCGCGCGTGATCAAAATCGAATCTCCGCCGGGCGGCGACCCGTACCGCTATTTTGCTTCCGACCCGATCTACAGCCCGAACTTCGCGCATCTCAACCGCAACAAGGAAAGCGTGGTCGTCGACCTGAAGTCAAAAGCGGGACGGAAGGTCTCGGCCGCGCTGCTCGAGAAAGCCGACGTGTTCATAGAGAACTTTCGTCCCGGCGTCGCGGCGCGGCTGGGATTAGGATACGAGGCCGTTCAGAGAATCAATGGTCGGGCCGTTTACTGCTCGATCTCCGCCTTCGGCCAAACCGGACCCTACAGGGACAAACCCGGCTTCGATACTTTGGGCCAGGCGATGAGCGGGCTCTTGAGCGTGCTCACCAATCGCGATCAACCGCGCGTCATGGGCATTGCGCTCTCGGACTATGTGACTGGAATCTCGGCCGCGTATGGCATATTGGGTGCTCTGATGGCGCGCCAAAAGAGCGGGAAGGGCTGCCGGCTGGAAACTTCTCTGCTCCAAGCGACCCTGTCGTTTATCGGCGAAACGGCCGCGGGATACATGCGGACCGGCATCGTTCCCGACCGCATGGCGCGCGTGAAAAACGCGCACGCGTTCGCGTTCGTTACCAAGGATGGGCTGCCGCTGGTCGTCCATTGCTCGGTGCCGGAAAAATTCTGGCTCGCGTTTCTCGCGGCGGTGGGCCGCGTCGATTTGACCGAAGACAAAAGATTCAAAGATCGGGCGGCGCGCCAGGAACATTACGCCGAGCTGGAAGAGGAGCTTCGCCCGGTGTTTCTCTCGCGCACGCGCGGCGAGTGGCTCGAGCGGCTGGAGAAGGCCGATGTTCCGGCGGGAGCGCTCTACGATATGGCCGAGGTCGTCGCCGATGAGCAGGTCCGGCACTTGCAATTGATTGAGGAAATCGAGCATCCGAGAGCGGGAAAAATGAAGCTTGTTCGCGGACCGGTGAGCTTTACGGGGCTCGACAAAAGGGACGAAGCCGCGCCGCCGCTTTTGGGCGAGCACACGCAATCGGTCCTGAGGGAATTGGGTTTCGCCGAGAGTGAAATCACGGCCTGGGCCGAGCAAGGAGCGATTCACATTCGTGAGCGTGGAGCGAAGGCATGATCTACGACGTTGAATTTAACTCGGCGGCGCATTATCCGGCGGGCGGCGTCATCGAACTGGCGGAGCGCGCCGAAGGCGCCGGCTTCGGCGCCTACTGGAAAGGGGAGTCCAACAGCACGGATCCCCTGGTGCTTCTTTCGGGCGCGGCGACGCGCACGAAAACGATCAGGCTGGGGACCGCGATCTATCACATCTACGGGCGAAGCGCGGTGACGCTGGGCATTCAGGCCGCCACGCTGCAAGACTTGTCGGGAGGGCGACTGCTTTTGGGGCTCGGCGTGGCGAACAAAAGCATCGCCGCATGGCACGGGGGAGTCTTCGATCGGCCGCTTCGCCGGGCGCGCGAGTATATCGAGATCGTGCGCAAGACGGCCGCGGGCGAGCGCGTGGAATACGAAGGCGAAATCTATCAGACGGGCAAGCGCTTTCAGCTTTCGTGGAAGCCGAGCCATCCCAGTTTTCCCGTCTATCTTGCAGGCCTGGGGCCGCAGATGACAAAGCTCGCGGGCAAGATCTCCGACGGCGTCTTCATCAACATGGCCACGCCGGCAAAAATCCGTGAGATCGCCGCGCGCGTGAGGGAGGGGGCGCGCGAGGCCGGAAGAGATCCAAGCAGGCTGGAGATCATCGCCAAGTGCAGGGTGTCGCTCAATCCGGATCGCAAACTGGCGCGCTCGCGCCTCAGGCAGGTCTTGACCTTTTACAATATCGCCGACCACTACAGCGACATGCTTCGCGGCCTTGGCTTTGAAGCTGAGGTGAATGCGATTCAAGAGGCTTTCCGGAAAGGCGGCTTCAAGGCCGCGATGGGCGCGCTCAGCGATGAATATATGGACAAGCTTCCGGTTATTCCGGGAACCTCAATTGAGGAAATTAAAGAAAAGCTTTTGCCTTTCGCCGAGGCCGGCGCGACACGGCTGGTGATCCCGTACGTGCCCGTCGCCGACCCGGTTGTGGACGACGCAAAAAACTTTCTGGCAGCATGGGAAAAAGCAGCGTGATCGTGTTTGGAGCTCGCGCTTGCGCGGAGTTCGTTCCAGCGCCGCGAGCGCGAGACGCGAGCGCGCAAGGAGGCAGACATGTGTGACTTTGCAGCGGATGCCGAAGCGGCGGAAAAATTGATGGTGGGAAGGACCTTGACCCTCAAGCGCGTCATGGAGCTGAACGCGAAGGACTATTTTTATCAGATGCTCAAGGACAACCCGGAGATGCTGAAAATCTATCCGGGCATCGAGAACGAGCTTCTGCAGGGCGCGATCGACTGCCACATTCACGCCTATCCGGACTTCGTTCACCGCTCGCAGGACATGATCCAGATCGCGATCGATGCGGCGAAAGCCGGCATGCGGGCGATCGCGTTCAAGGACCACTGGAACGTGAGCGCGAACGCGGCTTATCTGACGCAGCGCTATGTCGACGCGATGGTGGAAAGGGGCGAGCTGGCGCATCGGGTGGAGGTTTACGGCGGCGCGGGCACGTGCCACGGGATGAACGTCGAGTACATCCGCGTCGCGCTTCAGTATCCCAATTTCAAAATGATTTGGTTTCCCACGTTCACTTCGCTGGGATTCTGGCGCGGCGCGGGACACCCCGAGCACGGCGGCGTGAGATTGGTCGGAGAGGACGGAAAGGTTCTCCCGGAAGTCGTGAAGATCATGGAGATGGCCGTGGAGAAAAAGGTCGGCATCGGCTTCGGCCACACGGATTTTCAGGAGCTGCTGCCCCTGGCAAGATTAGCGAAAGAAATCAGCGTGAGAGCGACGTTAGATCATCCTTTACTTGAACTTAACAAGCTCCTCCTAGACGAGATGAAGCAGCTCGCCGATCTCGGCGTCTTCGTGGGCACCTATTGCCAGCCGATGATTCCGAGCCTGTACCAGCCGGTTGCGGATCCGCTAGAGACGATCCGCACGATTCAGGCGATCGGGCCCGAGCGCTGCATCATCGGGAGCGATTTCGGCCAGGTGCTGCACATGGACGCCGTCGACGGCATGCGCGTGTTTATCCGGGCGCTCCTCGGCTACGGCATCAAGCCCGAGGAAATTAAATTAATGCTCAAAGATAACCCGGCAAAGCTCATGTGGCTGGACGGCTAGGTACGCTCGGACAACGAGGGCCAGCGTTTGCTTTCCCGAGAACTAAGCCGAGGCTCACGCGCGCCGGCGACACGCCAGGCGGAGCGGTGAACCTCAAGCGAATCGTTACATCACCTGCGGGCGGTCGCGCCTAGCGCTCCCGTGACTTCAAGCGCTTCGTCGGCGAGGTAGGCGAAAACTCCGCCGCAAAAGATTTTTTTCCCGCAAAGCCGTGCGCCGGCGCGGGCGGCCCAGCAAGTCGTTGATTTCTTTGCCAACGGCTACCCTATCCGTTACGCCGGCGTTTCCGCAGAGAATCAACTTCGATGAAAAGCCCCTGGTGGATCGTCTTCGCCGGATGCATCGCGCACGCGGTCAACACGGGCCTCAGCTACTTCGGCTTGAGCGCCTACTTTCCTTCGTTCGAGCGCGAGTTCGGCTGGAGCCGAACCGCGATCTCAGGCGCGTTCTCGCTCGCCAAAATCGAGGCGGGTCTCTTGGGCCCGATCGAGGGCTACGCGACGGACCGGCTCGGCCCGAGAAGAATCATGTTCTTTGGCATCGGCCTGATGACGCTCGGATTTCTCGTTTTGAGCACGGTGAACACGCTGCCGATGCTTTACGCCGCGATCGTTTTGGGAATCGTGATGGGTTCGAGTCTCGGCTACAACGTTCCCATCAGCGTGATCATTGCCAACGTATTTCATGAAAGGAGAAGCCTGGCGTTTGGCATCTACCGCATGGGTCCGGGAGTGTCGGGCGCGCTGGTTCCCTTCGTTGGCTGGCTGATCGGTCTATGGGGCTGGCGGGTTGCGGCGGTCGTTTCGGCGTTGCTGCTGTTGACCGTCAGCCTGCCGCTCGCTGGCCTGATCGCGCGGATTTACAAGCGCTACGAAACCGGCGCGCAGAGCGGATCCGCGCATGCCGCCGCTGACCGAAAGCTCGTTTCCGACCCGGAGTTTACGGTCAAGGAAGCGCTCGCCTCCAGGGCGTTCTGGATGCTCTCTATCTCGATGGCGCTGCGCCATCTCGTGACGGAAGGCGTATCGGTCCACTTTGTGGTCCTGCTGGTCGACCGGGGCTGGACGACGGAAGCGGCCAGCGGACTTCTGGGCGTTTCCGCTTTGATCGGCGCTCCGTCGCGTTTGCTGATGGCGTGGCTGGGCGATTGGCTCGATAAGCGCCGCTTGATGATGGGCCTTCTCGTGGCGCTCTCCGTCTCGGTCTTGTTCATGGGCTGGAGCGCCGCGCCGCAGGTTTTCATTCCGTTCATGGTGGCCTACTCTCTGGCGTTCGGGGGCTTGGCGTCGCTTCAGGAGCCGATTCGCGTCGATTATTTCGGCACGCGCAACTTTGCGAGCATTCACGGATGGGCGCGCTCGGTGACCACCGCGGGCACGTTTATGGGGCCGATTATCGCGGGCTTCTTTTACGATCTGACGCGAAGCTACGCAGTTCCGTTTACGGTCTTCGCGATGGTGAGCCTTTGCTCGCTGACGTGCATGTACCTGGCGAAGCGGCCGGCAAGCAACAAGCCGTAGCGAGGTTGTAGGATGGGTCGAGGCGCTTGGCCGAGACCCGTCGCCTCCGCCCCGTCGGTGGGTTTCGCGGGCTCAACCCACCGTACGGATTTTCTTCAGAAGCCTCAGCGGGTGGCCACCAACAGCCTCTGAAAAAACCAAGCCGTAGGATGGGTCGAGGCGCCTTGCGCCGAGACCCGTCGCCTCCGGCTCCATGGCGGGTTTCGCGCGCTCAACCCACCCTACGGATTTTCTTCAGAAGCTTCAGCGGGTGGCCACCAACAGCCTCTTAAAAAACCAAGCCGTAGGATGGGTCGAGGCGCCTTGCGCCGAGACCCGTCGCCCTCCGCCCCGTCGGTGGGTTTCGCGCGCTCAACCCACCCTACGGTTTTTCTTCAGAAGCTTCAGCGGGTGGCTACCAACAGCCTCTGAAAAACCAAGCCGTAGGATGCGTCGAGGCGCTTGGCCGAGACCCGTCGCCTCCGGCTCCATGGCGGGTTTCGCGCGCTCAACCCACCCCACGCGTCTCCAACGACGGCCGCCCAGCCATTGGCCTTGTGGTCCGCACTTCGGGGGCGCGCGCAATCTTGCCGCGAAAAATCATCTCTTCGAAAACCGCCGGAGCCGCGGCGCCAGATAGAAAAGCGCGAAAAGCGCGACGACGACGGCGCCCGCGTTGATGGCGAAGCCCGCGCTCAGCCATTCGGCCAACGCTCCCGCCTGGACGCCGCCGAATTCTCTAAGCCCCGCGCTTGCCATTCCGTGGACGCCCATCACTCTGCCGCGGTACGCATCGTCTACGGTGAGCTGAATCACCGTGTTGACGAGCGTGTCGAACGCGATGCTCAGCGCTCCGACGACGACGAGAATGGCAAATGCCGTTTGCAGGTGCCCCGTCGAGGTGAAGAGAACCAACGATGACGCGTAGCCCACGAGAAGAAAAACCAACACGTTTCGCCTGACCTCGCCTCTGGCCAGCGCCGCGACGGCGAGCGAGCCGATGATCGTTCCCAGGCCGGGAGCGGCGGAGATAAATCCCAAACCGGAGGCGCCGACCTTGAGGACATCCTTCGCGATCACGGGAAGCAGCGTAAGATACGAGCGGCCGAAAACGTTGAAGAGCGAAGTGGAGATCAGCAGGACATAGATCAGCTTTTCCCGGCAGATGTAGGTAAAACCGTCCGTGATGCTTTGCGCGAGGCCGCGGCCGCCGGCGCCGGTTACCGGCGGTATGTGCATGCGCATGAGCGCGCCGACGACACACAGGTAGCTCAGAGCGTTGATGTAAAAGCAGCCGTCGATTCCAATCCAGTCGACGAGAAGGCCGACCAGACTCGGACCGAGCAAGCCGGCGCCCTGCCAGACAATGGCGTTGAGCGCGATTGCGTTGGGCAGGTCGTCTCGCTCGACGAGCTGCGGAATCAAGGAGTGCCGGACCGGTTGTTCAAACGCCCAGACGGTCGAGTTGATCGCGCCCAGCGCCATGATGTGCCAGACCTGAACGACGGCGAGGCTTGTGAGCATTCCCAGAGCGAGAGCGGATAAGAGAGAAATGATCTGAATCCAGATCATCAGGAGACGGCGGTCCCAACGGTCTGCCATGAGCCCTCCGGAAAAGAAAAACGCGAGCAGCAACGAAGATCGGATGAGGCTGAAAACTCCCAGGATCAGAGGAGACTCAGTGAGCTCGTAGAGAAGCCACGCTTGCGCGACCGCCTGCATCCAGGAGCCGATGTTCGACAGGAAATAGCTCCACCAGAACCAGAAAAAGTCAGGATAGCGAAATGCCCTGAAGACGGCTCGTAGCTGGCGCATGAAAAGGAAATCCTCGGCTGTCAGCTTCTGAACACGTGCTGCCGAACGGCCCTCTCGCACTGGAGCGGTGGTAGCGCGCACAGGACGCGTCGGTGCGCGTCTCTGTCGTTTCGATCGCAGGCACAAATCTCATCTGGGACGACCGTCCGCTCCCGGCCGGTCTGCGGGGAGAGGGAACCGATCGGCTGGAGCGGATTTTTTCCTGAGGTCAAGAATCCGTCAGCGCCGTCCCGGCGAGCCCCTCGATCAACGTGACGAGTCCCGCGTGATCCAGCTCGCCGCGGTCGGTCGCTCTCATCGCGGTCATCATCTGCGCGACCGTACCGGTCACCATGAGCGGCACGCCGTACTCGCCGCCGGTGGCGAGCGCGATCTTTAAGTCTTTTTCGTGCAGTCGGATGCGGAAGCCCGGCTTGAAATTGCGCTCCAACATCTTTTGGCCGTGCGCCTCGAGGATCTTCGATTGCGCGAAGCCGCCGAGCAGGACCTGGCGCACCTTGGCGGGATCGACGCCGGCTTTTTTGGCGAGCACCAGCGCCTCGCTCACCGCGGCGATCGTCACGCCGACGACAATTTGATTGGCGGCTTTCGCCACCTGGCCGGCGCCCGCCTCGCCCACGTGCACGATGCTTTTGCCGAGCGCCTGGAAGATCGGGAGCGCCCGCGCGAACGCCGCCTCTTTTCCGCCGACCATGATCGACAGCGTCGCGCCGATCGCTCCGGCTTCGCCGCCGCTGACCGGGGCGTCGAGCATCTCGAGGTGCGAATTTTCCGCGGCGCGCGCGAGCTTGCGGGCGACGACCGGCGAGATCGTCGACATGTCGATCAGCAGCGACCCCGGCTTTGCGCCGGCGAGAATGCCATCGGCGCCTTCGTAGACCATCTCGACATCCGGCGAGTCGGGAAGCATCGTGATCACGACATCGCTCCGCGCCGCCGCTTCCTTGGCGTTGCCGACGGCCTCGGCGCCTTCCTGCGCAAGCTCCTCGACCGGCGCCCGGCTGCGATTGTGAACGACGAGCGGGTAGCCCGCCTTCATAAGATTCCGCGCCATGGGCTTTCCCATGATGCCCAGGCCGATAAAACCGATCCGAGGATTCGCCATAAATGTCTCCCCGTAAATGTTTGGTCAGAGGTTATGAAAACTTTCCCGCTTCCCGTAACCGGCTAAACGTCGAAGCCGCGCTCGCGATACCACTTTGCCGCGCCGGGGTGAAGCGGCACGTCCCGCGGCGTCGCTTCGGTGTCCCGCGCCAGTTGTCCGATGCCCGTGAATGAATCTTCCCAGTAGATTTCGTCGGCGCGCGCGGCGATCGCGTCGCAGACTTTGTAAGCATCCTCGTCCGGCAAGGACGCGCGCGTGTACAAGGGCCAGCCGCTATAGTCCAGGCATGGATAATCGGCTTTGAGGCCGCGGAACCGGTTGGCGGGAATAACCGCTCTGCGCCAGCCGATCGCCTCGAGCTTGGCGAAAATCGATTCCTCGAGCGGAACCGGGCGCATCTCCGCCGCCAGAGCCTGCTCGAACCAGAGCGGCAGTCCCTCGTCGAAGATCGCATCGATGGTTCCCGCCGCCAGCGCGTCCAGCCGCCGCTGATCGCCCGGACCGCCATTGAGCTGCAAGCTGCCACCCCACGACTGGAGCTCGGCCAGTGTGAAGCCGTAAGCCGCCAGCGTTTGATCGACCAGCACGCGCGTCGAGTGCGCCGGATCTTCGCGGAGCGAAAGCCTGAGCGGGTAGCGCTTCTCTTTGATCTCTGCGAGTGAGCTGAGGCCGGTGCGCGGGTGGACGACGTAAACGAATCGGTCCCACGAAGGGTAGTTGGCGAGAACGCGAACCGGAAGCGGCTCTGAAAAGAGGCCCGTGCCGCGATAGGCCTGGGTGAGAAAGCCCGATGGGTTGACCATCGCCATTTCCAGCTCGCCGCGGCAAACCGCGTACGCCAGATGCGGCGCGCCGGTGGCCATTCTCAGCCAGGGACGAAAAGTCTCTCCTGAGCCGCTGCCGACCGCGACGCACATGTCGCGGTTACCGTAGTAAGGGGTGGCCGGATCGCCGGCGATATGCAAGCCAATTTCCCACAGCATCTTGGCGCGCTGAAAGTTCGCGCCGCGGGGGAGTTTTTCCATTTCGTCACCTCCGCTCTTGCAAGCCCTGCATTCAACGTCGCGAAAATACCAGAATGGCCGCCGGCGGCAAGGGCGCGTTGCGGCTTTGGCTTCCCGCTACTGAACGATCACCGCTTCGCCTCTCTCGATCACAATCTCGCGGATCTTGGCCGGAAGATTGAACGGGGCGTCGAGATCGAAGCCATCGGGATTTTCCGGCGTTCGCGAGAAGAAGCTTACAAGCTCCTGCACGACCGCCTGCGGCACGGGGACGCCGAGTATCTCCGCGGCGTCCAGATGGAACCGGCCCTTGCCACGGCTCGTGCGCAGAAAACCCCGCGCCGTTACCGGGACGTTGCCGGAGAGATAGTTGAAAGGGTCCATGACGCCGCGCGCGCCGCGCCGGCGCTTGAACTCGTCGAGGTCGACGACGACCCGTCCCGCAAGCCAACCGTTCCCCATCATCGTGATCTTAGGGTTGCTCAGCCCCTGGGGAATTTTCTCACGCACGTTGAACGCGAGGTAAGAGTTGACCTCTTCCTCCGAGGCGCGCGTCGTCAGCGGCGCGACGGGCTCTCTGGCGGCGTTCGATGTAATCGCGTCGATCTTGCGCTGCAGCCGGTCGCCCGACTGCCGGGAAAGCTCTGCCGCGATCGTCGCGGCGGCAGAGAAGCTGAGCGCGAGCAGGCCTAAAAAGAGCGTCCGCGCCGTCGGTCGCATAAGGAGTACACCATAGGGGGCGAAGCAAAGATGATCAAGCTTTCTCCGGCTGGCGCGCACGTTCGGCTTCCTCGGCTTGCAAAAATCGGGCGACGTTAGTTAAGTTAATGCTCTCGTGAAAAAAAGGAGCCGGCGATGGCAGAGAACCTGAAGAGACGTAGCGCTGTAATTACCGACGGGCCGAGCCGCGCGCCCGCGCGCGCGATGCTCAAGGCGGTCGGGTTTAAGGATGAGGACTTGGCGCGGCCGCTCGTCGGGGTCGCCAATACCTGGATTGAGATCGGGCCGTGCAATTTTCATCTGCGGCGCTTGGCGGCAAAGGTGAAAGAAGGGATTCGGGCGGCCGGCGGAACGCCGATGGAGTTCAACACCGTATCGATTTCCGACGGGATCAGCATGGGCGCGGAAGGAATGAAGTGCTCGCTGATCAGCCGCGAAGTGATCGCCGACTCTATCGAGCTGGTCGCGCGCGGCAATCATTTTGACGCGCTGGTTTGCATTTCCGGCTGCGACAAGACAAATCCCGGCGTGGTGATGGCGCTGGCCCGGCTCGATATTCCCGGTCTGGCGCTCTACGGCGGCTCGATCGCTCCCGGGCGCCTGGACGGCCGCGATCTCACGATCCAGGACGTGTTCGAGGCGGTGGGGGCGTACGGGCGCGGCAGGATCGGCACCGAGCAGTTGAAGGCGATCGAGGATGCCGCCTGCCCGGGGCCGGGAGCGTGCGGCGGCCAGTTTACCGCCAACACGATGTCGACCGTGATGGAGTTTCTCGGCATCTCGCCGATGGGAGCGAACGGGATTCCGGCGACGGCGGCCGAGAAGGATGAAGCCGCGGTGGCCGCGGGTAAACTGGTCATGGAGCTTTTGCGCCGCGACCTTCGGCCCTCGCAGATCATCACGCGAAAATCTGTGGAAAACGCGATTGCCGCGGTGGCCGCGACGGGCGGGTCCACCAACGCGGTCTTGCATCTGCTCGCGATCGCGCGCGAAGCCGGGGTGGACCTGAAGATCGACGATTTCGATGAGATCAGCTCGCGCACGCCTCTCATCGCCGACCTCAAGCCGGGCGGCCGCTTCGTCGCCAACGATCTCTATCGCGCCGGCGGAATCGGGCTCGTCGCGAAGCGGCTGCTCGACGCGGGGCTGATACACGGTGATGCGATCACGGTCAGCGGAAAAACGCTGCGGGAGAGCGCGGCGTCGGCCAGCGAGACGCCGGGCCAGGAGGTCGTCCGCACGGTCGCCAATCCGCTGAAGCCGACCGGCGGGCTCGTTATTCTCAGGGGGAATCTGGCGCCGGAAGGGTGCGTCGTCAAAGTGGCGGGCCACGAGCGCATGACGCATCGCGGCCCGGCTCGGGTCTTTGACAGGGAGGAGGACGCTTTCCAGGCCGTGCAAAGCGGCCGCATCAAGCAGAACGACGTCGTGGTGATCCGCTACGAGGGGCCGAAGGGCGGGCCGGGAATGCGGGAGATGCTCGGCGTCACGGCAGCGCTGGTCGGCGCAGGGCTGGGGGATTCGGTGGCGCTGATGACCGACGGAAGGTTTTCCGGCGCCACGCACGGTCTCATGGCGGGCCACGTTGCGCCCGAGGCGGCCGTGGGCGGTCCGATCGCGGCGCTTCGCGACGGCGACACGATCGTGTTCGACATCAACGCCCGGCGCCTCGACGTCGAGCTATCCGACGAGGAGTTGCGCTTGCGACTCGCTGAATGGAAGCCGCCGCCGGCGCGCTACGCGAGCGGCGTGATGGCCAAGTACGCGCGCCTGGTCTCGTCGGCTTCGGCCGGAGCGGTGACGGGATGAGGAAAAAAACAAAAAGGAAATTTGCCGCTCGTTACAGCCCTACGGGCTTACTCGGATCCGGACGCCGAAATCGCCGATTGCCCCGACTCCTTTCGCTACGACCATTCAGGCACCCGCCTATCCGAGTAGCGCGAAGCGCGTGGCGATGGAAATAGCGCGGAGCGCGGGGAGAAGATCTCGGGGAATAGTTTTGCCGAACATTTCTGAGGACAGATCTAAGTCGCAAGAAGAACAGGAAAAGCCTCGCGAGGAGAACGGTGCATGCCGCGGTTGATCGAACGGCCGACGTTGATTGAAGCGGCGGGTAACCAGCCCAAGCAGATTCAGGAATACGTGGGCCGCGTCAACTCCGGGCACGCGAGCGTGAGCGTGGCGCGCATGATCGCTTCACCGGGGTGGCGGGAGCCGGGGCAGACGCCGGAGTTCACCGAGATTACCGTGGTTTTGCGCGGGTTCGTCGAGGTGGAACACGGCGCGGGTGTCATGCGCGTTGCGGCAGGGCAGGCGGTGATCGCCAATCCGGGCGAGTGGGTGCGCTACAGCGCTCCGGGAAGCGACGGCGCCGAGTACATCTCGGTGTGTCTGCCGGCGTTTTCGCCGGACGCGGCGCACCGGGACTGAACCGGACGGATGCGCCTGTGCCCGCAAGCCGATCGGCCGGCCCGACCGCGCCTTTGCAAACAGGCGACAGCCGCGGCGCGGCCGGACGGGATTGGATCGGCAGCGGATTTTTACGGACGGCGCAAAGCCGCAAACGAATTCGGCGCGCGAAAGGAGGACTTATGGCCGAGGCGAGATATACCAAGCTTTCTTTACCTCTCGGCGAGGTGACGGAAAAGCATTATTTGGCGAGGACCCTCGGGTGCACGGGGGTTGGCTTTAGCTTCGTGCGCTATAAGCCCGGCCAGGGCGGCGGGCACATGCACCGGCACGAGGTCCAGGAAGAAATCTTCGCGACGCTGAAGGGCAACGGCACGATCATTATCGATGGCGAGCGAATCCCGATGCCGGAGGGAACCATCGTGCGCGTTTCTCCCGAAGCGTATCGCGCGATCGGCAACGATTCCGGGGAGGACGTTATTTTTTTGATCGTCGGCGGCATTCCGCCGAAAGATTTTCCGCCGGGCCAAAGGACGCTTTTCGGCGACGGGATTCCCGACCGAGCCACGATCCCGCAATGGCAAAAGCCTTGACGCCGCGGTCGCGTCCTCTTCCGGCGGACGCGAGCGTGCTCGATGTGATGCGCAAGCGGCGCAGCGTGCGGGTGTACCGGAGGGGCAAGGTGACGGACGAGCAGCTACGAACGATCCTGGAGGCGGCGCGCTGGGCGCCTTCCGGAGCCAATACCCAGCCCTGGGAATTCGTCGTCACACGCGACCGCGCGAAGATGCGCAAGGTGAGGCGGATCTACGATAACGAGTGGCGGCAGCGCAAGGCGGAGGACCCGATCCATTACAAGGGTCTCAAAAAAGATTATGTCGGCCAGGTCAGCGCGCTCGTGCTGGTTTGCGCCGACCCGCGGACGATGAAGGCGTATCTCACGACGCGCCAGCCGGCGGACCGCGAAAAGCTCTTTCAGGCGAGCGTCGCCAACGCGGTCGAGCACATGATGCTCGCGGCCGCCGCCATGGGGCTCGGGACCGTCTGGGTGTCCGTGCGCGAGGAAGTGGAAGCGGAGCTGCGGGCGCTTTTCCGCGTGCCGCAGCCGCTGCGCCTGTTGTGGATCGTGCCGATCGGGCACGCGCGCTCCTGGCCAAAGGCCAAGCCGCGGAGAGCGGTCTCCGAGTTCGTCCATTTCGAGACTTACGATCCCGGAAAGTTGCGCAAAGATGCCGATATCCGCGCCTGGCCGAAGTAGCGCTCGCGCATGGAGCGCGGCCGCGATGAAGATGGCGGATGGGCGAAAGGCCGGAGATAGAACGCGCGGCCCGATCGGCTCCATGCCGGGCAGCTTATATTGCCAAACGTCGAGAGGCGTATTAGACTTAGAAAAAAATTTTAGATAAATCGCGCATATGAGCCGGCGAGAGTACGAGCTTGACCGCGAAGTCGTAACCGAAACCAAAAAGAAGCTAAAGAGGCCGCCGCTTTACAAGGTGCTGCTGCACAACGACGATTATACGACCAAGGAGTTCGTGGTGCAGATTCTCCAGTACGTTTTTCACAAGGAGCACAGCGAGGCGGTCCAGATCATGCTCCACGTCCACAGGAAGGGAATCGGGGTCGCGGGGGTTTACCCGTACGAAATTGCCGAAACCAAAGTCGCCATGGTCGAGGATCTCGCGCGGCAGCACGAGTACCCGCTCAAGTGTTCGATTGAAGAGGCGTAGATGATCACCAAAGAATTGGAGGCGGTTTTAAAGACCGCGGTGGCGGAAGCCAAACGGCGACGGCATGAGTACGTCTGTATCGAGCATCTCCTTTACGCGCTGCTGCAAGACCGCGTCGCGGGCAAGGCGATCGTGAGCTGCGGCGGCGACCTGGAGCGTTTGCGCAAGGAAATCATCGAGTTCTTCGACACCCAGCTCGAGACCTTGCCGAAGGGCGTCGAGCGCGATCCGCAACAGACGCTCGGGTTTCATCGCGTGCTGCAGCGCGCCGTGATTCATGCGCAGTCGGCGGAGAAAAACGAGGTTCACGGCGGCGATCTTCTGGCCGCGATTTTCCGCGAGCACGATTCCTACGCGGTTTACCTCCTGGAGCAGCAGGGCGTGACGCGCTTCGACGTCATCAACTATATTTCGCACGGCATCACCAAGACGGGCGAAGGGGCCGAGTGGGCGCCGTCGCTCTCCGAGGAGGAAAAGGAAGAGGAGCGCCCGCGGCGCGCGCGCGATCCGCTGGAGTCGTTTACCGTCAATCTCGTCAAGCGAGCGCGCGAGGGCGGCATCGATCCTCTGATCGGGCGCAAGGACGAAATTGAGCGCACCATCCACGTGCTCTGCCGCCGGCGCAAAAACAATCCGATCTACGTCGGCGATCCCGGCGTCGGCAAGACCGCCATCGCCGAAGGGCTGGCCCTCAAAATCGCGCAGGGGCAGGTGCCGGAGCTGCTCAAAGACGCGCAAGTCTACGCTCTCGACATGGGCGCGCTGCTCGCCGGCACGAAGTTCCGCGGCGAGTTCGAGGCGCGACTCAAAGCGGTCATCAACGCGCTCAAGAAAAAGCCGGGCTCGATCCTGTTTATCGACGAGATCCATACGATCGTCGGCGCGGGCGCGACGAGCGGCGGATCCCTGGACGCTTCGAATATCTTGAAGCCGGCGCTCGCGTCCGGCGAGCTGCGCTGCATCGGCTCGACGACGTACCACGACTACAAGAGCTACTTCGAGCGCGACCGCGCGCTGGCGCGGCGCTTCCAGAAGATCGAGGTGCCCGAACCCAGCATCGACGAAGCGCACCAGATCCTGCAGGGGCTGCGCTCCTACTACGAGAAGCATCACGGGATCAGCTACAGCGACGCGGCGCTGCGGGCCGCGGCGGAGCTTTCCGCGAAGCACATCAATGACCGCCACCTGCCGGACAAGGCGATCGACGTCATCGACGAGGTGGGAGCGGCGGTGAGAATTCAGCCGCCGGAGAAGCGCAAGACCACCGTCGACGTCGAAGACATCGAGAACATCGTCGCCAAAATGGCGAAGATCCCGCCGCGCAGCGTATCGATCTCGGACAAGGAGCGGCTGAAAAATCTCGACCGCGACCTCAAGCTCACGGTGTTCGGCCAGGACGCGGCCATCGACACTCTGGCAAGCGCGATCAAGCTGTCGCGCTCCGGGCTCGGGCCGCCCGAGAAACCGATCGGCTGTTTTCTGTTCGCGGGGCCGACCGGCGTCGGCAAAACGGAAGTCGCCAAGCAGCTCGCGCGCATCCTCGGCGTGGAGTTCATTCGCTTCGACATGAGCGAATACATGGAAAAGCATACGGTCTCCCGGCTGATCGGCGCGCCGCCCGGATACGTCGGCTTCGATCAGGGCGGGCTTTTGACCGACGCGATCGTCAAGACGCCCTACGCCGTGCTGCTGCTCGACGAGATCGAAAAGGCGCACCCCGACCTGTTCAACATTCTCTTGCAGGTCATGGATCACGCGACCTTGACGGATAACAACGGGCGGAAAGCGGACTTCCGCAACATCGTGCTCATCATGACGACGAACGCGGGCGCGCGCGAGATGAGCAGCGGGCCTCTCGGTTTCGGCCAGGCGTCGAGCGCGGCCAAGGGAAAAGAGGCCATCGAGAAGCTCTTCAGCCCGGAGTTTCGCAACCGCCTCGACGCGATCATTCACTTCAATTCGCTCAGCCCGGAGATCATCGAGCGGGTCGTCGACAAATTCCTGGTCGAGCTGGAGGTCCAGCTCAACGAGAAGAACGTTTTTATCAGCGTCTCCGACCGCGCGCGCAAATGGCTCGCCGAGCGCGGCTTCGATCCGGTCTTCGGGGCGCGACCGATGGCGCGCCTCATTCAAACCGAGATCAAGCGCGTTCTCGCCGACGAGATTCTTTTCGGCCGGCTGCAAAACGGCGGGAAAGTCGAGGTGGACGAGAGCGAGGGCCGCCTCACCTTTGCCTATGCCGAGGTCAAGCCGGCGCTGGTTTCTTGAGCTGGCTTCGCTCCAGCAAGGCTTCTCTCTTGATCGCGGTGTAAGCGCGCTCTTCCTTTAAGTGCTGCTCGAGCGCGCGGCGGAATCTTCCGTCCAGCACATAATGGGCGCTGTAGGTGTGCTCCGGGTCGAGGCCGCGCAGCTGCTTGAAGCCGCCTCCCGCGCCCGCCTCAAACTTCGCCCGCCCGGTTGCGATGCAATATTCGATCGCGGCGTAGTAGCAAACGTTGAAGTGCAGAAAGTTGTGCTCCTCGAAACAGCCCCAGTAGCGGCCGTAGAGCGTCTTCGGATCCTGAACGTTGAAGGTCCCGGCGATGATGCGGCCGTCGCGCTCGGCCACGATCAGGCAGAGGTGCGGCCGGAAGCGCGCGCAGGCTTCTTCGAAGAAGGCCTGGTTCAAATACTGCTGGCCATAGTAGAGCTGGTCCACGTGGTGCTTGTAGAGGCGAAACATCGTCTTGAGAAGCGGCGGATTCAACTCCTCGCCGACGACCGCGCGGATCGTAATCCCTTGCTTGGACAGCTCGCGCCGCTCCCGCTTGATCTTGTTGCGGCGGTCGCTTTTGAAAGAGGCGAGGTAGTCGTCGAACGTTCGAAAGCCGCGGTTTTGCCAGTGAAACTGAATCCCCGCCCGCGGCAGAAACCCGATCTGCGCGAGCAGGTCGCGCTCCTCCTCGAGACAGAAGTTGACGTGAATCGACGAGATCTTGTTTTCCTCGCAGACGCGGATCAGCGCCTGGCCTAAAAGCTGGATCAGGCGCGGGCGATTTTCCGCCGCGCCCGTGAGAAAGCGCGCGCCGGTGACGGGGGTGAAGGGGACGCCGACGAGCATCTTGGGGTAGTAACGGATGCCCGCGTGCGCCGCGTACGCGGCCCACTCGTGATCGAAAACGAACTCTCCCATGCTGTGGGATTTGAGGTACATGGGACAGGCGGCGATCAGGTTACCGCGGCTCTCGACGGTGATGTGGTGCGGCGCCCAGCCGGTCTTCTCGCTGGCGCAGCCGGTTTTTTCGAGGCAATCGAGCCAGTCCCATTTGAGAAAGGGCGAGCCGTCGCCAACGAGGCGATCCCAGGCGGAGCGACCGAGCGCGCCGATCTTGCGCGCGACCCGGATCGTGAGCTCGTCGGACATACTCACCTACATGCCAGAGGCGAGAGAAAAGTTCCAGTTTGAGAAGTGAACCGAACGGGGTTTGTCATCTCGAGGATGGGCTGCGGGCGAAACGATCGTCGCGCCCGGCTTCTGTCCCGGAGTTGAGTTCGCTATGCCGCACGTTGTCGCAAAGCTTCACTCCCGTTCGCTATCGAGCGAGGAGACCAGGCGCGCCCTCCGCTCGCTTCCCCGCGTACTGGCGGAGCTCGTCGGGGAAACGATAGTGAGCGCGCGCTACGGCTGGGGCTCCAGCTTGCATGCCGACCTCCAATATGTTCCGATGAGGCTCACGACCGCGGCGCTGGAGCGCTTCGTTGAGGATTCGCTGGCGCAGGAAATCGTCGTGCCGGGAAGCTCGGATTTTTGCTTCGTGGTGGGGGAAAGGCGGTTGGAAATTCTCTTCTGCCACGAGGGCGACATTCACCTCGACGGGGACGATCCGCTGTTGATCGAGCGGCTGCAAAAGTCGGGCTACTTTGCCGAGATCGAGTTTAACCCGGGGATTCGCGCGCGTCGCGAAGGCGAGCGCGATCGCAGAAAATAAGCAAGGAGGAGACCATGCCGAAGATCCGGCACATCGCCTACAGGGCCAACGATGTCGAAGCGATGGCGAATTTTTTTGCGAGCTCCTTTGAGATGGAGATCACGCAGCGGCGCAAGAACGGCGCGATCGATCTCTCCGACGGAACGATTAACATCACGGTCCTGCCGGCGCGCGCCGGCAGGCAGGAAGGAGAGCCGGCGCGCACGGGCATCGATCACATCGGCTTTACGGTCGAGGACGAGGCCGAAAGCAGCCGGATCCTAGAGGCCAACGGCGCAAAGAAAATCGCCACGCTGGAGTTGGGCAGCTCGGCCCACTATGAGGTCAAGTACCAAGGGCCCGAAGGCATCATCGTCGATCTCGGCCACTGGGCGGGGGCGGCGCCGATCGAGAGCGAGGCTGCCGCCGCAGCCGAGAAGAGAAGACAAGCTTAGCAACTTTCTCTCCCGCCGATTCGCCGCCCGCGCGGCCGAGAAAGCCCGCAGGGCCGCGACGGCCTTTTTTTAGCCGGATTACTCCGCCAGCTGTCGCAGCACGTACTCGAGGATGCCGCCGTGACGGTAATAGTCGAGCTCCGCGGGCGTGCTGATGCGGCAACTGACTTTGAATTCTTTGGTCTTGCCGTCGTCGCTCGTAGCCTTGACCGTGAGGTCGGCGCCCACCTTCAGCTCGTTTGCGATCCCGATCACGTCGTACCTTTCGAACCCCGTAAGCCCGAGCGACTTGAGATTCTCGCCCGGCTTGAACTGCAACGGGATGATACCCATGCCGATCAAGTTGCTCCGGTGGATGCGCTCGTAGCTTTCCGCGATCACCGCCTTGACGCCCAAAAGCCTGGGGCCTTTCGCGGCCCAGTCGCGCGACGAGCCGGTGCCGTACTCTTTGCCCGCAATGACGATGAGAGGCACGCCCTCTTTCTGGTATTGCATCGCCGCGTCATAGATAAACATCTGCTGTTTGTCCGGCAGATGGACCGTCCAGCCGCCCTCGGTTCCGGGGGCCAGTAGATTCCTGAGCCTCACGTTCGCGAACGTGCCGCGCACCATCACCTCGTGATTCCCGCGGCGCGCGCCGTACTGGTTGAAGTCCTTGGGCTGAACGCCGCGTTCCGTCAGGTAACGCGCCGCCGGGCCGTTCTTCTCGATCGCGCCCGCCGGCGAAATATGGTCCGTCGTGATCGAATCTCCGAGGAGCGCCAGCACGCGCGCGCCGAGGATGTCTTTCAGCGGCGGCGGAGTTCTGGTCATGCCTTCGAAGTAAGGGGCGTGACGCACGTAAGTCGAGTTCGGGTCCCACGCGAACAGCTCTCCCTCGGGCGTCGGCAGTTTTTGCCAGCGCTCATCGCCTTCGAAAACCTCGCCGTATTGTTTTTTGAACATCGCCGAGCTGATCGATCTCCGGATGGTATCGCGGATCTCCTCCGGCTCGGGCCAGATATCTCTGAGGTAAACGGGCGCGCCTTTGCGGTCCTCGCCCAACGGCTCCGCCGTGATGTCCATGTCCATGCGCCCCGCCAGGGCGTAGGCGACGACCAGCGGCGGCGAGGCGAGGTAGTTCGCTCTGACCTGCGGGTGAATGCGGCCCTCGAAATTCCTGTTGCCCGAAAGAACCGCCGTCACGACCAGGTCACCCTCCTGAATTGCCGCCGAAACCGGCTCGGGCAGCGGCCCGGTATTGCCGATGCAGGTCGTGCAGCCGTAGCCGACGAGGAAAAAGCCAAGCTGTTCCAGATAAGGGAGGAGCCCCGTGTCTTTGAGATAATCCGTGACGACTTTCGATCCCGGCGCCAAGCTCGTCTTGACCCACGGTTTTCTTTTGAGGCCGCGCTCGACGGCCTTCTTGGCGAGGAGCCCGGCGCCCACCATGACCGACGGATTCGACGTATTGGTGCAGCTCGTGATCGCCGAGATCACCACCGCGCCGTGGCCGAGGCTCACCCGGTCCCCATTGAGCTGCACCGTCACTGTGCGGCTCGCATCGCCGCTCTTGAGCAGCGAAGGCAAAGCTTGCTCAAACGCAGCCTTGGCCTGCTTGAGCGGCACGCGGTCCTGCGGCCGCCGCGGGCCGGCGAGGCTCGGCTCGACGGTCGCGAGGTCAAGCTCGAGAGTGTCGGTGAACACCGGATCGGGGGACGCGTCGGTGCGGAATAGGCCCTGTTCCTTGCAGTACGCTTCGACCAGCCGGATGAGTTCCGGGCTTCGGCCGGTGAGCTCGAGGTATTTGAGCGTTTCATCGTCGACGGGGAAAAAGCCGATCGTCGCGCCGTACTCGGGCGCCATGTTGCCGATTGTCGCCCGGTCGGCGATGCTCAGGCTCGAAAGTCCCGCGCCGTAAAACTCGACAAACTTTTCCACCACGCCCTTTTTGCGCAGCATCTGCGTTACGGTAAGGACGAGATCCGTCGCGGTCGCGCCCTCGGGCAGCCGGCCGTGGAGCTTGAAGCCGATGACCTCGGGAATCAGCATGATGAGCGGCTGGCCGAGCAGAGCCGCCTCCGCCTCGATGCCGCCGACGCCCCAGCCGACGACGCCGAGGCCGTTGATCATCGGCGTGTGGGAGTCCATCCCGACGAGCGTGTCGGGATAGGCGAGCGTGACGCCGTTTGCCTCGGAGCGAAAAACCACCTGGCCGAGATATTCGAGATTGACCTGGTGGCAGATGCCGGTATCGGGAGGGACGACTCTAAAATTGCGGAACGCTTTTTGTCCCCAGCGCAGAAAGGCGTAGCGCTCGACGTTGCGCTCGTACTCGATCTGGGAGTTGAGGTGAAAGGCTTCGGGGGAGCCGAAGCGGTCCACCTGGACCGAGTGGTCGATGACGAGGTCGCACGGCGCGAGCGGGTTGATCTTCTTGGGATCACCGCCCAGCCTCTTCATCGCTTCGCGCATCGCGGCGAGATCGACCAGCGCCGGCACGCCGGTCAGGTCTTGCGTGAGCACGCGCGCGGGCATAAAGGCGATTTCTTTATCTTTGCCCTCCTTTGGATTCCAGCCGGCGAGCGTTTCGATGTCCGCCTTGGTTACCAGGCGGTCGTCTTCGTGACGCAGGAGGTTTTCCAAAAGCACTTTGAGAGAGACGGGCAGGCGCGACAGCGTCTTGAATCCCGCCTTTTCCAGGCGGTCAAGCCGGTAGATCCGGTAAGATCGGTCGCCGACTTTCAGCGTCGCCGCCGTGCCGAAACTATCGAGGGGCTTCTGTGGCATGGATCTCTCCTTGAGGTCGAAATGAAGTTTATTCTAGTACCGGAAAAGCCAGGAATAAAGCATAAAAGGACCGGCGAGGCGCGCTTCATCCTGCGGATGGCAAACGAGCTTTCGCGGCACGGAGGGATGGCGGATCGCCGCGTGCTTGACAGCGCGATGCCACCGCACGAGAATCGCCTCGGAGGAATAAAAGCGTGAAGATCAAAACCATTGCGCTGCTTCACCCCGGCAACATGGGCGCGACCATCGGCGCGGCCGCCGCGACGAGCGGCGCCGAAGTCGTCTGGGTCTCGGAGCGGCGCAGCGCGGCGACTCGGGAACGCGCGCGGCAGGCCGGCCTGGTTGACGCGCGGACATTACCCAATGCGCTCGCCCAAAGCGATGTCGTCCTTTCGGTTTGCCCGCCTCATGCCGCGCTCGATATCGCCCGCGAAGTGGCCCGTCACGGCTTCAAGGGCGTCTACGTCGATGCCAACGCAGTTTCGCGAGCTACCGTGCAAAAGATCGGCGAGATCGTAACGGAAGCCGGCGCCAGTTTCGTTGACGGCGGGATTATCGGCGCGCCGGTGAAGCGGCCCGGGACGACGCGTCTTTATCTTTCAGGGGCGCGCGCCGCCGAAATAGCGGCGCTGTTTTCGGCGAGCATGCTCGACGCCAGGGCGATCGGGCCGGAGCCGGGCGCCGCCTCCGCTTTGAAGGTCGTCTATGCCGCCTGGACCAAATGCACGGACGCGTTGCTTCTCGCGATCCGCGCTCTTGCAACGATCGAAGGGGTGGACAGGGCGTTGCTCGAAGAGTGGTCGATCTCGCAGCCGGGTCTCGAGCGGCGGTGTATTCAGGCCGCCGAAATCGCGGCACCTAAAGCATGGCGGTACGTAGGCGAGATGAAAGAAATTGCCGGAGCTTTCCGGCAGGCGGGACTACCCGCGGGATTTCACAACGCCGCAGCCGAGATTTGCGAGCGGCTTGCGCCTTTCAAGGACCGCACCGATCCGCCGCCGACGATCGGCGCCGTGATTGACGCGCTCGCGGCGGCGCGCCAAGTTCCTTCCGCTACATAAAGCCCAGCGAGAAATTTTTTCTAATCCCCCGAGTTTTTTCCACGCCGCGCGGTGTCGCCCGGGCGCCAAACGACGGCGCGGCGCCGTTTTGACAATGGCAAAAATCTTGCCTTGCAGTTTTGCGGTATCCAAGGCCACGAGCAGAGTCGCCGCTTACACGCCGATGAAAGGCTTTAGATCGATCGCTACGATGATATTTTTGCTGATGGTGTGTGTCGCGGCCATCCAACAGGCCCAGTCGTGGAACGGCAGCCTCGACGACAATCCACTGACCCTTGAGCTCCTACCATCCGAATCGGCGCGCGCAAAGGAAGAATACTATAAAAGAATCGAAAGCCGGCTGGCCGGCTACGAAGATCGGCTCAACAAGCTTCGCTCGGAGGCCAGGGGCGGTCCTGCAAAAGTTGCCGCCCTGGAGAATGAAGTCGCCGCGGTCAGGGAACTCCTTGCCAGGCTACGATCTCAGCGTGATCCTCAATGGGAGGAGGTCAGATCGGAATTGGACCGGCGGCTTGACGCGCTCGACAGGTCCATCGACTTCGCGCGCTCCCGGCCGAAGGAGCAAGCTTAGGGATCGACACGAGAGCTCCGCAAGATCTTTACTTGACCTTTTGATCGCTCGCCTCGCGCTTGCCGCTCTTTTCGGCTCCTCGTTCCTTCTTCTCGGCTTCTCTTTCTTTCCGTCGTCGTGCCGCCTCGGCTTGCTGCTTTCGTTGTTCGGCCTCTCGTTCCTCCTGGCGAAGCTCGCGCCGCTCGCGTTCTAATTCGCGCCGTTGCCGCTCCAGTCGTTCCCTCTCGGCGAGAAGCTCCCGCCGTTCGCGCCAGAGCCGGTAGCGGCGGCGTTCCGCGTCGTCGTCGCGGTCACGGTAGTAGTAGCGCGGGTAGTCGTAGTAGGGATCGTGCCCGTAGTAGGGGCCGTAGCCGTAGTACGGGCGGCCGTAGTAGCGGTCATCGTAATCCCAGTCCGATGTCGAGGCGCAACTTCCGAGAAGCGCCAAGCTGGCCGAGAGAAACAGCGGCGGCAGCGATCGCTCCGAAAGCATTCTACCTCCCTGCCAATTAAAGCCTAGCAGGCAAAATTAGCCTACTGAAGGCCCCGCTCTACGGGGACGAACGATTCGTCGTCGGCGGGATCGTAGCGATCGGAAGCCCCACCACCGGTCTGGCGCACTTCGCAGAAGTAGCTCTCATCCAGCCAAAGCTTGTCGCCTTCGATGCCTCCTCCCGGGTACGCCAGATCGAACTTCACCAGCCAGTTGTTTTGCCCTCCGGGCTTAAAGTCCACGACAAGAGCCTCTTGATAACCACGGAGCCAGTGCTGAGGAGCGATTCTCACCTTAGAGCCGATTTCCACTTTTTTCATGATCGGACCCTCCAAGTGGCGTTGCTGAAAAGTTACGCAACCAGCGTGCCACGGAGGCGGAGAATAGCTATGTCATTGCCGCAACGGCAGTTCGCCACAATCTAACGCCGTTTATCTGAATTAAACGTGCCGGCGCAAAAACAAATTGTCCCGAGGCTGGGAAGAAATTACGCTTCGACGGCGCACCGCTCGAGGAAATTTCTCTGGAGCTGGAAGAGCGAGCAAGCTATCAAGGCCGATCGGCGCAAGCGCCTTTTTGGCGAAAACGCTCGTCGAGGCACTTTTCAGGTTTTGGCGGGGCGGTTTCAGATCAGATCTCCGGGACTTCGCGCGCGTTGATCTTTTGCCGGGCCCTTTGCCAGATGTAAGAGGCGACGGCGAGATCTTCGTCCGCGATGCCGTGGGATTTAAAGAGAACACGGCCGCCCCGGGGGTTGGCTTCGTCGCCGGAGACCAGCCGCTCGAGCGCTATCATTCGATCCCAGCGGAGGAGACCGGCTGCGCAGGCGTCGATCAGATCGCCGCTATCGATTTTGGCCGTCGCCAAATCATCGACGACGACGGCGTCCATGAGCTCGAGCAAGCTGCCCGAGACTTCGTGCTTGACCGGTTGGTTCGCCCCCATGCTGATCACGAGGCAGGGATTTTTGAGAGCTGTTCCGTTCACAACCGGCACCGTCGAATCGGTGGCGACGACCAGAATGTCCGCTTCGGCTTCAACGTCCTCGATCGACGAAGCGACGGTGAACTTGAGCGGAAGCGTGCGCGTCATTTCGCTGATGAACCTTTGCCGCCTTTCGGGGTTGCGCGAGTAAATGATGACGTCGTTTACGCCGTTGGAGTGATAAAGCGCTTCGACCTGAAAAAAGGCTTGCCGGCCGGCGCCGATAAGCCCCGCGCGCCTGGATCTCTCAGGCGCGAGAAATTTAGCCGCAACGCCGCTTGCCGCGCCGGTTCTGAGGGCACTCAGGTAATTGGCGTTGAACACCGCCAGGGTCTGTCCCGTGGCGCCGTCGTAAAGCGTGATCGTATTCGACGGGCCGGCGTAGGCGCGCAGGCAGATGAGGTCGCTCTCCCGATGCCATGCCGCCATGAAGTTGAGCTTCTTGTCGCTGCCGCTGATCCTTTGCCGCGCAACGCTCGTCAATTTGCCAGCGGCGCGATCGCGAAACATCTGCTCGATCACGCCTAGCGCCGCGGGCATGTCGATGAGTTTTTCCGTCTCTTCTCGCGAAACAACGAGCGCCATGGAAAATCATGTATCATCGCTTCGAGTCGAGGCGCAAGCGCCGGCGCGCTTCTTGACAATCAAGGCGTGCTGCGAGTACAGGAAGCCAGGCCGTTTAACGGAGAGGCGCGCCGTGGGCGTTACCCGAGAGATCGTAGGTTTTGTGCACGAAAGCCGCTTTGAAGGGCTTTCGCCCGAAGTTGTTCAGCGCGCCAAGGACCTCATCGCGGACGCGATCGGTGTTATGCTCGCCGGGGCGCGCGAAGACGGCAGCCGGATCCTCCGCCGCCATGCCAAGCAGAGCGGCGCAAAGAGCCGGGCCACCGTCGTTGCCGGCGGCTTCAAGACCTCGCCGGCGAACGCGGCGCTGGTCAATGCCGCGGCGGGCCACGCGCTCGACTACGACAGTATTCAGCTTTCGTCCTGGCCGGGAACCGCGCATGGTATCCGCATTCATCCGACCGTTCCGGCGCTCGCTGCCGCGCTCGCCGTCGGCGAGCCGCTGGCGGTCCCGGGAAAGCTCGTCATCCTCGCCACCGTCCTGGGTATCGAGGTGGCGTGCCGGGTTACCGAAGCCATTCCGCCTGACGCTTATCCGGTCGCCTATCAGTCGACTGCGACGATGGGAGGTTTGGGCGCCGCCGCGGCGGCGGGAAAGCTTTTGCGGTTAAAACCCGACGCGCTCATGCGCGCGTTTGGTCTGGCGGCGACCATGGCGGGCGGGCTCAGAGAAAACTTCGGCACGATGACGAAGCCGTTTCACTCCGGACGCGCCGCCGAGTCGGGGGTGATCGCAGCCGAGCTCGCCAGGGCGGGATTCACCGCGGCGCCCGATGTCCTGGAGGCGCGCAGGGGATTTTTCCTTGCGATGGGCGGCAAGCACGATGAGGCGCAAATTCTCGGCCGCCTTGGCCGGCCGCATTTTTTGATAGATCCGGGGCTTCACATCAAGCGTTATCCGTGCGCGATCCTCATCCACCCCGCGATCAAAGAGATGATCGCTCTCAGGTCCAAAGGCGATCTCGACTCCGATCAGATCGAAAAGATAACGGTCCATGTCAGCGAGATCGTTACCTCGACGTTGAACCACCCGAGGCCGAGCACCGGACTCGAGGCGAAGTTTAGCGTCGCGTTTCCCCTCGCCCTGGCTCTCGCGGAAGGCAAGGTGGGGCTGCGCGACTTTACGGATGAGAAAGTCCGCGAGCCAAAAATAAAGTCGCTAATGGAGCGGACCGAGGTCGTGGCCGACCCGGCGATCGCAGCGGCCGGCGGCAACGAGGTGAGCGCGAGGATTACGGTCGAGCTCAGCGGCGGCCAAAGGCTAAAGCGCGCGGCGGGTCTCGAGAAAGGCACGGCGCAGGAATGGATCAGCGAGGCGGAGCTGCGCGCGAAGTTCGAGGACGCGGCATCGCGGGCGCTTCCGCAAAGAGAGATCGAGAGGATATGGGGCCTTCTTGCCAAGCTGGATCGACTTCCAAGCATCGCGCCCATGATGAAGATTGCGAGAGCCGGCAGGGTGGGTTGAGCCCCTTCGACCATGCTCAGGGCAGCCCCTTCGACCATGCTCAGGGCAGGCCCTGCGAAACCCACCGCGGAGGCGGAGGCGATGGGTATCGGCGCAAGGCGCCTCGACCCATCCTACAAAAATCGCGCAGTCGTGGTGAATGATCCTCGTTAGGAGTCGTGATGGATGACAAAATAAGGCGCATTATGCCGCGGTTTCGTTACGGGAACATTCTGCCGCACGCGGGCGGCCCTGTTCACCGCGGCCCCGGCTACCAATTCTACCGCCTTGTGCCGCGGGACATTATGGAGCTTGCGACCGTTCTCGGGCTCAAAGACTACGGCCGCGACGCCGTCGAGCGCGCGATCGAGAACTTCTGGCGCTGTGTGGAGTTGCTCGCGCGCGAGAAAGCGGATGTTATTGTGCTCGGCGGCGTGCCGATTTCGGCTCAGCTCGGGCGCGCGCGCGTTCTCGAGCTCATCGCGGAAACGAAACAGCGCTTCAGCGTCACGCTCGACGCGCCGCTCGAGGCCGTGCTCGCTGGAATGAAAGCGCTCGGCGTTAAGACGATCGCCGTTGGGAGCCGCTGGGGAGAAGAGACGAACCGCGCGGTCGGCCGCTATCTGGAGGAGGGCGGGTTGAAAGTCGCTGGCCTGACGAGCAGAGGGCAGGGGGCGAGAGAGGCGGCCGGGATGTCGTTCGACGAAGGACTTGAGATCGCGCTCGAGGTCGCGCGCGAAGCGAGCCGTTCGTACCCGAAAGCGGAAGCGATTTTCGTTCCCGGCGCGGCCGCGATGAGCCTGCACGCGATCTTGGCCGTTGAAGAGGAGTTCGGGAAGATCGGTGTCACCAATTTGAGCGCGGAGGTGTGGAACAACCTCGTGCGCCCGGGAATTATCGCCCCGATTCACGGCTGGGGGAAGCTCCTGGCGACGGTTGCTGACAAGAGATGAGTCTGCCGCTGGTCAATTCAAACTGTGAGTGACACTTTTTTAAAGGAGGTCGCTGTGAGAAAAAAATTGCTTTTGGTTTTTTTCGGTTTCGTTGCCTGGTGCTCGCTTGCCGCGCGGGGAGTTTCGTTTGCCGCCGAGGCTTATCCTAACAAGCCGATCTCCTTTGTCACCCACAGCGGGCCCGGCGGCGGCATGGACACAATGCTCAGGCGGATGGCCGATATCTTGGGAAAGGAAAAAATCGTCACGCAGCCCATTCATGTGGAGAATATTCAGGGCGGCAGCGGCGCCAAGGCGATGACCGCCCTGGTGAAGAGAAAAGGCGACGACCATGTGCTGGCAGGGCTGACGAGCGTGTGGATCTCGGCGCCTCTCATCTCGCCCGACCTCAAGGTGAGCTATCGCGACATGACACCGATCGCGCTGCTGGGATTCGACCCCAACATTGTCGTGGTCAAGGCCGACTCGCCCTTCAAGAGCTTCAAGGAGCTGATCGAGTTCGCGCGCGCCAATCCGAAACAGGTCAAGCAGGCGGGAGGCTCGGTGACGAGCACGCCCAACTTCGACCGGATCGCGCTCGCGAAGGCGACCGGCGCCTCATGGGATTACGTCGCGTTCGCGAGCGGCGGCGAAGCGATTACGGCGCTGCTCGGAGGTCATGTCCATCTGGTGATCGGCCAGCCGGCCGATATGGGAGGACACCTCAAGGCTGGAACGCTCCGTCCTTTGGCCAGTTTTTCGGAAGCCAGGCTCGCGAGTTACCCGCAGGTGCCGACCTTGAGCGAGAGCGGAATTGCGGCGCGCGTTTCGCGCGGCACCATTCGCGGCATTCTGGGGCCGCCGGAGATGCCCGCGCACGCCGTGCGCTTCTGGGAACAAGCGCTGCGCCGGCTCACGCAGGCCAAGGCTTTCCAGCAATTCGTGAGCGAGATCGAGCTTTTCCCAAAATTCGCCACAGGCGCCGAGTTTCGCAAGATCCTCGACGAGGAGACGGCCAACATCGCCGAGTTTCTTGCCGAGATCGGCGCCGGGAAGAAATAGGATGAGCCAGACGACGCTTATCAGCCGGTTCATAGCCGACGCCCGCCTGGAAGACTTGCCGCCGCCAGTGGTGGGCGCGGCAAAGCGCGGCTTTCTCGATTGCCTCGGGTGCGGCGTGCGCGGCGCGGGCAGCCGGGCCGCGAGAATTGTCGAGCGCCTCGTCGATGATGCTGGAAAATCCGAGGCCACGTTGCTTGCAAGCGGCGGCCGGCGCGCCTCGGTTCACGGCGCGATTCTCGTCAACGCTACCGCGGCGCATGCGCTGGACTTCGACGACACCTTGACCGCTCCGGCTGCCGCGGCCGCGCTGGCGATTGCCGAGGCCCGCAACCTTTCAGGCCGCGATCTTCTGGTCGCGTACGCGCTGGGCTGCGAGATCGCGAGCCGGGCCGCCGACGGCATGGGCGGGTGGGACAACGAGAGAGGCTGGCACATGATGGGAGTGGCCGGCGGCTTCGGCGCGGCGGTCGCGGCCGGTTATCTTCTGCGTTTGAGCGCGGAACAGATCGGTCATGCGCTCGGGATTGCCGCGACGCAGGCGGCCGGGCTGGTCGCGATGCACGGTTTTCTCGCCAAGCCGTTTCATTCGGGACGCGCGGCGGAAAGCGGGTATTACGGCGCCGAGCTCGCCCGGCACGGCTGCACCGCGGGCCCGGCGCTCGAAGGACCGCGCAGCGTGTTTCGCGCGATGGGGGGCGAGGAGTCGCCGCCGCTGGCGAAGGATCTCGGCCGAGCCTGGGCGCTTCTCAGGAGCCGGCTCAAACCTTTTCCCTGCGGGCGGCTCGGGCACGCGGCCATCGAAGCCGTGCTCAAGGCGCGCGCCGGCGCGGAATTCCGGCTCGAAGACGTCGCTTCCGTGCGCGTGCGCGTCAATCCACGCGCGCAATATTTAATGGGCGAGCCGGAGCCCAAAACCGGCACGGAATCGATGTTTAGCATCGGGCATGCCGCGGCGGCGGCAATCGTTCATGGCAGGGTGGATCCGGAGCATTTCACGGACGAGGCCGTCAAAGATGCCGCCATCGCGAAATTTCGGCGGCAGACGCTTGTCGTTCCCGACGAGCGGCTAAAGCCCGGGCAAGCGGTGGCCGAGATCACGACGAGGAGCGGCGCCCAGCTCACCGCGGAGGTGGCCGTGCAAAAGGGCCTTCCGGAAAACCCGCTCACCGACGCGGACGTGCGCGCGAAGTTTCTCGGGCTGGCGGAGCCGGTCATCGGGCCGAAAAGGTCGGTTGAGGCCGCCGATCTTGTCGCCGGCCTCGAGGAGATCAAAGACGCCGGGGAAATCGCGCGGCGCTGCGGATAGCAGGCTAAAAATCCCTGGAGATTTTCCGTTCATAGCTTGTCGAAGCGAACTTGTCTCTTTCAACAACATGAAGCTTGCCGATAGCCTGGTTGCGGCGTTGTTCACGCTGCTCGGCGTCTATGTGCTCTTCGAGGCGCGCCGGCTCGATGCCGCCGCCGGCTACGGCTTGGGCGCTGGATTTTTCCCCTTTTGGCTTGCGGCCGCCATTGTTCTTTTGGGCGCCGTCGTCTTGTGCCAAAACCTGACAAAGCAAAAACTTCCTGCAAGCGGCGCTGAGCCGGTGGGAAAAAGACAAGGCTGGGTTATCGCCGCGCTCGTCGCGTTCGTGCCGGCCGCCGCCGTGGCCGGTTTTATCGTGTCGTTCATGCTGCTCGTTGCGTTTTTGCTTTTTTGCATCGAGCGGGAGGCGTGGTGGCGGGCGCTTACGGTCGCGGGCGGCGCGGGCATCGGCTTTTATCTTTTGTTCGTGCGCTTTCTCGAAGTCGATCTGCCCAAGGGAGTTTGGAATTTCTGAGGTATGCTCGACGTTCTTGCCAGCCTCTGGAGCGGCTTTGGCGTCGCTCTGCTGCCGCAAAACCTTCTCTTCTGTCTGATCGGCGTCACCGTCGGCACGATCGTCGGTATCCTGCCGGGCATCGGCACGACGGCCGCGGTCGCGATCCTGCTGCCGCTCACGTTCAAGTTGAACGCGACGACGGCGATGATTATGCTCGCGGGGATTTACTACGGCACGAAGTACGGCGGCTCGACGACCTCGATCCTCGTCAACACCCCGGGCGAATCCTCCTCGGTCGCCACCTGCCTGGACGGCTATCAAATGGCGCTGCAGGGAAGGGCGGGGGCGGCGCTCGGCATTTCCGCGATCGCTTCTTTCATCGCCGGCACTCTGGGCCTGGTCGGCCTGGTGCTCCTGGGGCCGGGACTCACCAGAGTCGCCTTGAGCTTCGGCCCGGCGGAATATTTCGCGTTGATGATTATGGGCCTGGCGACGGTGGCGTTTCTCGCGGGCGAATCCATGACGAAGGCCCTGCTGATGACCGCGTTCGGGCTGCTCCTTTCCACCGTCGGCTTCGACATCTTCACCGGCAAGCTGCGTTTCACATACGGCAACAGCGAGCTGATGGACGGCATCAGTTTTGTCACCGCGGCGACGGGCCTTTTCGCGGTGGGCGAAGTTCTCAGCAACATCGGCCAAGACCGAACCCAAAACGCATTCAGCGCGCCCTCGCGCCTGCGCGATCTGTTCCCGAGCTGGCAGGACCTGCGCGACTGCAAGGGCGCGTTCGTGCGCGGCACGGTCGTCGGTTTTTTGATCGGCATTCTTCCGGGAGCGGGCTCGAGCGTTTCCTCGTTTATTTCGTACGCGCTCGAGAAGAGATTTTCGCGCCATCCGGAAAAGTTCGGCCGCGGCGCGATCGAAGGCGTCGCCGGCCCCGAAGGGGCGAACAACGCGGACACGGCGGGCGCAATGGTGCCGATGTTGAGCCTTGGGCTGCCGGGTTCGGGCGGGACCGCGATCCTGCTGGGCGCGCTGATCCTCTACGGTGTCAAGCCGGGACCGATGCTTTTCCAGGAACATCCCGACCTTGTCTGGGGGCTCATCGCGAGCATGTATGTCGGAAACGTGATGCTCCTGGTCCTCAACCTGCCGCTGGTGCCGCTGTTCGCGTCGCTCCTGAGGGTACCTTACAAGATCCTCTACCCATTGATCATCGGCTTCTGCGTGGTCGGCGTCTACAGTATCAGGCAGAGCCAGTTCGATCTCTGGCTTCTCGTCGCGTTCGGCGTCCTGGGGTTTGGGTTGCGGCGCCTCGACTATCCGCTCGCGCCGGTGGTTCTGGGATTGGTTCTCGGCCCGTTGATCGAGCGCGCGCTGCGCCAGGCGATGGTGCTTTCCAACGGCGATTGGCGCATCTTTGTGACGCGCCCGATTGCGGCAAGCCTCATGCTGGTGACGCTCACGCTTCTCGTCGCGCCGTTTCTCTTTCGCGGCAGGCGCGCCGCGGCGGCTTAGAAAACCCGCTCCGTAAAGTCTGCATTAATCTCCCGCGCATACGAGCGAGGTCTTATATTCCGACCCGAAGAAACGTTTTGAAAGGGAGCGCGCAGGGTGGGTTGTGCCCTTCGACGATGCTCAGGGCAGGCCAGCGAAAGCCACGGTGAGGCGGAGGCGATGGGTATCGGCGCAAGGCGCCTCAACCCATCCTACGGATCGTTTTTTAAGGAGGCCGATGGTGCGTTGGTGAAAGGCTTTGAAAGACGATGCGTAGGGTGGGGTTGAGCTGTGCGAAAACCACCGACGGATGCAGGCGGCGATGGGTATCGGCGCAAGGCGCCTCAACCCATCCTACGGATCGTTTTTTTAAGGAGGCCGATGGTGCAGTTGGTGAAAGGCTTTGAAAGACGATGCGTAGGGTGGGGTTGAGCTGTGCGAAACCCACCGACGGATGCGGGAGGCGATGGGTATCGGCCAAGGCGTCTCAACCCATCCTACGGATCGTTTTTTAAGGAGGCCGATGGTGCCTCGGTGAAAGGCTTTGAAAGACGATGCGTAGGGTGGGGTTGAGCTGTGCGAAACCCACCGACGGATGCGGGCGGCGATGGGTATCGGCGCAAGGCGCCTCAACCCATCCTACGAAAGTCGGGCAGGCTACCGGACGCAGAAGTCAAGGCTCGTTTTCGAGCGCGTGCGCGAGAAAGTTGCTCGTCAGCGACCACGCCAGGCGCGCGAGATCCGGCAAATAGTCCGTGCCGTCGGCGAGCGCGAACCCGTGCCCCGCGCGGTGGAAAAAATGCCAGTCGAGCGGCTGCCCGTTCTGCAAGAAGCTGGCGCGCAGCTTGTCCTGAACGGGAATCGTCGCCACGTGATCCTGAGCGCCGAAGAAGATAAGCGAAGGGCACCGGATCTCGCGCGCGGCGTCATTGGGGTGGCGCGGTCGCAGGCGGCTCGGCGGCTCGTCGCGCACGGAAGGATAGTAGCCGACGAACGCGCGCATGCTCGGCGTCGCCGCGGCGAAGTGAATCCCCAGCCGGCCGCCCATGCAATAGCCGACGGCGCCGGCGCGCGCGGGATCGACTTCCGGGCGCGCGAGCAGATAGCGCCAGGCGCTGTCGATAACCTCCAGGAATTGCCCGTCCGTCGTTTTCTCCTGAACGCCGCGGTAGTCAGGAAAGCCGAGCAAGGTGTAGAGATTCGGCGCGAAGGTCGCGTAGCCGAGCTCGGCGAAGTCACAGGCCGTGGCCTTGATGTGCCCCGTGACGCCGAAGTGGTGATGGATGATCAGCAGACCGGGGCCGCGCCGGGCGCGCGCCGGCCAGGCGATGAAGCCGGGAATTCCGTCCGCCTCAACCGAGAGGTGCCGTGAAGTTATCTTCAATCGTCGAGTCCTCCCCTGCGAAATTTCCGTCCAGCGCTTCTGTTATTATGTTTGCGGGTAAAACTCAACAACGCGAAGCCGGCACGCGAGCGCCGGCGTTTCCGCAAGTGGCGGCAGATCGGCGCAATCTCTGTTGCCACAACAAGGAGGCAAATCCACTATGGCCATTGGTCTCGATCACACCGTCGTACCGGCCAAGGACAAGCACGCGTCCGCGAAGTTCTCTGCTGAAATCTTCGGGTTGGAGGTGATGCCGGGGCGGGGCATCCTAACGCTGATCTGCCGGCAGTCATGACCGTCCGGGAAGCCGGGACTCGATGCCGTCGACCGAGGCAATCGACCGCGGTTCGCTGCCTCAAAATTCACAAAAATTTAATAGACGCTACGACACCGGCGAGAACTCGCTGGGCCCAAGCGTTAAACAAAGCGGGTAAATGAACCTGTGCTTCTTGAAGCTGCTTGGATCGACCCCTATACTGAACCGCCATGAACGAACAGGTAGCGCTGAAGCGGGAAGCCGATCTGCTGCAGAGCCAGTATCAAGCTTTGCTTGAAATTTCGGAGGCGATCGCCGCGCACCGCGATGTCGACCGGCTCTTCCACGATCTCGCTCCGCGACTGCATCCCGTCGTGCAGTTCGACTTCATGAATCTCATCATGTACGAGCCGGAGCGCAACGTGATGAAGTCTCACGTCCTGGAGACGCCCGACCCGTCCTACGCTTGTCCGGCGGGCGATTGCCCGATGGAGACGCCCGCGGGCTGGGTGTGGCAGACGCAGGAGCCCTGGGTGGTCTCGCGTCTGGCTGCGGAGAGCCGCTATCCCGAGTTGTGCAGATGGCTCTGCGAGCGCGGCATCCAATCGCTGTGCGTGGTGCCGCTCACGACCGCGTTGCGCAGGCTCGGCGCTTTGGCTTTCGGGAGCAGGATGGCGGGCGCTTACGCCGACGCCGACGTCGTATTCCTGCGCCAGGTGGCGCGCCAGGTAGCGGTCGCGCTCGACAACGCGCTGCACTTCGCTCAGGCCGAATCCGTGCAGCAACAGCTCAAGCAGGAACGCGACCGCTTGCGCCTGATTCTCGAGGTCAACAACGCCGTCGTGGCGACGCTCGATCTCCACGAGCTGTTGAACGCGGTTTCGGCGTCGCTGCGGCGCCTGATACCGCACGAGTACGCGAGCATTTCGCTCTACGACGCCGAGACCCAGCGGCTCCAGATTCACGCGCTCGACTTCCCCGTCAGCAAGGGCCTGCTGCAGGAGGGGCTTTGGCTTCCGGCCGACGGGCCGACCGGGCGCGCGTTGACGACGCGCCAGGCCGTTTTCATCACGCGCGACGATGTCGGGCAGTTCGGCTCCGACATCGCGCAGCGCATCCTGGGCGAAGGGTTGAAATCGGCGGTTTGCCTGCCGCTGATCGCGCACGGGCGGCCGCTCGGCACGCTGGTCGTGGCGAGCCTCGAAGCGGAGCGCTTCCCCGCAGAGGACGCGGAGCTGTTGCAGCATATCGCCAATCAGATTGCCATCGGGGTGGAGAATTCCCTCGCCTATCGCCGCGTCGTCGATCGAGCCAAGAAGCTCAGAGAAGAGAAGCTCTACCTCCAGGACGAGATTCGCACGGAATACAACTTCGAGGAGATCATCGGCGAAAGCGCCGCCTTGAAGCATATCCTCGAGCAGTTGCAGACCGTCGCGCCGACCGACTCAACCGTGCTCATCCAGGGCGAGACCGGCACGGGCAAGGAACTGATCGCGCGGGCGATTCACAATCTGAGCGCGCGGCGCGAGCACACCATGGTGAAGGTCAACTGCGCCGCCATCCCGACGGGGCTGCTCGAGAGCGAGCTGTTCGGTCATGAGAAGGGCGCGTTTACGGGCGCGATCGGCCAGCGCATCGGCCGGTTCGAGCTGGCGCACCGGGGCACGATCTTCCTGGACGAGGTCGGCGATATTCCGCTGGAGCTTCAGCCCAAGCTCTTGCGCGTTCTGCAGGAGCAGGAGTTCGAGCGACTGGGAAGCGCGAAGACCATTCGCGTGGACGCCCGCGTCGTCGCGGCGACGAACGTGGACTTGGCGCAGAAAGTGGCCGGGGGGCAGTTTCGCAGCGATCTTTACTACCGGCTCAATGTGTTTCCGATCCGCATTGCGCCGCTCCGGGAGCGCAAGGAGGACATTCCGCTGCTCGTGCGCTACTTCGCGCAGAAGTACGCGCGGCGGATGAAAAAGCCGATCGATACCATTCCCGCCAAGGCAATGGCCGCGCTCACAGAGTATCACTGGCCGGGCAACGTGCGGGAATTGGAAAATCTCATCGAGCGGGCGGTTATCCTCTCGCGCGGTCCCGATCTGGAGGTGCCGCTGGCGTCGCTGCAGGAAAGCTCGGCTCGGGCTCAGGTTGCTGTAAGCGCCGCAAGAGCGCTTTCCACGCTCGAGCAGGCCGAAAGGGAGCACATTTTGCGCGCGCTCGCGGAAACCAACTGGATCATCGGCGGGCCCGCCGGCGCGGCAAGCCGGCTCGGGCTAAAGCGGACAACGCTCCAGTCCAGAATGCGCAAGCTGGGAATCACCCGCCCTCAGTAACTCTCTCACAAACGCGCACCTGCTCGCGCGCTGACGCGCAAAGTGCAATTGCGGCGACAGCACGTGCCGGTCCCATCGGAGCTGCGCGTGTTTCAACGACTCCAATGCTTTCACAATCCCGTCCCCATTTTGAGGCGTGAAGGCTCCTCGAAAGCAAAAGCGGGACAGCTGTGGAGCACCTCTGTCCCAGACCTGATGCTCGAGTCCGATCGGCCGCACGTTCTCCGGCAGGCGATCCTCGCTTGCCGCAAAGGAGGTACGGTTTCGATAGCGGGAGTCTACGGCGGGTTCGACGACAAAATTCCCTTAGGCGCGCTGATGAACAAGGCGCTCACGATCCGGTCGGGCCAGACTCACGTGCAGCGCTACTGGCGGCCGCTTCTCGAGCGCATTCAGAAAGGTGAAATCGATCCGAGCTTCGTCGTAACGCACCAGCTTGGGCTGGAAGAGGCACCGGAGGCCTTCGAGATGTTTTTGCACAAGCAGGATGAATGCCTCAAAGTGGTCTTGAAGCCGTGACGCGCGCGTGGTGCTGGCGTCGCGGAGCGCCGGCGCGCTTCGGGGGTTGGCCTGTGAGATCGCGCGCCAGAGCGGCAAAGCGCTTGTGGTCGTGGCGGACGGGCGCGCTGTGGCGCGGCGCGCGCGGGAAAAATCGAATTTCGTTAAGCCGGGAGGCGCACCTTTAGGCCGTCGATCCTGGTCTCGGCGATCCCGAGCCCTCCGCTGAACGTGGCGTAGACGCCGATATAACCGGGGCCGGCGCGGTCCACAGCAAACGGCCCTCCGGGAAGGCGCGTTCCGTTCCAGAAGATTTCCGCCGCGTTGTCTTTCACCTCGATAGCGACGCGGTGCCAGCCGCTTTGCTTGGGCGCTCCACCGGGGATCGAGGCGCCCTTCCACTCGGCGACGATGACCGGGAAATGCTTGGTGTCCTTGCCGACATAGGCAAGCGACAGCGACGGCTCGGCCGCGAACTGGGCGGCAAAGCGGTAGAACCTGTCGCCGGCCGGGTCGACGCGGAACGCGATGCCGTTCAGCGCGCCCCTGGCTTCTTTTGTCGCTTGAACGTGAAGCCAGGCCTCGAGATAGAAATCCGCCAGCGAACGTGTCTCCGCGTACGCGAGCGCCGCGAAACCGCCCGCGTTTCTGTTGTCGAGAACGCCGACTCCAGGCTCGCCTTCCGGAGACGTGGGATCGACCGCTCCCTTGAGGTTGTCCTGGTTGAAATAAGGGTAGGGGCGCCAGACGAGCTCGGGCGTCCCGCCGGTAAAGCTGTCTTGAATGATCGCCGCAGCCGGTTCGTTCATGGCGGTTCGCTGCACGCATCCCCCGAGCAGAAAAACGGTCGAGAGAGTCGCGACCAGGCGCCAGCCCGGCACTTTGAAGCGCGCGGAAGCGCCCCGGGTGTCGGTTCGATCGATCCGCCTCAGCGCCGCCCCATGCCCGAATCGAACGCTCACGCGCTGTGCCGGCGGATAAAGGCGGTGATCGTCTCGATGACGCGCATCGTTTCCGGCTGGCCGGGCGAAGGGACCATCCGGTGCTCGGGCAAGCCCTCGAAGCTTTGCACCTCGATGAGGCCGCCGCGCTTGCGGTACGACGCGATAAAACGCTCCTGCATTTCCAGCGGGTGATTGCGGTCATTGGCCTTGAGGAGCATCAGTATCGGGGGCAGGTCGACTTCTTCATTGCTGTCGACGATCGTCTGCGGATTCCCCTCCGCCATCGCTTCCTCCGTCCGCCAGTACGCGAAATGGGCTTCGATGAGCTCCTCGCGGCCGGTCTTTTGCGCGAAGCGGAAGCGAAACAGCGGGTCGATCACAGGCCAGGCGGCGATCACGTAGGCGAGCCGAGCGTTGATGTGCGGGTGGCTTGGCAGCGGCAGCTGAGAGTAGCTCGGGTGGCGCGGCCGAAGCGCGCTCAAGACCACCTGATGGCCGCCGCTGGAGTTGCCGAAAGCGCCGACGACGGCCGTCGCGTTGAACCGGGCCGCGTGCGCCTTTAGCCAGCGAATCGCCAGATTTACGTCGCGGATCGAGGCGGGATAGCCGGCTTCGGGCGGCTGGTGGAAATCGATGGCGGCGACCACAATGCCCTTTGCCGCAAGGGCGCGGTCGATGCCGGCGTTGTTGGTCCGATCGCCGTTACGCCAGGCGCCGCCGTGCACGTCGACGATCGCGGGAAACGGCCCGGCTCCCCTGGGCCGGTAGACGCGCGCGAGCCAGGGTTTTCCCGCCTGCGATTGATACTCGACATCCTGGACATCGACTTCAAATGCGCCGTTGTTTTCCATGCCGCCAATCTACCGCCGAGCCGACGGCGCGCGCAAGGGCTAAGTCGCCCGGTCTCTGATCAGCCTCATCAGCTCCTCGAAAGACGACTTTGCCAGAACGCGGTTGAACTGCGAGCGGTAATTGTTGACCAGGCTGATGTTTTCGGCGACGACATCGTAAATGCGCCAGGCGCCATCGACCCTGTGGAGCCGGTAAACGACGGAATAGGCGCGGCCGTTTTTGTCGATGATGCGGGAGTCGACCTGCGCGTACTCGCCGTCGATGTTCTCGTCGAGGTAAACGACTTTTTGGCCGTCGTAAAGATCGATTCTGCCGGCGTAGGTCTTCTCGAGCAAAGCCGTGAATGCGGAGACGAATTCCTTTTGCTGCGGCGGCGTCAGGCGCCGCCAGTGCGGCCCGAGGGAACGCTTCGCCATCTCGCCAAAGTCAAACAGCGGATAAACGATCTGCCGCAGCCGGTCGATCACCTGAGCTCTTTCTCTGGGATTTTCGATATCCGCGTTCTTGAGGATCTCGACCCCCCGATCGATTGCGCTTCGAATCGCCTCGGTCGGGCCGCCGGCGATAGCGGCGCTTGCGCCGAGAAGAAAAACCAGGCCGAGGATGGTCATGCGAGAGCGTTTCATAAGAACATCCCGTGGTTCCGAACTTTTTGTGAAAGGCAGCAGTTTCAGGATATCAGGTCGGCGGCGATTTTCGAAAGCGCGGCGCATTGCGGCTCGGTACGGAGAGATTCGTCCGATGCGCGCAAATATGCTACACACCGTGGGTGAAGCCGGAAACGGTATTCCGTAACACGCCCGGCGCGCCCGCGGCCTAGGGGCTCGCGCAGCACGACCGCTCCCTCATGGAGTCCTATTTCGACGGCCTCTGGCTTGTCCGCCTGCTTTTTCAGCGCGGGCTTGCCGCGATCTATTTGATTGCGTTTGTCGTCGCGCTCAATCAGTTCCCGGCCCTGCTCGGCGAGAAAGGTTTGCTGCCGGTCCGAGACTTTCTCCGCCGGGTAAGCTTTCAGGAGGCCCCGAGCCTGTTTCACTGGCACTATTCGGATCGGCTGCTCGCCGTCGTGAGCTGGCTCGGCATCCTGCTCTCGACGCTCGCGCTCCTCGGCCTTCCCGAGCTCGGACCGTTCTGGGTTTCCGCGGCCGCATGGTTGGCGCTGTGGGGCCTTAATCTCTCGATCGTCAACGTCGGGCAGAGATTCTATGCGTTTGGCTGGGAATCCATGTTGCTCGAGGCCGGCTTCTTTGCCGCTTTTCTCGGGCCGCAATACATGGAGCCCTCTCCCATTCCGATCCTGATTTTGCGCTGGATGCTTTTTCGGGTAGAGCTCGGCGCGGGGCTCATCAAGCTCCGCCACGACCGCTGCTGGTGGGACCTCACGTGTCTGTTCTACCATTACGAAACCCAGCCGCTGCCCAATCCGCTAAGCTGGTACTTTCATCGCCTGCCGAAAGTTTTTCACAAGCTCAGCGTCCTGGTCAGTCATTTTGTGCAGATCATCGCTCCCTTCGGCCTCTTTGCCCCGCAGCCGCTCGCCGCGCTGGCCGCGGCGCTCATTATCTTGCACCAATGCTGGCTCATCATAAGCGGCAACTACTCCTGGCTGAACTGGCTCACGGTCGTTCTGGGAGTCGTCGGCTTGAGCGACGGAGTGCTCGCGCTCGTACTGCCGCTGGCGGTCCCCGAGTTGATGCCGCTTCCGGCTAGCCATGAGCGGCTCCTTTTTGTCCTCGCCGGCGCCACCGCGGTATTGAGCGTTCAGCCCATTTTCAATCTCTTCTCCCGCGACCAGCTCATGAATTTTAGCTTCAACCCGCTCCACCTCGTGAATGCGTACGGCGCGTTCGGCAGCATCACCAAGGAGCGCTACGAGATCGTCGTCGAGGGCACGGACGCGACGGCGATCACCTCGAGGACGGTCTGGAAAGCTTACGAGTTCAAGGCGAAGCCGGGAGATCCGATGAGAAGGCCGCCGCAGGTTGCGCCGTACCATCTGCGGCTCGATTGGTTGATGTGGTTTCTTCCTTTCTCGGTCGCGGTGACACCGGGCGGCCTCTACGTGCCGGGTCACGAGAGCTGGTTCCGGCGCTTTGTGCAGAAGCTCCTCGAAGGCGATCGGCGGACGATCAGGCTGCTCAGCCACAATCCGTTTCCGGCGGCGCCGCCCAAATACGTTCGCGCGCGGTTCTATCTTTACCAGTACACGGACTGGCGCGAGCGAAAGCAAACGGGCGCATGGTGGAAGCGGACGCTGGTCGGCGAGTACCTGGAGCCGGTCTCGGCCGCCGACTTCGAGATCGATGATACCCTGAGGCGCGGGGCTCGGCTCGAAGCGCCTTGACCCGGCTTTCCGGTCGCATAGTATGGGTCTGATATGGTCGTGATTATTCGCGGGCCGAATTACCGCGAGGTCGAGCTCGGCAGCGAGAGGCGGGTCGAGCAGATTTTGCGGCAGCTCGGCCTCAATCCGGAAACCCATATCGCCGTGCGCGGCGAGGAGCTGCTCACGCGGGACGATATCGTGCGGGAAAACGATACGATCGAGATTATCTCCGCGATCTCAGGAGGATGAGCGGTGCGTTGCATCAAGTGCCAAGCCAAAGCCGTGACCGAGATCCGCCAGCACAATGCGGCCTACTGTGCGGAGCACTTTTTCGGCCATTTCGAAAATCAGGTAAGGCGAAACATCCGCCGCTACCGCATGTGTGCCGAGAAGGACAGGATTCTCGTGGCCGTTTCCGGAGGCAAAGATAGCCTTGCCCTGTGGGATGTGCTCGTGAATTTCGGCTACCAGACGGCGGGCCTTCATATCCACCTGGGAATCGGCGGCTACTCGGACAAGGGGCTCGAAGCGGCGCAGGGGTTCGCGCGCGCGCGCAACCTCGAGCTTATCACAGTGAACGTCGCTCAAGACTACGGCATGGCGATTCCCGAGCTCGCGCAGACCCTGCGTCGAGCGCCGTGCTCGGGCTGCGGGCTGACGCGGCGGTATATTTTCAATCGCGAAGCCTCCGAGCGGGGATACAACGTGCTGGCGACCGGTCACAATCTCGACGACGAGGCGGCGACCCTGTTGGGCAACGTGCTCCATTGGGACATGGAGCATTTGCCGCGGCAGCACCCGGCCCTGGAGACGACGCATCCGAAGTTCGTGCGCAAGATCAAGCCGCTCTACACGCTCAGCGAAAAGGAGACCGCCACCTATTGCCTGCTCAAGCGCATCCGCTACCACGCGGACGAGTGCCCCAACGCCGCCGGCGCGCGCTCGTTGATCTACAAGCACGCCTTGAACGAGATCGAGCTCAACTCCCCCGGGGCGAAGCTGAGGTTCGTGCGCGGGTTTCTGGAAAAGGCGCGCGCGGCGCTCAGCGCGCAGCCCGTCGCGCTCCGGGAATGCTTGAGCTGCGGCCAGCCGACCACGACCGAGAGGTGCGCTTTCTGCCGCCTCTGGGATCAAGCCCTTGCGCGGCGGAAAAAATCGCAGGCGGTGCGCCTGGCTTCTTTTCCGGCTCTCTAGCGCGAGATACGCCCCGCGTGCGCGATCGGCGCCGCCGTTAGACCAACCCGGCTATTCCGGCGAGGGCGCCCGCGGCAAGCAGCCAAAGCGGGTTTAGCGATTTGCGCAGGACCAAAAAGACGGTCAGCAGCGTCAGCAAGTACCCGCGCCAGTCGTGGTTGACGCCGCGCAGCAGCACCGTTGCGCTTGCGAACATAAGCCCGATTGTGACCGGCGCCAGACCGCGCCGGATCGCAAGCGCGATCGGGGCGTTGGGATAGCGCTCGTTCAGGTGGCCGGCAAGAAGCGTGAGGGTTAAGGCCGGAACCAGGATCGGAATCGTCGTCGCCGCCATTCCCGCCCAGCCCGCCAGATGCCAGCCAAGGAGCGCGACGTACATCGCATTGGGGCCGGGCGCGACCTGCGCCAGCGTGTACAGCTCGACGAATTCGGCGTTCGTCATCACGCGACGCACTTCCACCAGATAGCGATGGATGCCCGGCACAATGGTCGAGGGCCCGCCGATGGCGACAAACCAGAGCGCCAGCATGTGCAGAAATAACGCGCCGAGATCGCGCCGGTCCATCAATCGCTTTCCTTGCGGTTGATCCAAACCGCCCACGGGCTGAGGCCGGCGACCACCCAGATCAGCGGCCAGCGCAAGACGCCGACGAAGACAAAAGCCAAAAGAACGAACAGCCACGGCTGCCAGCGTCGCGGCAGAGCCGCCGAGAGCTTGATCGCGTTCGTGAGCAGCAGCGCCGCCGCCACGATCGACATCCCGGCGAGCGCCCGCTGGACCTCCGGCAAGGCGCCGTATTGCTGGTAGAGAACGCCCATGCCGGCGACGACAAGGCACGGCCAGCCCAAGAATCCGGCGATGCCCGCAGCGGCGCCCTTCCAGCCGCCGAAGCGGTATCCGACCATGACCGTGAGATTGAGGACATTCGGCCCGGGCAGAAGTTGTCCGAGCGAGAGCAGCTCGACAAATTCCCGATCCGTGAGCCAGCGCTGCCGTTCCACCAGCTCCCGGCGCGCCCAAAACATGGCGCCGCCGAAGCTCGAAAGGCTGATCCGAGAAAACGCGAGAAAGAGCGCGAAGCGGCTGATGCGAGAGGGGTCTGAGTTCGGTCTCATGGTTTCTTGTGCGTAAAAATTGCGGCGCGTCGCGCCGAAAGCCCCGGCGTTCCTTAATTTTTCCGTTGAATTTTTCCGTTGAACACCCGAGCGCAGAAAAAAATTTTGCCGGCGTCCTGGCGGCCGGCGCTCATTCGTCGTATTAAGGAAAAGGAAACAAATCAACAAATCAAAAAAAGACCCGTCCACAAAACCCGCCGCAGGCGGCTAAAAGAGCAAGACAAACCAACGAGGAGGCGATATGCAAGTCCAAGCCTATCTGTTCTTCGACGGTCGATGCGAGGAGGCGATCCAATTCTACCGGCGCGCTTTGGGCGCCGAGCAGCTGATGCTGATGCGCTTCAAGGAGAGTCCGAGCCCTGTCGCGCCGGGCACGATCCCCGCCGGCTCCGAGAATAAGGTCATGCACGCCGCGCTTCGCATCGGCGATACCATCGTGATGGCTTCCGACGGACACTGCGCCGGGCGGCCGAGCTTCGAGGGCTTCTCGCTGTCGCTCTCAGTGCCGGATGCGCCGACCGCCGATCGGGTTTTTTCCGCTCTGGCGGAAGGGGGAAGCGTTAAGATGCCTTTGAGCGAAACCTTCTGGTCGCCGCGCTTCGGCATGCTGACGGACAAATTCGGCGTCGGGTGGATGGTCAACGTCGTATCGTGAGCGCAAAAAATCATCATCGTGGCCCATCGGCGCTGAGGATTCAAAAGCAAAAAGGAGCGGCGCATGAGCGGAGTAAGGGTGCTGGTAGGCACGCGCAAGGGCGCGTTCATTTTGACTTCGGACGGGAAGCGTAAGCGCTGGGACGTCAGCGGTCCCCACTTTGCGGGCTGGGAGATCTATCATCTCAAGGGCTCCCCGGTCGATCCAAATCGGGTCTACGCCTCGCAGTCGAGCGGCTGGTTCGGCCAGATCATTCAGCGCTCAGACGACGGCGGCAAGACCTGGGAGGTCCCCGGCGGCGAGAAAATCCCCGGGCCTTCCGATCCGCCGGGCGGGGCGAGCAACAGGTTCGTTTACGACACGTCCTCGGAAACCGGAAAGCCCCTCACCACGCACCAGTGGTACGACGGGACGCCGCGGCCGTGGGAGTTCAAGCGAGTGTGGCATCTCGAGCCGTCGCCCGACGATCCAGACACGGTCTACGCGGGGGTGGAGGATGCGGCCCTGTTTCGCTCGACGGACGGGGGCAAATCGTGGAGCGAGCTTTCGGGCTTGCGCGGTCACGGAACCGGCAAAGACTGGCAACCAGGCGCGGGCGGGATGTGCCTGCACACGATTATTATCGACCCTGCAAATCCCAAGCGCATCTTCGTGGCGATCTCGGCGGCGGGCGCGTTTCGCACCGACGACGGCGGCAAGACGTGGAAGCCGATCAACCGCGGCCTTCACTCGCTTTATATTCCCAACCCGACCGCGGATGTCGGGCACTGCGTCCACCGCATCGCGAGCCACCGCTCGCGTCCGGAGGTTCTGTTCATGCAGAAGCATTGGGACGTGATGCGCAGCGACGACGCCGGCGAGTCGTGGCATGAAATCAGCGGCAATCTGCCGACGGATTTCGGCTTTCCCATCGACGTTCACGCGCACGAGCCGGAAACGATCTACGTGGTGCCGATCAAGAGCGACGCGGAGCATTTTCCGCCTGGCGGCAGGCTGCGCGTCTACCGCAGCCGCACGGGTGGAAACGAGTGGGAGCCTCTCACCCAGGGGCTGCCTCAGAGCGACTGCTACGTGAACGTCCTGCGCGACGCGATGGCTGTCGATTCCCTCGATCCGTGCGGCGTGTACTTCGGCACAACCGGCGGGCAGGTCTACGCGTCCGCCGATGCCGGCGATCGCTGGGAGGCCATCGTCCGCGATCTTCCCGCGGTGCTGTCGGTCGAGGCTCAGACGCTGCCATGACGGTCCGGGTGACGCTGCCGGCGCATCTCCGAAAGCTCGCGCGCGTCGCCGGCGAGGTGAGCCTCGACATCGCCGGACCCGTGACGCAGCGCTCGGTTCTCGACGCCCTCGAGGCCCGCTATCCGATGCTCCGCGGCACCATTCGCGATCATGTCACGCAGAAGCGCCGCGCGTTCGTGAGGTTCTTTGCCTGCGGAGAGGATCTGTCGCACGCGCCGCCGGATACGCCGCTTCCCGAGAGGGTGGCTGCCGGCGCGGAGCCGTTCATGATCATCGGCGCGATCGCGGGCGGTTAGCGCAGCGTCCGGCAAGTTGGTTGTCGCGAGAAGTTCGGCTCCGTCAAATTCCGCAGGGCGCATGGCGATGCGTTTTGCTGTCGGATTCCGGCCCGGCCCGGTCATCCGATCATAACGTCTTAACGGGTAAACCGAATTTGAGGCACGATACGAGGCGGGCGGATTCGGCCGCGAACGCCGCTATTTCGGCACCCGCCGATAGATCGGCGCGCTTCCCATAACGTCCTGAACTACCCGGAGCTGAATTAGCCCGCAGGCCGGATCGCTTAGAAGCCGTTCGAATGGGATGTGTTCCGGCACGGCGGTTGCGGGCTGTTTCGCCGGCGCTCGCAGCCCGGAGGGAAGAGAACGATGACAGGGACTTTTGAATCGCGCACGATCACTGTTCGCATCGGCCGGCCGGCCGACGTGGTTTATAACTTCGCGTCGGACCCGGAGAATTTTCCGAAGTGGGCGAGCGGGTTAGCGAAATCGCTCACAAAGACGAACGGCGAATGGGTAGCGGAGACTCCGCAAGGACCGATGACGGTCCGGTTCACGGGGCAAAATCGCTTCGGCGTGCTGGATCATTACGTGATTCCGCAGTCCGGTCCGGGGATTTACATTCCCATGCGCGTTATTGCTAACGGTGACGGCAGCGAAGTCATCTTTACTTTATTTCGCCGGCCAGAAATGAGCGCGGAAAAGTTTTTAGAAGATGCGGCGTGGGTCAACCGGGATCTGAACGCGCTGAAAGACCTGCTCGAAGCCTGACGTTAAAGTTTCGAGCAGCTCCAGCTGATCGCTCCGGATCGTGGCGCCCCTCGCGTTTCTGGCCGGCGCGTTTTATTCGATCGATGTGCTGCCGTTGCGGCGGCGCGCGATCAGCCTGTTTAACCCTGCCGTTTATCTGATCAGCGGCTTTGGTTGGAGTTTTTTAAGAAGCAGCGCACGCTGGCGCAACCGTGAGCGCAAAACCAAATGCGAGGTGATCGATGAAACTCTATTTCAATCCCAAAAGCCGCGCCGTAGTCGCCAAATGGATGCTTGACGAGTGCGGCGCGGACTATGAGATCGTTCCCATCGATTTTGCAAAGGGCGAGCACAAGTCGGCCGAGTTCCTGAAAATCAACCCGGCCGGCAAGCTCCCCGCGCTGGCCGACGGCGGCGCAAGGATTTTCGAAAACGCGGCCATCTGCCTCTATCTCGGCGACAAATTTGCTGAAGCGAAGCTCGCTCCCGGCATCGGCGCGCCGGAACGCGGGCGCTATCTTTCCTTGATGGTCTACTCGACCTCGCAGCTCGAGCCCGCGATGGGCGACGCGCTGCTGGGCCTGAAATGGGTGCCGCAAAGAGGCTGGACAGATTTCGAGACGGCGAAAGACGCGATCGAGCGCGAGCTTGGCGAAGGGCCGTACCTGTTTGGCAACTGGTTCACCGCGGCCGACGTGATGATCGGCTCGATGTTCATCTGGCGGCGAATTTTTACCGGCCAGCCGGACCGGCCAAAGCTCGAAGCCTACGTCGACCGGCTTTTGGCGCGCCCGAAGGCGATGAAGCTCGGCGGCTAGCGGCTTGGGCTCCGAATGCTCCGGTGCTTCGAACGGGAGCCCGATGGACATCGCGAGCGAAATTCGGGAGAGTCAAGAGGCGGGATCGGCGGATAAGTACCTGCTTTTGAACTCCTGACGAGCGAGATGAGCGAGAAGGAGAGAAAAATGCCAAGGATCACTCCGTTTTTATGGTTCGATCACCAGGCGGAGGAGGCGGCCAATTTCTATGTCTCGATTTTCAAAAACTCCAAAGTCGTGAGCGTTACCCGCTACGGCGGCACGGCGGCGAAAGCCGCGGGGCGGCCTCCCGGATCGGTGATGACCGTGGTATTTCAGCTCGACGGCCAAGAGTTCATTGCGCTCAACGGCGGGCCGATGTTCAAGTTCAACGAGGCGATATCGTTTGTCGTGAACTGCAGGACGCAGCAAGAGGTCGACGAGCTTTGGGCGAAGCTCTCGGCCGGGGGCGAGGAAGGCCCGTGCGGCTGGCTCAAGGATCGATACGGCGTTTCGTGGCAGGTCGTTCCCACAATCTTGAACCAGATGCTGCAGGGCAGGGACCCGGCGAAAACGGAAAGCATGATGAAGGCGATGCTGGAAATGAAGAAGCTTGATATAGAGAAGTTGAGGCAAGCCTACGAGCGGGCGTAGGCGCAAAGGGATGCTGGCGGCCGCACGCTCGCATGGCTGGGACGTTTTCGCCCAGCGGCCGGGAGCGTCAACCGAGGGCCGCGGACGCGCAGGAGAAGCGAACCGAACGGTGGTTGCCGGTGGGGAAAGGCTCGCCCCGTCGAGAATCTTCGCATGAGCCGGTCATGGATTCACGGGCACCGCTCACGAACACGGACAACAGCGCTCTGATCGAGATTGAAAACCTCTACAAGTCCTACCGCCGCGATAGCCTGGAGATTCCGGTTCTAAGGAACATCTCCTTGTCCATTCCGGAAGGCGAATTCGTCGCGTTCATGGGGCCCTCGGGCTCGGGCAAGACGACTTTGCTCAATCTCATTGCCGGCATCGACAGGCCGACGCGCGGCAAAATCCGGGTCGCCGGAACCGATCTCGCCGAGCTGAGCGAAACCGAGCTCGCGCTCTGGCGCGCGCGCCATGTCGGCTTTATCTTTCAGTTTTACAATTTAATTCCGGTGCTCACGGCGCTCGAGAACGTCGAGCTGCCGCTGCTTTTGACGCCGCTGTCGCGAAGCGAGCGGCGCGAGCATGCGGCGACCGCGCTCAAGATCGTCGGGCTGGCCGATCGCATGCACCATTATCCGCGACAGCTCTCCGGCGGGCAGGAACAGCGGGTGGCGATCGCGCGCGCCGTCGTTACCGATCCGACGATGCTGGTCGCCGATGAGCCGACGGGCGATCTCGACAAGGCTTCCGCGGCGGAGGTGCTCGATCTGATGGAGCGCCTGAACCGCGAGTTGAAAAAGACGATTCTCATGGTGACGCACGATCCGCACGCCGCCGAGCGCGCGCGCACGGTGCGCCATCTGGAGAAAGGGGAGCTGGCGTAGGGCGTTCTTACCCTTCGCCCGGGACGGGGGCGAAGAAGAGTCCGTGGAGCTCATCAAGCTAATTTTCCGCAACGCCTTGCGCCACAAGCTGCGGAGCGCGCTCACGGTGGCGGGCATCGGCGTGGCCGTGATGGCGTTTACTTTGCTGCGCACGGTCGTTACCGCGTGGCACGTGGGCATCGAGGCGTCGGCGGCCAACCGTCTCATCACGCGCCACGCCGTCTCCTTCGTTTTTCCGCTTCCCTATGCCTACCGCGACCGCATCGCGCAGGTTGCGGGGGTCGAGCGGGTGACGTTTGCGGTCTGGTTCTCGGGCGTCTACATCGACAAAAACCAGTTCTTCGCGCGTCTTGCGGTCGACGCCGGCACGTTTTTTCAAGTTTATCCCGAGTTCATCGTGAGCCCGGCCGAACTGGAGACTTTCAAGCGCGAGCGCAACGCGTGCATCATCGGCGTCGACATCGCCCGGCGCTACGGGCTCAAGCCCGGCGACATCATGGCGATCGAAGGCGACATTTTTCCCGGCAAGTGGGAATTTGTCGTGCGCGGCATCTATTATCCGCGCGACAAGACCACCGACCCGTCGAGCATGCTCTTTCAGTGGCAGTACCTGGAGGAGCGCGTGCGCCGGGAGCAGCCCGACCGCGCCGGGCAGGTCGGTTGGTACGTCGTGCAAATCGCCGATCCGCAGAGCGCGGCCGCGGTTTCCCAGGAGATCGATCGGCTGTTCATGAACTCGCGCGCCGAGACCAAGACCGAGACCGAGCGCGCGTTTCAGCAGAGCTTTCTCTCCTCCATGGGATCGGTGATCACGGCGATGGACGTGATGTCGTTTGTCATCATCGGCATCATCCTCCTCGTGCTCGCCAACACCATGATCATGTCGGCGCGCGAGCGCACGCACGAATACGCGGTGCTCAAGGCGCTGGGCTTTTCGGGCGGCCATATTTTTGCGCTGGTTGCCGGCGAGTCGCTGCTGCTGTCGCTCCTCGGCAGCGCGCTGGGAATCGCGGCGACCTTCCCGGCCGTCGAAGGGTTTCAGGAGGCGATGCCCAAAGGCTGGTTTCCGATCTTTTACGTCGAGCCCGAGACGGTCGTTTTCGGCTGCCTGGCGGCGCTGCTCGTCGGCTTCGGCGCGTCGCTGATTCCCGCGCGGCGCGCGATCGCCGCGCGCATCGTCGAGGGGCTGCGGTTTGTAGGCTAGGCCGGCGATGGTCGTACCGATTCGCTACATTTTGCGCAGCTTCGTCTCGCGGCGGCTCACGATGGCCATGACGATCCTGGGCATCGCGCTCGTCGTGTTTGTCTTCAGCGCCGTCTTGATGATGGCGCACGGGCTCGGCCAGACCCTGCGCGCCACCGGCTCCGACGAGAACGTCCTTGTGTTGCGCAAGGCCGCCAACAGCGAGACCTTGAGCGTGCTGGACCGGGAGACCGCGGCGCTCATCACCGGCCTGCCGCAGATCGGCCGCGCGTCGAGCGGCGCGCCGCTCAGCACGCGCGAAGCCGTGGTCATCATCAATATGGAGAAGCTCGGCGGCGGCATGAGCAACGTGACCGTGCGCGGGGTCGAGCCGGCGGCCTTTGAGTTGCGCCCGCAGGTGCGGCTGGCGGCGGGAAGGCTGTTCCGTTGGGGCGCGCGCGAAATCGTGGTAGGAAAATCGATCGCGGAGCGCTTCGCGGGCGCGCAGTTGGGCGAGCGGATCAAATTCGGCGGCGACTTCTGGACGGTGGTCGGCGTCTTCGATTCCGCGGGGAGCGGTTTTGACTCGGAGATCTGGGGCGACTCGACGCAGGTGATGGACGCGTTCAAGAGGTCTTCCTACTCGACGCTGACCTTGAGGCTTGGCAATCCCGCCGAGTTTGCGGAGTTCGCCGCGCTTTTCGCGCGCGACAACCGCCTCCTCCACTTCGAAGCCAAACGCGAGCGGCAGTTCTACGAAGAGCAATCGGAGATGATGGCGACCTTTATACGCATCCTTGGGCTCGTGATCACCGCCATCTTCAGCATCGGATCGGTGATCGGCGCGATGATCACGATGTACGGGGCGGTCGCCAACCGCACCGTCGAGATCGGCACGCTTCGCGCCCTGGGTTTTGGCCGCCGAAGCATTCTTTTGGCTTTTCTGGCGGAGTCCTTTTTGATTTCCGTCGCGGGCGGGACGCTGGGGCTGGCGCTGGCGTCGTTGCTGCAGTTGGTTACGATCTCGACGCTGAACTTCGCGTCGTTCTCCGAGCTCGCTTTTTCGTTCACGCTGTCGCCGTCGATTGCCGCCGCCGCGCTGGCGTTCGCGCTCGCCATGGGAGTCGTCGGCGGCTTTCTTCCCGCGGTGCGGGCGGCGCGGCTGGACATCGTTCGCGCCCTGAGAGCGGCGTAAAAAGGGACGGAATGATTCAGGGAACCGTCGAGGCGATCTTTGTGGCGCGATACGGGGGAACAAAAATGGCGCGCGTGAGCGAGGTCGAGGCGCTGGCGGGCTTCGGTCTCAAGGGCGACCGCTACTCGGTCGGCGCGGGCTACTGGAGCGGAATCGATGAATGCCAGGTGACCTTGATCGCGGGCGAGGACCTGGACGAGATCTCTGCCACGACCGGGATCCGCGTTCAGGACGGCGAGCACCGGCGCAATCTGGTCACGCGGGGCGTGCGGCTTGCGGACCTCGCCGGGAAAAAATTCAAGGTCGGGCGCGCGGTCCTCGAGTACGACCGGCCGCGGCCGCCGTGCACGTATATCGAGTCGTTGACGGAGCCGGGGATGGCGCGCGCGCTGGCGCGGCGCGCCGGCATCTGCGCGCGCGTGCTCGAATCGGGGCCGATCCGCGTCGGCGACAGGATCGAAATTGGCGGATGACGAGCGCCGATCTTTTCCCGGAGGACCGATCGCGCACCCGGCCGGCGCGCACGAGCTGACGAACAGAGGGCGGTAAAAGGGCATGACAGGCGCGAGTTTGACGGCGGTTGGCCTGGTCGCTTTGTTTTTGGCTCAGGCCTGCCTCATGCTTGTCGACGAATGGCTCTTTCACCGGCGCCGCGGCCTCGAGCCCTGGGAGCGCTGGGGACATCCGCTCGATTCGATCGTCTATGCGGCGGCGCTGCTCGTGCCGGCGCTGGCGCCGCCGCGCGCGCCGTGGGGGCCGCTCTATGCGGCTCTTGCGGTCGCGTCTTGCCTGTTGATCACCAAGGACGAATGGGTGCACGCGAGAAGCTGCGCCGCGGGCGAGCATTGGGTTCACGCCGTGCTCTTTTTGATCCATCCCGCCGTGTTGATCTTCAGCGGCTTTTTGTGGGCGAGCGGAGAGGGCGCTTCCTTGCGCTTGAGCCTCCCCGTTGCCGTTGCCGCTTTTGCCGCTTATCAGATCGTCGCCGGAGGGGGCAGGGGCGCCCGCGCGCGGGACGGAGTCGGCGCTTCCCATGCGTGATTCGGCCCGGATCAACAATCGATTCTACGAGGACCTCGGCGAGCGCTGGTACGAGGACGATACGCACCCGATCGCGTTGCTGCGCGCCGAGACCAAAGCGCGCCTGGAATACGTCATAAGATTGCTGCGCGCCAAGGCGCCGGACAGAGCCCGGGTGCTGGACCTTGGCTGCGGCGCGGGGTTTCTCGCGATCCCTCTGGCGCGCGCAGGCTATGAGGTAAAAGGGGTCGATCTTTCCGAAGGCGCGCTTGCGGTCGCCCGCCGCCGCGCTTCTCCCGAAATGGCGGTCTCGTTCGTCAAGGACGACGTGACCAATCTAAGGGAAGAGGCGGCCTGTTATGACGCAGCTTTGATGATGGACTTGCTCGAGCATCTCGAGGAGCCCGAGCGCGCGCTCGCTGCGGCAAGCCGCGCGCTCAAGCGGGGCGGGCTACTCGTCTTTCACACCTTCAACCGGACGCTGCTCGCGTATATTCTTGCGGTAAAAGGGATCGGGATTCTCTGCCGCGGCGCGCCGGAGAACATCCATCTCTACCGCCTTTTCATCAAGCCGAAGGAGCTCAGGCGGATGTGCGGGCGCGCGGGGTTGGCCGTGGAGGAGTTGATCGGGATTCGCCCCCGGCTTCTCAGCGTTCCCTTCTGGTCGACGCTCGTGAGCCGGCGCGTGCACCCGCAATTCAGTTTCACGTTCACGAGCTCGCTTCGGGCCGGATACCTGGGCTATGCGACGAGACGGTAGCCGCAAAAAGGCATGGTCGTTGGCAGTCCTCCTCTAGCGAGCGTCGCGGCCGTCGCCGAACATTACGACCAGCTCGACCCGTTTTACCGCAGGGTCTGGGGCGACCATTTGCATCACGGCCTCTGGCTTACCGGCAGGGAGAGCAAAGACGAGGCGGTCCTGGCGCTTTGCCGCCTCGTTCTCAGCAAGGCGGCGCTCGAGCCGAACGCCAGTGTCTGCGATGTGGGGTGCGGCTACGGCGCGCTCGCCCGAATCATGGCGCGCGAGTGCGGCGCCCGCGTCACCGGGTTTACCGTCTCCGAGGCGCAGTGGAGATACGCGCGCGATCGGAGCGGCGGCGATCCGAGACAGACGTTTGTCCTCGCGGACTGGCTGGAAAATGGGCTGCCCGACGGATCCTTCGATTGCGTGGTGGCGGTGGAAAGCTCGGAGCATTTCGCGGACAAGGGAAAGTTCTGCGCCGAGGCCTATCGCGTGCTGCGGCCCGGGGGCCGGTTCGTGGTCACGGCTTGGCTCAGCCGCCAAAATCCGGGAACAATGGAAAGCCGCTGCCTGCTGCGGCCGATTTGCACGGAGGGGCGGTTGCCGAGCTTGCTCTCGGCGAGCGAGTACCTGGACTTGTTCTGCCGCGCGGGTTTTCACGCGCCGCAGTTCGAGGACCTAAGCGCCGGTGTAAGAAAAACGTGGGGCGTGTCCCTGCGGGGGCTTGCCGCCGCGATACTGACGGATCCGGCGCTACTGGCTCGCCTGTTTGAGCGCAACTTTCGGAACCGCGTTTTCGCCGTGACGATGGTCCGCCTCTGGCTTGCCTACCGCTTGGGAACCGTGCGCTACGGCATCTTTTGGCAGAAAAAATAAGCTCGCGGAATGCACAGCGATTGAGCAGATGCTCACGGCATGAGCAGGCCCGCCCGGTTTTAATCCTCCGTTGAAGTCGCTTTCTTTTTGGTTTAAGGAATTTGACCGCCCGCTTTACCCGTGGCACAGCGTTTGCGCCCAACCGCGTAGCATTTTTATCTCGCTGGCCGTGGTTCGGCGGGAGGCCTTTAAAAGCAGCATGGCAATCTAACAAAGACAAGGAGGCAAAGGATGCGAAAAAGGCTTTCGGAGTTTCTGGCGGTGATTTTCTTTTCGTGTTTTGCGGCTCTCGGCCCCGCAGGCGCGGCCGAGGAGAGCAAGGGGCTGCCGCCCGGCTGGCTCAGCTTGGACGGGAGCGTCGGCGTGGTCGATAACGCGATCCAGAGCGGCAAAGCATCTTTGGAAAGCGCGCTGGGGATCAAGATCGGCGGCTACCTCGATACGAGCTACACCTGGAGCTCCAATCATCCCAAATCCCCGCGCAACATCAGTTACCGCTATTTCGACAAGGATCACAACAAGATTGTTTTCAACGACTTTCACGTTGCGATCGAGAAGCCGGAGAAGGACTGGGGCGTCGGGTTCAAGATATCCGGCGATTTTGGCCGCACGGGCGAGCTCCTGCGCGAAGCGACCTTCTGGGGACCCGGCCTTCGTAAAGAGCCTTCGGCGGAACTCAGGGAGGCCTATCTGACGGCGACCATTCCGATCGGCGAAGGGATCGGAGTCAAAGGCGGGCTTTTCGTCACGACACTGGGGACCGAAATCCTTCTCAATCCCGGAGCGTACAACGACAATATCTCGCGATCGTTTCTTTTCAATTTCGCCATACCGCTCAGGCATTTGGGTGTTTTGTTCAGCTACCCGTTATTGAAGACGCTGACCGTGACGGCAGGACCGGTAACGGGCTGGGACAACCCGCACGACACCAACAATCAGCCGTCGTTTTTGGGAGGCGTAACGTGGGCGCCGGTTGACTGGTTCACGTTGGCAAGCAATGTCGTTGCGGGCGCCGAGCAGCCGCGCAATAACCACAATGATCGCGTCGTGGTCAGCAACGTCGCGACGATCAAGCCGATGGATCCGCTCACCCTGTACCTCGAGTACACGTGGGGCAACGAGGGCGGCGCGGGTGGCCACTGGAACGGCTGGGCCGCGATCGCCTCGTACAACTGGACCGAGCGGTTCAATACCGCGCTCCGCGGCGAGATCATGCACGACAAGGGCGGCTCGCGCCTGGGGTTCAAAGATCAGGATCTGGGAGAAGTCACTTTGACCGCGGCGTACAAGTTCACGTCACAGCTGCTGGGCCGCTTCGAAGTGAGGCAGGACTGGGCGGGAGTCAAGTCGCTGAAAAAGGGGTGTTGCTCGCTCGACAAGAATCAGACAACGCTCGCCGTTCAGGCGATCTACGGCTTCTAGGGCTGCGCTCGCGCTTGATGGCGAGCCGTAGGTGAAGAGCGGACGGTGTCGAAGGGAGGGGAAGTCATTCCTCTCCCTTTTCTGTCCCTCTAATCTTGCTTAGTTTGTGAGCCGCCGCCTAACGCCGCGGCGCGCCCACGCCAGAAGCGCAAGCGAGGCGACGACGGTGTAAAAAATGTCCCAAGCCACCAGCCACGACCATGCGCCGCTAAACGCGGTGCGCGCGAGGCGGACGGGGTGCAAAAGAGGGAGCGCCTCGGCAACCCAGAGCCACGGGCCGGAGAGGCGCTCCTTGAGCGGGAAGAACACGTCGGAAAACAGAAACAGCGGCGTCAAAAAAAGCGTGAAGTAGAAGCTGAAGAGATCGATGTTGGGTATGCGCAGCGAGAAGGCGATGCCGATCGCCGCGAACAGCAGCCCGGTCAGCGGAATCACCGGCAGCGCCCACAGCGAAAAGGGCAGCGGCGCAAGCCCAAAGAGGGCAAGCACGACGAAAAAGCAGCCGCCGTAGATGGCCGCGCGCGTGATCGCCCAGAGGACCTCGCCGGCCAAAACGTCGTCCGGCTCGATCGGGGTCGTCAGCATGGCGTCGTAGGTCTTCTCGAACGTGAGCCGGACAAAAATGTTGTAAGTCACTTCGAAGCTCGCGCCGTTCATCGCCGCGACACAGACGAGACCGGGAGCGAGAAACTCGATGTAGGAGACGCCGCCCATCTGCGTGACGTAGGCGCCGACGCCGAGCCCGATCGAGAAAAGATAGAAAACCGGCTCGAAGAAATTGGGGAGAATGTTCCATTTCCACGTGCGCCGGTACATGGCGGCGTCGCGCTTCCAGACCGCGAGCGCGTACGGCAGCGAGACGCTCATGTGCCCGCCTCCAGGCTCGTTCCGGTGAGAGCCAGAAACACGTCCTCCAGGTTTGTCGGCCGAACGATGATCGGCCGCCGATCGCCCTCGTCGTAGCGGCGAATGTGATCGATCAGATCGGTGGCGTCGTTAAGGTAGAGCATCACCCGCTGTCCGACGCGCAGGCGGCGGGTCAGGCGACCGAAGCCGTTGAGGAGCGCGGCTTCCTCCTCCGGAGTGCAGTCAAGCTCCACCGCCTCGCGCGCGAGCCTGCTGGTGATCAGTTCGGCCGGCGCTCCCTGGCCGATGAGCCTTCCCACCGACATGATCGCGACCCGATCGCACAGCCGCTGCGCCTCGTCCATATAGTGGGTGGTCAAAAGAACGGTTGTTCCGCCGGCGCGCAGCTCGCGCACGCGCGACCACAGCGCCAGCCGCACCGCGGGATCGAGACCCGTCGTCGGCTCGTCCAGGACCAGCAGCTCGGGGCGGTTCATGAGCGAAAGCGCGATCGCAAGCCTTCGCTGAAAGCCGCCGGAAAGCTGGCGCACGGGGATGCTCGCGTGCGATCCGAGCTCGAGAAATTCGATCAGCTCGTCGGCGCGGCGCGAAAGCTCGGGCTCGGCAATGAGATGATAGCGCCCGAAGACGCGAAGGTTCTCTCTGGCGGAGAGCGCTTCGATCAGGACGTTCTGCTGCAAGGTAACCCCGAGCCGCCGGCGCACGGCGCGCACGTTGCGCGCGATATCCATGCCGAAGACGCGGATCGTTCCGCTGCTTGGCCGGGTGACCCCGTAGATCATGCGCAGCGTGGTCGTCTTACCGGCGCCGTTGGGTCCGAGCAAACCGAAGCAGGTTTGCGCCGGCACGTCCAGGTCCAGGCGGTCCACGGCCGTGCGCTCGCCGAATCGCTTCGACACGCTTCGCGCTTCGATGACGATCTGTTCCATCGCCGACTCTGTCGCAGCTAAACTCACCGCTTCCTCGAAAGCGAAACTTGACTGTTATTGTGACTGGAAGCCGCGGCCGACTGCAAGTTACGGAGGGACTGCCCCTTGGAAGCTTTCCGGCGCGCTTGACTCGACGCGCGTGGACATTTTCTCCTCCTTGCGATAAGCGGTAGCCATGGCGCCGGATCAGTTTATCGACGAGCTTTGGGCGTACGCCCGGGAAGCTCCGACGGCGGAGCACCCGTGGTTCAAGGGCATCTTGGAGCACCGCTGGACGCGCCGGCAGATCATTCTGGGGGAAGTGCAGCACTATCTCAGGGTGCGCACGAACCCAATCTTTTTCGGCTACATGGCGGTCAACGCGGTAAGCGAGAAGCAGTACGGCTTGATGGACGTGCTGCTGGAAAACTTCCTCGAGGAGCTGGCCGGGCCGCGAACGCACGTCGATATCATGCTGCAATTTCTCGAAGAGGGCGGCATCTCGCGCGAGGAGGCGGACCGCGCCGAGCCCGCGCCCGGCACGATGGCCGCGATCGAGATGATCATCGGCTGCTGCCAGCGGCGTTCGCCCCTCGAGGCCGTCGCGCTTCTGAGCTTCGTGGAAAGCCAGCTCGGCGGGCCGGAGGGACTGTCCGGCAAAGTCTACCGCGAGCTTACCGGATACTACGGGTTTTCGCCGCGCGCGGCGAAAACCTACCGGCTTCATGCCGAGCAGGACGCGGGCCACGGCGCGCGGCAGATCGAGGTCATTCGGCGCTACGCGACCGACGAACAGACGCAAGAAAAAGTCAGGCGCGCCGTGAAGCTCGGGGTGACGGCGTTTACGCTGGAATGGGACGGCCACGTGCAGGCGATGACGGGCCGCCGCGAGTTCTGGAGCGGGGTCGCCCCGCTCAATCTGCGCCAACCCCAGGTCCGCCTGCCCGAAGACCGCCGCTAGCCTCGCGCCGCCTCACATCGGCCATTCTTTGGGAAGGTCGCGGCGGATCTCCTGGTAATCGGGGTCTTTGCTGGAGCTTTTCTTGAGGCGCTTTAGCGCGTCCAGCAGATCCTGCAACTTCATATGAAGCGCGTTCGAGACCATGCCCGTGGTCTCCTCGAAGCTTGCGCCTCAGTTGCGGAATCAGCCGCGCATGCGCTGGAGGATATTGCGGTCTTCTTTGCTCAACGCCATCGGAAGTCTCTAAGCTCGCCCCTCGCACAGTAACCCGCGCGGAAAAGCGCGGCAACCGCCTAAAGCTTTTCGGCGAAGCCGCTCGGTTGCGCGGTAATGAGCTCCGTGGCGGCGCGCGGTGCGCCGCCGCTCTCTATCGTCACCCTCAGCCGCGCGAAGATCCGCCACGGCCGATCCGACCATACGACGCTGAGGATCAGAAAAGCATTTTCGACGATCGTTCCGGGAAGCTCCGGGCATGTTATTTCCGCCTCCAGCAGCGCGCTCTGGCCGGGCGCCAATCGGTACGGATCGGCGAATGGTCGCTCCGGGCTACGAAACTGACCGTGCGGAAAACGCGCGGCGAGAATCGTAAGAGGGCTCGCCCCCAGGTTTGTGATGTTCCATTCGATGTGCCAGGCGCCGGCTCCGGCTTGGCGCGTGGAAACCTGCTCGACCGCGATGGCCGGCTCGAGCGGCTCTCGATCGCCCATGTCAACGATTCTCCGCCAGGCGCGCGCGTTGCGCCATCGCCCAGGGGCGGTGAAGGAGAGCGTAAACAGCGGCGGCAAGAAAAAACAGCCCCGCCAAAGCCCAGAGCATCGGCGCGTAGCTTTGATAACGGTCGTAAATGAAGCCCGCGACGACCGGGGCGGCGACGGTGCCCCACATGTAAAACAGGCCCATCGTGCCGCGGATCGTGGCAAAGAATTTCCTCCCGAAAAGATCGCCGACCGTCGCCCAGCTTACCGGGAAGATCGATTCCGCCAGCGTGAAGAGAACCGTAAACGCCCAGAGCGGCCACTCCTCGCTCGCTTGTACGAGAAGCACTAGGGCGGCGCCGGAAAGGAGCATGCTGCACGCCATCAGGCGGGGCTTTGACATCCGATCCGCCATCCAGCCGAGGAGGAGATGGGAGGGCAGGGCGAGAAACGCGAACGTGCTGAGCAAGAGCGCCGCGCGCCCTTCTGTCAAGCCTTTCCAGACCATGAGCGGAATAAAGTGGACCATGACCGTTCCAAGCCCGGCGACGCGAAAGGAGGTCGCTACGATAAGCATCCAGAACGAAGCCGTCCGCATCGCCTGCAGCGGGCCGAAGTCATCGGCCGCATGCGCGCTTCGAGGATCACCGCCCGCCCTCGACGAATTGATCGGAGGCGCTTTTTGCGCGAGGTCGCCGTCGGGGAGAAGGCCCATGGTCTCGGGGGAGCGGCGCACGGGCGCGGCCAGGGGAAAGCCGACCAGCAACAGGCTCAATCCCGCCAGGACCGCCGCCGAACGCCAGCCCCACGCCTGCACCGCAAACGCGAGCAGCGGGGAGAGAACCGCGCCGCCGATTCCGATCGAGGCGCTGATCAATGTCATCGCCATCGCGCGGCGGCGGATAAACCAGGTATTGGCCAGGACCATCGGCGAGTGCATGAATCCGGCGCCGTAAGCGAGGCAAATCACGCCGAGGTAGACGAGAAGGAACTCAAGATAGTCGTCGACGGTGGCGAGAAGAATGTAGCCGAGCCCCGTGAGCGTGACGGCGGCCAGCATCACGGGTCGAGGGCCGAAGCGGTCGATGCAGTAACCGGCGAGCGGCCCTTCCAGGGCGCCTTCCGCGCGCGCCAAAGAGAAGGCAAGCGAGGTGGCCGCCCGGCTGAGCCCCAGATCCTGGCTCAAGGGGAGAAAAAAGATCGTGAAGCCGTAATGGTGCAAGCCGCCGCCGAGGCAGCGGAGCGCGCAGCCCAGGGCAACCATCCACCAGCCATAGAAAATCGCTTTCTCTGGCCGCGCGCTGGAAGTCGTGGGCTCGGCGTTGGCGTGCCGCATGTGCGTGCGTGGCGTGAATATCGGCGGCGCGTTTGCGCGCGCGGCGCCGGGCGAACCGATCAGCCGCTTCGAGCCGGAAGCTTTAAGAGCCGGCGCGCGTTCTCGAACAGGATCGCATCCTTGTCCGCCTGCGCGCAGTCGAGCGCTTCGACCTTCTCGACCGCCTTCCAGTCGCCCAACGTGAAGGGATAGTCGGTGCCGATCATGAGCCGTGCCGAGCCGACGAGCCGCCGCAGATAAGCCAGCGTGTCGGCGCGATAGACGAGCGTGTCGAAGTAGAGGTTTTTCAGATAGGCGCTGGGAGGCGAGGAGGATTGCGCCGCCCGGGTGCCGCGGCGGACCTCGAACCCTTGATCGAAGCGACCGAGGTGATAGGGAAAAAAGCCCCCGCCGTGGAGAACGCAAAGCTTTAGGTTGGGAAAGCGGTCGAACACGCCCCCGTAGGCCATGTACCCGATCGAGAGGGTGCTATCGGCGGGATTGCCGCAGATCGTGCGCAGCCCGTAGGGCCCCATGCGCTCGCCGCCGGCGACGTCCTCGGGGTGCATGATCACGAGAACATCGAGCTCCTGCGCCTTGTTCCAGAAAGGGTCGAAAAACTCGCTGTCGTAGTAGCGGCCTCTCACGTTCGACCCGATTAAAACGCCGCAAAGCCCGAGATCGCGCACCGCGTGCTCCAGAACTCTGGCGGCGCGCGGCGGGTCCTGCAGAGGCGCGGCCGCGACGCCGGCAAAGCGCGCGGCGTGCTCGTTGACCAGCTCGCGAAATCCCTCGTTGTAAAGCCGGCACCACGACTCCCCCTGCGCGCCGTCGAGCCCGTAGGCGAGCGCGGCGGTATGCGGCGCCGCGGCCGCGACGGCGATTTTGCAGTCGTCCATCATCGCCAGCCTGCGATCGACATCCATGAGGTCGCGGTTGGTTCCGTGCGGCGGACCGCCCGCGTAGCGGAGGCCGATCTCGTTGCGGCCGTCGTCGACCACTTCGACGCCCAGCGTTTTGCCGCTGCGCCTCGCTTCATCGATGAGCGCGGCTGGAATGTAGTGATGGTGGATATCGACGGCGACGGATTCTGCTTGAGCCATATTTCCTGTCTAAGTAGCCGAGGCGTAAGTTCGATGTCAAGGAGAGGTAGAGGGAGGGTGATCAGGCGGGAACCGTTACCCAGCGGCGCGGGAAGGCGTTGAGGGTTTCGCAGCCAGCGCGGCGCACGACCACGGTCTCGCCGAACTGAAGGCCCATCTTCTCGTCGTACGTGATGACGTTGGGCTGGATGACGACGACCATGTTTTCCCGCAGGATCATTTCGCCGGCCTCGCGCCGGCTCGTCGAGCGGGTCTGGAGAATGGGCGGGTACTGATTGGCGCCGTGCAAAAGATCGTCGTAAATCGTGTAGCCGCGCCGGTGAATGACCTCGGCGGCTTCTTCGATTTCCCGCGTCGAAGCGCCGTCCTTGACGACCTCGGCGACCGCCTCGAAGGCCTCGACGGCAACCGCGTGCAGCTCCTGCCATTCCCGGGTGGGCCCTTCGCCGAGGGAGAAGGTGCGGTGGATTTGCCCGCTGTAGCCCCAGTAGGCGCCGCTGATCTCGGTGATCAAGCAATCGCCGCGCTCAAGGATCCGCCGCGACTGGTACTGGGCCGGCACGGGAAAGTGCGGCGCGCGCATCGGCATGCTCGTCATGAAATGAATGCCCGCGTACCCGCCGGCATTGAGATAGACGGGCTCGAGCAAAGCGGGAATCTCGTCTTCGCGCATTCCCGGCTTTAGGCCGCGCGCGAGCGCTTCGAGCGACTGGTCGGTCAGGTTGGAGGCGAAGCGGATCCGCTCGATTTCGGCGTCGCTTTTGATTGTTCTCAGGGCGCGAAATTTGCCGCTGAGATCGACCAGTTCGGCGCGCGGATAGCGAGCCCGTATTTTCTCGTAATGCTGGTAGGGCACGCCGCCGACCAGGCCGATCTTTTTTTCCTCCAGACCGCGCTCGCGCATCAGCGCGAGCAAAGTCTCCGCCGTGCTCGGCCCGGCCCAGCGGACGTCGCGGATCACCGACAGAACGCGCGCCATGGGCACGTGATTGTAGAGCTGCAAAAGAACAGCCGGCTCTCGGCCCTGTTCGAAAAGCACGTAGGCTTCCCGGCTTCCCGGCCAGTCGGTGAGCCAGTAGATCTCCGAGGCAAACCTCCCGGCGCCGTACACCAACAGAGCATGAACCCCGGCTGAGTCCATCAGCTCGTGGACGCGCGCGTGGCGCTGCGCCATCTCTGAAGTGGCAAAGCGCGGGAACTGAGCGGCTTCGCGCGGCAAATTGGGCTCCTGCAAACGCCCTAAATCCGTAAACGGCGGCGCGAGGCGGGAGGCAGCCTCAACTTGCGCCCAGGATCTGCGCCGCCTTGTTGACGCTTCGCGGCTCGACCCAGAGGAGCGCTCCGTACAGGCCGCTTCCCGCCGAGACCGCCTGAAGCGAGATCACGTTGATCTTGGCCTCCGCCAGCTTCTCCAGGATCTCCGCCCCCGCGCCCACGCGGTCGTCTCCCTGGATAAGGAACACGGTCTTGGGGCCGACCAGCTTGAGCTTGGATTTGCGCGCCGCGGCCCTGAAAGCGGCCGGGTCCGCGGGCACAAAGTCGAGCTGCGCGCGCCGGCCCTGGGGGAAGCCCGAGAAGGCGAGAAGGTTTACGTTCTCCTGCCTGAACAGGTTGAGAACACGCGCTCCCTCACCGGGTTTGTCCGGAACCTCGACGTAGAAATAGGGAACGCGTTTCACGGTGTCCGCCATAACTCCTCCTCCTTTCGTCCGCGCGTTGCGCAGACGTTAGCGTGCCGATTTTCGGCTGTCAATACGCCGGCGGATTGCAACACCGGCGGATTTTCATTAGGATGCAGTGAACTTACGCGCGGGAAGCGAGGAGGATTTTGGCGCCGTGGCGACGATGATCACCAACGACTGCATCAATTGCGGGGCGTGCGAGCCCGAATGTCCCAACAACGCGATCTCCCAAGGGGAGAATCTCTACGTGATCGACCCTCTGCTCTGCACCGAGTGCGTCGGCTTTCACGATTACGAGGCGTGCGCCGCCGTCTGCCCCGTCGATTGCTGCGTCACCGATCCGAACAATATCGAAACCGAGGAGGCGTTGATCGCGCGCGCTCGGGCGCTCCACCCCGAGGTGAATTTCGGGGAGCAGTTCGAGTCGCGCTTTCGTAAGGGAGCGGGAAAACCTGCCACGTCCGGCGCGGCAAAAAAACCCGAGCCGGCAGCCGCCGCGGCCGCGCGCTCGGAGGCGCCACCCGCGGCCGCCGCCGACCGCCAGCCCGGGCCGGCGCCGGAAGAGGACCTTCAGGCGCTTCTGGCAAAGCTCCCTGAGGTCGACGAGTGGCAGATCCCCGTGCGTTGTTTTCGCTGCGGCCAGAGTTATGAAGTCCCCGCCGAGAGGTTCATGATCGGGAACGTCCTTTTCTGCCCGCACTGCTTCAAGTCGATGGTCGTCAAGGACAGCCTGAGCTTTCAAATCCGCACCACGCTCAAGCAGGCGTACGAAAAGTGGCAAAAGGCGCGCGCCGAGTTGGAAGCGAAGCGAGCTCGCGAATTGAAAGAATTCTACGAGAAGCGGGCGCGCGAGCTTGAGGCTTTCATCGACAGCGAGCGCCGCTCGATCGAGCAGGTCAAGGATCAGCTCAGGGCGATTACCGAAACCTACGACGCTCCCGGAAGAATCAAGAAGGGAAACCTGCTCGGCTGGGGCTAGTCCCGCGGAATGTTGGTTTCCTGGCTCCACGTAGCGGCCCTCATCGTTTATCTCGGGTCTCTGTTAGCTCTCTGGATCGTCCATCTTCCGGCTCTCGCGAAGATCGCTGACGCGCGCGAGCAGGCGCGGCTGTTAGCGCAAAAGCTACGGCTTTACAATCCGCTGCAGACAGCAACTCTGGGCGTGCTGGTTCTGTCCGGCGCGTTTCGCCTCACGGAGCTAAAGGCCGCTTATCGCGATCAGTTCGCGAAGGCGTTGGGCGCGATTCTGGCGGTCAAACTGACGCTTGCCTTTTTTCTCATCATCCTGGGCGTCCACCAGACGATGGGGGTGGGGCTTCCCTTCGTGCGTCGCTACGATGCGGGCGAAGCGGTCTCCGCCGAGGATGTCGCCGCCGTGAAGCGCCGCTTGCGGCTGACGATGCCGGCGCTTTTGGTTCTTGCTCTTCTCACCGCGTACATGGGCCTCAAGATGAGAGGGTTCTAAGCCCGGTGGCCGCCGGCCGAAAAAGGAGACCGGTCCCCGGCGGGGAATGCAAAAATTTTCTCCCTGGCCGCGAGAGGCGGGTGAAGACGTGTAGATAAGATGCGGAGCCGAACGACAGTCGATCTTTCGAAGCTGATCATTCCCGGATTGTTTGTCTGCTTTCTGTTATCGGGAACCGCCGCGCTCATTTACGAAGTCGTGTGGATGCGCATGCTCACGCAGGTCTTCGGCAGCGCGGCTTACGCGGTCGCCACCGTTCTCGCGGGGTTCATGGCGGGGCTTGCGCTGGGAAGCTACTGCTTTGGCCGGCTCGTCGACCGCGGCGGCAATTATCTCCGCCAGTACGGTCTTTTGGAGCTCGGCATAGGGGCCTATGGCCTTCTCGCGCCGTGGATCTTCAAGCTTGCGGGGTGGGTTTATGTTCCGTTGTTCTGGCTCAACGACTCCCAGCCGCAGCTATTTTCGCTGCTTCTTTTTTTGCTGGCGTTCACGCTACTTTTGGTGCCGACGTTTCTGATGGGCGCCACCTTGCCGGTGCTCAGCCGCTTTCTCGTCACGGGTCTCAGCCAGGTGGGGAAAAAAGTCGGCGACCTGTACGCGACCAATACCCTGGGAGCCGTTTTGGGTTGCGGCCTGGCGGGGTATCTTCTCCTGCCCTGGCTGGGGATTCGCGGGACGTTGTGGACTGCCGCCGCGCTCAACCTTGCGGTCGCGGCCGCTATCCTGCTGGCCGATCGCGCCCGGCGCAAGCGCGAAATTGTCGCCGGCCGGAGCGCTCCGGCGACGGAAAAATTGCCCGTGACGCGGCTCGGCCTTCTGGTGCTTGCCGCGATCGGGCTTTCCGGCGCGGCCGCGATGATTTACGAGAACGCCTGGAGCCACGCGCTCACTTTGGTCATCGGAGGCTCGGTCTACTCGTTCACGACGATGCTCTTGAGCTTCCTGATCGGGCTTGCGCTGGGCGGCTACCTGTACGCGCGGCTCTGGGGCGAGAGCGAGGTCCACGTCACGACGTTCGGCATCGTTCAGCTGGGCGTGGGCGCGGCCGGTCTTGCCACGATTGCGCTGTTCGAGAAACTCCCGCTTTTGTTTCTCCGCCTGCACCAGGGCTTTGGCGACGAGTTTGCGTTTTTTCTCGGCATCCAGGTCGTCATCTCCGTCCTGATGATGCTGCCGGCTACAGTTCTTTTCGGCATGAGCTTTCCCATGGTGGTGCGGATTTTCACGCAGAGCCTGTACCACGTCGGCAGCAGCGTCGGCGCCGTGTACGCCGTGAACACCGTGGGCGCGATCATCGGCGCCTTCAGCGGCGGGTTCATCCTGCTGCCGCTCATCGGCATTCAGCGCGCGATCGTTTTCGGCGCCTTTCTCAATCTCATCGTCGGCTGGCTCTTGGTCGTCATGGATCCCCGGCCCGGACGCGGCGCGCGCGTGGTCGCGGGCGGGCTCGCCAGCGCGCTCTTGCTGCTCTTGGCTCTCTGGACGCCTTCCTGGGATCGGCACATCTTGACGAGCGGCGTCACCGTCTACTACGACCGCTATCAGGACCTGCCGACCGATTCGCTTCGGCTGGAAGAAATGCGCCGCGACAAGATCCTCTATTACCGCGAGGGCATCACGGCGACGATCAGCGTGCATCAATCCCGGCCGGACTACCTCTATCTCAAGACCAACGGCAAGGTGGACGGTTCCTACGGGGACGCGCTGACGATGCTGATGACGGGCTATCTGCCTCTCTTCTTGCACCCGAACGCGGAGCGGGTCGGGATCATCGGTCTGGGAACCGCGATGACGGCCAAGGCGGTGGCGGCGTTCCCGGTAAAGACGATCGAGGTCTTGGAAATCGAGCCGGCCATGGTCGAGGCCGCGCGCTTCTTCAAAGAGAAAAACGGCGGCATCTTGGACGACGCGCGCGTCCGCGTCATCGCCTCCGACGGGCGCAACTATGTTCTGGCGACGCCGAAGCTTTTCGACATCATCATCTCGGAGCCGTCGAATCCGTGGATCGCGGGGATCGCCAGCCTGTACACGCGCGAATTTTACGCCGGGGCGAAGAAAAAGCTTCGCCCCGACGGCATCTTCGCGCAGTGGTTTCACAACTACTCGATGTCGCCCGACGACTTTCGCATGGTGTTCAGGACCTTCGCGGAGTCGTTCCCGCACGTGAGCGTCTGGAACATGAAGGAGAGCGATTTTCTTCTCGTCGGCACGCTCAAGGAGCACAGCTTCGATTACCGGTCCGCGGCGCGGATTTACGCGTCGAACAAGATCCTCCGGGAAGACTTTGCCGGGCTCGGCCTCGACGACGCCTACACGGTGCTCGGCTTTTACCGCATGGGAAAGAAGGAGGTTCAGGCCTTCACGGCCGGCGCGGAGGTCAACACGGACGACAACCTGCGCCTGGAGTTCTACGCGCCCCGCAGCCTGGGAAAAACCACCCCCGAATTGAACCGCAGCCTCATGGAGCCCTTCGTCGTTGCGCCGCCGTGGAAGATCGACGCGCCGTCGATCGCCGACGGCGATCGGCATTACTTTGTCGCGCAGGCGCTCAGAGCGAGCAGCCGCTACGAGCGCGCGCTCGAGGAGATCGAGCGGGCGCTGGCGGCCGACCCCCGCAATCCCGCCTACCACCTCTTGCGCGCGCAGATCCTCGCGGCTCAGGAGGAGCTCGACGAGGCGCTCAAATCCGCGCTCGAGGCGCTGCGCGGCGGGCCGCAGTACGTCTCGAAGGTTCTGACCTTGGCGGAGGATTTTTATACCAGGCAGGCCGAGGTGATCTATCGAAAATTGCTTGCCGCGGGGACCGCCGATATCCGGGTTTTTCTCGGGCTCGGGAACATCGCGCTCCATCGAAAGGAGACGGCCCGGGCCGAGAAGTTGCTGAAAAGGGCGGCCGCGCTCGAGCCCGGGCATCGGTTGGTTCTCCTGGCTCTCGGCCGGCTCGAGCTGGCGAAGGGGAATCATGCCGCCGCGCGCGAGCTCCTCGAGCAAGCCAAAGCGCTGGGCACGGACTCTTCGGTCTTGTACAGCGCGCTCGGCGAAGCCTACACGCGCCTCGGGGAGTGGCAGAGGGCGGCCGACGTTTACCAAGCGGCGCTCCGCCATCAGCGCAAGCACACGCAGTGGCGCTTTGCGCTGGCGCGCGCGCTGCTCGAGCTGGGAAGAACCGATGAGGCGGAGGAAAAATATCGCGAAATTTTGGCGCTGGACCCTAACTTTACGCCCGCCTGGCAGGGACTGAAGCGGTTGGGAGAGCGCTACTAAAAAAAGAGGCGAGAAGAATTGCTTCTCCTCGCCTCAGGTTTTTGTGGACAACGGCTTAACGTCCGCTAATCGACTTCACTCGGATATCGCCACCACCGCGGTCCTCGAACTCAACGTTGACCTTGGTTCCCGCCTTGAGAAGATCGGCCTTTTCCTTCGCGAGGCTGCTCGGAACCTTCGCCTTTTGCTCCCAGTCTTTACCCTTGATCGTTACCATTCTCGACCCTTCATCGTAACTATCAACGGTTCCTTTCTTCTCCTGGGCCAAGGCGATAAACGGAATGAGGACCAACCCCAACACGAGCGCTAAGATCTGCTTTTTCATTTCCATATCACCTCCTTTCCGCTGCAGACTTGGTTCCTTCGACGGTGCAATGTATCTATTTATTCAGGTATGTCAAGAGGATTTTCTAATGATATGAGGTACTTAGGTCTTAAGTCTTAGCCAGTTATGTAAGGATGCCCAATTCAAAACAAAAAGGGAACAGGTAATTGATCCTGTTCCCTTTTTGTCGGCTATACCGCTGACGGTGCCGTTATTTGGCGGCTTTGACGGTGATCTTCTTGGCCTCGCCTCCATCGTGCTCGAGGGTCACGCTCTGACCTTCCTTCAGTTCGGAGCGGTCCCCCACGCCTTCCAATTTGGTGCGGCTACCGCTGATTTTCACCGTGACTTCCTTGCCATCTTTAGATTTCACGGTGACCTCACGCCCGCCACCGCCGACCTTGGTGATCTTGCCTTTCATCTCCTCGGCAAGAACCGAGCCGGCAAAAGAAAGCGCGAGAAGTGCCGCCACCAACAGCCTTGAGAATCTCTTTACCATTTCCTTTCACCTCCTTTCCTTTGCAAATCCAAATGCGTCTTTGACGAGCGAATGTATACTCTTATTCATCGATGTCAAGACTTAAGAAGTAGGTTTTTAGAAGTATATTTCTGGCGTTAGCTGAATTGCTTTGCGAAAGTCAGCGCAACTTTAGCCACGGCGTCGTTGTTGCTGTCGAAGTGTTCACAAAAGCGACGGGGTGTTTTTGAAGAAATGCTCAGTTTCGCCGTCTAAAAAGCACTTCTGAAAGGAGGTGAGGTCATGAGGCGCATTCAGATGTTCGTTCTCGGGTTGGTCATTCTAGCCTTCAGCGGTCTCAGCTTCGCGGCCGCCGAACCGGCGACTCCCGCCACCCCGGCCACCCCAGCCAGCCCTGCACTGGAGAAGAAGGCAGAAGGCGCGGCCAAGGAGCAGAAAGGCAAGGCGAAGGCCAAGGCAAAGGGTGAGGAAAAGAAAGCTTCCGGCGAAACGGCCAAAGGCAAGGCGGAAGCAAAAGGCAAGACCAAAACCGAGGAAGAGAAAAAAGGCGAGGCGAAAGGCGCGACCAAGTAGCTCTTTTCCTGCCGGAGAGGAAGGGTGGGTGAATACGGTTCACCCGCCCTTCTTTTTTTTGGCAAGATTATTCTTTCGGCCGAATGAACCGAATAATGGCGCGCCGGTCCTTCTTCTCCGGGCGGCCGCGAGTCATATTTCTCGGGCCGGGCGCGGCGCGGAGCTGGCGCGCTGTTTCTTCTCGCTGGCGCGCGCTTTCGGGAAGCTCTTCGTAAAGCAAGCTCGCCTGGGACGCAGGGCCCCGCTGCGTCTCGAGCGCCCGCACGACAATAGACCATTCAAAAGGTCCACGCCGGATTTGCAGCCGATCGCCGACGCGCACCGGGCGCGCGGGTTTCGCGCGCGCCCCGTTGACGTGGACCTTGCCGCCGGAAACGGCCGCGCCCGCCAGAGCGCGCGTTTTGAAAAAGCGCGCGGCCCACAGCCACTTGTCGAGCCTCACGGGCTGCTGCCGAAGATCGTCGAGCATGATACGGCCGGCATCTTTAACGGCTCAGGGCCAGCCTAAGTCCAGACCCTGAAGCTTTTTTAGCAGCCGGTAATCGGTCATATCCACTTGCAGGGGCGTGACCGAGATATAGCCTTCCTTGACCGCGAGGCAATCGGTTCCTTCTTCGCTCGTGAAGCCCAGATCGTCTCCTCCGATCCAGTAGTACTTTCGGCCGCGAGGATCGGTGCGCTCGATGACTTCCTCGCGGTAATGGCGCTTGCCCTGGCGGGTAAGCCGCCAGCCTTTGAGCTCGTTTTTCGGAAGCGAGGGAACGTTCACGTTGAGGAGCGTGTCGGCAGGAACGCCCGCCGCGAGCGTCCGCCGCGCCAGAACCAGCGTGAATTCGGCCGCCACGTCGAACTGAAAATCGGCGAAGGAAACGAGCGAGACGGCGATCGAGGGAATCCCGAGGAGGGTGCCCTCGATCGCCGCCGAAACGGTGCCGGAGTAAATGATGTCGTCGCCGAGATTGGGCCCCTTGTTGATCCCCGACACGACGAGATTGGGCCTGGCGGGCAAAAGGCCGGTCAGCGCCAGTTTGACGCAGTCGGCCGGCGTGCCGTCGACGGCGATGCGGCGCGGCCCGAGCTCGCGCACGCGCAGCGGGCGGTGCAGCGTGAGCGCGTGGCTCGTCGAGTTCTGTTCCCGGTCCGGCGCCACGGTGTAGACCTCGCCGAGCTCCGCGAGCTGCCGCTCCAGCGCAAGCAGCCCCTCGGACTCGATGCCGTCGTCGTTGGAGAGGAGGATCGTCATGCCTTTTTGAACAGCAGAAGAGAGAACCAGCCGCGCGGATCGGAGAAGCGCCCGAGCGGCTTCAAGCCAAAGAACTGAAGCTGCTGCTCGAGCCTGATCGGGTCGAACTTGCGGGAGATCTCGACCAGGATAGGATCGCTCTCTTGCCAAAACAACGTCGGACCGCCGGGGAAGCGGACCTCGTGCGCCCGCCGGGCGAACGCGTACATCTCGACTTGCTGCGCGCGCTCGTTGTAGCACGACCAGTAGCGCATCGCCGCGCGGTCAAAGTTGCTCCCGGCGAGCCGATTGATGTGGGCGAACACGTTGAGGATGAAATCGGCGGTGACGCCGGCCGAGTCGTCGTAGGCTCTCTCGAGCAGCTCGGTCTCTTTCACGCAGTCGACGCCGAGCAAAAAAAAGTCCCCCGCCCCCATGGCGCCGCCGACCAGCTCGAAAAAGCGCATGTACTCGAAGCGCGTCAAGTTTCCCACCGTGCTGCCCAAAAACAAAAACAGGGTCGGAAGCGACTCGCAGATCGCGGCGATGCCGTCCTCGAAGCGCGCCTGCAAGCCGCAAAATGACAGCCCGGGTAGCTCGCGACCGAGCGCGTCGCGCGACGCGGCCATCGCCGGCAGGCTCACGTCGACGGGAGCGAAAATTCCCCGCGCGCGCTGGCGCATCTGCTCGCGCAGGAGGTGCACGGTCTTTTTCGCCGAGCCCGCTCCCAGCTCGACGATGCACTCGACCGGCGCGGCCGCGATGATGTCCGCGGCCGCGCACCTGAGGATGCCCTCTTCCGTGCGGGTGAGATAGTACTCGGGCAGCTCGCAGATGCGCTCGAAGAGCTGCGAGCCCTTGTCGTCGTAAAGAAGATAGGCGCTCAACCAGCGCGGCTGATCAAAAAGCGTGCGCAGCAGCGACGGCGTCACGCGCTCGCTCGTGAGACTGCCGTTGAGGCGCCAGATGGAGGGCGCAACCGCCTCCCAGGACGCGCGCTGGCTTGCCGTAACGACCGGCGGTGAGTATTCTTCTTTCACGGCGCGACTTCAGGCTATTATAGATAAGAGAATCGCTCCCGGTTGTCCAGCCACGATGCCCGAAAACGACCACGTTGCGGTGAGCTTCGACCACGTGAGCTACAGGCTTCCCGACGGCCGCGCGCTCATCGAGGATCTGGTTCTCGAGGTCGCGCGCGGCGAGACCGTCGTCCTGCTGGGGCGCAGCGGCTCGGGCAAGACGACGACGATGAAGCTGATCAACCGGCTGCTCGATCCCACCGAAGGAACGGTGCTGGTCGACGGCCGCTCGACGACCGAATGGGATCCGATTCGGCTGAGGCGGCGGATCGGGTACGTCATCCAGGAAGTCGGCTTGTTCCCCCATTTTACCGTCGAAGAGAACGTCGCGCTGGTCCCGCGGTTGGAAAAATGGGACGAAGAGAGAATTAACGCGCGCGCCGCCGAGCTCCTGCGGCTGGTCGGGCTCGAGCCGGAAAAGTTTGCTTCCCGTTACCCGCACGAGCTTTCCGGCGGCCAGCGCCAGCGCGTCGGGGTCGCGCGCGCTCTCGCCGCCGACCCGCCGATCGTGCTCCTCGACGAGCCGTTCGGCGCGCTCGACCCGATCACGCGCCGCGAGATCCAGCAGGAGTTTCAAGCGCTGCAGCGCCGGCTCGGAAAGACCGTCGTGTTCGTCACCCACGATGTCCGCGAAGCTTTCCTTCTCGCATCGCGCATCGGGCTGCTCCGCGACGGAAAAATGATCTTTCTGGGGCGTCCCGAAGAGCTGCTGGCCTCCGCCGACCCCGAAGCGCGTTCCTTTGTGGCCTGCCTCCGCGAGCCCGAGCGGACGCTCCCGCCCGCATGACGGTTGCCGAATTCCTCGCGACGCACCGCGTCGAGCTGCTCACGCTCACGTTGGAGCACCTGTTCCTGGTAGCCGTCTCGACGGGGATCGCCGTCGTGATCGGCATTCCCCTCGGGGTTGTCCTCACGCGCTGGCCGGCGCTGCAGAAGCCGGTCATGGGCTTCGCCAACGTCATGCAGACGGTGCCGAGCCTAGCGCTGTTTGGCTTTCTCATCCCGCTGAACGTTTATCTCTTTCACGTGCGCGTCGTCGGCGGCATCGGCGCGCGCACGGCGATCGTCGCTCTGGTGCTCTACGCGCTGCTGCCGATCGTCCGCAACACCTTTACCGGCATCGAGAGCGTCGACCCCGCGATCCGCGAGGCCGGGCGCGCGATGGGCATGACCGGATCGCAACTGCTGTTCAAGGTCGAGCTGCCGCTCGCGCTGGGTTTCATCCTGGCGGGCGTGCGCGTGGCCACCGTCATTTCGGTCGGCACGGCCACGATCGCGGCGGCGATCGACGCCGGCGGCTTGGGCCGCTATATCTTTCGCGGCTTGAGAATGAACGACAACACCTTGATTTTGGCCGGCGCCGTGCCGGCGGCGCTGCTCGCCTTGGCGGCCGATTTCGGCCTCGGCCGCCTCGAGCGGTTCTTTCGCGCGAGCGGCGCGGCGCGGGCGCGCTTTCGACGCCGTGCTTGGGTGGCGCTCGCGCTCGTCGCGCTCGGCGCCGTTCTGCTCGGCGTCATCGGGTACGCGGCGAAAACGACCGGGCGTTTGGCGGTAGGCTCCAAAGACTTCACGGAGCAAATCATCCTCGGCGAGATCATCGCGCAGCTCATCGAGGACAACATCGGCGTCGCGGTCGAGCGGCGCTTCGATCTCGGCGGAAACTTGGCGCACGAAGCGCTCGTCGCGGGAGAAATCGACCTGTATCCGGAATACACCGGAACCGGCCTGACCGTGATTCTCAGGCAAAAGCCTTTGACCGACCCGCGAGCCGTCTACGAGCGCGTCAAGACGGAATACCAGCGGCTCGGTCTGGTTTGGACCGAGCCCTTCGGGTTCAACAACACCTTCGCCATTCTCGTGCGCGGCGCGGACGCGCGCCGCCTCGGCCTCAAGACGATCTCGCAAGTGTCGCGCTACGCGCCCAAGTGGCGCGCCGGATTTGGCCAGGACTTTATCTCGCGACCGGACGGTTTCACCGGTTTTACAACGAGGTATGGTCTAAAATTTAAAGAAGTCCGTGAGATGGACCTGTCGCTGACCTACCGGGCGCTGGCCGAAGGCGAGGTCGATCTCATCGCGGGCAACTCTACCGACGGCCTGATCGCGCGCCTCGATCTCTTTCAGCTCGAAGACGACCGCAACTATTTTCCGCCCTACGATGCCGCTCCGGTGGTGCGCGCCGACGCGCTCGCGCGTTTTCCCGGGCTGCGCGACGTCTTGCGGCGTCTGGGGGGAACCATTGCCGTTGTCGAAATGCGGGAGCTTAACTTTAAGGTCGACGGCGAAAGGCGCCCGGCCAAGGAGGTCGCGCGGGAGTTTTTGCAGCGAAAAGGGCTGCTTTTGGCCGCGCGCTGATGCTTCGGCGAAACGTCCCCTAAAGCCGTTGACACGGCGCGAGGGTTGTGATGTTACTCGTGGTTTCGGACTAGCTCGGGACCATCACTCACCTCGCCGTTCTTACCCGGCGGTTAAGCTCGGCAGTTTGAGTTTCTATGCCGAAAGCTAAAATCCTCCAGCAGCTTAGAACGCAGCGGCTGAAGCTCAAAGGCTATCTCATTCTCCTCGTCCTGGCGGCGACCTTGCCGCTCGGCGTCTTTGCCGGCGTTCTCGTATGGCGCGATGTTCGGGTTCATCGCGCGGCCGTCGATCGCGGATTACGCGACACGGCGCGCGCGCTCTCGATCGCCGTCGATCGGGAGGTGCGCGCGGCGCGCGCCGTGCTCGAGACCCTCGCCGCATCCAATTACCTGGACACGGAGGACTTCAAGCCTTTTCACGAGCTGTGCGCCGACGCGGCTTCGCTGCAGCCGAAAGGATCGCGGATCGTGCTCTTCGATCGGTCAGGCCAGCAGCTCGTCAATACGGGAAGGAGATTCGGAGAGCGCTTGCCCAACCTTTTTCTCCAAGCGCAAGCGCCGGGCGGGGACCCGCGCTATCCCGTCTTGGCTTTCGGCGGCGCGGAGCCCGTAAGGGAAGTTTTCTCCAGCGCGCGGCCCGCGGTGTCCGACATGTTTGTCGCCATCAGTACCCAGGAGCCAACCCTGACCATCGGGGTTCCGGTGATCAGACGGGGCAAGGTCCTTTACGTTCTGGAGATGGCGCTATCTCCCCGGATGCTCAGCGGTCTTCTCGCGGAGCAACAGCTTCCCGCAGATTGGATCGCGACCATTATCGACAGGCGCGGAGTCGTCATCGGCCGGAACACCGCGCCCGAAGCCGCCGTCGGGCGGCCTTCAAAGCTTGGAGTGCCGCAGGGGCTCGAAGAAGGTTTCGGTAGAGGCGTTCGCATAGAAGGAGCGCCGCTCTACTACGCGTTCAGCCGCTCCAAGCTCACGGGATGGACGACCGCGGTGGGCTTGCCGGCGGCGGTTCTCGATGAAACGGCCGGCCGGTCGATTCGGCTTTTGGCGGGCGGCGGATTGATCCTCCTTCTCGTGGGGCTTATCGCCGCGCTTCGGTTTAGCCAGCGCATTTCGCGGCCGATCGCGGAGCTCGCGCAATCCGCCGATTCGCTGCAGCGCGGCGAGCCCGTCCTTTTGAGAAGCTCGGCGGTGTACGAAATCGGACTTTTGCAGGAAAGCTTATTGCGGGCGGGAGCGGCGGCGCGCTCGGCGGAATCGGAGCGCGAGCGGCGCGTGGTCGCCGAGGCGAGACAAAAAGAGGCGGAGGCGGCGCGGGAGAAGGTCACCAACATTCTCGAGAGCATGTCCGACAGTTTCTGCGCGCTCGATCGGGAGTGGAGATTCGCCTACTTTAACGGCAAAGCGGAAAGCGACCTCGCCAGGTTGAATCTTAAGGCAAGCGATCTTCTGGGGAAGGTGCTGTGGGAGGTTTTTCCGGAGCAAGTGGGCACGCGCTGGTACCGTTCGCTCAAGCGGGCGATGGAGGAGCGCGTTCCGGTCGCGTGCGAGTTTTATTTTAGCCCGCTCGGAGAATGGTACGACGACCACATCTCGCCGACGCCCGACGGCGGCATCGGAATCTATCGGCGCGACATGACGGAGCACAAGCGCGCGGAGCGCCGGCTCGCCGCTAATCTGGCGGTCACCCGGATACTGGCCGAATCACCGGAGCTCGGCGCCGCGGCGCCGCGGATTCTCAAGACGATCTGTGAGACACTGGGGTGGGAGGTAGGCGCCCTTTGGGTGCCCGACGCGGACGGAACGCGGTTGAGCTGCCTCACGGTGTGGAACGATCCGTCCGCGGGCGGGATCGACGAGTTTCTGGGCGCATGCCGGGAATGCACGTTTCCCCCGGGCGTCGGGTTGCCGGGGCGGATCTGGACGAGCGCGCAGCCGGCCTGGATACCCGACGTCACGCGGGACGGCAATTTCCCGCGCGCGCCCGTCGCGGTCAAAGCCGGGCTTCACGCCGGGTTTGGCTTTCCGATTCTATTCGGCGGAAAGCTTCTCGGCGTGATGGAGTTTTTCAGCCGCGAGATTCGCGAGCCTGACGACGCGCTGATCGCGATGTTCGGCAGCATCGGCGGCCAGATTGGCCAGTTCATGGAGCGCAAGCGCGCGGAGCAAAAGCTCGCGCACGCGCTCCGGCAGCAAGGAGCGCTGTACCGGTTTGTCGAGCAGCGCTCCCGCGCGGAGTCGTCGCAGGAGATCTATCGGGCGGCGCTGGAGGCGATCTTGGCCGCTGTTTGTTGCGACCGCGCGGCGATTCTCGTCCGCGACGACTCAGGCTTCATGCGCTTCGCGGCGTGGCGCGGCTTGTCGGAGGAATATCGCAAATCCGTCGAGGGGCATTCTCCCTGGAAAGCCGACGATCCCGACCCCCGGCCGGTGCCGATTGCCGACGTTGCCGCGGCCGATCTCGACGGCGCCGTAAAAGCGGCCGTGCTCCGCGAAGGCATCGGCGCGCTGGCGTTTATTCCGCTGGTCGCGAACGGCAGGCTCGCCGGGAAGCTCATGACCTATTACAATGCGCCGCACGTTTTCGATGCGGAGGAGATCGAGCTCAGCATGACGATCGCGCGCCAGCTCTCCTTCGGCCTGGAGCGGAGGAGGGCCGATGAGGCGCTGCGCGAATCGGAAGCGCGCTTTCGCACGATCGCCGACAGCGCTCCGGTGCTGATGTGGCTCAACGACGCCGACGGATGCATTTTCGTGAACCGCGCCTACCTGGACTATCTCGGGCTCTGCGATGCGGCGGAGGTCGGCGGCTACGGCTGGACGCGCTACGTCCATCCCGAAGACCGCGACCGCTACACGGAAGCCTACAGGGAATGTCTGGAGCGGAGGGCTCCCTTCGCGGCCGAGTGTCGCTTTCGGCGCCACGATGGCGAATACCGCTGGATGCACTCCGTCGCCATGCCGCGCTTCACGGCGGCAGGGGAATTCCTCGGCTACAGCGGCTGCAGCTATGACGTGCACGACGCGCGCGTCGCGACGGAGGCGCTGCGCGAGGCCGACCGGCGCAAAGATGAATTTCTGGCGATGCTCGGCCACGAGCTCAGAAACCCTCTGGCCGTCATCAACACCGCCGTGCAGGTGCTGCAGCTCAAGGCCGCGGAGGAAAGCAAACGGCGCGAGCTCTACGGCATCATCGAGCGGCAGGTCGACCACATGAAGCGGCTGCTCGACGATCTTCTCGATGTGGCCCGCATCACCCGCGGTCAGATCCGGCTGAAAAAAGAGCCGTGCGATCTCGCCCAGATCGTGCGCGAAACCGCAGCCGACCTGGGCGAATTTTTTGCGCAGAGCCGGCTTCGGCTGGTCGTCGATGTGCCCGAACGGCCGGTGCGGCTCGTCGGCGATAGCGCGCGGCTGGCGCAAGTGGTTGGAAACTTACTTCACAACGCGGGCAAGTTCACGGACGCGGGAGGATCGGTCGCGGTGCGCCTGGAGGAGCGCGCAGGAGTCGCGCGCCTCACGGTGCGCGATACCGGGGTCGGCATGGAGCGCGAGTTTTTGGATCGCGTGTTCGAGCCCTTCAGCCAGGCCGACCGAAGCATGGATCGGAGCCGGGGCGGCTTGGGCCTTGGGCTCGCGCTGGTCAAGGGTCTCATCGAGCTTCACGGCGGGAAAGTGCAGGCCGAGAGCGCGGGGCCGGGCCGCGGCGCGGAGATTTCCGTTGAGCTTCCGATCGGCGCGGCTTTGGCAAGACGGGACCTTGTCGCCGCGGCGGCAGGCGCTTCGCGCCCGTGGCGGATCCTTATCATCGAAGACAACTCGGTGGCCGCAAAAAGCACCGAGATGCTCCTGGAAACGCTGGGACACACCGTCGAGGTGGCGCACAATGGAAAAGACGGCGTCGAGGCGGCGCGGCGCTTTCGGCCCGAAGTCGTGCTGTGCGACATCGGGTTGCCGGAGATGAACGGCTACGCGGTCGCCCAGGCGTTGCGCCAGGAGGCCGGCCTCAACGCGTACCTGATCGCGTTGAGCGGGTACGGCCAAGACGAGTATCAGCGCCGCGCCCGTGAGGCGGGCTTCGACGCGTACGTCACAAAGCCGATCAATTTCGACGATCTCGAGAAGATGCTGGCCGCGGTTACCCCTTCGAGCGCGCCGTAAAGTCAGGATTCGCCTGCCTAGCCGGGCCGGTGCCCGCGACTCTTCTTAAGGCTTGGACGGTGAGACTCGGATGGTGGGTTTCGCTTCGCTCAACCCACCCTACGGGCTACGGGCGCAATTGCAACGACCTACGGCGTCTGCAGCATCCACGTCGCCTTTGGCTGGGCGCGCGGGATCACGACGATGTCGCCCTCGGAGACGAAGTATCTCTGGCGGTCCCGCTCGAGATTGTAGCCGATTTCGGTCCCGGGCGGGATGATGTTGTTCTTGTCGATGATCGTGCGCCGGATCCGGCATCCCCTGCCGATCTCCACCCAGTCGAGCAGGATCGAGTCTTCGATGAGACAGTAGCTGTGAATCCTGACATTGCGGCCGATGACCGAGCCGCGCACGAGGCTTCCGCTGATGATCGTTCCTTCGCCGACGATCGAGTTGACCGCGCTGCCGCGCCTGCCCTCCTCGTCGAAGACGAACTTCGCCGGCGGGTCGCCGTAGCCGACCGTGCGGATCGGCCATCGCTGGTTGTATAAATTAAACGCGGGATCGACGTTTCTCAGGTCCATGTTGACCTGGTAGTAAGTCTCGATATTGCCGACGTCGCGCCAGTAACTCGCTTCCTCCTTCTTGAGCGGCAGGGGGATGCGGTTTTTGCGAAAGTCGTAAGCGAACACTTTTCGTTTGGTGATCAGCGAGGGCAGGATGTTGTAACCGAAATCGTGCCGGCTGTCGGGCTTTGCCGCATCGGCGGTAAGCGCGCGGGTGAGCACGTCCGTGTTGAAAAGATAGTTGCCCATCGAAATCAGAGCGTAGTCCGGCTCCTGCGGGATCGGTTTGGGGTCGCTTGGCTTTTCTTCAAACCCGACGATGCGCCAGTCGGAATCGACCTGAATGACCCCGAAATGAACGCCCTCCTCGCGCGGGACGGGAAGGACGGCCACCGTCACGTGCGCGTCTTTGGCGCGGTGCTCATCGATCATCTGCCTGATGTTCATTCGGTAAATGTGGTCGGCGCCGAAGACGGCGACCAGCTCCGGATGGTGGCGCTCGATGAGGTAGAGATTCTGGTAGACCGAATCCGCGGTTCCCTGATACCACTCGTCGCCCACGCGCATCTGCGCGGGAACCGCCGTGATGAAGCGATCCTGGAGAAAATCGGACAACCGCCAGCCCTGGTCCAGATGCTCGATCAAGGATTGAGACTTGAACTGCGTGAGAACGTAAATCGAAAAGATCCCCGAGTTGACGAAATTGGAAAGAACAAAATCGATGATCCGGTATTTGCCGCCGAAAGGGACCGCCGGCTTGGCGCGGTCCTTTGTGAGCGGGTAGAGGCGCTCGCCCCGGCCTCCCGCAAGAACGATCCCGAGAATCTCAATCATAAATCGAAACGAGCCAATGGAGGACTAAAGCGGCGAAGCCATCCGGGAGCGAAACCCGTTGTCCAATCCCCCATGAGTTTGCCACGCCGTTTTTGACCCACGCCAGCGCGCCGCTTTTCTCGTCAAGCGCCCGGGCTCTTAAAGAATAGCGCAGCCAGAGGCGGTAAAGTCAACGTCAACGAGCACGGCCGTCCGTGAAGGCCGACCGGCGCCGCTTCCACGCCGCCGAAGTTCCCCTGGCCGCTCCCGCCGTAATCGCGGCTGTCGCTGTTGAGAAGCTCGCGCCAAAAGCCGCCCAACGGCGCGCCCACGCGATAGTTGTGGCGCACGACGGGAGTGAAATTGCAGGCGACCAAAATGATCTCGGGACTCGACTTGGCCTTGCGGATCAAGGTGATCGCGCTCGACTCGCTGTCGTTACAGTCGATCCATTCGAAGCCGGCGGGCTCGCAGTCGCGCTCGTGAAGCGCCGCCTCGCTGCGGTAGACGCGGTTCAGGTCCCGCAACCACTTTTGCACGCCGGCATGCGGCGGACAATCCAAAAGCTCCCACTGCAGGCTCCGGTCGTGCGTCCATTCATCCCATTGCGCGAACTCGCCGCCCATGAAGATGAGCTTTTTCGCCGGCTGCGCGAACATGTAGCCGAACAGCACCCGCAAATTCGCAAACTTCTGCCAGTCGTCTCCCGGCATCTTGCGCAAAAGCGATCCCTTGCCGTAGACGACCTCGTCGTGCGAGAGCGGCAGAACGAAATTTTCGTGAAAGGCGTAGAGCATGCGGAAGGTGAGCTTGTCGTGGTGGTACTTGCGGTGGATCGGATCGAGAGACATGTACTCCAGCGTGTCGTGCATCCAGCCCATGTCCCACTTGAGGCCGAAGCCGAGCCCGCCCAGATAGGTCGGGCGGGAAACCATCGGCCACGCCGTCGACTCCTCGGCGATCGTCTGCACGTCGGGAAAGTTGAGATAGACCACCTCGTTGAGCCGGCGAAGAAACGCGATCGCCTCGAGATTCTCGCGGCCGCCGAAGCGGTTGGGAATCCACTCCCCTTCGCGCCGCGCGTAGTCGAGATAGAGCATCGAGGCGACGGCGTCGACGCGAAGCCCGTCGGCGTGATAGCGATCGAGCCAGAACAGGGCGTTGCTGATGAGAAAGCTCTGAACCTCGTTGCGCCCGTAATTGAAAATAAAGCTGTTCCACTCCCGGTGCAGTCCCTGGCGCGGGTCGGCATGCTCGAAGAGGTGCGTGCCGTCGAAATAGCCGAGACCGTGCTCGTCGGTCGGAAAGTGCGAAGGGACCCAGTCCAAGATGACGCCGATGCCGCGCTGGTGGAGCGCGTCGATGAGCGCCATCAGATCCTGTGGCGTGCCGTAATTTCCGGACGGCGCGAAGTAGCCGGTGATTTGATAGCCCCAGGAGCCGAAAAACGGGTGATCCATGACGGGGAGAAACTCCACGTGCGTGAAGCCGAGATCGGCCAAATAAGGGGGAAGCTGCTCCGCCAGCTCGCGATAAGAGAGCGAGCGGTTCGCCTGCTCGAACACCCGCCGCCAGGATCCCAGGTGCATCTCATAGATGGAAATCGGCCGGTCCAGGCCGTTGTGGCTCTTGCGCTCCGCCATCCACTTGCCGTCCTGCCAGGCGTAATCGAGGTCCCACACGATGGACGCCGTCTTGGGAGGCGTTTCGTTGAAAATCGAGAACGGGTCGCTCTTGTCCACGCGGTAGCCGTGAAAGCGCGACGCGATGTGGTACTTGTAGAGGGTTCCTTTGCCGATCCCCGCGATAAAGCCTTCCCAGATGCCGGACTGCGCGCGCGGGTAAAGCGGGTGGCTCGACTTGTTCCAACCGTTAAAATCGCCGATCACCGATACGCTCTCCGCGTCGGGCGCCCACACGGCGAAGTAAACGCCCGCGTCTCCGTCCACGGTGAGCGGATGGGCGCCGAGTTTCTCATAGAGCTTGAAGTGGCTGCCTTCGTTGAAAAGGTAAAGATCGTTATCGGTCAAAAGCGTCACTTCCGGTATCGTCGCGCGAGCTTGTTTCATCCTTACTCCTCACTCGTTGTCCTCACTCCCTCCTCAGCCGATCGATCAACCGTAACGTTTCCAGCACTTCCGGATCGGCGGAAAAGCGCTCGAACGGGCGGCTTAACTTGCGCCGCCAGTTCGGGCGCTCTTTCCACGTGCCGGGCGTATTTTGCGGCCTTTCTTCGAGCCAAAGATCTTCCAGCGTGACAAGAACGAACTCGGCCGGCCCCGCCGCCAGGTGCGCGAGCCACGCGCGCAACACCGCCGCCGCGTCTTGCGTGTCTTCGGAAAGCCAGCGGTTCTGCTTTAGAAAAGACACCAGCGCGTCGCGCATCCGGCCGCGCGTCTCCTGCTCCGTGAGGCTTTCGGCGGCGGTGAGCAACCCGAGCTCCTCGCGATCGCGAATATCGAGCCCGCGCCAGAACGCGGCGAACGTCGGCGTGTCGTGAGTGTTGAGGCTCGCGACCATGGCGGCGCTCGGCTCTTCGAGGGCGCGCGCCGGGTCGGGGTTGACGCAGAACTGGCCGACGTACATGCCGCGAAAGCCGCGCCGGTTCAGCGCTTCGTTGACCGAAGGAGGCACGGTTCCCAGATTCTCGCCGACCACTGCGGTCTTGTGACGGTGGGATTCCAAATTCAGAATCGCGTACAGCTCGTCGGCGCGATAGTGGACGTAAGTCCCTTGCGCCGGGCCGAAGCCGTGCGGCACCCAAAACAGCCGGTGCAGGCCCATCACATGATCGATGCGCAGGAGCACGGCGTATTTCATGTGATGGCGCAGCGAATCGATATAGTAGCGATAGGATTGATCGCGCAGGCCGTCGGGATGAAACGGCGGAAAGCCCCAGTCCTGCCCTTTGGTGAAGAAAGCGTCGGGCGGCGCGCCGCCGTTGACGTTAAGCGCGAACGCGCTCCGGTGCCGCCAGGCGTCGTAGCCGTTGCCGTGCACTCCCAAGGGAAAGTCCAGATAGAGCCCGCTGCCGCCGCCGCGCGCCTTTTCTCCCAGCTCCTGCATCTGCTCGTGCGCGAGCCATTGAGCGTAGAGGTGATACTTGTACGCGTCCTCGCGGTAATCGCCCGGCCCAAGCGTGCCGTCGCGCTGGCGCTCGCCCCAGGCGCGCCAGGGCTGGCGTTGAGTTTCGGTCATGGCGCGAAAGCGCGCATAGTCCGCAAGCGCGGGATTGTCCTTGACGAAGCGCTCGAAAGCGGCCCGGCGGGCGCCAAAATCGGTAAACAGGCAGTGGAGCATCGCCTCGATGAGCTGCCGCTTCGCCGCCATCTCCTGTTCGTAGTCGACCAGCGGCGAGGAACGAAACGCGCCGAGCGCGGCTTGGTAAGCGGGGGAGTTGGCGAGCGCTCGCGCCAGCGGGCATTTATCAAACTCCTGCACGCGCGTCGGGTCGATGTAAAACTCGTTCCAATAGAGCCGGCTCACGGGCGCGTACGGGCTGGGATCTGCCGGCTCGTCCAAAAAGGTGGGCAAAAGCGGCAGCGTCCCGACCGCACGCCCACCGAGCCCCTCCACCCAGTCGAGGAGCCTTCCCATGTCGGAATAGTTGCCGGCACCCCAGCTATCGCCGCGGTGCAGCGCGTAAAGCGGGGCGAAAACTCCCCAGGAGCGCCCGCTCGCCCGTTCTTCGTAGGCGCGCGCGGGAGCGGCAACGATGAAAGCTTCCAGGTCGGAGCGCTCGACGGCAACGCGCAACCGATGGTATCCGAGGGGAAGCTGCTCGCGGAGCGTCAAGGCGGCGCGCGCGTAGCGCTCGCCAGCCACCTCGCGGATCGCGCTATCCCGGTCGATTGGCGCCGAGCCGCCGCGGCGCTCTCCCGACTCGAGCTCGATTTCGTAGTTGGCCGCCTCGAGGTCGAGCTTGGCCGGAAGCCGAAGCCTGAGCGGCGGGAGCCTGCCGTCCCAGGCGACGATGACCTTGTCGAGGCAGCGCCTCCACAGCGCCCGGCGGCGCTCCCGCAGCGCTGAGGCCGCGTCGCCGAGCTTGGCCACCGGCGCGCCCAGGCTTTGCAGGATTTTGAGCAAGCTGTCGGGGCTCGGCTCGCGCAGTCGGCCGAAGATGTCGTAGTACTGCGTTCTCACGCTGTACAGGCGCGCCAGGCGCCGAAGCGCCGTCAAGGAGTTATCGTTCATCGCGTCGCCGTCTCTAAAGGGGACAGTCCCCTTTGCAATTTCTCCCGCAGAATCATCTCTCTCCCCAAAGAGGAGCTCTCTGCTTCAATTGGGCCACGGATTTTTCTCCGTGGAAACGGGGTCGTGGTTCGTGCTCGTGGCTCGTGCTCGTTGGGCCCGGGTCCTTACTCCTCACTTCTCACCGACCCGAGGGCCACCCCTCAAATCATCCCGGGGCTTCGAGCTGTTCGAGAATCCCCTGAATCGGCACCGTGACCCAGTCCGGCCGGTTGTTCAGCTCGTAGCCCAGCTCGTAAACGGCCTTTTCCAGCAGGTGAACGTCCAGAAGGATGGCCAGCTCGTCGCGCGAGGCCGGCAGGAAGTGCCACCGCCGCGCCACCTGGAGGTAGGCCCTCAAGAACGCGGCCGAAACCCACAGACTCCAAAACCGCGCCCACGCCATGAGCCGCGGCCGGTCCTCCGCGCGAATTTGCGCGCCGCGGAGCTTGGCCGCCGTGGCGTAGCTGAAAGAGCGCAACATGCCGGCCACGTCGGCTACCGGCGAGCGCTTGAGCCGCCGCTCGCTGATCGGGCGGGCGGGCTCGCCCTCGAAATCGATGATCACGAAATCTTTTCCGGTATAAAGAACCTGCCCCAGGTGAAAGTCGCCGTGGCAGCGGATGCGAAGCGCGCTGATCTTCCGATCGCGAATCACCTGCAGGCGATCGAGAATCTGTTTTTGCGCGGCCAAAACTCTTTCGGCGCCGGCGCGCGCCTCCTCGGGCAGGCTTTTGACCCTTCTGGCGAGAAGCGTGAGCGCCTGGTTCGCAAGCGAGCGCATGCTCTGGTAGAGCGAGCGGCGGTAAAAAGACGTAAACGGCTCCGGGGTAAAGGCCGCTTCGCCGTCGGAAGCGAGCGCGCCGTGGAGCTCGGCGGTTCGCTGTCCGAGCAGCTCGGCCGACGCCAGGTAAGAGCCGATCGTGTGGCGCGCGAGCGGCGGGAGGTCCTCGTCGCTCAGCGCAAGCAAGTGGCGGTGCGGGAAATCGGGCGGCGCGTCCTGCGGCAGCGCCAGCACGTCGTCGAAATAGCGACCGAGATTGTCCAAAGTGTAGCCCCACGCGTCGCCGACGTTGGGGACCAGGCTCTGGAGAATCCCGAGCGTCACCGGCTCGCCCTGGGCGCGCCTTAGCTCGAGCGCGCCGCCGAGCAGCGGGATGTTGCGAAACGACGTGCGCTCCGTTATGAAGCGGCCGATCTCGAGGTCGGGATTGACGCCATCCTGCGCGCGGCGAAAAATTTTGAGAATCCACTGATCGCCAAACACCACCGAAGTGTTGCTCTGCTCGCGCTTCATGAGCGCCGGCTCCAGCGTCGTCGGCGCCGGCAGCGACTTGAGCGCCCTGGACGGCCAAGCCACAACGGTGCCGAGATCGCTTTTGAAGCTTCGCCGCCGGACGATCGCCGCCAGGAGCGCCTTGCAGAACGCGCTGTCCACCACGGCGTCGTAGAGAATGCCCGCTTCGCCGCCGTCCGCGCGGCGGGCGCGAACTTCGGCCACAACGGCGCCGGCGTGCGCCTGGCGAATCTCGGCCGCGCGCTCGCCCGCGGCAAAACCCAGGGGCAGGATGTAGGTCTCCTGCGGCCGTCCCTGATATTGCACTTCCACGAACGCCAGCTGTGCGCTCGCGGAGTCGTACGGGAGCGGAATCGCGCCGGTGATCTTTGCGGAGCGGATCGCGTGCGCCTTGCCGCCGAACCAGCGGCAAGACGGAAGGTACGCTGGCAGGATCTTTTCCAACGCGCTTTTCGCGTTGCCGCGCACGGCTTCTTCCCACGAGCCGTAGACCTCGAGCGCCGGCAGCTCGGGCTCTTTTTTGGCCGTGACTTCCAGCACCGCGGGCGTCTCGAGCTTGAACCAGTAGAACGAGTGGGGGCCGAGCGTGATGAAGTACGGCAGCTCGCCGATCGGGGGAAAGCGGATCTGGCCGATCATCTCGACCGGCACCGTGCCCTTGAGCGACGAGAGGTCCAGCTCGACGAACTGGACAAAGCGGGAAAGGTTGACGACGACGAGGATCGACTCGTCCTGGTAGCGGCGGATAAAAACTAAAATCTTCCGGTTATCGGGGACGATGAACTCGATCGCGCCGCGGCCGAACGCGCGGTGGCGCTTGCGCAGCTGGATCAGCCGCTTCATCCACCAGAGGATCGAGTGCTGGTTATACTGCTGCGCCTCGACGTTGACGGCCTCGTAGTGGTACTCCGGGTCGATGTTGACGGGGAGATAGAGCCGCTGCGGGTTGGCGCGCGAAAAGCCGGCGTTACGGTCGGCGCTCCACTGCATCGGCGTGCGCACGCCGTTGCGGTCGCCGAGATAGATGTTGTCGCCCATGCCGATCTCGTCGCCGTAATAGATGATCGGCGTCCCCGGCAAAGAGAAAAGCAGGCTGTTCATCAACTCGATCTTGCGCCGGTTGTTGCCCAAAAGCGGCGCCAGGCGCCGGCGGATGCCCAGATTGATGCGCGCCTGGGGATCGCGCGCGTAGACCTTGTACATGTAGTCGCGGTCTTCGTCGGTCACCATCTCGAGCGTGAGCTCATCGTGGTTGCGCAAGAAGACCGCCCACTGGCACGTCTCCGGGATCTGCGGCGTCTGGTCCATGATGTCGATGATCGGGTAGTGATCTTCCATGTAGATCGCCATGAACAGCCGCGGCATGACCGGAAAATGAAAAGCCATGTGGCATTCGTCGCCGCGCCCGAAATAGGCCGCCGCGTCTTCCGGCCACTGGTTGGCCTCGGCCAGGAGCATGCGGTAGCTGTAGTTCCGGTCGACGTGGCGCCTGAGCTCGCGCAGAAACTCGTGCGTCTCGGGGAGATTCTCGCAGATCGTTCCTTCGCGCTCGTACAGATAAGGGACGGCGTCGAGCCGCAGCCCGTCGACGCCCATGTCGAGCCAGAAATCGAGCGCGTTCAGGATGCCCTTTCGCACCTCGGGATGATCGAAGTTCAAGTCCGGCTGGTGGGAGTAGAAGCGGTGCCAGTAATAGGCTTTGGCGACCGGGTCCCACGACCAGTTCGACGACTCGAAATCTTTAAAGATGATGCGCGCCTCGGGGTACTTCTCCGGGGTGTCGCTCCACACGTAAAAGTTGCGCGCGCTCGTCCCGGGCTTGGCGCGCCGCGCGCGCTGGAACCAGGGGTGCTGATCGGAGGTGTGGTTGAGGACGAGCTCGGTGATCACGCGGATGCCGCGCGCGTGCGCTTCGCGGAGGAAGGTCTTGAAGTCCTGCAGGGTCCCGTAGTGCGGGTGGACGGCGGTGTAGTCGGAAATGTCGTAGCCGTCGTCGCGCTGCGGGGAAGGATAGAACGGGAGGAGCCAGACCGCGGTGATCCCCAGGTCCTGAAGGTAGTCGAGCTTCTGCGTGAGCCCGACGAAATCGCCGATACCGTCGCCGTTGCTGTCGCAGAACGCGCGCACGTGCAGCTCGTAGATGATCGCGTCGCGGTACCAGAGCGGATCGGCGTCGAGCAACGTTGGAGCCTTTTTTTTGGCGTCGCGCATGCCGCTGCGGTAAAGTCCAGCTACATAAAGTAGTCGAAATCCTGCTCGCGGTGCGTGCGCCGCAACACGCGGAAGATGTGGGCGGGGACCGCCTGCGGATTGAGCTCGACGTAGTTGCGCGATCCCTGCCAGATGTAGCGGGCGTCGGTCAAAAGATCGTGCACCTGGTAGGGCTGTTGGGCATCGAGCCGAAGGGGCTCGAGCGCGACATCCACCCAACCGGACTGGGTGTGATAGGGATCGAGGTTGACGACCGTGAGAATCACATTGCTCAGGTCTTCGGTGTGCTTGCTGTAGCAGAGGAGCTGATCGTTGCTCACGGGATGAAAGCGGAGGCTTGCGTCGTGTTGCAGCGCGCCGTTTTCGCGCCGGATGCGGTTCACGCGCGCGATCAGGTGGCGCAGGCTCTCGGGGCGGTCGAGCTCCCAGTGCTTGATCTCGTATTTTTCCGAATCGAGATACTCTTCGCTTCCCGCCTCGCGCGGCCGGTTCACGCACAGCTCGAAGGCGGGGCCGTAGATGCCGTAGTTCGCGCCCAAGGTCGCCGCCAGAACGAGGCGCGCCATGAACGCCGGCCGGCCGCCGAACTGAAGATACTCGGTCAGAATGTCCGGCGTGTTCGGCCACAGGCTCGGGCGAAAGAACTCGCGCACTTCGGTCTGCGTGAGCTCGGTAAAGTAGTCGGTGAGCTCCGACTTGGTGTTGCGCCAGGCGAAGTACGTGTACGACTGCGTAAAGCCGAGCTTGGCGAGCCGGTACATCACCTTGGGCCGGGTAAAAGCCTCCGACAGAAAGATGGCGCGCGGCTCTTTCTTTTTGACGCTCGCGATCAGCCATTCCCAAAACGCGAACGGCTTGGTGTGTGGGTTATCGACGCGGAAGATGCGCACGCCTTGCTCGAGCCAAAACAGCACGATCGAGCGCAGCTCCTCCCAAAGCTCGCGCCAGGCGGGCGTGTCAAAGTTCAGCGGGTAGATGTCCTCGTACTTTTTGGGCGGATTTTCGGCGTACTGGACGCTTCCGTCGGGCCGGTAGCGGAACCATTCCGGGTGCTCGCGCACGTAGGGATGGTCGGGCGTGCACTGAAAGGCGATATCGAGCGCGATCTCGATCCCGAACTTGCGCGCTTCGGCCACGAGCCGCCGAAAATCTGCAAGCGTTCCCAGCTGCGGGTGAATCGATTTGTGGCCGCCTTCCGCCGCGCCGATCGCCCATGGGCTTCCCGGATCTTGCGGGCCGGCGACCGTGGCGTTGTTCTTGCCCTTGCGGTGGGTGCGGCCGATCGGATGAATCGGCGGGAGGTAAAGAACGTCGAAGCCCATTTCGGCGATGTACGGGAGCCGCGCCGCGCAATCGTCGAACGTGCCGTGTCGGCCGGGCGCGGGGGCGCAAGAGCGCGGAAAGAGCTCGTACCACGCGCCGAAACGCGCCCGGGCGTCGTCCACCACGAGCGGCAGCTCCTTCGGATAGACGACGGCGAACGTTTTGTCCGGGTAACGTTCCATCAACTCCGGCAGGTCCGCCGCGATCAGCGGCGTTTTGCCGGCGGCGGCCGAGCGTAACGCGCGCGCGTGGCTCTCGAGGCGGGCGGCGTCGTCGAGCGCGGCGCGCTTGGCGGCGCTTTCGACGAGCCTGGCGCCGATCAGAAGATCGACCGCGACGTCCTGACCCGCCGCGACTTTCTTTTCCAGGCCGCGATGCCAGGACTTGAACTCGTCGACCCAAGCTTGCAAGGTATACCGGTACCGGCCCGGCTCGCCCACGAGAAATTCGCCGCGCCAGCGATCGTTGGCGAGCGGCCGCATCGGAGCGGCGTTCCAGTCGCGATCCGTTTCCCGCCTGTAAAGAAGAACGGAGGAAAGCTCGTCGTGCCCGTCCGCGAAGATGTCCGCCTCGACGATCACCTTTTCGCCGGCGGTGCGCTTGATGGCGAAACGACCACCGTCGATCTCGGGTGTGACGCTTTCGATGACGACCCGGCGACGCCCTTCGTTGGCGCTCTGTGGCGACTCGAGCTCGGACGGCACTATCTAGAGGCTAGCAAAGGAAAGAATAAAGTCCAGAGGATTTTGCCGTTGCACAAAAGACGAACCCCGGATTTGATCTTGGACGCCGGACGGCGCTTCGGAAATCCTGCGGGGAGGAATGATCCATGACCGAGTTTTTTGGCATCGAAATCCCGATGAACCCCTGGGTCGTGCTGACGCTGATTTTTGTCGCGGCGTTGATTTTGGCGTTCGTCGTGAACTTGGTGATTCTGCGGATCGTCGCGCGCCTTTTGACGGGCGCGCGCGAGGATTTCGACAGCCGGCTCTACCGCATGATCGAGCGCTACCTCTTTCCGCTGCTGATCATCGGCCTGCTGATCGTGATCGTCAACAACGTGCCGTTGCCGCCGAAAATCTTGCGCGCGGCGCACAGCGTTCTCGTCTTTTGCGGCTTGCTGATCGCGATCTTTCTCCTGGCCCGGGCGGTTCTGATGATCCTGCGCAACGCCGAAAGCCGCTACGAGCCGTTGCGCAATATCCGCGGCCCGATCGAGATCCTGGTCAAGATCGTCTTTGTCGCCGTCGGCGGGATGATCATTTTGGATAACCTCGGCGTTTCGCTGACCCCGATTCTGACGACCTTGGGAATCGGCAGCCTGGCGGTCGCGATCGCCTTGCAAGACACTCTAGGCAATTTCTTTGCCGGGCTTTACATCAAAGCCGATCGGTTCATCGAGGTGGGACAATTCGTGCGGATCGAAACCGGCGAGGAGGGTTACGTCGATCATATCGGCTGGCGCAGCACGAGAATTCGGATGCTCCCCAACAATACGGTCATCGTGCCGAACAGTAAGCTGGTCCAAAGCATTATCACGAACTACGACATGCCCGATCGCGAGCTCGCCGTTCTCGTGCAAGTGGGCGTTCACTACAGCAGCGACTTGGAAAAAGTGGAGCGGGTCACTTCCCAGGTCGCGAAGGAAATTATGCAGACGGTTCCTGGAGCAGTCCCCTCGTTCGAGCCGTTTATCCGATACCATACATTCGGCGACTCCAGCATCAATTTCACGGTCATTCTACGCGCCCGCGAATTTGTGGATAACTTCTTGATCAAACACGAGTTTATCAAGCGGCTACAGGCGCGCTACCACCAGGAGGGTATCGTCATACCTTTCCCGATCCGTACCGTTTACATGGAGCCGACCGGGAAGGGGAGCGAGAACGGAGGACCGAGGACAGAGGATCGCGACGGCCGCCGGTAGAAACTAAAAGCGAAAAATCGCACCCTCGTCCGCGACGCCGCGACCACGGCGTCGGACGATCCTCCATGATCGCCCAAAGAGCGTCGGGGATCGACGATTGTGGGAGCGCGATTTCCGGGCCCGAGCCGGTGAAAGGCATCGCGTCGATCGCAAACCTTGATTGACACTGGGCCCAGGAATGAAATAGTTTCACCGCAAATCAGCGGCGCACGCACGAGGGTGATTATGGAAACGGTCGGCATGATCGGCGTCGGCACGATGGGAACGATTCTCTTGCAGCACCTGCGCGCCGCCGGGCTCGCGGTTGCGGCCTACGACTGTGATTCGGCGGCTCTGGAGCGGGCGCGCTCGCTCGGCGCCGAGGTCGCGCGCTCTTCCAGGGCAGTAGCCGAGACGGCGACGCTTATCGACGTGGTCGTGCGCACCGACAGCGACATTTTCGCTTGCATGACCGGGCCCGATGGGGCGCTTGCCGGCGCGCGCGCCGGCACTCTGGTTTTGCTTCACAGCACGATCCACCCGCGCACGACCCGCGCCGTGGCCGAGCAGGCGCGGGAAAAAGGCGTCCATGTAATCGACGCCTGCATGGTCGGCTCGCCGCGGATCGCCAGGAGCGGGAACATCACCTTCCTGGTCGGCGGCCCGCCGGATCTGGTGGAACGGGCGCGGCCCCATTTGCTGCGCATGGGCAAGGACGTGATCCACATGGGCGCGCTCTCGATGGGCAACGTCGGCAAGCTCGTCAAGAATCTCGTTACCGGAGCCGAGACGCTGGTCGTGTACGAGGCGGCTGAGCTCGCGCACGCGGCCGGCGTCGACTATCGCGCGGCCTTGGAGATGCTCCAGAAAACGCATACCGGCACGATGCTGGAGCGCTGGCGGGAGGTGTTCGATCCAGCCAGGCCCGCTCCCATGCCGGGCGCGGGGCAGAACGTTTTCGAGAAAGATATCCCGCTCGCCGCGGCTCTGGCGCGAGACCTGAACCTGGATTTGGCGATCACAGCGGAGCTTGCGGCCACGGCTTTGCGCGTTGTCGAGGCGCATCGAAAGGAGAGATTCGGGCAAGGGGCTAGAAGTGAGGGATAAGGCGCCGCCCGGCGCGAATTCTCCCTTGCAGTTCCAAGCAAATCTTTTTATAAGGGGACAGAATTCGGGGGACGGGAGACAGAATTCAGGAGACAGAATTCAGGAGACAGGAGACAGGCGAGCCACGAGCACGAGCCACGAACCACGAGCAACGAGCCACGAACAAAGGGAGGCCAAGCGATGCGGAAAAGGATCACGTTAAAGGTCAACGGCAAGCGCCACACGATGGAGGTGCCGACGGAGCGGCTGCTCATCGATTTTTTGCGCTACGATTTGGGGCTTACCGGCACGAAGGAAGGGTGTAGCGTCGGGGTGTGCGGCGCATGCACGGTCCTGATGGACGGCAAAATGGTCAGCTCGTGCCTGGCGCCGGCGGTTTTTGCCGACGGCCACGAGATTACCACCGTAGAGGGGCTTGCCAAAAACGGCGAGCTTCACCCGGTGCAGAAAAGTTTCATTCAGTACGGCGGCTTTCAGTGCGGGATCTGCACGCCGGGGCAGGTGGTAGCCGCGAAGGCGCTTCTCGACGAGAAGCCCAAGCCGACCGAGGAGGAGATCAAAGAGTGGATGATGGGCAACCTGTGCCGCTGTACCGGTTACTACAAGATCATCGAATCGATCCAAAAGGCGCACCAGTTTGGAAGAGCGAGATAAGCCATGACACCGTTTGAGTATCTCGAGCCGAGAAGCCTAAAAGAGGTCTGCGCGAACCTAAAGCAGTACGGGAGCGAGGGGAAGCTCGTCGCCGGCGGCACCGCCCTCATTATCATGATGAAGCAGCGCCTGGTGCGGCCGGCGGCGCTGATCAGCCTGCGCTCGCTGAGAGGGCTAAATCAGATCGCAATCGACGACGGCGGCTTGAGGATCGGAAGCCTGGTCACGCACCGCGAATTGGAAACCAACCTTTTGACCAGGCGGCGTTTCCCGCTGCTCAGCGATACCTACCGGCAGGTTGCGACGATCCGGATCAGAAACATGGCCACGGTGGGCGGAGGGCTCGCGCACGCCGACCCCAACCAGGACCCGCCGCCGGCGCTGATCGCGCTCAACGCAAGCGTCAAGGTCACCTCGGCCGATGGGAGTCGCGTCATTCCCATCGAGGAGTTCTTTAAAGACTACTACGAGACGGTTTTAAGGCCTGAAGAGATCATCACCGAGGTCATTGTTCCCAGGCAGCCGGCCAATAGCGGCGGCGCGTTTTTAAAATTCCTTCCCAGAACGGCCGACGACTACGCGACGGTATCGGCCGCGGCGATGGTGAGCCTGGACAAAACAAGGAAGGTGATCGAGGACGTGCGCATCGGGCTGGGAAGCGTCGGGGTGACGCCGATTCGAGCCAGGGAGGCGGAGGCCGTGCTTCGCGGGCAGCCGATTACGCCTGAAGCGCTGCGCGAAGCCGGCGAGAAGGCCAAAGGGGAGGTCGACCCGATCAGCGACATTCGCGGCTCGGCATGGTACAAGAAGGAGATGGTCGGCGTGTTCGTGCGCCGCGCTCTGGAGCAGGCGATAAGCGCGGCGCGCGGGGCGGCGACCCGGGGGAGCGCGCGCCCGGTAAGTAAAGCGGTCGGGCGCGCTTTGGTCAAAGCCGCGGGCAAGCTAAGGGCCGCGGCGAAAAAAGGCGCTAAGAAAACTTCGAGCACGAGGCGAGGAAAGAAAAAGTGAAATTTCAGCAAAAAGCGACGATTCCGGTAGGGCGCGAGCCGCTCTGGGACTTTTTGATGGACGTCCCCAAGGTGGCCAAATCGCTTCCCGGAGTGGAAAGCGTAAACAAGATCGACGACACGACCTACGAGGGCGTGTTAAAAGTCAGAGTGGGGCCGATCGGCCTCAATCTCGCGGGAAAGATTTTTTTGGAAGAAAGAGACAAGGACAACTGGAAGGCCGCGCTCAGGGCGGAGGCCGCCGATCGGATGGCGGCCGGGGCCGTAAGGGGCAAAACCTCGATGCAGCTTAAAGAGCTCGGGCCTTCCGAGACCGAGCTTTTGGTCGAGACCGACGTGAGCATTCTCGGGAAGATCGGCGAGTTTGGCCAGCCGATCATCCGCAAAAAGGCCGACCAGATGCTGAACGAGTTCGTCGAGAATATTAAAAAGCAGCTTGCGGCCAAGTCGTAGGGCGACGAAGCGAGCGACGTGCGCGCAAGCGCGCCTGTTGTTCTTTCGAGAGAGCGTGTCACGGCGCCAAGAACGCGCCGCTCAAGAAAGGACCGCCGGCTCGGCTGACTACGACCCGGCCCCGGTCCGCGCGGGCGCAGTCCACTATCTTCCGCGATAACGCGCCTCCAGATCCGCTAAGAACCCATCCAGACCAGACCCATCGCCTGCGGGCCGGGCTTTCTTAAGCTCGGCTATCAGAACTTTTAGCTCGCCGATTTTCTCGGAAAGCGCGACAACGCGGTCGAAGTACTTGTAGTACGCAAGGTCGTGGCTTAGCTTTGCCTCCAGCGCCCGCTCGGCGTCCTGATCCTTGAGCTGAGAATCGTAGTAGCGTTTGTAAGCCGGATAGGCGTCGAGCCGGCGAAAAACGGCTCTTCTTGCCTCGTCCAACGGCGCGCTTGCAAAGATTTGAAGCGCCTCGCCGATCAGCGCCAGAAGCTCGCGGGATAGCCGGCGCTCCTCCTCGATCGCGCGCTTCATTTCGGCGGCGGCGGCTTCGTCGGACCTGCTCTCGAGAAACCTGAGCGCGACGATCATCCCCAACGGCGTGATCAACGCCTCTTCCTCCTCCCACGGCAGGGCGAAATTTCTGTCGTCGTGAAGGTCCTCGTGAACGATCACCGTGACTTTGCGCGCCGTGCTCTCTCTGGCGAAATCCAGCGTGATCAGCGCTTCTTTGTCGCCGAACTGGTTTCCCCGCCTGACGTACTGGCTATAGCCCGGAGCGTGGTAGATGCGATCGAGCGGCACCTGGTCTTGGGGAAGGGCGAACTTGATGCCGATGTGGACGTCGACCGGGCCGCGGGTTGCGATCGTGCCGAGCTTCTGGAGCCAGATCCAGAGCATCGACTTTGGCCGCAGGCTACCGCGGCCATCCCGCGCCAGCGCTTCGGTCGGCTCGATCGCGAGCGTCTTTTCAAACGCTTTGACTTCCCGGGCGAGCGACAACGCCTCCCGCAGGACCTTATCTTCAGAGTTGCGACCAACCACGGGCACGGTGCAGGAGCACAGGAGTAGCAGGCCGAGAACCGGCAAACGCCTTCGTGCCTGCGCCAGCTCCATGAGACATACAAGGTAATCAAATCGGTCGCGGATTACAAAAATCCAAAACCATATTGACAATCAGTCGGCAAATGGTATGTGGCTGTAGCGTTGTCTTGGCCGCCAAGCGGCGTCTTAAACTTCTCCAGCTCAAGCGCGAACTTTACATCCGAGGCGAGGGAAGCATGGGAAAGATTATGCCCGTAACAACCACCGGGGAAAGCCTGGACAAGCGCGTGCTGCTCCAGGTCCTGACCGCGATAAAAAGCGGCGATTTTTCGGCGCGCCTTCCAGGCGGATGGACGGGAATCGACGGCAAAATCGCCGATACGCTCAACGATATCGCCGAGCTGATGGAGGACAACACCCAGCCGAACGTAAAAGCGTAGGGTGGGTTGAGCTCGGCGAAACCCACCGCCGGAGGCGGCGCGATGGGTGCCGGCGCAAACGCGCCTCAACCCATCCTACAGGCTTGGTTTTTGATTCGCGCGGAGCGTAGGGGTGGGTTGAGCGGTCCGCGAAACCCACCGCGAGAAACGCGACGGGTGCCGGCGCAAGCGCCCCTCCGCCCATCGTGCGATTTTTTCTTGCCAGCGCTGACAATCGCGCCACAGCCGCATCGGACAAAATAACTCGCGGGTCGCTCAGATCCGCTTTCTTTCAGCCGCCGCGCGCCGGCCGATCTCAAAGTGTTTCCCCTGAAGCGCAAGCTCCGCCTCCTCGCGATTGCGCTCGGACCAGTAGCCGAGCTCGTAGCCGAACCACGGCTCTTTGAGCGCAAGCGGCGGGAGCTTGAGCCGCCGCCAGATGTCGAGCGCCGCTTCCATGAACTCGCGCCGCGGGAGCGAGATCGGCTTATAGGGCCACGGTCGCGTCGCGTCGATACAGAGAACGCTCGAGCGAGTCTCTTTGACGACCGCGCCGCGGGAGTCCGCCCACTCCTCGGGCGGCACGACCGAGGGATCGAGCCCCATGGTCTGGCTATCGACGATCCTCACGTCGCGGTGCGGCTGGACGCGAAACGAGATCGCCCAGTTCACCGAGTCCGGATCGCGCGCGTCGATATCTTCGTCAACGACGACCAAAACTTTGCCCACGTCGGCTCCGAGCCGGAGCGCGCCGATAACGCGCTCGAAGTCTTCAGGCGAGCGCTTTTTGATCTTTACGACGAGATAGGCCCAGCTGCCGCTGCTCTCGTGCATGGCGACGTCCAAGACATTGTCGAGCCCCGCCGCCCCGAGGCGCTTCAGCACGACGCCTTCGGTCGCCACACCGCGAAGCTTGCTGCTCTCGCTCGGCGGAAACTGGCTCAGAAACGCGACGTAAATCGGATCGCGCCGCATCGTGATGCAGGAGACGTTCACGAAAAAGCCGAGCCCCTCGTGCGCCATGTAGCCCGGGAATTCGCCAAACGGCCCTTCCCACTCGGTTTCGTCGGTGGGCATGACGCCTTCGATCACAATTTCAGAATGCGCCGGGACAAGCAGGTCCACCGTCTTGCATTTCACGAGCTCGACCGGAGAGCCGGCGATCGCGCCCGCGACGGCGTATTCGCTCGTCTCCAGCGGCACGCGCGCGACCGCGCTGTACGACAAGTTGGGCGCCACACCGATCACGACCGCCACCTCGAGCGGGCGCTTGAGCGCGCGGCACTTGTTCCAGTGAGCGCGCAGGCCGGCGAAGTTGCCGGCAAAGCAGCCGATGCGGTCGGGCGCTTTGATCTGCCCGCGGTAGTTCCCCATGTTGTAGCGCCCGGTCTCCGGGTCGCGGCTGACGAAGTGAGAGGAGGTCGTGTAGGGGCCGTTATCGAAGCCCGGCGTGGAGATCGGCACCGGAAGCAGGTCAAGCCCGCGAAGCTTCAGCTCATCGCCGGTGATGATCCGCTCCTGGCAGGGGCCGGAAGCGACCTCGACCGGCTCGATGGGATGGGCTTGCGCGCGCGTCCATTTGTCGAAGATCTCTTCCTTGGCGCACTGCATGCCCAGCGCGTAGATATCCGTGCTGCCGGCATAGCAGGCGACCGCGACCGGCATATCGTATTTGCGCCCGCGGACGTCGGTCACGTTCTCGAAGAGGAAAGCTTTGCGCTCCGCCTCCGGCAGGCCGCGGTACTGCAGGCGCACGAGCGGATGAAGCTCGGTATCCTTGTTGATCGGCGCGCTGACGCGGATGAGCTTGCCGGCGCCCTCCAGCGCCTGCAGATACTCTCTAACGTCCCTGTAGTAGGCCATGTCTTTTCACCTGGAAAAAGGGACCGTCCCTTTTTTTGCGCCGATCATCGCACAGCGCTCCGCGCGGTTCAACGAACGGCGTGCCGGCGCGCGCGTTTATTGACAGCGCCGAGTTCGGCTGATAGGTTTCGCGCCGTCGAGATGAAATTTCGGCTCGACCGAGATCCTCCGCCGCCTGTCGCAAAGCCGAAGCAAAGGGTTCACGAACCGGGGAGACGGGCTGATCTCCGGCCGATCGATCTAAAGGTGACGAGATGAAAGAGCCGCGTCCAGGAGAAAAAATGGCGCCCGCCGAGGCCAAGGCCTACGTCGATTACCTCTACGAGAGCATGTACGCGCGCTGGCGGGAGAGGATTCACAACGGCCGGTTCATGAGCGAGCTCAGGGCGGGGAAGCTCCCCATGCCCGTGATCCGCCAGTTCTTCAGAAACTGGGGGCGCTTTTCGCTGGAAGTGAATGCCCTGAACGCGCTTTCGTACCACGCGCATCTGTCGTTCTTCGTCAAAAATTTCGATCTTCTCGGCCCGTTCTGCGCGAAAATCGCCGACGAGCTAATCTCGCCGAAGCCGCCGGGGCATGTCCTCGTGCTTCTGAAAACCGCGGAGGCGATGAAGCTCTCGCGCGCGGAGGTCCTGGAGGCGCCGTACCTGCCCGAGGCGCGCGCGATCAACGACTTTTGCCACAAGGTCTTTATCGACGGCTCGATCGCGGAGCTCTGGGGGCTGCACGTTTTCGAGGAATCGCTCGCGCACTGGTCGGGCGAGTGGTTTCGAGCTTTGACGTCCCACTACGGCTTCAGCAAGGAAGACGCGGTTTATTTTTCCACGCATGAAGAGGCGGACATGGAAAGCCACGCGCTCGGCCAAGGCGGCGAGCAGGCGATGGGCCACGGTAGCTTCAACCGCGCGGTGCTGAGGCGGCTCGTCGAGGAGGGAAGGGTCGAGCTCCGCGCAGGATACCCGCTGGAATACTGCGCGCTGACGATGGTCGATCTCCAGGCGCAGATGAAGCGCGCCGCAATCGAAAATCCTTACCCGTGAGCTACGGCCTTCGTTGAAGCGATCGAAAGCGAATGGTAGCCTGCGTTGACTTGTGCGGCGCCGCCTACCGCGCACGGCCTTTGCGGCGGAAAAGGCGGAGGCCGCTTTCGTAAAACCGCGGGGCGAAACAATATTTCCGACTCAACGGAGAGGTTAGGCCATGGCCGATTACGTTCTTTACGAGCAAGTGGGCGCCGTCGCTTACGTGACCCTGAACCGTCCCGAGCGCATGAACGCGTTGGGGCAGGAGGTCCGCAAGGGGCTGATCGACGCCTTCTGCAAGGTGCGCTACGATCCGTCGGTCAAGGTCGCGGTGGTGACGGGCGCGGGCGATCGCGCCTTTTGCGCCGGCGCAGACCTCAAGGAGCACAAGGAGCTCTTCGACAAAAAGCCGTACCGGGTCGGGCCCGACTACGGCGCGCTCGACGAGCCGCCGAACTCGAGCACGATCGTCATAGAGACCTATAAGCCGGTGATCGCCGCCGTGAACGGCTACGCGCTCGCGGGCGGTTGCGAGCTGGCCCTGGCGTGCGATATTCGGATCGCGTCGGAAAACGCCAGCTTCGGCCTTCCCGAAGTGAAAGTCGGGCGCGGCGCAAACTTCGCTTCGGTCATGCTCCAGCAGTGCATCGCGCGCGGCATCGCCATGGAGATGTTGTTCACGGGCGAGCCGATTTCGGCGCAAGAGGCGCTTCGCATCGGGCTGGTGAATCGGGTGGTGCCGCTGCCGGAGCTTATTCCGACCGCCCGCGCCCTCGCGGAAAAGATCGCCAAAAACGCGCCGCTTTCGCTCCGCCGGATCAAGGAGCTGTCCGTCAAGTCGCTGGGCACGCCGCTCTTCTTTGCTCTCAAGATGGCGCCCGGGCCGAGCCCGTACGAGGCAAGCGACGCCAGAGAAGGCGCCGGCGCGTTCGCGGAGAAGCGCTCGGCGTCTTGGAAGGGCGAGTGACGAGAGCAGGCTGAAAGCCGTAGAACGCGGAGGACCGTCCGGTTGAGGTCATTCTGAGCGCAGACCCAACCGGCGCCCTTCGCGAAGCTCGGTTCGTAAAGTCGGCAGGAGGAGTGAATGAGCCCATACCCGGAAGTCATCATCACTGAGGAAGGGATGCGCGACGGGCTCCAAATCGAGAGCGCCGATATCCCGGTGGAGGCAAAGATTCGATTGCTCGATGCGCTCTCGGAGACCGGCCTCAAGGAAATCGCCGTCGGCTCTTTTGTCAGCCCGAAATGGGTGCCGCAGATGGCCGCCATCGACGAGCTGGTGCGCGGCTTTCATCCGAAACCGGGAGTCAAATACGTCGCGACCGCGCTGAACGACATCGGCCGCGAGCGCATCAGGCAGTACGTGCCGCCGCTCACGGAAAAAGAGGACGGGGTGCAAACGATCGTCTACATGTGCGACGTGTTTGCGCAAAGAAATATCAACCGCACGCAGGCTCAGCAGATCGCGCGCTGGCCGAAGATCGTCGAAGCCGCGAAGGCGCAGGGGATCACCGAGACCGGTATCGGGCTGAGCGCGGCCTGGGGCTCGAACTGGACCGGCGACGTTTCTCAGGCACAACGCATGGACATGCTGGAGCGGCAGTACCGGCTTTGGGAAAAAGCCGGGATCGCAGTGACGCGGGTGAGCCTGTCGGATCCGATGGGATGGAATATGCCCGACCAGGTCGAGCGCCAGTTGATCGCGATCAAAGAGCGCTGGCCTTCGATTCGAACCTTTAACCTGCATCTGCACAACACGCGCGGGATGGCGATCGCGTCCTCGTACGTTGCGCTCAAGACCTTGTCGAGCGCGGACACGTTGCGCTTGCAAACGGCGATCGGCGGCATGGGCGGCTGCCCGTTTTGCGGCAACGGGCGCGCGGCCGGGTTGGCCCCGACCGAAGATTTGATTTACATGCTCGAGGAAATGGGAATCCCCACCGGCGTGGACCTGGAAAGACTGATCGAGGCGGTGTGGCTGGCCGAGGAGATCGTCGGCCATCCGCTCTGGGGGCATGTCTCCAAGGCCGGCCCGCGGCCGCGCGGCAAAAAGCTCTATCCGATGGACATGCCTTTCATCGAGACCCTGGAGCAGGCCAAACATTTCATCAAAGGGCCGTCCGTCTATGCCGGCGCGCCGTCGCCCTGGCGCGAGCCGATCAAAAGTTTTCAGCGGCCCGAGGCGGCTGAGGCGGACAGAAGCAGCCAGGATCGATGATCGACGAGCGCGTCCGTTCGCTGTTCAGCCCATCTTCGGTTGCAATCGTCGGCGCCTCCTCGAGTCCCGATAAGCAATCCGGTTATCCGCTGCGAAACCTGCTGGCGGCGAAATTCTCCGGGAAGCTCTATCCCGTCAACCCGCGCGCCCGGGAGATCCAGGGCATCGCGTGCTATCCGTCGATCGCCGACCTGCCCGAGGTCCCGGACGTCGCGATCGTCATGGTAGAGGCCGCTCTCGTTCCCGGCGTCGCCGAGGAGTGCGCGCGGCAAGGCGTCAAGGCCCTCATCGTCGGCGCCGGCGGCTTTAGCGAGGCCGGACCGGAGGGCGCCGCGCGCCAGCAGGCTCTCGCGCGCCTGGTTAAGGAGTACGGCATCAGAATCTGCGGGCCCAACTGCCACGGCGTTTACAATGTCGGGCGCGGCATACCGCTCGGTTACAACTTCTCGTTTGCGCTGCGCCTTTTGCCCGGTCCCGTCGCGATCGCTTCCCAGAGCGGGGCGCTTCTGGGGGCGCTCGCTGCGCGCGCGCTCAAGATGGGCCAGGGACTGAGCTACATCGTGAGCAGCGGAAACGAGGTCGACCTCGGATTGAACGACTATCTCGAATTTTTCTTGGAGGATCGCGCGACCGCAGTGGTCGCTCTTTTGATCGAAGGGCTCGAAGACGGCGCGCGCTTTCTCGAACTCGTCAAGCGGGCCCATTCGCTCGGCAAAACCGTAGTGGCGCTCAAGGTGGGGAAATCGGAGCGGGGGGCTCTCACAACGATGGCGCACACCTCGAGGATGGCCGGCGCGGGCGAGGTCTATGAAGCCGCGTTTCGGCAGTTCGGCGTCATCTCGACGGACACCGTGGAGGCGTTCTTGGCGGCCGCGCAGATGGCCGCGCACCAGCCGCCGCCCCGCCGTGGAAAGCTGATGGTCATGACCTCGACCGGCGCCGGCGCGAGCCTGATGGCCGACAAGGCGAAAGAATACGGCATCGAGCTTGCCGAGATCTCGCGCGAAACCGAGGCGGCGATTCCCGAGCGCAAGTCGGCGATTCTCGCCAACCCGTTCGATACCGCCGGCCAATCGCGAAGCCCGGGCTTTCTTGGCGCCGTCTGCAGCGCCTTCGCCGCGGACAAGGCGAACGATTGCCTGCTCATGCTCCTCGGACCGCTCGCGGTGCGCCGCGAATATGCCGCGAGCTTCTGCGAGGCGGTAACAAAGGAAAAAAAGGCGGCGCTGGCGATCACGACCCTGGACGAGGAAGAAACGGCCGGCATTTTTCGCCGGCACCATATCCCCGTGTTCCACGCCGGAACGGACGCCTGCTTTAGAGCCTTGCGGGCGTTCATTGAGTACGGCCGCTTTCGCGCGGCTCGGCGCGCCGAGCTCGAGGCGCCAAATAGCTGTGCAAGCCAATCGCGTGCACGGGCCGAAAAAATCCTCGGCAGCCACCCGGACAGCGCGCTGCTTCCCGAACGGGCGACCCGGGAGCTGCTTCATGCTTATGGCTTCAAGACGCCGCCTTGGCAAGCGGGATGCCATTACGCCGAGGTTCTCGAGGCAGCCAGGCGGATCGGCTTTCCGGTGATTCTCAAAGGCGTCGCTCCCGATCTCGCGCACAAGAGCGAAGCCGGACTGGTAAGCCGCGCGGCCGCCGATGAGACGGCGCTGGCGAGCGCGTATGAGTCGATCGCGCGGAACCTTGCCGGCGCGCGGAAAAAAACGGAGATAGCCGTCGAGAGGTTCATCCCGCACGACCACGAGCTGATCTTGGGAATAAAGCACGACGCCACGTTCGGGCCGGTCGTCCTTTTCGGCCTGGGCGGGGTTTACACCGAGGTCCTGCGCGACTACGCGATTCGCATCGCGCCCATCACGCGAAGCGAAGCCGAGCGAATGGTTTTGGAGCTCAAGGCGTTCGCGATTCTCGAGAAGGCGGCGGCGCGGGGACTTGTCAATCTCGACCGGCTGATTGACGCCCTCTTGACGGTATCGAGGATGGCGCTCGATCTCGGGGATCGAATCGCGGCGCTCGATATCAACCCGCTCGCGTTCGGCGCGCCCGGCGGGGAAATGACGGTTTTGGACGCAAAGGTCCACCTGCGCGCCGCTAGCCGGAGTCTCGAAGGGACGTCACCTTAAACCCTCGCGCTTAAGCCGCGCCAATGATTTCCCGCATCGGGCCTGTCGGCGCGAACGAAGCGTCGTCGCGCGAGGAGCTCGAGGTTCCGGCCAGGGAGGTTATCGCGCAGCCGCGCGGTGTCGTCGAACGGTTGAAGGCTTTGTTGGGGGAGCAATAGGAGCGAAAAAGGGACAGGAACCTTTTTACGGGAGGGCAATTTGAAGCTAAGGGTGGGCAACGGTTGTTGGCATGCTTTTCACGTCCAGCATGCCGCGCTCGCTTCGGAAGCCGGCTTTTTTGCGCAGGAAGGTCTGGACGTAGAGGTGGTGAGCGCCAAGATTAACCCGGGCGCGATGAGCTCGAGCCGGCCGGGCGGCGAACGCTACGACGAGGTCGGCACGGTGGTGCGCGATATGATCGCTTTCGGGATCGACATCATTCCCGACGTCCATGTGCGGACTCCGTTTGCCGAGCGCGCTCTGGGCAACGACGAAGTCCGGATTATCGGCGGCTGGCGAAGCCAGCTGCGCGGCACTTTGGTTGCAGCCCCGGGGATCAAGTCGATCGCGGAATTGAGGGGCAAGCGCGTCGGCGACTGGTACAAGGGCGGCATCCAGACGCTCTGGTTCGAGCATCAGCTGCGCCAAGCGGGGATCGATCCCGATCGCGAGATCGAGTGGAAGATCGGCTACAAGTACGGCTCGCTCAGGGAGGCGTGGAAGCCTTTGCTTGCCGGAGAGACCGACGCGGCGATCGTGCAAAATCCGTTCGTGGCGCAATTGCTGGAGCGGGGGTTCAACAAGCTCTACGATTTTGTCGAGGCCAACAAACCGCACGGCAGGCCCGACCGCGTCACCGTGGCGCGGAAATCTTTTATCGCGCGCAATCCCGAGCTAATCAAGCGCTACTGGAAAGCCTCGATTCGCGCCTACCAGTTCATGCGTATCAGAGAGAACTATCCCTTTTTCCGCTTCGTCGAGGCCAAGCTTCGCGTCCACAATCCCGACGAGGCGGAGCGGACGCGCGATCTTTTTCCGATGATGCTCATGGACGATCATTTTTTTCCTCTGGACGGCCAGGTCAGCAAGGAAGGCATCGCGCGCATTTTGGAAGAACACAAGAGCGCCGGCGTTCTTTCGCCTGCGATTGGCCGCGCCGATATTGACGAGGTTGTCCAGACCGAGCTCGTCGAGGAAGCCTGGGCCGAGCTTTCCCAGACCGACGAGATCAAGCGCAATCTCGAGCGCCTCCAGCCCGTGATCGAACGCGTGGGATACTAACGGTCCATCCGGGCCCCGCGGGCGGCAGGCAATAACTCGTTATGGAGCCGTCACCGTGCAAGTCGTGTTCTTTCAGATTATAATTTTGCTTCTTATCGTCCTGATTGTTTGGAATCGTTACCGGTCTTGAGATACTTCGCGCGCTCAGGTCCCTGCAAATGCGCGCGCCCGCCGGAGCGCGCGACCTCGAGGCGCCTGGGTTTTCAAGCTCGCGCGAAACCCGGTAAGAAATTTCCGGACCGCCGCTCGGCCACTATTTCGGCGCGTGCCGAACAATCGGCGCGCTCCGTCAGCCGTCATTTCGCCTCACGCGAGCAAAGCCGCTGCAAGCGCTCTTAAGCAGCGCGCTTGTGGCCGCCCGGCGGTTTGGCACGACGCTTGATACCGGCAGTGCGACTGCTCGGGCAGGCGTGGCCCGAAGGCCGCTTCTCCAAAGGTGGCGCGCGCCCTCAGATGATCTTGATCCAGGCGGCGCGGCCGCTATCTTGGTTTTGAAGAAGGCAAATACAAAAGGAGGCGAAGCTATGGCTGTTCAATGGATAAAGGATGTCGATGCCGCCTTGGCGGATGCGAAAGCGAGCAAAAGACCGCTGCTCGTCGATTTCAGCGCGGCGCCGGCGTGAGGCGCGTGCGTTCGGCTGGAAGCCGAATCGTACGCGGATGAGAGCACCGCGAAATTCATTCGCGAAAACTTCGTGCCGCTGGAGGCGCACATCAAAGAGCATCCGGCTTATTTCCATCGTTTCGACGTGCTCTGGACGCCGACCGTTCTCATCCTCGATCCGAGCGGCGCGGAAAGAAGGCGGCTGGAAGGTTATTTGCCGAACGCTGAATTTCGCGCCGAGCTGGAAATGGGTCTCGCGCGGGTGGCGTTCATGCAGAAGCAGTGGGGCGAGGCCGAGCGAAGATACGCAGAGATAGTGAAGGCCTATCCGGCGGCAACCGTTGCTCCCGAAGCCCTCTACTGGCGCCAGGTTAGCCGCTACAAGGCGACCAGTGATCACGCCGCGCTAAGCCAGGCGGCAGTCGAGCTCAAGCAAAACTATCCCGCAAGCGTGTGGACGCAGAAGGCGAGCGTCTGGCTGCATTGAGTTGGTAAGAGCGCGATGTCGCGCGCCAGGATTTCGGCGCGCGACATCGCCACATCTCATTTTTGCCGCTCTTTTCCCCGTAACTCTCCACTCACAATCGACTACGGACAGCCAGCAAGTTCTGGCACCGGTCTTGCTGTCCTCAAAGTTGCGTCTTCAGCTTAGCACGAGGAGGGTTCTTCAATGTTGCATGTTTTGAGATGGACGCGCGGCGCGCCGGTTGCGGTCGAGCTCCCGGTAGGGCTACGGCACATTGATTCCGAGCTCTGTTGGTGCGATCCGACGGTGGAGTTCGACGAGACGGGACAGCCGGTTGTCTTGCACAGGCACGTAACTTGGAACTGACGGGAATTCTCATGCGCTTTTCGATGGTGCCACTGTTGCTTCACGAAAAAGAAATCCCGGCCGAGATCAAGAGGGCTCTGCGTGACGGTCGCTTCGCTCAAGCTCTAAAGCTTCTCATGGAGAAATTCGACCTCAGCTGCGCCGAGGCGGGAGCTCTTCTCGGTGTCGCCGGCTGCTAAACGCGCCCGGTGTCTTGCGAATGGCTTCCGTTGCGAGAAACGAGCCGATATTTCGGCAGTGCCAATAGATCGGCGCGCTTTTTCGTCGCCGTTTCGTTGGACGTAGCTCCGGCGGTTGAGAGCGGCGAAAGCGAGGACCGGCCGCCGGCGGGCTTTTGCTTTTGTCCGCGGAACTACGGGCGGCTAGACCCCGAAACTGGTGATCGCGACTATGTTCGATGGCGGCGGCGATGGGTGTCGGGCCTGGCACAGGCCTTGCGCGTGACAGTCAGCGCGATGAGTTAGTGGGCGTCTTCGTCTTTGTTTCGAGAGGCGGATCGATATGAGGCGCATCGGCGTATGCTGAAAATCACACCCGTCGCGGAGGAAGGCAAGACGACGGTCGAACTGGAAGGAAAGCTAGCCGGGCCTTGGGTCGAGGAATTGGAGAGGTTTTGGTCCGGCATGGCGGGGCCGGCGCGCATGTCGCTCAAGGCAGTCACGTTCGTCGACGACAAAGGCAAAGAGCTGCTCAAGAAAATGCACGAGCGCGGCGTTGAGCTGATCGCTCAGGGATGCATGACCAAAGCGATTGTCGAAGATATCTGCAGGCGGGCCGAGCGCACACGAGAGAAAGAGAGGTCGAGCCATGGGCCATTGGAACGAACATGAGATCGAGGAGAGGCTTCCCTTCGCGTTTCATCCGGACACGCTCGCGGCGGCCGACTATTTTGAGAGCCTGGGCCGACGGCCGCTCGATCCGTCGAGGAAGCTCATGCTGGCGGTTTTGGAGGATGCGGTTAAATGCTTTCTCGCGAACGCCGGCGCGCCCGAGGGCGAAGGCAGAAAGCTTTTCGAGGAAGCCGAGCAGTGGATCCTGGACGAGCGCGGCGACTGGCTGTTCTCGTTCGAAAGCATTTGTACCGCGTTCGCGCTGAACCCCGAATACGTGCGCCAGGGTTTGCTCCGGTGGAAGCAGCGGAAATCTTCCAGCCGCGGCGGCAGCAAGGCCGCGGCCTAGCCCGGGTTTGCGCCCTGCCGAGCCTTGGGCAAATTTTTTCGGCGTAACGAAAAACAAACGCGCCGCCGTTTTTTTATTTTTTTCTTTGATCTTTCGGTCGAGCTGGCACGGCGGTCGCTCCGATTAGACAGCCGCTGCACGGAGGCGGGACGCGAGATCCGCCTCCGTGCTTCCCTCCTCGGATCTCCTTCCCAACTAACTCAGCGCCGGCGTTTTGGACTTTTGCCGGTCCGCTCTCAAGCTCACCGCCTAGATTTCGGCGGCTGCCGATAACTCGGCAGCGAGTGCCGTCGCCCAGCGCCGAAATCAGCGCTCGGCGCTAAACGGCAGGCTTTTTTCTCGCGCTCGGCCTTGGCATAGCGATTGCGCTTCTCGAGGGATTCGCTCGGCGCGACGCTGCGAGAAAACCTTTGGGCGCGCCGGCGAGACAAGAGCCTTTTATGAAGACGCAACGGATATTGCTGGCGGCGTTGTGGCTCGCGACGCTCACCACGCTGCTCGCCGTGCTGGCGGGATGCGCCGATGAGGCGCCGCCGCCCGCGCCGCCCAGGGTTACGGTCAGTCAGCCGCTCGTCCAGAAAGTCCTTGAGTGGGACGAGTACACCGGGCGTCTTGAAGCAACCGAACAGGTCGAGGTGCGCGCGCGCGTGAGCGGGTATCTGCAGTCGATCCATTTCAACGATGGGCAGATTGTCAAGAAGGGCGATCTGCTCTTCGTGATTGATCCTCGGCCGTATCAGGCGGAGGTCGACCGGGTGCGGGCGGAGCTGGACCTTGCGCGCGCGCGGCTGGAGCTGGCGAGAAGCGATCACGCGCGAGCGCGCGCTCTTCTTCAGTTTCGCGCGATCTCGCAGGAGGAGGCCGACACGCGCGCCGCGACCGAGCGCCAAGCCGAACAATCCGTCGCGGCCGGGCTGGCGGCCGTGAAGGCGGCGATGCTCAACCTGGAATTTACCCGCGTGACCGCGCCGATCACCGGGCGCATCGGCCGGAGGCTCGTGACCGAGGGTAACCTGATCAACGGCGGCAGCGCCCAGGCAACCTTGCTGACGACGATCGTGTCTCTCGATCCGATCTACGCCTACTTCGAGGCCGACGAGCGGTCGTATCTCAGGTACATGCGCGCGGCGCAAAACGGGAAACAGGCCGGGGCGCGCGCGAGCCGAATTCCGGTGTATCTGGCTCTCGCCGATGAAAAGGGATTCCCGCACGCTGGCTATATCGATTTCATCGATAATCGGCTGGACGCGCGCACCGGCACGATGACGGGGCGCGCGGTGTTTTCCAATCCCAGGCTGGCGTTGACTCCGGGCCTGTTTGCGCGCGTGCGGCTGCCGGCGGCAAGCGCGCCGCGGGAGGCGCTGTTGGTGCCGGACGAGGCGATCGGGAGCGATCAGGCGCGCAAGTTTGTCTTCGTGGTGAACGGCGACAACACGGTCGAGTACCGCACGGTCGAGTTGGGCCCTTTGGTTCACGGTTTCAGGGTGATTCGGGCGGGCTTGAGGCCGGAGGACTGGCTGGTCACGAGCGGAGTCCAGCGCGCCCGGCCGGGTTTGAGGGTGAGCCCGGAAAGGCGCGCCATCTCGGTGCCGGAGAAAATCGATTTCTTGTCGCCCGTCTCCTCCGCGAGCGCGAACGGCCATCCGGGCGCGGGATGAGGAAGCACTCACCGCGGAGACCCGGAGGGTAGAGAGCTCCGGCATAGCGCGAAGCGCGAAGGGCAAGGCGCGGAGGGGACACCATGCTCTATGCGCCACGCTCCTTGCCGGCGCTCTGCACAGCAATGGGGTCTCTGTGCGTCTGCGGTAAATATCCCTTCGGACTAGATTCGAAAGAACCACAAGTACATGAACCTCTCGCGATTTTTTGTCGATCGGCCGGTCTTCGCCACCGTACTTTCGATCGTCATCGTCATCGTCGGCCTGATCGCGCTCGTGACGCTCCCGATCACCGAATACCCGGAGGTGGTGCCGCCCACGATCGTCGTGAGAGCGACCTATCCCGGCGCCAGTCCCGAAGTCATCGCTGAAACCGTGGCGACGCCGATCGAGCAAGAGATCAACGGCGTCGAGAACATGCTCTACATGTCGTCTCAAGCCACGACCGACGGGCAGATGCAGCTCACGATCACGTTTGAACTGGGAACCGATCTCGATAAAGCGCAGGTGCTGGTGGAGAATCGCGTCGCGGTCGCCGAGCCGCGCCTGCCGGAAGAAGTACGGCGGATCGGCGTGGTCACGCAAAAAAGTTCGCCCGACCTTCTGATGGTGGTGCACCTGCTGTCGCCCGACAATCGCTACGACGACATCTATATCGGGAACTACGCGCTTTTGAACGTGCGCGACGTGCTCTCCCGGATCGAGGGGGTGGGAAACGTCACGCTGTTTGGCCTGCGCGAGTACAGCATGCGCGTGTGGCTCGATCCCGAGAGGATGGCATCGCTCAATTTGACCGCCGGGGATGTGGTGCAAGCGCTGCGGGAGCAAAATATCCAGGTGGCGGCGGGCGTGATCGGTCAACCGCCTGTGCCGCGAGGAAACGCCTATCAGGTGAACGTCAACACTTTGGGCCGCCTGTTCGACGAAGAGCAGTTCGGGGACATCGTCATCAAAACCGGCGCCGACGGCCGCATCACCCGCATGCGCGACGTCGCCCGGGTGGAACTCGGCGCGCGCGATTACTCGGCCAACAGTTATCTCGATGGCAAGCCCGCTCTGGGAATCGGCGTATTCCAGCTCCCCGGGTCCAATGCGCTGGCCACGGCGACCGCGATCCGCAAGACCATGGCCGAGCTTAGCCGCCGCTTTCCGCAAGGGCTGGAGTACCGGATCATCTATGACCCGACCGTTTTTATCGGCGAATCCGTGAGTGCGGTCGTTCACACCTTGCTCGAAGCTTTCGCGCTCGTGTTCATCGTGGTCCTGCTTTTTCTCCAGGACTGGCGCGCGACCCTTCTCCCGATGATCGACGTGCCTGTGTCGCTGATCGGCACGTTCGCCGTCATGGCGGCGCTCGGGTTCTCGCTGAACAACCTGTCGCTTTTCGGCCTGGTGCTCGCGATCGGCATCGTCGTCGACGACGCGATCGTCGTCGTCGAAAATATTGCGCGCTGGATGGCGAAGGGGCTCGACCGCCGCGAAGCGACTTTGAAAGCGATGGAGGAAATCACCGGTCCGGTCATCGCCATTACGCTGGTGCTGAGCGCGGTCTTTATCCCGACGGCCTTTATCGGCGGCCTTAGCGGGCAATTCTACCGCCAGTTTGCGCTTACCATCGCGGCATCGACCATCATCTCGGCGATCAATGCGCTCACGATGGCTCCGGCCCGCGCGGTCCAGCTCATTAGGCCTCATGCTCCCGGACATGAATCGGAGAACCGCGAGGCGCTCCCCCGCGCAGGCGTCGTCTTGCTGTTTGGGCTAATCGGTTACGCGTTCCTGGCGCCGCAGGTGGCGCCGTTGTTGGGCGCCTCCGAGGGAGTCCGGATGTGGGCTATCCGCACCGGCGCGTTTTTCGCTGGCGATGCCGCCGGCTGGTTTCTCAGCCCGCTCGTCAACCGGCTCCTGCTTGCGCTTTTTAGGGTATTTAATCGGCGCTTCGACGTTGCGACCAACCGGTATGGGAAAACAGTGGGAAGATTGCTCCGCCTGAGCGGAACCATGTTGCTCGTCTACGGCGGCTTGATCGGACTCACGTATCTCGGATTCATGAGAGTGCCGGTGGGATTCATTCCTCCGCAGGACAAGGGATATCTCATTGTGAGCGTCCAGATGCCTGACGGGACTTCGCTTGAGCGCACCGATGCCGTGATTCGAAAAGCGACGGACGCTGTCCTGCGGACGCCGGGCGTGGTTCACGCGGTGGCAATTACCGGATTCTCTGGAGCGACGCGATCCAACAGCTCGGCCGCCGGCGCCATCTTCGTCCTCCTCGACTCTTTCGACGAGCGCGTGAAAAGCGATTTGAGCGGCAAAAAAATCGCTCAAACTCTGGGCCAGCAATTTTCCGAGATCCAGGAAGCAAGCATCTTCGTCTTTCCGCCGCCTCCGGTGCAGGGCTTGGGAACTGCCGGCGGCTTCAAGCTCCAGGTCCAGGACCGCTCAGGCGCGGGTCTTTTGGCGCTGCAGGAGGCGGCGGATAAGCTCGTCGCCGCCGCGAGCCGGCAGCCGGGGCTTACCGGAGTCTTCACGCCTTTTCGCGCCAGTACACCCCAAATTTATGCGGATGTGGACCGCACCAAGGCGAAGATGCTGGACGTGCCGCTCAACGACATCTTCGAAACGCTGCAAGTGTACCTGGGCTCGATCTACGTCAACGATTTCAATCTCTTCGGCCGCACTTACCGGGTCACCGCGCAAGCCGAGGGAAACTTCCGCTCCGACGCCAGCGATATCGCCAGGCTCAAAACCCGCAGCAGGTCGGGAGAGATGGTGCCGCTCGGCTCGCTCGTTGAAGTGCGCCACACGACCGGGCCCGACCGCGTGGTGCGCTACAATATGTTTCCGTCGGCGGAAGTGAACGGCGACACGGCGCCGGGATTCAGCTCGGGCCAAGCCATCGCCACGATGGAAAGACTGGCGGCGGAAGTGCTGCCCGGCGGCTTCGGATTCGAGTGGACTGATTTGGCCTATCAGCAAATCCTTGCCGGCAACACAGCGCTTTTCGTCTTTCCGCTCTGCGTTCTTTTTGTTTTTCTGGTCCTCGCGGCGCAATACGAAAGCTGGTCCTTGCCGTTGGCGGTGATTCTGATCGTGCCCATGTGCTTGCTTTCCGCGATCGCGGGGCTCTGGCTCCGGGGCATGGACAACAACGTTCTCACGCAAATAGGCTTTGTCGTTCTCGTCGGGCTCGCGAGCAAGAACGCGATCTTGATCGTCGAGTTTGCCAGGTCGCAGCAGCAAGCCGGCCAAGACCGCTTCGCGGCCGCCGTCGAGGCGTGCCGGCTCAGGCTAAGACCTATTCTGATGACCTCGCTCGCTTTCATCCTGGGCGTGCTCCCGCTCGTTATCGCGGAAGGCGCCGGCGCCGAGATGCGCCGTTCGCTCGGGACCGCGGTTTTTGCCGGGATGTTGGGCGTGACGTTTTTCGGCCTTTTCTTGACCCCCGTTTTTTACGTCGTGATTCAGAGCCTGATCGAGCGGCACAGAGAGAAAAAGATAAGCGCGCGCGCTCTGGCTAGCGGAGCCAAAACAGTGGGAATGCTGCTTCTACTCCTGATTCCGCTCGCGGGCTGCACGGTGGGGCCGAACTATAAAGAGCCCATACCCGCTGCGCCAATTAGTTTTGCCAATCAGGACCAGTCTGGCTTTTCCACGCTGGAGCCGGAACGGAATTGGTGGAAGGAGTTTAACGATGAGACGCTGAACCGGCTAATCGAGCTTGCCCTTGCCGGCAACCACGACCTCAGGATTGCGGCAGCGCGGCTGCGCGAAGCGCGGGCGCTTCGCTTCGAGACCCAGTTAGACCAATTCCCCGTTGTGACCGCGAGCGGCGCATACACGCGCGAGCGGCCGAGCAAAGCGGCGGGCCCGCCGACCGGAGATCGCGATATCGATCTCGTCAGCCTGGGCTTTGACGCGACCTGGGAGCTTGACTTCTTCGGGCGCGTGCGGCGCTCCGTCGAGGCGCGAACCGCGGAAGTGGAGGCGGCGGAAGCGGGCTACCGCGATGCCATGGTGAGCCTGCTGGCGGAAGTTGCGCGCAATTACATCGAGCTTCGCGGCGCGCAAAACCAGCTCGAAGTCGCGCGCCGCAACGCGGAGAACCAGAGCGAGACGCTCAATTTAACCCTCGCGGTTTTGCAGGGTGGCCGCGGCACCGAGCTCGATACCTCGCGCGCGCAGGCGCAGCTCAACGCCACGCTCGCCACGATTCCGCCGCTGGAAACCGCGATCAAGGCCGCCGCTTACCGGCTTGCGGTGCTGACCGGTCAACAGCCGGTGACGTTCGAGCAAGAGCTGTTGAAGCCCGTCGCTCTGCCCGAGGTGCCGCAGATCGTCTCGATCGGGCGGCCGGAAGATTTGCTCCGCCGGCGGCCGGACATCCGCGTCGCCGAGCGCAATCTTGCGGCCGCGACGGCGGCGATCGGCGTCGCCACCGCGGATCTCTTTCCTCGCGTCACGTTCGTCGGGAGCATCGGTTTGGAGGCGGCGTCTTTCGCCCGATTGGGCAACGGCGGCAGCGACACTTACTTTTTCGGCCCGAGGATTGTTTGGGCCGCCTTCGATCTCGGGCGAGTGCGGGCGCGCATCCGCCAGGCCGGGGCGCAGGCCGAGGCGGCGCTTGCGGAGTACGAAAAGAGGGTGCTGGTCGCGCTGGAAGAGACCGAGGACGCGCTGGTCAATTTCGGGCGCCAGAAGATCCGGCTCGATTATCTGCGCGCGGCGGCGCAGGCGAGCGAGAAGGCCGCGGCGTTGGCCCACCTCCGCTATCAATACGGGGTTGCGGATTTCCTAACCGTGCTCGACGCCGAGCGCACTTTGCTGCAGGCGCAAGATCAGCTGGCCCAGAGTCAGACGAGCGCCGCGACGGCGCTCGTCGCGGTCTACAAGGCCTTGGGAGGAGGGTGGCGGTAGCGCCGCCGCTTTCCGGCCGCGGGTCTCGACGCTTCGGGTTCGAGTTTGCCTTCGGGCTCGCGCGACGCCTGAAGAGCTATGGCGTCGGTCGTTTGTCTCTCCTTTGGGCCGGGGTTGTCTTGCCGCCAAACGGAGATTGCCGCGGAGGATTGAGCGGCGCCTTGCGCGCTTGCCTCAGGCGCGCGATTCTTTTGCGCTCGCCGTATTTGCCAAAGCGACCGCCGCGCATCAAATAAAAACTTAAAGTTTGGCGCGAGAAAGTCAAATGCCTGTCCGAGAGCCGGCTGCCTTGCTCGGAGGTTAGGTTTGGCGCAATATCTCAAGTGATGGATTATTTCGCTGAAATCGCCGCTGAAAGCGGGGCCGCCAAAACCCAACACTCGGCCGGCTTTCGCGCGACGCGAAGACTTCTGATAGGAAATCGCGCGTGAAGGAAAACGGCTTCACAGGTAAGCAGCGGTTCGGTCCCCGACTGGCGACACTCGCGCCCCAGTCGTGATATCGGTCGCTGCGGTTCGCGAAGGCAACCGGGGAGCCAGTATCGGCGATGCCCTTCGCGAGCTGGAGAGATCTTTCGGACCGCGCACGGTTCCAGCCAGGCGCATGAAGGCTCGAGCGCCGTCAGCCGCCCGCGCTTTCTCCAGCGGGTCGCGCACGAGTTTTCCTTGCGAGCCCCCGGTTTTGGCCGCGGTCGTTTCCAACCGCTCGGCGACCTCCTTGCTGAGACGAAGGTAAGTGTGTCTGACGCATTCGACAGAACTGTAATCCACGAGACCGTTTACTATAAGCCGAGTGACGCCGTGAAACTGTGGTCTCGCTCGGAGATCGTTTGACAGCTCCGCAACGGGGCTGTAAACGACGGTAAGAATCATCGGGCGGTGCAGAGTAAGAAAGGAGACGGTCGCGATGAAAAGCCTCAAGGAAGCAGCGGCGTTGTCGGAGAAAAGCCCGTACGAGATTTGGCAGGAATGGGAAGCTATCCCGGTCTACAAGGGATTTATTGTCGATAACCTGCTCGATCTCGCGCTCGGAGATTGGGAACGAACGGGCGGAAGGGCGGCCTTCGTGAATCTCGACGGCGCCGGCGGCACGTGCGACACCGTCGTGCAGGAAATCCCGCCGGGCGGGGAGCTCAAGCCCCAGCGGCACCTGCTCGAGCAGATCATCTTTATCCTCAAAGGGCAGGGGGCGACCACCATCTGGAACGAGGGCGGAAAGAAACACACGCTCGAGTGGCAGACGGGAAGCCTTTTCTCGCCGCCGCTCAACGCCTGGTACCAGCACTTCAACGTCAACGGCAAAGAGCCGGCCCGCATGGTCTGCCTCACGGACGCGCCGGTCGTGATCAACCGCTATCGCAACCTCGATTTCATCTTCAACAACCCATTCGTTTTCAGCGATCGTTATCGCGGTAGCGGCGACGAGTGGTCGGCGGAAGGCCGCTACCTGGAAGGGATCAAGCGGAGCCGCGCCTGGGAATCGAACTTCATCGCGGATCTCTGGGCGTTCGAGCCCAAGGAATACAAGGAGAGGGGCGGCGACAACCGTACGACGCTCTTTCACTTCCTGGATAACACGATGAGCGCGCATCTTTCCGAGTTTCCTCCCGGCAAATACAAAAAGGCGCACCGCCACGGAGCGGGGGCGCACATCGTCGTGCTCACGGGGCGCGGCTACTCGATCTTGTGGGAGCAGGACAAGTACGCCGAGCGAAAACGCGTCGAGTGGGGGCCGATGAGCATGTTCGTGCCGCCGATCCAATGGTGGCACCAGCACTTCAATCCCGGAGCCGAGCCGGCGCGCTATCTCGCGCTCAAGCCGTGGGGCTTCAAGTTCAAAGTCGAGGATCTAAAAGATACCGGCGAAGACTGGCGGAAAGGCGGAGCGCAGCTCGAATACGACGATCAGCCCGAAGACATTCACCCGCTCTTCGTTGAGGAGTGCCGCAAGCGCGGCGCCCGGCCGGACATGCCGATGTTCGGCACCTAGAGCGCGCGGCTCATTCTTTACCGCCGGGCGGCGACGCCCGCCGCCTCTTCAGACGTTCACGACGACCACGCCTTTGGGCTCAAGGTAATAGTCGAGCGCTTCGGGGCCGTGCTCGCGGCCGACGCCGCTTGCCTTCACGCCGCCGAACGGTAGCTCGTCGTAGCCGTAGTGCAGCGAGTTGACCCAGACGTTTCCAGCCTGGAGCTTTTCGATCGCCTTGTTCGCGTGGATGAGATTGCGAGTCCAGATCGAAGAGCCGAGGCCGTAGATGGAGCTGTTGGCTCTTTCAATCGCCTCGTCGAGCGTCTTGAACGTGAAGACGGGCAGCACCGGGCCGAAAGTCTCCTCGACGCTCACCTTGGCGTCGTCGGGAACATTGGTGAGCAGCGTCGGGAGGTAGAAAAACCCTTTGTCCATATCGCCGCCTTTCGGCCGCTCCGCGCCGAAGACAACCTTGGCGCCGCGCGCTTTGGCGTCCTCGACTTGCTCCTCGATTTCCTTGCGTTGCGCTTCGAGATGGATCGGCCCCATGCGCGTCTCTTTGTTCATGCCGTTGCCGACCGTTTTCTTTTTCAGGATCTCGGCCAGGTTGCCGATGAACGACTCGGCGATCGACTCCTGGAGGAACAGACGCTTGACGCCGAGACACATCTGGCCGCAGTTAAAGAAGCGGCCGACATCGGCCATTTTGACGGCAACGTCGAGATTGGCGTCTTCCATGACGATCATCGGGTCGCTGCCGCCGAGCTCGAGCGTGATGCGCTTGATCTCCCGCCCCGCGGTTTCCATCACGTGCCTGCCGACCGCCGTCGAGCCGGTAAACGCGATGCGGCGGATGCGCGGGTTTCGCAGGATCTCCTCTCCCACCGTGCTGCCCGGGCCGGTGACGACGTTCACGGCGCCCTTGGGAAGCGTCTTCTGCTGCTTGCCTTCGCCGTAGGTCGCCTGCTGGATGAGCTCGACCGTGCGCAGGGTGGCCAGCGGCGTCGTCGTCGCCGGCTTGATGATGATGGTGTTGCCGGCCGCAAGCGCCGGACCCAATTTGGTGCCCATCAACGTCAGCGGAAAATTCCACGGCACGATGCCCGCGCACACCCCGATCGGCTGGCGAATGACCATCCCGTAGGCGCCTTTCTGCGGCAGCGGAACGTGGGCGCCGCGCACTTTGGAGGCAAGCCCGGCGTAGAACTCGAGCCCGTGCAGCAGGTGGTGGATCTCCAGACCCGCCTCGAAAAGAGTTTTCCCCTGCTCCTTGGTCAGAAGCTGAGCGATCTCGCCGCTATGCTGTTTGATCAGCTCGCACGCGTTCATGAGCATCTTGCCCCGGTCCTCGGGCGTGGTATCGGCCCACTCCTTGAGAGCCGTCTCGGCAGCGCCGATCGCCTGCTCGACGTCCTTCGCCGTTCCCTTGGGGACGCGATCGACCACCTCGCCGGTCGCCGGATTTCTGATTTCATAGGTCTCCCCGCTTACCGAATCCACCAGCTCGCCGCCAATTAACATCTTCGCCATTTGCCAGACCTCCGTAGTTGATGCGCTGTCGTGCTCGGACTATTTGCCCTGAAATTTCGCCGTTCTCTTTTCCAGATAGGCCTTGACGCCTTCGCTTCCGTCCTCGCTGCCGAAAGCCTGGGCGAGAAGCTCCCTTTCGAAAGCCAGCCCGTCCGGCAGCGACAGTTCCCAGCCGGTCTGCACGGCGCGCTTCACCTTGCCGACCGCGAAACTGCTCTTGTTCGGCGGCGTAAACTGCCGCGCGTAGTCGAGGACTTGCTGGAGAAAGTTCTCGCGCTCGTAGATGTAATGAATCAGCCCGATCTCCAGCGCTTCCTCGAAGGCGATTTGTCTGCCCGTGGCGCACAACTCGAGCGCGCGCCCTTTGCCCACGAGCCGCGGCAGCCGCTGGGTTCCGCCCATTCCCGGCATGACGCCCAGGTTGATCTCGGCGAGGCCGAGGCGCCCGCCTTCTTTTCGGGCGATCCGAATGTCGCACGCCATCGCGATCTCGAGGCCGCCGCCGATCGCGTGACCGTTGATGGCCGCGATCACGATCTTGGGCGTGTTTTCGATCCGCAGCAAAACCTCGTGGCCGTGAAGCGCGAAATTGTTCTTGTAAGAAAGAGGCTTGTTGGCGAGCATGTTGATGTCGGCGCCGGCCGAGAAGAACTTCTCGACTTTGCCCGTGATCACGAGCGCGTGGACGTTATCGTCGAAGCGCGCTTGGAGCAGCGCCTCGTCCAGCTCGCGCAGAAGCTCGTGCGTGTAACTGTTGACCGGCGGCCGGTTCAGCTCGACAATCGCGACGCCGTTGTCCACCCGATACTCTACCGTCTTGCCGTTGCTCATACCGGTTCACCTCCTGCGGTAATCTTGAAACAATTATCTGGCAGCTTTTCACGTGTCAAGTTCGGGCGGCGAAAACGTGACGCGCGCCCGCGGCTGTTTGACGCGGCGCCGAATCTCGCGTACTGTTTGACTGCGCCATGTTTCTCCGCGACCCTTTCTCCGCCGCGCAAAACGCCCATCGCCGAGCATGAGCCGCTGGTCTCTCTTCTCCTGTCCTTCCGGGAAGCGAGCCGTTTTTCCTTCGTTGGCGGCCGAAGCGCGACGCCGATCATGAACGAGGCGCAACCCGACAGCGACGACCGGGAACGCTGGGCGCGCCTGAAGCTCTGGGCTTCGCTTCGGCACCGGGACTTTGCGCTTCACATTGGCGTCGTCTTTTTTACCATCACGGCGCACTGGATGCGCCAGGCTGAGAATCTCTATCAAGTCTACGAGCTTTCGGCGTCGACGTTCCAGCTCGGCCTTACCGGGCTCGCGCAGGCGGTGCCGATGTTCGCCTTCGGCGTCTTCGGCGGCACGCTCGCCGACTTGATGGATCGCCGCCGGCTGATCGAGCTTGCGATTCTGGGAAATTTCTTGATCGCCGCCGTGCTCGGGATCGTGACGATCACCGGCGACGTCCAGGTGTGGCACATTCTGATCGGCACCGCGCTGACGTCGATGCTCAACGTGGTTCTCACGCCCGCGCGCATGGCGATGATCGCCAGGCTCGTGCCCTCCTCCCATCTGATGAACGCGGTCTCGCTCAACTCCAGCGTGTCGCAGGCCGGCCACATCATCGGGCCGAGCCTGGCGGGGCTGGCGATCGCGTGGACCGGAGCGGGCCCGGCCTACTTGTTGAACGCGCTGCTTTACCTGCCCGCGGCCGCGGGCATGATCGCGCTCAGGACTTCGGGCGCGCCGTCGCGGCCGCGCGAGGCCGTGTCGCTGGAAAGCGTGCTGGCCGGGATTCGCTTCATGCGCCGGGAGCGCGTGATCCTCGCCTTCAGCCTGATGGACTTCGCGATCATCGGCGTCGGCTATTATCAGTCGTTGTTGCCCGTGTTCGCCAAGGACATCTACCAGGTGGGGCCCGCGGCCTTCGGCCTGCTCGCCTCGGCGCCTGCGGCCGGCGGCATCATCGGCATCCTCAGCTTGCTGTTGGCCGGGGACGTCAAGCGCAAGGGGCTCGTCGCGCTGTGGGCTTTCCTTTCGTTCAGCTCGCTTCTGGCCGTTTTCGCCGTGAACCGCCATTTTTGGCTCGCCCTTCCGCTCGTCATGGCGCTGGGCGTGACCAACTCGCTGCAGGCCGTAATACGCCAGACGGCGTTTCAGGTGCTCACCCCGGATCACCTGCGCGGCAGGACATTCGCCGTGTTTGCCATCTTCGCGCAGGGCGCGGGCTCTTTCGGCGCGATGCAGGTCGGCTTTGTCGCGTCTTTGATCGGAGCGCCGGGCGCGCTTCTCCTGGGAAGTGCCGTCGGGATCGTTCTCACGCTGAGCTTCTGGATCGGATGGCCCGAGGTGAGGCGCTTCGGCGCGCCGCGCGCTTGAACGAGAACGGAGCGCTCAGCGCGGATAGCCTTGTCGCCGGCGGCCGATCGGGCTTGGAAAGCGGGGCAAACTGTGGCAAGAGGAAGTATTTTTTCTGCGGAGGATTTTATGGCGCGAAACAGAACGCCGATTAAGTGGCCGGACGGCGCGCGCATTGCGATTACTCCCTGCGTCGCTTTCGAAACGTGGCCGGAAGATTTGGGGGCCGCCGGCTCCATGCAGCAGGAGAATCGCCGGCCCTATCCCAGGAACGCGGTCACGAAAAAAAGCCTCGCGACGATTACGGACCGTGAGTTCGGCGAGCGCGTCGGCGTGTACCGTTTTCTTGAGATGTTCCAGCGCGAGGGGATTCGGACGACTTTTTTCCCGACCGGCATCACGATTCAGAATTATCCCGACATCATCAAGGATGCCGTGAATCAGGGGCACGAGATCGGCACGGAGACCTGGATCCATGACTATGCTTACATGAAAAAGCCCGCGCAGGAGAAAAGAGATCTGCAAAAAACCGTCAAGATCGTCAAGGAGACGATTGGCAAGCCGCCCGAGGGTTATCTCTCCACCGGCGTTGCGCCGAGCGCCGATACCGTTGAGATCATTACCGAGCTTGGCTACACGTATTGGATGGATCCGCAGCACGAAGAAACGCCGTACACGCTCAGGGTCAAAAACAAAGAGCTCACGGTGCTCTCCTATTTTCAGGACCTCAACGACTATTCCAGCTACCAGCGCGCGGGGCGCACGCCGCGCGACCTGCTGCAGATGTGGAAGGACACTTTCGATTGCCTGTACGAAGAGGGGGCGACGGATCCGAAATTCATGATCTGGGGCAATCACCCGTTCGTCGGCGGCAGGCCGTTTCGCGCCGTGTTGCTGCGCGAGTTCATTCGCTACGCAAAGAGCCACAGCCAAGTTTGGTTTGCGCGCGCGGGCGACATCGCCAGGTGGTACAGGGAAAATTACCGCGGCGCGCACGTGGAGGAGTGGCCGAACTTTACGATCGCCGGAAGGCCGGGGAAGAAAAGCGACCTGCTCAAGTTGGGTTAGCGGTCGAAGAAGATAGGGCCCGCGGAGCAAAAACGGGCCGGGCGCAAACTCGCATGGCGAAGAAAAAACGACAGGAAAGCGGGGAGGAGCATCTCGAGCATCTGCGCGGCCTGGGCATCCCCGTCGACGAGCTTGCCGCGCCGCTCGTCCCGACCCTGGTCGAGCACTGGGGGAAGGATCGCGATACGGACCTGGCGGTCGCCTACGCGCTGGGAAGAATCCCGGAACGGAGCGCGGCGGAAGCGCTGCTTGCGCGCGCGGCGGAAGCGGCCGACAGAGAGGTCAAGCGGGAGATCCGGCGCGCGCTTTACAAGCTTGCGCAACGGGGCGTGGTGACCGCGGACCTGGCGGCGGAGAAGACGGCGCCGCGCGAGGCGGTGATCAACCTGGGGCCGGACACCGAAGGCTACATGTCGCCCGTTGACGGTTCGGGGACGCGCATGGTCTGGCTTGCGAAACCGCAGATGGGCGGCGGCGTCGCTGTGCTCGAAGGGCTCGTCAACGACCGCGAAGGCTTGCGCCAGACGGGCGGCGGTAGAATCCGGCGCAAGGACCTGCGGGAGATGATGGAGACTCTCGAGAAGAAGCCCGAGACGAGGATGGCGCCGATTCCGTGGGAGTACGCGGACCGAATGCTGTACGAGGCGTACGAGAAGGCCAGGGGGACCGGCCGTGAAGGGCTGGAGGAGTTTACCTCGGTCCGGTCCCTGTTTACGGCCGGCAAGCCGAAGGGGGGACCGCATCCGATTTACGGGCTGCTCGAGCGCGAAAGCGCGCGCGAGGGCGCGTGGCGGAGCCTCTCGCGACGGCTCTTCGAAGAGCCGGAGCTTCGCTCATGGGTCGTCGAGCGCGAGCGGATCGAGCCCTATCTCAAACGCTTTCAAGACGCGCAGGAAAGCCGCCTGGTTCTCAATCAAGCGCAAAAGGAGGAGCGGGTGGCCGCGATCGTGCGCAGCGCGGCCGAAGAGATCTTCGCCGGAGACGGCGGGCGCTTGTATCAGCGGCGGCTGGAAGACATGGCGCTTTACTTTTTCTCGACCGGGCGCGCCGAGCAGGCGCGGCTCGCGCTCGCCGTCGCGCTCGCGCTCGAAGAAGGGGACGTGGGCGGCCTGGGGGCACTCGACGTCACTTTCCTCACGCGGCTGGCGGAGCGGAGCTTTGTCTTTTATCTGAGCGAGAAGAAAGAGGGCGGAGAAGAAGACTCGCTGATCGTCAAGCCCTGACCGAGCGGGCTTTCTCCCCGCCGTCCTCAGGCCGCCGCCCTTCTTGTCACGAACAAATATCGCTTAAAGCCGCTCTTGCTGAAGAGTCGTCAGGTCTAAAGCCAAGTGCGATTTTCGGCTATCCTTGCCGGCCGTCTCTCCTTGGAAACCTTGGGACGAGCGGCGCGGCCGGTGCGATCGGGCTCGTAACAGAGCCTGCCGATCCGCGTGCTCGATCACTGTCGCTCTTGCGGGAATAGTCGAGAGCTAACGTTACCCTTGAAGATCAGGGGGAGGGAACTGGGTCGGACCATGCTATCTTCTGGTAATTTCAGCATTATTCTCCCAAAAGACCGCGGTTTCTACGCTTAGCGGCGCAGTTTCGCTACCCAAATTGCCGTTGTAAGGCTCACTTTGATACTTTGATCGCGTAGTGGTTCGCGCGCGGCATCGGTTCTCCTTAGAGGATGCGTTTGGGCCCAAAAACTGCCCTTCTAAGCGCTTAATCGATGCCTTTTACGCTACGTTATGTTGCTAAATCAAGAACTTATCTTGGTCCGACCCTAACCCTGCCAACCTGCGCAAAGAATTTCTCCCGCCAACGATAAATCAACGCCTCGGAGACCTGGTGCGGTCTGGCGATCTGTCCCATGGGTTCCTTTTGGCTCAGCGCCTCTTTCACAATCTGGTAGCGCTTCTCCGCCGTCCACCGACTCGGTTTGGCCATATCCGTCCTCCCGGCAGCTTCTCCCCACCTATCTATGGCCAAATTACTCTCACTTATCCAGTGTTCCGAATCTGGTGGGACGCGACATGCACCTTCATCCTTATCTTGTCGAAGCGTTTCCGCCTCAAGGGTCGCGAAGTACGAGAGAGTGTTCATGTAGAGATGGCCCTCTCGGACAAACTCTTCCACATGAACGCGCCGCCCGAACTTAAAGAGGCCAAGTATCCGTTCTTGCACCATCAAAAAGTCTCTTGAAAGTTGGCGAAACGTCTATGTCTCCGTGCTCTCCTTCCTATCGAAGTACTCATTCGCCTTCGAAACGTCCTGGGGGAGGTTGAATGTAATGTTGGTGGACTGATCGATTATTGTTATTTTGATATTCTCGGGAGGGGGATGTGGCGTCTTAGCAAAAAGAACGTTCAGGATTTCTTTTATCAGTTCTGCACCTACAGCCCCTATAATAGTCAGAATAACTGCATCCCAGGCTTCATAAGCTCTTATGTCTTCGATTCGTACTCCCGCCGATTCGATTTTACCCCTAAGGCCCATCACAGCCTCGACATAGGGCCTTGCACCTCGCCCACTTGATTTAATCTGGATTGTGCCCTTCATAATACGCGGACTTTCTAACTCAACGATACCACAGACAGAGGTAATAGGGGAGTCACCCATCTTTTTCTTGGCACGCGAAGGCATCGAGAACCTGAGAGAATACCAGAGCACCGTCGTGTCCGCGGCCGTCGAAGCAAGGGGTCGGTCCGCGGCCGTCGAAGCAAGGGGTCGCGCCTGATATTTGCTATTTTTTGGGTCGGTTAGGTATGGGTCCCGCACTAGCAGGCGGCCGTCAAGAGGCAAGACGTTCCTGTGAGAATTTTTCTTATTCCGTTTTTTCAACCTGCGCGGAATTTGTGATCCGTGATTGACGCGTCCCCTGTTTTCAATCAGTCGGTGTTGGACTTCTTCGGTCCGCACCAGCCTGCCTGTGCCGAGCACGGCCGACAGGTCACCCATCAGGGTCAAGGCTTGGGGAGCTTTCCTCTTACGGGCAGCGATCTCCCGCCCCTGGCAATTTTCATTGCCCGAGAAAACTATCGGTACCACGCCGCGTCCAAGGTTATAGGATCACGGATCCACCGGCTCTCTCTGTTCGGGGGCCAACCCTCAAGTGGCTCACGGCGTGGGCGCCCACCGAATCACAGCCCCAGCGAATTGTCGATGACTGTCCGGGTGAGACAGCGGCCCAATCAAATCGTGTGGTTGTAAGCCAGCCCGAGCTAGCTTAGCTACAACTTTTTACCGACCGCGGAATTGCTGGCGCAAAGCGCGGTCCGAGCCGAGCCGTTGTCAGCGGCTTCGCTTTCTAATTTCCCGCCGGGGGCAAAATAATCTTCTGCCCGACGAAGATGTAGTCGGGGTTTTTGATCGTGGCTTTGTTAGCGGCGTAGATCTTTTCCCACTGAAAGGGCGAGCCGTAGTGCCTGGCGGCGAGCCGGCTCAAAGTATCGCCCGGCTGAACCGTGTATGCTTGTCCGGCCGCGCTGCTCGGCGCCGCAACCTGCGCGCCTGCGGCTGCCGGCGATGACGCTCCCGCCGCCGCGCTTGACTTTGCTTGAGGAGCGGGCGCCTGGGCAACTTTCGTCGGCTCCGGCTGCGCTTTCGGCGCCGGCGAAGCCTTTACTGGAGGTTTGGCCTTTTCTTCCGGCGCAGGAGGCGACTTCGTCGCGGTGGCCGCCGGTGGCGCGGGCTTTGCGCTCGCCAACGCAGCCGGCGCCTTGTAGAGAGCGTCGATGAATCCCGACTTGTCCAGCTCGCGAATGAACGTCATGTCCACGAACTGCTCGGGGCGCGCGTTGGCGGCCGCGGGGTCGCGCGCGGAAAGCTCCATCAAAATTGTGCGAATGCCGCGCAAGGTCGGATACGGCTTCTCGGGGACCAGGGTGAGGCCGATAGCCTCGTAGACATCGGCGAGCGCCTCCTGATCATCGACCTTCAAGTACTTCTGGAGAATCGCCAGCGATTCGTTCCGCCGGGTTTTGTAATAGTGAATTCCCTCGACGTAGGCCTTGATGAAGTTTCGCACCAATTCGGGCTGGGATTTGATCGTCGCGCGGGTAGTGACAAGCCCCGTGTGCTGGTATTCCAAGCCGAGCATCTGCAGATCGGCCAAAAGGCGAAAGCCCGCTTTGCGCGCCTTCAACGTGAACGGCGAGGAAAGCATGGCTCCCTGGATCTTCTTGCTTTCGAGCGCCGCCACCAGCGCGGGCATCGTTCCCAGTTGCTGGATCGCGACGTCGGATTCCGGCTTTAGGCCGTACTTGTCCAGCGCGAAGCGCATCGCGAAATCGGTCGAAGAACCGTGGCGGGTCACCCCGACCGCTTTTCCTTTAAGCCGGTCGGGTTCGGTGATCTCCTTGTCCACGTAGAACTGGAACGTGAGCGTGTTGACGACGCCGGCGATCATAACGGCGTCCGCGCCCCTGAGCGCAGCCTGGATCACGCCGGGGGCCGCCATCTGCGCAAACACGGCGTCGCCGGCGCCGAGCGTCTGGACCGCGCGGCTTCCGCCCTCGATTAGGATGAGCTCAGTGTCCAGGCCGTACTTCCGAAAAAAGCCGGCCTCATGCGCGATCCAAAGCGGCGCCATGTTTCCCGAGATCGAGCTGTAGGCGACGTTGATCTTCTTTTCGGCCGCGAAAGCGAACGGAACGCAAAGCAGCACGGCCAGGGCCACCAGAGCGGCGCGCATCGAAGGCGCGCCTCGACGCGAGCGTTTCGTAACCATTGTCCTCCTCCTTATTACGCCTTTGTGTGAGGGTGACGTCATCTTAGAGGCCGAGCCGGCGCGCTTCCTCGGCGAGCCGCACCTGAAATACGCCTCTGAGCCGCGGGTCGGCGATCTCATCGCTCGCAAGCTTAACAAGCTCGAAAAGCCGCGCGCGCGGAAATTGAGACCGCGATTCTCCGAGAGCCGCGACGCAATCATCGATGATGATGGGCGCCATCGGCCCCACGCACTCTGTGAGTCGCTCGCGCATGGTTTCAAAGAAGCGGGTTGGCACGGAGTCCTCTTTTTTGCCGCGGCCCTCCGGCGCTGTCCCTTCTCTTCCCGGCGGCGGACTGCCCGGGTCTTCCCCGGCCGTGGGGCGGGCGCTCGCGCCAGATTCCTGCGCCGGCAAACGGCTTTCCGCGGGCGTCAGGTCCGGCGCGGGTGAGGTCTCCTGAGCTCGCTCCGGGGAATTTCTTGCCTCGCCCCGAAAGCGAATGACGTTGCTCGGCGCCGCGGCAGGCGACTTCGCCGGAGCGGCGTCGCTTGCGCCGGTCGAAGCGCCAGAGAGAAGCGCATCGGCGGCGATGGCGAAGCGTTTCGCCGCCGCAGCGCGCGAAAGCGCGTCGGCGAGCGACTTTAGCTTGGCGATCAGTCGATCGATCCTGCGTTCGAACTCGAGAATTTCTTCGCTGCTCAGGGCCTGGACGATCTGCTGCAGGCTCTCTACGGAATTCAAAACGCCGGTCCCGCCGGGCGCATCCAGGCCCTGCCGGAGATTCGGAGTCTTTTTGGCTTGTTCAGACATCACGCGGCCTTCTTCGTCGGCACATGGATAGCAAGATCGTTGCCACAGGTAACGGACGAGTTTTTGGCCTTCCGGCCAAGGCAAGAAAAACAGTGGCCAGTAAAAAAGCGGAGCCTTGTGCCTGCATGCTCTTTCGCTCCCCGCCGTCGTGAAACCGGCTACGCCGCCGTTGTCGCAGGCGGCAGGCCGTGCGAGCGGCACTGCCGGAGCGCGAGGCGTCCTCTAGCCCTTTTCTTTGGGCCGTTCCCGAGTGCAAATGTCGGCGGCAAGCAGCGCGTAGATCCGCGCGGCCTTGACCATCTGCTCGATCTCCAGCTCTTCGTTTCTCGGGCCGACGCGCTTGCCGCGGGGGCCGATCTTGACCGCGGGGATGCCGAGCTCGTTGTACACGTTGGTGTCGGTCCAGATACTTGCCCGCTCCGGCGCCTCAAAGCTCAGCTTTGTGCCAAAAAGGTACTGGTGAATCTCTTGCAGAGATTCGACGAGCGGCTCGACGCCTTTTCCCTCATGGCCCAAAAGCGACTTGTACGGCTCCATCTCATAGTCGATTCCCAAGCGCGAAAGCACGCGCTCGACTTCGCTCAGGACGAAAACCGGCCGGACGTCAGGCGGCGTGCGGACATCGACGTAGATCGCGCACACGCCAGGAAAATAGTTGGGGCGATAAGGGGCGCCGCCCTCGATCGCGCCGATGTTCACCTTCGGATAGATCGGCCCGGTGGGCGACCGGTAAATGTAGCGCTCCTCGAAGCCCTCGGCCCATCTTTCCAGCGCGTCAACGATCTTCGTCATTTTGACGATCGCGTTTAGTTTCTCGGGCGGGTGGGTTGTCCTCTTTGTGCCCCAGGCCGCCTCGGCCTTGCCGAAAGTTGTCACTTTGAGTTGAACGACGCCGGTTTGAGTCCACACGACATTCATGTCCGAGCCGTCGGCCACGACGGCGAAGTCCGTGTGCATGCCGTGGGTCAAAAGATGCCTCGTGCCGGCGCCTTCGCCGCGGTAGTCCTTGGTCTGCCACGGCCCCACGGGCGTGCGTGAGATCTCGCCCACGACGGCGGCGAAAACGGCGTCGCCTTTAAGCTGGATGCCGCTCTGCTTGAGCGCCTTGGCGGCGATCATGAAGGCCGCAATCCCGCCCTTCATGTTCGAGATTCCAAGCCCGCGGACCTTGCCGTCCCTGATCGAACCTTTGAGCTCGGCCTCGGGCTCGACGGCGGCGACCATGCGCAAATCCTCCTCGGTCCCGGTAAAGCTCGTGTCCATGTGGCCGTTGAAGCCGAGGCTAAGGCCGGTCGCGTCGCCTTTGAGAACGCCGATCGCGTTCGGCCGATCGACCTCGACTTCCTGGCGCACCGCCTTTAGTCCGTGCGCGCGAAACCACGCGAGAATGTGCTCCGCGAGGGCTTTCTCGCGGCCGGTCGGGCTCGGAATATTGACGAGATCGCAGGCGAGCTGGGCCAGCTCGTCGGCGTTTATTTGCGCCAGAACTCTGTCCGCCGTCGATTTATCAAGCGGCATAAATCCTCCTTCAAGAGTCAATGGGCTGCGCTACGTTAGCCCAATTTTGTTTTTGGTTGAAGCCCCGCAGGTTTTTCCTTACGATGAAGCGCCTGCGCCGTGGCGCGGAGACGGATCGTGATTTCCAGACAAACGCTGCGCATTTTTTTAAGGAGATCGATGGACCTCTACACGTGGATTATGTTGATCGGCGCCGCCTTGCTGCTGCTCGGGCTCTATCTCAAGGCGCCGCAGAAAGCGAGTCAGGGGCTCGGCGCCGCGGTGATTCTGTTCCTGGAGATTTTGCCGCGCATGATCGCGGCGTTTATCTTCGCCGGGCTCGTGCAGGTGCTGGCTCCCCAGAGCCTGATCACGAACTGGATGGGGCACGAATCGGGCTGGCGCGGCTTGCTCATCGGCATGGTGCTCGGAAGCGTCACGCCGGGAGGGCCGATGACGCACTTTCCGATCGTTGCCGGCCTTTATAAATCCGGCGTCGGCGTAGGACCGCTGGTGTCGTATCTCACGGCATGGTCGCTGTTCGGGATGCAGCGCGTGATTATGTGGGAGATGCCGTTTTTGGGGCCGAGCGTCGTTGCGGTGCGCGCGCTGTCGAGCTTTTTCTTCCCCATCCTGGCGGGATGGATCTCGAGCCAGCTCTGGCTCAGGTTTTTTATCGAGCAACGGTAGTCAAACCCAGCGAAAAGCGAATCGGGAGATGAGGTGAAGACGAGCCGGCGAGAGTTTTTGCGCCTCGGCCTGGGCGCCGCCGCGGTCGCTTTGGCGTCGCGCTTGCCGGCGCGCGCCGCCGAACCGGCGCCGGGGGCGCTCGCGGAAACCGGCCTTTCCCACGGCTGTACGGTGGGGGATGTCACAGCGGATAGCGCGGTCGTTTGGCTCCGCGCTCCCGAACAGGCTGAGGCGGCGGTTCACTATGGGCTCGACGCTTCTTTGACCGACTTCAGGACGGCCGCGGCGGCGCCGCTGTGCGGCGAAAACGACTTCACGGCAAACCTTCGGCTCACCGGCCTCCGTCCCGGCACCGTCTACTACTACCGCGCCGCGGTGGCAGGCAAACGACCCGGTCCTGTCGGGCGGTTCGTGACCGCGCCGGCCGCGGAGGAGGCGGTCGACGTGCGCTTTGCGTTCAGCGGCGACAGCCGCGAGAGCTATCAGCCGTTTGTCATCATGGACGCGATCCGCGAGATGCGCCCTGATTTTTTCCTCCACCTCGGCGATACCATCTACGCCGACCGCGAGTGGATCGCGACCCGACTCTCGCAGTTCTGGAATAAGTACGCGACCAACCGCGCCGATCTCCCGACCCAGAGGCTGTTTTCGCAGGCGAGCGTGTACGTCATGTGGGACGATCACGAAGTGGCGGACAATTGCGACCATTCGAATCCGCTCGCGCCAATTGGCCGGAGAGCGTTTTTCGACTACTGGCCGCTGAGCCGAAGTCCGCTTGAGCCGGACCGGCTCTACCGGTCGTATCGCTGGGGCAAGGCGGTCGAACTTTTCATCCTCGACACGCGGCAGTACCGCGACCGCGCCGAGCCGACGATCCTAGGCAAAGCGCAGCGCGAGTGGTTCTTGGAGTCGCTGGCGGCCTCGACGGCGTGGTTTAAGATCGTCGCCAGCTCCGTTCCTTTCTCCAGCCCTCAGCGCGACAAATGGGGCGGTTTTCGCGCCGAACGAGAGCGCGTGCTCGCCCATATCGCGCAAAAGCAAATCCGTGGAGTGATATTTCTCGCGGCCGACGTCCATTACGCGGCGGTGTGCAGGGTTCCCGGCGCAGGGCCGCTCAGAGAGTTCGTCGCCGGTCCGATCGGCGGCCCCATGGGTTTGGCGCTCGGGCGCGGCAAGCGGTTCGAGTTTTTTTACCGCAAGTCGTCTTCCTATGGCCTGGTCAAGGTACGGGCAGAGGCGGCGGCGCCTTATGTTGAAATCGATCTCATGGACGCGCGCAACAATCTGCTCTACCGATCGCGCATCGATGCCGGCTAAAAGAACGGCGCAGATCATCCCCACGGCCGGGGGTAGAGCGCGGAGATGTCGGTGACGACATCGACGAGCGCCGGCCTTCCGGCGGCAAACGCCTGGCGAAGCGCGCCCGGAAGCTCGCCTGGGCGCTCGACGCGGATGCCGACGCATCCCATCGCCTCGGCGACTTTTGCCAGGTTGATTTCCCGGTAGACCCACATCTCGTTCGCCCGACCGCGCATCCTGCCGCCGTACGCGGCGTTAAAGATTCTCTGCTCCTGGTTGAGCGAATGGTTGTCGTTGACCAGCACCACGACATTGACGCCGAAGCGCGCCGCGGTCTCCAGCTCCGCCATGTGATAGTAAAAGCCGCCGTCGCCCGTGAAGCAGATCACCGGGCGATCGGGCAGCGCGCACTTCACGCCGATCGACGCCGAGAAGGCCCAGCCCAGCGAGCCGGCGCAGCGAATGTAGCTTTGCGTCGGGTGTTTGAGATCGACCAGGGTTCCCGTCCAGATCCCGGAGTGGCCGGTGTCGGCGACGAGGACCGCGTCTTCGGGCAAAAGCTCCGTCAGCTCCTTGCAGATTCTTTCCGGGCGGATCGGCACCGCGTCCGAGTTCAAGAGCGGCGCCGTTTCCGCGCGCCATTCTTCGACGAGCTGGCGGACGCGACGTAACCACTCGGTTTCCGGGCTCGCGGGGCTCACGGCCTCAATCAGCTGGCGCAGGACAGCCTTGGCGTCTCCCAACAGGCCCACCTTTACCGGATAGTTTCTTCCGATCTCCGCGCCATCGATGTCGAGCTGGATCGCGGGCGTTCCGGGGCGCGGAATTTTCCAGTTGTTTGTCACCTGGCTTCCGGTATGGCTGCCGACGAAAAAAACCAGATCGGCTTCGGCGACGACCCGGTTGGCGCACCAGCGCGAGTAGGTGCCGACAACGCCGACCGCGAGCGGGTGGCAGCCGGGGATGGTCGCCTTCGCGTGGAGCGAGGTCGCCACGGGAATCGAAAGCTTTTCCGCGAGCGCTACCACCTCCGGCTCGGCGCGCGAAGCGATGACGCCGCCGCCGGCAACGATGGCCGGCCGTTTAGCCAGCCGCAGCGCTTCCGCGGCGGCGCGAACCTGATCGGGATCGGCCGGCGGCCGGTAAGCGGGGTAAGAAGCGAATTGTTCCTCCACGACGAGTTCGAGATCCCCCTCCTGTTCGAGCACGTTTCCGTGGCGGCCTTGAAGGCGCAAATGCACCGGGCCGGGAGTGCCGCTTGTCGCCGAGCGGAAAGCCTGCCGCAACAGGTCCGGCAGGCGCTCGACCGCGTCCACCTGAGCGTTGAACTTCGTCACCGGATCGAACATCGGAAAGTCCTCGACCTCCTGATAGACGTGGCGGTAGCGGCCGTGGGGGTCCGGACCGCCGGTGATGGCGATCACCGGAGAGTTCGCGAGAAACGCGTCCCGCAGTCCCGCGGCGAGGTTCGCGGCGCCGACGTTTTGCGCCAGGCAGATGCCGGGCCGGTGCGCCGCGCGCGCGTAGCCGTCGGCCATGTAGGCGGCGGCCTTCTCGCCGTGCGTGGTGACGCGCCGGATGTTCATGTCTTCCATCTCCGCCATGGCGGGAATGATGATCGTCGGCATGAAAAACAGGTGCGAGACGCCGTAGGCGCGCATCGCTTCGGCAAAGAATTTCGAGCCCGTCATCCGCGGCATGTCAGCTACCTCCGGGCGAGATCGTTTCGCCGAAGCACCATACGATTCGCTGAAGTCGCCGTCAAGGCGATGCGCGGCATTCATGTTCGCGCGCTCGCGCCGGGGACATGTTGAGTCAGCCGCGCCGGCGCCGCTTTAAGAGCGGGATCGCTTCGATCTTTTCCGGCGAAAGGAGAGGCCAGTAAATTCCTTTAGGCTTAGGGTATCTCGGCTTGAGCGCGATCAACCGCGAGGGCGTGACGATGGCGTCGAGCGGGATGTCGTGCTCGGTCATCGGGATCTCGGCGTCCACGACTTGCAGCGGATGAACCGAGGTGACGATCGGAGTCCGATCGGTGAGCTTTCCCGCCTCGCGCAAAAGAGCGTACTCGAGGTCGGAGTAGCCCCCGCCTTTGCCGATCCTGGCGCCGCTGCGGTTCACCGCGACCGAGCCGCAAACGATGAGATCGACCGGGTTCATTTCGTCCACGCTGACCGGGCGGCCGTATTTCGCGGCGCCGCCAATGGTCGAGGCGCGAAACGGCGAAACCTTGAGTCCTTTGGGGTCGAGCTCCAGGAAGGGCTTGCGCGAGCTCAGCCGCGGAACGAGGGCGCGCTGGCGGATCGCTCTTTGCGGCGCGTCGGGATTGCATTTGATGGTCTTGGCCGCGCGCCAGAGCCGCGACTGCGCGAGCACCGCGGCGCACTTTTCCGCGCCGATGAAATTCGGAATTCTGCCCTCGGCGCCGGGAAAGCGCGCGACTTTCTCTTGCTGCAGGATTTTCCAGACCGCGCTCCGCAGCGCGTCTTTGGTCTTCATGATAAGGGCTCGTCGGCTTGTCGATCGGGAAGGATAGAGTAAACTGGGAGGCGATGGAAGCGAGCGCTTCGTACGATCCGGCGGAGCTGGCGCGCCAAATCAAAGAGGAAGCGCAGCGCCTGGGGTTTACGCTCGTCGGCATCTCGCCGGTGAAGCCGCCGCCCCATGAACAGTCGTTCGCGCTGTGGCTGCGCCGCGGTTTCGGCGGCGAGCTCGGGTACATGGAGCGGAGCGAAGGCCTGAGGCGCGACCCGAAAAAGCTCGTTCCCTGGGCGGCTTCCGTGATCTCGGCGGCGATGAACTACTACAAGCCGCTCGAGCGCCCCGCGCGCCAGAGCGAGGCGCGCGGCTGGATTTCGCGTTATGCCTGGGGCGACGATTATCACGATGTCGTGCGCGCGAAGCTCGACAGGCTGTTGGCCGCCATCCGCGCCCTGGCGCCCTGTCCGGTCGAAGGCCGGGCGTTTGTGGACTCCGGGCCCGTGCTGGAGCGGGACCTCGCCGCCGTGACGGGAATCGGCTGGATAGGGAAGAACACGCACCTGATTTCGCCGCAGCACGGTTCGTGGTTTTTTCTGGGAGAGCTTTTTCTGAGCCTCGAGCTTCCCGCCGACCGCCCGATCGCCGATCGCTGCGGGCGCTGCGATCTCTGCCTCAAGGCTTGCCCCACCGGCGCGTTTGTCGGCCCCTACGTTCTCGACGCGCGCCGCTGCATCTCCTATCTCACGATCGAGCTCAAAGGCCCGATCCCGCGCCATCTCCGGCCGCTCATCGGCAACCACATCTTCGGGTGCGACATCTGCCAGGAGGTTTGCCCTTACAACGTCAAGGCGACGCCGAGCGCGGAAGAGGCCTTCTGGCCGCGCGCCGGGCTCTATGCTCCTCAGCTGATCCCGCTGCTCGAACTGAGCGAGGAGGAATTTCGCCGCCGCTTTCGCGGCAGCCCGCTTTTGCGCGCGAAGCGGCGCGGGCTGTTGCGCAATGTCGCCGTTGCGCTCGGTAATCTCAAGGCGCGCGCGGCCGTGCCGGCGCTGGCTCGGGCGCTCGGCGACCCCGACGCGCTGGTCAGGCAGCACGCGGCGTGGGCGTTGGGGCAGATCGGCGGTGCGGAGTCTCGCGAGGCGTTGCGCCGGCGGCGCGACCTGGAGAGCGATCCGGAAGTCAGCGCCGAGATCGACGCCGCGCTCGCGGGCGGCGAAGACGGGCTAGGCGGCGGAAAGCGCGGCGCTTAAAGAGCGAGGGATGCGCGTGATCCGCCCTTGGCTGTTGACGCAGGCGTGCGTGGTCTCTCCCTCGGCGAGGATCTCCTCGCCGCCACGGTAGACCTTGTAGCGGAAGATCAGAGAGGCGCGGCCGACCGAAAAGAGCGTTGTCTCGATCGAGACCTCATCGTCGTAGCGGGCGGGGCTGTGATAGCGGCACGACGCTTGAGTGACCGGAAAAAAAATGCCGCTCCGTTCGATCGCCGTGTAGGGAAATCCCGCCGCGCGCAGCCATTCGCTGCGGCCGAGCTCGAACCATCTGAGGTAATTGGCGTAGTAGACGACACCCATCTGGTCGGTGTCGCCGTAGATCACGCGGTAGCGGGTCACGTTCTTGCGCATGGCACAACCTCCTTTGTCGGTCCTGGCGCTGATGAGCAATTTTCGCGCCGAACCGAACTTGACACCCACGGGGCTTCCCGGCTATTTATGCGGTCGGCGAGCCAAAGAAGAGCAACAAAAAGGAGGAATCATGAAGCTAGGCATTCTCTTTGCGGCGGCGTTGCTTTTGGTGGGCGCAGCGGGAAAGAGCTTCGGTCAGGAAGAAAAGAAAAAGGCAAAGGACTTGGAGGCGGTCATTAGCGCGGTCGGCCAACGGACGATCACCTTTCAGTACGAGCGCAAAGAAAAGGTGCGCGAGGCGGTCGTGGGGATCGACGAGAACACCAATATTGAGCGCGATGGGGCCAAGATCAAGCTCAAGGATCTGCAGCAGGGCGACAAGGTCGTGATCAAGTACGAGCCGGAAGCCTACACGCCCGCCATTTCCGTCAAGGTCATCGGCAAGGGCGAGGTCAAAAAAGTCGGCGGCGGCGAATGATCCGTCAGCGGTTGTAGTCGCGGCGATTCGCGCCGACCACTTCGAGGTTGAGCGCCTCTTCCTCCCGCAACACTCTCATGGAGATCCGCTCTCCCGGCCGCCTCGTCCAAAGCTCGCGGTAAAGCTCGGCGCGCGAGCGGATCTCCTTATCGCCGACCGCCAGAATAATATCTCCCTCGCGGAGCCCGCATTTTTCCGCAGGACCGCCCGGCACCAGGCCCGCAACGACGATGTGCCCGGCCAGCGGCTGCGTGTAAACGCCGAGCCACGGCCGCGGCGGGCGGCTCTGCACGCGACCGTAAGTTTTAAGCTCGTCGGCGATCTTGAGATAGTACTCGATCGGTATGGCGAGCGAGAATTTTCCGATCTCGTTCAAGTTGAGCGAGACCACACCGAGCAGCCGGCCCTTGAGGTCGGCAAGCGCGCCGCCGCCGAATCCCGGATTGAACGCGGTGACGCGGATCGTCTTCTCCAGCATGTATTCCCACTGCCCGTCGAAGCTTTCAAACGAGGTAATGTAGCCGCCGCTCACCCTGCGTTCGGCTTCGCCGGTGCTCGACACGATGACGACTCCCTGACCGAGCGCCGGCTCCTCTTGGGAAGGCGCGAGAAAAGGCAGGTCGCGCGCGTCGATCTTCACCAGAGCGAGTCCGGTTTCCTGGTCCTGCCCGACGAGCTCGCCCGGATACTGATCGCCGTCGGACAGAGTGACCGCAATCGATTGGGCGCCGGTGGTAACGTAATGCACCGTCAGGATGTAGCCGTCGGAGCTGATGAGGGTCCCCGAGCCGTTGCGCTCGGAGCCCAGATTGCGCACCGAGGGATGGTTTTCCGGGATGGTGACCTTCAAGTCGGCGACCACCGGGACCAGCGAGTGAAGCAAACGTAAATGACCGTTCAAGTTGCTCTTTCCTCCAACACATCCAGGGGCGGCGAGGCCGCGAGCGAACCCGGCCGGTAGTTCTTTCCTTGCCAGCTATCGCGCGCGGCCAGTTCTTTCTCGATCGCGTTGAAGAGCCCCATTTTATTGATCGACCACTCCGGCGCGACCGTGAGCTCGCGGTAGGTCTCCCCGGTCAGCCGGTGGACGATCGTTTCCGGCCTGAGCCGCTCGAGAAAGTCGACGACGAGCGCGACATATTCGTCGCGTGAGAGAAGCGGCAAGCCGCCCGCGCGATAGAGCCGCTCCAGGACCGTGTTCCTGATAACATGAAGATTGTGGAGCTTGACCCCGTCGATCTCAAGCGCGTTCAAAAACGCGGGCGTCGCAAGGATTTCCTCCCGAGTTTCGCCGGGAAACCCCAGGATCAAATGCGCGCACACCCTGAGCCCGCGCCGCTTGCTGCGCGCGACCGCATCGACGAATTCCGCGAGCCCGTGCCCGCGATTCACCCAGCGCAAGGTTCTTTCCTGCGTGCTTTCCAGTCCCAGTTCGAGCCAGACGTAAGCGTCGCGGGCGATGGCCGCGATCAGATCGAGAACATCGTCGGGAACGCAGTCGGGGCGCGTGCCAACGGCAAGGCCGACGACGTCCGGAAGCGCGAGCGCCTCGCGGTAAAGGCGTTCGAGCTTGGTCAGCGGGCCGTAGGTGTTGGTGTAGCTCTGAAAGTAGGCGATGAACTTGTCGGCGCGGTGCCGGCGTCGCACCGCCTCGATGCCGCGCTCCATCTGCTCGCGGATCGATAAGGCCGGCTCGTAGGAAAGGGGAGTGTGGCCGGCGTTGTTGCAGTAGATGCAGCCGCCGGTCGCTACCCGGCCGTCCCGGTTGGGACAGGTGAAATCGGCGCGCAGGCTGACTTTGTAGACGCGGCAGCCAAACGCTTCACGCAGGACCCGATTGAACGAGTTGTAGCGCTTGCCGTTCCAGCGCGCCCGCGGCTGAGCAGCCGGGTTCATAAACCACCCAGTCAGCGTTAACAAAAAGCCCCCGGATTCTCAAGAGTCATTTTGCTGCAGGCGGCTTTTCTTGCGCCTGTTTGTTTTCCGCCGCCGCGACCAGCGCCTGCCCGTCGCGCTCGAGAGCGGCAAGCGCCGCGTCGCTGACGGCGTAGATGGTCGGCGCCGTGCTCACCGCGACAAAACTCTCGCCCTTTCCGGCGCGCGCTTTACCGACCGACAGCTCGACTTGACGGCCGTTTTGTTCGATCTCGAGCCTGAGCCGCGGCTGCTCCAGGCCGTAGCGGCTGCGGTCCGAAGGCGCGTCGATGAAGTCCTGGGCGCGGAGACTCTTTAACGCGACGATGAGCTTGTCGATGCGCGCGCGCTCGACGGGTGCGGCGCGCGGCGTTTCCAGAGCCCAATCATTGTCTTTCTTCGCGAGGGTCCATTGCGCGGTTGCGCTCTTGAGCGCAATCCGCCGGAGCGCCTCCTCTTTGATCTCCAGGATGTTTCGGTCGCGAAAATCGTCGACTTTTCTCTCCAGCACCGGCCGGAGCGCGCCGTCGACGAGAAGGACGTCCGGCTTGACCTCGCGGCGCGCGTAAAGCGACTGGCCGACGGGGGTTTGGCCGCCGATCAGGACGCCGGGAAGCGTAACCCCGCTTTTGAGCGTCACCGAAAGGCGCGCCGCCGGTTGGTCGAGGCCGAAGTTTTTTAGCTCGTCGGCCGGCGGATCGGCGACCACCGTCCTTGCGACTTCCGCCGCGCTCAGCGTCTCGAGCAGGCTTTGCACCGCCGCCCGATCCGCGCGCGCCTTCAGCGGCGCGGTGAGCTTCCAGCCCCCGGCGTTCTCGCGTTCAAGCCGGATCTCGCCGGCAGGGTTTTTGAGCTCGACGACGGCTGCTTCCTCGGGCGAGAAATTTAGCAGTTTCTCGCGCCGCTCTCCCGTCTCTTTGCGCCATTCAAAAAAATAAACGTACGCGGCGAGCGCAACGAAGATCACCGCGAGCGCCAGAGTCTTTCCCGATCGCACGCTATCTTCTTCTCCACCAGACGCTCAGGCCGACAATGAGGAGGATTTCGGGCAGAAGGAGAAACGACAGGTAGAACACGGCCTTGCCTTCGCTCTCCGTGAACTGGACCTTCGACGAGCGGATCGCGCGCGGCCGGATCGAGATCAGCTCCTCCTCGCCCGCGAGCCAGTTGACGACATTGAGGAAAAAGTCGCGATTGAAGAAGATGTTGATGAAGCGGTTGTTGGCGAATTCGGCGGTGCCGATGACGACGACCTTGGCGTCGCCGTTTTTGTCGACGCCCAATTTTTTCAGGCTCGCGCTCGCCGCGACGGCGACCGAAACGGGACCCTTTTTGTCTTCGGGACCAAACGCCGCCCGCCCTTCCTTAAAGACGCCGCTCACGTCGTTTTCGGCCCAGCTCGTCTCGGCCGTCCTGACGAGCGACATGGATTGCACGCCGTCTTTGGGCGATTTCGTCGGCTCGACCGAGCGCACGGTCGGAAAGATCGTGCGCTCCCTGAAATCGCGGGTAATCGGGTGCTCCGCGCTGTAAGTGTCCGCGATCGGCTCGATCCCGAGCGACGGCCCCGCGAAGAGCCGGATCACCTGATCGACGACGATGTCGTCGCCGATTCGGACGCCCCAGTCTTTGACCAATTCCCGGAGGCTCGGGTTGTCGGTGGGCGGGGGCATGAGGAGCAGCCGGCCGCCGTTTTTCATGTAGGCGTCAATGGCGCTCAACTCGTGTCCGGTCAACGGCTTTTCAGGCGCCGCCACGATCAGGGCGGAAGCGTCGTCAGGAACTTTTTCCTGGCTCGCCAAAAGCGTCTCCTTCACCTGGTAGTTTTCGTTTTCCAGCGCTTCTTTCGCGGCCGCGTAACCGCGCGGCGTCTCGCGATCGTCGAGCCGCGGCTCGCCGTGGCCGGTGAGAAAGTAGACGGTTTTCTTCCTCGCCTTGGTGAGCTTGATGATCGCGTTGGTCAGGGTCTCCTCGTTGGCGTCCGTCACGTTCATCGATTGTTTGCCGTAGCGCAGGTGCAGGGTGTCGCGCTGCTGGATCTTGAAGCGGCGCGCCAGCTCGGGGTGGCGGTCGGGATCCACGGCCTCAAATTTGATCCGCGGAGAATGGTACGCGTAAGCGCGAACCAGGTCCGAGACCTTGGGATTTTCGCCGCGCTCGAAAAAACCGTAGATCTCGAGGTCCTGCTGAAGCTGTGAGACGACTTTGACCGACTGCGGCGAGAGGCTGAAAACTTTGTTCTCGGTCACGTCCCAGCGCGCCTGGTAGCGCGTGTTGAGAAAGTTCACGAGCACGAGCACGCCGACAAACAGAAGCGTGTAGGTCAACGAGTGCAGCCCCTGTTGCACCGCGCGCTGGCGGAGCGCGCTCACAAGCGCGCGCCCCTGGCCGACGGCGAAGACGAGCAGGGCCGACAAGCCCAAGCCGAGATGGCTGAGAACGTAGGGATCGGCGGGATCGGCGGTGAAAAATAGCGCGATCAAGCCAAACGCGGTGAGGACCGCCCCGGCAACTCCGGCGATGGGGCCGTAAGCGCGCACGTTCATTTCCAACGAAACGACTCAACCGAGCGGTAAGTGAGAAACAGCGCGAGCAGGATCAGGCTCAAGAAATAAACCAGATCGCGCGTGCTGATGAGCCCTTTGACCAGCTCGTTAAAATGATCGACGACCGAAAGGTACTTGAGGAGCGCGCCGACCCCGGCCGCCGCGGTTTCCGCGGGCCAGGAAAGCACGTAGAGGAGGAGCAGAACGACAAAGCAGCTCACCGCGGCGACGATCTGGTTCTCGGTGAGCGAAGAGGTGAAAAGCCCGACCGCGACGAACGCCGCGCCGAGAAGAAAGAGCCCGAGGTAGCCCGAGGCGATCTGCCCGAGTTCGGGGTTGCCGAAAAAGACAAGAATCAAAGGATAAACGGCGGTCAGAAGGAGCATCACCGAAACGAAAAAAAGGCAGGCCAGAAACTTGCCGATCACGAGCTCGGCCACCGACAGCGGGGCGGTGAGCAAAAGCTCGTAGGTGCCGCTGCGCTTCTCTTCGGCAAACGAGCGCATCGTGATGACCGGGACCAGGATCATCAAGATGACCGTCAGGTTATGGAGCAGGGGAGCGATCACGTACTCGTTCAGATTGAGCGCCTGCGCGGCCTCGAAGTTCTGCAGCCCGGTATAAAGCGTGACCAGCGCGTTAAAGCGGAACAGGAGATTGAAGAAAAACCAGCCGCCGAGCAGCAAAAAGCCCGTGAGCACGACGTAGGCGATCGACGACACGAACAGAGCGCCGATCTCCTTTTGCGCAATGACGAGCGCGTTTCTCATGACGGCTGAGAGGCGGCGGCCGCGGCGGCTTGCGGCTCCTCGGCGATGTAGCGGAGAAAAACCTCCTCGAGGCTGGCGCCGCGCGTGAGCGCGTCGAGTTTGCTCTCGACGACCACCCGGCCTTCGTTGATGATGACGACCTTGTCGCACACCTGCGAGACCTCGGGAAGGATATGCGTGGACAAGATGACCGTGCGGTTTGCGGAAAGTTTTTTGATGAGGCTTCGGATCTCGATGATCTGCTTGGGATCGAGGCCGATCGTGGGCTCGTCGAGGATCAGCACCGGAGGATCGTGCACGAGCGCCTGCGCCAGGCCGACGCGCTGCCGGTAGCCGCGCGAAAGATGGCGGATGAGGTGGCTCGCGACGTGGCTGAGCGCGCACATCTCGAGCACGTCATCGACCGCGCGCTCGACGCGGCTCTTCGCCACTCCCTTGATGCGCCCGACGAAGCGCAGATACGAGCGCACGCGCATCTCGGGGTAGAGCGGCGGATTCTCGGGGAGATAGCCGATCCGGCGGCGCGCTTCGAGCGGCGCGCGCGCCGTATCGAACCCTTCGACGGTCACGCTCCCGGCGCTCGCCGGCATGAAGCCGGTGATGATTCGCATGGTCGTGGTTTTGCCGGCGCCGTTGGGTCCGAGAAAGCCGAGCGTCTCGCCCTTCTCGGCGGTGAACGACACATCCTGGACCGCGGCAAGATCGCCGTAAAATTTCGTGACGCGCCGGACCTCCACCATACGAGTGTCATTGAATTAAACGCTGCATCCTCCTTTGTCAAGCATCGCGGGCGCGATCACGCGCGGAAGTCGGCGAACGCACTACGGTTTCGCGCGCCCGCTCGAGCGCGTTACCTTGACAAGCGGGGTGGAGCGACTATACTAAGCTTTCGCTTCGGGCTGCGTGGTTACGCGATGAAGCTTCTTATCGATCAGGTCGACGAATCTCCGAAAACGATGAGCTTTACGGAGAGCGTCGACGAGCTCAACCAGTTCTACGGCGCGCGCGAAGGTCGCGATTTTCGTTTTCCCCGCGCCGTCGACGTCGATCTCGTCTTTTACCGCTCGGGTCGTGAAATCCTGCTCCGGGGCTCCTTTCGCGGCATCGTCAAGGGCGAGTGCGGCCGCTGTCTCGAAGACTACACGTTTCGCATCGATAGCAGCTTCGATCTGGTGTTGCTGCCCGCACGCGCGGAAAAAGAGAAAACGCGAGAGCTCACTCAGGATGAAATGAGCGTCAGCTTCTACCAGGGGGCGGAGATCAACCTCGCGCCGTTGATTCAGGAGCAGGTGCTTTTGGCATTGCCCATCCGGCCGCTGTGCGACGAGTCGTGCCGCGGCCTGTGCGTCGGTTGCGGCATCAACCTGAACGAAGCCTCCTGCCGCTGCCAGCCTACCGGAGCCGACGAGCGCATGGCTGTTTTCCGCTCGCTGCGCGTCGGCCGCTAGCGGCGCCTCTCTCGCCTTGCGACCCGCGACGCGTTACGCGCGAAAATCCTGGACATGAGCAAAAAACACCGGTAAAAGAGTGACATCCCCGTGTAGGGTCGACCGATGCCCGTACCGAAACGAAGAACTTCCAAGAGCAAGAAGAACAAACGCCGCGCGCACGACGCTCTGGCGACCGCGCAGTGGAGCGCCTGTCCGAAATGCGGGGAGGTTACCTATCCGCACCGCGCCTGCCCGAGCTGCGGCTACTACCGCGGCCGTTCGATCGTCCCCAAAGAAGCCACCTGAACCGCTTCGCGCTGCCCATGCGAATTGCTGTTGACGCGATGGGAGGCGACCGGGCGCCTGCCGCGGTGGTCGAAGGCGCCGTGCTCGCTTCCAGAGAGTTGGCGGTCGATATCGTCTTGGTCGGCCAGGCGGATGCCGTCGAGCGGGAGTTGGCGCGCTACTGGCCGCGCCCGGCCGTGGAAATCGTCGCGGCGTCCGAGATCGTCGGCATGAGCGAGTCCCCCAGCGCGGCGCTCAAGAAGAAGGACTCCTCGATGGCGGTGGCTTTTAGCCTGGCCGAGCGGCGCCAGGTGCAGGCGGTCGTGAGCGCCGGCAACTCGGGCGCGGTGATGGCGACGGGCATGTTCGTGTTGGGAAAGCTTGCCGGCGTGGAGCGGCCCGCGATTTTGTGCGTCATCCCCACTTTGACCAAAGGCACGGTCATCATTGACGCCGGGGCGAACGTCGATTGCAAGCCCCGACACCTGCTGCAGTTCGGCCTCATGGGATCGATTTACGCCGAGCGCGTGCTCGGCATCCTGCGCCCGCGCGTGGGGATACTGAGCAACGGCGAAGAGCAGAGCAAGGGAAACGACTTGACCCGCGCGGCGAGCGAACTGCTGCGCTCGGCGCCGGTAAACTACGTCGGATACGCCGAGGGCAGGGACATCGCCGCCGGCGTCGTGGACGTCGTCGTTTGCGACGGTTTTACCGGCAACGTCGTTCTCAAGACGATGGAGGGAACGGCCTCCTTTGTCATGCGGGTGATCAAGCGGGCGTTTGGCGCAAGCCTGCTCGCCAGGGCGGGATATGTTCTCAGCCGGAAAAGCCTGGAGGAGGCGCGCGCGCGTCTGGACTATGCCGAGTACGGCGGCGCGCCGCTGCTCGGGCTCGGCGGGGTCGCTATCGTCGCGCACGGCGGCTCGGGGCCGAAAGCGATCAAGAACGCCATCCGCGCCGCGCGCGAGGCGGTGCTGCACGACGTGAACCGGCACATCGAGCAGGCGCTCGCGGCGCTGGGGGAAGGCGAGCCCGGCAAAGGCGCGCGCCCCTTGCGCCAGCGAACCGGCGCAAGCGCCGAGGGCGGCGAAAGGGCGGCCGTCGCGGGCACGGACAAGCGGGAAACGAACGGTGAGAGCGGAACCTAGGGTGGCGTTTGTCTTTCCCGGGCAGGGCTCGCAGCGCGTGGGCATGGGAAAGCGCTGGTGCGAGGAGTTTGCCGAGGCGCGCCGGGTTTTTGAAGAGGCGGAAGACGCGCTGGGTTTGCCTCTGCGAAAGATCTGCTTTTCGGGCCCGGAAGAGGAGCTCAAACTCACGCGCCACGCGCAACCCGCGATTCTCACCGTTTCGATCGCCGCGTGGCGCGTCCTGCAAGCGACCGGTGCGCTGGCGCCCGCGTGCGTGGCCGGCCACAGTCTCGGAGAGTATAGCGCGCTTGTCAGCGCCGGCGCGCTTGCGTTTGGCGACGCCGTCAAGATCGTCTACGAGCGGGGCAGACTGATGCAGGAGGCGGTTGCGCAAGGCGAGGGTTCGATGGCGGCGGTGATGGGCCTGGACGAGCGCGAGGTCGAGCGGCTTTGCGCCGAAGCCGCGGGCGGGGAAGTTGTCGGCATCGCCGGCCTCAACGGCGGCGGCCAGATCGTGATTGCCGGCGCACGCGGGGCGGTGCTGCGTGCCAAAGAACTTGCGCTTCAGGCAGGCGCGAAAAGCGTCGTCGAGCTTCCGGTGAGCGCGCCTTTTCACTGCGCGCTGATGAAGCCCGCGGCCGAGGGTCTCGAGCGGGTCTTGGAGAAAGTGGACGTGCGTCCTTACTCGATCGGCGTCGTGACCAACGTCGAGGCGAAAGTGAACTTGGATCCCCTCAGGGTCAAGGGCCTCTTGGTTCGCCAGGTCGTGAGTCCCGTGCGCTGGGAGGAATCGGTAAAGGAAATCGAAAGGCTCGGCTGCACGGGAGCGATCGAAATCGGCCCGGGAAGGGTGCTGCGAGGTCTGATCAAGCGGATCAGCCCGGCGCTGGTCGTGCACAATCTCGAGACGCCCGAGGATCTCTCAAAGGTCGCAAGAGCCGCTGCGCCATGAACCTCGAGGGGCAGATCGCTTTGGTAACCGGCGGGAGCCGCGGCATCGGCAAGGCGGCGGTCCTGGCTCTCGGCCGCCGGGGCGCCAAGGTGGTTATCAACTATGCGCAGAACCAGGCGGCGGCCGAAGCGACGCTCAACGAGCTCGAAAGCGCCGGCGGCGCGGGCGAGCTGTGCCGCTTCGACGTGGCGAGCGCAGATGAGGTCGAGGCGGCGGTCAAAAAAATCGTTGACCAACATAAAAAAATTGATATTCTAGTCAACAACGCTGGGATCACGTCGGATAACCTGTTGCTCCGGCTGCGGAGCGAGGACTGGAACCGAGTCTTGAGCGTGAATCTGACCGGCACGGCGAACTGCACGCGGGCCGTCTGCCGATCGATGATCCGCGAGCGCTACGGTCGGATCGTTAATCTCACTTCGGTTGTTGGGCAAGTCGGCAATTCCGGGCAATCCGCCTACGCCGCCTCGAAGGCCGGAATCATTGGCTTCACGAAATCTATGGCGCGTGAACTGGCTTCGCGGGGTATCACCGTGAACGCGGTGGCGCCTGGCTTTATCGCCACCGAGATGACGGCGAGGCTGCCGGCGAAGGTGCAGCAAGAATACCTGCGCTCCATTCCTTTGGGCCGTTTTGGAACCTGTGAAGAGGTGGCTGAAGTGATTTGTTTTTTTGCGGGATCGGGGGCGGGCTACATCACCGGCCAAGTCATCGGTGTGAATGGCGGGCTCTCGATGTGAACGAACGTCAAGCAGGGAGGGTATTATGGCATCGTCCGTAGAGAGCAGGGTGAAAGAGATCATCTGCGAGCAGCTCGGCGTCAGCGAAGATGAGGTCACGCCCAACGCTTCGTTCATCGAAGATCTCGGAGCGGACTCATTGGATATTGTGGAGCTGGTGATGGCTTTGGAGGAAGAGTATGAGATGGAAATTTCCGATGAGGACGCCGAGAAGATCAAGACGGTTCAGGACGTTATCCAGTACATCGAGAGCCATAAATAGTTCCGCCGCCGAACGCCAGCCGGCGCGCGGGTGGCGGCGGTGTTGGAAAATCGCAGGGGAAGCGGTCCGGCGGGGCCGCGCCCCTGCGATTTTCTGTATTTAGAGGGCCGGGCGGATGCTTGTCATCGGGTGCGATCACGGGGGCCTGGAGCTAAAGAATTTCCTCATCGGGCGGCTGCGCGCGCGCGGCATCGAGGTGGAGGACACCGGCACCCACGACGCCGATTCGGTCGACTACCCCGATTACGCCCGCAGGGTGGCGAGCAAGATAGCGCGGGGAGAGGCCGAGCGCGGGATCCTGATCTGCACGAGCGGCGTCGGCATGTCGATTGTCGCCAACAAGTTTCCCGGCGTGCGCGCCGCCCTGGTCCACGATCTTTGGGGCGCGCGGCTAAGCCGCGAGCACAACGACGCAAACGTCCTGGTCATGGGCGGAGCGGTGACGGAAAAGAGCCTGGCGGAACAGATCGTGACGCTCTGGCTCGAGACCGCTTTCGCCGGCGGCCGCCACCAGCGGCGGCTGGACAAAATCGCCGAAGTCGAACGCGATCTCGGCGCGCGCTTGCCGCCGGAGGCTAAATAGCCCGCGCAGCCGAGCCGCGCACGCCGGCCGGCATCTCCAAAAAGGAGTTAAAAGAGGCACCCAGCTTATGTCGTTTCTGCAACAGGTCGATCCCGAAGTCTTTGCGGCCATCCAAAACGAGACGGTTCGGCTGCGCGACAACCTGGAGCTGATCGCTTCGGAAAACGTCGTGAGCGAGGCGGTTTTGGAGGCGCAGGGCTCGGTCATGACGAACAAGTACGCCGAAGGCTATCCCGGGCGGCGCTATTACGGCGGCTGCGAGAACGTTGACGTGGTTGAGGAGCTGGCGATCAAGAGGGCGCGCGAGCTTTTCGGCGCCGATCACGCGAACGTGCAGCCGCACTCGGGAACGCAGGCCAATATGGCCGTCTATTTTTCCATCCTCAAGCCCGGCGACTGCTATTTGGGGATGAGCCTCGCGCAGGGCGGCCACCTGTCGATGGGAAGCCCCGTGAACTTCTCCGGCATTCTCTATCGCGTGGTGCCGTACGGCGTCCGCCAGGACACCGAGACGATCGATTACGACGCGCTCGCCGACCTGGCGCGGCGCGAGCGGCCCCGTTTGATCATCGCCGGGGCGAGCGCTTACCCGCGCGTGATCGATTTCGAGAAATTTCGTGCCATCGCCGACGAGGTCGGCGCCTATCTGATGGTCGATATGGCGCATATCGCGGGGCTGGTGGCCGCCGGAGTGCACCCGAGTCCGGTCCCGTACGCAGATTTCGTCACCACCACGACGCACAAAACGTTGCGCGGGCCGCGGGGCGGCATGATCCTCACGCGCGCCGAGCACGCCAAAACCCTCGACAGCAAAGTTTTCCCGGGGATGCAGGGCGGGCCGCTGATGCACGTCATCGCGGCCAAGGCGGTGGCGCTCAAAGAAGCGCAGTCGGCGGAGTTCAGAGCCTATCAGCGGCAGATCGTGCTGAACGCGCAGGCGCTCGCGGCCGCGCTGGCGGCGAAAGGCTTCCGCCTGGTATCGGGCGGCACCGACAATCATCTGCTGCTCGTGGACCTGCGCGCGACTTCGCTCACCGGCAAGCTCGCGCAGGAAACCCTGGACCGAGCGCGCATCACGGTCAACAAAAATACGGTCCCCTTCGAGACGCGCTCGCCGTTTGTGACGAGCGGCATTCGGATCGGCACCCCGGCGGTCACCAGCCGCGGCATGAAGGAGGCGGAAATGGCGCTGATCGCCGATTTCATCGCCCGCGCGCTCGACCATGTCGGCGATGAGGGCGCGCTTTCAGCGATCGGCGAAGAAGTGCGCGAGCTCTGCCGGCGCTTTCCCGTTTACCCGCACCGGCTCTAGCCGCGCGGAGAAGGCGCGACGGCGCGGCGCGGTTGATCGAGGGATCTCGGCATGAAGTGTCCGTTCTGCCACCAGACTGAAAATCGCGTCGTCGACTCGCGCCTCAATCGCGACAGCAACATGATTCGCCGGCGCCGCCAGTGCTTGAAGTGCCGGCGCCGCTTCACCACTTACGAGCGGGTCGAGGAGACCATGCCGCTGGTGGTCAAGAAGGACGGCCGGCGGGAGCCCTACGATCGCATGAAGGTCGTCAACGGCCTGAGGCGGGCGTGCGAAAAGCGCCCCGTGAGCATCAATACGATCGAGGCGATCGCCGATCGAATCGAGCGCGCGATCCAGGAGCGCGGCGAAAAAGAGATCTCGAGCTCCGTGATCGGCGAGGCCGCGATGCGCGAACTGCACGACATCGATCAGGTCGCCTACGTCCGCTTCGCTTCCGTGTACCGCTCGTTCAAAGACATCAACGAATTCATGCAAGAGCTGGAGGAGCTTTTGAAGGAGCGCAAGAACGCACCGCCGGCGCGCGCGGGTGCGCGTAAAGGGGACAAGGAACAGGAGAACCGCTTGCCTTGACGCCGGGTGAAGTCGATGAGCGCTACATGCGTATGGCGCTCAGGCTGGCGGCGCGCGCTCACGGGCGCACGAGCCCCAATCCCATGGTCGGGGCGGTTTTGGTACGCGGCGGGCGCATCATCGCCACCGGCTACCATCGCCGCGCCGGCCAAGATCACGCCGAAATCGTCGCGTTAAAGAAGGCGGGCGCGGCCGCGCGCGGCGCAACGCTCTATCTCAACCTCGAGCCCTGTAACCACTTCGGCCGGACCCCGCCGTGCGCGCCCTCGTTGATTGCGGCGGGCATCCGCCGGGTCGTAGCGGGCATGGTGGATCCCGACCCGCGGGTTTCGGGAAAAGGGCTCCGGCGCCTCCGGCGGGCCGGCATCGACGTCACGGTGGGGGTGCTCGAGGACGAATGCCGCAAGCTCAACGAGGCCTTCGTCAAGTACGCCACCAAGAAAATCCCTTTCGTTCTTCTCAAGCTCGCGGCTTCCCTGGACGGCAAGATCGCCACGGCCAGCGGAAGCTCCAAGTGGATCACCGGAGAAAAAGCGCGCCGGCTTGTGCAGCAGGCGCGCAACCGGGTCGACGCCGTCTTGGTCGGCGTCGAGACCGTGGTCGCGGATGACCCGCTTCTCACCTGCCGTGTTCGCGGCGGGCGAAACCCGTGGCGCGTGATCCTCGACGGGCGCCTGCGCATCCCGTTGACGGCGCGCGTGCTCGGCCATGCGGATCGCGAGAAGACGATCGTGGTGACCGCGACGAGCGCGCCGAAGGAGAAAATCGCCGCGCTGCAAACGCGCGGCGTCCAGGTGTGGAGGGTGCCGCGGCGCGGCGAGACCTTGCCGTGGTCGCTATTGCTCAAGCGGCTCGCGCAGTTGGAAGTGACGAGCGTGATGATCGAAGGCGGCGGGATCACGGCGGCAGCGGCGCTCGCGGCCGGCGCGGTCGACAAGGTCTGGTTTTTTTACGCGCCGAAAATCATCGGCGGGGACGGAAGATCGATGATCGGCCCCCTGGGCGTCAAAAAGATGGCCGCGGCGCTCCGCGTCAAGAACGTCGAGATCAGGCGGCTGGGCGGCGATATCCTGCTGAGCGGCTATTGCTGACGGGCGAGCGGTTATGTTCACGGGCTTGATCGAGGATGTGGGGCGCGTCTGCGAGCGCAGCGACCGGCGCGACGGGGCGCGCTTTGTGTTTCAAACGCGCCTTCCGCTCCGGGAGTTGCGGCCGGGCGCGAGCATTGCGGTCAACGGCACCTGCCTCACGGTGGTCGCGGCGGCGCGCGGCCGCTTCGCGGTCGACGCCTCGCCGGAGACGTTGCGACGGACCAACCTGGGCGACGCCCGGCCCGGGGACCTCGTCAACCTGGAAAGGCCGCTTCGGGTCGGCGATCGCCTCGGCGGCCACTTCGTGACCGCGCACGTCGACGGCGTCGGCAAGATCGTTCAAGTCAGGCGCGCCGGCGATTTCTTCTTGTTTCGGTTCGAGGTGCCCGCCGAGCTCGCGGGTCTGCTCGTTCCCAAAGGCGCGATCGCGGTCGACGGCATCAGCCTGACCGTCAATCGGTGCCGCGGGGCGCGCTTCAGCGCGACGATCGTTCCTTTCACCTGGGCGCACACTAATTTGCAGCGCCGCAGGGTTGGTGATAGAGTCAACATCGAAGCCGACATCATCGGCAAGTATGTCAAACAGCTGCTGCGCCCGAAGCGAACGCGATAGCGCGCCAGTCCTTGCGCTTCATCCCGAGAAAAAGCCGTGCCGGTCAGCGCGATAGAAGACATCGTCGAGGAGTTTCGCCGCGGCAAGCCGATCGTTCTGGTGGACGAGGCGGAGCCGAGCAGCATGGGATTTGTGTGCGCCGCGGGACAGACGGTGACGCCGGAAATCGTGAACTTCATGATGCTTCACGCGCGCGGCTTGATCTATCTCGCCCTCGCGGAAGAGAAGAGCCGCGCGCTCGAGATCGCCGCGATGATACCCGAGAGCAGTTCCTCGGTCGCGCATCGCATCGGCGTTCCGATCGCCGCGCGCGCCTGCGCGGAAATCGCCGTGTCCGCGTTGGGCCGCGCCGAAACGATCAAGGCGGCGCTCCGCCCGCAGGCCAAGCCGGGCGATCTCGTCGTTCCCGGGCACGTCTTTCCCGTGGAAGCGCGCAAGGGCGGCGTTCTCGTGCGCTCGGGCCACGTCGAAGCGGCGGTCGATTTGGCGGCGCTCGCCGGCTTCGAGCCCGGAAGCGCGCTTTGCCAGATCCTGCGCGAAGACGGCTCGATCGCTCTTTTTCCCGACATCGAGGAGTTCGCGTCGCGCCACGGGCTTAAGGTCGCCGCCATCACCGATCTCATCGCGTTTCGCCTGCGCAGCGAATGCCTCGTGCGCCGCGCCGCCGAGGTGGCGTTCTCGAGCCAGCCCTGGGGAGATTTCCGCGCGATCGTCTACCACAACAACGTCGACAGCCACGAGCACATGGCTCTGATCAAAGGCGAGATCGCGCGCGGCGACCGCGTGCTCGTGCGCATGCACTCGGAATGCCTGACAGGAGACGTGTTCGCGTCGGAGCGCTGCGACTGCGGCGATCAAATTCGCCTCTCGCTCGATCTGATCACGCGCGAGGGAAAGGGCGTGCTCGTCTACATGCATCAGGAGGGGCGCGGCATCGGTCTGACCAACAAGATCAAGGCCTACGCGCTGCAGGACGAAGGGCTCGACACGGTCGAAGCGAATCTGGAATTGGGCTTCAAGGAGGACCTGAGAGACTACGGCATCGGCGCGCAGATTCTGCGCGACCTGGGGATTCAGGAGCTGCGCCTGCTCACCAACAACCCGGCCAAGATCGTCGGCCTTCAGGGGTACGGGCTGCGCGTCGTCGAGCGGGTTCCGCTCGAAGTCCCGCCGCACAAGAGCAACATCAACTATCTGCGGACCAAACAAGAGAAGCTCGGCCATTTGCTGTCACAGCTGTCGCCACGCGGGGAAAGATAGCGCGCTTGTGGACGAACGTGGCGAGAATCATTGAGGGAAAGCTCGACGCGCGCGGCTTGCGGTTCGGCATCATCGTGAGTCGCTTTAACGCGGTCGTGACCGAAAAGCTGCTCGCCGGCGCGCTCGACGCTTTGAAGCGACACGGCGGCGCGGAAGAAAACATCGACATCGTGCGCGTGCCGGGCTGCTTTGAGATTCCGCTGACGGCGCGCCGGCTGGCGGCGAGCGGCAAATACGACGCGCTCGTGTGCCTGGGAGCGGTCATCCGCGGCGAGACCGCCCACTTTGAGCACGTCGCGAACGCGGCGGCGCGCGGCGTCGCGCGCGCCATGGACGAGACCAAAGTGCCGATCGCCTTTGGCGTGCTCACGACCTACACGATGGAGCAGGCGCTTGCGCGGGCCGGCGCGGAGATGGACAATAAGGGATTCGAAGCCGCGCTGGTTGCCATCGAGATGGCGAACCTGAATCGGGTCGGCCTGTGAGCGGGCGCCGGCGCGGCGGTCCGGCCGGCTGGCGCCGGGCGCGCTGCTCTCAGCCTTAGGGATTTTTCGATGGGGACACGACGCAAGGGCAGGGAGCTTGCTCTCCAGGTACTTTACGAAGCGAACATCAAGGGGGACATGTCGCCCGCCGCCCTGGAGTTCGGGCTGAGCCACGCCGTCGGAAGCACCAAAGCGAAAGAGTTCGCCCGGCGGCTGGTCTTCGGCGTCGTCGGCCATCTCGAAGAGATCAATCGCGTCATTGAAAAGTCCTCGGAGCACTGGCGCCTCGATCGCATGGCCAAGGTCGATCTGATCATTCTTCAGGTGGCGACCTACGAGCTGTTGTTTTGCCCGGATATCCCGGTCCAGGTGACCATCGATGAGGCGCTCGAGGTGGGCAAGCGATACGGCGCCGAGGATTCGCCGCCGTTTATCAACGGCATCCTCGATCACGTCGCGCAGTCGGCCGGGCTCAAGGAGCGAGCGCAACTGAGATGAACGAGCGGTATCAGGCTCCGGCGATAGAAGAGAAGTGGCAGCGGCGCTGGGAGGCCGACGCGAGTTTTCGCGCCGTCGAGGACCCGAAGCGCCCGAAATATTATCTGCTGGAGATGTTTCCCTACCCTTCCGGCCGCATTCACATGGGGCACGTGCGCAACTACTCCATCGGCGATGTCGTTGCGCGCTACAAAAAAATGAGGGGCTACAACGTGCTCCACCCGATGGGCTGGGACGCTTTTGGCCTGCCGGCGGAAAACGCCGCCATCGAGCGCGGCATCCACCCGGAGAGCTGGACGCGGGAAAATATCGCCTACATGAAGGCGCAGCTCAAACGAATGGGGCTCGCTTACGACTGGACGCGCGAGCTGGCGACGTGCGAGCCCGAGTACTACCGCTGGAACCAGTGGATCTTCCTCAAGCTCTACGAGCGCGGCCTGGCGTACAAGAAAAGCTCTTCGGTCAACTGGTGCCCGTCGTGCGAGACCGTACTGGCCAACGAGCAGGTCGTCGATGGCGGCTGCTGGCGCTGCGAAACGCCGGTGCTGCAGAAGGAGCTGGAGCAGTGGTTCTTTCGGATCACGAGCTACGCCGAAGAGCTGCTCGCCGATCTGGAACGCCTGACGGGATGGCCCGAGAAGGTCGTCACCATGCAGCGCAACTGGATCGGCCGATCGGTCGGCGCCGAGATCCTTTTTCCGCTCGTCGGCCGGGAGGGGGCGCTGCGGGTATTTACGACGCGCGCGGATACCGTTTTCGGCGCCACGTTCGTCTCGCTCGCGGTCGAGCACCCGCTGGCGCTGGAGATCGCGCGCGGGACGCCGCAGGAGCAAGCGGTGAGGGAATTCATCGAACGCACGCGAAAGGCAAACCCGCTCCGCCGCGGCGAGGACGAAGCCGAGAAGGAAGGGGTCTTTACCGGGGCCTGGTGCACCAACCCGTTTACCGCAGAGCGCATTCCGGTCTATCTCGCCAATTTTGTTTTGATGGAGTACGGCACGGGCGCGGTCATGGCGGTGCCCGCGCACGACCAAAGGGACTTTGAATTTGCCCGCAAATACGGCCTGCCGATCCGGGTCGTCGTCCAGCCGCAAGACGGGACGCTCGAGGCGTCGACGCTGGCGGCGGCCTACGTCGAAGACGGCACGATGGTCGATAGCGGCGTCTTCACGGGCCTTCCGAGCGCTCTCGGCCGCGACAAGATCGCGGCTTTTCTCGAGGAGAAAGGCTGGGGCAAGGCGGCCGTTCGCTACCGCCTGCGCGATTGGGGCATCTCGCGCCAGCGCTACTGGGGAACCCCGATTCCGATCGTCTACTGCGATGGGTGCGGCATCGTGCCGGTGCCGGAGCGGGATTTGCCCGTCACCCTGCCGCGCGACGTGCCGTTTACCGGCAAAGGCGGCTCGCCGCTCGCAGAGAACGAAAGCTTTGTCAAGGTCGCGTGCCCGAAGTGCGGCGGTAAGGCGCGGCGCGAAACCGACACGATGGACACCTTTGTCGACTCGTCGTGGTACTTTTTGCGCTTCACCTCGCCGGCGTCCGATGCCGCGCCTTTCGCGCCGGAAAAAGCGCGCTACTGGATGCCGGTCGATCAGTATATCGGCGGCATCGAGCACGCCGTGCTTCATCTTCTCTACGCGCGTTTTTTCACCAAGGCGCTGCGCGATCTCGGCCTGATTGAGGCCGGCGAGCCGTTCGCCAATCTGCTGACCCAGGGGATGGTGTGCAAGGAGACTTATCGCTGCGCGGAGCACGGCTGGCTCCTCCCTGCGGAACTCGACGGCTCCGAGAGGGAGGGGTGGCGCTGCCCCGAGTGCGGCCGCGCGGTCGTCCGGGGCCGCGTGGAAAAGATGTCCAAGTCGAAAAAGAACATTGTCGATCCCGAAGACTTGATCGCGGCTTACGGCGCGGATACCGCCCGCCTGTTCACGTTGTTTGCCGCGCCGCCGGAAAAAGATCTCGAGTGGAGCGATCAGGGGGTCGAGGGCGCTTACCGCTTTTTGAGCCGCCTGTGGCGCTTCGTCGCGCAAAACCAGGAGGCGCTCGTCTCGGCCACCGGCGATATCGTCCTCGAGGGACAGCCGTTGCCCGAGGAGCTGCGCGCGCTCCGGCGGCAGATTCACCGCACGATCAAAAGGGTGACCAACGATATCGAAGAGAGGTTTCACTTCAACACCGCGATCGCCGCGGTCATGGAGCTTTTGAATGCGCTGAGCTCATCGGCCGCGGCGGCGATGAAGATGCCGGGCGGACGAGCGCTCGTGAAGGGCGGGGCGGAAACGATCGTACAATTGCTCTATCCTTTTGTGCCGCACATCGCGAGCGAGCTCTGGGAGTGCCTCGGGCATGCTGAGGGCCTCGAAGCGGCGTCGTGGCCCACTTATCTTTCGCGCGCGCTCGAGGAGGCGGAGCTCAACATCGTGGTGCAAGTGAACGGCAAGGTACGGAGTCGAATCTCGGTTCCCGCCGACGCGGGCGCCGAGCTGATTGAAAACGAGGCGCTCTCGGACCCGCGGGTGCGCGGGTTCATTCGCTCGCGGCCCGTGCGCCGCGTCGTGCAGGTCCCGCGACGGCTGGTGAACATCGTCGTCGAGGAATAGCTTACGCGCCACAAACATGCTCGACCCGAGAAAGATCGTCGCCTGGTTCATCGTCGCAGCCTGCGGTTGCGGCGGCTGCGGCTATGAGTTCGCCCGCAGGGACGGCGGGCTTTTCAAGGGCATAAAGACGCTCCACGTCGAACCGTTCGTCAATCGCACGCGCCTGGTGGGCCTCGAGTGGGAGGTGACCAACGCGCTCAAGAGCGAGCTTTACGCCAGCGGCGCTCCCCGGGTCGTAAGCCGCGTGGAAGAAGCGGACGCCGTTTTGACGGGCATCGTCCGTTCCCTGGAGACGCGCGTCGCCGCGGTCAACGAGCACGACGAAGTTCTGCTCTATGATACGACCTTGGTCGTGGACGTGAATCTCAGGGGGCGCAACCCCGATAAGCCCATCTGGCGCGGGCAGATGAGACTAACGGAGACTCACAGCGGCTCGCGCGGCGCGGTGGTGATCAGCTCGACGGAATTCAAACAGGGCACTCTGAACCCGTCCGACGTGCGGCAGTTCACCGATATCCAGCTCACCGAGGCGATGGCCGCAGGCACGCGCGAGCGGCTCATGCGCCGCTTCGCGGCACAAATGCATCAGCGGCTGATCGACGCTTTCTGATCGGTTCAGCTTGCGGGGGTGGCGGTTTCAGGACTTTGGGCCAACAGATGCACGCGTCGGGCCAGACGCGCGATGGTGCGCGAAGCGGTGTTGCGTTTGAGCACGCCTTTGCTGACGGCCTTGTCGAGGGCCCGAGTCGCTTCCCTAAGCTCACTGACCGCGGCTTCGCGGTTGTTGCCCGCGATGGCGGTTCGCACCTTCTTGACGAGCGTCCTCAAGGTCGACTTGACGTGCTGGTTCCTGCGCCTGCGCTTGAGACTCTGGCGGTGTCTTTTGACCGCCGATTTATGCTGTGCCAATCGAAGCCTCCTAGAGAAGTGAAAGCTTTCCTAACATCCGCTTGCGCGCGAGTCAAACGATAAGCGGCCGGAGAGCGCGTTAACGGGATTGGTTCAAAACTGCTCGAGTTGGCGCGCTTTTTGGCGACTGCCACATGGGCAAGTCGTTGGCGGCCGCGATTTTCCGCGTTTCTGTCTGGCCGCGAACTTACTTCTCCACAGGTTACGAGCAGCCGACGTGGGAACGGCGGGTCTTTCGCGGCGCGGCTTGGCGGGCGCTCGAGGGTTCGCCCGCCGCCAGAGCGTCCCAAGCTCGTCCGCATGCCGCGCCGGAGCGCTTGGCCGGTACGCAAGTTTGCCCGCGCCACGCCATTTTTACCGCCGTTTTCCCCGAAAGTGCCTTGAAACTCAAGGTCACTTGTGCAATACAATGAAGCCAGCCGAGAGATTCTTTGGCAAAGACTTGAAAGGAGGTGAGAAGATGGGAAAACGGGTTGTTGTTTGGTCGATGGGTGCTTTCTTAGCTTTGACCGTGACCTTTGCAGGTTGCAAGAAAAAAGAGGAACCGCCGCCACCGCCGCCGGCTCCATCAGCTCCGGCAGCCCCGAGCGGGCCTGAGACGCCGGGCTCAACGGCTCCGGCTCCGGGAGGCGCTGAACAGACGCAGCCGCCTGCTCCAACGGAAGAAAAGAAGATGGAAGAGAAAAAGGGATGACGCAGCGACCCAAGTAAACGTTCGCCAGTCGCATCCCGCTTTATCTTCGAGAAAAGGGGAAGGATCAAACCTTCCCCTTTTTGTATCCGGCGCACCGCCTCGATGGCAAACGAGGTCTACCTAACTTTCACGGAGCATCTGGAGGAGCTGCGCTGGTGTCTGGTCAAATCGCTGTGCGCGGTTTTTGTCGGCTTCGTCGCGGCCTATTTTTTCGTGGACGAAATTTTTTCTTTTATGGCGATGCCTCTCCGAACGGCTCTCGGCCCCGACCGTAGCTTGATCGGCACGGGGGTCACGGAGGCCTTCTTCTTGGAAATCAAGGTCGCCCTTGTCGCGGGGCTCTTCGGTGCCAGCCCGGCCGTCTTTTATCAGATCTGGCGCTTCATCGCGCCGGGCCTGCGTCCGGAAGAGAAAAGGCTCGTCGTGCCTTTTGTGGTTTTTGCTTCGCTTTTTTTTGTCGGCGGCGCCTATTTTTGCTACCGCGCCGTTCTGCCGCTCGCCTTCGCCTATCTGGTGGAGCAGTTCCACACGCTGGGCGTGGCGCCGGAGATCCGGATCGGCGAGTATTTCACGTTTTTTTTCCGCATGCTCTTGGCTTTCGGCATCACTTTCGAGCTGCCGGTTTTCACTTTCTTTTTCGTGCGCCTCGGCATTTGGGATTACCGTTTTCTCTGGCGCCAGTTTCGCTACGCTATCCTCGTCATTTTTGTCTTGGCCGCGATGCTCACGCCGGGTCCCGATGTCGTCTCGCAGATTATGCTAGCGGTGCCGCTGACCGTGCTCTATCTGGTGAGCATCGGCGTCGCTTACCTGTGGCGTAGGAAGGAATAAGTTGTGAAGGAGGAAATCTCATGCTGATCGTTCCGGTGGGGGTTGGTATTCTGGGCTTTCTCTTCGTCGGTTATCTTGCGGCCAGGGTGCTGGCGAAGGAGGCGGGAAGCGCGCGGATGCAGGAGCTTTCGGGCTACATCTACGAAGGCGCCATGGCCTTTCTCGCGCGCGAATATCGCGCGATCGGCGCTTTCGCGCTTGTCGTCACTGTTCTTCTGGCCGTCGGAATCGGAACCGAGATGGCGATTGCCTACGTGGTCGGCGCGATCTGCTCGCTCGGGGCCGGGCTGATCGGCATGCACATCGCCACGCGCGCCAACGTGCGCACGGCTCAGGCCGCCAGCGTGGGCTTTACCGAAGCGATGAACGTCGCCTTTCCGGGCGGCGCCGTGATGGGCATGTCGGTCGTGTCCATCGGGCTTTTTGCGCTCTCGGTGCTTTATTGGATCTTCGCCGATGGGACCAGTGGCGCCGAGTTCCTTTCGGCCGTGAATATTCTGGCGGGATTCAGCATGGGCGCGAGCTCGGTCGCGCTTTTCGCCCGCGTCGGCGGCGGCATTTACACGAAGGCGGCGGACGTGGGCGCGGACCTCGTCGGCAAAGTGGAGGCGGGTATTCCCGAAGACGACCCGCGCAACCCGGCCGTGATCGCCGATCTGGTCGGCGACAATGTCGGCGATGTTGCCGGGATGGGCGCCGACCTGTTCGAATCGTATGTCGGCGCGATCGTCTCCGGGATAATCATTGCCGCGGCGACCTTGCCTCCTGAAAAGCAGCTCGCGGGCGTCTTTCTCTCCCTGCTGCTCGCCGCGGTCGGCATTGTCGCGTCGATGCTGGGCACGTTCTTCGTTCACACCTCCAAAGGCGATCCCCAGCTTGCGCTCCGCAACGGCACGGTCGCCAGCGCGGTGCTCGCGGTCCTGGGCGCGTTTGCGGTCATCTGGGGCTGGTACGGCGAGATCCTTCCATTCTGGGCGTTTCTTTCGGGGGTCGTCAGCGGCATGGTCATCGGTTTTGTAGCCGAGTACTACACCTCCGGGAAGCAGGTGCAGGCGCTGGCCGAGTTTTGCCGCACGGGGACGGCGACCAATATCATTCAGGGAATCGCTCTGAGCTACCGCAGTACCGTGGTGCCGCTGGTTTTGATCGCGCTCGCGACGATCATTTCGTTCCAGTGCGCCGGCTTTTTTGGCATCGCGCTCTCGGCGATCGGCATGCTCTCGATCACCGGGATTACCGTCGCCGTCGATGCTTACGGCCCGATCTCGGACAACGCGGGCGGCATCGCCGAGATGGCCCACATGGACAGGGAAGTGCGCCGGATCACGGATTCGTTGGACGCCGCCGGCAACACGACCGCCGCCATCGCCAAGGGTTTTGCCATCGGGTCGGCGGCGCTCACGGCGCTCGCCCTGTTCGCCTCGTATATTCAGGTGGCGGGCCTCGACAGGATTGACATCATGAGCGCGAACGTCGTGGCGGGGCTCTTTATCGGAGGGATCATTCCGTTTTTGTTTGCCGGCGAGGCGATGCGGGCGGTAGGGAAGGCGGCTTTCGGAGTCGTGGAGGAGGTGCGCAGGCAATTTCGCGAAATTCGGGGTCTCATGGAAGGGCAGGCGCGCGCGGAGTACGCGCGCTGCGTGGACATCACGACGGCCGGAGCGCTCAAGCAGATGGTTGCGCCGGGAGTGATGGCGGTCGTGATCCCGCTCGGTGTCGGCATTCTGCTCGGCGCCGACAGCCTCGGCGGTATGTTGGCCGGGACGCTGGTTTCCGGCGTGCCGCTCGCGCTCCATCTGGCCAATGCCGGCGGCGCCTGGGACAACGCGAAAAAGCATATCGAGGCGGGAAATCTGGGCGGCAAAGGCTCCGAGGCGCACAAGGCGGCGGTGGTGGGCGATACCGTGGGCGACCCCTGCAAGGATACGGCGGCGCCATCGATGAACATTCTGTTGAAGTTGATGGCGGTTGTCTCGCTCGTCTTTGCGCCGCTGATCGTCGCGCTCCACCAAGCGCTGGTCGGGCTTTTCTCCTAGGAGCCTGTCTGAGAAATGATCGATGGAAGAGTTAAATTGCGTTTTTGAAGACCGGCTCGATGATATCGGCTGATGAACGGGTGATCTAAAGCAGCGGAAATGTGGATTTTCGGCCTACGAGCGATCTTTTCCCAGCT
>DATMAM010000040.1:0-307353 GCA_035559995.1 Candidatus Acidiferrales bacterium
ATTCAGCATCGGATGGAGCGAGCTTTTGATCAGAAACAGAAGCCTCGTGGCCTCCGCCTCCGGCTCATCGAGAAAGATCTTTTGCGCGACCGGGATTTCAGGCTTCTCCGGCCTAAGGGCCGTCCACGATTCGCCGGCCGCCATCCGATAAAGACGATACGCCTCGGCGCCAAACCGTTCATAGAGCCCTCCGGGCGGAAGGCCGAGAAAGGCGCCGACCGTTTTGATGCCGAGCTTGAGAAGCGTTTCCCGAAGTTCGCAATCAAGGTTGAGCGCGTCCAGAGGAATTTCCCCCGTTGCTGCGCGCTCGATATCGCAGTCCTCAAAGACGGTTATCCCCCGCCGCACTTTGGCCGCGGCGTATGTTCCAAAGCGCGTCCAACCCGCGGCAACGCTGCCGTCGAAGCCCTGCGCCTGAATATCCGCGCGTACCGTGCGCGCCCAGTCTTGGAGCGAAGGATACAACAGACGAAACCCGGCGATGCTCAGCCAGAAAACCCCCGGCTCCTCACGGGACGGCTCGACTTGCGGCGAGAAGCGAACAAGACGGTTCCGCAGCATTTTTGCTTCTCTCTCGATCTCGGCCGCCGAAACCGCCGCGGCGCGAAGCTGATGCGTCAAGGAAGCGGCGGCGGCGAAGCGCATGCCCGGAAAAATCCCGGCGCCGCGCGCTTTCTCATTGACGCAGAGAACCGCCGCTTGCGGCTTCTCTTCGGCGACGACGGCGACGGGGCGACTCGCCCAATCGGGATGTTGTTTGAGCAGAAGCTGAAGCGGAAATGACGAAATATGAACGCAAGCAATGCGCGCCATAGAGTTCTCGCCACAGAAGCGCCCGGCTGTCCGAGCACGCAGACAGGCGAAGCGCCCGAGAAAGAAAGAAGACCCCCTCCGCGGCCTCCGCGCCTCTGCGGTGTTTTTTCTACGGCCAGGAAAATATCGCGGTGTGGCTCCACGTCGGCCCGCGGCGCTTGTCTTTGAGAACTTCCAGATGGCAGGTAAAAAGGTTTTCCGTGCGGCGGGTGCGAGACGCGTGAGCGCGCAGCGAGACAAGCGATCCCAATGACGGCTGCTGCTCTTCTTTTTCGGTAAGACAAATCAGAGCCGTGCGATGCTGGCGCGCCAAACCCGCAAGGCGCGTTTGCAGCGCCACGGGGATATCGACGTTTCCAAGATCGAGCGCGACCAAGCTAAAAGCGCTCGAGCGAACGAGTTTCTCTGCGGCGCGCGGGATCGCCGAAGAATCGCCGACACGCACAACGACCAGGGCGCCGAGATCGACGCCGGCGCGAGCGGCGTCGGGCGGGTAAAAAAAGCTTTCAACCGATGTGACCCAGGCCACAGGCTCGCCTTGCCGCTGCGCCTCCAGAACCAAGCCAAAGACAAGCGAGAGCGAAGCCGGCGCCGAAAACGAAGAGACCTCCACCAAGCGCCCGGCAAGCTGGGACAATCTCCAATAACTTGCCTGAGGCGCCTCGATGAGCTTTCGAAGGTCGGCCGGAGAAATCATGAGCTTGCTTTCTCGAGATAGGCTTCCGCCCTATGTGCAGCGTGCACAGTTTCGCGTTTCCGGTTTCGGGTTAAGCGTCGTCACCTACTTCGCTGTCATTTTTGCGGACGCCAGGCGCGAGCAGAAATTTCGCATTCCTGCTGCCTCCGCAGAAATGACAGAGAGGAAAACTACAAGCCGTCTATCTGTAACTCCAACCAGAAACATGAGACCAGAAACTGCCACGCAGCTAAAACTTCCGGATCAGGCCCACCATCTTGCCGACGATTGAAAAGTCCCCCTCGGAGACCGTGATGGGCGCGTAATTTTTGTTCTCCGCCTTCAGGGTCACGGCACCGCCCTTTTTCAGAAACCTCTTTAAGGTCGCTTCACCGTTGACCATGGCGCAAACGATCTCGCCGTTCTCGGCGGTTTCCTGGCGCCTGATGATCGCATAGTCGCCGTCCAGGATTCCGGCATCGATCATGCTGTCGCCTTTGACTCTCAGGATAAAAGTCTCCCCACGAGCCAACTCGGCCGGAACGCCCATAAGGCCTTCCACGCTCTCTTCGGTAATCAGCGGTTTTCCTGCTGGAACGCGTCCCAGAACCGGGACCTGGCGGGTGGCGGCAAAAAGCGATTTTCCGAGCGGAGACAGAACCTCGATGGCCCGCTTGCCGACCCTGCGGATATAACCCTTTTTCTCCAGCGCCTTGAGATGGTCCGCGACGCCGTTGGTGGAAGCGATCTTGAAGCGCGCGCCGATTTCCGGAATCGAGGGCGCGTAGCCCTTCTCGCGGATATTTCGCACCAGAAAATCGTAGATCTGCCTTTGCCGCAAAGTGAGGTCGGAGGCCATAACCCTCGTATACTGAAATTATTTTCAGGTGTCAACGGCTGCCGGGCTTGCGGCCTTGGGAACTTTCGAGGCGAGACCTCAAGCCTCTGTGAGGCTTTCGGCTGGGAACGAACGCCGTCCGGCCGACTAAAAAAGGAAGGAGCGAACTTGTATTTTTTTCACCCGCCGAGCGACTTTGTCAGGCGAGGGCAACTTTTCGCCCTCTCCCACGGGCCGGGCATGAATCCGCAGGGCGATTTTTCGCCGAGCTCACCACGCCTCGATGAAGCTTTTTATTTCGCTCACGACATCGGGAGAATTGGGCACGTAGGGCAAGATAATCCGCGTCGCGCCAGCCTCTTCGTACGGCTTGAGTTTTTCCTGCAGCTCCGCCAATGATCTCGCCGCGACGAGCGGCAAGCCGTTAAACAGACGATCCGTGACCAGCGCGCGCGCCGCCTCAAACCCGTGTTGCTTCCAGGCGGCGCGCATGGCCTCCACTTCAGCGCCAAAGCCCATGCGCGTCATGAGATCGCGGTAGTAATCGGCGAGCGCGTAAAACGTCAGCACGCGGCTCAACGCCGCGCGCGCCGGCGCGTATTCGCCGGCGATCGAACAGCGCACCTTGCAGATAACATCGAGCGCCGCGGGATCTTTGCCGGCGGCCTCGGCGCCGGCACGCGCCTCGCGCGCGATCCGGGCGATCTCTTGCGGGCTCGCCATGTTGATCAAGACGCCGTCCCCGCGCCTTCCCGCAAGCCGGCTCATCTTCGGACCGAACGCGGCGACGTAAATCGGGATTTTTCTGCCGGACGGCTTGAAGGCGAGCTTGAAGCCATCGGCGGAGTAGTACTTCCCCTCGAACTTGAGCTTCTCGCCGCGGAGCGCCGCCTCCACGATGGTCAAATACTCTTCGATCCGCGCGAGCGGCCGATCGAAAGGCAGGCCGTGCCATTTGGCGATCGTGGGATTGGAGATGCCTACGCCCAGGAGAAAGCGGCCGCCGGTCAGCTCGTCGAGCGCGGCAGCCTGGAGCGCCAACGTGACCGGAGTTCGCCCCAGCATGTGAAAGACGGCGGAGCCGATCTTGAGCTTCGACGTTACGGCGCCCGCCGCGGACAGCATCACCGTCGGGTCTTTGTTGTTTGCCTCCCCGCCCCACGCGCAACCAAACCCGTGTCTCTCCGCCAGGCGCGCGAGATCCGGCACGGCGTCCATTGGCAGCGAGGCGCCGGAATTGAACTCGATATCGATCTGCATGGAGGCAAGCTCGCCGGGCGAGTCTTATTTGAGATAGCTGGCGGGCAGGTTTTTTTTCAAGATAGCGATGTTCTCCGTTTTCTCTATGTGCCGGATGAAGCGATACTTGTTCTCCACCTCATCGACCGGGTACGGCGGCACCTCGGCGCGCGTCGTGTCCACCTTCGCGCCGATGAAGGTCAGCTCGTTTTCCTTCAGCGCGGGAATCGCGGCCTGGGCGAATTCCTCGACCGTTCTCGCCCAAACGGCCCGGCGGATTCCCGCGGCGCGCGCCATCGCGACGAGGTCCGTCCCGTATCCGGTGGCCGTGCGCCCGCTCCCGGAAGCTTCGTAAACCTCGTTGTCGAAGACGATATGAATCAAGTTTTTCGGATTCATGCGGGCGATCGTCGGCAAGGCGCAAAGATTCATCAAAAGCGAGCCATCGCCGTCGAGACAAATAATTTTGCGGCGCGGCAGGCCGAGCGCCATGCCGAGAGCGATGGAGGAGGCGAGCCCGAGGGTGCGCACGCGGAAATTGCCGTCGCTCGGCCGAAGCGCGTTCCACTCGACGTTGTTGGCGCCGGCGCTCGTGACCACCAAGGCGTCGCCGGCGTGCGCCGCGAGGATCTTCAGGCATTCGAAGCGCTGCATGCCCGCCCTCCCGCCCCGTTCAGACGCGCAGCGGCGGCCGGTGCCCCAAAGCCTCCCGGGTGAGGAGAATGGCCACCGGGAGTCGCGAGTCCTCAGCCAGGACCTGCGCTCTGTGGATCAACTCCGCCGCCTGTTCCGGATCGCGCAGAACGTAGTACCGGATTCCCAATCCCTTGAGCACGGGCTCGGTCATGGCTCCGGTCGTGCTGAAGTTGCGATCGCCGATATCGCCCGCGTAATAAACCAGAAGCAAGGCGGGGATCTGATACTGCAAAAGCGTGCTCACAATGCCGTTTACGCTGTTGTAGAGGCCGCCGTTCTGCATGATGAGCGCGCCCTTTTTCCCTACCAGATAGCCGCCCGCGCAGACCCCGATCCCTTCTTCCTCGCGGCAAAGCGGGACGTGGATAATCTCGCCGTCCTGCTCCACGAGGCTGAGAAGCTCGAAGAGATTGATGTCCGGCAGGGTGGCGATGAGGTCGATGCCGGATTTTTTCAAGCCGTTGAGAATCTCTCTGCCGGCGCTAATGGGATCCATCGATCTTTATGCCGCTTCGCGCGCCCGTTCCGCTACTGCCGCGCGATCAGGATGAATCGCGGGCATCACTGGCCCGGCTCGAGACAAAAAAGCGCCGCCCGCCGCGGCGCGGCTTTCTCGCCTGTGGCGTCATCGATCGGGCCGCTCCATCGTTTCGCTCACCGGGGCAAGCCGCATGTCGAGCAAGGCGGTCTGTCCCTGAGCGATCGCCTTGAGCCCGCGCTCGAAAGCCGCGCCCACCTGGCCGGGCTCCGCCACCTGCTCGCCGTAGCCATCGAACGCGCGCACGATCGTCGCGTAATCCGGGCTGGGCGCGATCGAGGTGCCGACGTACGTGTCGGTGCGCTTGGCCCAGCCGTCGGGATAATATTTGGGCACTCCCGTTTTCATCGAGAGATATCCGAGATTGTTGAACAACACGATCAGAATCGGCAGCGAGTGCTCCTGCGCGCAGCCCAGCGCCGCGAGCGCGGGATCGTAATTGAAGGCGCCGTCGCCGATGAGACAAATGACGGGCCGCTTTGGAGCCGCGGCTTTGACGCCGAGAGCCGTCGCCAGCCCGGTGCCGAGACCGCCGATGCAACCTGCAAAAAAGGATCCCGGCTTCATGGTATCGAGATATTGGTGAATGGCGAGGCGATGCGTTATCGTTTCCTCGACCACCATCGCGTCCGCGGGCAGCATGCGGCCGACCTCATACGCGACCCAACGCGTGTCCATCGGCGCGCGCTCCTTAAAGCCCAACGCGGTCTCCTGCCACATCTTTTTTCTCTCTTGACGGCGTTTGGCCAGCGCCTCTCGCCGCTGGACCCGCGCGGGATCGTCTTTCGGCGCGCGTTTTCTCACTTGCGCAAGAAGGAGCTCGAGCGAGCTTTCGATCTCGCCCGCAAGGCACAGGTCGTTCTTGAAGCCCCAGTACGGAAGCTCGGGGCGGAGCGGGTTCTCGTGGAGAACCAGAACTTTGGCGTCTTCTTTGGGCCCGGCGGAAGGAGGATGCCAGGGAGCGACCGCGCCGAGAAAAAAGATAACGTCGGCTTCTTTTACGTACTCGCCCGGATTGAAGCCGCCGTGCAGCGCGTGCGTGCGCGGAAAGTTGACGTACGCGGCGCTTCGGGTTTCGACCACCGGAGCGCCGAGAAGCTCGGCCAGCTCCACCGTCTGCTCGACGATTCTCGGGTTGCGGCCCGATTCCTCCGAGACGATTACCGGGCTCGTCGCGCTCAGCAGTGTTCGCGCGAGCTCTTCGATTCCCTTCGGGTCCGCCGCCGGAGCGATAGGCAGGCTGGCGGTGGGGAGCGGCTTTTCGCCCATCTGCTCGAACTGGTACTCCATCGGCACCGACAGGAACACAGGTCCCCTGGGCGTTGCCATCGCAAGCTGGCAGGCGCGCTGAATGGTTGCCGGCAAGATCGATTTGGTGTTGATGCCGAAGCTCCACTTGACGCACGGCTCGACGAGCCGCGCCGGGCCGCCGACGTCCGCCAGGCTACCCAGCCACTGCCCTCCGGGATCGGGTCCTTCCGATTCGCCGAACGTGATGGACTCGCCCGCAAGAACCACCATCGGAACCTGCTCGTGCAGGGCGCCGCGCATCGCCATCGAAGCGTGCAGCGCGCCCACCGTCGTGTGGATCATGACGGCGGGAAGTTTTCCCGTCGCCTTGGCGTAGCCGCTCGCCATGCCCACCGCGGTCTCCTCGTGCCGGCTGCTGATGTAGAGCGGCACGCCTTCGCTTTGCGCGCGCGCCCTGGCATACGCCTCCCACACCGGCGACCACTCCGATCCCGGTGACGCGAAAATGCGCTCGACCCCCATCGCCGCCAGCACGCGCAGAATAGCCTCTGCCCCGTTAAGTCCTTTCATCTCGATCATCAGCTTCTCCTTGACATGGTACCGCCGCCGCCGCGCGCGCCCCGAAGCGCAACGGAGTCGGAAAGCCGCGCGCCGCGGCGCAGATGCCGGCGGCATCGGCGCAAACCGGGCTTGCCACGATGAAGACGCCTTTCGGCGACTCTCCGAGATACGGCTCCTAGTTTAGGTTGTAAAAGCGCCGCGCGTTTCTCTCGAGAATGTTTTGTTTCGCTTCGAGCGAAAGATCTTCCCGGCGCCACAAGATCACCGCCGAGTCCGGCCAGCTCATATCCCAGTGAGGATAGTCGGAGGCGTACATCAGAGTTTCCGAGCCGACCTCGCTCACGACGTAGCCGATCATCTTCTCCTCGGGCTCGCACCCGTAGTAGATCTGTCCCGAGGTCAAATACTCGCTCGGCCGCTTCTTGCACAGCGGCGCCTCGACTTTCCCCCGCTTTTCCCACTCTTCGTCCATGCGCTCCATCCAGTAAGGGAGCCAGCCGCAACCGATCTCGAAGTAGCCAAGCTTCAGCCGGGGATAGCGCTCCGGGATGCCGCCGAAGATCATCCCGGTGAGCTGGCGCAGCACCGGAAACGGATGGCCGGTCGTGTGCAGGCAGATGAACTGATCGAAGATCTCGTTGCCGGGATCGTCGCCGCCAAACGCGTGCACCGCCAGCGGCACATCGAGCCGCTCGGCCTCTTCGTAGAGCGGATAAAACTCCGCGCCGCCGAGATTCTTCGTGTGCCCTTGCGCCGCCAGCATCGCGCCCACCAAGCCGCGCTCGGTCACCGCGCGCCTGAGCTCCGCGGGCATCGCTCCCGGATTGGTTACCGGGAGATTCGCGACCGCTTTCAGCCGCGGCGAAGCCTTGCAGTAGTCGCTGATATAATCGTTGTACGCGCGGCATAGCGCGGCCGCATACGCGCCCTCGCGCACGCGCCCGATTCCCAGGCCGGCTGTCGGGAAAAGGACCGCGGTATCGATTTCCTGCCGGTCCATCGCGGCAAGTCTCTCCTCGAGCTTGACTCCGGACTGCCCCAAGGTACCGCCGAGACTGCGGTCGTAAACCTCGCGCGGAAGGTACGGCATCCGCCGGCTGCGGAAGGGCTCATCGAGATAGGGCTTGATCGCCTCATCGAGGTCGCGCGCGTGTCCGTCGGAATCGATGACTTTGATCATGTCTCGGAGCGATGGCATAAAACCTCCTTCGGTAAAAGCTGCCGACGGGCGTGGCCGCGCGCAGATGACCGGCCGTCGGCCCGCGGCTAACGCTTGGTTCCCCAGATCTGATCGAAGAAACCGCTCTTTTCCATTTCGACGACGTAGCGCAAATCCACGAGCTGGTCGGGCTTGACCGACTTGGCGCGCGCATCGGTCTGGCTCACTTCATCCAAGATCGCCTGCAGCGCTTCCGGCTTGAGCACGAGCCGCGGCTCCAGCGCTTTGATTTCCGCGTTGTAGGCGGCGTCGAGCACGCTGCGGTCGTTCAGGCGGAGGTACTTTCCCAGGACCTTGTAGACGAACTCTCGGTCCGTGTGCATGATCTTGGCGGCTTCGGCCATGGCACGCATGAACCGGGCCAACACCTGAGGACGTTTCGCCATGACCGAGCGCTTGGTCACGAAAGCCGTCGCCGCGTAAGGAATCCGCAAGTCCGGCCCGTAGACGACGTAATGATACCCTTCCGCGAGCGCCTTCGCATCGGAAGGCGCCGTCAACGTCGCCACTTCTATTTTTTTACTGAGCAGCGCCGCCAGGCTTTCCGGATCGCCGCCGGTCTGGATGAACGTGAAATCACGGTTGGGCTCCATCCCGAAACGCCGGAGCGCCTGGATCGTAAAATAGTGCGTGTTGCTGCCGAGCCGGCTCACGCCGATCTGTTTGCCTTTGAGGTCCTCGGGTTTCTTGAGCTTTCCTCCCGCCACGATACTCTGGGTCATGACGTTTTTGACCCCGCCGATAAACACGAGATCCGTCGCTCCCTGCACGTAAGCGCGGACGTTTCCGATGCCGCCGGTTAACGACATCTCGGCGTCCCCGCCCAGCATCGCCGCCGTCACGAGACTGGAAGAGGCGATGAAAACGAGCTGGAAGTCGAGGTCATGCTTTTGAAAAAGCCCCGCTTCCTGAGCGATCCACGGCATCGACTGCGACATGACGCGCGCCGACTGAAGCCCCACAAGCTTGTCGGCGGCCCAAGACGGACCGGCCGAAACGATCAGGAGCACGGCCAAGATCTCGAGTATCGCTTGACGTCGCATCTGTCCTCCTGGAATCATCCCCGGCGTTGGCGCGCCGGCGGGTTTTCTGCCGGCGGCCTAGCGAATCGAAAAAATCTCGCGGAATTCCTGGGCGTAGCGGTTGTAGTTTTTCGCCAGCCGGTCGTGATCGACTTCCATCAGCTTTACCTTGGCGACGCGCGGAACAGGCTGGCTCAAATCCGTGCGCGTCGGGCTTCGCTTTAGCTCATAGACGATGGTTTGCCCCTCGCGCGACAGGATAAAATCGACAAAAAGCTTTGCCGCGCTCGGGCGCGCCGCGCTCTTCGGCAGGCTCACGCTCACCGGCGGGTTCGGCGCGAGCGGTTCGATGGCCGTCCAATCGATCGGCGCACCTTTATCTTTCATTTGCTCGGCGCTCTGCGCGCGCGTGGTCGGCCCGAGAGCAAATTCGCCCGCGGTGAGAAGCTGCACCAGCAAAGTGTGGCCGGCCCGAATCTGCGGCTGCTGCTTGGCCAGCCGGCGCATGAAATCTTTCCCCTTTTCCTCCCCCATCAGTTGCAAGATCGACGCGTACCACTGGACATCCTCTTCCTCGAGGCCGATCTGGCCTTTCCAGCGAGGCTGCAGGAGGTCTTCCCATTTCGCCGGCACCTGCCCCGGCAAAACCAGCTTGGTGTTGTAACCCAGCACCTCCAGGTTCCAGTAGACGCCGGTCCAATAGCCCTGTTTGTCTTTGAGAGCCGGCGCGACTTTCTCGCGCTCCGCGGAAGCGTAGGGAGCCAGAAGTCCCATGTCCTTGAGCATCCACGTCTGCAGCGCGCTCAAGACGTATACGTCCGCGGGATGCCTCCCTCCCTTCACTTCGGTGACAATCTTTTGCAGCAGCTTTTCGCCCGTGGCCCGATACGTTTCCACATCGAGAAACGGGTACTTTTTCTTGAAGCCCTCGATGATTTTCTGCGTGTCGGGAACTGTCGTGGTGTGATACAGGACAATTTTTCTTTCCTCTTTGGCCTTGCCGGCCGCGTCCTGCGCGCCCGCGTCCGATTCGAGCACAAGCGCGGCCAGCGCCAGTCCAACGGCCAGCGCGTGGCAGAGATGCTTCAGCGCTCGGCGCACGCGTTGCAAATCACAACGTTTGTGAGCCATGTCCCGCTTTCCCGAGAAGCGCGCAGCGCTATCCTTCGACACGGCGGCGCTTCGCGCTTGCCCACTCGGGATCACCGGCTCGATCCGATTTCCCGAGTAGGCCCGCGGGGCCGTAGCGAGGGATACCCGACCCCGCACGGTCGCCACCCGGGGAGTCCGAGGAGCTGGCCATCCGCGCGCAATAACAGCCGGCAAGGGTGGGCAACCGAGGGCCATTTGAGCCTTGGCAGGCGAGCGGAAGCTCATGAAACACCCCTGCGGCAGATCACTCCCCGTAAAGCGCCCTGATAAAGCCGCTCTCCTCGAGCTCGCGCACGAAGCGGTCATCGACAAAATTTCTCGGATCGGCGTCGGCGGCTTCCGGCAGCGCTTTGGACATCACTCTCAGGGCGACTCCCAGCGCTCGGGTTACGGGATAAGGCGCCTTGGGCATTCCCGGTTGCGTGGTATCGTAGGTCTCCTCGGCGATCGAGCGGTCTTCGATGCCGCTGTATTCCGCCTGCACCGTGACGGTAAAGTCGCGATCGGTCCGATAGCGGTGCATGCCCTCGACGTACGCGCGCACAAACTTTCGCGCGATGTCTTCGTGGGCCTCGACGTAAGATCGCCGGGCGCCGATGCCGCCCAACGCAAAGTTGAGCCCGTACTCGGCGAAGTCGATCACGATCTTGCAGCCTTTCCTGAGCGCCGTCACCGATTCCGGAGGCGTAATCACCTCGGCGTCCGTTTCCCCTTCGAGCAGCCGCTCGATGCGGCCGCGCCCGGACGCGGCCGCGCGGATCAGTTGCAGGCCGCGAATTCCTTCCTTCTCGAGCTCCTCGACGATGAACTGAACCAGGACGTCGTTGATGCCGCCGTCGCCCGCAAAGCCGATCCTTGCGCCCGTGAGCTCGGCGCGGCTCCGGATTTCCGGGCGCCCCATCAGGAATTGCTGGTTGATCCCGCCGGTCAAAAAAACGAGATCGGTTTTGTCGCGCAAAACCGAACGCAGCAGCGCGGGTGCCGCGAGATTGCCGAACTGTATTTCACCCGCAAGCAGGCCGCGCACCACGCCGAGCGCGCTGCCCATCAGCCGAATCTGGACGTCGAGGCCGTGCTTCGCGAACAGCCCGGCTCTTTGCGTGAGCACCAGGGGCCCCGCTCCCTGCCCCGTCGTGGCAAATCCCGCGGTCAAAGGGATCATGTTTTTCACGGCCCGCCTTTCCCCTCCCCATATCATCACTTTCGGCGCCGCTTCAAGCGAGCGCGCCGGATCCGACGTTGGTTGAAAATGGAACCGTCATTCCGCGCGCGCGTTGGCGCCCGCGCTAGCCCGTCTTGTGGTTGCGGATGAGATGCTGGGCAAACCGCCAGCGGAGAACTTCGGAAGGACCTTCGGTGACGCGCAGGCTTCGGACCTGCCGATACCACCACTCCAGCGGCAAATCCCGCGTAAGACCGACGCCCCCGTGAATTTGGATCGCGCGATCGACGACCCTCCAGGCCATTTCGGTGCACATGACCTTGACCATGTAGGAAAAGTTGCGCACGTCCTCGCCGCGATCGCTGCGCCACGCGCACTCGTAAACCAACAAACGGCACGCGTGCAGCTCCATCGCGGAGTCCGCGATCATGAACTGCACCGCCTGCCTCTCCGAGAGCGGCTGCCCGAAGGTCACCCGGTTCTTGGAGTATTCGATCATCATGTCGAGCGCGCGCTGCGCGATGCCGAGCGGGCGCGCGCCGTGCCCGCGGATGCGGCCCTGCTGGATCCACTGCTGCGCGAGCGCGAAGCCCTCGCCGATCTCGCCGATGATGTTCGCGGCGGGCACGCGAACATTGTCAAAAACAATCTGCCACGGCGCGTCGCCCATCATGGTCGGCCACTGGCGCTCGAGAATGACGCCGGGGCTCTTCATATCGACGACGAAACAGGTAATGCCCCCGCGCGCCCTCCTCTCGGGATCCGTCACGGCCATCAGCTGCGCGTAGTCGGCGCGGCCGGCGCCGGTTATGAATCTCTTCGTGCCGTTGATGACAAAGTCGTCGCCGTCGCGTACCGCGCGCGTTCTCATGCTGGCCGGATCGCTGCCGGCGTCCGGCTCGGTCTGCGCGAAACAGAAGCGCTTCTCGCCGCGGATGACCGGATAGAGAAACCGCTGCTTCTGTTCCTCGTTACAGTGGAACAGCACCGGCCGCACCTCAGGACCGAAAATCGTGCTGTAGCGCATCGGCAGCGCGACCGTGCGCGCCACCTCCTCGGCGACGACGCAGCGGCTGAGCAAGTCGAGGCCCGCGCCGCCGTATTCCTGCGGCACGTCGAGGAGCCAGAGCCCCATCGCCTTGGTTTTCTCCTGGAGCCGGGCGAGGATGTCCTCGGGCATCTCCTCGCCTTCCGGACGGCACTCCCGCTCCAGAGGAATCAGCTCCTTGTCGACGAAACGGCGCACCGTCTCTTTTAACAGCTGAACTTCTTCGGGTAGATTGAAATCCATAGCGCATTTCAATCCGGCAAAGACTCACTTCATCTCTACTTATCTCGCTGGTAGGCGCCGAAGCCCGGGCGATAAGTCTTGTCGTCGAGAAATTGCTTCATCCCCTTCTCGCGCCCTCTCTCCGGGTCGGTGAACCTGAGCGCGGTTCCCTTTGCGCCCATGTACTCTTCCGCCTGCCAGTAATCCATGTTCTTGCAAGTCTTGTACACCTCTTTGGCCGCGCGCAGCACGTGCGGGTTTTTCTCCATCAGCTTTTTTGCGAGCTTGACGGTCTCTTCCCGCAGTTTTTCCCGCGGCACCGCGTACGTCACCAGGCGCATCTCGGCCGCCTTTTTGCCGTCGAAGGGGTCGCCCGTCATGATGTAGTACATCGCGTCGCGGTAGCCCACGCTTTCCGCCAGAACGCGCGTGACCAGACCTCCGGGAAAAATTCCCCAGTTCACCTCGCTCAGCCCGAAGATCGCGTCCTCCGCGGCGATCGCAAAATCGCACGCGATGAGCGGGGTGAAAGCGCCGCCGAAGCAGTAGCCGTTCACCATCGCGATCGTGGGCCGCGGAAACATGTAGAGCCGGCGCCAGCGCCATTCCTGCGACGCCCAGCTGGCTTTTCTTCTCAAGACCGGATCCTTGTCGGTCACGCGGAAATATTCCTTCAGGTCCTGCCCCGCGCACCAGCTGTTGCCCGCGCCGGTCAGCACGAGCACCTGCGTCTCGTTGTCGATTTCCAGCTCCTCGAGCACTTGGAGCATGTCGAAGTGGAGCTGCGGGCTCATCGCGTTGCGCTTCTCCGGCCGATTCAGGATGACCCAAGTGATGCCGTCTTCCTTTTCGACTTTTACGGTCTGCAGATTGTCGATAGCCATCAAGGTATCCTCCGTGTTTACGTTTGCGACGAGCATATAAGACCGATAAAAGCGGTGTCAACCAAGCCCGCGGGCGCAAACGCAACTCTTAACGCGAACCCCGCGGCTGGCCGAAGCCAATCTCGCGCGCTCTTCTAATCGGTGGCGCCTGGACTGGAGCCGCTCTTTTCGGGCGGCAGCGGCGTGACGGACAGGCCGGCGCTCCCGCGCGCGCGGCCGAAGCCCGTGAAGCGGACCTGCAACACCCGCTCGCGCGCGCGCTCTTCCTCGAGATGACGCGTGCGCGCCCGCAGAAGGTCGCGCAGAGCGATCATGCCGACGAGCGTCCGGTCGCCGCGCCGCTTGAGCACGGGAAGGCGAGTCTTTCCTGTCTCCGCCATGCGGTAGGCGGCGGCGCGCAGCGGCTCGTCCATATAAGCGACCACGGGATTCGCTTTCAGCCATTCGCGCAGCGGACGGCCGTTTCCATGAGCGACCTCGCGCCTCGTCATCGGGAGCGCGACCGAACAAGAAAACGCTTCGCGCCTTGCTCTTGAGGTAGGCCTTGCTTCCTTTGGACTCTTTGCGCCTGCGAAAATACCGGTGCAAATCGCAACGTTTATGATCCAAGTCCCGTATCCTTCGATACGGCAGCGCTTCGCGTTTGCCTACTCAGGATCATCCTTCGATACGGCAGCGCTTCGCGCTTGCCTACTCAGGATCACCGGGTCGATCCGATTTCCCGAGCAAGCCCGCAGGGCAGTAACGAGGGATACGCGACCCCGGACGGTCGCTACTCGGGGACGCCGAGGAGTTGCGGGCTTCGGTGCGCAACAACGACCAGAGAGGGTGGGCAACAGATGAGGGCCATTCCATCCTCTGCGGACGGGCGGAGGCCGATCAAGCACTCCTACGAAATCGGGGCGCCCTTCGCAACGGCGCAAAAGCGCGTCAGTCGCTCGCCCGGCGGGTAATGTTTTCCGGCGTCAAACCTCCGGCCCAGGGATAGGCCTTCACGCTGTGGCTGGTCTTTCCGCGGACGAGCGTCTCCGCGTGGCGGATGCCGACGAGCTTGGTGTTGATAACGGGGACTTTCAGCTCCGCTTCCAGCTCCTCCGGCGAGACGACGTAGGGAACCAGCCGCCCTCCGAGAGGGATCAGCGCCTGCGCCCCTTCCGCGATCAGCTCTTTGCCCACGGCCAGCATGCGCTCGATAATCAGCCCGCGGTAGGCCGAAAGATCGCCGGCCTCGTACGCGTTGATGGCTTTGATGCCGGAGACGAAAGGACCCATGCGGTAGTTTTCAACGATGCGGCGCGCGTAAACCGCGTGGCTGTCCAGCGGCGCGATCAGGGCGAAGCGATCGCAAAGCGTCGCGGCGAAGTGGCACGACGCGCGCAGCACGCCGACGACAGGGATGCGCACCGCGCAGCGCGCCACCTCCACGCCCGGATCGAACGTGTTGCTCTGGACCACCGCGTCGTAACCGTTCCGCTCGGCCTCGATGATTTTTTTCACCAGCGCCGGCGTTTCCAGGGCGTGATGCAAGCCCGCGAGCGCCTGGCTCTTTCTGAGATGGCTCACCACCTCGCTGCCGCCGAGGTCCTCGGGATAATGCATCTCGATCACGGTTCCCGGCGAAGCGTAGCTGTCGAGCAGCGCCTGCACGCGCGCCTCGTACTCGGGTCCGCCCTCGCGCCTGGACTGGTGATTCAAAAACATGATGCGCATGCGCTCCTCCGCGTCAGCTCGCCTGGCCAAAAATTTCCCGCATGAGTTTCATATACTCGGCCATGTTCTCCGCCAGGTCGGGATTGACCGGCGTCATCTCCAGCCCCTTGGCCTTGGCCGCCTGCTCGCGCATGAACTCCTCGCGCGCGAGATAACGCCCCATATCAGCGAGGATCTGCTGGCCTTCCTTCGACAGGACGAAATCGACGTAAAGGCGCGCGGCATGCGGGTGAACGGGTTGCGTCACAAGGCCGATCCCGATCATCGACGCCGGTGAAGGCGGCAGCGCGACCCAGTCGATCGGCGCGCCCCTCTTTTTCACGCGGTCGACCGAAGGCGCCGGGATATCGATATCGAGATGCGCTTCGCCCGCCGCGACCAGCTGCGCGATCAGGTCGTGACCGATGCGCGTCATGATGTCTTGCTTGGCCAGGTCGCGCATGTACTTGAGGCCTTTCTCTTTGCCCATGATCTGGAGCATGCCGCCGAACCAATCCACCTTGGTCGGCTCCATCATCATTTTTCCCTTCCACGCCGGGCGTAGGAGATCCCCATAGCTCCGCGGAAGAGCGTCTCTGGCGACGAGCCTGGGATTGTAGGCGACGACATACGGGTTCGTGTAGACGGTCGTCCAGTACCCTTCTTCCTTGAACTCCTTCGGATAGAAGCGGTTTTCCGGGGAGAGATAATGGCCGAGCATCTGGCTCTTTCGCAGGGTGTACATGCTGAAACCGAGCGTCTGAATGACGTCGGCGAAAGATTTTTTCGCCCTGGCCTCGGCCAAGTACTTCGTGAGAAGCTTTTCGCTGCCGGTGCGGTTGAGCTTGACCTTGACGAACGGATATTTCTGCTGAAAGCGCGCGATCATCGTGTTGGCTTCTTCAATGTTCATCGAAGCGTACAGAATGACCTCGCCCTCTTTCTTCGCGCCTTCGATCAGTTGCGCCTGGCTCGCCGCCAGAGCGGCGGCTGCGCCCCATAGGCAAGCGAGAACCGCGCCTGAGACAACCGCCGAACGGCGCGCCCGGCGGAGGAAAGAAAAGCGCCTTCCGCGCACGGCTACTTTTGCCATTTGTAAGCTCCGAGGCCCGGACGATACTGTTTGTCCTTGAACTGCTCCAAGCCCGGCCGCCCGCCGTGCTCGCGCAAGATGCGATCCGAAATGAGATTCGATAACTCGTAACTGACATCCGGCCCGGAATAGAAGGTGTAGTACCACGCCTCCTTGACCGCTTTGAGCGCCACGGGATCCTTTTGCAGCAGATTATTCGCGATCTCCATGACCTCTTTGTCCAGCTCGCTTCGCGGCACGGCCTTCGTGATCAAGCCGATGCGCTCGGCTTCCTTCGCCGAGAACGTCTTTCCCGTGAGCGCGTAAAACAGCGCGTGCTTGGGCTGCAGCTGCTCGGTGAGGACGCTCGTGACTTCCCCTCCGGGGAAATGGCCGAAGTTGATCTCCGACAACCCGAAGGTCGCGTCCTCCGCGGCGATGGCAATGTCGCAGGCCGTCACCACGGTAAAGCCGCCGCCGAAACACCACCCGTTGATCCTCGCGATGACGGGCTGCGGCAGCAGGCGCAACATTTCGTTGCGCCACTTGCGCGACATCTGCCGCACCTCGTCCCGGACTCTCGGCGGCTGCGAATCCATCTCGAGGAAGTACTGCTTGAGGTCCTGGCCGGCGCAGAAGCTCTCGCCGGCGCCCGTAAGGATGATCACCCGCGTCTCCTTGTCGTACCGCATCTCGGTCAGGAGGTGGAACATGTCGCGATGCAGCTGCGGGCTCATCGCGTTGCGCTTCTCGGGCCGGTTGAGCGTGATCGTCGTGAGGCCGTTTTCTTTCTTGACCAAAACCGTCTCGTACGTCGTTTCCGCCATTGTCAAAGCTCCCTTCTGCAGTTGCGTTCTGCCTACGTTAGAACAAACCGCCGCTCTTCTTCAAGCGACGCGCCCCGGCGCGCGCCGTGAAGTCGTCCGCGGCCTCGCAAGCGGCGCAAAGCCGCAAGATCTCTAAGTCGCGAGGAGAAACGAGGATACGGCTCGGGCGAGCTCGGCCGGCCGCTCGTGCGGGACATGATGCCCCGCGGCGGGCACCGCGACCAACTTCGCGTTCGCGAATAGGGGCAGTCGCGACGCACGCGAGGATCTCGTGAACTCGCTCTCGGCTCCATAGACGATGAGCGTGGGGCAGCTTATGCGCCCGATAAACGCTCGAATCTGCTCCTCGGAAAACGCCGAGAGCGAGCGCAGCCTCAAGCGCGGGTCATGCTTCCACACGAGGCCTGAATCCGCGGCCGCGGTTCCGAACCGCGCCATGTAGCGGCAGGCATCATCCGGAATCGACGGGAATCTCTTTTTGATGGCGGCCTGAGCCTCGTCGAGATCGGCGTGACAGGTTCTCTGCAGGCGGATCTCCTTCACTTCCACCTGCTCCGCGAAAATCCCCGGAACCTCTTCTGCCCTTTTCGCAAACGGGCCGGTCGCCTCTACGAGAACGAGCCTTTTGACCCGCTCTGGAAACGACCCCGCAAAGAGCACCGCCATGCTGCCGCCGAAAGAATGGCCGACAAGATTGATTTTCTCCTTGCCGATCCGGTGGAAAACCGCGGCCAGATCGCGCACGAAATCCTCGTGCCGGTAGCCGCGGCCGGGCGCGGCCCACTCGCTGTCGCCGTGGCCGCGCAGATCGACGGCAACGATATGGAGCCCGGCGGGATGCAACTTTTCCAGCGCGGCGGCGAAAAAATCCCAGCTGCGACACTGGTCCCGGCTGCCATGGACGAGAAGAAGCGTTTCGTCTTGCGGCGTTCCCCGCTCGACGCAGCGCAGCCTGACGCCGTCGGACTCCACATAAAGGTCCCGCGGCTCTTCGAGCCGCGCGTCATTCATCGCCCGCCCGCCGCGTTGTCACCGCCCGTTGCATCATTCTTTATCCCACTTGTACGTGTCGAGTCCCGGGCGCATCTCCTTGGCCTTGAACTGCGTCACTCCCTTCTTCCACGTCTTCCCCGTCAGATAGTCGAGCTGGTTGGATTTTGCCGTCGCCCAGGCGTACGCCTCCTCGAAATTGAACCGCTTGCCGTACTTGTAGGTTTCCTTCGCGATTCGCAGCACCTCCGGGTGCTTTGCTTTCAGCTCGTTCGCCAGCGCGTAAACCTCGTCCATGAGTTTTGCCCGCGGCACCGAATAGTTCACGAACTTCATCGCCGCCGCCTGCTTGCCGTCGAATTTTCGCCCGGTAAGGATGTAAAACAGCGCGTCGCGCGGATGCAGAATATCGGTTACGTCCTTCGTCACCATGCCGCCGGGAATTTTACCGAAGTTCACTTCGCTCAAGCCGAAGATCGCCTCGTCGGCGGCTATCGCGATGTCGCAGGCGGCAACGACCGAGAAGCCGCCGCCGAAGCACCAGCCGTTGATCGCGCCGATCGTCGGCCGCGGAAACAGCCTGAGCTTGTAGCTGCGCCAGTTGACCGCGGCGTCGCGCGCCTTGCGCCGCGCCTTGCGGTCGTGGTCGATGTCGAAGAAATACTCTTTCAGGTCCTGGCCGGCGCAAAAACTATCGCCCGCCCCGGTCAGCACGAGCACCCGCACCTCGTCGTCGTCCTCGAGCTCCGCGAGCGCGTCGTTCATGTCGAGGTGCATCTGCGGATTCATCGCGTTTTTCTTTTCCGGCCGGTTCAAGGTAATCGTGGCGATGCCGTCCTTTTTATCCACTAAGATCGTTTTGTACTCGGACATAAGAACTCCCTTTTGTAGGATCTCGCACCGTCGCTTCTTATCATGTCTCGGCGGCGTCGCCTAGACCCTGGACGGTCAAAAACGCAAAGAAAAAGCCGACGCGCCCCCGCACAGACGGCGAGCGCCGTCAGCGAAGGCCAAAGACGATGACCGGGAAGCGCCGCTCCCGAATCGATGCGGTGGGCAGAAAGCCGCGCGAGCGCCTTGGCAACGCCACGCCGGAGGAGAGCTCACCAGAGAAGAAAAGACAGGCTAGGCCGAGGCCCGTTTCTCCGGAGCCTTTTTGACTCTCTGGTAATGGCCCCGCTCTAACCGCTTGATCTTTCCCTGCTTCGCCCAGCGCGAAAGGATCTGGCGAAGATAGAGCGCGGATTTCCCCAGCCCCGAAGCGGCGCGGAAGAAATCCTTATTGGTGAAAGTCGGCGACATTCGGTTGAGCACGGCGTCGAGTTCACCGCCGCGGCGCCCACGGCGCCCGGTCGCTCGCCCCGCCCGTTGTCTTCCGTCCCGGGCCAACAACCCGAGCACCGTCTCATGGCGTTGAAGCTCTCGCCGTAGCGCCGCAAGTTCCGCCGCCTTGTCGGAAATCACCTTGCGCAATTCACTGATATTCCTGCTAACCGCTGCTCTGATATCGACTGGCATATGATCACCTCCCAATCTATGTATGTGACGAAAGACGGAAACTCAAGAGGGATTCACAATTTTTTTCCGGTCACCGTTTGGCGGGCAACCCTTGTGACGAAACGTTTCGCGTGATCGAGCCCCAGCGCCGGAGTTGAAAATCGCCGCTGCGAATCCGCGTGGCGGATTCGATGTGAAAAAAAGAAAGCGAAGCAGTTTTCGAGGCTGGGAAAGGTTCGCGACTTGTGATAGCTGGACGCCGTCGTTAACGTGAATGCCCCCGGCGGGATTCGAACCCACGGCCCCAGGATTAGGAATCCTGTGCTCTATCCTTCTGAGCTACGGGGGCGTGTGAAATACCGCCGCTTAGCTTATCAGGCTCCTCCCATCCCGCCAAGCCTGTGCCGAACTGCCCGCCCTAACTTACGTATACTTTGCGCCCTCGACCGGATTCGCCACCGCCTCTTCCAGCGAGCTGGCGCGCCGCCACTGGCTCGCCGGACGGCTCTTTCCGTCCCACCCGATCTGATCCATCGCGGCATAAAGCTCGATCTGAAAACCGTTGGGGTCCTTGAACTCGATGCCGATGTTACAGCCGGCGCCGCGGCGGCCCTCGAAAACGATCGGGACTCCTTTGGCGCGCAGAAAATCGCGAATCTGGAACAACTCCGCGACGCTCCCGACTTCCAGGGCGATGTGATCAAATCCCGCCTCGCCCTTTTTCGGCAGCTCCCCCGCGCTCGCCTGCGCCACGCCGATATTATGATGATCCGACCCGTAGCGAAGAAACACCAGGCCACCCTCGTTGCGGTCCGACACCTTGAAGCCCATCACTTCCGTCCAAAACTTGATCGTCTCGTCGAGGTTCTTGACGCGGAAAACGACGTGACCGATCTTTCTCACCTTGACCGGCGTCTCCTCGGCAAGGGCGGCCCCGGACGCCTGGAGATTTTCAGCTTTCATAGCGGCCTCCTGTTTTGGATTATATGAATTCTACGAAATCGCCGACCGAAACCGCAAGATAAATTCGAAAATAAATCCGCGCTACGGCTTCACGCTCAAGCGGCGCCAGTGCGCAGGCTTACCGCCCGTATAGCGACACGGTCGCTTTGCCGCCGCGCCGGCTCATGCTCCGATACACAAAATCGACCCTTTTGATCACGCGCCGATTTCCCGGCAGGTCGATGACCCGGCTCGAACTTTTCTCATCAAAGTGGTGGCGCAGGTTGGGGCTGAAAGTCGTTCCGTCGCCGAACGTCACGACCATATCGCGCATTTCGATGTCGCCGCCTTTGACCGTAAACCGGAGCTGCCGAAATCTCCCCTCCGAGCGGCCAACGTCGATTCTGTCCCGATCGACCTTAAAGTCGACCTCCCGCCGACCCAAGAGTTCCCAATCGTCCCGCTTCTGCGCCCCGCTCGCGACACCCGGCAACACCAATGATAACGTTAAAAAAACTGCTCCAAGACTGCGGTACATGGCCCCCTCCATTCAAGAAACGTCCATCGGCTCGCAGGTACGTATGCCTTTAGGTTTAAAGTAACACATGAACTTTTTAACAATCGGTTTCTGTGATAAGCATCTCACGCTTCAATCTTTCGGGTCAACAGGGTCAGACGGTGCCTTTGGCCGGCAGGTTTATTGTTCTTTTAATGTCTTTTGTCGCGTGGCTCACTGGCGCGCCGGCGTGGGCGCAGGTGAAAGAACACGCGGTCGATATCCCGACGCGCGCGGGTGTAACGCTACGGTTCTTGCTGGCAGTTCCGGATAATCCCAAAGCCGCCGTGATTCTCTTTTCGGGCGGTCACGGCGGGCTTCAGATTAAAGACAACGGCAGCCTGGCATGGGGCAACAACAATTTTCTTGTCCGCAACCGGCGGAATTTTGCCGCCCACGGACTCATGGTCGCAACCGTCGACGCGCCTTCCGACCGGCAGCGGCCCCCTTATCTCACCGGCTTTCGCCAGACCCCGGAACACGTGGCGGACATCAAGGCTCTGATCGGATGGCTGAAGCAGCAGGCTAATATTCCTGTTTGGCTCGTCGGCACGAGCCGCGGCACGCAGTCGGCAGGCTTTGCGGCGACTCAACTTCCAAAAGAAGATGGCGGCCCCGACGGCCTCGTGCTCACGGCAACCGTGTTGCTCGATCCTAAGGGCCGGCCCGTTCCTGCGATGGACCTCGAAAAAATCGCCATTCCTGTTCTGGTTGCGCATCATCGGCACGACGGCTGCTGGGCCTGCTTGTACAGTGACTTGCCGCGCCTGATGAAAAAATTGACCCGCGCCAAAAAAACCGAGCTGCTCACCTTCGAAGGCGGGATGAATCGGGGCGATCCGTGCGAGGCGCTCGCGTATCACGGCTTTAACGGTTTGGATGCCGATGTCGTGGGCCGGATCGCGACGTGGATCCTCGAGGCGGGACCAAGGAGCTGAGCGCTGCAGCAAACACCTGCCGTAGCGTCCGCCGCTCCGTGATCGACCGAGAAGAGCTTGCGCTTCTGGCAGGCTACCGCGCGCTATCCGGCAAAAGGCCCCGTTCCCGCAAAAATTCGCTGACCATGGCGTCAAAGCCCGCCGGATCTTCGATGCAGCAGGCGTGGCCGGTACGCGGCAGGATCTTGTGAATTGCGCCGGGAATGAGCTGAGCGGTCCGGCGGCCACCGGGAAGCGACCCGTCGTGCTCGCCGTTGATCACCAGCGTCGGAACCTTCATCGAACTCAGGCGCTCCGTCATGTCGGTCTCGGCGCGCGCGCGGAAGATCTGCGCGATTGATTCGCCGACCAGCCACGGGTCTCGCTCCGTAAACGTGCCGAGCACATAGCTCCCTAGCCGCGACTGCCAAAATTCGCGCGTCACCAGATCGCGCAGGTGCTCGAGATGGTACTTTTCGACGCCGATCTCGGTGTAGCCGCGAATCCGCTTTTCCCTGTCGCGCCCGCCACCGCTGCCGCCGCCTACCAGGATGAGCGCCTTGCACATTTCCGGTCGATCCAGGCCGATGAGCATGGCGATACCCGAACCGACGCTGCAGCCGGCAAAGATCGCCTGCTCGACTCCTTGGTCGCGGCAAACGCCGATCACATCGTCCGCCATGTCGCGGAGAGAAAACGGCGTCACCGGCTTGTCCGACCTCCCGTAACCGCGAAGATCCATCGCAATCACTTTGAAGTAAGTCGAAAAATGCGCGATCTGATACATCCAGAGATTATGGTCGAAAGGGTTCGCGTGAACGAGAACGAACGGCAGGCCCTCGCCCGAGACCTCGTAGTAGATCTTGATGCCGTTGGCCGTGCTGTAAGGCATTGTCCTGTCGCCGGACGGGAATCTTCTCTTAGGATTCCCGTCCCGTCATTGTTTCCTCAGCCCGCCGCGAGAAGCCGCTCGTGTCCCTTCTTCGAGATCGGCGCAAGCCCGCTCGCAACGAGCGACCAGTGCTCTCCCCGGTCTTCGCTCCAGTAAATTTCACCGCCGGTTGTGCCGGCGAAAAGGGAGCACGTCGCGCCGGCGCGTTCCAAGCAGAGAGCGCCGATCTCATGCGACATTTTTTCAGGCAGGCCGTTGCCGAGCGCCCGCCATGTCATACCGCCGTCGTCGCTGCGGTAAATGCGGCCGCCGGCGTAGCCGGGAGTTCCGCTATCCCGCCAGCGCGCCGGGTTATGCTCCGCCGCCGCTACGAAAATCGTATCGGGCCGCCCGGGATCGAAAACCAGGCCGTCCGGGTACACGTCCTCCGCCCAATCGGGGCTCGTCCAGCGCTCCCAGCGGCGCCCGCCGTCCCTGGTGACATAGAGGCCCGCCCCTCCCGTCACGTAGATCTTTTTCGGATCGCGCGGATCGACAATCGCTTTGTGAACGTCGTAAAAATGTTCCGCCGGGCGATTCTTGTCGCGGTAGTACCCGACGGTGTTGAGCTCCACCCAGGTGCTTCCCCCGTCGGCGCTCTTCAGCAACGCCCCCTGCTCGATACAGGCGTAGATGGTGTTTGGGTCGCGTGGATCAAAGGTAATGAATTTGGTGTGCGCAACATGCGGCGCGGCCGGAAACGTCCACGTAGGCGCGCTCGGGACCGCGCGCAAAGCCGGCAGCTCCGTCCAATGGAGCCCCAGGTCATCGCTGTAGAACAAGTGAGCGGGCTGCGTCCCGGCGTAAACTCGCACGCCGCTTTCCGTGCGCTGAGCCGCAAGGCTGTAAACGTCGTGAAAGCCGATCCCTAAGTCGCGTCGCTCCCAGCTCCTCCCGCCGTCGAGGCTCGCGTGGACGGTGCCGAAAAAGGCGCCCGCGAAAATAACTCCGCTCTTCGGCTCGACGAGGATCGCGCTGATGTGCTGGCCGCCGAGGCTGCGGTGCGTGAGGCGCCATTTCCCGTCTTCGCGCTCGAGCAGCGCAACTCCGTCTTTCGTCCCGGCCAAAAGCTCCCGCGCCGGCGCCGCGGACGAATAGATGTTCGAACCCCCATGAGAAAGTCCGACCGGCATACATTCCTCCACTGCTCGGATGTCCGCCCTGTTCAGGCTCATGCGGCCCACTCTACCCGCGCGAGCGCGCGCGCGTCAACGGGGCGCGGCTGTGAGACCTCAGCGGGTAGCCTGAACGGTTACCGGCTTCATGTGCTCTTGAAAGATTTTTGCCGCCACGGCGGGGTGGCTTCGAGAAAGAAGCCCGACGGCGTAGAGCAGATAGGACGCGTCGATGAAGGTCCGCGGGTTTTTGGGCCGCAGGATCTGGTAGCGCCCGTTATCCCTGACCCCGGGGGAAAGGATTTGCCCCGCGTAAGGGTTGTAGATGAAAACGCCGCCCGTCCCGATCAGCGTGGGCGTCTCGGTCATGTCCTTACCGTAATGGAGCCATTCCTCTCCTTCGCGCAGGTACACCCTTTCACGCTTGCCGACATGGCGCTCGACGGCGACATCGACGGCGACGCGCGCGAGAATCGCGTCCGCGGCGTAATGCCAGTTCTCGTGCGGCACGCGCGCCGTCTCCTGGCTGATCGCGTCGATGTAGCGAGCCAACGCGTCCCTGGAGACGGCAAACTGCGGAAAAGTCGCGTTAAGCTCGCCGACGAGCTTTTCCAGGCCGACGCGATCGCGCAATGTGGCGGCGTTATAGCGGATCCCCAGGTCCCCCTCGACGGTTCTTTTCGCGAACGGCTCCGGCAGTCCCTGGACCATCGTGTTCGTGCCCGTCGGCTTCCCGTACCCGATCGAATGCACGTCCGTCGTCGCGCCGCCCACGTCGACCAAAAGCATCTCCCCCCAGCCGTCCACGCCGTCCGCGCCGCGAGCCACGAGCTCGAGCCCCTCGAGCACCGCCATCGGCGTCGGGAGCACGACAGGAACCATTTCCCCGATCTCATCGAGCCCCTTGGCGTGCGTGATCCTCTCCATAAAGAGGCGGCGGATTTCCTCGCGCGCGGACTCCACCGCGAGCTTTCCCGCCTCCGGCATCACGTTCTCGGCGGAACGGACTTCTTTCCCGCCATTGCGGAGAGTCTCGCAGACCTCCGCCGTCACGGCTCGATTGCCTGCGACGACGACGGGAACCGCAAGGCGGGAGCCCGCGAGCAAGCGCGCGTTGTGCAGGATCGTCGCGGCGTCTCCCCCGTTCGTCCCGCCGGTCAGGAGAATCATGTCGGGGCGAAGAGACTCGATCTCTGCGACCGCGCTCTCCGCCAGCTTGAAACTAAGCGACCCGACGACTTTTGCTCCGGCGCCAAGCGCGGCGAGGTTGGCGGCCTCGACCGTCAACCCGGGGACGAGCCCGATCACGACCATGCGCAGCCCGCCCGCGGCGCTGCTCGACGCGCGGACAAATTTGCCGCCGAGCGCGGTCAAATCCCCGGGCTGCGGCCCCAACACCCGGCAACGATCGTGCAGCGCGCGCAGCGCCTGCATGAGTCCTTCGCGCACATCGGTGAGCACCGTCGAAGGAGCCTGGCTGCGCCCGAGGACGCGCGCTCTTTCGATATCCACCGCGGTGACTTTCGTGAACGTGCTGCCGAAATCGATAAGAAGAGCGGTCGAATCCATGCTGTCCATTCCCAACTCTGTTTCCGGAGAGGCGGTGGCTAGTGCCCGATCAGCGTCAACAGCGCCGCCTCGGGCCAAGCCAAATGCATAACTTGATCGAACACGATCCACACGAACAGTAGCATCAGCCCGGCGATCGCGAGCGCTACCAACCTACTGGCCCGCGCTTCGCAAATCAAATACAGGAATATAAAAAGCGGGATTGAAACGAGAAACCCCAGAAGCCAGATGCCCGCGGCAAAACCCAAGATCCAGCTTCCTGCCCTTAGGGTATGCCGCGTTATCACTTCGGGCGGAATCGTACGGTCCACGGAGATATCCAGGATCCCGCGATAGCGCTGCTCTTCGCTGGCTTCGGAGCGCGTCGCCGAGCCCCGCCAATCCCCCACGAGCTGCCGCAGCGCCAAAAGCAGGGCGGGAATGCCGATGGCCCAGGGAAATAATCTCGTGTCCCAATCGAACCGAGCCGCAGTCACCACCCATACGGCGACAACCGCCGTAAAAAAAAGCGCAAGCCAAAAAGAAGGATCGATGGTCTTGCCGGGTGGCCCGCTCATGCCTTTGCCCTTTGTCGCGAATGGCGCAGCACCGCATGGACCACGGTTGCGACGGTGAGCGCAAACAGGAGGATCACGACCGGGCGCGTCAGCCAAGAGTAGCCGTACAGCTTGGTCGTCAGAAAAAAATAGGTCTCCGCGAGCCGCTGCAGGACCATTCCCACGATCAGTGGCGGCCGCGGCCAGCCGAATCTCTTCATCGAAACGCCGATCACGGAAAAGACCAGAAGCGCGACGAGATCACCCCAGTCCGCCGTCGACTGATAGGCGGCGAGGAAAATAAGAACGATCAGTACCGGGAACAGGTGATGCACCGGAAGCCTTGTGATGCCGGCCAATTGGCGCGCGAATAAAAAGCACAGGCTCGTCGCCATCAAATTGGCCAGCACCAGGCTCCAGACAATCACCAGGGTCAAGTGAAGGTGGTCCGTGAGCATCTTCGGGCCCGGCGGCAAGCCCAATAAGAGCATGGCCGCGAGCACCAACGACATCGTCGCGCTTCCGGGTATGCCAAACGCCAGCGTGAGACACCAATCTCCCGCATCGCTCGCGTTGTTCGCCGCTTCCGGGGCGATCACTCCCCTGACGTCCCCTTTGCCGAAGCTTTCTCTGTCTTTGCTGGTCTGAACGGCGTGGCCGTACGCGAGCCAGATGGCAGAGCCGCTGCCGATGCCCGGCAAAATACCGATCCAGCTCCCTAAAAAACTCGAGCGCACCAGCAGCCACCAGTGCGTCGCGACGTCCTTGACCCCCTGCCATTTTGTCGACACGCTCGCGACCGACCCGGCGCGGGGAGTGCCGTTACCGCCGCGCTCTACGGTCATGTCGATCAGCTCGGGAATCGCGAACAATCCCAGCGCGACCGGGATGAGCGGGATGCCGTCCGAGAGATACAGGAAATCGAACGTCCATCTCTGAGCCCCCGTCTGAGGAGCGTCGCCAACCATACCGATCAGCAGGCCGAGACAACCGGCGAGCAATCCCTTGACCGGAGCGCCGCCCGTCAAGAGGCCGATCATGACAATGGCCAGGATGGCCGTCATGAAAAATTCAGGATTGCCGAAGGTGAGAACCAGAGGCCGGATCATCGGGATCGTTGCCAGAACCGTGAACGCGCCGATCAGACCGCCGACGCCGGACGCGACAAACGAAGCGCCCAGCGCGCGCTCCGCCTCGCCTCTCTTTGCCATCGGATAGCCGTCCATGACGGTGGCCGTAGCTGAAGTCGATCCCGGAATTCCGAAAAGAACGGCGGGAATGGTATCGGCCGTGTTGCCGATTGCGTGAATCCCGACGATCAAGACCAGAGCGCTGGCGGGATCCATCTTGACGATAAACGGAAGGAGAATGGCCAGCGTGGCCCGGCCGCCGATTCCAGGAACAAAGCCGATCACGCTTCCCAGGAGGACCCCGGCCAACAGCCAGGCCAGTCGGGTGAGGGTAAATACCTCTCCTGTGGCGGTTGCAATCGCATCAAGCACGTGGTGAGTCCTGCGATCTCAGCGTCGCGGCGTGAAAGACTGCGCTGGACATCCTTGCGAGCGCTGCGGCGGCGCGCGCCGGGCCGCTGGGCTCACGCGCCGCAAAACGCCGGCCGCAAAGCCGGGCGACCGCAATCGCCCGGCGCGATCGTTTTTTGGGTCCGTATCTTGGCCGCTATTTCAGGAGCTCTCGGAAGAACCCCATCGCCAGGTCATTGTTCACGAGATCGTGGACCTTCTTCTGCAGGTCCTCGCCGCGGATCAGCTCATCGTTCCAGCCGAGCTTGTCCACGTCTTTCTGAAATTCCGGATCTTTGAACATGGCGGCAAACGCGTCGCGCAAAACCTTGGCGCGTTCGGGCGGAACTCCGGGAGGCATCGCGAAGGTTCTTCCCTGAACGGAATACATCGCTTCCAGGAGCGGCTTTTTGTCCGGCGGCGCGATCTCTTCTAAGGTCGGCACGTTCGGCAGGCGCTTATCGCGCTCCGGAGAGGTGACGACCAAAACTTTGATGAAGTTCTGGTCCAGCCAGTGCTTGCGCGTCGCAAAGAGAGAACCGCGCGCGTGCGCGCGGCCGTCGAGCGCGCCGCGTTCGATGTCGAGCAAGATCTCCGCGGTTCCCGGATAGCCGTACACGACATCGAATTCAACCCCGAGGATCGCCCCGATCGCTTTGGGGACAACGTTGGAGTTATGCTCTTTCGCCTGCGCTCCCATCTTCGGCTTCTTGCCTTCTCTGTTGGCCTTGCGGATGGCTTCGAAGCTCGCATACGGGGTGTCCGAGCGGAAATAGACGAAGTTTCCCTCCGAGGCGATCTGGCCGAGGTAGGTAAACTTGTCCAGCTGAAATTTGATCTTCTCGTCGCGCAGCGCCGTGCGGAAGGTCAATCCGGTCGCCATCGTGCCCATCTCCGTGCCGTCCTTGGGCGAGCGGTTGTAGAGATGATTGGCTGCGATCAGCCCGGCGGCGCCGGCCATATTGGTCACGACGACTTTGGGATTGCCGGGGACATGCTTGCCGAAATGGGCGGCGAGAAGCCGCGCGAGGCTATCGGTGCCGCCGCCCGGCGAGGAGCCGGCGATAACGGTGATCGTCTTGCCCTTGAAATAGTCCCGCTCCGACTGCGCGCCGGCCGCTGCGACCAAAAAGACCAGCAGCAGCGCAAAGGCCGCCAACGACAAAAAGCCGCCTTTAGTGTCTGCTCTCATTTCATCCCTCCTTTTCTGGTGGAACCCTCCTTCTTGGCCGTACCTTAGGTACGGCCGCTCAGTAGCCCCATTTTTTGGCCACGGCCCTGACCCGCTCGTGCTCCGCCTGCAGCTCCTTTCGCGTCAGGAGTTCCGCGTACGCCTCCTTCGTCAGGTCTTGCGCGACCACTTCGTTGATCGGCGGGACATTGTAGTTTAGTTCGCCAAGCTTTTTCTCCTCGGCCAGCATGTCCTCGAAGCCGGTCGCGAGGCCGTCGATCGGGAATGGCATCGCCTCGAGATCGAGCGCCGAGCGCTCGGAATTTTTCACCACGCGCTCTTCGGGATCGGCGGTTTGGATGCGGAGCCGCTTCTCGAGGTTGTTGATGTATTCCATGTTCTTGGGCATATCGCGGACAAACCAATAGGACCGTATCAGGCCTTTGAGAAAGCTCTTGACCAGATCGGGCCGCTCCTCCAGGATGCGTCCGGTCGCGGCGATGATTCGTTCGGGGCGGCCGTTGGGGTACTGGTCCGCCGGCGATACGAGCACGTTAAACCCGTCAGCCTTGAGGTCTTCGGCCCGCCACGGCGGCACCGGCGCGCACTCGACGCGCCCGCTGCGGAGCGCCTCGATGTGGTGGCGCGTCGCCACTCCCAGCCTCACCCATTCGACGTCCTTCTCCAGATCGAGCCCCGCCTTGACCAGCTGGATCTGGATGGCCCAATGCCGGATGCTGTTAAAGTCGCTGATGCCGACCCTCTTGCCCTTGAGGTCCTTGAGCGACCTGATGTGCGGCGGCCCGATCCAGACATTGGTGTGCTGGTTTCTCCACCCGGCGATGATGTAGAGGTCGGCGCCTCTCGCCCGCTGGTAAAAGACCGTCCGCGATTGCACATCCAAAGCGATGTCGACCGATCGCTCCTTCATCGCTTGTGAGATCGCGACCTTTTCCAATCCGAAAGGCACCATTGCCTGGCGCAAGATCTTGTAGCCGAGCGAGCCGTCGGCCGATCTCAGACCCTCGTCGTAAAAAAAGTTCATTTCATGCGCCGCCATCACGGGCACGAGGTGAAGCACATGATAGCACGTCGGCGCAATCCTCAGTTTTCCATCCAACATCGAAGGCCTCCGTCAAGATGAGAGTTGTCGCTGTCTGCCGGATGCGTGGCTCTCCGCGCGCGCCGAAGAACGACGCGCGCTCACGACGGGTACGGATCGGAAAGCAACAAGATGCTTCTTCTCAGACAACCGCTGTCGCTTCGAGCGGCTTCAGACGTAATCACGGCGACACCGACAAGTCAAGAGATCGCCGTTGTCCTTGACATCGCGCGCCCACCCGAGTAACAGTAACTGGCCTGGCGCTTCCCAACGGTTCAGCATCTCGAGTGCGATCATGGTGAACGAAGACACTGGCCCGCCGCTTTCCGGTTATCGCGTGTTGGATCTCGCCGGCCCTCTGGGTTTCCATTGCGTGAAGCTCTTGGCGGATATGGGCGCGGACGTGATCAAAATCGAGTCGCCGGGCGGCGATGCGGCGCGCCGCGTCCCCCCGTTCAAGGACGACGTCCCCCATCCGGAAAAGAGCCTTTACTTCCTCCACTACAACACCAACAAGCGCGCTATCACGCTCGACATCGAGAAACCCGACGGGCGCGCGATCCTCTTCGAGCTGGCGCGCAAAGCCGACGTCCTCGTCGAAACCAACCGGCCTTCCCGCTGCGCCGAGCTGGGCCTCACCTACAAGGAGCTGGCGGCCGTCAATCCGGCACTGATCGTCGCCTCCATTACGCCCTTCGGCCAGACGGGGCCGTGGCGGGACTATAAAGCGACCGACATCGCCGGCCTGGCGTTGGGGAATCTCCTGTACTTGGCGGGCGAGCCCGGCGAGCCGCCGCTCCAGCCCCCGGGCGAGATCGCCTACGGCATGGCATCGACGTACGGAGCCTTCGGGATTGCGGTGGCGCTTTACCACCGGCTGGAAAGCGGCAAGGGACAACACATCGATGTGTCGATGCACGAGTGCGCCGCGCATATCGCCGGGTACTTTATCCCCAATTACAGCTACACCGGAGAGAAGCCGGCGCGCGCCTCGCGCAAGGGCGAGGAAACCGATCTCTACGATCCCTATCCGACAAAAAACGGCTACGCGCGCATCTTCATCATCCCGGTGGAACAGTGGCGGCGTCTCGTGGACTGGATGGGAAGACCGCCTGCGATTTCCGGCCCGGAATTCGAGAAGATGGCCTACCGCCGCAAGCACCCCGAGCCGGTCATCAAAGAGATCACCGCTTTCTGCCTGCGACACACCAAAGAGGAGCTTTACGAGGAAGGACAAAAGCGGCGCATCAGCGTGACCCCGATCAACACGGTCGGCGAGTTCATCAATAGCCCGCAAACGAAGGCGCGCAAGCTGTTCGTGGAAATGGAGCATCCCGTCATCGGCAAGTATCCGCACTTCGGCCCGATCCCCCGGCTGAGCGCCACACCCGGCCGGGTCGCGCGCCCCGCGCCCTTGATCGGCGAGCACAACGAGGAAATCTATTGCGGCGAGCTGGGGATGACAAAAGAGGATCTGGTGGCGCTGCGGGCCGGCGGAGTGATCTAAGGCAAAGCTTTTTGTGTGGTTGCTGCTCGCTGTGGTAAATAGCCTCCCCCGATAGGCGGGGGTCCCTGAAGCGAGCGTGATTTTTTGAAGACGTGAGGCAGAAGATGTCCAAGCTTCCCCTGGAAGGCATTCGCGTCATCGAGCTCACGACCGGAGCCGCCGGCCCGACCGTGGCGCGCGCTCTCTGCGAGTTCGGCGCGGAGGTGATTCGCTGCGAGACGCGCCTGCGCGGCGACGGCCACCGCGGCGAGGACCCCGCGTTGTGGAACAAAAGACCCGATTTCATGAAGCTCCAGCGCGGCAAAAAATCCTTCACCGTCAACATGCAAACGGAAAAGGGCCGCAACCTCGTCAAACAGCTCGTCAAGCAGGCGGACGTTCTCGTGGAAAATTTCGGCTTGGGCATCCTGGAAAAATGGGGCCTCGATTACCCGCAGCTCAAAGAGATCAATCCCGCCTGCATCCTGATTCGAGTGAAGGGCATGGGCTGCACCGGACCCCACGCGGCCGATCTCACCTACGGCCCGAACGTGGGCAACACCATGGGCATGACTTACCTGTGGAACTACGAGGGCGCGACGACGGCCACCGCGGAACCGCGAACGCAGCACCCCGATTTCATGGGCGGGATCACCGGCGCGTTCGCCGTGGTTCTGGCTTTGATCCACCGGAAAAAGACCGGGCAAGGGCAGTGGATCGACAGCGCGCAGGTCGAAATCGGCGCGTCGCTGCTCGGCCCCAAGTATTTGGAATACTCCGTCAACCGGCGCGAGCCCAGGCCGCAGGGCAATCTCAGTCTGACCGCGGCGCCGTACGGACCCTACCGGTGCGCGGGCGACGACCGCTGGTGCGTGATCGTCGTCGAAACTCAAGAGGAGTGGGAGCGGTTCGTTGCGTTGCTGGAAAAGTCGGGGCTGCGCCCCAGTGAGAAATTCGCGACGCATCTCGGGCGCGTGCGCCACAGGCAGGAGCTCGACCGCTGGGTGACGAGCTGGACGCGGGAGCGCGATCCTTACGAAGTGATGGAGACCCTGCAGGGGATCGGCGTTTGCGCCGCGGTCGTGCAAGACGTCGAGGATCAGTTCAAGCGCGACCTGCAGTACGCGGCCAAGGGTTTTCTGGTCAAGCTCAGGGAGCCCGAGGCCGGCGAGGTCGTGACCGAGGGCATCCCCATGCGCCTGTCCGAGACGCCGGGAAAAATCCGCGGCACCGCGCCGCTCATGGGCGAGCACACCCACGAGATCGCGCGCACGCTGCTCGGCCTCACCGACAAGGAAATAAGCGCTCTCGAAGAAGAAAAGGTGCTGTATTGAGTTTCGCGCTTCTGGTTTCGGGGTTCCAATTGAACTCGAAACTTGGGACGCGAAACGCGCAACCCTCAACCCAGAAAGGAGATCCGTGATGCCAGAGTCCGTTGTCATTTATGAGAAGAGGGAGCCGCACACGGCCATCATCAAGCTCAACCGGCCCGAGAAAAAGAACGCGATCAGCCGCGATCTCTACAACGCGCTCGACGACGCGTGGAAGGAGGCGAAAGCGGATGACGATGTCTGGACGATCATCTTGACCGGCTCCGGCGATTCGTTTTGCGCGGGCGGCGACCTGAAGGAGAATCTCGCCGCGGCCCGCGGCGAAATCAAAGGCCCGCGTTTCGGCAACCGCCCCTACTCGGATCTGCGCTCCCTCGGCATTGACAAGCCCATCATCGCCGCCATCAACGGCTACGCGGTGGGCGGCGGCTTCAGCCTGGCGCTCAACTGCGACATCCGCTACTGCGTGCCGGCGTCGAAGTTCGGTTGCTCCGAAGTGCGCTGGTCGCACCTGGCCGCGTGGCCGGCTTACGTGCTCACGATCCCTCTCGGATGGGCCTTCTGGTTCGCGTACACGGGCCAAATGGTGGACGCGGAGACGGCCTTCCGCCTGGGAATCGTTCAGAAGATCTGCGAGCCGGACAAGCTGATCGACGACTGCATGGAGCTGTGCGCGACGATCAACCGCAACGGCAGGCTCATTGCCGCGCATACCAAAGAGTACATCTACAAGCTGCTCTACGAGATCGAGCACTGGGAAGAGGCCTATAAGGTGCACCGGGAATTCTACGCCCATCTGCGCCAGAGCAAGGACTACGACGAGGGGTCCGCGGCCTTTACCGAAAAGCGCAAGCCACAGTTCACCGGCCAGTACTACGACAAAAAGGAAAAGCCTCCGGGAGTTCCATAGGCGAAGGGTTTAGCGGCGGAGCGCTGGCCGAGGGCGCCGGCGCTCCGCCTTTTAATTTCTCCATCCCGTCTTTCCGCGAGGGCAATCTCGCCCTTCCCAAGGAGCCCGCCATGACCTACGAGAATATTCTGACCGAACGGCTGGATAGAGTCGCGCTGATCACGCTCAACCGCCCCGAAAAGCTCAACGCCTTGAGCTACGAAATGGCGTGCGAGCTGGATGACGAGCTAACGCTCGTCGAAAATGATCCGGCGGTCGACGTCGTCATCCTAACGGGCGCGGGTGATCGCGCGTTTTCTTCCGGCGGCGATATTCCGCAGATGGCCGGCATGACGAGCGCCGAGCTGGCGGCGCGCGCCGGAAACCGCCATCGCGCCACCTGGCATCTGGCGAGTTTTCCCAAGCCGATTATCGGGGCGCTCAACGGCCTCGCCTACGGCGGCGCCGCGATGCTCGCGACGATGCTCGACATCAGAATCGGTTGCGAGCGGACCGAGTTTCGCTTCCTCGCCGCCAAATACGGCCGCGTCAATTCGACGTGGAGTTTGCCCCTTCTCGTCGGCCTCGCGAAAGCAAAAGAGCTGCTGTACACCGGGCGCGCGGTCACCGCGGACGAGGCGGAAAGGATCGGGCTGCTCAACCGGGTCGTGCCGTCCGCCCAGCTTCGGGCCGCGGCGATTGAGATGGCGCGCGCGATCAGCGAGAACGATGCGCGGATGGTGCAGGGGATCAAGCGGCTCCTCCATGAAGGCGTGGGCTCGACGCTAAAAGAACGCTATGAAAACGAGCGCGAAGCGCGCGCCACCTGGCTCCAATCCAACCACCCGCGCGAAGGGTTCAGGGAGTTTCTGAGCCGGAAGGGCTATGAGACGTAAGCAACTCTCACGGATTCAATTCGTGCGGTGCCGCGGCGTTTCCGGCACGTCAAACTCCCGACGGGATCTCGAAACCCTAGTGCCCTATCTCTGCGGAATTGTCACGCCACCGGCGCTCGTATATGATTGCGAAAGCCCCGAATTTTCTAGGAGATCAAGATGGCAAAAGATCTTAGAAGCTTTCTTGAAGATTGTCGCCGGGAAATTCCCAACGAGGTCATTCACGTGACGAAGGAAGTCAACCCCGCCAACTACGACGTCACGGCCATCATCAAGCATCTCGATGAGCAAAAAAAGTTTCCCATCATCATTTTCGATAAGCCGCTCAACCTGAACGGGCAGGTGAGCGAGTTTAAGCTCGTGATGAACTGTGAAATCACGCAGCGCAAGGCGCAAATCGCGCTCGGCTTGCCGAAGGAAACGACCCGGCCGCAGATGGCCGAGGCCTGTCTCGAGATGGAAGAGCACCGCATCCCGCCCGTGGTCGTCAAAGAAAAGGACGCGCCGGTCAAGGAGGTGGTCAAGGTCGGGCGCGATGTGAGCCTTTACGACCTTCCGATCATGCGCCACCACGAGATGGACGGCGGCCCCTACATCACGCTGTCGACCGTGAGCAAAGACCCAAAAAGCGGCATCTACAACTGCTCCTATCACCGCATGGAGATCAAGTCGAAGAACACGACCGCCCTGCACGCGTCGCCGCGCCATCTGTGGAAAATCTACAAGACTTACGAGGCGGAAAATAAAGAATGCCCGGTCGCGACCGTTCTCGGACACCACCCGGCGTATCACATGGGCGCGTGCTACAGCGGCCCGTTTGAGGTGAGCGAGTACGAGGTGATCGGCGGCTATCTGCGCGAGCCCCTGCGCCTTACCGCATCGGCGAGCTGGGGCGAGGAGTTCTTGATTCCCGCGGACGCCGAAATCGTCATCGAAGGAGTGCTGCTTCCCGGAAAGCGAGTCGTCGAAGGGCCGTTTGGCGAGGCACCCGGCTACCTGGGACCGCAGCGCTATTTGACTTGTCCATCGTACGAGGTGCGCGCCATCAACTACCGCCGCGGCGGCATGTACCAGTCCGTCATCACGCCGGAAGGGGACAAACCCTGGATGGATCTTCCCCGCGAGGGAGCGTATCTGCGCCGCTGCCGCGAGGCGGTCCCGGGCGTGACCGCGGTGTGCAAGCAGGGCCGTCACGCCCATTACAACGTTTTCATCTCGATGAAAAAAATGTCGGAGGGAGATCCCGGCAGGGCCGCCGCGGCGGCCCTCACGTTCGATCACACCAAGAACGTTTTCGTCTTCGACGACGACATCGATGTCTTCAATCCCACGGATATTCTTTGGGCGCTCGCGACCCGCGTGCAGCCCCACCGGCAGGTTTCGATCCTGCAGCCGCTCTTTCGCGGGAACCTCTTGGATCCTTCGCTGGTCGACGAGATCAAAACGTCGGCAATGATCGTTGACGCGACGCGCCCCCTGGACCGTCCTTTTTCGCCGGTCTCCAAGTGTCCGGACGATGCCATGGCGAGAATCAAGCTCGAAGACTACATTCCCGGCGAGGTCCTGCAACATATACCGGTCGATCGCACGAGCTACTGGGCGTAAACGGCTGCCGAAAGATGTCTAGTTCGCTCCCGTACCTCTCGAACTGATGGCCGATTGAACGCCGAGACTCCGGCACTCCGGGACGGAATCTAACAGCAAGGAGAGAAATCTATGTTACGCGGCAAAGTCCGCATCGCGCCGGCATGCTATCACGTCCTTCATATGATCCCGGTCATGGCGGCGCACGAGATGAATTTTTTCCACGAGGAAGGGCTGCGTGAGCCCGACGGCTACCCGGCCTACGAGATCATCTCCGGAGGACTCGTCCCGTTCGGCCTGGAGAAGCTCGGCCTCAGCCAGGCGATGAAGGAGAAGTCGATCGACCTGGCGCTCGATATCATGCCGTCCACGGTTTTTTTCCAGCGGGCGCGCGGCGCCGACCTTTACATCATCGCCGGCTGGCGCAACCAGAGGGGGAGCGTCGTCATCGCCGCGCCGCACATCAAATCGCTGCCGGAGCTCAAGGGCAAGCGCATCGGCGTCGTTGAGATCGGCGGCGGCACGCATCTCACCATGAACGCCGTGCTGCGAAGGGCAGGCCTCAACCCCGAGCGCGACGTCGAGTGGGTGGGGAGAGTTTTCTCGCCCGGCGATATCGATGCGCTGAAGACGGGCAAGGTGGACTGCATCACCCTTCAGGCCGCGAAGGCGGAGAGATTGAAAAAGGAAGGCTTCAACATCCTGGCCGATCCCAAGCGGCTCTACCCCGACGGCTTTCCCTTCCGGGTCATCGCGGCTACGGGAAGGATTCTGGAAAGCAAGCCCGAGTTCGTGAAAGCTTTTCTCAAGGGAATGATACGCGTCTACTGGTTCATCCGCACCCAGCCGGAAAATTTTTCCTACCTCGTGAGCCTCGAAAAGCGCCTCCGCTTTCAGAGCGCCGATCCGGAAGAAAGCACGACCCGCTTCGTCATGGGCTCGCCCGAGAGCGCGGAGGTGCAGCCGTTTCCGATCGACGGCTTGCCCACGGGCTTCGACGCTTATCTCCAAGAAGAAAAGGAGGCGGGCCAGCTGAACTACGAGGTCCCGCCGATCAGAGAAGTCTGCGCGCTCGATCTCGTGCGCGAGGCCTTTCAGGAGCTGATGCAACGGGAGGAGTTGAAGCCGGCGTACGAGCGCGCCAGGGCGGTCGTGCAGAGGTTAGGCTACTGAGCGCCGGCCGCGGCGCGCGAACTTTCATCGGCCGCGCCCGGCGGAGGGGACACTATGCTGCTGGTCTTGCGCGCTCCCTCGATGACGCACCTTTCTTTCTATGCCGCCGAGGACAAGGGATTTTTCGAAAGGGAAGGCGTCAAAGTCCGCTGTCTTCACTCCCACGATGAGCCGCAAGCCGTCGTTCGCCTGATGATGGCAGGCGAGGTGGCGTTTTACGCCACCATTGTCGCCGCGGTAGAAGCGGCGCTCCACGGCTGGGGCGAGCTTCGAGCGCTCTGCGCCACGATGCTCTCGAAAGCTCCCTGCGCAGCCCGGGCGGAAATCAAGTCGTTGGCCGACCTTAAGGGTAAGAAAGTGATGGTCGGCGGCGGGCGCTCCTACAACGAGCTTCTGTGGCTGTGCCGATACTATGGTTGGCAGCCTGAAAAAGACATCGAAGTTGTCCGCGGAGAGCTTTCCGATCGCGTTGAGGCTTTTCGTGATCCAAGTGTCGCCGCGGTCTTTGGTCGGCCGCAATATCTGTTCTGGCTTAAAGAAGGGGGCTTTCATCTGTTGCCGTATCCAGAAAACCGAGCTTGGGCGGAAGCGGGATTGACCACTAGTCTGAGGCTAGTTCGGGAACAGCCCGACACAGTGCAGCGAGTTGTGAACGCGATCGTTGGGGCTACGGAATTCTTAAAGCAGAATCGAGATCAGGCGGTGGAAATCGCCGTCAAATATGTTCCTTATTTGACGCGCGAAGCGGCTGAAGGAAACTACGAGGTAATGAGGGAGTGGTACTCCTATGATATCAGCGAATCAGCGATCGCCCACCAGGCCGAAGTCTTCGGCATGGCCAAAAACGCCTTCCGCCCTCTGAAGCTGGACGAGGTCGCAGACCTCTCCTTCCTGCACGAGGCCCTCCGCCAAATTTCGGTCGCCACCCGCTAACAGAATAGCTCGTCCTCGATCCAGGCGGCTCGGCCGAAAGGGTTTTCAGGTGGACCGCTTTGCCTTTGGATAGGGCGTGCCGTCGCGATGGGCGAACCCTTGGCCGGCGACGGTTCTTAGATCGATCTCCGGATAGAACGCCTCGTCGCCTTCCGCGCGCGTTCCGATCTCCATGATAAGGGCGTCGCTGGCGGATCGGTTCTGGAAGTGATGGCCGTTGCGATCTCCGGCCTTGAAGCCGGCGGAGTCGCCCGCCCGAAGTATCTCTTCTCCGTCCCCGGTCACGAGCACAACCTCGCCGGCGACGACGTAAACGAACTCGTCCGACTTGCTATGCCAGTGCCGCTGGCTCGACCAAGTGCCGGGGGGCAATGTGCAGAGATTGACGCCGAACTGCGTCAATCCGGCCGCATCGCCGAGCTTGATCCTGCGGCGCGCCCGACACGGCTCGTCATAGGGCGGGGGATAAAGCGTGCCTTCGGCTCTGGGCGCGGCGCTGAGGTTAATCTTCCGCGACATGTTTCCTCCGCGTGTTCAGTTTTTTGGCGAACGACTCAGCGAAAGCCCCACGCCGCGACGATCTTCTTCGTGCGCTCGCGCGCGTGCTCCTCTTCCGCCCAGCCGCCGAAGATGATTTTCACGCCGGCCTTCTGAAGCCTCTTTCCGGTTTCCGTCCCTTCGATGAACGGCGACGCCCTGCCGATTTTTTCGTAGCCTTTCTGCCCTTCCGAAGATGCCAGCCAGCCGGCCAGAAGAAGCGCCGCGTTGGGGCTCTTTGCGCCCTTCATGATGCCGATCGTCTCGCCCATGCCGATCGGGGTCTCGCTCGGAAAAACGGCGGCGATCTTGGCCTGCGGGTCGCGCCGCAGGACATTGAAAATGGTGGTGTAGTGGATGCCGCAGAGCATCGGCACTTCGCCGACCGCTACCTGAAGAGCGCTTTCGAGGTTGCTCGCCCTGCCCCAGATCGGCTGGTTTTCTTTCAGGCGCTTCGCGAACTGAACCGTTTTCTCCTCGCCCCAAGCGGGCCACAGGCCGACGAGCGGGTGCGGGCGGGTCAGGACCATGAACTTCCCTTTCCAATACGGATCGAGGCAGTCTTGCCAGCTCTTGGGCACTCGCTCCGGCGGGACGAGCGAAGGATTGTAGGCGATCACGCGCGGCACGAAGCTGACGACAGCGAAATGGCCGTCGGGGCTGAAGTGCTCGGCGGGCGCGCCGGGAAAGATCTTCCGCCATGCGAGCGGCCCGGCCAAGACACCGGACTTTTTGAAGTTGCCCTGCAGCGCCGACGGCACATTCACGAGATCGTAATCGACAAGCCCGGTCATGGCCTCGGCCATGATCCGGCCCGACACCTCCTGCTCGACCTCGGGCGTGTACTCCACTTTGATCCGCGGATAGGCCTTTTCGAAACCCTCCAACACGAGCTTGGCCTCGTCGGTCCGTATGCTGCTCCCGTACCGGACTTTGCCTTCCTTGTTCGCGAGCCGCACGACTTCCTCGAAGCTTGCGCCGAATCCTGGCGGGTTGCCGACGGCATGACGAGAATCGCCGATGACCGCCGCAGCCGCCAAGGCGACAATCCATAGCCCGCTTCGTCTAACTCGAATTTTCACATTCCCTCCCTGGAGTCCGAGAATCGCGCTTGCGCGCTGAAAGAAATTTATCTTTTTGCCACGAGCGTTGTAAAGTATAAAGCGCTCCGAGCGAGCTTTCGCTCGTTGCCTTGGATAGCCCGCTCTGGCAGCCTGTGGCGTGGGTCGCGAACGCTTGTCAAGGAGGACGCCTATGAAGAGAGATCATTGGATTCCGCCGGAGTTCATTGCGAAGGAAAAAGCCATCAAGGATTCCGAAGAGGTGCTGGCGATGCCGGATATCCCGATCAAGAAGACCGAGGATATCATCCGCATCCGCACTCTCGGGATGGACTGGGACATCGGCTTTATGGTCTATGAGCCGCAGGATGCGGCGCGCGTCGCGGTCGGCCCGGACGGCAAGAAGGCGGGATTTTTTATCCTTCACGGCGGCTCCGGAGATTACAAGCAGATGGAGCGCGTCTCGCTCCTGCTGGCGCAGAAATTCGGTCACAAAGTCCTGTCCGGCACGTTTCCCGGAAGGCTCTACCTGCCCGACCCGAGCCGCGACTGGCCCGGGGACACGGTGAACCCCGACGGTTCGGTGCGCACGCCGATCTGGAAAGACGGCGAGCTGATCGCGCGCGCGGAATACGACGTCGTCAAAGACGCGTCGATGCGGGACCGCTACGGCACGCGCTTGTTGGCGCGGGCGAAGCCCGGCACAAATTTTTATTATCGAATGGCGGCGTGGCCGGCCGCGTTCGAAGAGGGCATGATCGAGGGAAACCGCCGCCACTTTCCCGAAAGCGAGTATTCAGTGTACGGCCAGGGCCACTCCACCGGCGGGCCTTTCGTCTGCTATTTGTCGCAGCGCATTCCCAATATGGCCGGCGTGCACGCAACCGAGCACTCGCCCTTCGGTTTTCTCGCCGCGGCAAGGGACGCCTGGAGCGGCGACTTGGGCGTGATCGGCGAATACCGGGCAAAAAAGAAGAGCAAGCCGAGATCGGACCCGTTCAACGACCTTTACATCCGCACGTGGCGCGATCGGGCGAGATACGCGGGGCCCGAGGCGCTCGGCCAGGAAGGTCCCACGGCGCTTCTGCGCCTGCCGGCGATCATGGAGGATGTCCTGGAGTACTGGGAACGATCGAAGAAGCGGCCAAACTTCAAAGCCGAGTACATCGTCACGCACGCAATCGAAGCCTCGCTCGCCGAAGCTGCCAAGGTTACCGCCGAACGCTTGCGATTCAACGCCGAGGAAACGGACGCGCTGGTTCGCCGCTATCTCGGTTACACCAGAGACATCTCGGAACCGGGCGCAAAACCCCTGCCGCCGTATCTCTTCTGCATCTCCAAGGACAGCCGTGACCACAGCCCGGCGGCCTACCGAGAGGTCATTATCCCCGGTTTCAAGGCGATGAAGTACGCGCCGAAGACGGCGCTCACGTGCTACGGCGCGGGCGTGCATGTCTTCTGGATGCCGGAGGCGGACTTGCCGATGGGTATCGCGCCGTCGGTGGTACGCCTGTGGCACGAAAGCATCATGAACGGCTTTTTCCTCTAGCGACGCCGCGCGATCCGCCGGCGCAGCGAAGCGCGCCCTCGCGCCGAAACCGAAGCCGCTCAACGCCGCCCTCTCGCGGCGGGGGCTCTCACCGACCGCCTCGGGCGGCTGCGCGGGCTTCCTTTGATAAACTCGCCGTTCTCCGCGATCCTTCCGCTCTCGATAGCCTCCTCGAGGCGCCTCACCTCGTCGAGAATCCGCATGAAGCGGCGCCCGAAGGGAGTAAGCCGGTATTCCACCTCTACGGGCGGCTTTTCGCCCAGCACTGTGCGGCGCACGATGCCGAAGCTCGTCATCGTGCGCCAGCGCTCGTTCATGACCTTCGCTGAAAGGCCCGGGCAGGCCCTCAGAAACGCGCTCGGCCGGGTGCAGCCGTCGGCAAGAAGCCGCAGCAATCGAACCGACCATTTACATCCGAGAACGCTCTCGACCATCGCGGCGACGGAGACGGAAGAAGCTCCGTTCGCCCTGCGGGCTGAGCCGGCTGAAAAATCGCGCTCGACCATTTTGTAACCACCTTACCGAAAGGTACTTTCTTTACTCCGCGTCGGCTTGTTCGTATCGTTCGCTGAGCGATAACTCCAAAGCGATCGAAAGGAGATTTTCCGCCATGAAACACGAAACGATTCCCGGCTATACCTGCGGGACCGGCGCCGCCGAGCGCTCTCCGATCGCGCTCGCCGACTTCGAGCTGATGAAGAAAAGCGTGCTGTTCGGCGACGATGACGTCAAATACTTGCGCCTTTCATACGACATCGTCAAGGATCAGGTGGACGCCATTCTCGACGTGTGGTACGGCTTCGTCGCCTCGAACCCGCATTTGCTCAGCGCGTTCTCAGGCAAGCGCGACGGCCGGCCGCTCGACGCTTACCTGACGGCCGTGCGCCAGCGGTTCGGCCAATGGATCCTCGACACGGCCCGCGCCGAGTACGACCAGAAGTGGCTCGACTATCAGCACGAGATCGGGCTCCGGCATCACCGCACGAAAAAGAACCGTACCGACGGCGTCGACGCCGCAGAAATCGTTCCTTTTCGCGACCTGTTTCTGCTGATTTTTCCCGTGACCTTCACGCTCAAGCCTTTCCTGGCGAAGAAAGGGCACGGAGCGGAGGACGTTGACAAAATGCACGAGGCGTGGATCAAGTCGTGCCTGCTTCAGGTCACGTTATGGAGCTACCCGTACGTGAAGGAAGGCGATTTCTGATTCGCCGCGGCCAAAGAGGCCGGCCCGCGGCGGCCGCGGCCCCGAGCTCGGCGCAGCCGGCGGCCGCGGCCGCTTTAGCGAAATCCCCAAGCCGCGGTGATTTTCTTGATTCTTTCCGGCGCGTATTTTTCCTCTTCCCAGCCGCCGAAGATGATCTTGACGCCGCTCTTCCGCAGCCTCTTTTGGGTTTCCGTGCCGTCGATGAAGGGCGACGCTCGGCCGATCCTGTCGTAACCTCTCTGGCCCTCGAGCGAAGCCAGCCAGCCGGCTAGGAGAAATGCCGCGTTAGGATTTTTCGCGCCTTTCAAAATCCCGATCGTCTCGCCCATGCCGATCGGGGTCTCGGTTGGGAAAACGGCCGCGATCTTTGCCTGCGGGTCGCGCCGCAGCAGGTTAAAAACCGTGGTGTAGTGAATGCCACACATCATGGCGACCTCGCCCGTCGTCACCTGGATCGCGCTCTCGTCGTAGCTGGCGCGCCCCCAGATCGGCTGGTTCTCCTTGATGCGCTTTACATAATCGAGAGTCTTTTCTTCACCCCACGCCGGCCACAGCCCCACGAACGCGTGTGGGCGCACGCGCACCGTGAATTTTCCCTTCCAGTAGGGATCCAGACAGTCCTGCCAGCTCTTGGGCACGCGCCCGGGCGGAACGAGCGTCGGGTTATAAGCAATCACGCGCGGGATAAAGCTCACCACCGCAAACGCGTTGTCGGGGCTGAAATGTTCCGGAGGATTTTTCGGGAAGATCCGCCGCCACTCGAGCGGCTCGGCCAGCACGCCGGCCTTTTTGAACCTCGCTTGCAGCCCCGACGGCACGTTGACCAAATCGTACTCGACGGTGCCCGCCATCGCCTCGGTCATCACCCGCTCGGAGACGCCGCCATCGACGTTGGCCGTGTAGTCGATCTTGATCTTCGGGTAGCTCTTTTCGAAACCCTCCAACACGAGCTTGGCCTCGTCGGCATTGAGGCTACTGCCGTAGCGCACCTTGCCTTCCTGGTTGGCCAATCTCACAACGTCCTCGAAGCTGTTGCCAAAACCGGGCGGGTTGGCAAGGACGCGCGGAGCCACATTGAGAAAAGCCGCGGCGAGTATGACGGCGAGCGCGCTTGACGCGGACAGCGATTTCATTTTATAGCCCTCCTTCGGCATTCGAGTACTGGCATAGTGGACTGACGGCTCGAATGCAAACTCGTCGTTCCAGCGCTCGATTCTTAACACAGGAGCAGCTTTCATGTTACGCGGCAAGGTAAGAATCGCGCCGGCCTGTTACCACGTTCTTCATCTCATACCGGTGATGGCGGCGCACGAAATGAATTTTTTCCACGAGGAAGGGCTGCGTGAGCCCGACGGGTACCCGGCTTACGAGATTATTTCCGGAGGACTCGTCCCCTTTGGCCTGGAGAAGCTCGGCCTCAGCCAGGCGATGAAGGAGAAGTCGATCGATATCGCGCTCGATATCATGGCCTCGACCATTTTTTTTCAGCGCGCCCGCGGCGCGGACATCTACATCATCGCGGGCTGGCGCAATCAGCGAGGCGGCGTCGTCGTGAGCGCGCCCGACATCAAATCGGTCCAGGAGCTCAAGGGCAGGCGCATCGGCGTGATCGAAATCAACGGGGCCAACTATCGGGCGATGAAAGCCGTGCTCCGCCGGGCGGGATTGAACCCGGACCGAGACGTCGAGTGGCGCGGCCGAGTTTTTCCGCCGGGGAACGTCGATACGCTGCGGAGCGGCAAAGTCGATTGCATCACCTTGGAGATCGGCAGGGCCGAGCGACTCAAAAAAGAAGGCTTCAACATCATCGCCAATCCCAAGGAGCTCTACCCCAACGGATTCCCCGTTCGAATTATCGCCGCCACCGGGAAAATTCTGGAGTCAAAGCCCGAGTACGTTAAAGCGTTTCTCAAGGGCATGATCCGCATCTACTGGTTCATCAGAACCCAGCCGGCCCATCTTCCGTACCTTCAGGCGCTGGAAAAGCGGCTGCGCTTCCAGAGCGCGGACCCGGAGGAAAGCACGACGCGCTTCGCCATGGGCTCCCCGGAGCAGGCCGAAGCGCAGCCCTTTCCCCTCGACGGCCTGCCGACGGGCTTTGAGGCGCTCTTGGACGAAGAGAGGGAGGCGGGCGAGCTCAACTACGAGGTTCCGCCGATCAGAGAAGTCTGCGCGCTCGATCTTGTGCGCGAGGCTTTTCAGGAGCTGATGCAGAAAGAGGAAAGGCGCGCGGAATACGAGCGGGCAAAGCAGGCGGCGGACCGGCTGGGGTACTGAGGATCTCTGCGAACGCTCGCCCGCTATCTTCCGCGCACGGTCAAAACCGGGCAACTAGCCGCCGAGATCACGCGCGCGGCCACGCTTCCCATGAAGAGCTTGGCCAGACCTGTCCTCCCGTGCGTGCCGATCACGATCATGTCGGCTTTGTAGCGCTTGGCCGCGCGCAGGATCTCTTCGTGCACGGCGCCGCGCGCGAGCACATCGCGCACCTTGACGCGCGCGCTCTGCGCTTTTTTCGCCAGCGCCGTCAGGGCCGATTCGGCGTCGCGACGGCTGCTCTCCTCCAGTCTCGCGTACAGCGCCGGGTCTTCGTAGTTGCTCGCAACGAGGTAGTTCGCCAGCGGCGTCAGGACGTGGAAAAGCAAGAGCTCGGCCTTGTTTTGCCGCGCCATCTCCACGGCCTGTGCGAACGCGCGCTGGGAGGCGCGCGAGAAGTCCGTCGCATGCAGCACTCGGCGTACCATCGCGGCTCTTCTTTCCGCGCGGGAAGGCCTTCTACGCGCTCGCGCTAATCGCCTCGCCGTTTCCCGGCTGCCGCTCCCGGTGCTCGCGCGCGGCGCGCCAGGCGTCGAGATAGGCCAGCGCTTCTTCCAGCGAGACCACGTCCGCGTACTTCTGGTTCATGTCGAACAGGTTGATCGCGTGAGCGGCCTCATGGCGGTCGAACACGCACTCCTCGACCACGACCATCTTGAACCGGTAGGTGGTTCCGTCGACGACGCTGGCGCGCACGCAGCCGCTCGTGCTCTCGCCGCAGGTGATGATCGTGTCGACGTCGAGATAGTTCAGATGGCCGATCAGGGGCGTCCCCCAGAAGGCGCTGGGCGAAGCCTTGCGCAGCACGGTTTCGCCTTCGAGCGGCTTGACCTCGTCGATGATGTCGTAGCGGCGCCGCCGGCGATCCCGCGCGGCGGGATCCTGCGGAATCCTTTCGCCGCCGGCGCGCGCCTCGGACCATCCTTCCACGCCCGCGCCGTCGAGGCCGGTCATGTGGACAATCGGAATTTTGACTTCGCGCGCTTTGGCTAAAAGCCTCTGGATGTGCGGAATCGCGTTCCACGCCGCAAGGCCGCAGCTTCCCGGCCAGGTCTTGATCGCCTCCAGAATCGGCTCCGGCTTGTCGCCGAACACCCAGCGGTACAGATCGATGAGGAGTAGCGCCGGCCGCGTGCCGAAGCCGCGCCGCCTTGCCGGCCTCATCGCGAGATGAGCCTTGTCCTGTTCGGTCAAGAAGCGGTCCCAAACGCGTTCAGCCATAAATCACCTCCAAAAATAAGTTGCCCGATCGACGCGCACAGACCGAAACCTATCATCCGCCGTTTGCGCCCGTCAAGTTTGCTTTAATCGCCGCGGGCTCTGTCCCGCCGTCGAGAAGCCAACCTTCGCTTGCTCGCGCTGGGCCGCGCGCATATACTTGGCGCTCGCGCGTCAGACCAGGAGCGCTCAAATGTCTGCTGAAACCAATCGACCGCCGGCGGCGCTGGCGGGGCTCAGAGTTCTCGATCTCACCGGACGCATGGGCGGCTACTGCGGCAAGCTCCTCGCCAACTTAGGCGCGGAGGTCATTTTGATCGAGCCTCCGGGCGGAGATCCCATGCGCCGGGAAGGGCCGTTCAAGGACGACATCGCGCATCCCGAAAAAAGCCTCTCTTTTGCCGCCTTTCACACCAACAAGCGCGGCATCGTTCTCGACCTGGAAACGAGCGCAGGACGGGAGACACTGGCGCGGCTTGTGCGTTTTGCCGACGTCTTGATCGAAGACCGTCCGGCCGGCTATCTCGATCGGCTGTCGCTTGGCTACGCTCAGCTTCAGGCGATCAATCCCGCTCTGGTAATGACCTCCATCACCGGCTTCGGTCTATCCGGGCCGTATCGCGATTTCAAAACGCCGAACATCGTCGCGTTCGCCATGGGGGGATTGATGAACCTGTGCGGCCATCCCGGGAAGGCGCCCCTGGTCGGCCCCTCAGACATCGCCTATCATCTGGGTTCTATTCACGCCGCCTTTGGAACGCTGGTCGCGCTCTACAACCGGCGCGGCTCCGGGCGCGGCGATCACGTCGAGGTTTCGCTGCAAGACGTGCTCGTCGCCGATCCTTTTCTCAAACTGGTCACGCGCTACAGCGTGACGGCGGAGATCCAGCAGCGCACCGGGCACAGCCAGGCGACCACCGTCGCCGACACCTACAAATGTAAGGACGGTTACGTCCGGCTCTTCATCAACCAGCCCGACCATTGGCGCCGCTTCGTCGAGTGGCTCGGCAGCCCGCCCGAGCTTCGGGATCCGAAACTCGAGAACGTGCAGAACCGCCACGGCCTTCGCCCGCTCCTCGACCGGCTGATCGAGGAGCGCACGATCACGTTTGAGAAAAGAGCTTTTTTCGAGCACTTTCAGGCTGAGCGCCTGGCGGCCGCGCCGATCAACTCGCCGCGGGAATTTTTGGCCGACGAGCAAACCGCGCACCGCGGATACCTGGCGGACGTCGACCATCGCTATTTGGGCCGGCACCGATTTCCGGGCGATCCGTACAAACTTTCTGAAACGCCGTGGAGAATATCGCGCGGCGCGCCGCTCCTCGCCGAACACCAACGAGACATTTCAGCCTTCCTGGCGCAGCCCTCCGAATGGCTGGGCGAGCTGCGACAGTTTGCGCCCGCCCCCGCAAGCCGGCTCCCGTTCCACGCGGTGCGGGTTGTCGCCTTTCCGACGGGGGTCGTTGGCCCGAGCCTGGCCAGCCTGCTTGCGGACCAGGGAGCGGAAGTAATTGCCATCGAGTCGGCGCAGAGCTTGCCGCGCAATGTCCAACGCGGCCAGCGATTCCAGATTGCCGCCGACGCGATCAACGGCCGCAACAAAAAGCGCGTGACGATCAACATGAAGACCGCCGCGGGACGGGAGATCGCGGCCAAGCTCATCGCGATCGCCGATGTTCTCGCGGAAAATTTCAGCGCCCGCGTCATGGCGAGCTGGGGGCTCGATTACCCGCGCGTGCGCGAAATTCGCCCGGACATCGTGATGGCAAGCTTGCAGGCTTTCGGCAACACAGGACCGCGGCGCGATTACATAAGCTTCGGGCCCATCCTGCTCGCGTTCTCGGGAATGACTCATCTCTGGCGCGACCCGGCCGTCGAACGTCCGGGGGCCGCCTCGCAGACGGCGTTGCCCGATTACATCGCGCCCTCGTACGCGGCTTTCGCCATCCTTGCGGCGCTCCATTACCGCGCGCGCACCGGCAAAGGGCAGTACATCGATCTCTCGCAGGCCGAAACGCCGGCGTCCATCCTGACGCAGGCGTATCTCGAATGGCTCGTCAACAACCGCGAGCCCGAGCCCCGCGGAAACTTCAGCCCCAACGCCGCGCCGCACGGCTGCTACCGTTGCAGCGGCAACGATCGCTGGTGCGTGATTTCCGTTCAGAGCGATGAGGAATGGTTAAGGTTCTGCCAGCTGGCCGGGCATCCCGAGTGGTCGTCCGATTCTCGCTTCAGCAGTTTGGCGGCGCGCGTGATGCACCGGACAGAACTTGATGCTTTAGTTGAAGCCTGGACCATTAACTACACGCCACACCAGATTACGCTCATGCTACAGCGCGACGGGATCGCGGCTGGAGCCGTGCACACCGCCGAGGATCTTTACCGCGATCCTCACCTCCGCGAGCGCGGTTCCACGTTCGAGGTCCACCACCCGGAGGCCGGCTGGTTCACGCAGGTAGCGCCCGCCGTGCGGCTGGCTCAAAGCCCGCCGCCGCGCTACGAGTGGCACGACGCCGGGCAGGATAACGAGGCGGTTCTCGGCGAGTTATTGGGAATGCCGGTCGAAAAAATTAAAGCTCTGGTTGAACAAGGCGTGTTGCGCTGAGCCGATGGCGCGGCGATCTAGACCTCGTAGCGGCTCTACCGATGGACTTCAAATCACCCGTAGGGTGGGTTGAGCGAAGCGAAACCCACCACCTTGTTGCGTGGAGTCGCGTAGGGTGGGTCGAGCGAAGCGAAACCCACCACCTTGTTGGGTCGAGTCACGCAGGGCGGGTCGAGCGAAGCGAAACCCGCCGGCCGAATCCGCGCTCTCACATCAACAGACAGGCATTTTCGAAAAGATAATGATATCCGCAATGCAAATACACCGATGCGCTCCGATGATGGGTATCGGCGCTTCGCGCCTCAACCCATCCTACCAATGGATTTAAAATCATCCCGTAGGGTGGGTTGAGCGAAGCGCAACCCGCCACGTTGTTGGGTCGAGTCGCGTAGGGTGGGTTGAGCGAAGCGAAACCCACCACCTTGTTGGGTGGAGTCACGCAGGGCGGCGAAACCCGCCGTCGATCCGCAATGCACAATACGCCGCGCCCGATCACAACCCCTTCCCAAAGTTCATCTCCTCGACCAGCGTCGGCAGGAAAGCGCCGATGAGCGCGGGCGAGCCTTTGCGCACCTGCTCGAGGCCGCGCTTGAGCGCCGGCCCGACATCATCGGGCTCGCTCACGATCTCGCCGTAGCCGTTTGCCGCCTCCGCCAGCTTGGCGAAGTTGGGCGGCGGATCGAAAAGCCCGCCCTCGTAATTCTCCGCTCGCGCGGCCGCGCCGTCGGGATACGTGGCCTTGAGCCCTCTCGTCCCGGTGCTGTACGAGCGATTGACGAAAACCACCGTCAAGAACGGCGCCTTGTAATGCGCCGCGCACCAAAGCGCGGGCAGCGGCGTGCCGAACATGAGATAGCCGTCGCCCGTCGCCAGGACGATATCGCGATCCGGCCGAGCGAGCTTGGCCCCGAACGCCGCGCCGGCCCCGAAACCGCCGGAGGAGCCGCCGCTGCCAAAGTAGGTTCCCGGCCGGCTTCGCCCGTGGTGATCGATGACGAATCCGGAGTTGCTGAGCGCGTCGTCGATGACGATCGCGTCCGGCTCGAGAATCTTGCCGAGTTGATACGCGACCCAGCGCGGATGGAGCGGCCGCCGCCGTCCAGCCTCGACGCCGAGCCTTTCACACTCGGCTTCGAGCTCGCGCTTGCGCGCCTGCAGGCGCGCGCGGCGCTCGGCGATGCGGCTCATGTCGCTCTTCGTGAGCAGCCCCTGCGCAGCCTCGTAGATGGCGCGCGCGGCGGCCGCGGACGTCACCGGAAGCCAGAGATCCGCGCAATGCTCGATCGTCTTGTAGCGCGACAGCACGGGATCGGGATCGACCCAAATGATCTTGGCGTCCGGGGCCGGACATTCCTTCGGCGGCATGAACGGCACCGGCTCCTCGAGAACGAGCAGCGCGTCCGCGTCCTGGGGATCCGGGCCGGTGCCGAAGAGCGGGTGAGTGTTGGGAAAGTTCATCCGGTCCGCGCGATAGGTGTCCATCACCGGCAGCGCCAGAAGCTCGGCGAGCAAAACCAGCGCTTCTACCGATTCGGGGTTTCTTCCCGACTTCGCCGTGCAGACACACGGATTGCGCGCATCGATGAGCCACTGCGCCGCCTTGCGCGCGTCGGCGGGGTCCGGCCAAGCCGGCCGCGCGATGCCGAGCTGATCGCGCGTCGGAAAGCGCGTGCTTCCGGAAAATCGAAGCATCGCGGTCTCGCGCGGCACGGTCAGATACACCGGCCCTTTGGGCTCGCTCATCGCAAGCTGCAAGAGCCGGCTCACGATGAGACCGGGATTGTCCTGATGCTCGAGACGGTGATCCGCTTTTGTGTATTGCCGGAGAATCTCCGCTTGATCCCGCGGCTCCTGGACCCATTGCACGCCGCTGTTACGCGCGCCCCGCATCGAGCCGGGATACGCGCGCGGTCCGGTTCCGGCGGTGATCAAGACGGGATAGGGTCCGCGCCACGCCGTGTGAATGGCGCCGCCGTAATTTAACGTGCCCACGTCGACGTGCACGGCGGTTGCGGCGGGTTGATCGGACACCATCGCGCTTCCCATCGCGGCGTTGAGCGCCACGCTCTCGTGCGGCACGGTGATCAACCGCGGCGTAGGCCACCCCCGCTGTTGCGCTTTGGCGACGCTCTCCTGCCAGAAGGCGATCTCCGAGCCGGACACAAAAAAGAGATGCTCGACGCCGCCGAGCCTCATCGCCTGGACCAGCGCATCCGACCATTCTTCAGCGGCGTACTGTCGCCAGCGAGGATCGACGGCCATTTGCTCTCTCATGCGCCCGCTCCCTTCATTCGAGCACGCCTTCGTTTGCGAGCGCCTCAATTTCCGCGTCGCTATAGCCCAAAACTTCGCGCAACACCTTCTCCGTATCGCGTCCGAGCTCCGGAAACTCCCACCGGGGATTGAGCTTTGCGTTCTTGAAGCGCAGGGGAAATCCCGGAAGGACGACCCGGCCCAATCTGGGGTTTTGCACTTCGACGATAAAGCCGCGCTCTTTCAAATGCGGGTCATTGACGAGGTCCGCGCCGTTTTGGACGACGCCGCACGGTATGCCGTGCCGCTGCAACGACTCCATGACGTCGTGCGGGTCGCGCTCGAGCGTCCATTTCTCGATGCGCGCGCTCAGCTCGGCGCGATGATCCAGACGATCCTCAATCGTCGCGAAGCGCTGATCGGCGGCAAGCTCGGGGTCGATCAAATTCGCCAGCGCCCGCCACTGCTCGTCCGTCTCCGCGGCGATCGCGCACCAGCGATCTTCGCCTTTACAGCGGTAACAGTCATGCGGCGCGCAATACGGCGAGTGATTCCCGATCGGCTCGGGGTTTTGTCCGAGTGTTTCCGCCTGGGTCAGGCTGGACCCAATCATGAAGGCCGTGGCCTCGGCCTGAGAGATGTCGATCGCGGCGCCCCGCCGAGAGCGCTCGCGATAGAGCACGCCCGACACGACCAAAATCGCGGCCAGCACCCCGGAGACATAGTCGGGGTAGACGGTCTGGGAGCCGATCGGCGGGTCGGTGTGGCCCGGATGGTTCCAGAGGTACGTGAGCCCGGTGAACGCCGTGATATTCACGCCCACCGTCGAGTAGTAACGCTTGGGGCCGGTCGCGCCGAGGCCCGGCATGCGGAGCACGATAATGTCGGGCTTGACCCGGCGGAGGTCGTCGTACGCAAGCCCGAGTTTCGCCATGACATCGACGCTGAAATTATCCAGGACGGCGTCGGCCCGGCGCGCGAGGTCCTTGATGATCCGCGGCCCGCTGGGTTTCTTGAGATTCACGGTTACGGAGCGCTTGTTGCGATTGAACTCGAAGAAACGCGGCGAGCGGTTCGGATCTTCTCCGGTGCCAAAGAAGCGAAACGGGTCGAGCCCCCCGCGGCGCGATTCGACTTTGATCACGTCGGCGCCCAGCTCGGCGAGAAGCGTCGTGCCGTACGGTCCGGCAAGAACGTGATCGAAGCTCACGATCCTCATCCCCTCGAGAGGCGCACCGTCGCGCGCCGATGTCTCGCGGCTTCCCGTCGGCGCGGGATCGCTTTCGCGCCAGCTTCCCCGGGCCGGCGCCGGCGCAACGCCCGGCCGCGAACCATCGATCAGATAGGGCGCCGCCGGCTGGCGCACGGTGCCGAGATCAGGATATTCGACCGGCACGATGAAGTTGCGCGAGCGGACGTGCTCGTCGGCGGTAAAATCGTTGGGCTTGTTCACCGGCACGCAAGGAATGCCGCGCGCCTGCAAGAGCTCCGTCAGCTCGCGCGTCGTGTGCTTGCGCGTGAAGGCCTCGACCAGGGGGTTGAGCTCATCGACGCGGGAGCGGCGAAAGAGGTTGTTCTCCCACTCCGGCCCCTCCATCTCGGGCGGATGATCCGGCCACGCCTGAAGAAAAAGCTTCCAGTGCTGCCGCGTGACGTAGAGATAAACGAAACCGTCGCGGCACGGAAAGATTCGCGCCGGCGCGACCTGCCCGTGCTGGCTCCCCTGGCGCTTGATAATCTGGCCTTCGTTGGCATAGAGACGGATCGCGTGCTCCTGGGTCGCGAGCGTTTCCTGCATCGAGACATCGATGTGGTCGCCGGTTCCGCTGTGCCTGCGCCGGTAAAGCGCGGCGACGACTCCGAGCGCGGCAAACAGGCTGGCGAAATAGTAGGCCTGCGTTTCCGGCGGCTTGCAGGGCGGCAGGCTCGGATCGCCGCCGACATAGAGGAGCCCGCCCATCGCGAGCGCGACGATGTCGCTGCACGCGTAGTTGGCTCTCGGCCCAGTCTGGCCGAAGCCTGTGATCGATGCCATGACGAGCCCCGGGTTTATGCCCGCAAGCCGCTCATAGCCAAGCCCGAGCGAAGCCATCAACCCCGGAGCGAAACTCTCGAGCACCACATCCGCTTTCTCGACCAGGCGCAAAAATTTCTCCCGCCCGCCGGCCTCCCCCAGATCGAGGACCGTGCTCGCCTTGTTGGCGTTGAGGTGCGCGAAAAGAAGGCTCAGGGACGCCTCCGGCGAAGATTTGAACGGCGCGAGATTTCTGACGGGGTCGCCGCCCGGAGGCTCGATCTTGACGACCTCCATGCCGAGGTCCGCGAGCACGCGGCCGCACAACTGCCCCTTTAAATCCGCAAGGTCGAGCGCTCGATATCCTTCAAGAAAACGCGCCGCCACACCCGCTACCCCTTCCGTTCCGGCTTGGTGTAGCCGACATTGCCGCCGCCTTTTTGCGACTGCAGATAATTGTCCACGTCGCTCAGCGGATTGGTGTAGTAGCGCATCCGGTGCGCGACGAGGTCGTCGGCGCGGATCGCCGTTTGGAAGTCGAGATCCTTGAGCGTGTAGCCGGCGATCTTGGCGTGCTCCAAGCTGATGGGATTGCGGCTTGCGATCTCGCGCGCCAGCTCCTCGACGAACGAGGTGAGATCCTTTTCGGGCACCGCTTTCGAAACCAGTCCGGCGCGCTCCGCCTCTTCGCCCGACAGATGCCTCCCGGTCAGCTGGATGTAAAACGACTTCTTCAGCGACACGCCGCTGTGAAAGAGCGTCGGCGTCGCCGTCGCGCCGTAGCTTCCGCGCAGGATCTCCGGCATGCCGAACTTGGCCGTGTCCGCCGCGATCGCCAGCTCGTGGCCGTTCACCAGCGCGAGGCCTCCGCCGAGGCAATACCCTCTCACCGCCGCAACGGTAATCTGCGGCATGCTGCGCATGATAACGACGATCTCCGCGACGCCTTCAAACTCGAACCACCTTCTGCGATGGCCGTACTGATCTCTCATCTCGCGGATATCGCGGCCGGAGGAGTACGAATCGCCGGCGCCCGTCGTCACGACGCAGCGGATCTTATCGTTCTCGCGGATCGACCGGAGGAGGTCTCCGAGCTCGCGCAGGAGCGCGGTGCTGAGCGCGTTCTTTTTTTCCGGACGGTTGAGCGTAAGCCACGCAATCCCTTGCTCTTCGGAAATATTCGCCAGGATCAAATCGTTGGGCATGATGTCTCCTTCTTTTTTCTTTTCACAAACTCAAGGCCTCTTTTTTGCGCGTAGCGCGCAACGCCGACGCGCGTTTTCCAGGATGGACGGGCGCCGGCCGACGCGTGCGGCCCGGGCGGTATCGCGTGCTTTGCCCGCGCCGGGCGTTCTCAAACGAAGCGCGCGGTGATTCTCACAGCCCCTCCATATATCCGCTCACCTTCGCCTTGGAGACGTAGTGGTCCCAGATCTTCTGGATCACCGACATCTTTCTCCGCCCCGCGGCCACGCGGCTTATCTCGTCTTCCGTATAGGCGCGCACCGGGCCCAAAGTGGAAGCCATGTAGAAGCGAAGCGCGCTCTCTTCCAGATCGATGCAGCCGGCGAAAACCCACTCGATCGAGTCGCCGACGACCACCGAGCCATGGCCGCGCAGGATGAGCGCGTCGCGCCCGCCGAGCGCCCGCGCGACCGCGTCGCCCTGCTCGTCGGTGTGAATCAGCGCCGGGTCCTGGTAGACGGGAATCGGGCCGGGACCGAAAAGACCGCCGGGATTCGACGCGGGCACGAGCTCCTTTCCCGCCATGCTCAGCACCACCGCCATGCGGTTGTGCAGGTGCGCCACGCTGTTCACGTCCTTGCGCGCGCGATACACGCGCGCGTGCATGGGAAGCTCCGAAGGCAGATTCCACTTTCCCTCCACCCGCCGGCCTTCGAGATCGAACGTGACGACGTCCTGCGGCGTCACGCTTGCCCGGCTGATCGGATGGCCGTTGATCAAAAACCGATCGGTTCCTGGAATTCTCACGCTCACGTGACCGCTGTAGTCGACGAGCTCCGCAAGGCACAACATGCGGCACGCCATCGCCACCTTCAGCTTGAGTTCGTCGGTCCCGGACATCTCCTCCTCCTGTGAAATCGTCGCCCGTCGCGCTCTTGGGCTCTTTCCGCGCTGGCCGAACCTCTCGGCCCGACGGTTCGCAATGAGGCGTTTATCAGAATTTTTCGCAGATGCAAACCCGAAAGACCCGAGAGAGAAGTCGCCGAGGAAAAACGGCGGGTTTGACTTTTCTCAGCTTCTCACGGCTGTTGCCCGAGCGCGCTCTGAACTGCGGACAAAAGATCGTCCAAAAGAATGGGTTTTAGAATCACGCGCACCGGGCGGGTCGCCGCCTGGGACTGCATGGCAGAGTACGCCGTCACGAAAATGACCGGCGTCGACGGCGACGCGGCGGTCGCGTGATCCAGGACGGCAAACCCGCTCGCCTTGGGGAGAACGATGTCGGAAACGATCAGGTCGAATCTTTCGCTTTCGAGAAGCGCCAGAGCCTTCGCCCCGTCCTCCGCTTCCTCGACCTCGTAGCCTTCTCCGCGCAAAAACCGGCCGATAGTGATTCTCGTGAGGTTGTCGTCTTCGATGAGGAGAATCTTCGCCATGTCGCAAAACGAGCGCGCCGCCCGGCCGAACTTCCGACCAGTCTATACGACGATTTCTCTCGAGCGCAATACGGTTTCCTTGAAAAACGCCGCGTTTTGCCGCGCTGCTTTGCGGCGTAGGCGCGGCCAAACGCGCGCCCATGACGCCCGCGAGCGTTCGCTAACCGTGCTTCTCCGCGCGCGCCGCCGCGGCGCGCCGAAATCGCGTCAGGGTTTCGGCTTGAGATCGAGCGGCAGCCAGACGGTGAAAGTCGTACCCTTGCCGGGCTCGCTGCGGTAGGTGATGCCGCCGTTATGGGCCGAGACGACCTGCCGCACGATCGCCAGCCCCAGTCCGGTTCCGTATTCTTTTGTCGTTTGAAAAAATTCGAAGACGGGAAAATCCTCGGGAATACCCGCGCCCGTGTCGGCGACGTCGATCTCGATCCGGCCGTCGCGAAGTCGCGCCTCGATGGTCAGTTTACCACCTTCCGGCATTGCCTCGACGGCGTTTTTGCAGAGGTTGAGCAGGGCCTGTTTCACCCGGCGCGCGTCGAGCATGACGGTCGGAAGGTCCGGCGCGAAAATTTGTTCCGCGGTGACGCCCCGCTCCGCGTAATGGCCGGACTCCACGGCCAGCAGTTCGGCCACGAGATCCGCCAGGTTGGTCGGCTCGAGGTCGAGACGGCGCGGCTTTGCCAGCGAGCGGAAATCGTCCAGCAGGAGCCCGACACGCCGGATCTCCTTTATGACGCTGCTCAACACCTCGATCGACTGAGCGTCGCGGCTGTCGTTCTTGGCAACGAGCTGGCGGTAAAGCATCTGGAGCGACACGGAGATGCCGTTGAGCGGGTTTCCCAGCTCGTGCGCGAAAACGGCGGCGGCGCCGCCGATCGCGGCAAGCTGTTCGTTCTCGCGCACCTTTTGCTCGAGTCGCTTGCGCTCGGTCATGTCGCGGGCGATCTTAACGAAGCCGTAAAGCCGCCCCGCGCTATCGCGCAGCGCGTTGATCACCGCGTTGGTCCAGAACTTCGACCCGTCCTTCCGCAGCCGCCAGCCCTCGGCTTCGTAGCGCCCTTCCCGTTCCGCCGTGCGGAGCCCCCGGTCGGGCAAGCCCTTTCGCACGTCCTCGGGGAGATAGAATTTCGCAAAATGATCGCCGATTATTTCCTCGGCCGCGTAGCCTGTGAGGCGCGCGGCCCCCTGATTCCAGCTCGCGACCAAGCCGTTGGGATCGAGCATGAAAATCGCGTAATCGTTGACTCCCTCGACCAGCAACCGAAAACGCTCTTCGCTCTCGCGCAGTTTATTTTCGGCTTCCTTGCGCTCCTCTATTTGGGCGTGAAGCTCGAGGCCGGCCCTTTCGATCTGTTCGGCGCGCTCCGGTCCCCGGTCGGCTTTCTCGCGCAGGTCGATTTTCGCGCCCTCCGCCATAGGTTCCCTTTTACCGGATCGCTGCGGCCGTGACTGCCATCATCGCAAAACTGAATCGACCATTCGCCCCTCCTTGTCTGATTTTTTTCAGAGAGGGGATTTCCTCTGCAAAGCGAGGACAGGGACGATTTTTTCCAAAAGCCAGAAGACTATCGATCTCGCCGGTCCGCGCTGTTCCGCTCCGGCTCGTCTGCTGGCAAAATAGGGTCCTCCATTCGGATCGCTGCACGCCTCGAGCCGGTCAGCTTCATGACGGCTTTAAGCTTACGGTCACCGCGACGCGATAAGGGCTGCAGGGTTGGCACCGCGGAAAATTGCCAACTCCGAGAAGCATCTCAGTTAATATCCCGTTTTAGAGCGCCGTCAAGAGGGTTTTTTCTGTTGCCGGCTCCGGTCCGGCAAACTATAAAGAGTGCCTCAAGGAGCTTCTATGGCCTACGACGACCGCAGCGTTAAGCCGATGAGCGCAAGCCTCATGCGCGCGCGCATCGCCACCCGGATCGTGGCGGGAATTTACGAAACGGTTCCGACGCTTTTGACGAGCGCCGTGCGCCTCCAGGTTGAGCTGCCTGGAGGGGCGGCGCACGAGGGCCCGCCCTATCCGTTCACGTTTGCAGTGAGCCCCGCGTGGTGCAGCGGGGTGGCGGGAGCGCGCCTGGTGGGCTCGAGGAAACTCGACATCGCCTGGCTCAATCCGGCGGTCATCGCCTCCATGGCGTACCTGGGAAAAGGGCCGTTCCGCCGCCCTTTGCCGCTCCGCGCGCTCGCCGTCTTCCCGTCGTGGGACCGTCTGGTTGTCGCCGTGGCCGGCAGTCTCGGCATAAGATCGATGGATGAGCTGAAAGAAAAACGGCCCGCGCTCCGTGTCTCCGTTGCCGATAACGACTGCGTGAATTTCGCCATCCGCGCCCTCCTCAAAGCCCACGGCCTGACTCTGGAGTCGTTTACCGCGTGGGGCGGCGCCGTGGAGCCGGTAGCGCGCCCGAGCAACCCGCGCCGGCGCGAGGGAATCATTTCCGGCGAAATTCACATGGTGATCGACGAAGGGCTGGATTCATGGGGCCAGCTCGCGCTCGAGCACGGCATGCTTTTCCTTCCGTTTTCGCAGAGCGCGCTCGCAAAATTGGAGAAATACGGTTTTCGCCGGGCGCCGCTTGGGGGCGGAAGGCTTCGCGGGGACTTCGATCCAAAAACCGAAGTCATCGACTACAGCGGCTGGCCGATCGTCACCCACGCGGGCCTGGCGGACGAGCTCGCTTATCACTTCGTCTCGGCCCTCGACCGGATCAGGGAAGAGATCCCGTACGACTGCGAGCGCGTTCCGGCGCCATCGTCGCTCTGCGCGAGCACCGAAGAGGGGCCGCTCGACATTCCGCTTCATCCGGGAGCCGAGCGGTGCTATCGGGAAAAAGGCTACCTGAGCTGAGATTGCGGAAAAAGGCGCCAACGGAAAAATAAAGATCGCCCCGCTGCCGCACGCGAGACGGCCAGGCGCGCGCGCACGAGCCCGCGGCAAAAAAACGGGGCCGCAAAAACTGAGGCCCCGTTTCCGCCGTCAATTTTCCAAGCGAGAACTTCTCTACTTGGCCGGCTCCGCCTCGAGATGCCCGGCCCGCTGCGCTTCGGCCAGCGCCGCCTCGATTGTTTTGATGAGATTACGCGCCGACTCGACGCTGAGCTCCACGGCAACCCTGGCCCCGGGTCCCTGCTTCTGATCGACAAAGTCGATGTTCACGGCGTGCTCGAACGGCGCATTAAAAGGATGATCGTAGGAAACATTGACCTCGCTCAGCTCGAACCAGCCGTCGCGCCCTTTCCCGCTTCCCTTGATCGGCGCTTGCCGCGTTATCATCGTGCACATCGCCGCCTCCGTTACGCGCTCAGGTGCTTGTCGAGGAAGGCCCAGATCTTCTTCCAGCCGTCCATCGCTTGCTCTTGCCGATAGTTCGGCCGGTCATAGTAGAAAAAGCCGTGGCCGGCCCCGTCGTAGCGGTAAAACTCGTAATTCTTGCCGTGCTTTTTAAGCTCGGCCTCGTGCTGGTTCACCTGCTCGGGGGAAGGGCTCTTGTCCTCGTTGCCGAAGAGGCCGATCAGCGGGCACGACAGGTCTTTGGTGTAGTCGATCGGCGCGACCGGCTGCTTGGGATTGAGCTCCTCTTTCGACATGACGACGCGCCCGCCCCAGCACTCGACCGCGGCATCGAAACCCTTCACGCGGCAGGCCGTCAAAAATGCGTGCCGGCCGCCGGAACAGGTGCCGAAAATGCCGACTTTGCCGTTGACGTAGGGCAGCGACCGGAGGAACTTCATCGAGCCTTCCAGGTCGCCGACAACCTGGTCGTCCGCAACGCCGCCGGCGCTGCGCACTTTTGCCGCCACATCCTCTGGCGTTCCAAAACCGGCGCGAAAATAAAGATCGGGACAGATGGCCGCGTACCCATGATGCGCGAACCGGCGCGTGCATTCACGGTACCACTCGTCCCATCCCGGCGCGTGATGGACGACCACCATGGCGGGAACGCGCCCCGCTCCCAGCGGCCGCGCGTAGTAAGCGTTGATCGCGTCACCGTTGTGCCCACGGACCGTAATCGTCTCCGCCAACATGCCCTCGTACATGTTCGTTTGGTATTGATAAGGCATAATGAACTCCTCCCTCCGATTTGGATTCGCTCCTGCTTGTCGGCTCTTTACACAAAATCGCCAGCCGCTGCAATACGTCGCGCGCGGTTTTTTGCCCTGCCGGGATTTTCCTTTTACTTCCGGCCCGCCTGCGGCAGGACCTTCTTTCGCAGCCGGATCGATTGCGGCGTGACCTCGACCAGCTCGTCCTCGGCGATCCATTCGATCGCCTCCTCCAGCCCCATTTCGCGGTGCGGCGTGATCAAGATGTTCTCGTCCCGGCCGGCCGCGCGAATGTTCGTCAGCTTCTTTTCCCGGCAGATATTCACGTTGAGATCGTTGTCGCGCGCGTACTCTCCGACGATCATTCCCTCGTAGACCCGCGTTCCGGGAGCGACAAACAACGTGCCTCGCTCTTGGAGGTGAAAGACGGCGTACGGCGTCGCGGTCCCCTCGCGGTCAGCGACCAGCGCGCCGTTGGTGCGCGCAGGAATCGGCCCGTGCCACTCAGCCCACCCGTCGAACAGCGCGTTCATGATGCCCGTGCCGCGAGTGTCCGTGAGAAAACGCGAGCGAAAGCCGATCAGGCCGCGCGCCGGAACCGAGAACTCCAGGCGCACCCTGCCGCCGCCGCCGTGGACCATCTTGACCATCCTGCCGCGGCGTGCGGCCAAAAGTTGCGACACGATGCCGATATGCTCTTCCGGGACGTCGATGACCAGCAGCTCAATCGGCTCGTGAACCGCGCCCGCGATCTCGCGGGTGATCACGCTCGGCTTTGAAACCTGCAGCTCGTAGCCCTCGCGGCGCATCGTTTCGATCACAATCGCGAGCTGGAACTCGCCGCGGCCGGTCACCTTGAAAGCGTCCGGCGAGGCGGTATCCTCGACGCGCACGCTCACGTTCTTGCGCTGCTCGTAAAAGAGCCGCTCGCGCAGCTTGCGCGAGGTCACGTAGTCGCCTTCCCTTCCCGCCCAGGGCGAGTTATTCGCGCTGAAGATCATCGCGATCGTCGGCTCATCGACGCGAAGCGGCGGCAGCGGCAGCGGATTTTCCCGGTCCGCGATCGTGTCGCCGATCTGGATTTCTTCGACTCCGGCGACGGCGACGATGTCTCCCGCGCTCGCCGACTCGAGCTCCACCCTCCGGAGCCCCTGCCAGCCAAAGACCTGCGTGATCTTCACCGGCTTGAGCGCGCCGCCCGCGCCGCAAAGCGTGTACCAGCCGGCGCGCAGAGCGCCGCTTTTGAGCCGCCCGATCGCGAGCCGCCCGACGTAGTCGTCGTAATCGAGATTGTTCGCCTGAAACTGCGTCGGCGCTTGCGCTTCGACGAGCGGCCCGGGAAGAGCGTTGACGATGAGCTCGAAGAGAGGCTTGAGGTCGGCTCCGGGCGCGCTCAGCTGCAGCGTCGCGCTACCCGCGCGTGCGTTCGTATACACGACCGGAAACTCGAGCTGCTCTTCTGTGGCGTCGAGGTCGATAAACAGATTGTAGATCTCGTCCAGCACCTCGTCCGGCCTGGCGTCGGCGCGGTCGATTTTGTTGATGCAGACGATCGGCGGGAGGCCCGCCTCCAGCGCCTTTTTGAGGACAAAGCGCGTCTGCGGCAGCGGCCCCTCCGAGGCGTCGACCAGAAGCATCACGCCGTCGACCATGGCCAATGTCCGCTCCACCTCCCCGCCAAAATCGGCGTGGCCCGGCGTGTCGACGATGTTGATCTTCACGCCGGCGTAATCGATCGCGGTGTTCTTGGCGAGAATCGTGATGCCGCGCTCGCGCTCGAGATCGAGCGAATCCATGACGCGCTCGACGACCGTCTCGTTGGCGCGAAAGATGCCGCTCTGGCGGAGCATGCCGTCCACGAGAGTCGTTTTCCCGTGATCGACGTGCGCGATGATGGCGACATTGCGGAGATCGTCGCGGCGCTTGCATCCAGAACTATCCATCGGCGCGATGTTTTCGCCGCGCCAAAGGGCGCGGCGCCTCTCCGTGGTGCTCCATTGTTCTTACTCTATGCCCGTTCGGTTATCAAAGGTTTCCCCGATCCTTGCGCTTCCCCGCCGGTTGCTTTTCCCGGCCCTTTTCACCACAATCACGCTCGGCCTTGACTCGCAACCTTGCGCGGGAGGTTTTTGTCATGCGGCCGGCAGAGCTGATCATCGTTCGTCACGGCGAGACCGTGTGGAATACCGAGCGCCGCTTCCAAGGGCACGAAGACAGTCCTCTCACGGCCAAAGGAATCGCCCAGGCCGAGGCGCTGGCTCGGCGGCTCGCGCGCCAGGCGTTTGGCGCGCTCTACAGCAGCGACCTCGGCCGCGCCCGCAAGACCGCCGAGATCATCGCCGCCCAGACCGGCCACGCGGTCGTTCCGGAGCCGCGTCTCCGCGAACGCGGCCTCGGCGTCTTTCAGGGTCTTACGAGCGACGAAATTAGAACCGGCTACCCGCAAGCTTACGAGCGCTACCGCAGCCGCGAGCCGGACTTTGTCGTTCCCGGAGGCGAAAGCCTGCGCCAGCAAATCGCACGCAACATCTCATGCCTCGAAGATCTCGCAACGAAGCATCCGGGCGAAACCATCGTCGTTGTCACGCACGGCGGCGTTTTGAACGTCGTCTTCCGCCACACGCTCTCGATTCCGCTCGACGCGCCGCGCCGCTTCGAGTTTGTGAACGGCAGTCTCAACGTCTTTGCCTTCGCGCAAGGATGCTGGACGCTGCGCACGTGGGGCGATACCGCCCACCTAATCCCCTGATCGCGCGAAGAACGGAAGCCGCGCGTCACTCTCTTGACGAAGCTCCCCCGCTGCGGGACAATCCATCAACTTACCGCCACGGAGGTCCCCATGTTCGCAAAACTCAAACACGCCGCGATCGTGAGTGAAAATTACGCGCTTCTCGGAAAATTCTACGAGAGCGTCTTCCAGATGCGCGTCGCCGGACGCGCGCGCCCGGAAAGCGCGGTCGCCGTCGGCGACGGCTACGTCGGGTTGAACATCAACCCGCGGCGCGCCGGCAGGCAGGCTGGGCTCGATCACTTCGGCTTCGAGGTCGAGGATGTGGAACAGGTTTTCGCGCGTTTCAAGCAGAAATACCCTTCCACCCGCGTGCTTAAAAGGCCGGGCAACAGGCCCTTTGCCGGCATCAGCACGCACGATCCCGCGGGAAACGTGTTCGATCTCTCCCAAAAAGGGATGGAGAATCGGACCGATGTCTACGAGGAGGGCGAGTGGCAGCAAGCGCGCGCCATCAGCCATCTGGCGTTGCGCGCCGTTGAGCCCGAGCGGCTCGCTGAGTTCTACGCGGACGTCTTCGAGCTTCGGCCAACGGAGAAGCCGGCCGGCGATCCGAATTTCTATCTTTCCGACGGGCGCGTGACCTTGATGATCATGCCCTGGCAAATCACCGACTATGACGGGTCGGGCATCGAGCGCCCCGCCCTGGACCATCTGGGCTTCCGCGTTGAGAATCTGGACCGGTTCAGGCGCGAGCTGGACGACATCGCGGCGAAAAATCACCACCTCTCGCCCAGCCCCGTGGGAAGCGGGCCGGAGGGAAAAAAGCGGCTCGAGCTTTTCAAGAAATGCCCGCTCGGAAAATTCCACATGGCGGACCCCGACGGCGTCTTGATCGACGTCGGCGACTGAGGAAGTTTCTTCGCGCGCCCGCGGCGCCGACACGCCGCGGCGGCCGCCGCTTTCTCATAGCCGGGATGCGCAAGGCCGTCGAAGCATCTCATGGAAAAGGATCTCCGCGCCTTCATCGAACAGCTTCAGTCTCAAGGGCCCGAAGAATGGGTGCGGGTTACCAGGCCCGTCAGCCCCAAATATGAGGCAACGGCGCTCCTGTTCAAGCTGGAAGCCGAGTCCCGCTATCCGGCCGTTTTCTTCGAAAATCTCGCCGGCTTCGACATGCCCGCGATTACCAACCTCCACGCGACGCGAAAGCGACTTGCGCTCGCGCTCGGCGTCTCCGAGGCCGAGCTGGTCGACGAGTACAAGAGGCGCGAAAGCGCGCGCATCGCGCCGGCGGCCGTCGGTCACGGTCCGGTCAAGGAGGTGATCCGCCTCGGCCGGGAGGTCGATCTCAACCGATTTCCGCTCTTTACGCACTTCGACATCAACACCGCGCCCTACATCACGGCGGGAATTGTCGTGGCGCGCGATCCGATCTCCAAAGTTCGCAATCTGAGCTTTAACCGCGGCATGCTCACCGCCAAGAACCGGCTCCACATGCACCTCGCTCCGGGCATGCATCTGGCGCGTTGACAGCGCAACGCCGAGGACCGAGACGAGCCGCTGGAGATCGCGATTATCCTGGGAGTCCATCCCGCCTTCGCGCTCGGGGCTTTGGCGCTCGCGCCCTTCGAGGTCGATGAGTACGATATCATCGGCGGCATGCTCGGGGAGCCCGTTCCCCTGGTGAAGTGCGAAACCGTCGATCTCGAAGTGCCGGCCAACGCGGAAATCGTCCTCGAAGGCAAGATCCTGCCGCACGTGCGTGAAGACGAGGGCCCGTTCGGCGAGTACTCCGGCCATTCGGTCGGCGTGGACAAACACCACGTCGTCGAGCTTACCGCGGTCACGCACCGGGAGCGTCCGATTTATCAAGATATTTTCACCGGCCACACCGAGCACCGCCTCATGGGGGCCATCCCGAGAGAGTCCGCGATCTTCAAGGCGGTCAAAGCGCTCGTGCCGGGAGCGCGCGCGGTGCACATGCCGCCTTCGGGGTGTTGCCGGTTCCACTGTTACATCTCGATCGACAAGCGCAGCGAGGGCGAAGTGCGGAGCGCCATTCTCGCCGCTCTCGCCGCCGATCTTTACCTGAAGCTGATCGTGGTCGTCGACAGCGATATCGACGTTTACAACGAGCGCGAAGTGCTCTGGGCGATGGCGAACCGCTTTCAGGCCGACAGAGACATCCTCGTCATCCCCAATTGCCAGGGATCCGAGATCGACCCTTCGGCCAAGAAGGGAGGCATCACGACAAAGATGGCTATCGACGCCACGCAAAAAGGCAAAGATCTGCCGCGGCGGCTGCGCGTGCCGGATGAAGTCGCCGAGCGGATCAAGCTCGAAGACTACATCGAATAGCTGCGCCTTATTCGCAAAGAGCAGAGCGCATGGCGCAAAGCACTGCCCCTCAAAAGGAGCGAAGAGAGTTTGTAGGATGGGTGGAGGCGCCTTGCGCCGATACCCATCGTCTCCGCCTCGTGGTGGGTTTCGCGTCCTGTCCTGAGCGAAGTCGAAGGAGCTCAACCCACCCTACGGACTATGGAATGCAACCGATTTGAACCCATTTTCATGAGAGTCTCGACAGGAAGGGAGTCGTATCTGATGAAATTAACCGTATCGCTAGGGTTAGCGCTGGTCGCTGTTTTCGGCCTCTACGCGCTTCCGGCTCTCGCCGCTTCCGCGGACGTGCAGGCCAGGGCCGAGGCCGAAGGCAAGATGGTCTTTTACGCGGTGTTCAACGCCAACGACTCCAAGGCGTTGATCGACGCCTTCAGGAAAGACTATCCGAAGATCGACGCGGCCTTTTACCGCGCCACGGACGCGCAGATGATGCAGCGCATCCTCAACGAGGGCAGGGCCGGAAAGCCGCTGTGGGATGTCGCGATGGTGACGAGCTTTTACGGCTACGATCTCAAGAAGAGAGGCTTTTTTGCGCCCTACGATTCTCCGGAAAGAAAGTTTTACCGCGAGGGATACAAGGACCCCGACGCCGCGTGGACGTCGGTCTACACGAACTACGGCGCCTTCGGCTATAACACGCGCGCGGTGCCAAAATCGATGCTGCCCAAAACGTACGACGATCTTCTCAAGCCCGAATGGCAGGGGCACCTCACCATCGCGGCGAGAGCTTACGAATGGTTCGCCACGATGATCAAGGCGATGGGCGAAGAGAGAGGCTTGAGCTACATGCGCGCGCTCGCCAGGCAGGTGCGAATTTCCGACGCCAGAACTTTGATCGCGCAGTTTGTCGCGGCGGGAGAATTCAAAGGGGCGCTGAGCGCCTATTCGTCGACCTTCGAGCAGTTAAAGCCAGCCGGCGCGCCGGTCGACTGGCTCTACCTCAACCCGGTTTTCGCCAACATTCATCCCATGGGACTCTCGGCCAAAGCGCCCAACCCCAATGCCGGCAAGCTCTTCATCGATTTCGTTCTGTCAAAAAAGGGACAGACCGTAATCAAGGACCTCAAGCGGATACCGGATCGCGTCGATGTCGTTCCCGACCCTCCGCGCCTGATCGAGGGAATCAAACCCGCGTTTGCGCCGCCCGAGGTCCTCGAGCAGTTCGAGCACTACGCCAAGCAGTTCAACGATATCTTCGGCGGGAAATGATCGCTGAGCTCGATCGGGGCGAAAACCCGTTGAAAAAAGTAGAACAAACTATCGGCACGCGGTCGGGCCATAAAACAGGCGGGCTCCCTCCCGGGAAGGAGCCCGCCTGCAGCGCTTGCGCGCTTTAGATCTCGTCTTCCAACTTGCGATCCCGCCCGCGACAAGCCGGACCCTGCTTTTCGGCGCCACCGACTTTTGTTGGTCCGCCGGCCTTGTCTTCAGCCTTCCTTTTAGCTCCCGAGGAGCGCGAGGTGCCTTCAGGCACGAACGTTGAGGCTCGATCTCAGGTCAGGCGAAGCCAAGCAAAGTCCCGCCTTCGAACCGGGTCCGCCCGCCGGAGGCGGGCCGTATTGGCCAGGCGGAGTTACGTCTTCCATAGAAAGAACGCCTCCCTGTTTTGCTTAGCCGGGGTTTACGACGGGCGCGCTCCGTCGCCGCCCCGTTCCCGACATCAGATCCAAGCGCCGGATCCTTTTTATGCCTATGCCCAACGCGCGGCCTTGTCAAGATTGGAGCGGCGCGCGAATCCCGCAACGCCGATAAAACAAAGTTGAATCGATCCCTGGTATGGACTAGCATCTGTTTATACGGCATTCACGAGGCGTTCCGTGTCCGAGTACGGCTATGAACGCGACCGGATGATCCGGGAACAGCTCGTCCAGCGCGGCATTCATGACCACCGCGTGCTCGGCGCGATGCGCAAGGTGCCGCGGCACCTCTTTGTCGAGCCCAGCATGCAAAACCAGGCCTACGATGACTGCCCGCTTCCCATCGGCCAGAACCAAACGATATCGCAGCCCTACATGGTCGCGCTGATGGCCCAGTCGTTAGAGCTGAAGGGTTCGGAGAAGGTGCTGGAGATCGGGACGGGCTCCGGCTACGAGGCGGCCGTGCTCGCCGAGCTGTGCGCGCAGGTGGTCTCCGTCGAGCGCCTGGAGGAACTTGCCGCGCGCGCCCGCGAGCGCTTGGAGCGTCTCGGTTATAAAAACATTGTGATCACGGTCGGCGATGGCACGCTGGGCTGTGAGACGCACGCGCCCTACGACGACATCGTCGTGTCCGCGGCGTCGCCCTGCATTCCGCGCCCGCTGCTGAGCCAGCTCAAGCCCGACGGGCGCCTCGTGCTGCCGATGGGCGAGGAGGAGCTGCAAACGCTGGTACGGATTCGCAAGAAGGGCGAGAGCCTGGAAGAAGACTATCTCGGGGAGTGTCGCTTCGTGAAGCTCATCGGCGCCTACGGCTGGCAGTCCTGAGCGGCCGGGCGCGCCCAATCCTCGCTCCGGCCTCACGAGAAACGTGGACCGAACCCGACCGGCATTTGCTTTCTCCGTCCGTTTGGGCGGTTTTGCCGACAGCTGACCGGTCAATTTCCGGAAAAATTCCAGCTCCACAATGACGACCAGAGAAAAGGCGATCTCGATCGTCCAGCGCCTGCGCGAGCGCGGCCATGAAGCTTATCTGGCCGGGGGCTGCGTGCGCGACGATCTGTTGAACCGCCCGCCGCAGGACTACGATATCGCCACCTCCGCACTGCCCGACGAGATTCAGAAGCTCTTTCCGCGCACCGTACCCGTCGGCGCCCAGTTCGGCGTGATCATGGTGATCGTCGAAGGCGAAAGCTTCGCGGTCAGCACGTTTCGCTTCGACGGCCCTTATCTCGACGGCCGCCGCCCGAGCCACGTCCGCTTCACGAACATGCGCGAGGATATTCTTCGGCGCGATTTTACCATCAACGGCATGATGTACGATCCGGAAAAGGACGCCGTCATCGATCTTGTCGGCGGGCAGGAAGATCTCAGGCGCGGCATCGTGCGCGCGATCGGCGACCCGCGCCGGCGCTTCGAGGAGGACCGGCTGCGGATGGTGCGGGCGATCAGGCTCGCCGCCGCGCTGGGGTTCCGCATCGATGACGAGACCCTGCAGGCGATCCGCGAGCAGCACGCGCACATCCTTCAGGTCGCGTGGGAGCGAATCGGCGAGGAAATCACCCGGATTCTCACCGAAGGCGGCGCGCGCCGCGGCTTCGAACTGCTCGACGCAACCGGCCTGTTGGGCGACATCCTTCCCGAGGTCGAAGCGATGAAGGGCGTGGAGCAGAGCCCCGATTACCACCCCGAGGGCGACGTCTTCACCCACACGATGGCGGCGCTCGGATATCTCGAGCGGCCGAGCGAGAGCTTGGCCTACGGCTGCCTGCTTCACGACGTGGCCAAACCGGTGTGCATCGAGCGCCGCGACAACCGCATCACATTTTACGGCCACACGGACCGCGGCGCGGAGATGGCGGTCGATATTTTAAAGCGCCTGAAGCGAAGCCGCGCGACCTGGGAAAGGGTCGCCTACCTGGTGAAGAATCATCTCCGTCCCACGCAGGCGCCCCATATGCGGCTCAGCACGCTCAAGCGGTTTCTCGCCGCCAGGGAGATCGACGAGCTTCTGGAGCTTTGCCGCATCGATGCCCTGGCCGCGAACGGCGATCTTCGGTATTACGAATTCTGCCGCGCCAAGCTCGCCGAGCTGAAAGAAGAGGAGTTGCATCCGAAGCCGCTCCTCCTCGGGCGCGACCTGATCGCGATGGGATTCAAGCCGGGGCCGCGCTTCAGCGACATCCTCCAGGCGGTCGAGGAAGCGCAGCTTAGCGGCGAGATCCGCACGAAAGACGAAGCGCAGCAGTGGGTCGCCGAGCGCTACCTGCAACAGGAGGACCGATGAGCCGCGTCTCCCGCCACGTTATCGGCACATCCCCTGCCCGGCTCGACGGCGTTGAGAAAGTCACCGGCAGAGCGATTTACGTCGGCGACATTTCTCTCCCCGGAATGCTGCATGGCAAGGTTTTGCGGAGCCCGCTGCCGCACGCCAGATTGCTTCATGTCGACGCGCGCGACGCCGAGAAGCTGCCGGGCGTTGCCGCGGTCGTTACGCGCGATGACATCCGAGGCTTTGGACTGTTTGGCGCGGCTTACAAGGATCAGCCGATCGTCGCGATCGATAAGGTAAGGTACGCCGGCGACCCGGTCGCGGCGGTCGCGGCGGTCGACGAAGCGACGGCCGCCGAGGCGCTGTCGTTGATTCGGGTCGAGTACGAAGATCTTCCGGCCGTCACGGACATCGACGCCGCGCTCGCTCCCGGCGCGCCCCTCGTTCACGAAACTACCGCCGCCGGCGGCGAGCTCCACGGGCAGCTCTATCAGGCCGCCGCCGAGTTCAGCGGTACCAATATTTGCTACCGCTTCGCCTACGAGAGAGGAAACGTCGACAAGGCGTTCAAAGAGGCGGCGCGCATCTTCGAGCATACCTTCACCTTTCCCCGGGTTCAGCACTATTCTCTCGAGCCCCATGCCGTCGTCGCCAGCGCGCGCCGCGACGAAATTACCGTCTGGGCCTCGTCGCAGGACCCGTTCACGCTCCGCGAGCACTTGGCGGAAACTTTTCATATGCCGCTCAACCGGGTCCGTATCATCGTTCCTGCGGTGGGCGCCGGTTATGGCGGCAAGCTTTCCGTCAAGACCGAGCCGCTCGCGGTCGCTTTGTCGAAAAAAGCCGAGCGACCGGTAAAGCTCGTCAACTCCGCCGAGGAAAGCTTCAAAACCGTCACGCGCCATCCCGCCCGGTTCCGCATCAAAACGGCCGTGACCGGCGACGGCCGCCTGCTCGCCCGTGAATGCGAGATCTACATGGACACCGGCGCCTATGCGGACGCGGGGCCGCGCGTCACGCAAAAAGCGGGCTACCGGGCGCCCGGACCTTACCGCATCCCGCATGTGCGCACGAACGCCTACACGGTTTACACGAATACGGTCCCCGCCGGAGCTTTTCGCGGCTTCGGCACGCCGCAGGTGACGTGGGCGTATGAGTCGCAGATGGACATCATCGCGCAGGAACTCGGCCTCGATCCCGTGACGTTTCGCGCCAGGAACCTGCTTCGCCGGGGCGAGACTTACACCGCCGGCGATACGCCCGTCGATTGCGATCTCGAGGAAGGTCTCGAGCGCGCCGCCAAGGCGATCCATTGGCAGCGAAAGAGCGCCGGCAGTTCCGGCAAGGGAGTGAGCTGTTGCATGAAGGACGGCGGCGGGACCTACAAAGTTTCCTCCGCCGCCGTCAAGATGGCATCGGACGGGAGCGTTCTTTTGCTCACGGGAACCGTCGAGCTGGGCCAAGGAGCCCGTACGGCGCTCAGCCAGATCGTCGCGGAGGAGTTGGCGATCGACGTCGATCAGGTTCGCGTCGGCGAGCTGGAGACCGACGCCATCCCTTACGATCCGGCGACCAACGCAAGCAGCTCCACGGTGGTCATGGGCCTCTCGGTCCAGCGCGCCGCGCAAGACCTGAAACGGCGGCTGCTCAGCGCCGCAAGCCGCGCCCTCGAAACGCCCCCGGAGCGGTTGGTCCTGAAGGGCGGCCGCGTTTACGCCGAGAACGGCCGGAGCCTCCCGTACGAGGCGGTCATCGCGCAACAGTTTGGCGCCAGAGCCGGAGAAATCGTCGGCCAAGGTTCTTACCAGGATCGGAAAAGCAAGCGGGCGGTTCTCGGATCGCCGACAACCTTTTGGGAAATCAGCTGGGGCGCCGCTCAGGTGGCAATCGACGTCGAAACGGGCGAAATCGCTGTCGAGAAATATGTCTCCATTGCCGACGTGGGCCGCGCGCTCCACCGCGCCCAATGCCTCGGCCAGGATGAAGGCGCCGCGGTGATGGCGCTCGGCCATTCGCTCTACGAGGAGATGATCTACCGTGACGGGCAGTTGCTGAACGGCAATCTGCTCGGCTATCGCCTGCCGAGGTTTAGCGACCTACCCGGCGAATTCCACTCGATCCTGGTAGAAAACGAGAACGGCCCGGGGCCGTACGGCTCCAAGGGCACGGGGGAAGGAGGGCTGTTGCCGGTCGCCCCTTCGATCGCTAACGCCGTCGCGCGCGCCGCGGGCGTAAGGCTCTACGATCTTCCGCTTACGCCGGAGAAGGTCTGGCGGGCGCTCAAGAACCGGATGTAAGACGAGGCTCGCTAAGCTAGACAAAGCTCGGTTTAGACCCGCGGCAAATCTCCGCGTCTGACCTCGCTCTTATTGCAGCCAGAGAAAGATTTCGCCTTCCGGAAACGGGATGTGGAGCGCGCGCTCGAAAAAGCCGTACACCAGCGCTCCGGCAAGAACCGTTGACGCGATGGTGCTGGGCCAGCTTTCACGCCCGGCGACTCTAAGATAGAGAAGCGTCATCACCGGCGCGGCCAATGAAAATCCGAGGAGCCAGATCGCCAGGAAAAAGGCCACAATCCACCCGACGATGGCTGCCGTCCGCCGCCGGGCGATTTCTTTCGGCAGCTCTTGGTCCATCGTCGACTCGAGCCCGGTCCTTTTTGTTTTTCCCAAGATGTCGCGGGCAAACTGGACGATCGACAGCAGCAACACCGGCGTCCCGATCACCCACGGAAACAAGCCGGCGCGAAAACCGAAGTTCCTGCTCTCCCACAACGCCCAAGAAAGCACCGCTACCAGAGCAAAGCTGAACAACGCCGCACGCCGGGGCATCGTCTGCTCCTTTTCCGCCCCGGCGCCAGGCTGGATCCGGCCGCTCTCGGCTTGCCTTCCCCGTCTTGTCTTGAACACCGGATAGAAAATCCCGATCAAAGTGAGCAGAAAGAGGATGATGACGCCGGGGCGCCAGAGCCAGGCGATGCCGTAATTATCCGTCGCCAAAAAGAGCCTGTTCTCCATCAGAGGCCCGAGCACGAGGCCGAGCAAAAGCGGCGGGCGCTGCCAGTCGAAACGAACCATCAGCCAGCCGAGCAAGCCGAAGCCAAGCACGATCAGAAGGTCCGCAAAGGCATTCTTCTCTGCAAACGTCCCCACGTAAACGAGCAGGAGGATGAAAGGCATCAGCAGGCTGCCGCGAATGTTCGTGATCTTCGCGAGCCAGTTGAGAAAAAGAAAGCAGATGGCGACGGTAAGCAGGTTGGAAAGAACGATGATCCAGACGAAACTAAAAGTGATGTCTAGCTTTCCTTTGGGCGGAGGGAGCAGCATGTCGGGCCCCGGCACGATTCCCTGAATGATAAACGCTCCCAGAAGGATCGCCGTGCTCACGCTGCCGGGCACGCCGAAGGCGACCGTGGGGATCAAAGATCCGCCCAAGGTCGAGTTATTTGCCGCGCCCGGACCCAAAACTCCCTCGACCGCTCCTTTGCCGAAGCGCTCCTTGTCCGGCGAACTTTGCACCGCGTGCGCGTACGCGATCCACTGCGACACTCCCCCGCCCATTCCCGGGATCACTCCGATATATGCCCCGATCGCGCTACAGCGGATGACCATCCACCAGTGCTTGAAGGTGTCTTTCACTCCGGTCATCACGCCGCCGATCTTTCCTACTTTTTCCTTCGCAATGCTGCCGCCCTGGACCGCAAGATCGATGATTTCCGGGATCGCGAATAGGCCGACGGTTACGGGAACCAGACCGATTCCGTCCCAGAGAAAAAGCTGCCCGAACGTGTAACGCTGGATCCCGGAGATCGGGTCCAAGCCCACCATTGCGAAGCAAAAGCCCAGGCCGCCCGAGATCAGTCCCTTGAGCAGATTGCCGCCGCTGAGCGACGCGACGAACCCGACGCCCAAAAGAGCGATCATGAAAAATTCGGGCGAGCCGAACGTCAGCACTAGCGGCCGCACCACCGGAACCGCCAAGGCGAGGCAGAAGGCGCCGAAGATTGCGCCGACGAGCGAGCTCATCAGCGCCGCCCCGAGCGCGCGCCCCGCTTCCCCCTTTTTGGCCATCGGGTGGCCGTCGACGATCGTGGAGGCCGTTGTCGGCTCACCCGGAACGCCGAAAAGGATCGACGTGATATCTCCGGTGGTCGCGGTTACCGCCGACATGCCGAGCAAAAAAGCAAACGCCTCAACGGCGTTCATCTTGAAGATAAACGGCAGCATCAATGCCAGGGTGGTCGGGCCGCCGAGGCCGGGCAAGATTCCGACCATGAACCCCACGCCGATGCCGATGAGCATGAGGCTGAACGTCGTCGGCGTCAGGACCTTATAGAACCCGGCGACAAACGCGCTGACCATCTCCAGCATAGCCGCCCCCTTGACTTACAACACCCGCCGCGTTGTCTATTTTGCCTCGACCGCCTCTTTTAGCTTCGCCACCAACGCAGGGTTGAGCTTGAAGAGGCCGGTCACCGTCTTCTCCAGCTCCTCACCCGACATCGGCTCGATGTCCAGATTGGATTTCTCCGCATCGGCCAAGAATTCCCGGTCTTTCATCGTATTTGCAAACGCGGTGCGCAAGGTCTGGACCCGATCTTTGGGTGTTCCGGGAGGCAAGACATAGGGGCGAATGACGGCGCTTACGGAGTGGATGCCCACCTGGATCAACTGCCGCCCCTCGTCGCTCTTTGCCAGATCGATCGCCAGCGGCACTTTCGGAAGGTCCGGGAGCGCTTTCGGCACTGCCTGGAGCACGACCACCGCCTCCCCCGATTCTATTCCCTTCCGCCATGTCGCCCTGATCGAATCCCAACCCCAGCAACCGCCGGCCAACTCTCCGCTCTCTGCCGCCAGGCGGATATCGGCCGTCCCTTTGTAGCCGGACACCAGCTGGATCGGCAATCCCAGAGCGGATCTCAGTATCTTCGGTACATCATCGGTGTTCGATCCCGGCGCCGTGCCGCCAAGTTTCACCGGCGTAGGCGACGCCATCCATTTCTCGACGCTCGTAATGCCGCTCGCTTTGGTCAGAGCGCAGACCGGCTTGTCCGTGACCGGCGTTCCCACGTACTCGAACTTGCGCGCGTCAAACTCCACTCCCGGGCGGCCGTAAAGCTGCTGCATGAATAGGCCGCCGATAAAATGTCCCATCGTCAAGCCGTCCGGCCGGGCCACCTTGAAAACGTGGTTCGCGGCGATCAGGCTTCCCGCGCCGGTCATGTTCTCGACGAGGATCGTCGGGTTGCCCGGGACGTGCTTCGACATGTGGCGGGCGATTGCGCGCGCGTAAGTATCGAACCCGCCTCCCGCGGAAAAGCCGACGATGATGCGGATGGTCTTACCCTTGTAAAAGCTCTCCTGCGCCCAGGCCGAGCCGGCGACCGTGAGAGCCAACAGGGCGGCAACGAGCCAAAGTTTTTTTTCTCTCATAGGTTTCCCTCCATTCGTTGATCCTTGACTGTCGATCCTGGATTCCACCAAAAAAACAGCGCCCCTGCCAACAGTACCGCTAAGCCCCGGCCGCACCGGTTTCCGCCTCGCCATGGGGAACCTTAAGGACGAGGCACTTCGCGCTCCCGCCCGCCTTGATGAACTCGCTGAGGTCGAGAGCCTTTACGGCATATCCCAGCGACTCCAACGCGGCGCGGGTCTCGCGAGACCCTTCGTTCATCACGACCGAATTGCCAATCGCGACCGCGTTGCACGCAAACGCGCGCGCGTCCCGTTCGCTCACCGCGATCAGCTGCTGCACGTAGCTTTCCAAGACCTTGCGCGCGTAGGCGTCAAAGGCCGGCGGGTAGAAAAGCGCCCTACCGTCGCCTAAAGGGCAGAAGCAGGTATCGAGATGATAAAACCACTCGTTCGTGAGCTCCAAAGAAAGCACCTCGCGCCCGGTGATCTCGGCGATCCTTTGATGGGCGCGAATGTCCGAGCGAATGTGATATCCGGCAAAGAATACCTCGCCGCACAACAACAGATCCCCTTCGCCCTCGAAAAAGAGGCCTTGCGGCAGGCGCACGATTTCATAGCCTCTGGCCGAAAACCAGTTCTCGAAGTGAATGACTTCGCCGCGGCGCACGTCGTAGCGAAAATTCGCGGCGATAAATTTTTTCCCCCATGCCAAACCGCCGTTCGCGGTGAACACCATGTCGGGAAGCCCCGGAGCCGGCTGCAAAAGATCGACCTCCACGCCCGCCTCGTTGCGCAAAAGCTCGTAGAGCGCCTGCCACTGTCTTGAGGCCGCCGCCCGATCGCTTTGCCGGCTCCGGCTCATCCACGGATTGATCTCATACTCGATGCCGTAATAGTCGGGCGGGCACATCAGCAGGCTCATGGCGTCAACGCTCCCCTGCTCTCATAGGTACTGGCACAGCTCCCTGAGAAACGGCTCCACATCCGTGACGAGGCCGATCGCCTGAAAGGTGCCGCGATCGGTAAGCTTCGTCACCACCGCCGGATTGATGTCCACGCACACGGTCTTTACCGTCGCGGGGAGCAGATTCCCGGTCGCAATCGCGTGCAACGTTGTCGCCATCATCAAGACCAGGCTCACATTTTTGATCTTCTCGCGCATGATATCCTGAGCGACCAGGGTATCGGTGATCACGTCCGGGAGCGGGCCATCGTCGCGGATCGATCCCGCGAGAACGAAATCCACTCCCTTTTTGACGCAGGTATAGAAAATTCCTTTCGTGAGCACGCCCGCTTCCACCGCCTGCTTGATGCCTCCGGCCAGCCGGATCTTGTTGATGGCCCAAAGATGGTGCTCGTGTCCCTCGGCGGCGCGGAGCTTTTTGTCCAGATAGACGCCCAAGGAAGTGCCGTAAAGCGCTGCCTCGATATCATGAACTGCCAGCCCATTGCCAGCGAAAAGCACCTGCACGTAGCCTTTCTCGATCAGCTCGACCAGGTAGTCGGACGCCCCGGTATGCACCAGGCCGGGCCCGGCCACGACCAGAATCCTTCCGTTCTCGCTCCGGACGCTCTTCATGGACTCCGCGATCTCCCTGATCATCAGCCCTTTCGGCTTTTCCGTGGACACCGCGCTCGACATGAACTCAAAAGCCTCCGCCGGAACGCGTCGCTCCGGCGCCTGAACCTTTATGCCGCGCTGGCCGACAACGATAAGGTCGCCTTTCTTGACGCGATGCATCGGCACGGTTTCGGCGCGCATCTCCCCCAACTTGACGCGCACGCCGCAGTCCATCTCGGCGGGCTCCACTTCGAGCCAGCGGCCCGCAATACGAACAAAGGTGGTCAGATTGGTCGTCGCATAGAACCCCTCCGGAAAAGCGCCGTCCTGAGGCGAGGGCTCAAGCCGGGCCTCCTCTTCCAGCTCGTCGAGCGGCACCGCGCCGTGCTCTCTGATCTTGGCCAGGATCTGCTCGAGCTCGGCGGGGCTCGCCGCCTCCACGAGGATCTGCGCGTAACTGCGATCCGCGCGCCTCTGGCCGACCTGGATCTTAAGGATCTCAAACTCGCCGCCCAGATTGACGATGAGATCCAGCACCTTCGGCAGAATGAGAGAATCGATGATGTGCCCTGAAAGCTCGACGACGGACCGAGGCATAAAAACCCCCTACAAAGAGCCGAAAAATTCCATTGTCAAATCTCCTGTTCCCTCTTTGGCAAATTTTTTCGAAGAGGGGAATTTCCTCCCTTTGGCGAAGGGCGGATCGGAGGTACGGCCAACCCTCCGTAAACCATCATAGAGTTATGAGCTTAACGCCCGCCGCCATAGCCCGGCGGCATTCCCAGGGTACTTTTTCCTTTCTGATCCCACAACAGTATGTCACGTAGCATGGGTGCAGCGCCGTACGGGTGTCGGGGACTTTTTTCTAGAGTTCCCGATTCCTTATCCCTGCCGTTGTGTCGTGCGCCGGCGGCCCGTAAAATAGTCCTTTAGCGAGGCCTGCAGAAACAAAGTCTCGAGCGAACTCTTCCTTGTGAGCGACACCAAAAGGAGGATTCGACATGGCAGAGGAGTTTTACAACTATATCGGGGGCAAGTGGGTGCCGGCACGGTCCGGGAAAACTTTTGAGAACCGAAATCCCGCCAACCGCCACGACTTGATCGGAAATTTTCCCGCCTCAGGAGCGGAAGACGTCGATTGCGCGGTCGCCGCCGCAAGCAAGGCCTTTCGGGAGTGGCGGCTTGTCCCCGCGCCGCAACGGGGCGAGATTCTCTACCGCGTCGGCTTTCTGCTGCGCGAGCGCAAGGAGGAGATCGCGCGCGCCATGACGCGGGAAATGGGCAAAATCCTCAAAGAGGCGCGCGGCGACGTTCAGGAGGCGATCGATACGGCTTTTTACGCCGCCGGGGAAGGGCGCCGGCTTTTCGGCCAGACGACGCCTTCCGAACTACCGGACAAATTCGCCATGTCCGTGCGCATGCCGCTCGGAGTGTGCGCGTTGATCACGCCGTGGAATTTTCCGATCGCAATTCCCGCGTGGAAGCTTTTTCCCGCCTTGCTCTGCGGCAACACGGTCGTCCTCAAGCCGGCGGAAGACACGCCGCTCACGGCCGTAAAGCTCTTTGAGATCCTCGAGAAGGCCGGAGTTCCGCCGGGTGTGGCGAACCTCGTTCATGGAACGGGAGAAACGGCCGGCGCGGCGCTCGTGCGCCATCCCGACGTCAAGCTGGTGTCGTTCACCGGCTCCACCGAGGTGGGAAAGGAGATCGCGGCTGTCTGCGGCGCCAACCTCAAGCGCGTCTCGCTGGAGATGGGCGGGAAGAACGCCCAAATCGTAATGGACGACGCGGACCTCCCGCTCGCTCTGGACGGCGTGATTTGGGGCGCTTTCGGCACCACGGGACAGCGCTGCACCGCGACGAGCCGGCTGATCTTACACCGCGCGATCAAGCGGGACTTTACCGATGCGCTGGTCGCGCGGGCGCAGAAGATCAAGATCGGTTCGGGGCTCGACGAAAGCGTGGAAATGGGCCCGCTGATCAACGAGGCTGCCAGGCAGAAAGTCCACCGTTACGTTCAGATCGGCAAAGAGGAAGGAGCAAAACTGCTCACAGGCGGGGCGGTTTTCGAGGAGCGAGAATGGATCGACGGGTACTTCTATCGCCCGACCGTATTTGACAACGTCACGCCCGGCATGCGCATCGCCCAGGAGGAGATTTTCGGCCCCGTTCTCTCGATTATCGAGGCCGGGAGCCTCGAGGAGGCGATTTCGATCCTGAACGGCACGCGCTACGGCCTTTCCAGCTCGATCTACACCGCAAACGTCGGGCGGGCCTTTCGCGCGCTACGAGATATCGAAGCCGGCATCACCTACATCAACGGTCCAACGATCGGAGCCGAGGTCCATCTCCCGTTCGGCGGCGTGAAAGACACCGGCAACGGCCATCGTGAAGCCGGAACCACGGTCTACGATATCTTCACGGAGTGGAAATCGGTGTACGTGGACTACTCCGGAAAGCTCCAGCGCGCGCAGATCGACAACGTCGAATAACAAAATCGATAAAAGGGAGGGAACCTTTTTCCAGATTTCCTTTCCGGGCACAAATCGAAAAATCCTAACCCCCATGCCCATCCCCCACATCAAGACTAAGCCTCCCGGTCCAAAGGCGAGGGCGGTGATCGCCCAAGACCAGCAATACACGGCGCCGGCATACGGTCGCGTGTACCCGCTGGTGGTCAAGCAAGGTCGCGGTGTGATCATCGAGGACGTGGACGATAACCGCTACCTGGACTTTAACGCCGGCATCGCGGTTGCCGCCACCGGCCATTCGCACCCGCAAGTGGTGGCCGCGATCAAGGAACAAGCGGAAAAATTTCTCCATTTCTGCGGCAGCGATTTCTATTACGAGCCGATGGCGCGGCTGGCGGAGAGGCTTTGTCTCCTGGCGCCCGGTAGCTCGGCAAAGAGGATTTTTTTCACCAACTCGGGAACCGAAGCGATCGAGGCCGCGCTCAAGCTTGCCCGCTACGCCACCAGGCGCCACAACGTTGTCGCCTTTCTTGGTTCTTTTCACGGGCGTACGTTTGGCGCGCTTTCCTTGGGCGCGAGCCGCAGCCTGCACCGCGCGCACTTCGGCCCGTTAGTGCCCGGCGTGCATCATCTTCCTTTTGGCGATATCGACGCGTTCGAAGTGCTGTTCCGCCATCAAGTGGCGCCGGACGAGATCGCCGCCGTTTTCGTCGAGCCCATCCAGGGAGAGGGCGGATACGTGGTGCCGCCGCGCGAGTTTCTGCCGCGAGTCAAAGAGGTTTGCGCGCGCCACGGTATTGTGCTCGTCGCGGATGAGATTCAAAGCGGCCTCGGCCGGTCCGGAAAATTGTTCGCGTGCGAGCATTTCGGGGTCGAGCCCGACATCGTCTGCGTCGCCAAGGGGATCGCAAGCGGGTTACCCCTGGGCGCGATGATTGCGCGGAGCGATATCAGCACGTGGCCGGCGGGCGCGCACGGCTCGACGTTCGGCGGCAATCCGGTGGCTTGCGCCGCCGCGCTCGCGACGCTCGATCTGCTGCAAAACGGGCTTGTGCAAAATGCCGCGGAAGTAGGTGACTACCTAAAGTCCAAGCTGACTCGCCTGACGGATAAAACCCGCGCGATCGCAGACGTGCGCGGTCTCGGGCTAATGATCGGCGTTGAATTGGCTCCGACCGACGGCACCCCGGCGTCCGCCGCCGGGCTTCGCGACCAGGTGATACGGCGCGCCTTCGAGAACGGGCTACTCCTTCTCGGCTGCGGCACGGCTACGATCCGCTTCTCGCCGCCGCTGATCGTCGAGAAAAGCCACTGCGATACGGCCGTTGAAATCTTCGAAGAAACGCTCTCAAGGCTGACGCGCTCCTAGACGGCGTTCAGAAATTAACCGACGCTTGCCGTTCGCCATTTGCGATCATCGCTTGTTAAATTCCCCACGCCCCGCTCAGGTGGATATTCGCGCCGTTGACGTAACGGGCGCCTTCCGACAAAAGAAACCGGACCACGCCGACCGCGTCGTCCAACGATCCCACGTAGCCTGCCGGGATCCTCTTGGCCATAGACGATAGCTCCTCGCTCGGCGCGCTTCCGGAATCGATAAAGCCGGGCGAGATCGCGTTCACCGTAATCCCGTGGGGCGCGAGGATGCGCGCCAGGGTGCGCGTCAAGACCAGCACGCCGACCTTGGCGATATAATGCGCGGTAAGCTGCGGCTGGGCGATCAGCTGATCCGCGTTGGCCATGCTGAAGCTCACGATGCGTCCCCATTTGCGCTCGATCATTCCCGGCGCGACAGCTTTGCTCAGGTAAAACAGCGGGTGAAGATTGTTGTCGAACATGGAGTGCCACCCGTCGACGGTCTCCTCCATCAGGTTCACGCGGTGGTAGGGCCCGGCCGACTGGATGAGCGCGTCGATCCGTCCCCACCGGGCCTGCACTTCCTCGACCAGCTCGCCGGCCGCCGCCGGCCTCGATACGTCGGCTCGAAGCGCCAGCGCCTTGCCCCCGCCTTCTTCCACGGCTTTGACGATTTCGGCGGCCGGACCATTGCTTTCCCGGTAGCAAACAGCGACCGACCAGCCGTCCCGACCGAGGCTGAGCGCGACTGCGCGCCCGATCCCCCGCGCTCCCCCGGTAATCAACGCAACCTTCGCGGCCATAGTCACCTCCGGCTTCGAATGGCACGAGCATAGCGCAACGGGCACGGCGCAGGAAGGCTTTGGCGAACGCCGCCAAAACGCCGCATGCTTCCTCTCGCAGATCGGATCGCGTCCTGAGCCGCGGCGTGGCGCGTCACACCCCTGGAGAGGATGCCACAATTGTGATACAAACCTACAAATGACCGCCGATACCGTATCTTACGAATCCCGTCCCCCGCTCAAGCGCCCGATCCTGGTCCTGGCGTTCGCCGGATGGAACGATGCGGGTGCCGCGGCAACAACCGCCGTTCGCTATCTCACCGAGCAGCTCGTCGCATCGAAGTTCGCCAGCATCGACCCGGAAGAGTTTTACGACTTTTCGGTCCAGCGGCCGCACGTCCGGCTCGTCGAAGGCGCTCGACGGCAGATCTCCTGGCCATCTTACGATTTTTATTGCGGTCCCGGAGTTGGCACGGAGCGGGATTTCATCCTCGGCCTCGGCGGAGAGCCGAATCTCCGCTGGAGAACGTTTTGCGACTCCGTCATGCGCCTGGCGCGCGATTGCAAGGTCGAACTGATCGTCGGCCTGGGAGCCTACTTGGACGAAGTTCTCTATACCAGGCCGGTGCCGCTGACGGGGACGTCCACGGATGAAAAGCTCATGGCCGAGCTGGATCTCATCCCGTCGCGCTATCAGGGTCCAACCGGGATCGTCGGGGTCATCGGCGAAGCGTGCCGCAAGGAGGCAATTCCTCACGCGAGCCTTTGGGCCGCCTTGCCGCATTATCTTCCCGCCACACCCAATCCTCGTGGGGCTCTGGCCCTGGTGCTCAGGCTGACGCAATGGCTCGGACTACGCGTCGATACCGGACCGCTCGAGCGCGCCGCTGCCGATTTTCAGAGCAAAGTGAACGAGGCCGTCAATAGCGACCCCAATCTCTCCGCGTTCATCCGCGAGCTTAAGAAGCGTGAATTCGAGCAGTAACCGCCCGGGAGCTTGGGCGGAGCGTTTACTTCCGGCCCGCGATCATCCTCCGGCGTCGGCCCTGAGCTCCCCGAGGTAATCCTTTAGCGCCTCTTTCAAGGGATACTGCGGTCTGTACCCCAGCTCCGCCGCGGACTTGCTCAGGTCCACAGGAGACTGGCGCGCGCCCTCCTCCGCCTGGCCGGAGACAGTCACTTCGAGGTTCGGCACCACCTCGCGCAGCGTACGCGCAAGGTCCGCCGCCGTAGTCACGACGCCGGTCCCGGCGTTGTAAGTTCTTTGTTTGAGATCGCGCGCCCGGCACGCAAGCTCGAGGGCGAGCGCCACGTCCTTTGCGTAAACGTATTCGTTCGCAAAATACCTTTTCGCGTCGATCGCGAACGGCGCTCCCCCAAGCGCTTTCAGGGCGAGATCGCGCATCGCCATGCCCACGCTGGAGCCGCCGACGTAAAGGCCGCGCCCGAACACGCCCGCCGGCCGGATGATCACGCTGTCCAGGTTGTACATCGCCGTGTACGCGTGGACGAGGTGCTCCGAGCAAAGCTTTGTAACGGTGTACAAGTTGTGGCCGCCGACGGGGCTATCTTCGCTCAGCGGGCCCTCTTTGACTTTCGCGCGGTCATAGACGCCGAACGTGCTCACGTAAACGACCCGCTTGAGACGGAGCAAGCGCGCGGCTTCAAGCACATGGAGCGTGCCGAGAATGTTGTTGGTGCTTCCGGTGTAAGAGTTTGCCGCCACCCGGCTACCGATTAGCCCGGCGGTGTGGACAATCGTATCGGCGTTGAAGCTCTGAAGCGCGTTCAGCATGGCCGGCAAGTCGCGGATGTCAGCCGCCACGACCTCCACTCGCTCCTTGCCGGCAACTTTTTCGATATAGTCGCGGCTAGGCGCAAGATCGTAGAGCACGGCCTTATCGCCCGCCGCCGCAAGCCGCTTCGCCAGGTGGCTGCCGATCAGCCCGGCGCCAGTAATCAAGACGGTCATAGATCACCTCTGTTTGAGATCGGCGCGGCTGAACTCGGGTGCCGCATGCGGTCCAATCCGAGCTTCCGTTTCTCTTTGCCCCGAGTCGGCGCCGTTCTTGAAAAGCTTATATACGCTGAAGTATAGAAATGCCACAAAGCGGACGGCTTCGCGGAGACGGCTTTCCCCGGCGCGCGATCCGCGCCGAACAGCGGCTGAACACGCACACGTTATACGGGGTGTTGTTTTTGAATTTCTTGACGCTTGCGCCCAAAAGATCTCTATGCGAACCCGCTTCATCCCTACACGAAGGCCTTGCTCGCCGCGGTGCCCATTCCCGACCCGGCGCTCGAAGCCAAGCGTGCGGCGGTCCCTCTCCAGGGCGAGATTCCAAGCCCGCTCCATCCTCCGAGCGGCTGCGTCTTTCATACCCGCTGCCCGATTGCGGTCGAGGAGTGCCGGGCGGTCGTGCCGGAGCTGCGTCCCGCCGGCAGCAATCGCTCGGTCGCCTGCATTCGCGTTTAAGCGCCGGCGCGTCTTGAGCGGCATCGCGAACCTGAGAGCGCGCTTTTCAGCGTCCTTGACAGGCGCGGCGATCCCTATAAGCTAACGCCGTCGAGACCGCTATGACCGGGAAGTCCGTCTCTGGTCGTTTTCTTGCTTTCCTCACCGCCGTTGTTCTCGGTAGCGCCGGCGCCAGCGCCGCGCAGCCGCGAGAGCGAAAGATCGTTATCGCGGGCGCGCAATCGATCGCCCCGCTGGCGGAGGAGTTCACGGCTGAGTTTCTCAAGAAGTATCCCGGCCTCATCATCGAGGTCGGCGGCGGCGGCTCCAACTACGCGGTCGCCGCCGTGCGCCGCGATGAAATTGACATCGGCCTCGTGAGCCGCACGCTCACGGCGGATGAGATGTCCGGACTTCATGTGCAGTCCCTGGGTCAAGACGCGATCGTCGTCTTGACCTACCCCAACAATCCGCTCGCCGGCCTGACGTTGCCTGAGCTCCGCCGGATTTACACCGGCCAGACGGTCAACTGGCTGAGCCTGGGCGGCGAGGACCGCGGCATCGTCGCGCTCACCCGCGAGCGGAGCTCCGGCATTCACGGGCTCTTCGTCAATCGGGTCTTTGGGAGAAATTTCGACGGACGGGAAAAGGCTTTCACGATACGCGCGAGCAAGGAAAAGATTCTCAAAACGATCAAGCGCGTTCAGGGCTCGGTCGGATACGGCATCTTGCGCATCGAGCAGGCCGAAGCCGAGGGCGTCAAGGTTCTGAAGATCGACGGGCAGCTTCCAACGCGGGCGAACATTCAATCGGGTCTCTACCCGCTCACCCGCCCGCAAAGCCTCATAGCGCGCAGGCCGGCTCGTGAACTCGCTTCCGCCTGGATGCGGGAGTTCGCCCGCTTCGCGAGCGCGCGCGCGGCCGAGCGCCTGTCGTGACGACCGTGCTCTACAAGCTTCTGCTATCTTCGCTCCTGATCATCCTGTTGCCCGTCGGTCTTGCGATCCTCTGGACTTCGAAGACCTTCTCCACGCTCCTGGAAAAGCGCTTCGCCGAATCCTCGAAGGCCCAGGCCGAGCGCGTCAGGCTCCTGCTCGCCGAGAAGCAGGAAGTGGCGACCGGGATCGCCAGCTGGATCGCGGAAATGCCGGGCGTCAAGGAAAAACTCAAGGCAAGGGATCGCTCGGGCATGTTCCAGCACCTCCTGCCGATCGTGGGTTCCATTGAACTGGACTTTATCGAGGTGCTGGACCGCGACGGGGAGATTTTCCTCCGCGTGCACGATCCATCGCGCTACGGCGATCGGCCCCCGCTTCCCGCCGACATTCGCGGCTTGCTTCGCGGCATGCGCGATATCCCGACATACGGCGTCGAGCTGAGAGGAAAGGACGCTTATCTGCGCGCGGCCGAAGCGATCGAGGCCCAAGGCGTGCTCGGCGTGGTGAGCGCTGGCTACGCCATCAATGGCGACCTGATCGAGCGGCTCGCGCGGGCGACGGGAGCCGGGGTTTCGATCAGAGTGGCCGGCCGCGCTTACGCGAGCGGCGGCGCCCACCTCGAAGCCCCGGGAACGCTCGCCGCCGCGGAGCCGAGCGCGGGCCAGGAACTGCGCTGGCACGCCGAGCCCGCGCCCGCCCTCGAGATCCGCTTCCCGTTGCAAACTTCCCACGGCGCCGAGGGAGTCATCTCGCTTTTGTTTCCCGCGCGCGAAATGGAAGCTGCGATTGGCGTTTTGCAGCAAACGCTGATCCTCGTCGCGATCGCGGGGAGCGCGCTCGCGTTTCTCGTCTCGTGGCTCCTCAGCCGCCGTCTCACCGCGCCGCTCAAGAAGCTGGTCATGGCTACCGAGCTGGTCTCGGCCGGCGACTATTCGCAAGCCGTGAACGTCCGCGCGCGGGACGAGATCGGCGCGCTGGCAAAGTCCTTCAACCGCATGCTCGAAGATCTCGCCCGCTCAAAGGCGGAGGTCGAGAGTTACCGGCAAAAGCTCGAGCGGAAAATCGACGAGAGAGGAAGAGAGCTCGTCGAGAACGAAAAGAAGCGCGAAGCCATGGCCTACATGATCGCCCACGATCTCAAAAACCCGCTTCTCGGCATCAAAAAGACCCTGGAGCGGCTCAATGATCTCCCCGCTGATGGCAACGGCGAGGAGAGAAGGAGGATCCTCAAGGAGCTTTCCAGCGCGGGCGAGCTTGTCATCGGCATGATCAACGACATGCTTGACGTGTATCGCTCGGAGTTTGGCGAGCTGCCGCTCGCGTTGAGCGAGTTTCAGCTCGAGGAAACGATCGAAACCAGCCTGCGCGTTCTGGGACCGGAACTCGAAGAGAAAGGAATTAGAGTGTCGCGGCGCTCTGAACCGCCCGCGATCTCGATCGTCGCCGACCGAAGGCGATTGACGCGCCTGCTCATCAACCTGCTCAGCAACGCCATAAAGTTCTCCCCGCCAAACGGCCAGATCCGGCTCTCGGTGTCGCTGGCCGAAGGCCAGGGCCGGACGCCGGCCGTCCTTCTCCAGGTGCAGGACGACGGCGAAGGCATCCCGGCGGCCGATCTTGACAGGATCTTCGACCGCTTCTACTCGCGCGGCCGCGGAAACATGGAGAGCGGAACCGGCCTCGGGCTTCCGTACTGTAAACTCGTCGTCGAAGCTCACCGGGGAGAAATCTGGGCGGAGAACCGAAGCGCGGGCGGCTTTCTCGTATCGGTTCTCTTGCCGCTGGACGCCAACTCGACCCAGGAGCTTTATGCCTCTTAAGGTGCTCATCGCCGACGATGAAAGACTGTTCCGCCAGAGCCTCAGAAGGCTGCTCGAGAGTGCCAAAGATATCCGCGTCGTCGCCGAAGCGGCCGACGGCCAAGAGGCCGTGCTGCGCGCGAAGGAGAAGGAACCTGACATCGCGCTTCTCGACGTGAGAATGCCCAAAATGGACGGCATCAAGGCCGCCAAGCTGATCTCCAGCCTCACGCGCAAGACCAAGATCCTCATGCTCTCGGTCTACGACGACGATGAAAAGATCATCTCGGCCCTGAAGGCCGGAGCCGTCGGTTACATCTTAAAGGACGCCGATCAAAAAGATTTCCTCGAAATCATCCGTCACACGCACGCGGGCAAGCGCGTGTCTTCGCCCTATCTCGCCCACCTCACCTTGGACCCGCTGCCCGAGCGAGCCAGCCTTCCGGACGAGCAAAAGAGGATTCAGCTCGGCCATCAATACGGGCTGACCGAGCAAGAGCTAAAAGTCCTGCAGCTTCTCGCCGAAGGTCTCAGCAACGAGGAGATCAGCCGCTTCGTGAACCTTTCTCGTGAAACCATCAAGATGCACCTAAAGGCGCTCTTCCGGAAACTCCGGGTGAAAAACCGCACCGAAGCCGCCGTCCTCGCCGTTAGAGAAGGCCTTGGGTAGGCACAACTAACGGGGGTCCTAAACAACACCCGTCTGGGGAATTGACAGCCTCCCTACTCCTGAACGATAAAGATTCGCGTGCTGAAGCCGTTGGGCGCGCTGGGCGAGCCAGGCTTCTGCCAAGCATGCAATCTTTCTGCGGCTGTATCTAAACGACAGGTAGCGCCTCATAGGAAACGATTCGGGAAACCGTTGGAGGTTAATGTGCGAAAAAATCGCGTCGCCCTAATCGTCGCATTTGGGATATTTGGATCTTCCTTTCTGTCCTTAACTTTTGCGGCCGACCCGCTGCCCGTTCCCGCAACGCCTACGTTCTCGACAATCGCTTTTACCCAACTAGCTATCGAAGGATTGACCGCCGACCAAAACGGAAACCTGTACACGACGGGCCGCGCCGCGGCCGGCACTCCATGCCCCGTGTACAAGATTGTTCCCCAAGGCTCGTCACTCGTTACACCTGTTGTAGTGGGGAACGTGCCTAACAATTTTGCCAGTCCGTGCAATCCCTCGGGGGCGGCATTTGACAAAACTGGCTTCTTGTACATCGCTGACGCCAATCCCGATCCTGTCTTCGGCGGGGTTGGGGGCGTGATCTGGAAGCTTTCCCCAAATGAAGCAGCGCCTCCTACCGCCACGCAGTTCGCCACGGGCGTTCCCGGAACTAACGGATTGGCGTTTGATAAGAACGGCAATCTTTGGACTGGTGATGGTACCACCGGCCAGGGAAGAGTTTGGAAGATCACCCCGGGAGGAATTGTTACGGAGATGTTTCGTATCCAACCGATGCGCAACGGGTCTGATCTAGGTGGAGACCTCGGCGGAAGAGGCGTGGGTCGAGAAAACAGAACTGTACCAGTTGAAAATGCTCAGAACCTAGTCGCCAACGGTTTGGCCTTCGAGCCGACGCGCGGGCGTCTACTGGTTGCAGATACCGCTCGCGGCGCAATATGGCGCGTCGAATTCGAAAAGGACGGAAGCGTGGAAAGCCGCAAGGGATGTGACACGACATTCACACCTAACACGCTTTGCCTGGAAAACATTTTCGTTTCGCACCCTCTATTAGAGGGAGTCGACGGCATCGCATTGGATGTCGAGGGAAATATCTGGGCAGCTGCAAACGAGCGGAACGCAATCGTGTTTGTTAGCGCAGATGGAAGAGTTGTAGAGGTCTTCCGCAATGATCCCGACGGCACAACACTGCTGCGGAATACCGGGCCGATGGAGTTTCCGACAAGTCCGGTCGTTTTCGGCAACGTCCTTTACACCTCGCATTCGAATGGCAACCGCCGGGATAACTCACCCCCAGGACCAGGGGAGATTCCTGCCCAAGGAGCCGGGAAAATCTCCCGCCTCGATCAAAACATCCAGATTCCCGGTCTTCCCTTGCCGGTAAATTGAGCACGGGCGGATATTTTGCTGGAGCTGGCCCGAGTCTCCGGCAACGGCGCAACAAAGCAAAGGAGGGTTCGATGAAGATCCTCAGAAAGACAGCGCGTCCCTGGACTCGGGGCACTCGATAAGAGCGACCTTACGTTGAATAAAACGCCTTCTCGCGGCGTCGAAAAACTGTCGCGCTTGGCAAAATTTGAGTTGACAACCTTCTACCCGCATGGCTAACCTTGCGTCGCCGTGCGCGGTTGAGATTTCTGACTTTCGCAACAAGGAGGACCGAAGAATGTTACGACACGAGATCATCTGTGGCGCGCTGCTGGCAACCGCGGTGCTTTTCTCCTCTTCCCAGTTGCTGGCGCAACAGGACGTGATCGAAAAGCGGCAAAAGCTCATGAAGGGCCAAGGAGCGGCGGCAAAGGCCCTCAAAAAAGCCGTCGAGGAAAAAGACTTCGCCACCATCGAGGTTAAGGCGAAGGACCTTGTGGGATCGTCGGGACAGATTACCGAGCTCTTTCCTAAAGGCAGCACCTCCGATAAATCGCGCGCCAAGGCCGAGATCTGGGAAAAATGGGACGACTTCAAGAACAACGCGGCGCAGCTTAAGAAAAGCTCCTCCGAGCTCGCCGAAGCCGCGGCCGCCAAGGACGAGGCGCGCGTAAAGGCAAGGCTTGACGACGTGAGCAAAGCCTGCAGCAGCTGCCACAAAACTTTCCGGGCCGAGAAGAAAAGCTAGCGACGACCGGTCTCGAACGCGGCAAAAAAGCCCCCACCCCGATGGGAGGGTGGGGGCTTTTTTTTATTTCTTTTTCTGCCGATCTCGATTAAAATGCCGTTTCGCAAGTTTCTGCGCCCCCGTTTCGACTCCTGCGGCTATGCAGCTACACGAGAGATATCTCCTCCAAAAAGGCTCGCGCGAAGAGGATATCAAGAAGGCTTTCCTGATCTTTCGCTGGCTGCTGATCATCGTGTGCTCGACGATGGTCGTTTTCAGCGAAAAGCTGCTCGTGGACATGCTCTGGGCGCACGCCTTCGTGATCCTGATTTTGTTGTCCAACGCGGCGCTCCACCTTCTGCCCGCGCGCATCGTCACGCGGCAGGCGTTCTACTCGGTCATCGCGCTTGCAGACATCGCGCTCATTACCCTGGCCCTGATCATCAGCGGCCAGACGGCAACCGATTTTTACCTCCTCTATTTCCTGGTTCTCATCATTTCGGCGCTGAGCCGCCAGATGACTCGGGTCGTGATCAGCACGGTGCTCGTGATCCTGCTTTACGGATTGACCCTGCTTCTCACCGGCACTGACCAAGGCACCATCGATCCGGTCGTGCTGCTGCGTTTTCCGTTCTTCTTTATCATCGCCCTGTTTTACGGTTTTCTCGTGCAGTCGGTGCACGACGAGAAGCAGCGCGAAGAGCGCATCGCTCAGGACGAAGTCAACCGGATCAAGGCGCAGTTTCTCGGCTCGATCACCCACGAGCTTCTGGGCCCGATCAATATGATCATGGGAAATATTCACCTGATGCTCACCGGCGCCGCCGGCAACCTGACTCTCGAGCAAATCAAAATCATGGACCAGTTTCAGTTGCACGCGGAAAGATTGCTCAAATATATTCGCGAGCTGGTCGAGCTTTCCAATATCGAAACCAAGCGGCTTGAGCTGCGCGTGCGGCGCGGCGAAATCAAGCCGTTTCTCAAAGACCTTGAGATCGAAGTCGAGCCCCGCCTCAAGGACAAGCCGGTGCGCGCCCAGTTCCTATCGTCCGACGATTTTCCCCGCGTCGAGACCGACTGGATAACGTTCCGCCACGCCATGCTCCACATTCTCGCCACCGCCATCAATTCGACCGAGGCGGGCCAGATCACGGTGCTGGCGCAGCGCGGCGACAACCCCGAAGAGGCCACCCTGGCAATCGTCAACACGAGCTCAGGAATCGACAAGCAGGTTGTGCCGGAAGTCGTCGAGAAGATGCTCAAATCGGGCGCCGCTTCCTACCAGGAAAACGGCTACGGCGTCGGCCTTGCGATCGCAAAAAACCTGCTCGACCTTTTAGGAGCGCGCTTGCAAGTGGCCCCCGCGACCAAGGGCTCGGACTTCCTCGTCACGCTCCCGGTCAACTGGGGCGCGCGCCCCAAGAAGGTCGTCGGCCTCACCTACACCGAACCTTTCACGAAGCACCACTGAAGGTTTTACGAACGCTGGCCGTCTTTGAGGCAGCGGAGAAAATCCCTGAGCGGCAGCGCATTGACGACGTGTTTCTTCTCCGCCCAGCCGCGCCGCGCCTGCGCGATTCCGAGCTCCAGAAAGCGGATGTGGGTCAGGCTGTGGGCGTCCGAATCGATGGCCAGCTTGACGCCCGCCTCGACGGCTTTGCGCACGTGCTCGTCCTTGAGGTCCAGGCGGTCGGGATAGGCGTCGACCTCCAGGATCGTTCCGGTCGCTTTGGCGGTTCGGATGATCTCGTCGATATCGATTTCGTAGGGCTCCCTTTTGTGGATGATGCGCCCGGTCGGATGAAACAAAATATCGGCGTGCGGGTTGCTCATCGCTTTCACGACACGCCGCGTCATCTCCGCGCGCGTCAGGTTGAAGTGCGAGTGGACCGCCACGCCGACCACGTCCAGCTCGGCGAGGACGTCGTCCGGCAGATCGAGATCGCCGTTCTTATCGATGTTGACCTCGGCGCCTTTTAGAATTCTGATGCCGCGCAGCGAGCGGTTGAGCCGGTCGATCTCGGCCATTTGAGCGCGCAGCTTTTCGGCGTCGCACCCCCCGGTCATCGCCAAGCTTCGCGTATGATCCGTGATCGCGATGTACTCGAGCCCCAGGCGCTTCGCCTCCCGCGCCATCTCCGCGATCGAATTGGCGCCGTCGGTCCACGTCGTCTGCACCTGCAGGTCGCCGCGCAAGTCCTTGTAGCCGATCAAGTCCGGGAGCTGGCCCTTCTGTGCGGCTTCGATCTCTCCCTGATTTTCCCGCAATTCCGGCTCGATATAGGGAAGTCCCAGCGCCCGATAAATCTCTTCCTCGGTCTTGCCCGCGATGCTGCGCTCGCCGCGAAACAGGCCGTACTCGTTGAGCTTGAGGCCTTTTTCCTGGGCGATCCGCCGCAAGGCGACGTTGTGGTCCTTGCTCCCGGTAAAGTAGTTGAGCGCCGCGCCGAAGCTTTCCTCGGGAACGACGCGCAAGTCAACGTCCATGCCGTTCTTTAGCTTTACCATCGTCTTGGTTTTCCCCCGGCCGTGGACGTGCATGACTTCCGGCAGCGACGCGAACGCGGCCATGACCTTGTCCGGATCGCTGGAGGTCGCCAGGATATCCGCGTCTCCCACCGTCTCTTTCCGCCGCCGGATCGAGCCGGCGACGACCACGCGGCCAACCGAGGGCACGCGACGCAGTCGATCCACGATCCCCTCGATCACCGGCAGGACGGTTCCGAGAGGAAAGCGGCCGCTTCCGGCCTTGAGGAATTCGATCCCGCGCAATATCTTTTGCTCCAGCTTCTCCCCGAAGCGGGGCAGCTCGCGCACTTTGCCCGCCCGCGCCGCGGCTTCGAGATCCGCGAGGTTCCTCACGCCGAGCTTCTCGTAGAGCGTCTTTACCATCTTGGGGCCGACCCCCTCGACGGCGACGAGCGCTTGCACGTCGACGGGCATCTCGCGCTTGAGATCCTCGTAGTATTTCAAGCGGCCCGTTCGAATAAGCTCTTCGATCTTTTCCGCGATGCCCGCGCCTACCCCGGGGATCGCCCGCAGGGCCTTGATGCCGCCGCGCTGGTAGATCTCCGTGACGGGCTCCTCCAGCGCCTGCAAGGCGTACGCCACTTTCTCGTACGCCCGCGGCTTAAACGGCTCGTCGTGCATCTCGAGATAGAGCGCGATGTTGCGGAAGATTTCCGCCAGCTCGAAGTTCGTCATTTCTTTTTAGCCTTAGCACGCGCTTCGTCCATTGCAATACCGGTTCGAGCCGACTATTTTACTTTCGCGCGCCAGGCGCGGCGGCGGCGCGTAGCGACGGGCTTTGAGAGGTCGAGATGATTGCAACCCGGCGGGGTGCCGAGGCGGCCGACGAAATTCAGCGCTGGGCGCAAAAGATAGCGCGCGCGTCCGCCGACGGCGTCGAGGCTCGCGTCTATCACGACGCCGACTCCAACACCTACGTGGTGAGACTGGCAAAAAGGAACCGCGTGCTTTTGTTTCGCTTCTCGGAAGCGCAGGTTTTCTCCGCCGAGCGCGAAGCGGAATGCGAAAAGATTCTCAGGACAAAGATTAAAGACCTCGAAACCCGCCGCTGACCGGCTGTTCGAGTGAAGATCCGAATCGAGGCACAGAATAACTCCTACCAGGCTGCTCAAAAAGTGGATTTCATGCTTCGACCGGCTCAGCATGAACGGAAATTTTATAATGATTTCAATGGCTGCTCCGTTCGCCCTGCCGGTCCTGAGCTCCGTCGAAGGGCCCGCATGTTTTCGGTGCCGGCAGTGGTGCCCTCGGGGTTATTTATGGTGCGACCGCGGCACAGTGTGCTGCTGAATGCGCTGCTATCCATGTAGTCATTAAGATGCGAGGCTATGACAATCGCAAAGCACATGAGAGCGCTCATAATTGCTTTCAGTTTGTTAGGAGCACAGTTCATTGTGGTGCTAGCCCTCAGCGGCCTACTGTTTTACTTCCAGAGTTATTTTCCGAGAAGGCCAATTCAGATATTCTTGTTGTGCGCAGTTCTAGGGATGGTTCTTTTTCTTTGCTGTCGAGGTGTTCTTAGGGCTCGCGAACGCGGAAGGTGATTTCCACCCATCGCCATGGGCAGAATGCTTGGAACCGCCTTCTTCAGCGCGGTACCGTTTGGGAAAAGCTTCTTTCCGTATTGAGCGCGGCGAGTTCTTTGTGGGTGGATGGCCTGGCAGCATAACCGTGAAAACCCGCTGCCAAATACTTCTCTGTGGCATGGCGATCGCCAAAACCGACGGCTTGTCCGGCGATAGCTAATAAGCTATCATCCGGATAATGAGCCGAGATGCCGCAAGTCTCCTCCGCGAGGCGCGGACAAGAGCGGGATTGAGCCAGAGAGAACTTGCCAAACGTGCCGGGACCGCGCAATCGGTAGTTGCGCGGATCGAGCGCGGGCTAAGCGATCCGAGTTGGCGGACACTTCAGCGGCTCATTGCCTCCTCCGGGTTCAGCCTGCATGCCGAACTTGCTCAGCGCTCGCCAGCCGATTCGCACATGCTGCAAGACGTCGCGCGTATCCTCCGTCTAACGCCTGAGGAACGTCTCGCGGAAGTTCGAAACATTAGCGCATTCCTGGCGGCGACGCGCCGTGGCTAAACCCGCCCCATTCGATCCCGAGAAGCTGATCAAAACCCTGGCAAGACACCGTATTCGCTTCGTGCTCATAGGCGCCCTTGCAGCACGCCTGCAAGGATTTCCCCGAGTCACCGCAGATGCTGACATAACTCCGGCGCGCGATCCGGATAATCTGAAGCGGCTCGCCGCGGCTTTGCGCGAGCTAAACGCGCGCGTTTTCACAGAAGCGGTTCCTGAAGGTCTCGCATTTGATTGCAGCGCGCAGGCGCTGTCACGAGCCGAAATGTGGAATCTGGTCACAGCGGCAGGCCGGCTCGATATAGCATTCACGCCGTCGGGGACCACGGGCTACGAGGATCTGATCCAACGCGCGGTGCGTTTCGAGGTCTATGGTACCGAACTTGTGGCAGCATCACTGGAGGACATTATCCGCTCGAAAGAGGCAGCCGACCGACCGCAGGACCGCCAGGACGTGCTCATCATGCGAGAGATGCTGCGCCGTGCGGGCAGGACTGCGCGAAGCCGCCGGCCTAAGCGCCGATAATCACAGCGTGCATCGCACGTGCTGATTTCCCGCCGTGAGATTAGTGGTGGGAGCAATCTTCGCAGCCATTCGACAGTGAGGTTGGGTAGTTTATTCTATTCTTGCTCTCAGTACTTCATTGATGCAGTAGTTAAATAGTTAGCGTTTCTGCAGGGCTTGGGCTGCCTGTTTCGCGAAATAGGTGAGGATCATATCCGCGCCGGCGCGCTTGATGGAATAAAGAACTTCCATGACGGCGCGCTCCTCGTCGAGCCAGCCGTTTTTCGCCGCGGCTTTGACCATCGCGTACTCGCCGCTCACGTTGTACGCGGCCACGGGATAGCCGAACTTCTGCTTGACGCGATAAACGATGTCGAGAAACGGCAGCGCCGGCTTTACCATCACGATATCCGCCCCTTCTTGAATGTCCAGGGCGACTTCCCGCAGGGCCTCATCGGCGTTGGCGGGATCCATCTGATAGGAGCGCCGGTCGCCGAACTGCGGCGCGGATCCGGCCGCCTCGCGAAACGGCCCGTAAAAACACGACGCATATTTGGCGGCGTACGCCATGATCGCCACGTTGTGAAATCCGTTCTGGTCCAGGCAGTTCCGAATCGCTCCCACCCTGCCGTCCATCATGTCCGAGGGAGCGACGATATCCGCGCCGGCGCGCGCGTGCGACAACGCTTCTTTGGCGAGCAGATCCAGGGTCGCGTCATTGTCGACGTCCCCCTCCCGGACGACCCCGCAGTGGCCGTGATCGGTGTACTCGCACAGGCACACGTCGGTGATCACGATCATTCCCGGCGCCCTCTCTTTGATTTCGCGGATCGCGTTCTGCACCACGCCGCCGTCGGCGTACGCCTCGGAGCCCAGCGCATCTTTGCGCTCGGGAATGCCGAAAAGAATCGCCGCTGGAATCCCGAGCGCGCTCGCTTCCCGGCACTCGCGCCCCACAAGATCCACGCTGAGCTGGTACACGCCGGGCATGGACGAGACCGGGCTCGCTTGGTTTTTGCCGGGCTGCACGAAGAAGGGTTGGATCAAGTCTTTAACGTCCAGCGTCGTCTCGCGGATCATTTCGCGAAGGCGCTCGTTTTTCCTTAACCTGCGCGGCCGATAGCGAGGAAATTCCATATCGAACTCCTGCGAGCCTAAGTGCTCATGAGTCGCCCCGGACGCCTGAAGTTTGGCGCCCGTTTTGGGTGGCGGTGTCGCTCCACCCGCCCCCTATTCTAGCGCCCGGCTTGGCGCCGAAAATACTCCCCCAGAGCCTGCGCCAATCCCGCGGCGGTATACTCGCGCGCGACCACATCGACCCTGAGACCCGCCCTTTCGGCTGCCGCTTGCGTGATCGGCCCGATACAGGCGATGCACACGCGCGCCGTCCATGCGCTCAACTGCCCCGGCAAAAAAACCGCGACAAACCCTTCGACGGTGCTCGAGCTCGTAAAGGTAACGGCGTCGACCCTTCCCGCCCGCAGCTCGGCCACCAGCTCTCCCGACACCGGCACGGGCACCGCGCGGTACGCTTCGACGACGTCAACCTCGGCGCCCCCTTTGCGCAAGGCGGCGGGAAGAACGTCACGCGCCTTGGCCGCGCGCGGCAGGAGGATTCGCTGGCCGCGAATCTCCCGCGGCGCGAGCGCGTCGACGATGGCCTCGGCGCGATATTCCCGCGGCACAACGCCGACGCTAATCTGGTGATGTGCGAGCTCCCTGGCCGTCTGGGGTCCGATGGCGCCGATGCGTTTTTCTCCCAGGAGCGCGATGCTCACGCCGAGGTCCCGCATCCGGCCGATCAGAAACTTAACGCCGTTCACGCTGGTAAAGATGATCCAATCATAGGATGCGATCCGCTCGATGGCGCGATCCAGGCTCTCGTAACTTGCCGGCGGCACGATCTCGATCGTGGGCGCTGCGACGACCTCGCCTCCCAAATTTTCGATTTGCCGAGCGAAAGCCTGGGCCTGAGAGCGCGGCCGCGTGATGACCACGCGCCGACCTTTGAGCGGCAGCTCCGGATCGACGGCTTTGTTTTGCCCCATGGCTCTCACGGCTCGCCTCTCAGCGGCCGTCGGGAGAGAGAATTGCGGCCGCGCCGCGCTTCAGGAGCTCTTCCGCGAGCTCGATCCCCAGCCGCTCGCTCTCATCGGCGCTTCCCGAAATCTCCCCGCGCACCACCTTGACGCCGTCGATGTCGGCGACAAGGCCCAGGAGTTTCACTTCCGCGCCGTTGGCCCACGCGCGCGCGGCGACGGGCAGATGGCACCCGCCGCCGAGACGGCGGAGAAAAGCCCGTTCCGCGCTCACCTCGGCCGCCGTCGGCGCGTGATGGAGAAACGACAGCGCGTCATTGACCGCATCCCCGGCCCGCGTCTCCACGGCCAACGCTCCCTGCGCCACCGCGCCGAGGCAGACTTCCGGCTCCAGGTACTCGGTGATTCGTTCTTCGGCGCCGATGCGCTTGAGTCCCGCGGCCGCCAGCACGAGACAATCGACTTCGCGGTTGTGCAATTTTTTTAGCCGCGTATCGATGTTGCCGCGAATCGGCACCACCGCCAGATCGCCGCGCCAGTTGAGGAGCTGCGCGCGCCGGCGGAGGCTCCCCGTGCCGACTCGCGCGCCGCGCGGCAACGCCTTTAGCGAGGTTCCGTCGGCGCTGACGCAAACGTCGCGCGCGTCTTCCCGTTCCACAACCGCCGCCAGGCAGAGCCCGGGAGTGAGCTCGGTCGGAAGGTCCTTGAACGAGTGGATCGCGACGTCAACTTGCCCCTCGAGCAGCGCCTCTTCGATCTCCTTGACGAAGATGCCCTTTCCCCCGACGCTCTTGATCGGCAGACTCACGAACCTGTCGCCGCTCGTTTTGATGATCTTGGTTTCGACTTCAAGCCCCTCGTAGCGTTCTTGCAGCCGCTCTTTGACGAAGCGGGCCTGCGCGAGCGCCAGCAAACTGCCGCGCGTGCCGATCCGGATCGACGCTATCCTCGGCGTCATGGAAAAGGCTTGTGCTTCGGCTCGAGACCGAAAAGCTTCTTTAACGCGTCCGCGTACAGCCCTTCTTCCGCCTCTTCGCCCTGCTGCTTGAGCCGGGTGATCGGCGCGTGAAGAATCTTGTTGATGATCGCCGCGGTCATGTCCTCGATCGCCTGCCGCTCTTCTTCCCGCACGCCCTTGAGGCTGCTGCCCAGCGACTTGTCGAGCTCGCGCCGCCGGATCTCCTCGAACTTCTCGCGCAGCGCGACGATGACCGGAACCTGCTCCAGCGAGTCCAGCCAGCGCAGAAACGAAGCGACCTCTTCGCGGACGAGCGCTTCGGCCTTGACCGCTTCCTGCTCTCTTTCCTGCAGATTCTCCTGCGCGACCGCCTTGAGATCGTCGATGTTGTAGAGATAGGCGTTGTCGAGCTCGTTGATGCGCGCGTCGAAGTTGCGCGGCACGCCGAGATCGATGAAGAACATCGCCTGCTGCTTTCTCTCGCGCAACGCGTCGGCGACGAGCTCGGCGCGCAAGATCACCTGCGGCGCCGCCGTGCAGCCGACGACCAGGTCCGCCAGCTTGAGATAACGGGGGAAATCTTCGAACCGAACGGGGTTGCCGCGAAACTCATCCGCGAGCCGCACGGCGGACTCAAACGTGCGGTTGGTCACCATCAGGCTGCGAGCGCCGCTTCGCTGCATGTAGCGGACGAGCAGCTCGCCCATCTTGCCGCTGCCGATCAACAGCACCGTCTTGTCGTCGAGCCGATCGAAGATCCTTCGCGCAAGCCCGACGGCAATCGAGCTGACCGAAACCGTGCCGCTGCCGATCCCCGTCTCGGTGCGCACGCGTTTGGCGACGGCGAACGACCGGTGAAACAGCCGGTGCAGGACCGCGCCGACCGCTCCCGCCTCGCGCGCGGCCACGTAGCTGTCCTTGAGCTGCCCCAAGATCTGCGGCTCGCCCACCACCAGCGAATCGAGGCTCGCCGCGACGCGAAACAGATGCCGCACGGCCTCCGCGCCGACATGAGCGTAAAGGCAGCCGTCGGCGCGCGCCGGCGCGCTCGAGCGCCTCTCTCCGAGGAGAAACCGCTTGAGGCCGTCCAGCGCCGCTTCGGTATCTCTGGCGACCGCGACAACTTCGACGCGGTTGCAGGTCGAGACGATGGCGGCCTCGTCGACCGCCGCCTGCGCGCGCAGCCGCCGCGCCGCGCCCGCCAGCTCGGCCGGCTCAAAGGCAAGCTTCTCCCTCAACTCCACCGGAGCCGTAGCGTGGTTGAGTCCCACGATCATCAAGCTCTTTTCGCGCATCCTACTCGAACCGGCCCGCATGCCGTGTGGGAAAAACGGTATCGCCCCAGAGAAAATAGCCCAGCACCACCACGAAGCCCACAACCGTGAGAAGCGCCGCCTTTCTGCCCTTGAGGCCCGCCGTCAAACGACCGTGGATCAGGCCCCCGTAGAGAAGCCAAGTCAGCGCCGAGAAGATCAGCCGCGGGTCCCACGACCAGCCGCTTCCCCACCCCATGCCCGCCCAGAGCGTCCCGGTCAGAATCCCCAGGGTCATCAGGGGAAAGCCCCACACGAGAAAGGTGTAGTTCAACCGGTCCAGCGTTTCCAGAGACGGAAAGAGCAGCGTCACGGCCGGAACCCGTTTGTGCTTGAGCTGGTAATCCTGAAACAGATAAATCAAGCTAACGCCGAAAGCGAGCGCAAAGACGGCATTGCCCAGGAAAGCAAACGTGACGTGCACCGGGAGCCAGTAGGTTTTTAGCGCCGGCGGGAGCTCGCCGCCGGCGCTGCCAAAGGCAAAGGCGGAAAAGCACATGAGAAACGCAAGCGGCCCGATCACGGCGCCGAGCGCCGTCAAGCGATACTTGATCTGCGCCAGGAGGTAGACGCCGACGAGCAACCAACTGTAAACGGACAAGGCTTCGCGCGTCTGCGCTACGGCCGGGAAGCCCTCCCGGGTCGAAAACACAACGACCGCAAGCGTATGGAGGAGATAGCCCGAGCTCAGGACAAGCAGCGATCCCCGGGCCGTCGATTTGCGCGGCACCAAAAGATAAAGGATAAAAGCCGCGGTGGCGATCAGGTAGAGAACCGCCGTGGCCTTGAGGAAAAAAGACTCCATCGGCTAGTGGGATTATACCTTAACCTTCCGAGCCACTCCACGGGGAGGCCGGCGCTGGAAGGAGCCGAAAAACAGCCGCATCGCGGCGGCTATCGCGGTATCTTGAGGAAATCCCCGGCGGTGATCTTGTGGCCCGCAATCGAGTTGGCTTTCTGAATCCGCATCACCGAAACGTTATACCGGCGGGCGATCGCGCTGAGCGTCTCGCCCTTTTGCACCCGGTGCCTCGTCCACGATGCGCCGCGGGCACGCGCCGGCTTGGCGGGATTCGCGGCGGGCCCGCGCAAAAGCTTCAGGACGAATTCGCGCAGGCTCGCAAACTTCTCGGCCGGCACCTTCAGCCGATAGCCTTTCGGCACCTCCCCCAGCCGGGGATTGAGCGCCGGGTTCCACTCGAGGAACTGGTCGCGCGAAATTCCCGCCGGCTTGAGCAGCGCCGCGAGCCGTAGCGGCCGCGCCAGCTCCAATTCTTCCAGCAAAATCGGCTGGGGATAGACCAAATCCGGGAAGTGCTCCTCGCTCTCGCGCACGACCTCCAGGGCCGCGAGAAACTCCGCGTAAAAGTTTTTCGAGGCAAAACCGAACGCCGGCCCCTGGTAACGGCGAATGATCTCGACCAGGTCGTCGGAGCCCACCTCGGATACGGCGCGCAGCATCCCCGAGCGCCCGTGATTGTACGCGGTGATCGCCAGCGGCCAGTTTCCTAGCGCTTCGTAGTTTCTCTTGAGAAGGCGCGCCGCGGCGCGCGTCGACTCGAGCGGATCTTTGCGCTCGTCGACGTGTTTGTCGATGCGGAGAAACTCTTTTCCCGTCGAGTAAATAAATTGCCACATGCCGACGGCGCCCGCCGGCGAGCGCGCGCCCGGATGAAACGAAGACTCCACCAGCGGCAGATAGACAAGCCCGGTCGGCACGCCCTCTTGCGCGAAGATCCGCTTCATCTGATTCAGGTAAAGGCGGGATCTTCGCAGCCCTTCGCCAAAGCGCTCCCTCGTCCCGCGCTGCGCCCGAACCCTTGCCTCTTCTTTGGTAAAGCCGTGCTCGGCGCTGACGCGCTCCCGCTCGGCCTCGATCAGCTCGCGCGCCGCCGGGCCCTCGGGAATCTCCAGAACCTTGTAGATCTTCAGCGGCTGCTCGGGATCGTGGAACACGACCTCCCGCACGCTGAAGCGGGTAAAGATAAGCTTCCAGAACTCGACGGCGCTTTCGAGTCCCGGGAGAACCGGGAAAGGCGCTTCCTCAGCCCTCGATCTGGGGGACACCAAAAAGCTCCCGATCAGGACGGCAAAAATCAAAACCAACTTGATCACGGCTGCCTAGCTCCGGAAAATTGACGAATTGTAACAAAGCGATTATTCTCGTGTCAAAAATTTTCTCCCGCTGCAAGTGCTCGCTGCTCGCGCTCGTTTCCAGCTTGTTTTCTTTTTTGCGCTCTTGTCCGCCTGTGACTTTCACGGGGGCGGACGCCCTCCCGGATATCTTGCGCTCGCCATCGAGGCAGCTCCAGGTTCGCTGGATCCGCGCTATGCGACCGACGCGAACTCGGTGCGGATTTCACGGCTGCTCTTTAGCTCGCTCACGCGTCCGTCCGAGAACTCGCTCTTCGAGCTCGAGCTGGCCGAACGCTACGAGCGGCGCGATGCAAGAACCCATTGGTTTCGCTTGCGGCGCGGCGTCCGCTTTCATGACGGCCGGCCCCTGACTGCCGCCGATGTCAAGTACACGTACGATTTTATTCTCGATCGCAAGAACCAGTCGCCGTTCAGGGCCGCCTTGGGAATGCTGCAGGCGGTTGAGATCAGACAGCCGGACGAAGTGGTTTTTCGCCTGGCATCGCCCCACGCCGGCTTTTTGGCTGAGACCTCCCTCGGCATCGTCCCGGCGGGAACTCCGGCTGCGGCCGGCGGCGCGCTCCGAACGCTGGTCGGGTCCGGACCTTTCTCCCTGGAGAGCTTTCTTCCGGGAGATAGAATCCGCCTCCGCAGCAATCCCGCGTACTGGCGCGGCCGGCCCCGGTTATCCGGGATCGAGGTAAGAATCATTCCCGACACCGTCACCCGGGTTCTCGAATTCAAGAAAGGAAACATCGATTTTCTGCAGAACGATCTCGAGCCGGAGATGCTGCCGTGGCTCCGCGCAAGGACGGGCGCGCAAATCCTGGTGACGCCGGGAACAACTTTTCAGTACATCGGCATCAATTGCGAGCACCCGGTCTTGCGCCGCCTCGAGGTGCGCCAAGCGCTCGCGATCGCGATCGATCACGCCACGATCATCAAGCGGCTCCTCAAGGACCTCGCCGTCCCCGCCACCGGCCTTCTGTCTCCCACCCACTGGGCCTACGAGCCGTCCGTGAAGCGGTGGCCCTACGATCCGGAAGCCGCCAAGCGCCTGCTGGACCAAGCCGGCTTTACCGATCCCGACGGCGCGGGGCCGCTCCCGCGATTCAAGCTGTCCTACAAGACAACCACGCTGGACCTGAGGCTGAGAATGGCGGAGGTCCTCAAAGAGCAGCTGGCGCAAGTGGGGGTCGAGCTCGAGGTGCGCTCGCTCGAGTGGGCCACTTTCTACAGCGACGTTCGCAAAGGCAACTTCCACCTGTATTCGCTCGCCTGGGTCGGCATTACCGACCCCGACATCTACTTCAATCTATTTCACTCCGCGAGCGTCCCGCCCGACGGCGACAACCGCGGCCGTTACCGCAACCGGGAAATCGATGCGCTCCTGGACAAAGCGCGCGCGACCCTCGATAGCGAAAAGCGCAAGCTCCTTTACCGCGAGGTACAGCAGCGGCTGGCGCTCGAGCTGCCGGTGATTCCGCTCTGGTGGCAGAAAAATGTCGTCGTGATGCAGCCCCACGTGCGTGGGTTTTTCCCCCAACCCGACGGCGATCTGCGGGCCCTCGAAGGCGCGTACCTGGCTGGGAGCCTCGCGCCATGAAACGTTATCTTGCAAGGCGGCTTCTCGTACTCGCCGCGACGGCACTGGGCGCCGTCACGCTGGTCTTTTTCTTTACGCATCTGCTGCCGGGCGATCCGGTAGAAGTCATGCTCGGCGAAACCGCGAGCGCCTTCGACAAGGAAGCGTTGCGCCGCGAGCTCGGCCTCGATCAGCCCGTATGGCGGCAATACGGGCGATTTCTCCGGCAGCTCGCCGCCGCCGATCTGGGCCAATCGCTCTACCGCAAGGGCGCCGTTCTCGATTTGCTTCTCAGCCGCTTTCCCGCGACTTTGGAGCTAACGCTGGGCGCGATCGCCGTCGCTCTGTTTCTCGCTTTTCCTCTCGGGGCCGGCGCCGCCTTCAAGGCCGGCTCCTTGCTCGATCGCGCGGCCCGTCTTTTTTCGCTTCTCGGACTGGCGATGCCCAATTTTTGGCTGGGGCCGCTCTTGATCATCGCCTTTTCGATCGAGCTGGGCTGGCTACCGGTTTCCGGCCGTGGCGGCCTCCGCCATCTTCTTTTGCCCGCGCTCACGTTGGGCATGGGCATGGCTGCGATTCTAACGCGCATGCTGCGGGCGAGCCTGCTCGAAGCCATGCGCCAAGACTACATTCGCACGGCGCGGGCGAAAGGAGCCGGCGAGGCCACGATCTGGCTCAAGCACGGGCTGCGCAATTCGCTTCTTTCCGTGATCACGATCTTGGGATTTCAGTTCGGCTCGCTCCTGACCGGGTCGGTGATTACCGAGACGATTTTCAGCTGGCCCGGCGTCGGCCGCCTCACCGTCGAGGCGATTCAGACCCGCGATTACCCTCTCATCCAGGGCTGCGTGCTGTTTATCTCCCTCTGTTATCTGTGCGTAAACCTCGCCGTCGACCTGCTCTACAGCGCCGTCGACCCGCGCATCCGTTATGAAAAATAGCGATTCGCTCGTTCTCGGGCTGGCCATCACGCTCCTGGTGGTGGCGGCGGCGATCTTCGCCCCGCTTCTCGCGCCCTATTCTCCGACCGAGCAAAACCTCGAGCGCGACCTATGGCCGGTCTCGAAAGAGCACTGGCTGGGCGCCGACAAGTTGGGTCGCGACGTGTTGAGCCGGCTGCTATACGGCGGCCGCGCCTCGATTTTCGTCGGCGTGGCCTCGACATCGATCTCGCTTGCCGTCGGCTTCTTGATCGGCGCCACGGCCGGATACTTCGGCGGTTGGACCGACGAGCTCCTCATGCGTGCGGTGGACGTTCTGCTGGCATTTCCCGGCATCCTCCTGGCGATCGCGCTCACGGCGATTCTCGGTCCCGGGCTCAACCATGTCGTGCTCGCGCTTTGCCTGATCGGCTGGACCGCTTACGCGCGCTTGACGCGCGGCGAGATTTTGAGCCTGAGAGAGCGCGAGTTCATCCATGCGGCGCGCGCCTTGGGCGCAAGCCCGGCGCGCATCGTGTTTTTTCACCTGCTGCCGAACCTCGTCTCGCCGCTTACGATCCAGGCGACTTTCAATATGTCCGCGGCGATTCTTGCGGAGGGCGCTCTGAGCTTTCTGGGTCTCGGCACACAGCCGCCGACGCCTTCCTGGGGCAACATGCTGAGCGAAGGACGCCAGTTTCTTCTTGTCGCCCCGCACCTCACGGTCTTCCCCGGCGGGGCGATTATGATCACGGTCCTCGGGCTAAATTTGCTCGGCGATGCGCTCGCCGATCGCTGGCGGCGCCCGGTGACCCAAGACTCCGAGCGCGCCGCTTGAACTGCGGCGCGGGCGCATACTATGATCCCGCGAGAGGGGGACCGCTATGAAGCTTTACTCGTGCTTCACTTGACCGTACGCGCACAGGACAAGGATTGTCCTGGCCGAAAAAAATCTTCCGTACGAGCTGATCGAGGTCGATCTCAAAAACAAGCCGCCGGAGCTTCTCCGCCTCAACCCGTACGGCAAGGTCCCGGTCTTGGTGGACGACGGCGCGGTCATCTACGAGTCGGCGATCATCAACGAGTACCTTGAAGAGAAATATCCCGAGCCTCCCCTGCTTCCGAAAGATCTCTATCTGCGCGCGCGCGTGCGCATTTGGGTTGACTTCTGCAACACCCGGGTGCACGCGGCCACGCACGACATCAGCCGCGGCAAGGAGCCTGAAGCCGCCAAGCGACGGCTGAGCGAGCACTTCGCCATGCTGGAGAGCGCGCTCGGCGGCCGCGATTACCTTGTCGGCAGCTATTCGCTTGCCGATGTCACGTTCATTCCTGTGTTCACGAGGCTGGCGCGCTATGGCGCCGCTCTCGACGAGAGCTTTGGCCGCGTGCGCGCCTGGAGCGAGCGCCTGTTGCAGCGCCCCGCCGTGCAGAGCACGCTGATCCCGCCCCAATAGACGGAAGCCCGTTACGGGGTTTTTCCAGGGATCGACCGGGGACCGGCGAGCGCGGCGATCTTTTCCCTGACCTCGCTCGCCGAGGCCGGCCCAAGGCGCTCAACGACGAGCGGAAAGAGTTCTTTTTCCTCGCGCCGGATATGGCGCTCGAGCAGCTCTGCGACATCGAACAAGAGCTTTGCGTGGCTGGAATTCGTCGCCAGGCTTTGGAGCCCGCGGCGGATTTTCTCATGATCGGCGGTGAGGGATTGGACCAAAGGGACAATCTCGGGGATTAGCCGAGCTGCCAGCGGGAAAAGAACATCTTCTTCGGCACGAAAATGGCCGCCAAGCGCCTGCGCGTAAAAAGCTTCAAGCTCCTTGGCTCTCTCGGCGAGCGCCTCGGGTCCCGCAGGCTTGAGTTGACCGAGCGCTTGCTTGCGGCAGCGAAGCGCCAGCGCAATCCCAAGCTGATGATCGGAAACCAGAAGCGCCAAACTGGGGTGGCGTGTCATGCCACCCCAAACGTATCGCTATCTTTGCGTTATTGCCAGGATCATCTCGAGTAGGATAAATCGCGGCGGCGTGTGTTTTGCGGCGTGAACTGAAAGCAGAACGGCTGCCTAAAGGCAGTACGGACGACCAAACCCAAAAGCCGCTTTACGCCGCCTCCGCGGAATCCTTGTCGTCTTTGCTGACCATCTTGAGGATCTCGTCCTTGCTGAAACGCCATCCGCCGCCGAACTTCTTTCCCGGAATCAAGCCGTTTCGGGCAAGGCGGTAGACGGTCTTGAGATGGACTTGCAGAAGATCTGCGACGTCTGAGGCCGTGAGCATTTTCTCCATGTTAACGCTCCTAAAAAGTTCTTAGGGCGATGCTGACGCACAAACTGTGCCACGGCTGCCGCCTGCTGGGGGAGTTTTAAAAGTCCCTGTTTTTCCGAGGAATTATTACCTGAGGTCCGTCCTCAACCCAAGGAGCCATAGCGCCCAAACCACTTCGGGCAATGACAAAATTACGCAAGCTGTCACAGCGCGTCACGCGGCTTTGGCACGTTGGCGCCAAACAAAGGCGGAACGCGAAAGCTAAGGGGCGGTTGCGGTTTCCGGCTTCGCAAGGAGCCGGCGAAGAACGATGGATGCCGACTTAAGTACAAGAAGCGCCGCGAGCGCAAAGAGGACCGTCGCGCCCAATCCGTTGATGAGCGAGCTGTCGACCCTGAGCTCGCCATGTAGCGCCTTGTCGAAGAAAGGCCCGATCCAGAGCGCAAGCGACCACAACGTCATGCACAACATGAAAGCCGTCGGCAGCAACGTCATCATGAAAACCCGCCCTCTCTCGCGCGCGATCCACACCGTGACGGCCAATAGCGTGAGCGCCGCCAGAAGCTGGTTGCTGGTGCCGAATAGCGACCAGACCAGCGCCCAGGTCGGCACCGGTTTGCCGCCGCCGAGCTGGACGGTCGACGGGACGAGGAGCACATAAGCCAGGGGTATGGCGAGCGTGCCCAGGGTGGCGCCGTAGCGGCCGAGCGCCCCGCGCCAACCCAGCAGCTCCTGCAGCAGGTATCGGCCCAGGCGCGTGGCGACGTCCAGCGTGTCGTAGATGAAGGTGGTAAACGCCAGCAGCGCAAACGAGCGCGCGACCTCGACATTGACGCCGAAGACACTGATGAAGAGCGCGACCCCATTGGCGAAGATGCGGTCGGGCTGCGCCTTCACGCCCGGGTCTCCCGAGCCGAGCAACATCACCGTGCTGAGCGAGATGACGGCGACCAAGCCCTCGAGCAACATCGCCCCGTAGCCGATGCGCCGGCAATCGGATTCCCTTTCGATCTGCTTCGATGTCGTCCCCGAGCTCACGATGCCGTGAAAGCCCGAACAGGCGCCGCACGCGATCGTCACGAAAAGAAGCGGAAACAGAGGAAGACCCGCCGGGCTTACCCAGGAAACGAAAATCGGATACCGAGCGGAAAAGCCGCCGAAGAGAATGCCCAGCAGGCTGAAAACCAAAAATCCGTAGAGAAAAAATCCGCCCAGATAACCGCGCGGCTGCAACAGAAGCCAAACCGGCAGCACCGACGCGACGAAGCAGTACGTCAAAATGATGAGATTCCAAATCGCGCGCGGCTCCAACCCGCCGATCGCCGGGATGACCAGCGGCAGGGAATCCCCGAGCCAGATGACAACGCCGACGAGCGGAACAAAGATCAGAGTCGCCAGCCACAGCGGCATGCGCAAGCGGTGCAGGCAGAAGCCCATGACCAAAGCGATGCAAAGATAAATCGTCGATGAGCTGGCGACTCCGGCGCCATGCTCGGGCTCGACAAACGAGCCGCTCGTGAGATCCGTGAAGGCGACGATGACGTAGACCAGTGACAGCCAGATGAAAGCGATGAACGCCAAAAAAGCGCGTTCGCCCATGTAGGCGCGCACGATCTCGGCGACCGATTGCGCCCGGTGCCGCACCGATCCGATCAAACTGCTGAAGTCGTGCACGGCGCCGATAAAGACGGCGCCGACGAGGATCCACACGAGCGCGGGACCCCAACCGAACCACAGCCCGGCAAGGATCGGCCCGACGATCGGGCCGGCGGCGGTGATCGCCGAGAAATGCTGGCCGAAAAGAAACCGCGCCTTTGCCGGCACGTAGTCGACGCCGTCGTTGATCAGGCAAGCCGGCGTCGGATTACGATCGTTCAGCCCGAACGGGCGCGCAACCAGGCGGCCGTAGGCGAAATAGCTCGCGACGAGAATCGCCAAAACGCCGCTCGCGAGCAGAACGAGACTCACGCCGATTCACCCATCACTTGCGGGCGGGAATCCGCCACAGATAAAGCGTATGATCCCAGCCCGACGAGTCTTTGATCTTTTCGGTGCGATCGGGCTTCCAGTCCCCCATATCGAAATCATGCGAGACAATTCTCGAGCCCGGCTTGAGCTGGCGCAAAAGCGTCGGCCTGAGTTTCAGGTTGACGTCCGGCAACAGATACATCGTGACCACCGACGCCGGGCTCACGTCTACGGTCAAGATGTCCTGCTGGCGAATCTCGACCAGGTGGCCGACCCCGGCCTTTTCAATGTTTTCATGCGATTCCTTGATTCTCTCCGGATCGATTTCAAACCCCACCGCCTTGACGCCGTACTTTTTTGCCGCGGTGACGACGATTCTCCCGTCGCCCGAGCCCAGATCGTAGACGACGTCTCCCTTCTTCACCTCCGCCATCTCCAGCATTCTTTCGACAACGTCCTGCGGCGTGGGCACATACGGCACGATCCGTTTCGACTGAAGATCGTCTTGCGCCCACGCGATTCCGAGCCGCTCGTTTGACCGGTAAAGCTCCGCCGCGCCGTGCGCGAGCGCCAGCCATGCCCCGCCGATGGCCGCCAACCAGATCGCCGCACCGCTTCGCCTCGTCTGCATGATCGCTCCCGTCCGTTTTTTTCTCTTCACTCTAGCCAATCTTCTGCCACAGCTTTCCCAGCCAGCCGGCTTCGTCTTTCTTGGCGACCTGCTCGACCTCGCCGGGATCAAACCAGATCCCGCCGCAGCCGGTGCACTGATCGACGACAACCTTGGTAAAGCTTCGCTCCTTCAACGGCTCGCCGCACTTCGGACAGCGCATGTACCACGGTTTCCCTTCCGCTTCCTTGTCCGTGGCCTGCTTGGCTTTCAGTTTCGCGATCAGCTCCTTTTCCTTTTTGACAAAATACTCGTCCTCGAGAGCCTTTTTTCTCTCATCCCACTTGTTTGCCATCAGGCTTGACCTCGGGAAAAAAATCGGCGGAAAATAAGTTTGCCTTTTTGTAACTTTTTTCCGCCGCCAATGCAACGAAGGTCCCACGCGCGCGGGCGTTCCGGGACTTGCGGCGCACACAAACGAAGCTGCGCCCGGCCCGGATGGGCTGGCAAAAATAGGCGCGCCGTTATATGAGAGCTTTTACTCGTGCCTTTCAGGAGGCGCCATGAGCCAAGTCGGATTTTGTTTCGTCAACCCCGCGCCGGAAATCGATCCTTGCTACCTCGCCAACTTCGCGCGCCGCGCCGAGGAGCTTGGCGCGCACTCTCTCTGGGTTCTCGACCGGATCGCCTACGACAACCTCGAACCGCTCACGGCGCTTGCGGCTGCGGCGGCCGTGACAAAAACCGTCCGGCTCGGAACCTCGGTTCTGCTCGCCGCCACGCGCCAGCCGGCGATTCTCGCAAAGACCGCGGCGACGCTGGATTTTCTTTCCGGCGGCCGGCTCATCCTCGGTATCGGCGTGGGGAGCAGGGAAGCGGATTTTCTTGCGGCCGGCGTTCCCTTCGAGCACCGGGGCTCCCGCGCGGAGGAAACGGTTCTACTCCTAAAAAAGCTCTGGACGGGAGCGCCGGTCTCGCATACGGGAAAATTTTTTAGCCTGAAGGAGGCGACGGTCGGCCCCCGGCCGATCCAGTCGCCGCACCCGCCGATTTGGATGGGCGGCGGCGGGACTCGCGCCGCGCTCAGGCGTATCGCCCGTCTGGCAGACGGGTTTATCTGCGGCAGCTCCGGCGTGCCCAACTTCGGCGCCATCTGGTCCGAGATCGCCGCCCTGGCCGAACAGAGCGGCCGTAGTCCGGCGGCGATCGAAAAGGCGGGGCTCACGTTCATGGCGCTCGACGACGACCGAGCGCGCGCCGCCGAAGTCCTCGCCGGCTATCTCAGGCGCTACTACGGTGCCGTAAGGGGCGATGTCGAAAAGACCTATCTGGTGGGCTCGCCCGAACAGTGCGCGGACAAGATCAACGGCTTTTTTCAGTCGGGCCTGAGCACGCTCATTATCGGCGTGGCCGCGCCGGATCTCAAACAGTTCGATCTTTTTGAAAAAAGAGCGCTGCCGCGCCTTGCGCTCTAGGCTCTCGCCGCTAGCTTCTGAACCCGCCGATGTAGGGCAAGCGCTCCGCCACTCGGCGAATCTTGTCCATGTTGGCGAGCAACATGGAAGTTGAATCCCAGGTGCCCTGAAGGAGGGCCTGGCGGTGGCTTTCGGGAATCTCGCACCCGACTTCCCGCCCGTTCCAAGAAAGCGTCTTTTTCTCGAGATCCAACCGATAGACAATCTCGGGCTGTGCCTCCGCGGTCCGCTGTAGCTCCTCCATGACGCTTTGCGCCACCGTCACGATCGGCATTCCCATCATCACGCAGTTGCCCGCGAAGATCGCCGCGAACGATTCCCCGACGACGGCGCGAATCCCGAATCGGTAAAGAGCCTGCGGCGCGTGCTCGCGCGACGACCCGCAGCCGAAATTCTTGTTGACGAACAAAAGCGAGGCGTCGCGGTAGCGCGGATCATTGAAGGGATGTTTCTTGGGCTTTCCCGAAGCGTCGAAGCGCTCGTCATAAAACGGATACTCGCCCATGCGCGAAAACGTGATCTCCTTCATATAGCGCGCCGGGATGATCCTGTCGGTATCGATATCGTCGCCGCGCACGGCCACCGCCTTTCCCGCGACGCGGATGATTTGACTCCCCGTTCCCATCTTAACCTCTCTGTCGCTGCTGTTCTTGGTTGCGCTCTGCGCCCGCCGGTCGGGCGCGCCGAATCACGGGCGGACCGCCCAGGCTATTGCGCGAGGGCTCGGCTCCGCCCTGGGGCGTCCGGATTCGTTCCCTCCCCGATTGCTCACAAGTACTCGCGCACATCGGCGACCGCGCCCTCGATTGCCGCCGCCGCCACCATCGCCGGGCTCATCAGGATCGTGCGCCCGCCCGGGCTTCCCTGGCGGCCGATGAAGTTTCGGTTGGACGAGGAGGCGCAGACCTCCCTCCCTTTGAGCTGATCCGGATTCATCCCGAGACACATCGAGCAGCCGGCTGCGCGCCACTGAAAACCGGCCTCGCGAAAGATTCGATCCAAGCCTTCCTTTTCCGCGAGCGCCTTGACTTCCTGCGAGCCCGGAACCACGAGCGCGCGCACGCGCGGGTGAACCTTGCGCCCCTGAACGATCCTTGCCGCCTCGCGCAAATCGGAAAGTCGAGAATTCGTGCACGACCCGATAAACGCGACATCGATCGGCGTTCCCAGGATCGGCGCGCCGGGCTTAAGCGCCATGTGCTCGTAGGCGCGGCGCGCTCCGGCCGGGTCCGGCAGACCCTCGGGATCGGGAAGCTTCTCGGTGATACCGAGCGCCTGCCCCGGATTGATGCCCCAGGTTACGGTCGGCTCGATGGTCGCCCCATCGATGTCGACGACGTCGTCATAGCGCGCGTCGGCGTCGGAGGCGACCGATTTCCAGTAGGCGACGGCGCGCTCGAAGCCTTCGCCCTTCGGGACAAAAGGCCGGCCGCGCAAATACGCAAAAGTCGTGGCATCCGGATTCACATAGCCGACCAGGGCTCCACCCTCGATGCTCATGTTGCAGACGGTCATCCGCCCTTCCATCGACATCTCGTCCATGACGGGTCCGCCGTACTCGTACGCGTAGCCTTTGCCGCCTCCCACGCCCAGTCTGCGGATGATCGCCAAGATGACATCCTTGGGGTAGACACCGACGGCGAGCTTTCCAGTCACGTTGATCCGACGCACCTTGAGCTTGTCCATCGCGAGCGTTTGGGTGGCCAGCACGTCGCGGATCTGCGTCGTGCCGATGCCGAAAGCCAGCGTTCCAAAAGCCCCGTGAGTGCTCGTATGGCTGTCGCCGCACGCCAGGGTCATTCCCGGCTGCGTGAGGCCGAGCTGCGGGCCGATCACGTGCACGATCCCCTGCCGGTCGCTGTCCAGGCCGTAAAATTCGAGGCCGAACTCCCTCGCGTTCGCTTCCAGCGCGGCCATCATCTGCTCCGCTTCCGCGTCCAGGAACGGACGCGTGCGCAGATCGGTCGGCACGATATGATCGGCGGTCGCGAAAGTCCTCTCCGGAAAGGCGACCTGCAGTCCCTTCTCGCGCAGCATCTCGAAAGCCTGCGGGCTCGTCACTTCGTGCACGAGATGAAGGCCGATAAACAGCTGGGTCTGGCCGGTCGGCAGTCGATCGACCACGTGGGCGTCCCAAATTTTTTCGTAAAGCGTGCGACCGGAACGATCTGCCATCGTCGATTTCTCCTTTGTCAACGAATGATATCTTTTGGTTGTGGGCGCGGCAAGCGCCAAGCCGCGGCTACGGCCCTGAACCGCGCAGGCCCGACCCGTCCGTCTCGTATTTCACCTCGACGAGAAAAAGCCCGCGGGCCGGCGCCGTCGGGCCCGCGCGCGACCGATCGCGCAACTTGAGAATGTCAGAAAAGCCCGCAACCGAAAGCTCGCCCCGGCCCACCAGAACCAGCGTTCCGACGATGTTGCGCACCATGTGACGCAAAAACGCGCTCGCCTCGATTTCATAGACGATGAAATCGCGCTCCCGGCGGACCGAACTCGCGCACACTTTTCTTACGGCGTGACTGGCGTCGCAACCGGCCGCCCGAAACGAAGAAAAATCGTGCTCGCCGATGATCGCCCGCGCCGCTTCCGCCATCGCCGTCCAGTCGAGCGCCTGGTGCACGTGCCACGAGTAGCGGGCGTAAAAAGCGGACGGCCAGGGGCAGTTCCAGATCCGATACTGGTAAACCCGGCTCAGCGCGTCGCGGCGCGCGTCGAACGTGCCCGAAGCGGCCTCCGCCGCCTTCACGACGATCGCCGGACGGAGCAGCGCGTTCAGCCCTTTTTGCAGCCGTTTCAGGTCGACCGGCTTGGCGCACTCAAAGTGCGCGGTCTGGCCGAGCGCATGCACGCCGGCGTCCGTTCGCCCGGCGCCGCAAACGCGCACGGGTGCGCCCAGGATCTGCGCGAGCGCGCGCTCGACCGCTTCCTGGACCGTCGCCCGGTCGGGTTGGATCTGCCAGCCATAATAGTCCGTGCCGTCGTACTCTAGCGTGAGCTTGACGTTCATAAACGATCAAGCGCGCGCAGCGTCACGGCCGCGCCGCGCTCACGGTCAGTCCTCAGAGGTAGTCGCGAACGAGAATCTCGGCGATCTGGACGGCGTTTAGAGCGGCCCCCTTGCGCAGGTTGTCGGCCACGACCCACAGATTGATGCCGTTCGGGATCGATTCGTCCTCGCGAATCCTGCCGACGTAGGTGGCCTCTTTTCCGACCGCGTCGATCGCCGTCGGGTAAACGTTGTGCGCGGGATCGTCACACACGAGCACGCCGGGAGCCTCGCGCAAGAGCGCGCGGACTTCGGCCGCGGTCAGCTTCTTTTCGGTCTCCACATTGATCGACTCCGAGTGGCCGCAGAACACGGGCACTCGCACCGTTGTCGCGGTGATCCCGAGGTTGGGCTCGTTTAGGATTTTGCGCGTCTCGTGCACCATTTTCATTTCTTCGCGCGTGTAGCCGTTTTCCAGGAACGCGTCGATGTGCGGGATGCAGTTAAACGCGATCTGGTGAGGAAATTTCTGTCGCGGGAGGTCGCGGCCGTTGAAGATCGCAATCGTTTGCTCGCTCAGCTCCTCCATCGCCATGCGGCCGGCTCCGGAAACCGACTGATAGGTGGAAACGACGACCCGGCGAATGCGCGCGGCGTCGTGGATCGGCTTTAGCGCAACGACCATCTGGATCGTGGAACAGTTGGGATTGGCGATGATGCCGCGCGCGCGGTAACGGCCGATCTCGCCGGCGTTGACCTCCGGCACCACGAGCGGCACGTCGGCGTCCAGGCGAAACTGCGGGCTGTTGTCGATGACGATCGCGCCGGCCGCAACCGCCTGCGGCACGTATTTTTCGCTCACCGATCGGCCGGCGGAAAACAGCGCGATGTCGATGCCCTCAAAAGAGCCCTCCCTCAGCACCTCGACGCGCAGCCTTTCCGAGCGAAACTCGAGAAACTGTCCCGCGGAGCGCTCGGAAGCCAACAGCCTGAGCTCGCCGACCGGAAAAAGCCTCTCCTCCAAGACCTCGCGCATCTGCTCCCCCACCGCGCCGGTCGCGCCGACGATCGCCACCGAATAACTTTCTTTCGCCATCTTGCCTGCTATTTCGACTCGATGTTTTCGCGCACCAGCCGGCCCATCTCGCGGCAGCCGACGAGCGTGCCGCCGCCGCTATGAATATCCGGCGTGCGATAGCCGTCGTTGAGAACCTTCTCAACCGCGCCTTCGATCAGCGCGGCCGCCTCAGGCTGCGCCAGAGAATGGCGCAACATCATGGCCACCGTGAGGATACTCGCCAGCGGATTGGCGGCATCCTTGCCGACCAGATCGGGCGCGCTGCCGTGCACCGGCTCGTACATGCCGACTCTGCCGCCGAGGCTGGCCGAGGGCAGCATGCCGATGGACCCTGTCAGCATCGCCGCCTCGTCGCTTAAAATATCGCCGAACATGTTGGTCGTAAGGATCACGTCGAATTGCTTGGGCTCGCGGATGAGCTGCATCGCGCAATTGTCGACCAGCATGTGCTCGAGGCGAACGTCCCGAAAGCCCTCGCGCTCGTGGACCCGCGTGACGACTTTGCGCCAAAGCTCGCTCGCCTCGAGAACGTTGGCTTTGTCCACCGACGTGACTTTCCCGCGCCGTCGGCGCGCGGCTTCAAAGGCGACGCGCGCGATGCGCTCGATCTCCGGCGTCGTGTAGACTTCCGTATTCACTCCGCGCTCGGTCCCATCGGGGAGCGCGGTCACTCCCTTGGGCTCCCCGAAGTAGATCCCTCCCGTGAGCTCCCGCACCACGAGCAGATCCGTGCCCTCGACCACCTCGCGTCTCAAAGTCGAAGCCGAGGCCAACGCGCTAAAAAGCTTGACCGGCCGCAGATTCGCAAACAGCCCCAGTTCCTGGCGCAGCGCAAGCAAAGCGCGCTCGGGCCGAACCGAATAGTCGAGCGCGTCCCACTTGGGCCCGCCCATCGCTCCGAGAAGAACCGCGTCGCTCCTTTTCGCCAGCTCCAGGACGCTTTCGGTGAGCGGCTTTCCGTACGCGTCGATGGCGGCGCCGCCGACCAGCCCCTCTTCGAGCTTCACTTGAAACCCGCAAATCCCGGCGACGTGCTCCAGCGTGGCCGTCGCTTCCCGCGTGACCTCGGGCCCGATGCCGTCGCCGGCGAGCACGGCAACCGTGTAGCTCACGGTCCCTCCTTCGCCACCAGCTCGCGATAGTGCTTGCGATACTCCGCTTTGTTGAGCGCGTTGATATAGGCGAGCGCGCTCGCCATGATGATGTCCGTGTGCGCGCCCTGCCCCGAGACCTGCATGTTGCCGTCCTCGATCAGACACGAGACTTCGCCCTGCGCGTCGGTCCCGCCCGTGATCGCCTTGACGCTGTAGCGCACGAGCCGGGAGCGCGACCCGGCAATTTTGCTGATCGCCTTGTAACAGGCGTCGACGATGCCGTCGCCGGTCGCGTGCTCCACGACTTCCTGGCCGTCGACGCGCATCTTGACCGTCGCCGACGGGAGCGCGTGCGTGCTTGAATTGACGTTCAGATAGAGAAGCTCGTAGCGATCGGGCTTGCCCGGAAGCCGCAAAACCTCTTCCGCCACGATCGCTTCGATGTCCTCGTCGTAGATCTCCTTTTTCTTGTCGGCCAGATCCTTAAAGCGCAGAAAGGCGCGGTTCATGTCGATCTTGTTGAGATTAAAGCCGAGCTCCTTCAACCGCTCGCTGAACGCATGGCGGCCCGAGTGTTTTCCCATGACCAGCCGATTGCCTGTGATGCCGACGGACTCCGGCGTCATGATCTCGTAAGTCTGCTTCTGCTTGAGCACGCCGTCTTGGTGGATGCCGGCCTCGTGAGCAAACGCGTTGTAGCCGACGATCGGCTTGTTGATCGGAATCGGAATTCCAGTGATTTGCGAAACCAGCCGGCACGTCGGATAGATCTGCTCGGTCACGATGTTGGTGTGAAGGCCGAACAGATCGTGGCGCGTCTTGAGCGACATCACGACCTCTTCCAGCGAGGTGTTCCCGGCGCGCTCGCCGATGCCGTTAATCGTGCACTCGACCTGGCGCGCGCCATTGGCGACCGCCGCCAGCGAGTTGGCGACCGCCAAGCCCAGGTCGTTGTGACAGTGCGCGCTCCAGGTGACGTCTTTTCCGCCCTCGGTGTTTTCGATCAGGTAGCGGACCAGGGCGCCGAACTCCGAGGGAATCGCGTAGCCGGTGGTGTCAGGCACGTTCAACGTTTGCGCGCCCGCGCGGATCGCCTCGCTGTAAACCTGCACGAGAAACTCCCAGTCGCTTCGCGAGGCGTCTTCGGCGGAAAACTCGATATAATCCATGTGCTTTTTCGCGTAGCTGATCGCCCACACGGCGGCGTCGAGAACCTCGCTCCGCGACATCCTCAGCTTGTGCTTCATGTGGATATCCGACGTCGCGATGAAGATGTGAATGCCCGGACGGCTCGCTTTCTCAACCGCCTTCAGCGCCTTTTTGATGTCCCCCTCCTGCGCGCGCGCGAGGCTGAGCACCATCGGGTGCCTGACCTCCTTCGCGATCCGCTCGACCGACTCGAAATCCCCTTCCGAGGAAGCGGCGAACCCCGCCTCGATGACATCGACGCGCAATTTTTCCAGCTGCCGCGCGATCACCAGCTTCTCGTCCACGGTCATGCTCGCGCCTGGAGACTGCTCGCCGTCGCGGAGCGTGGTATCGAATATCCGCACGACTTTTTCCTTATCCGCTCGATCCGTCATGTTCTTTCCTCCACAAAAAAAAACTCCCGCGGCGGGGCCAACGGGAGTATCGAACAAGAGCTGGGATTCAAAGGCTGTAAAACTAGACGGCTCCTGCGACCTCAGCCCTCTTTGCCCGTTGCCGACGATACAGCTCCACGCACCATAACAGCGGCCCCGACAGCGTATACAATAAAAACGTCGTGAAAAACATCACCTGCGGCATGATGATCGCCAGTTTAATGATCAAAGCCGCGGAAAGCAATATCCACAGGCTCTGCAGCGGATGGCGCTTCTTGAGCTTGACCTGCTTGAGGCTCAAATAGGTAAAGTTGCTCACCATGAGCGCCGCAAGCGCGTAGATCACCGACAGCAAAATAATTTCCTTGTTCGCCGCCCCCTCGCCGCCCAAGTAGTAGTACATCAACACGGTCGCGGCGATCATCTCCGCCGCCGCGGGAATCGGAAGACCGACAAAATGGCTCTTCTCGGCGGAGCGGATCTGGACGTTGAAACGCGCCAGGCGCAACGCCCCGCACACGACGAACAGACACGCGGCAAGCCAGCCCCAGGTCTTCCACGGAACCAGCGCCCAGTAATACACGAGCACCGCCGGCGCGACCCCAAAAGAGACCAGATCCGCGAGCGAATCAAACTCGACCCCGAACTGGCTCGTGGCGCGCGTCAGCCGCGCGACCGCGCCGTCGAGCCCGTCGAGCAGGTGGGCGAAAATGATGAACATCGCGGCCTGAAGATACTGCCCGTTAAAGGTCGAGATCAGGGAGAAAAAGCCGCAGATCAGGTTGCCGGTCGTGAACAGGCTGGGAATGATGTAGATGCCCTTTTTGAGCTGCGCGGAATGCACGCGTCGCCGAAAGCCGACGCGGTACGCTTTTCTCGGAAACATCCGCACTTTGCGGACGGAAGACTCGCGCTGGCCCGGCTCCTCAAACGCGTTCATGGAAGCCTTCCCACGATCGTTTCGCCGGCCCTGACCCGCTGGCCCTCGCTGACGCGGATCTCCGCGCCCACAGGGATAAACAGATCGACCCTGGACCCGAACATGATCAACCCAAATCGCTGCCCGGCCTGCAGCGAGTCTCCCGGTTTCACATAGCAGACGATGCGGCGCGCCAATACGCCCGCGATCTGCACGACCCGGAGCCGTTTGCCCCGCGGGCTCACCAGGTCGATCGTGTTCCGCTCGTTGTATTGCGACGCCTTGTCGCGAAAAGCGGCGTGGAACTTTCCCCGCTCGTAGCGCGCCTGTTCCACCGCGCCGTCGATCGGCGAGCGGTTGACGTGAACGTCGAGCGGCGACAAAAAGATGCTCACTTGCGTCCCCATTTCCCCTGCGTTTCGGAGCGCCACGATCCTGCCGTCCGCCGGCGCAACCACCAGCCCCTCGCCGCGCGGCGGGCGGCGCTCCGGATCGCGAAAGAAACCGCCGAGAACAAGCGCGATCGCCGCCGCCAGGACGGCGATCGGCTGCCAGCCGAGGAAAAACGCGACCAGGCCGACGCTGGCCGCCGCGATGATCAGCGGATAGCCTTCCTTGGCGATCCTCATAGCTCGCTCCCGCGCGGCGCGTAACGCCGTCGGGCCGGGTGATCCTCTAGTTCCTGCTCCGATCGACGAGCCGGTTCTGCGCGAGCCAGGGCATCATGGATCTGAGCTGGGCGCCCACCTGCTCGAGCGGGTGGCTTTGCGCTTCTTTTCTAAGCTCGTTGAAGCGATGCAGGCCCGAACGATACTCGTTGATCCACTCCTCGGCGAATTTCCCCGACTGAATGTCTCTGAGAAGCTCCTGCATCGCCCGGCGGACCTCGGGACCGATGACGCGCTTGCCGCGCGTGAGATCGCCGTACTCCGCGGTGTTGCTGATCGAATAGCGCATGTTCGCCAGACCGCCCTCGTAGATCAGGTCGACGATCAGCTTAACCTCGTGGACGCATTCGAAGTAGGCCATTTCGGGAGGATAACCGGCCTCCACCAGCGTCTCGTAACCCGCCTGGATCAGCGACGTCAGGCCGCCGCACAGCACCGCCTGTTCGCCAAAGAGATCCGTCTCGGTCTCGTCCTTGAAGGTGGTCTCGATCACCGCGGCGCGCCCGCCGCCGATCGCGCTCGCGTACGCCAACCCCACCTGCTTGGTGTCGCCGGAGGGGTCTTGATGGACGGCCAGGAGACACGGCACGCCTCTGCCCTTTTCGAATTCGCTGCGCAGCAAGTGACCCGGCCCCTTGGGCGCGACCATAAAAACATTGACGTCCGGCGGCGGCACGATGCGCTTGAAGTGAATGTTGAATCCGTGACCGAACGCGAGATAGTTTCCGCGCCTGAGCCCCGGCTTGACATCGTTTTCGTAGACCTCTCCCTGAAGCTCGTCGGGCAGAAGGACCATGACGATGTCGCCCGCTTTGACCGCCGCCGCAGTCTCCATCACTTTAAGCCCCATGCTTTCGGCCTTCGGCCATGAGTTGCTGCCGCGCTTGAGCCCGACGACCACGTCCACGCCCGAGTCCCTGAGGTTGTTGGCGTGCGCGTGCCCCTGGCTTCCATAGCCGAGAACCGCCACCCGCTTGCCCCGCAGATAACCGAGGTCCGCATCCCTGTCGTAATAGACCTGCATCGTACGTACTCCTTGGTTTCGGTCAGGATATCGAGTCCCAAGCTTGGCTGTCAACCAGCGCTTGTGACAAGGCCGCGAACGATCGCCCGGTTACTTGGCCTTGAGCGGGTCGGAGTAGCGACGAAGGCGCGTCGGCAACCGCAAGACCGGCAAGCGTCTAGGCTTTTACCGCCGCCCCGTTTCGCCTGGCGGCTTTGGCCGCTTCGCGGGCCATCGCCACCCGGCCGGTCCGCACCAGCTCCTTGATTCCGAGCGGCTTGAGCAAATTGATGATCGCCTCGAGCTTGTCCGCGTCTCCGGTAATCTCGATCGTGTAGGTGTGCGGGGTGGAATCGACAATCTTGGCGCGAAAGATGTCGCAAATCCGAATCGCCTCGTCCCGATGCTCGGGCCGCGCGTTGACTTTGATGAGCGCCGTCTCGCGCTCCACATAGTCGACCTCGGTGAGATCGACCACCTTCAGGACCTCGATGACCTTGTTGAGCTGCTTCATGATCTGCTCGATAATCCGATCGTCTCCCTGAGTGACGATCGTGATCATCGAGGTCGTGGGGTCCAGCGTCGGCGCCACCGACAGGCTCTCGATATTGTAGCCGCGCGCGCTGAACAAGCCCGCGACGCGCGCCAACACGCCGAACTTGTTCTCCACCAAAACCGATATGATGTGCTCCATGCGGCGCGCTTCAGGCGGGAAGAACGCCTTCGCCCTCCTCGACCTTCTTCTTCACGGCGCCGCCGCGCTGCCCTTTTCTGAGCTCCGGAGGATCTTCCAGAATCATTTCGTGATGGGCCCCGCCCGCGGGGATCATCGGGTAGCAATTCTCGAAAGGGTCGGTGTGAAAATCCATCAGCACCGGGCCCCTGTGCTTTAGCCCTTCGCGTAAAACGCCCTCGACCTCGTGCGGCTTGAGCGCGCGCAGCCCGAGCACGCCGTAGGCATCGGCCAGCTTGACAAAATCGGGGATGTTGCCCAGGTAACTGGCCGCGTAGCGTCCTTCGTAGAACAGATCCTGCCACTGGCGCACCATGCCGTGGAACTGGTTGTTCAACAGCAGAATCTTGACCGGCAGCTTCTGCTCCACCGCCGTGGCGAGCTCCTGCAGATTCATCTGAAAGCTTCCCTCGCTCGTGACGCACAGAACGGTGCGCTCCGGATACGCCTTCTGCGCGCCCAGCGCCGCCGGAAACCCGAAGCCCATCGTGCCGAGCCCCCCCGAGGTGATGAACGTGCGCGGGCGACTCCCCTTAAAGTACTGCGCGGCCCACATTTGATGCTGCCCCACGTCGGTTGCGACGATCGCTTCGTGCTTGGTCAGCTCGTACGCTTTTTCGATGACAAATTGTGGTTTGATGACGTTGTCGTCTTGCTGGTAGCGCAACGGATGGCTCCGCTTCCATTCCTCGATCTGCTTGAGCCACGGCGCCCTTTGCTCTCGCGTCTCGCGCTGATGGCCGTTCATCGAGCGCAACAGCACGTTCAACTGCCGCAGCACCGCTTTCACGTCGCCCACGATGGGAATGTGCGCGTGGACGTTCTTTTTGATGGACGTGGGATCGATATCGATGTGGATCACGCGCGCTTCGGGACAAAAATCGGAGAGCTTGCCCGTGACCCGGTCGTCAAAGCGCGCTCCCACGGCGATCAGGAGATCGGCGTGATGCATCGCCATATTCGTCCAGTACCCGCCGTGCATTCCGAGCATTCCCAGCGAGAGCGAATTCGTGCCGGGAAAGCTCCCCAGCCCCATCAAGGTCATGGTCACGGGAATGTGCGTGAGTTCGGCCAGCTCTAAAATCTCCTGCGCGGCCTCGGCAAAAAGCGCTCCGCCGCCGACGTAAATGACCGGCCTTTTCGCCTTGACGATCGCTTCGGCCGCCTGGCGCACCTGATGCTTGTTGCCCTCGTAAGTCGGATTGTAGCCGCGCAGGTAAACTCGCTCGGGATATTTGAAATCGGCCTTTTCGGTGCTGACGTCTTTGGGAATGTCGACCAAAACCGGCCCGGGCCTGCCGGTCGTGGCAATGTAAAACGCTTCCTTGATCGTCTGCGCCAAGTCGTTCACGTCCTTCACGAGAACGTTATGCTTCGTGCACGGGCGGCTGATGCCGACGTTATCCGCCTCCTGGAACGCGTCGTTGCCGATCAGGCTTGTCGAAACCTGGCCGGTGATCGCAACCAGCGGGACCGAATCCATAAACGCGTCGGCGAGTCCGGTTACGATGTTCGTCATGCCCGGCCCCGAGGTGACGAGCACGACCCCGGCCTTGCCCGTCGCCTTCGCGTAACCTTCCGCCATGTGCGCCGCCCCTTGCTCATGGCGCGTCAGCACAAGCTCGACGTCCTTCTGCTGGTAGAGAACGTCGAAAATCTTCAGGACGACGCCGCCGGGGATGCCGAAAACGACCTTGACCCCCTCGCGCTTGAGCATCTCGACCAGAATTTCCGCTCCGGTCCTCTTCATTCCTACTCCTTGCACTGGGCGTGCCGGTAACGCCCTAAAATTTCCATGATCTTGTCCTTGCGGGCAAGTTTAAGCTTCTGAATGCGTTTTTTTTCGATTTCCTCTGCGGCGGTCAAATGCGCGCGATGCTGAAAATTCATCAGTTGCTTTTCAAATTCTTGGTGCTCTTCGTAAAACCGTCTCAGCTCAGGGTCCCTATCCACGAGAGAGAGGATTAACTCTTCTTCTCTTCTCTCCATAAAGGTCCTCCTGATGTCGAATTTGCGAATAAACGTATCCCAGGGTCCTACCTTTGTCAATCAGAAGGACGGCTCGACGGCTCTCCCGCGGCGGCTAGCGGCGGGAAAATTCCGCTTCGGCAGGACGAAGGTAAAGCGGCGCCAGCGACTCGAGGGAATCACGGCCGCAAGTTTCGATGCGCGCTTGGCCGAGGCGCGCAACGCTCGCCGCGGTCGAGACATAGCGGTCGCCGGAGCTGAGCAGCGCTTTTTCGCCGAGCGCGCGGCGAATGAGTTCCCCGTACATCCTGACCCCGTCTCCCACGAACAAACACGGCTGCGCGCCGCTTTGGGCCAAGACTTTCTCGATGGTCGCCGCCACGGGCTCGACGGCGTCTTCTGAAAGGCGCTCGAGATCGCGTCCGCGCCGGCTGAACAGGCCGGCGTAGACTTCCCCCTTGCGCGCGTCGAGAAGCGGGCAGATCAGGCTCTCCCAGTCGTCCACGCGCGCCGCGATCGCGGCCAACGTGGGCACTCCGACCACGGCGGCCGCGCCCTGGTACGCGAGACCCTTGGCCACGCTCAGGCCGATTCTGATGCCGGTGAAAGATCCCGGGCCGATCGACACGGCGATGGCGTCCAGCTGCTCGCAAGCGACCGCCGCCTTTTGCAACACGGCATCGATCAGCGGAATCAACGTCTCGGCGTGGTTGCCACGGCCCCCCGGACGCGCTTCGCCTTCCTGGGAGGTTGCCTCGGCAACAACGCGCCCGCCGTCGAGAACCGCGGCGCTCGCAATCCGCGTCGCTGTATCGATTCCTAGAACCTTCACGGCCGGCCTTTAGCGCTCGGCGACGAAGCGGGTGCCCGTCCGCAGCTCACCCCTCGAAGAATCTCGTCACGTCGTTGTAAAACGCGTACATCATGATGAGGATCAGGATAAAAATGCCGATCTGCTGGGCTCTTTCCCGATACTTGATCTCGACGGGACGCCCGATCAGCCATTCCATAAGAAAGAAGAAAAGATGGCCGCCGTCGAGAACCGGGATCGGCAAAAGGTTCAAGACGCCGAGATTGACGCTCAAAAGCGCGAGGAAGAAAAAGAAGCTCCCGAGCCCCTCTTGCGCCTGCTGCCCGGCGACCTGCGCGATCATCAACGGCCCGCCGATATTTTTCGGCGACACCGTCCCGGTGATCATTTTGAACAGCCCGACGACGGTCAAAACGGCATACTCGCCGGTCCGGTAGAATCCCTGCGCGAGCGCGGTCACGGGATCGCTTTTGCGCATCTCGACATCGCTTGCGATGCCGATGATCCAGACGTCTTGCCTTTCGCCGAAGACGGTTTTGCCCTCGCGAATGACGGGCTGGACCTGGAGGTCGATCCGGCGGCCTTCCCGCTCGATCGTGAGCGTGAGCCGCCTGCCGCCGCTTGCCTTGATCCTCTCGGAAAGCTCCTCCCATTTTTCCACCCCCTCTCCGTCGATCGCCAAAATGCGGTCGCCTTTTTGGAGCCCCGCCTTGGCCGCCGGCGTGTCCGCCTCGACCGAGCCGACCCGCGTCGTCAGCGCCGGAACGCCGACCCACATGAAGGTGGCGGAAAAAATGACGGCGGCAAGAAGGAGGTTGAAGAGCGGCCCGGCGCCGACGATCGCCGCGCGCGCGCCGAGGCTCTTGTGCGAGAAGGACTTGCTGATATCGATTTCTTTGACTTCTTCCTCCGGATCCTCGCCCACCATTTTCACGTAGCCGCCCAGCGGAAACGAGCTGATCACGTACTCGGTCTCGTTGATCCTGCGGCCCCAGAGCTTCGGGCCGAAGCCCACGGAAAAGGTGAGCACCCCGACCCCGGCCTTCTTGGCCACGAGGAAATGACCCAGCTCGTGAATCACGATCAAAATGCCGAGGCCGAGCACCGCCGAGACGCCCGCGTAAATGACGTCGCCCATTTTAGCTCCTTATCCGGTCGATGATCTCGGTTGCCCGCTTGCGCGCCCAACGGTCCAGTCCGAGAATCCCTTCCAGGCCGTCGCGCGCCAGCCCGGGATAGTCCGCCATCGTCCGCGCGATCACGTGATGAATGGCGCGAAAGCCGATGCGCTTTCCTAAAAACGCGCCGACGGCAACCTCGTTCGCCGCGTTGAGCACCGCGGGCATGCCTTCGCCGACGCCGAGCGCGCGGTACGCAAGCTCAAGCGCGGGATAGCGCCGCTTCTCGACGGGCAGAAACGTAAGCCGCCGCTGGCGGCTTAGGTCGAGCGGCCGCAAGTTCACGTGCAGCCGTTCGGGGCAGGAAAGCGCGTACGCGATCGGGATGCGCATGTCGGGAATCCCGAGCTGCGCGATGACCGAGCCGTCGCGATAGCGCACCATGGAATGGACGATGCTTTCGGGATGAATGAGGACTTCGGTCTGCGACGGCGAGAGATCGAACAGCCAGCGCGCCTCCACGACTTCCAGCCCTTTGTTCATCATCGTCGCCGAATCCACGGTGATCTTCGGCCCCATGCGCCAGTTCGGATGCTTGAGCGCCTGTTGGATCGTCACATCCTTGAGCCGCGCCAGCGGCGTATGCAGAAAGGGCCCGCCGGAAGCCGTCAGCACGATGCGATCGACCTCTTCCCTGCGGCTTCCCTGCAAACACTGAAAGATGGCGCTGTGCTCGCTGTCGACGGGCAGCAGGCGCACGCCGTGCGTTTTGGCTTCGCGCATAAAGATCTCGCCCGCCATCACCAGCGCCTCCTTGTTCGCGAGCGCGACGTCTTTTTTCGCGCGCACCGCCTCGAGCGTGGGCACGAGGCCGGCCGCGCCGACGATCGCGGCAACGACCAGATCGATGTCGGGCGCCGTCGCCACGCGCACGGCTCCCTCCTCGCCCCAAAGAATTTCGGTTTTGCTCCTGCCGAGAAGCCTTTTTAACGCGGCGACGTTTTCTTTGTCGCGGATGCTGGCCCACTGCGGCGCGAACTTTCGGATCTGCGCCGCCAGGCGTCGGATATTGTGTCCGGCGACGAGCCCGCCCACGCGAAACAGATCCGGAAAGCGCTCGACGAGATCGAGGGTGTTGACGCCGATCGAGCCCGTCGAGCCCAGCACAGCGATCGTCTTCATCAGTGGAGAAGCCTCACGTAATAAGTGGTAAACACCGTCGGAAAGATGAGACTGTCGATGCGATCCAAAATGCCGCCGTGCCCCGGAAGCCACGAGCCCGAATCTTTGACCGAAAATACCCGTTTGATCCACGATTCGAAGAGGTCGCCAAGCTGGCCCAGGACATTGAGAATCACCGCAACCAAAGCGTTTTCCGCCAGCGATATTTCCGGCAAAAGATAGCGGCCGCCGATCAGCCCAGCGGCCAGGGCCGCGGCCAGGCTGGCCCACGCCCCCTCGACGGTTTTGTTCGGGCTTAGCTCGGCGGCGAGCTTGCGCCTGCCGTAAGATCTTCCCACAAAGTACGCCGCGGCGTCCCCGCTCATAATAACCGATAGGACAAGAAAAACCCACTCTTTGCCGTTTCTGAGCTCATAGAGCCACATGAAATGGGGAATAAAAAAGCTCAAATAAAAAGTGCCAACGAGCGTCAACATCAAGCGCTCGAAGCGCGTGCTGAGCTTACCCTGCAGCAGGAGATAAATGATAAAGCTCGCCAGCAGGCTGATCACCAGGACCAAAATGGGATCGACCGGCGGCGCGGCCATCATGCCGAAGGCGACGAAAAGCCCGAGCACCAGTCCCAAGAGCCTTCCCTGCAAGTAGTCCGGAAAAACGATGCGATAGTATTCGCGCAGCGCAATGAACGTGACGGCCAACACGAGCGACGCGAAATGCCACGGCTGGCCCGCGGCGATCACCAGGACCAACAGGGGCACCGTCACCAGGGCGGTCGTCACCCGCGCGCGCATTCCAAACCCTAACGCAGGCTGGCGAGGGCGCGGCTCTGCCCGATCTGTTCGTCCGTCAGACCGAACCGGCGGCGGCGGCGCTGAAATTCCCGCAAGGCGCTGATGTACTCATCGGCGCGAAAATCGGGCCAGAGCGTGGGCGTGAAATAAAGCTCGGTATAGGGCAGCTGCCAGAGAAAAAAATTACTGATCCTCATCTCGCCGCTCGTGCGAATCAGCAGGTCAGGGTCGGGAAGACCGGCCGTCTCGGTGTGGGCCGCGACCGCCGCATCGTCGATGTCCTCCGCGCGCCACACTCCGTCGCGCACTTTTTGCGCCAGCGCCCTGGCCGCTTTCACAATGTCCCCGCGCCCGCTATAGCTGAGCGCCAGGATCACCGTCATGCGCTGATTGTGCCGCGTCAGCTTGATCGTCTGTTCGAGCACCCGGCGCACCGGCGGCGGCAAGCGTTCCCGGTCGCCGATGCTGAGCAGGCGAATCCCGTAGCGCATCATTTTCGGCCGCTCGGAAACCAGGTACGTGCGCAGCAGTCCCATCAGGGCGCGCACCTCCTCCTCGGGCCGCAACCAGTTTTCGCTGGAAAACGCGTACAGCGTCAGAAACGGGATGCCGAGTTTGCGGCTGGTTTCGACGACCGCGCGCACGGAGCTGGTACCGCGCCGGTGGCCGGCAATGCGGCTTTTGCCGCGCGACCGAGCCCAGCGCCCGTTGCCATCCATGATAATCGCGACATGCCTGGGTAAGCGGCTCCTGTCTAGGCCGTTAAGATTCATGCTAACGGGGAAACGCTTGGGCGGGAAGGAAGAGGCCCTCAGACCTCCATGATTTCGTCTTCTTTGGCTTTGAGTACTTTCTCGATGCGGCCAATGTACTCGTCGGCTATTTTTTGCACGCGCTCTTGCGCCTGCTTGAGATCGTCTTCCGTGATCTCCTTTTTCTTGTGCATCTCCTTGAGCTTTTCGATCGCGACGCGTCGATGGTTACGGACCGAGATGCGAAACTCCTCGGCGACCTTCTTCACGTGCTTGACGAGCTCCTTGCGCCGTTCCTGGGTTAGCTCCGGAATCGGGATCCGTATCAACTTGCCGTCGTTGGTCGGGTTGAGCCCGAGATCCGACTTGAGGATCGCCTTTTCGATCGCGGCGATCGCGCTGCGGTCGTAAGGCTGGATCACGAGCAGGCGCGGTTCCGGCGCCGAGAGCGTCGCGAGCTGGTTGAGAGGCGTGGAGGCGCCGTAGTAATCCACCACGACGCCTTCCAGAAGAGCGGTCGAGGCTCTTCCGGTTCTGATCTTGGCAAGGTCCTTGCGGAACGCGGCAACGGCTTTTTCCACCTCTTTTTGGAGGTCAGCGAAAAAAGCTTCGTTCATCTACTCCCCACGCTGACGAGCGTCCCGATGGGCTCGCCACGCACCACCCTTTGAATATTTCCCTTCTCCATGATGTTGAAGACGATGATCGGAAGGCGATTGTCCATGCACAAGGAAATCGCGGTGGAATCCATGACCTTGAGCTCTTTGTTCAAGACCTCGATATAGGTGAGCTCGCCGTACCGTTTGGCGCCCTGGTACTTCAGCGGATCGGCATCGTAGACGCCGTCCACCTTGGTGGCCTTCAGAATCACCTCCGCGCCGATTTCCATGGCGCGCAGGCTTGCGGCGGTGTCGGTGGTGAAGTAGGGATTGCCAGTCCCGCCGGCGAGCAGAACGACTCTGCCCTTCTCGAGGTGCCGGGTCGCGCGCCGCCGAATGTAGGGCTCGGCGACCTGGCGCATCTCGATCGCCGACATGACCCGCGTGGACACGCCGATCTTTTCCAGCGCGTCCTGCAGCGCCAAACTGTTGATCACCGTGGCGAGCATTCCCATCGTGTCGGCGGTCGCCCGCTCCATCCCCTCTTCGGTTCCCTCAAGCCCGCGGAAAATGTTGCCGCCGCCGATCACGAGCGCCATCTCGCAGCCGCTCTCGTGAACCTCTTTGATTTCCTCGGCGAAACCGCGCACCATGCGGCTGTCGATCCCGTACCTCTGCGTGCCCGCCAGGACCTCCCCGGTAACTTTCAGGATGACGCGCTTGTATTTGAGGCCCGGCCTTGACATCCCGCGCAAACCGCGAACCGGTTACGGTCTTTCCCCGTCATCTCCCAGCTGAAAGCGGACAAACCGCCGCACGACGATGTTCTCCTGCAAGCGCGCAATCGCTTCCTGAATCAAATCGTTGACCTTTTTGTCGGGATCCTTGATGAAGGGCTGGTCGAGCAGGCAGACCTCCGAATAGTAACGGCCCAATTTGCCCTCGACGATTTTGTCGATGACCGCCTGCGGCTTTTTGGCGTCGAGCGACTGGCTACGGTAAATCTCCCGCTCGCGCTCGAGCTCCGCCCGCGGAATGTCTTCGCGCGCGATGTACTTCGGGTTTCCCGCCGCGACCTGCATCGCCAGGTCTTTAAGGAGCGCCTGAAACTCTGCCGTGCGCGCGACGAAGTCCGTCTCGCAGTTAAGCTCGACCAGAACTCCGATTTTACCGCCCGCGTGAATGTAGGCGCCGATGGCCCCCTCGGCCGCGGTGCGCCCGGCCTTCTTCGCCGCGGCCGCGAGCCCTTTTCGCCTGAGATAATCGACCGCCGCGTCGAGGTCGCCGCCGGACTCGGCCAGCGCCTTCTTGCAATCCATGAAACCGGCGCCGGTCTTTTCTCTCAACGCTTTGATCGTGGCGGCGCTGACCTCCATCGCTTAGCTTCCCCCGATCCCGCTCTCCGCCACGGGGTGCTCCGCCGACGGGCGGGTGGGCTCGACCGCGTGCCCCTCTTCCTTCTCCTTTGCGGCCGCGGCCTGCTCCATCAGCGCCTTGCCTTCCAGAACCGCGTCGGCCATGGCCGAGCAGAAAAGACGCACGGCGCGAATCGCGTCGTCGTTGCCCGGAATCTTGTAGTCGACAAGGTCCGGATCGCAGTTAGTGTCGATCACGGCGACGACTGGAATGCCGAGCTTGCGCGCTTCGTAGACCGCGATCCGCTCGACATCGGGATCGATGACGAAAATCGCGTCCGGCAGCTTGCGCATGTTTTTGATGCCGCCCAGCGTCTTTTCCAATTTTTCTTTTTCCCGGCGCAGCCCGAGCATCTCTTTTTTGGTCAGCGCCGCGATCATGCGCGGGTCGTTCTCCATCTCCTCGAGCTTGCGCAGCCGCTCGATGCTCGCGCGAATGGTCTGAAAGTTCGTGAGGGTGCCTCCGAGCCAGCGGTTGTGCACGTAGGACATGCCGCAGCGCGTCGCCTCTTCGCGGATCGCGTCTTGCGCCTGCTTCTTGGTGCCCACAAACAGGATGTGGCCGCCGGCGGCCGCCAGATCGCGCACGTAGCCATACACTTCCTTGAACATGGTCACCGTTTGCTGGAGGTCGATGATGTGGATGCCGTTGCGCGCGCCGAAAATGTACGGCTTCATCTTCGGGTTCCAGCGGCTCGTCTGATGGCCGAAATGGACCCCGGCTTCGAGAAGTTGTTTCATTGAAATTTCAGTCACAAGCGCGTCCTGTCGAGAGCCCCCGAAAGCTTAACGTTCTTAGCAAAATTGCCGCAGCCACGCAAGGAAGCTTGCCGCTGCGCGAGGTCCAAAAAGTCCGCCGGCGCTCACTGGCTCATCGATTCGAGGAACTCTTTGTTGTTCTTCGTGCCATGGACTTTGTCCAGCAAAAACTCCATCGCTTCGACGGTGTTGAGCTGCGACAAGACCTTGCGCAGGATCCAGATCCGGTTGAGATCCTCTTTCGGGATCAACAGCTCTTCCTTTCTGGTTCCCGATTTGTTGATGTCGATGGCGGGGAACACTCTTTTGTCCATCAACCGCCGGTCCAGGTGAATCTCCATGTTGCCGGTGCCCTTGAATTCCTCGAAGATGACCTCGTCCATCCGGCTCCCGGTGTCGATCAGAGCGGTCGCGATGATCGTCAAGCTCCCGCCGTCTTCGATGTTGCGCGCGGCGCCGAAGAATTTCTTCGGCTTGTGCAGCGCGTTCGAATCCACGCCGCCGGACAAAATCTTGCCGCTCGGCGGCACCACGGTGTTGTACGCGCGCGCCAGCCGGGTGATACTGTCGAGCAAGATCACGACGTCCTTGCCGTGCTCCACCAGGCGCTTGGCTTTCTCGATGACCATCTCCGCGACCTGCACGTGGCGCGTGGCGGGCTCGTCGAACGTGGAGCTGACCACCTCGCCTTCCACCGAGCGCTGCATGTCGGTGACCTCCTCGGGCCTTTCGTCGATCAACAGCACGATGAGCACGACCTCGCGGTGGTTGTGCGCGATCGCCTTGGCGATGTTTTGCAGCATCATGGTTTTTCCGGTCCTGGGCGCGGCCACGATCAGACCCCTTTGGCCTTTGCCGATCGGCGTCAGTAGATCGATAATGCGCGTCGTGTATTCGTCGGGCCGGTACTCCAGACGCAGCCGCTCATTGGGAAACAGCGGCGTCAGATTGTCGAACAGGATCTTGTCGCGGGCCCGCTCCGGATCCTCGTAGTTGATCGCCTCGACCTTGAGCAAAGCGAAGTAGCGCTCGCCCTCTTTGGGCGGGCGAATCTGTCCGGAGACGATATCTCCGGTGCGCAGATTAAAGCGGCGGATTTGGCTGGGAGAAACGTAAATGTCATCCGGGCCGGGCAGGTAATTGTAATCGGGCGCGCGCAGAAAACCGAAACCGTCCGGCAGCGTTTCCAGCACTCCCTCGCCGTAGATGTAACCGTTTTTCTCGGCCTGCGCTTGCAGGATCGCGAACATCAGCTCCTGCTTGCGCATGTTCGCCGCGTTTTCGATGTTGAAGTTACGCGCGATCAGCGCCAGCTCGTTGATTTTTTTCTCTTTGAGGGATTTTAGATTGAGCGGGGCGTCCTCTCCGTTCTCGGATTCCGATCGGTTTCTTACTCCGACCATAAGTCGACCTCTCCTTTCAATTTCATCATCACAAGCGTCTTGTTTTTGCGCGTAAGCTCCGAATCGTGAAAACCGGCTTGCCGCTTAACAGGCTATGCCGACGCAGCTCGGCTCAAAATGCCCGATCGTCGTCCAAGGTCCCGACCGGTCCGGTGCCGGCGCACCGAAAACCCGACACCAATGCGAGTTGTGTCTTTGGAGTCCAAATTAACCGTTGAGGTCGGATGTCGCGGATGAACAGCCAGAGTGGCTTGTGATCTAGGATCGTTAATCGCCTGCCCATAAGTTAAGAAAAAGCGATTCCCTTGTCAATCCCCTCTCTCGCCTCGCGCCGCCGAATCGCCTTGCGCTCGCGCAGCCGATCGAGCAGCGCTTGCATGTCCGGAAACAGCGGCGCCGCAAACGCCATGACGGCTCCGGTCCGAGGATGCGCGAAGCGCAACCGCTCCGCGTGCAGCGCCTGTCGCGCAAAGTCCGCGAGCGCGGGCGGCTCCAGCCCTCTGCGCTTGAGCGCGTCGAGCGCGCCGCGCTTAAGCCCGTAGGTCGCGTCGCCGACGATCGGGAGCCCCTCATCGGCAAGATGCACCCGAATTTGATGGGTTCGCCCCGTACGGGGCACCACGCGCAGCAGGCTCGCCAGCAGGGGCGCGCCGCCGCTTCCGCCGACCTCGAAGACCTCCTCGAGGCGCCATTCGGTCAGCGCCGCACGGGCGCGCGTGCGGATGTTTCGGCTCGCCATTTTCTTGCGCTCGAGCCGATGGCGCCCGATCGGCCGGTCGATCACGCCGTGACGCCCGTGTGGCTTTCCCCAAACCAGCGCGACGTATTCTTTTTGGACGGAGCGCTCCTTAAACTGCGCGGCCAAGCGATGGTAGGCCTCGTCATGCTTCGCCACGACCATGAGGCCCGAGGTATTCTTATCCAGCCGGTGGACGATGCCGGGCCGCTTTTCGCCGCCGATACCGCGCAACTCGGCGCAATGAAAAAGAAGCGCGTTGACCAGCGTGCCGCTCGCGTTTCCGGCGCCCGGATGAACCACGATCCCCGGGGCTTTGTTGATGACGATGCAATCCGCGTCTTCGTGCAGGATATCGAGCGGCAATCTTTCCGCCTCGAGCGCGCTCGCGCGCGCCGGCTTGACCTCTAGCTCCACACAATCCCCCGCGCGCACGCGCGCGCTCGGCTTCGCCCGAGCGCCGTTCAGCCGGATCTCGCCAGCCTCGATCATGCGCTGCAGCGCCGAGCGGCTCAGCCCCTCGCCCAAAGCACTGTCGCGGACGCGGCGCCCCAAATAGAGATCGAGCCGGGAACCGGCCTCCTCGGGGCTGACCCGAAAATACTGAACGGACATAACGAAAGGCTAGCTCGAACCCGCCGCGGAGGGCGCGCCGGCGGCGGCCAGGATTTTGCCCGCGGCCGCCGCGTCGGCGCGCATCTGCGCGATCAAAAGCTCGGGCGACGAGAATTTTTTCTCGTCGCGGATGCGCTCGACGAAATACAGCCGCACGTTCGCGCCGTACAGATCGCCGGCAAAATTCAGCACGTGGCACTCGATCGTTTTCGGCCCGGGACCGAACGTCGGGTTGTAACCGACGCTGGTCACGCTCGGCCAGCGGCGCTCGCCCACCTCCAGCAGCGTGGCGTAAATGCCCGTCGCGGGAACGACCTCCGTTCGGCTCACGATATTGGCCGTGGGAAAGCCGAGCTCGCGCCCGCGGCGGCGGCCGCCGGTCACGCGGCCGGAGATGAAATGGTCCCGTCCCAGCAAGCGTCTGGCCCGGCTCACGTCGCCGCCCTCGATCAGTTCTCGAATGCGGCTGCTGCTCACCTGCTCGCCGTCGACCTCCACCGGATCCACCACGATCACCGAAAAGCCTTTTTTCGCTCCCCAGCGAACCAGATCCTCGACCCGGCCCTTCTTCCCCCTGCCAAAGCCGAAGTTGCGCCCGACACAGATCTCACGCACGCCGATCCGCCGGACGAGAAATTGCTCGACGAATTCTTCGGCCTCGATGCGCGCGAACTCGGCGTTGAAAGTCTGCACGATGACCACATCGACGCCGCACGCCCGCAGGAGCCACAGCTTGTCCTTGTGCGCCAGGATCAGCCGCGGCGCGCGCTCGGGCGCCAGCACTCTGAGCGGGTGCGGCTCGAACGTGAGCACGACCGAGCGGCCGCCGCTAGCCCGCGCGCGCTCGATGGCGCGCTCCAGCAGCGCCCGGTGCCCCAGGTGAAGGCCGTCGAAGTTTCCCATGGTCAGGACCGGGTACGCGAGCCCAAGCCGTTGAGGGCCGATATGGCGGAGGATCTCCACAGTGGGCGGATTTAACGGACAGAAGACACGCCGTGCTCTCCTCTGGCCGTTAAGCAAGCCTGAAGGCGCCGCCGCGGGCGCTGCCTGCGAACGCGGCCGCCGCCGGCGCCGGCGTGGTCAAGACTGCAGCGACTTGAGCTTCTCCTTGGCTCTGCTGGCCTCGGCGGATAACGGATACCGGTCGATCAGTTCCTGGAGAATCAAACGCGCATCGAGTCTGTCTCCGAGCTCCGCGAACGCGAATCCCTGCTTCAGCAACGCCGCCGGGACCTTGTCCCCCTTGGGGTACTTGCGGCGCACCTGATCGAACTCCAGAATCGCCTGATCGTATTCCTTGAGCGCGTAGTGACACTCGCCGATCCAGTACTGCGCGTTATCGGCAAGCTCGCTCGTCGGATACTTCTTTAGAAACTCACGGAAGCGAACGATCGCCTGCCGATAATCTTTCTGATCCATGATCTTCAGCGCCGCCTCATAGTCTCTCTTGACGGCGTCCGACTCGCCCGCCCCGGAGACCACCGGCGGCGCTTTCGCCACGGTTGCGTCGGCGCTGCGGGCCGACTGCTCGCGCAGCTCGCGCAGGTTGTCCTCGTGCGCCTTGAGAAGTTTGCCTTGCGCGCTGAGGTCCTGCTCCAGCTTCGCCAGACGCTCGTCGAGCGCGCGCAGCTTCTGCTCGCCCTCGCGGCTCGACTGGCCCGCTTGCCGCTCGATGAGGTATTTGAGCTCGTCGATCCGGCCCTTGAGCGCATTGACGTCGCGCTGGATCTCCTGCAGGTTCGCGCGCGTATCGGCGAGGCTCGAACGCACGCGCTCGAGCTCGACGCGAGCACCGCTCGCTTCGCCGCGCGCGGTCGAGGCCTCGGCGCGAAGGCGGCGCTGCTCGCGCTCGATAATCTCAAGCTGCTGCGGCATGGCGCAGGCGGCGACCAAGCTGGCCGCCGCGACGGGCCCGCAGACGAGCCGATAAAAGCGTTTTTGTTTGTTCATCGTGCGCTCGAGTGCCGGCGCCGGCGGATCGTCTACCTGTCGCCGGCTCGGCAAGTGGTCCGCCTTTCCCGTTCGCCGTCGAATCCCACAGTGGTGGACTCCCGGATGACAGGTTCGCTCCACCCGATGAGCGTATAGAAGGTTTCAGGAGGCGGGTCGTCCCGTCGTGACAACGAACCGAACGCGGCGGTTTCTCTGCCAGCACGCTTCTGTCGCTTCCTTGCACACCGGGAGCTCTTCTCCGTAACTGATCGTCGACAATCGGTTGCCGGCAACTCCCAGCGTCGCGAGGTAATCTTTCGCCGACTGCGCCCGCTTCGCGCCGAGAGCGAGATTGTATTCGTTGGTGCCGCGATCGTCGGCGTGACCTTCGATCTCAACGCGCGCGGTAGGATTGGCTTTTAGCCAATCGGCGTGAGCCCTGAGCGTATCGCGCGCATCGGGGCGTAAATCCGCGCGGTCGTAATCGAAGTAGATCTCTTTGAGCGGGCTGCTCTCGGGCGTGGCCGTGCTTTGGCCGGCGCGCGCGGCATCCAGGCTCGAGGATTCGCGAATGGTATCCGCCTGAGCGGTCGGGCCGCGATCGGAGGGCTGCGCGGCTGAAGGCACGGCCGGCGCAGGAGGCGCTGAGCTCGCTTTCGGCGCTGACCGACCGGCCGGCGTGCACGCGACGGCAAACACCGAAGCGAGCAAAATCAACCGCGGAAACCTCCCTCGGGACATTACCAGCTCCTCCTCAGCCCCCGCGCGCTACTCGATGCGCGGCGACCATGAAGGTTGTGTATCATCTCCCCCGGAGGCTGTCAATCTTAGTTGGTTTTCGCCGTTCGCCTGCATCGTGTAAAGGCTATACCTGCCCTTGCGGTTGGACGCGAAAACAATGAATCGACCGTCGGGTGACCACGACGGATCCTCGTTGTCCCGCGCGCCGCTGGTCAGACGCTGGGGCTCGCCGCCCTGCGCGTTGATCACGAAGATGTCGAACCGGCCTTCGACTCTGGAGCTGTAAGCGATCTTGTCGCCCTTGGGCGACCAGTCCGGCGAGGTGTTGTAGCTGCCCGAGAATGTCAGCCGGGTCGTCTTTCCCGAGGCGATATCGAGAATGTAAATCTGCGGCGAGCCGCTTCGATTCGAAACGAACGCCAGACGGCTGCCGTCCGGCGACCAGGTCGGCGAGACATCGATCCCCGGATCGTCGGTGAGCCGGCGCACCAGCTTTCCCGACTGGTCGAGCAGGTACAGGTCGGCGTTGCCCTGTCGCTCCACGGCGAGCGCGACCATCTTGCCGTCGGGAGACCATTTGCCTCCGAGATTGGCTCCTTCCAGCGACGAGAACTTTATGTCTTTGCCCGAGAACAGACTGAACAGGTAAAGGAGCGGGCTCCCTCCCTTATAAGAGGTATAGAGTAGAGAGCGCCCGTCGGGTTTCCACGAGGGGAACAGATTGATCGTGCGGTTGTTGGTAATTTGCACGCGCTCGCTGCCGTCCAGATGGGACACGTAAATTTCCTTGAACCGACCGCCGGCGTTGGAGACGTAGGCGATGCGCGTGTTGAAGACCCCCTGCTCGCCCGTAAAGAAAAGGATAATTTCGTCGGCGAAGCGGTGCGCGATCTGGCGAAAATCGCGCGCCTTGGCTTCGTAGCGCTTGCCCACGCTTTGCTTTCCCTCGTAAACGTCGAACAGGCGCAGCTCGACGGTCACGTTTTCTCCCTGCACCGTGTAACCGCCCTTGACGAGCCCGACCGCGCCGATCGTCGACCAGTCGCGAAAATCGAAGGTCCCTAACGTGATCCCGCTCGTCTGCGGGTTCTCGATGTAAGCGGAGCGGTCGAGCACCCGAAACCAGCCGGAGCGCTCGAGATCCTGCGCGATCATGTCCGCGATCCCGGTCGAGATCCGGCCGCCGTCGTCCTTGCCGCCGAGATTTTTTAGCGGTGAGATCGCGATCGGATAGCGTTGCGCGCCCGGGCCGACGATGACGCCCGTCACGGCGGCGCGCAGCCCCTCCGCAACGCCAAGCCCCAGCACCAGCGCGAGCCAAAAGCCCAGTGAAGTTTTCCTTGTCATGCTATCCCTTCAAGTCCCCCGGCCGAAAAGTGAGCTCGACGTCGCTAAAGTCCGCCCGATAGGCCTCGGGAGGCGGCGCCAGAGGATTTGCGCCGCGCACGGCCCGCAGCACCGAATCATCGAAGGAGCGATCGCCCGAAGCCTGGGTGATCCTTAAGCCGACGATCTCGCCGTTTTCTTTTATCCCGAACCTGACCGTCACCTGGAGATCCGTGCGCCTGCCTGCCCAGCTCCAACGCTCCTTGATCACCTGCAACATTTTGTTGTGGTACATCACGAATTCAAGCCCCTTCTGCACGCCGCCGCCGTAACCTCCGACCCCGGGCGCGGCGGCCCCGACGCCTTCTCCCGGGCCCGAGCTCAAGGGCTCCGCCTTCTTGGCCGATTTTTCCCGCGCGCTCGCTTCCCCGGCCGATCGCTCGGCGCTTTCGCCCGCGCGCTCTTTCACTCTCTCAATCGCGGCCTGAATGAGCTTATCGCGCAGATCGTCCGGCAACTCCTTGGTCGCGGGTTTTTCCAGGGCCTTCGGTTGCCTCTCCGCTTTCGCCAGATCTTTGGCCGGCTCGTTGGCGGGTTTTTTCTCCTCGACGACCGGCTTCTTTTGTTTCTCGACCCGCGCGGTCTCGACCGGCTTTGCTTTTTTCGCTTCTCTGGTTCTCGGCGGCTCGCTCCCCGCGCTAAAGCCGCCGATTTTCTCGCCGCCGACGAGATCCACCGTGTAGACCGGGTAGTTCACGGTCCTGTTGACGGGCAAGGACAAGGCGTAGACGAGCACGCCGACCGCGGCCCCGTGCATCAGCCCGGAAAAGAAAATCCATCCCCAGAGACTTCGATCGCGGGTGCGGGTAAGCGGGCGCAAGTCTTCTCTTTTGATCTCGGCCATGGCCCGCCGAAAACGTCGCGCTAACCTTCCTTCTCGGCCGGCGGTCGGGTTACCATCCCGAGCTTGGCGATGCCGGCTTTTTTGATCTCCTCGATCGCACTCATGACCACGCCGTAGCGGACGTTCTGATCTGCGCGAAGATAGACTTCCTTGTCCTTGTTTAATTTGCGGATCGCCCGCAGCCTCTGCCCGAGTTCAGCCGCGCTGATCGGGTTGTCGTTGAGGTAAAGCCGGCCATTCGGGGCGATGGAGACCACCAACGGCTCCTCGTCGCTGGCGAGCGCGCCCGCCTGCGCCTGCGGGAGATTGACCTGCACCCCTTGCTGAATAATCGGAGCGGTCACCATAAAGATCACCAGCAACACCAGCATGACATCGACGAGCGGCGTCACGTTGATCTGGGATATCTGCCCGCCGTTGCGCTCGGTAGAAAAATCAACCGCCATCGTCTGACCTCCCGCATCGCGGCGCCGCCCAACGGCGAGCGCGAACAACGTTCAACGCTGGGCTCATTTCAAGAAATGACGCTCGGCGATGTTCAAGAATTCGTGCGCAAAATTTTCCATCTCCGCGGCGAGCACCCGAATACGGTGGGAAAAATGGTTGTAGGCCATCACGGCCGGAATGGCGGCCGCAAGCCCGGCCGCGGTGGCGATCAACGCCTCGGCGATTCCCGGGGCCACGGCCTGGATGCTCGAGGAATGCGTCACGCTGAGCCCGCGAAACGCGTTCATGATGCCCCAGACGGTCCCGAACAGTCCGATGAAGGGCGTCGTGCTCGCCGTGGTCGCCAGAAAAGTGAGCGCCTTCTCGAGCTTGGTAATCTCCACCGTCGTTGCGCGCTTCATCGCGCGGGCCACATTGTCCACGCCGCCCAGCTCCGTCGTCAAGCCCTCGCTTTGGCTCGCCTCTTTGCGCGTGCGCGTCACCCGGACCAGCTCCTCGTAGCCGGCGCGAAAGACCTGCGCGACCGAACCGGCTTTCAGCTCGCGGCTCGCGTCATGAATGGAGGTGAGATTTCGGCTATCCCAAAAAAGCTCGATAAACTTCTCCGACTCGCCTTGGGCGAGGCGCATCTGGCGGTATTTATAGAAGATAATTCCCCAGCTCACGACCGAGAAGAGCACGAGGATGTAGAGCACGCCCTGCACGACCGGGCCAGAACCCGTAACCAGATCGATAATTCCGTGCTGCTGACCGAAACCCGGGGTTTGAGCCAACAACGGCGGGAACCAATAGGAAGGCATGTGTGAGATCAATTACGGAACGTAATATATGCCATTTTGTGAGTCAACACCTTGACTCGCCGGAACAAACGTGAGAAACGAAAACGAGATATCGCGCCGCGCACCGCTATGATCGCCACGCTTTCTGAACTCGATCTTGACGGCAAAAGAGTTTTTTTGCGCGTCGATTACAACGTCCCGATCGACAACGGTAAGGTCGGCGAGCCGCACCGGATCGACAGCACGCTCCCGACATTGGAATTCATTCTCGGGCGCGCCAAGACGGTCCTTTTGGCTTCGCATCTTGGCCGCCCGGGCGGAAAGAAAGATCCCAAGTACAGCCTCGCGCCGGTGCGCGATTACCTCGAGGCGAAGCTTTCTCGGCCGGTGGTCCTCGCCCCGGACTGCGTCGGCCCGGAAGTGGCGCGGCTCGCGAGCGACCCCGCCCGCAAAATCGTCCTCCTGGAGAACCTGCGCTTTCACAAGGAAGAGGAAGCCAACGATCCCGGCTTCGCGCGCGCGCTGGCGGAGCTCGCGGACGTCTATGTCAACGACGCGTTTGGCGCCGCGCACCGCGCCCACGCCTCGGTTACGGGCATGGTGCGGTTTTTCTCCGCCAAGGGCGTCGGCTTTCTGATGGAAAAGGAAATCAATTATCTCGGCCAGCTCCTGACCGCGCCGCCGCGCCCTTTTTGGGCGCTTTTGGGGGGCGCCAAAGTCTCGGACAAGATCGGGGTGCTGGAAAATCTCTTGCCCAGGTTGGACGGCCTCGCGATCGGTGGCGGCATGGCGTACACTTTTTTGCGCGCGCAAAACATTCCGACCGGAAAATCCCTGGTGGAGGAAGACCACATCACGGTCGCGCGCGCGATCCTGGCGAAGGCGGCGGGACAAAAAGTGCGCCTGCTCCTGCCCGCGGACCACATCGCCGCCGCGGAACTTAAAGCGCCGGAGGACCCGGTCACGGTCGGCGAGATTCCGCCCGATCTCATGGGGCTCGATATCGGACCCAAAACCGTCGCCGAGTACGCGCGCGCGCTCGCCGGCGCCAAATGCGTTCTTTGGAACGGGCCGATGGGCGTCTTTGAGGACCAAAGGTTTTTCTCCGGCACGCAAAAATTGGCCGTCGCGCTTTCCCAATCCGGCGCGGTCACCGTCGTTGCCGGCGGCGACACGGTTGCCGCCGTGCGCCAGGCCGGCGTCGCGGACAAGATCACCCACCTTTCGACGGGCGGCGGCGCCACGCTCGAATTTCTCGAAGGGAAAACCCTGCCCGGCATCCAAGCGCTCCAGCAGTAAGTCTTTTCTCCCGCGAACGATGCCTCCCCTCGTCGTCGGCAACTGGAAAATGCACGGCACCCAGCAGATGGCGCTCTCGCTCGCGCGCAAAGTGAAGCGCGCCGCGCGCGAGCTGCGCGGCGTTGAGATCGGGGTGGCGCCGCCCTTTACGGCGCTGCCGGCGCTCGCGCGCGTTCTCAAGGACAGCCCGGTCGCGCTTGTCGCGCAAAACGTTCACTGGCAGGCGGCGGGAGCTTTCACCGGCGAGATAAGCGCGCTCATGCTCACGGAATTGGGATGCCGTTACGCGATCGTCGGCCATTCCGAACGCCGGCACATCTTCAAGGAAACCGACGAGCACGTCGCGCGGCGATTTTCTGCCTGTCTGACCGACGCCCTCCGCCCCATTTTGTGCGTCGGCGAGACCTGGCCCGAACGGCGTCGCGGAGCAACCGAGCGCGTTCTCGAGCGCCAGCTTGACAGCGCGTTGAAGGGTATCGGCAAAACTGCTATAGGAAAGTTCGACATTGCTTACGAGCCGGTCTGGGCCATCGGTACCGGACACAACGCCACCCCCGAACAAGTCAGCGCCGTGCACGGCTGGATCGTAAAGTCCTTCAGGCGTTTTCTTGGCGACCGCGGCCACAAGCGCGCCAGCCGCATTCTCTACGGCGGCAGCGTCCGTCCCGACAATTGCGCATCCCTGGCGGCGGTCGACGACGTCGATGGCTTTCTGGTGGGCGGCGCGAGCCTCGACGCGGAGAGCTTCGTCGCGATCGCGCGGGCGTTTTGTTAGAAAAGTATGATTACTTTGGTCACCATCGTTCACGTCATTGTCTGTCTGGCGCTCGTCGTGATCGTTCTTCTCCAGACGGGCAAGGGCGCGGACATCGGCGCGGTATTCGGCGGCTCGAGCTCAACGATCTTCGGGAGCAGCGGTGCGGGAAACTTTCTCACCCGGCTGACGACGGGTCTCGCGATCGTCTTCATGATCACCTCGCTCACGCTCGGCTACTTTTCGGTGAAGAAACCGACCTCGAGCGTGCTGGAGCGCGCCGCGCGTCCGGCACCGGCGAGCCGCGCTGAGCCGCAAGCCGCCCCGGGGCCGGCCGAGAGATCATCCGGGCCAGGCGCGCAGGCGGAAAAACCGTCGCCCGGCAAGGCGCCGGCTCCCTAGAGGCTGGAGCCTGCGGCCGCTCTGAGATGCGTGCGAGGATGGCGGAACCGGCAGACGCGCTAGTTTGAGGGGCTAGTGCCAGAAATGGCGTGGGGGTTCAAATCCCCCTCCTCGCACCACATCCGAGGCAGCGCTTAAGCCGGCGCCGCAACCCATCGTCAAAAATTCATGGCCCATCGCGTTACGCTCATGGCCGGAGACGGCATCGGCCCGGAAGTCACCGCCGCGGCCGTGGAAGTCGTCGAGGCATCGGGCGCCAAGATCGTCTGGGACGAGGTCGAAGTCGGCGCGTCGGCGGTCAAGAAATACGGCACGCCTCTGCCCGCCAACGTCTTCACCTCGCTCGGCAAAACCAAGGTCGGGCTCAAAGGTCCGATCGAGACGCCCATCGCCCGAGGTTTTCCGAGCGCCAACGTCGCGCTGCGCAAAGAGCTCAACCTCTACGCCAATCTGCGGCCCGTCAAAAGCCTGCCGGGCGTGAAGAGCCGCTACGAAAACGTCGATCTCGTCGTCGTCCGCGAGAACACCGAAAGCCTGTACGCCGGCGTGGAGCATACGGTTGCGCCGGGGGTGGTCGAGAGCGTGAAGATCATCACCTGGGAGGCGTGCACGCGGATTGCGAAGTTTGCCTTCGACTACGCCGCGCGCATGGGGCGCAAGCGCGTCACCGCGGTGCACAAGGCCAATATCATGAAGTTGAGCGACGGCTTATTTCTCGAGGCCGCGCGCAAGGTGGCCAAGCGGTACCCGAAGATCCGCTACGACGAGGTCATCGTCGACGCGCTCTGCATGAAGCTCGTCGTCAACCCGAACCAGTTCGATCTTCTTCTGTGTGAAAATCTTTATGGCGACATCGTGTCCGACCTTTGCAGCGGGTTTGTCGGCGGCCTCGGCATGGCGCCGGGGGCCAACATCGGGTTGCGCGGCGCCGTCTTTGAGCCCGTGCACGGGAGCGCCCCCGACATCGCGGGCAAGGGCATCGCCAATCCGGCGGCGATGATCCTCGCGGCCGAGCTCATGCTGCAGCATCTCGGCGAAAGAAAAGCGGCCGCCAAAATTCACCGCGCCCTTTTGGCCGCCTTGCGGACCAAGAAAGCGCTCACTCCCGACCTTGGCGGCAAGGGAACGACGCGGAGCTTCACGGACGCCATCCTCGCGCACTTGAGCTAAAGCGGCGACGCTTCGCGCCCGCGGGACTTCAGCCGCCGTAGCGGAGCGTGCGGGCGACGTCGTAGAGCGATTGCACCAAAAAAGTCTGCAGAAAGAAAATGGCGATCAGGACAACGAGCGGCGAGAAGTCGATGACGCTGGCGCGCAGAAACGGCAGCGCGCGCCGCACCCGGTAGAGGACCGGCTCGGTGGCGCTGTCGAGAAAGCGCACGATGGGATTGTCCGGATCGGCATTGACCCACGAAACCAGCGCCTGGATGATCACGATCCACATGTAGATCCACAGAATCATGTTCAAGACCCCGGCCACCGCCTCGACAAAGTTCGCCAGCAGGAACATCCCCTTTACCGCCTCCTCTCGCCGAAAATCGCCGTGCCGATGCGCACGATCGTCGCCCCTTCCTCGACGGCCACCTCGTAATCGTTGGTCATTCCCATCGAAAGCTCGCGCGGCTCGACGTTGGGAATCGCGCGCCGGCTGAGCTCGCTCTGCCAGTATTTGAGGCGGCGAAAATAGGGTCGCGTCCGTTCGGGATCGGCAAAGAAAGGGGGAATCGTCATAAGCCCTTCGATGCGCAGGTTCGCAAGGCCGCCGAGCTCGTCCACAAAAGCGGGCAGTTGGTTCTCGCTCACCCCCGCTTTGGTCTGTTCTTCTCCCAGGTTCACTTCGATAAACGCGCGGCAGACGGCGCGCTTGCGCCCGGCTTCGCGGTCCAGCAGGCGCGCGAGCTCCATGCTGTCCAAGGATTCGATAACGGAAAAAAGCTCCAGTGCCTGGCGCGCCTTGTTTCGCTGCAGCCGGCCGATGAGGTGCCATTCGACCGGGCCTTCGATCGCGGCGATTTTAGGTTTGGCTTCCTGCACGTAATTTTCGCCGAGCAAGCGGACGCCGGCGCCGACCGCCGCGCGTATCGCGTCCAGCCCGTGTGATTTGCACGCGGCCAGCAATTTGACCTCGCGCGGGTCGCGCCCGCTGCGCGCCGCGGCGGCCCGAATGTTCGCCATGACCCGCCGGCAGTTTGCCGCTACGTCGACCATCGCCTCCGCCTCACTATGTCACAGCCACCGCGCCGGCGGCAACGCCGGATCGTGCGCGCGGCGCCGCGATTTTTCGACCTGCTTTGCCTTTTTCCGCCCCTGCCGGTAGACTCATCGCGGATGGCCAAGGGAAGCCTCGCCTGCATCGCCATGCTCGTGTGGCTGGCGCTTGCGCGTATGGGCGCCGCCGAGGATGACGGGGCGGCGAGCTTTGCCCGGGCGTACTCGCTCTTTCGCCAAAATCAGCTCGAAGAGGCCGAAGCTCTTTTTCGCGCAAGCTTAAGGGCCGACTATCTCCTTTCGGATTACAGCCTCTACTTTCTTGGCCGCCTCGCGCTCGAGCGCGGCGCGCCCGAGCGCGCGCGCCGGCACCTGCTCGCGCTCAGGGAAAAATATCCCGACAGCGTGTGGACCGCTGAAGCCAACTTGCGGCTCGGGCGCCTTGCGCTCGCCGCCAGGGATTACGCGCAGGCGCTCGCCGAGCTGAGAGCGCTCTTTTCTCTCAAAGGACGCGACGACATCGCGTGCGAGGCGCGTTTTTTGACGGCTCAGATCCACGCGCTCGACGGCCGCCCCGAGGAGGCCTACGCCGCGTATCAGGATTTGCGGCGCACGTTTCCCCTCTGCTCGTGGGCCCAGGCCGCGACCGCCGAAGCCGAGCGCCTTCGGCTGGCTTACCCGGAGTCTTTTCCCGCGCCGTCTTACGAAAGCCTCATCGAGGAAGCCGAACTTCGCTTGCGCCAGCGGCAGTACCGCGAGGCCGAAACCGTCTTGCGAAAATTGCTCGAGAATTTTACCAGCGAAGGCGCGCGCGCCCTGTGGGGCCTCGCGCGCGTCTACGCGGCGCAGGGCAAGCGCGCGCAAGAAAGGTCGCTCCTGGAGCTCATCGCGAACAAGCACGCGCAGAGTCCCGAGGCGCCGCAGGCGTTGAACCGGCTCGCGCGCCTTCACTGGAACGCCGACGACAACGACAAGGCGTTTGCCTATTTTCGCCGCCTGCTCGAGCGCTATCCTGAATCGCCCTTTGCCGACAGCGCGCTCATCGCTGCGGCGCGCATCCATCTCTCGTTCGGCCGGCCGCGCGACGCGGTCAAGCTGCTCAGCGCTTTCGAGCGGCGTTTTCCCACAAGCGCGCTGCGCGTCGAGGCCCAGTGGCGGCTCGCCTGGATTTATTACGTCGAGGGCGATTACGAGCGCGCTTATGGCGCCTTCAAAACAATCGCCCGCGACGCCGCCGCGCCCGCGCAAAAGGCCGCCGCGCTTTACTGGCAGGGCCGGACGGCCGAGAAGATCGGCCGCGAACAGGAGGCAAAGGATCTTTATCGTACGCTCGCGGCCGATTACGACGAGAGCTACTACGCCGGCCCGGCCCGCCAGCGCTTGGAAATCAACGGCGCCGGCGGCGACCTCAAGCCGAGCGGCTCGAGCGCCCCCGTCTCGGCGGCGCCGGCGAGCGCGCGCGTCACGTTTCATCTCGCGCGCGCGCGCGAGCTCGCGCGCCTGGCGCTTTACCCGCTCGGCGTCGCCGAACTCGACGCGATCAGAGACGACATGGCCGATCCGCCGGCGCGCTTAACCCTCGTGCGGGAGTACGCCGCGCTCGGCGCCTACCACCGCAGCGTTCCCCTGGCCGTGCAGATCGCCGCGCCCGCAGACGAGATCAAAAGGCACCGCTATCCTTTGGCGTACTGGGATCTGGTGCGCCAAAAGGCGGAGGCCAAAAACCTCGACCCCTATCTTGTCCTCGCTCTGATTCGCCAGGAGAGCCTCTTCGATCCGCGCGCAGTCTCCTCGGCCAACGCCATAGGGCTGATGCAGCTTCTGCCTTCGACCGCCGCCCGCCTTGCCAGACAGCTGGGCCTTGCGGAGCCGCGCCCGGAAGAACTCTTCGATCCGAACTTAAACGTCACGCTCGGCTGCCAATATCTGGAGGAGCTCTTGCGCCTTTACGGCAACGATCCGGTAAAAGCGCTCGCCGCCTACAACGCCGGCGAGAAAGCCGTGGCGCGCTGGGAGCGCCAGATCGCAACCGACGATCCGGACGAATTTATCGAGCGGATCACCTACGGCGAGACCCACCAGTACGTCAAGCTGGTGCTGCGCTCGCAACGTCTCTATCGTAGCCTTTACGCCGCGCGGCCATGAACCCGTCAAAACGCGCCAAGCCTCCTCTGATCGGCGTGACTGCGGACGTGAACGAGCCGGCTGGCGCGCCGCTTTTTACGGAGCCCACGCTCTCGGTCGCGCGCCGTTACACCGACGCGCTCATCCGCTTTGGCGCCGTGCCGCTGGTCGTGCCGCCCGGCATCCCGCAAACAGCCCTCGAGCGCCTCTGGCAAGACCTCGACGGGTTGCTCGTGACCGGAGGGAGCTTCGACATCCATCCCCGGCACTACGGCGAGGAACCCGGACCCGCGTTGGGCGAGATCAAGGACGGCCGCACGCAATTCGAGCTCGAGCTGATCGCTTGCGCGCTGCAGCGCGATAGACCTGTCCTTGGCATCTGCGGCGGGGAGCAGGCGATCAATGTGGCCTTGGGCGGCTCGCTCTACCAGGATATTCGCGCGAGCTTGCCTGACGCGCTCGAGCACGAATCGGCCGCCGGCACCAGCGGGGCTCACCCCGTCCGCGTCGCGCCGGCCACCCGGCTTCACGCGATCGTCGGAGAGGACGCGCTCACGGTAAACACGCGCCATCACCAGGCCGTAAAGCAGCTCGGTCGTGGCCTCGTCGCCAGCGCCATAAGCCCCGATGGCGTGATCGAGGGCATCGAGAGCGAAAATTTTCGTTTTCTCCTCGGCGTGCAGTGGCATCCCGAACTGCTCATCGCCCGCGACGCCGCACAGCGCAAGATCTTCGCCGCCTTTGTTGCCGCCTGCGCCCAAAAGCGCCGTTGATTCGCTCGAAGTTACCGGCAGCGAATCGACAGCCTTCGCGCGCAAGCTCAAAGCCTTGGGGTGCGCGCAAAGTCTGAGGACGCCAACGCTGTGACCAATTTGGCGCGCCCGCTGTTCAAATTGGTTCAAAATAAGGTTCTACGAGGTAAAAGATCGCCGAAGACCTTCACATTTCAGCCACTTAACTTTCGCGAGCGCTGGCACGCTTCTTGAAACCAAGCCGGCCGGTCAAAAAAACCGCAGCGGCTCTGGGTGTGCCTTGCTCCCGCGACTTTTCTTTCCCGCAAATCTGCGCTCTCGTCTGATCGTCCTAATACTTTTGATCGTCGCGGCGGCGGCCGCCCTGATCGTCTCCTCCGCGCTCGGTGACCGTCGACTGGCGCTTGCGCACGCGCGCGAGCGGATGCTCCAAATTGCGCGCCTGGCAACCACTGAGCACGAGCAGCTGATCGAGGGCGCCCGACAGCTCCTGGTCGGCCTAACCCAGCTCCCGCTGATCCAGCGGCATGAAGCCCAAGCCTGCGCGGGACTTTTTCGGCGTCTATTGCCCCAGCTTCCCAGCTATGTTCGCTTGCTCGCCGCCAAGCCCAACGGCGACGTCTTTTGCAGCGCTCCTTCCGCCGACTCCCTGAATATTAAGGAAAGCCCAAGTTTCCGGCAGACCCTAGAAAGTCGAAGCTTCACCGTCGGCGATTATCGGACTGAGATCAACGCGAATCCCGTGGTCAGTTTCTCGTATCCTGCGATCGACGAGCGCGGCACCGTCCAAGCCTATGTCGCGATCAGCATGGATCTGTCGTGGTTCAACAAAGTCTTTGCTCAAGCCTCGCTTCCGCCGGGAGCAACCGTCTGCCTCTTCGATCGGCGCGGCGCCATTCTGGCTCACTACCCCGACAAGGACCTCTCCTGGAAGGGCCGGTTCGTCGAACAAAACCTCCTGACGCAAGGCCTCGCCGGCCGGGCCGAAGCCGTTACCGAAATCGTCGGCTCCGACGGCGTCGGCCGCTTTCACGTCGTCGCGCCGCTCTACCAGTTGGAAGAGCCTGACCTTTTCGTCAGCATCGGCGTTTTGCCGGAAACCATTTTTGCCGAAGCCAATCAGACTTTGAGACGAGACCTCGCGGGCCTCGGCGCGATCGCCTTTCTCGCCTTGATGGGAGCCTGGTTCGGAAGCGAGCTGTTTTATCTCCGCAGGGTTCAAACCTTGCTCGGCGTCACGCGCCGTCTCGCGGCCGGCGATCTCAGCGCGCGCAGCGGGCTTGTCGCCGGGCGCGACGAGATCCATCAACTGGCGCAGACGATCGACGGCATGGCGGCGTCCCTGGAGCGGGTCATGGCGGAGCGCAAGCGAGCGGAAGATTCGCTGCGTGAAAGCGAGCAGCTCTATCGCGCCGTCGTCGAGCACGTGGCCGACGGCATCGCGATCAACGTCGGCCGCACGCGCGTGTTCGTGAACGGCGCTTTTCTTAAGATCCACGGCCTCGATGATCCCGCGCAAGTCGTCGGCCAGCCGCTCGACACCTTCATCTTGCCGGAGGATCGCGCGCTCGTGATCGAGAGAACGCTCGCGCGTCAGCGCGGCGAGCCGGTTCGCCAGGTCTACGAGTACCGCATCGTGCGCTCCGACGGCAGCGTGCGCACCGTGCAAACGTCGGCCACTCCGATTACCTACCGGGGCCAGCCCGCCGCCCTCGTCGCGCTGCGCGACCGCACGGAGGAAAAAATTGCCGAGGAGGCCCTGCGCGAGAGCGAGAACAAGTTCCGCTCCGTTGTCGAAACCGCGATCGACGCGGTGGTTTCGATCGACCAGCGGGGCGCGATCGTTCTTTTCAATGCCAGCGCCGAGCGGATTTTCGGCTATGCGGCGGCGGAAGTCATCGGCCGTCCGGTCACGGTACTGATGCCGGAGCGCTTCCGTTCGGATCACGCGAAAGCGTTCATCCGCTGCGTTTCGACCGGCCGAAGCGCGATGAGCGGGCGCATTGTGGAAATGGTCGGGCGGCGCAAGGACGGAAGCGAGTTTCCGGTCGAAATCGCCCTCTCGAGCTGGCGCAGCCAAAACGAGCTTTACTTCACCGCCTTCCTCCGCGATATCACGCGCCGCAAAGATTCCGAAGCGATCATCCACCGTCTCAACGACGATCTTCGCAGACGCACGGAACAGCTGCAGGCGATCAATCAAGAACTCGAGGCGTTCTCGTACTCGGTATCGCACGATTTGCGCGCGCCTCTCCGCGCGATCCATGGTTTCTCAAAAATTCTTCTCGACGACTTCGCGGCCGTATTGCCGGCCGAAGCGCAGCGCCTGCTCGGCGTCGTAAGCGCCAACGCGCAGCAGATGAACAAGCTGATCGACGACCTGCTCGACTTCTCCCGGCTCATCCGGCAGCCTTTCGAGTCGACCGTCTTGGACATGACCTCGCTGGCGCGAGCGGCGCTCGCCGAACTGGCCAAGGCGGATCCCAATCTGGCGCTCGCCGCCACGGTAAAGCCGCTCGAGCCGGCCCGCGGCCATGAAGGGCTGATCAAGCAGGTTTTCATCAACCTGCTGGCGAACGCGCTCAAATTCACGCGCGGGCGCGCGCAACCGTCCGTCGAGATCGGCTGCCTCACCAACGGCAAAGAGAACACCTACTACGTGAAGGACAACGGGGTCGGCTTCGACATGGCCTACGCCCACAAGCTTTTCGGGGTTTTCCAGCGGCTGCACAGCGCGAGCGAGTTCGAGGGCACCGGAGTCGGCCTGGCGATCGTCAAACGGATCGTCAGCCGCCACCACGGGCGGGTGTGGGCCGAAGCCGAGGTCGACCGGGGCGCGACGTTTTACTTCAGCTTGCCGGTCGCGAGCGAAGAGCCGTGAAGACCCGCGCGGAAATTCTCCTGGTCGAAGACAACGCCAACGACCTTGAGCTCATGCGCCGCTCGTTTCGTCACCACCGCCTGGCGAGCGCGCTGGTCGTCGCGCGCGACGGCGTCGAGGCGCTGGACTACATCTTCGGGAGCGCCGACAAGGCCGGCACGTCGCACACGCCGAAGGTTATCCTCCTCGATCTCAAGTTGCCCCGGTTGGACGGCGTGGAGGTCTTGCGCCGGCTCAAGGCGGACGAGCGCACGCAAAAGATCCCCGTGATCGCGCTGATCGCGTCGGAAAAAGACTCCGAGAGGCTCAAGCGCGACCAGCTTCCCGTCAGCGGCTATCTGGTCAAGCCCGTCGATTTTCAGAACTTCGCGCGCGCCGTCTCGAAAGCCGGCCTTGACTGGATGATCGCCGAGGCGAACTCGTAGCGGATGGCCGGCGCGCCCGACCCGTTTGAATTCACCTCGCCAATAAAGAATAATGGCCGTTGTTCATGTCCAGCCCGTTGCGCTTGCTTTTGATCGAGGACGTGGCCACCGACGCCGAGCTTGTCTGCCACGAGCTACGCAAGGCCAAAATCGACTTTCGCTGGCGGCGGGTCGAAACGAAGGAAGCCTTCCTCAACGAGCTCGAGGCGTTTGCGCCGCACGCCATTCTGGCGGACTACCACTTGCCGCGGTTCAACGCCATGGAGGCGCTGCGGCTGCTCAAGCAGCGCAAGCTCGATATCCCTTTCATCCTCGTAACCGGCTCCCAGTCGGAAGAAGTCGCCGTCGAGTGCATGCGCGAAGGCGCCGACGACTATATTCTCAAGACCAGTCTAAAACGGCTCCCTTCGGCGCTGCTCAACGCCCTGCGCAAGCACGAAGCCGAGCAGGAAAAGGAGCGCGCCGAGGCGGAGCTGCGCCGCCGCGAGGAGCAATATCGGCTGATCACCGAAAACACGCAGGACCTGATCTGCATGCTCGACCCGGCGGGCACGCTCACCTACGTGAGCCCTTCCGCGCGCGCGCTTCTCGGCTACGAGTCGCAATCTTTGGTCGGCACGAGCTGCTTGGAACTGATTCATCCCGAGGACCGCAAAGCGGCGGGCGCGGCCCTGGAGCAGCTGTTCGCGAGCCCGGACGGCGGCGCGCAGGAGTTCCGGCTACGGCGCGCGGGCGGCGACTGGCGCATCTTCGAGTCGATCGGGAGCCGCATCCTCGACGATACGGGCAAAGCGCAGCGCCTCGTTCTGGTCGCGCGCGACGTCACCGAGCGCAAGCGCGACGAGGAGATGATCCGCCACCTCGCTTACTATGACGCCCTCACCGGGCTGCCCAACCGCACGCTCTTCAACGACCGGCTCGCGCAGGCTCTGGCGCAAGCGTACCGCAGTCGGCAGATGATCGCGCTCATGTTCCTCGATCTCGACCGCCTCAAGGCCGTCAACGACACCTTGGGCCACGCCATGGGCGACCGGCTGCTGCAGGCCGTGTCCGAGCGGCTCAAGGGCTGCCTCCGGGAAGGCGACACGATCGCCCGTCTGGGCGGCGATGAGTTCCTTCTCCTGCTCCAGGGGGTCGCCCATCTCGAGGACGTCGCCAAGGTCGCACGCCGGCTGCTCGATGCGCTGAAGCCGTCCTTTTACTGCGAAGGCCAGGAGCTGCACACCACGGCAAGCATCGGGATTGCCATTTACCCGAACGACAGCAAGGACGCCGACTCGCTCATGCGCAACGCCGACACCGCGATGTACCGCGCCAAGGAGCTCGGGCGCAACAACTACCAGTTTTACAGCGCCAGCATGAACGAAAGCGCGCTGCAGCGGCTGTCGCTGGAAAACAGCCTGCGCCGCGCCCTGCAGCGGCAGGAATTCGTGCTCCACTACCAGCCGCAGATGAGCCTCGCGACCGGGGAGATTACCGGCGGCGAAGCGTTGATTCGCTGGAACCACCCGGAACTCGGCATGGTCCCGCCGGTGCGCTTCATTCCGATCGCCGAGGAAAGCGGTCTCATTTTGCCCGTCGGCGAATGGGTGCTGGCGACGGCGAGCGCGCAGAACAAGGCCTGGCAGAAAGCGGGGCTCAAGCCGCTGCGCGTCGCGGTCAATCTATCGCCGCTCCATTTCAAGCACAAAGATCTCGCTGAGACGATCGCCCGCATCCTGGAAAAAACCGAACTTGACGCCCGTTACCTCGAGCTCGAGGTCACCGAGAGCGTCATTATGCAGACCAGCGAGCTGGACTCCGACGCCATCGTCGGCACGATGCTGAAACTCAAGGAGACGGGCATCCACGTCTCGATCGACGACTTCGGCACGGGCTATTCCTCGCTGAGCTACCTGAAGCGCTTTCCCGTCGATACCGTCAAGATCGACCAGTCTTTCATCCGCGATATCACGACCAACCCGGACGACGCGGCCATTGCCAGAGCCATCATCAGCATCGCCCACAGCCTCGGCCTTCGCGTCATCGCCGAGGGCGTCGAAACCCGCGAGCAGCTGGATTTTCTCAGCGCCGAAAAGTGCGACGAGGTGCAGGGTTTTTTTCTCAGCCGCGCCCTCCCCGCCGACGACTTTTTTGACTTCGTCCAGGCGCACGAACGCCGGCTGGCGAAGTGCACGGATTAGGCCGCGCCGGTCCGTGGCTTCGCTTCAAGTTTGTTGCGCCGCTCACCCCCGCCCGTTAGTATTTTTTTAGAGATCGCCATGAGTTCTTCGATCGCGCGCGCGGTCGGGTCTACCTGGCTCGGCGAAGACAGGACGCGTTTTGTGGTCTGGGCGCCGCAAGTCTCTGAGCTGGCCCTCCATCTGGTGAGCCCGGCTGAGAGGCTGCTGCCGATGGCGCGCGTCGCCCAGGGGTATTACGAGACCTCCGCCGAGGGCGTCAGGCCCGGCTGCCGTTATTTTTACCGCCTCGACCGGACCGCCGATCGGCCCGATCCGGCGTCGCGCTTTCAACCCGAGGGCGTCCACGGCCCCTCGGAAGTTCTCGATCCTCGTTTCCCGTGGGAAGACCACGGCTGGTTCGGCCTGCCGCTGAGCCGCTACGTGATCTACGAGCTGCACGTCGGCACGTTCACCGCGGGAGGCACTTTCGACGCCGTCATTCCGCGGCTCGATGCTTTGGCCGACCTCGGCGTGACCGCGATCGAGCTGATGCCGGTCGCGCAGTTCCCCGGAGAGCGAAACTGGGGTTACGACGGCGTCTATCCTTTCGCCGTGCAAAACTCTTACGGCGGGCCTCAGGGGCTCAAGCGGCTGGTCAACGAGTGCCACCGGCGCGGCTTGGCGGTTGTGCTCGACGTCGTCTACAACCACCTCGGTCCCGAGGGCAACTATACCGCCGACTTCGGTCCTTACAGTACGGCCCGCTACCACACGCCCTGGGGCCGGGCGATGAACTTCGACGGCCCCGACAGCGACCACGTGCGCAGTTTCTTCATTCAGAACGCGCTCTACTGGACGGGCGAGTTTCACATCGACGCGCTGCGGCTCGATGCCGTGCACGCGATTCTCGACCATTCGCCGCGGCCGTTTCTCGAGGAACTCGCTGGCGCAATCAAGGAGCAAGCGGAGCGGCTCAACCGGCGCATTTACTTGATTCCGGAAAGCGCCGCCAACGACGCGCGCCTGATCCGCGCGCGCGAGCTGGGCGGCTATGGACTGGACGCGCAATGGTCGGACGACTTCCATCACGCTCTGCACGTGCTGCTGACCGGCGAGCGGACCGGGTACTATCAAGATTACGGCGAACTGCGCCATCTCGTAAAAGCCTACCGCGAGGGCTTTGCCTACGCCGGCGAATACTCGGCGTTTCGCCGGCGCCGCCATGGCTCCTCCGCGCGCGATCTACCCGCCGAGCGCTTTGTCGTGTGCGCGCAAAACCACGACCAGATCGGCAACCGCATGATGGGCGAGCGCTTGACGCGCCTCGTCTCTTACGAGGCTTTGAAACTCGCCGCCGCCGCGGTGATCCTGTCGCCTTTTATCCCGCTGCTTTTCATGGGCGAGGAACACGCCGAAACCGCGCCCTTTCAGTATTTCATCAGCCACGGCGACCCGCAGTTGGTCGAGGCCGTGCGGCGCGGCCGGCGCGATGAATTCGCGCACGATGGCAGAGCCGCGGACATGCCCGACCCGCAGGACGAGGCGACTTTTTACCGCTGCAAGATCAACCATCGGCTGAGAGCCGAGGGGCGCCATCGCGCGATGTTCGAATTCTACAAGGAGTTGCTGCGCCTGCGCCGCGAGCTTCCGGCGCTTTCCAAACTGAGCAAGGAAAACCTCGAGTGCGGCGCCTTTGAGCGCGAGAGGGTCGTCTGGCTGCGGCGCTGGAGCGCGGCCGACGACGCTTACCTGCTGCTCAATTTCAATGCCGCCCCGTCGGGAGTGAAACTCTTTCTCGCAGCAGGCGCCTGGCGAAAGGAGCTCGACTCGGGAGAAACGCGCTGGGAGGGACCGGGAAGCGCTCTCCCGGGCGTGCTGACCGGCGGCGGGGAAATCGAGATCTCAGTTCCGGCTCATACGGCGATTTTGCTTTATCGCCCGAGCGGAAACTGTTGAGCCGGGAGACCGCGGCGAACGTCAGTAGATGATCGAGCCCCGCTCGATCTGTTTCTTGCGGTCCTCGTATTCCTCGCGGCTGATGCGGCGGTTGCGGTAATCCTCTTCGAGCCTGTCCATCTGCCGCTTGGCGCTGTATTCGTAAGCCGCGCCCGTCGCGAGCGCTCCGGTGGCCGCGCCCCCAAGAAACTCGCAGCCCGACTGGCTCAGGCCCAACAGCAATAACAAGGCCAGACCTGCCCTCATGAAAGACCTCCTGTCGCTTCTTTTGTGCGCCCGCAACGATCGCGACGTCCTTCACTTGTAGGCGCGCCTGGGGGTTATGTCAAGACGGTTCGCGGAAGCGGATTGCTTTTTTCCGGTCTTCGCGCCGATCCCATTGCGAAAAGGCCGCCATTCTGTAACTTGAGTACAGGGACAATCAGCGGCCGCTCCGGACAGCGCTCGGCAAGCATCCGAAGCAGCATTGCGCTCGCCTCTGGGCCCTCTCGCAACGATGAAAGTCTGGCCGGGAAATCCATATCCCCTGGGCGCGACCTGGGACGGAGCCGGGGTCAACTTCGCTCTGTTTTCGGAAAACGCCACCAAAGTCGAGCTTTGTCTTTTCGCCGCTCAAGACGCGCGCCGCGAGACGGCGCGCATTCCCCTTGCCGAGCGGACGCAGCATGTCTGGCACGCTTACCTCCCCGAGCTCAGGCCGGGAGCGCTTTACGGTTACCGCGTGCACGGCCCGTACGAACCCAACGCGGGACACCGCTTCAATCCGGCGAAACTGCTCCTCGATCCTTACGCGAAGGCGATCGCCGGCGTCGTCCGCTGGAGCGACGCCCTGTTCGGCTACACGATCGGTCATCCCGACGGCGATCTCTCCTGCGATGAGCGCGACAGCGCCGCCGGGATGCCGAAGTGCGTGGTCATCGATCCCGCTTTCAGCTGGGGCCAGGACGCCCCGCCGCGCACGCCCTGGCACCAGACGTTGATTTACGAGCTGCACGTGAAGGGTTTCACCGCGCGCCACCCGCAGGTTCCCAAGGAGATCAGGGGAAGCTACTCGGCGCTGACGCACCCGGCCGTGATCGATTATCTGGTCGGTCTCGGGATCACCGCGGTGGAGCTGATGCCCGTCCACCATTTCATCGTCGAAAAGCATCTCGCCGACCGCGGCCTCACCAACTACTGGGGCTACAACTCGATTGGCTTTTTCGCTCCCGAGGCTGTCTACGCGAGCACCGGCGTCGCCGGCGAGCAAGTCGCCGAATTCAAGACCATGGTCCGGTCGTTGCACCGCGCCGGCATCGAGGTCATCCTCGACGTCGTCTACAACCATACCGCGGAAGGCAATCACCTCGGACCCACGCTTTGCTTTCGCGGCATCGACAACGCCGCCTACTACCGGCTCGTCGCCGACAACCGCCGCTATTACATGGATTACACGGGCTGCGGCAACACGCTCGATATGACGCACCCGCGCGCCCTGCAGCTCATCATGGACAGCCTGCGCTACTGGGTGCTGGAGATGCACGTCGACGGCTTTCGCTTCGATCTCGCGTCGGCGCTCGCCCGCGAGCTTCACGCGGTCGACCGGCTCGGCGCTTTTTTCGACATCATCCATCAAGATCCCGTGCTGTCGCAGGTCAAGCTGATCGCCGAGCCGTGGGATCTCGGCGAGGGCGGCTACCAGGTCGGGAACTTTCCCGTCCTCTGGGCGGAGTGGAACGCCGAGTACCGCGACACCGTGCGCCGCTTCTGGAAGGGCGACGGCGGGCTTCTCGGCGGCCTCGCCTACCGGCTCACCGGCAGCAGCGATCTTTACGGCTCCGAAGGCCGAAGCCCTTACGCGAGCATCAACTTCGTCACCGCTCACGACGGCTTCACGCTCGCCGATCTCGTGAGCTACAACGACAAGCACAACGAGGCCAACGGCGAAGAAAACCGCGACGGGCACAACGAAAACTTGAGCTGGAATTGCGGCGCCGAAGGCCCGACCGACGATCCCGCCGTGCTTGCGCTGCGCGCCCGCCAGCAGCGAAATTTTCTCGCCACGCTGATTCTGTCTCAAGGCGTGCCCATGCTCCTTGCCGGCGACGAGATCGGCCGCACGCAGCAAGGCAACAACAACGCCTACTGCCAGGACAACGAAATTTCGTGGCTCGACTGGAATCTCACGCGCGGCGGCCGGGAATTGCTCGAGTTCACCCGCCTGCTGATCCGGCTGTTTCACCGCCATCCGGTGCTGCGGCGGCGGAAGTTTTTTCAGGGCCGCAGAATCCGCGGATCGGAGGTGAAGGACCTGTCGTGGTTTCGCCCGGACGGCAAGGAGATGGCCGACGAGGACTGGAACAACCCGTCCGGGCGCTGCCTCGGCCTGCGCCTGGCCGGCGACGCCATCGACGAGCTCGACGCTCAGGGACAAAGGGTGATCGACGACACGCTGCTGATACTGCTGAACGCTCACCACGAGCCCGTTCCGTTCATTCTGCCGGCGCACCGCCGAAAAGTTCGCTGGGAGGTGATCCTGGACACGCGCGCGCCCGAGCGCAAGCGCCGGCGGCTGGTGCGCGGCGGCGAGCCGTACGAGCTCGAAGCCCGCTCCCTGGCGCTGCTTTGCCTGCCGAAAACGGAAGAGGAGAGAAAACCGTCAAGGATCGCCGGCAGGCAACGGAGATAGCGCGGCGTTCTCTTTGATTTTTGAACGGTTAGTTTCTATTTTTTTACTTTCCCATGGACCGCTACGTCTGCATTCACGGCCACTTCTACCAGCCGCCGCGCGAAAACCCGTGGCTTGAATCGATCGAGATGCAGGACTCGGCCTATCCTTACCACGACTGGAACGAGCGCATCACGGCGGAGTGTTACGGGCCGAACGCGACGGCCCGGATTCTGGACGAGCAGCAGCGCATCCGCGAGCTGACGAACAACTACGCCAAAATCAGCTTCAATTTCGGGCCGACCTTGCTTTCGTGGATAGAGGCGAACGCGCCGGAGGTGTACCAGGCGATTCTCGACGCCGACCGCGAAAGCCGCTCCCGTTTTTCCGGTCACGGCTCCGCGCTCGCGCAGGCCTACAACCACATGATTCTGCCGCTCGCCAACCGGCGCGACAAGGTCACCCAGGTCCGCTGGGGCGCGCGCGACTTCGTCCGCCGCTTCCAGCGCGCGCCGGAGGGCATGTGGCTGCCGGAGACCGCGGTGGACTTGGAGAGCCTGGAGGTGCTGGCGGAGCAGGGCATCGCGTTTACGATCCTCGCGCCGCACCAGGCCAGGCGCGTGCGCCCCATCGGCGGGCGCAATTGGCGCGACGTGACCGGCGGCCACATCGACCCGACGATGGCGTATCAGCTCGTCCTGCCTTCCGGCAAAAGCATCGCGATCTTCTTTTACGACGGCCCGATCTCGCGCGCGGTCGCTTTCGAGGGTTTGCTTTCCAAAGGCGAGAACCTCGCCCAGCGCCTGGCCGGGGCGTTTCGCGAAGAGCGCGACTGGTACGAGCTGGTGCACATCGCCACCGACGGCGAAAGCTACGGCCACCATCATCGGTTCGGCGAGATGGCGCTCGCCTACGCGCTTCACTATATCGAGAGCAACGGTCTTGCGCGGCTGACGAATTACGGCGAGTACCTCGAGCGGCATCCGCCGACGCACCAGGTCGAAATTTACGAGCAGACTTCCTGGAGCTGCGCCCACGGCATCGGCCGCTGGTGGAGCGACTGCGGCTGCAATTCGGGAGCTCACCCGGACTGGAACCAGCAATGGCGCACGCCGCTGCGCAATGCGCTCGACTGGCTGCGCGACACGCTGGCGGCGCCGTTCGAGACCCACGCGAAGGCTCTGCTGCGCGATCCCTGGCAGGCGCGCGAGGACTATATCGACGTGATTCTCGACCGCACGCCCGAGAACGTCGAGGCTTTTTTTCGCCGGCACGCGGCGAAGAGCTTGAATCCGCAGGAGCGCAGCGCCGCGCTCAAGCTCCTGGAGCTACAGCGCCACGCGCTGCTCATGTACACGAGCTGCGGCTGGTTCTTCGACGAGCTTTCGGGTTTGGAGACCGTGCAGGTGCTTCACTACGCGGGCCGCGCGGTGCAGCTGGCGCGCGAGACGATGGGCCTTGCGATCGAGGAAGAGTTTCTCGCGCGCCTGGCCGCCGCCAAGAGCAATCTCCCGGAGTACGGCGACGGCCGCAGAGTCTACGAAAGGCTCGTGCGCCCCTCGATGGTCGATCTGGAGCGCGTCACCGCGCATTACGGCGTGAGCTCGCTCTTCGAATCGTATCCGGACGAGGCCCGGATCTACTGTTACAGCGCGCGGCGGCGAGACTATCAGCTCTTCGAGGCCGGAAGAGCCAAGCTGGCCATCGGCCGCGTCGAGCTGCGCTCGGACATTACTTACGAAGCGGCCGAGTTTGCGTTTGGCGTGCTGCACTTCGGCGATCACAACCTGACCGCCGCGGTCTGCCCGTTTCCCGGCGCTCAAGCCTATGGCGCTCTGGTCAAAGAAACCATCGCGCCGTTCAATCGCGGCGACCTTCCCGAGGTCATCCGCCTGCTCGACCGGAATTTCTCCGGGCCGAACTACACCCTGCGCTCCCTCTTTCGCGACGAGCAGCGCAAGATCCTCGACCTCGTCCTCGCCTCCAGCATGAGCGACGCGGAGGCGCTCTACCGGCAGATCTACGAGCATAACGCGCCGCTGATGCGGCTTCTCACGGATCTCAACATCCCGTCCCCGCGGGCGTTTCGCGCCGCCGCCGAGGTCGTGCTGAACGCGAACCTGCGCGCAAGCCTCGAGAGCGCCGATCTCGACCCGGAGCGAATCGGCGCTCTCTTCAACGCCGCCAAGGACGAAGGCGTGCCCCTGGATCGGGAAACGCTCGAGTTCGCTCTCGGCCGCAACCTGAGCGCGCTCGCCGAAGCCTTTAAGGCGGCGCCGGTCGATCTTGCGCCGCTGCGCCAGCTTGCCGTCGCCGTGGGAGTGGCCGGGCGCCTGCCGTTGCGCGCGGATTTGTGGAAGGTGCAAAATATTTTTTATCGGATTCTGCAAACGGTCTACCCGGAAATGAAAAACCAGGCCGCGCTCGGAAGCGAGCCGGCGCGCGAGTGGGTGGAGCAGTTTGTCGCGCTCGGCCGCGACCTCCGGGTCGCGCTCGAGGCATGAAGGCGGCAACGAGATCGCCCCCGCGCCGGCGGGCGAAGGTGGTCTCCAAAAAGTCGCTGCCAGGCGCGCCGCCGGGTCGTTCTGGCATTGGCCGATGCCGGGCGGTTACAATGAACGATGACGATAAGGCTTGTCGGCCAATCCGTTTTGCATCAAACTTCCCTGCCGGTTCGTCACCTTCTTCACCTTTGCGGGGGAAGGCGAGGATAGCGGGAAATGAACTCCATCCACGTTCCCGTCGCCACGTATCGCGTGCAGCTGAATCCGGCCTTTGGGTTTGCCGCCGCGCGCGCGCTCGCGCCTTATCTCAGCGCGCTCGGCATCACTGACTTTTACGCTTCGCCGTTGTTTTTGCCCCGAAAGGGCAGCCCGCACGGCTACGACGTCGTCGACCCCACCCGGCTCAACCCGGAGCTCGGCAGCGAGGAAGAGTTCGCGGCGCTCGTCGACGATCTCAAGCGCCACGGCCTCTCATGGCTGCAGGACATCGTCCCCAACCACATGGCGTACGACGGGCAAAACCGCATGCTCATGGACGTGATCGAAAACGGCCCGAGCTCCGAGTTCTACAACTACTTCGATATCGACTGGAACCATCCCTACGAAAGCATCCGCGGCCGGGTGCTCGCCCCGTTTCTCGGCGAGTTTTACGCCGAGTGCCTGGAGCGCGGCGAGATCCGGCTGCGCTACGACGCCGCCGGCCTGAGCGTCAATTACTACGACCTGAGGTTGCCGCTCAAAATTGAATCCTACAACACGGTTTTCTCGGCCAACGTGCTCGCGCTGCGCCGTAAGCTGGGCGGAAGCCACCCCGACATCATCAAACTGCTGGGAGTGCTCTACACGCTCAAGAACCTGCCGTCGGTCGAGGACATCCACGAAAGAGCCGATCAGGTGCGCTTCGTCAAGAGCATGCTCTGGGAGCTCTACACCACCAATCCCGACATCCAGCGGTGGGTCGACGAGCACGTCGCGCGCTTCAACGGCGTGCCCGGGCGGCCCGAGACCTTCAGCGCCCTGGATCAGCTCCTCTCCGAGCAGCTCTTTCGCCTGTCGTTTTGGAAAGTCGCGGCCGAAGAGATCAACTACCGGCGCTTTTTCAACATCAACGAGCTCATCTCGGTCCGTATCGAGGATGAAAAGGTCCTGCACAGCACCCACCGGCTCATCCTAAAGCTCGTCGCGGACGGCAAGTTCGCGGGCCTGCGCGTCGATCACATCGACGGCCTCTACGACCCGTCGGCCTACCTGCAGGCGCTGCGGCAAAAAGCGCCGGAAGCGTACCTCATCGTCGAGAAGATCCTCGCGCTCGACGAGGAGCTGCCGCAGGACTGGCCCGTTCAGGGAACGACGGGATACGATTTCGCGAATTACGTCAACGGCATCTTTTGCGACCGCGACAACGAGAGGCGGTTCACGCAAATTTACGCGCGCTTTGCCGGGCCGCAAAAGCCTTATCTCGATCTTGTCAGCGACAAAAAGCGGTTGATCATCGGCAAGTACATGGCCGGCGACGTGGACGATCTCGCGCATTTGCTCAAAGGGATCTCCAGCCGGGACCGCTACGGCAGCGACATCACGCTCTACGGGCTGCGGCGCGCGCTGGTCGAAGTGCTCACTTTTTTCCCCGTCTACCGCAGCTACGTCACCGCCGAGCTTTACCGCGAAACCGACCGCGAGCACATCCAGACGGCCGTCCGCAGGGCGAAGATCGCGAATCCCGGATTGATTCACGAGCTCAACTTCATCGAGCGCTTCTTGCTCTTGCACCTCGCCCGCCCCGACGCTCAGGACGAGAAGCCTCACTGGCTTCGGTTCGTGATGCGCTTCCAGCAGTTCACCGGGCCTTTGATGGCCAAGGGGTTCGAAGACACCCTGCTCTACGTCTACAACCGCCTGCTCTCGCTCAACGAGGTGGGCGGCGAACCCGGCCAGTTCGGCCTTTCCGTGCGCCAGTTCCACGCGTTCAACGAGGCCCGGGCGCGGCGGTGGCCGCATACTTTGAACGCGACCTCGACCCACGATACCAAGCGCGGCGAGGACGCTCGCGCTCGGATCAACGTCCTTTCCGAAATCCCCGACGAATGGGAAAAGGCCGCGCGCTCCTGGTCGCGCATCAACCGCGCCGCCAAGCAGCTCGTCAGAGAGCACGAGGTTCCGGACCGAAACGACGAGTACTTTCTCTATCAGACCCTGATCGGCAGTTTTCCCCTCGCCGGGGCCAACCCCGAATATGTGGCGCGCCTCAAGGGCTACATGATCAAGGCGGTCCGGGAGGCCAAGGTCCATACCGAGTGGCTGAGGCCCGATGAAGCCTACGAGGAAGCGTTCATGGCGTTCATCGACAAGATCATCGCGCCCGCGGAAGGCAATCTCTTTCTTTCGCAGTTTTTGCCTTTCGTAAAAAAAATCGCCTTTCACGGCATGCTCAACTCGCTCTCGCAAACCGTGCTCAAGATTTTCGCTCCCGGCGTTCCCGACTTTTACCAAGGCACGGAGCTTTGGGACTTGAGCTTCGTCGACCCCGACAACCGCCGGCCGGTTGATTTTGCCGCGCGCGCCGACCTGCTGCGCGAGCTCAAGGAATGGGAGAGCCAGAATCCGGGACGCGCGCCCGCCGAGCTTCTCGACGGTTGGGAAGACGGCAGGATTAAGTTTTATCTGACCTACAAGGCGCTGCAATTTAGAAACGCCCGCCGGGATCTGTTCTTCGATGGCGATTACCTGGGGCTGAGGACGGCAGGGCCCGCGCGCCGGAGTCTGTGCGCCTTTGCGCGGCGCAAAAAGGATCTCTGGTGCCTGGTCGCCGCGCCGCGCCTGACGACGAGGATCACCACGGCGGGAAAATTTCCCCTCGGCGAAAAAGCCTGGCAAACGACCGCGATCCTCCTTCCCGAGCGCGCTCCCGAGCGCTGGCTGAACGTCATGACGGGCGACACGGTGCAGTCGGCGCCATCCGGCCGCCAACGCCATCTAGCGGCCGAAACCGTCTTTCGCAGCTTTCCCGTCGCGTTCCTGGAGCCCGCCTGAATGGCTACACCCCGCCCGGGGAGAAGCCTTTACGGCCTCGCCTCAGAGCGAGCGCGAGGCGCGGCCTTTTCGAGCGGCACGACCGGCCACGCGACGACCTCCTGGTAGCGAGCAAAATGCGCGACCGGTCTCGCGTCGGCGAGCGCGATGCCGATCGGCTGCGCCATTGTGTTGACTCTCAATTCCGTCTCAGCCGGCTGCAGCGGCCACGGCGCGTGGTGGATCTCGCCGTACACGACCTTCTCGGGTCTTAACGCCGCGTAAAGACAATAGCGTTCCGCGAGCCAGTGATCGAAAGTGCCCGGCGCCGCCAGGTACCGCGCTCCGGCCGGCCCATAAGACGCGGCGAACTCGGCGGGCGCGGCGCCGCCGTGGACGCGCGCGCTTTCGTAAACCACCGTCTCGCCCCGCGACTGCACGCTCATGCGCGCGTCGTAATACGGAAGCCCGAGCCATCTCGCGCCGCGAACCGCGATGCGACTCGCCGCGTCGAGGCTGAAAAACCAAACGCCGCTTCTGCCGGCCGTCTTGACGTAGGTGCGCACGTTCAGCTCCGGAAAACCGAACGAAAAGGGAACGCAGCGCGGACGCACGCCGCTCATGCGGAAAGGAACGACGCCGATCCAACACCAGCCGTCGAAAGTGTCGAGCTCGAGCGGCGGCGGAATCAGCGGCCGGACCCGCTCGGGACGGATCGGCCAGTGAAGAAACAGCACCTCGTGCCAGCGCATGTAGAGGAGCCAACGCGTTTCGGGTAGCGGCCAAGGCCGGTGCGAAACCTGGCTGGCCGGCGGCGAAACCCGCGCGGCGCAACCGCCGAGCGCTCCCGCCGCCGTTTTCACGGCGCCTTCCATCGTTTGCCGTCTCGTGAGCGGCGCCCGCGGCTTCTTGCCTCGGGCGGTTGAGCGCGACGACCGCGTCCGGCAGAAGTTCGCGCCGGTTTTACCTCTCGATTTTCGCCGCGGCCGCCTCGTCGACGAACCAGACGAGCCGTCCCTGCTCCGGCTTCACTCTCGCCGCGGGGAGCGAATTTTCGTCCGACGGCTCGAGCACCCGGGCCAAGATCTCGGCCTTTTCGGCGCCCGAGACCAAGAAAAACACATTCGCCGCGCGGTTGATGACCGCAAGCGTAAGAGTCAACCGGTGCGCTTTGAGGGATTCCACATAAGGCGCCACGACGCAGCGGTCGCGCACGGCGAGCGCCTCGCTCCCGGGAAACAAGGAGGCCGTATGGCCGTCGGCGCCGAGGCCCAACAAGATCAGGTCGAAGCGGGGATAGCTTCCCGCCCGCAGATTGAAAAAAGTCCGCAGCGTCGCTTCGTACCTGAGCGCCGCCAAATCCGGCGGCTTTTCTCCGGGCATGCGATAGACCTGCGATTGCGGAACCGCAACTTTCGACAGAAGCGCCGCGCGCGCCAGCGCGTAGTTGCTCTCGGGATGATCGGGCGGAACGCAGCGCTCATCGCCCCAAAAAAAGTGGCACTTGTCCCAGGGAACTTTTGCCGCGAAAGCAGCGCTCGCAAGCAGGCGATAAAGAGCGGCGGGCGTGCTCCCGCCGGAGAGGCACACGGTGAACCGGCCCGCGCTCTCGACCGACGCGCGGGCGAGCGACACAAACTCCGCGGCCACCCGCAAGCTCAAATCGCCGAGGTCCTTGCACACGACGATCTCGCTCATGAGCGCAATCGCCGCGCCGCGTACGAGGCGGCGCCCAACAAAGCCGATTCCTCGTTGAGCACGACCTTGACCGGAATACTGGCGGCAAACTCGCGGTACCTTCCCTTGTCCGTGAACGCCGCCATGAACGACCCGTCCTCAAGCTTCGCAAGAATTTTCGGCGCGATGCCGCCGCCGACGTAGATCCCGCCCAATGCCTTGGCGCGCAGCGCCAGATTGCCCGCCTCGGCGCCGTAAACCGAGACAAAGATATCCAGCGCCGCGACGCAGATTTCCGCCTCCCGCGCGAGCGCCGCGCGGGAAATGACCGCGGCGGGATCTTCCGCGGCAAGCCGGGTTTTCAACCACGGCGGCTCCTCGAACCGGCCGGAGGCTTCGAGACACTCGTAGACGTTCACGAGGCCGGGGCCCGACAGCACCCGCTCGTAGCTGACGTGCCCGAACTTTCGCGCGAGGTGGCGGAGGAGCTCGATTTCCACCGGCGTGCGCGGCGCAAAGTCCGCGTGCCCGCCTTCGGAGGCAAGGACATGGTAAGCGCCGCCGTAGCCGCACATCACCGCCTCGCCCAACCCGGTTCCCGCGGCGATAATCGCAAACGGCGAGCCGGCGCGCACGACGCCGCGATTGAGCACGCAAAAGTCCTTCTCATCGAGCGCGAGAATGCCGTACGCGCTGCACTCGAGATCGTTGAGCAGCCAGAGCCGCTCGGTGCCGAGCGCGCGCGTCAAGAATTTCCTTTCGACCGTCCACGGAAGATTGGGCGCCTTGACTCGGTCCTCGATCACCGGGCCGGCAACGCCGAAGCAGGCCGCCTCGGGCGTCTCCGGATGCGCCCGGCGAAACTCCGCGACCATGGGCTCGAGCCCGGGATAATCCTTGCTCGGGAAACGCTCCTGCGCGGCCTTGACCAGCTTGCCGTCGCTAACGGCAAACCAGCCGAGGAGCGTCTTGGTCGCGCCGATATCTCCGGCGAGGATCATCGGTCAAAAAAGAAAAATTTGGCCCGCGCCTTCCCGCTGCCGCTCAAAACCGCGGCCTCCCGCCTCGACTTTCCATCCCGGCCGGGCTCAATCGGAATATCTCCAATAGCGTCCCTCGGCCGCGAGAAACGCGTCCGCCTCGCGCGGGCCCCAGCTTCCCGCCTTGTAGTTGGGAAACTGCGGCGAAGGCCCGCTGCTCCAGGCTTCTAAGATCGGATCGAGAAGCGCCCACGCAAGCTCGACCTCGTCGTGGCGCGTAAACAGCGAGGCATCGCCCTCCATCGCGTCCAGCAGCAAAGTTTCGTACGCGTCCGGCGGCGCCCCGCCGAAAGCTTCCGAGTAGTTGAAGTCCAGGCTCAGCGAGCGAATGCCGAACTCGGGGCCGGGCGCCTTGACCTCGAAGCGCAGCGAGATGCCTTCGTCCGGCTGGATGCGCATGATGAGATAGTTCGGATTGAGCCGCTCCGCGCCGAAATCCTTGAACAGAAGCAGCGGCGGGCGCTTAAACTCGATCACCACTTCCGTCAGGCGCTGCGCCAGGCGCTTGCCCGAGCGGAGAAAAAAGGGCACGCCTTCCCAGCGCCAGTTGTCGATAAAGAGCTTCAACGCGGCGTAGGTCTCCGTCCGCGACGCGCGCGCCACTCCCGGCTCCTCGCGATACGCCACGACCTGCGCGCCATCGACGACGCCGCGCCCGTACTGCCCGCGCACGGCCACCTCGTCGATCTTGTCGCGCGCGAAGGGCCGTATGGCGCGCAACACCTTGACCTTCTCGTCGCGCACATCATCGGCCCTCATCCCCGCGGGCGGCTCCATCGCGGTAAGGCAAACGAGCTGCAGCAGGTGGTTCTGGAACATATCGCGGATCACGCCCGTGCCTTCGTAGTAGCCGCCGCGCCCTTCAACGCCGATCGTTTCCGCCGCGGTGATCTGCACGCAGTCGACGTAGCGCCGGTTCCATATCGGCTCGAAGACCGCGTTGCCGAAGCGGAAGACCAGAATATTTTGCACGGTGTCTTTTCCCAGGTAGTGGTCGATGCGGTAGACCTCGCGCTCGTCAAAAACCTGATGGACTTCCCGATTGAGCTCGCGCGCGCTCGCGAGATCGCTCCCGAAAGGCTTCTCGATGACGATCCTGGCCTTCCCGCCGCGCAGCTCCTCGCCGCGATTGAGCTGGGCGCCCGCGATGTTGCGTATGATCGGCACAAAAACGACCGGCGGGGTGGCCAGATACAAAATTCTGTTGGCCGGGCCGGCGCCGGTCCCTTCGAGGCGGACGAGAAGCTCTTTGAGCCTGCGGTAGTCGTCGGGCTCACCGTAGCCGCCGCGCACGAAATAGAGATTCTCCTCGAACCGTTCCCACACCGATTCGTCGCGCAGCCCGGTCCGGGAGAACTGCCGCACGGCTTCGCGCATTTTGGCGCGAAAGTCGGCGTCCGCCATGTCGGCCCGGGCGTAGCCGACGACCGCAAAACGCCGCGGCAGCTGCCGCTCGAGCGCGAGGTTGTAGAGCGCGGGGATGAGCTTGCGCTTGGTGAGATCGCCCGAGGCGCCGAAGATCACCATCGTACAGTTCTCGAGCCGCCGCTCGCCGGCAAAAACGCTGGCGTCCAAGTCACGCCTCCTTCTTGAACGCGTGCCCGCCGAACTGGTAGCGCATCATCGCGAGCAGGCGGTCGGCGTACGAGTTTTCGTCGCGCGAGCGAAAGCGCTCCATCAAAGAGGCGGTGATGACCGGCAGAGAGACCTCGAGGTCCACGGCTTCGAGCACCGTCCAGCGCCCTTCGCCCGAGTCCTCGACGTAAGGCTTCACGCCGGCGAGCGCGGGATTTTCGGCGAGCGCGCGCGCGATGAGATCGAGCAGCCACGAGCGCACCACGCTCCCGTGGCGCCAGATCTCGGCAATGCGCCCGAGGTCGAGAGCGAACTCCTTTTTCCGCTCCATGAGCGCAAAGCCCTCGGCGTAGGCTTGCATCAAGCCGTACTCGATGCCGTTGTGAACCATCTTCACAAAATGACCCGCGCCGGCAGGCCCCACGTGGCCCCAGCCCCTGTCGGGAGCTGGAGCCAAGCTCTCCAGGGCGGGCCGCAGCCGCTCCACCGCGCCCGCCTCTCCGCCGACCATCAAGCTGTACCCCTCTTTTAGGCCCCAGATGCCGCCGCTTGTGCCCACGTCGACAAAGTGAATTCCTTTCGCCTTGAGCAGGGCGGCGCGCCGCATGCTGTCCTTGTAGTTGCTGTTGCCGCCGTCGACGATGATGTCCCCCGCCTCGAGGTCGGCGAGCAGATCATCGATCGCGCGGTCGACCGGTGTTCCCGCTGGGATCATGAGCCACACCACGCGCGGCGTCCCGAGCGAGCGGACCGCGTCGCGCATCGTCGCCCCCTTCTCGGCGCCGGCTCGGGCCGCCCGCTCCATCGCGTCGGGATCGCGATCGTGCGCGACGACCCGATGGCCCGCGCGAACGAGCCTTTCGGCCATGTTCGCTCCCATGCGGCCTAAGCCGACGATGCACAGCTCCATCTAGCTCCTCCGCGCGTAAAAATCTTCTTGCCTATTAATCTTATGCGCGCTTCTGGCAGCCAAATCAATTGGATTGGCGCGCCCGGCGGCCGCGCTTGCACGGCTCGTGTGCCGGTTTTAAGACAGCGTGTCGGTTTCGATCGCAAAAATCCTTATCGCAGAAGTGGCACATCCATTGCACCGAAAAATAGGCAGAGCGACCCATGATCAAACGCCAAGGCATGGCGGTCCGTCTCGCGGCGGCGGGCGATCTTCACTGCGCGAAGAAAACAAAAGAAGAGTTGCGCGCCCTTTTCGCCGCGATGGCGGCACACGCCGACATTCTTGTACTCGCCGGCGATCTCTGCGACACCGGCTTGCCCGACGAAGCGCGCATGCTCGCGCACGAGCTTGCGGCCGTGCGCGTTCCGGCCGTCGCGGTTCTCGGCAACCATGATTTCGAATCGGGCAAGGCGGCCGAGGTCGTCTCGATCCTGACCGACGCCGGCGTCAATGTCCTCGACGGCAAAGCGTGCGAGATTTTGGGATTGGGCTTTGCCGGCACCAAGGGATTTGCCGGCGGCTTCGGCGACAAGGCGCTGCAGCCCTGGGGCGAGGAGGCGATCAAGCGATTCGTGCACGAGGCGGTCGAGGAAGCGCTCAAGCTCGAGTCCGCCTTGGCCGCGCTCAGGACGGAGAAGAAAGTCGCGCTCCTCCACTACTCCCCGATCATCGAGACGGTCGTCGGCGAGCCGCCCGAGATCATGCCCTTTCTCGGCTCGAGCCGTCTGGAAGATCCGCTGAATCGCTATCCCGTGGAGCTCGTGTTTCACGGGCACGCGCACAACGGCACCCTGGAAGGAAAAACGACCGCCGGCGTTCCCGTCTACAACGTCGCCATTCCGCTGTTGCAAAAGAAGCTCCCCGGCGCGCCGCCGTTTCGGCTCGTGGAAATCGACCTCGCTCGCCCGCGCGAGCCGGCTCCATGAGCGCGCGGCCCTTCGGCGGTGGGTTGCAAATTTTCTTACTTTCGGGACATGGCCGCGCTCGGCGCCCGCTACGGATGTGATTTTTTCCAGCCGCTTCGGCCCTTTCTGGTGGCATGCGTTTTGCGCTACGACCCATGCTACATCGGGCGGCGCGCGCCAACCCTCACAAGAGAGCCCACCGCCACGGCCATGCAAGATTCAGAAACAAACGCGAGCTACGATTTTTACCGCGCGGTGATGCAGCGGCTTTCGGCGGCCGGGATACCGTTTCTCGTCGGCGGCAGCGTCGCGTTGAGCCAGTACATGCGTCTCGGGCGCCCGTCCAAGGATCTCGATCTGTTCGCCATGCGCGAGCATACAGACGCGCTTCTGGCCGAGGCCGAGCAGGCCGGTTACCGGACCGAGATCACCTCGCGGCACTGGCTGGCGAAAATTTACGACCGGGATGATAACTTCATCGACGTCGTCTTCAACTCTGGAAACGGCATTTGCGTCGTCGACGCGTCGTGGTTCGAGCACGGCGTGCCGGGCGCGGCCCTGGGCTTGGAGGTGAAGTTCTGCGCTCCGGAGGAACTGATCTGGTCCAAAGCTTACATCATGGAGCGCGAGCGCTACGACGGCGCCGATATCAACCACCTCGTGCGGGCATGCGGCTCGACGATCGATTGGCGGCGCCTGTTGACGCGCTTCGGGCCGCACTGGCCCGTGCTTCTCAGCCATCTCGTGCTATTTCTGTTCGTCTATCCGAGCGAGCGCGCCGCGATACCGGACTGGCTGCTCGCGGATTTGCTTGAGCGCACGCGGGTCGAAGCGAAAAAGATTTCTGCCGACGCCGTTTGCAACGGCACGCTCCTCTCGCGCTCTCAGTACCGCATCGATGTTGAATCGTGGGGCTACCGGGACGCGCGCCTGCCGCCTTCGGGCGGCATGAGCGCCAAGGAAGCGGCGTCCTGGACCCGCGCCGCCGGCTCTTCTTGACATGCGCTATCTCGCCCTCGCTACCGATTTTGACGGCACGCTCGCCTGGGAAGGCCGGGTCTCCCCGGACGCCTTGCACGCGCTGGAAAAGCTCAAATTGACGGGCCGGGCCTTCGGCTCCGCTCAAAGTCTGTGAAAAAATGGTTTAGCATCGATAACGTCAGCGCGAACGGATTGATCCTCGGCCCACTTTGCTTCCGTCCCAACCCTAAAACAGCAACGGTCTTTTCTCTCGCGCGCGGGACGAATTAGCCGCGCGCCGTCGGCGCCTCGGTGGTATGCGCATTGCTACCTCCTCATGCAGAGAACGCAGCTCGGCTGGAGAACTCAACCATGCCGCGAGAGATCGATCGCGACGAGGTCCGGCGTCTTTTGGCGCGCGGCGCGCAGCTTGTCGAGGTGCTGCCGCCGAGCGAGTACAGGCGAGCGCATTTGCCAGGAGCGCTTCACATCCCGCTCGAGAAGCTTAGCGCCAAGACAGCGTCCAAACTGAGAAAAGACGCACCGGTAATCGTTTACTGTTTCGATTATCAATGAGACCTAAGTCCGCGGGCCGCGTGGCGGCTCGAGAGCTTGGGATTTCAAGAAGTTTACGACTACGTCGCCGGCAAGGCCGACTGGGCGGCGTACGGGTTGCCTTTGGAAACCGAGGAGGAATCGGTGCTCGATCGAATGGACCGGCGATTTCCGACCTGCGCGCTCCGGGACGCCGCCGTTGAGGCAAAGCGACGGGCCGAGAGCATGGGGCTGAATCTCTGTCCGGTGCTTAACGAAAACGGGATCTTGCTCGGCGTCGTCCCGGCGGCAGCGCGGCAGGCGGACGCCTCCGGCACGGCAGAGGACGTGCTGGATCCAGGACCCACCACGCTTCGGCCGAGCGTCTCTGTGAAGAGCGCGACGCAGTATCTTCACAAATCCGGCCTCGACGCGATCCCGATCACCTCGTCGGACGGAAAATTGTTGGGCATCTTTCGCCGCGGCGCGCCGGCCGAGCGGACAGGAGCCCGAAGTAGGTAACGATGGCACAAATCGGATACACACTCTCCAGCGAAGAGTTCTCGGCCGCAGATTTGGTGCGCTTCGCCCGGCGCGCGGAAGAAAGCGGCTTCAGCTTCGCGCTTATTTCGGACCACTATCATCCGTGGACGAAACGGCAGGGGCATAGCCCGTTCGTTTGGAGCGTTCTTGGCGGCGTCGCGCAGGCGACGACTCGGCTTCGAGTCGGAACGGGCGTCACTTGCCCGCTCGTGCGGACTCATCCGTCTATTATCGCGCAAGCCGCCGCCACCACCGCAACGATGCTTCCCGGTCGCTTCTTTCTCGGTCTGGGGACGGGCGAGAACTTGAACGAGCATATTCTGGGAACTCACTGGCCGCCGCTCCCCGTGCGCCAGCAGATGCTTATCGAAGCAGTGGAGGTCCTGCGCACGCTGTGGCGCGAGGGGAGCCACAGCTACCGCGGCGACTATTACACCGTGGAAAACGCTCGGATCTTCGACATCCCGGAAAGGCCGCCGCCCGTTATGATTGCGGCGGCGGGAGCACAATCCGCGGAGATCGCCGGCCGGATCGGCGACGGGCTGATCAGCACGATGCCCGAGGCCGATCTCGTGCGAAAGTTCCAGGCGTCCGGCGGCGAGGACAAGCCGTGCTTTGGACAGCTCACGGTTTGCTGGGCAAAGAGCGAACCGCAAGCGCGGCGCATCGCTCATGAACGCTGGCCGGTGCCGGCGATTCCAGGGAAGCTCAAGACCGAGCTTGCGACCCCTGAAGAGTTCGAGCTCGTGGCGGAGCTGGTGACCGAAGAGGCGCTGGCGAGCAAGATCGTTTGCGGCCCCGATCCGGAAAAGTACGTCGAGAAAATCGCCGAATACGTTGCCGCCGGGTTCGATCACGTGTATTTGCACCAGGTCGGCCCGGATCAAGAGGGGTTCTTCCGGTTTTACGAAAGCGAGCTGCTGCCGCGAATGCATTGAGAAAGACCAATTCATCTCAGCGGAAAGGAACGACAGCGAATGGCACAGATTGGGCAAAAGATCGAGGATTTCGAATTTGAAGCCTACTACCAGAACGAGGTCAAGAAGCTCCGCTTCTCCGACTACAAGGGAAAATGGCTGGTGCTGCTTTTTTATCCCGCCGACTTCACCTTTGTCTGTCCGACGGAGTTGGAGGAAGCCGCCGAGCTTTACGAGAATTTCCAAAAACTGGGAGCCGAGATCCTGAGCGTCAGCACCGACACGGTGTTCGTCCACAAAGCCTGGCACGACCACTCGCCGGCGGTGAAAAAGATCCAGTATCCGATGGTCGCCGACCCGAGCGCGAAGCTTTGCCGTTATTTCGGCACCTATCTCGAGGAAGCGGGAGTATCCCTGCGCGGAACCTTCATTATTGATCCCGACGGCACGCTCAAAGCCGCCGACATTCACGACAACACGATCGGCAGAAGCGCCGAAGAGATCCTGCGGAAGCTCGAGGCCGCGATCTTCGTGCGCGAACACAAGGGAGAAGTGTGTCCCGCAAGCTGGCGGCCGGGGAAGAAGACGCTAAAGCCCGATCTCGACATGGTGGGCAAGATATAGCCGCGCCACCCGCGCGGCCGCGTAGCGAAACGGAATCGAGGAGCAAGGATGCTGCCGGCAACAACTTACCGCGTTACCCGCCAGAGTCCTGACGCCATCAACGAGAGGATCCGCCGGCGGACGGCGGAAAATATCGCGCGCTACTCCTCCGCCGGTCCCGACGCGATCCGCAGGAGGCTCGACGAGCTCGACCATGAGTGGGATATCGAGCGGGCGCTGCAGGCCAATGCAGCGAGCGTGTCGCTCCTCGGCCTTGCGCTCGGCGCGCTCGTGGACCGGAGATGGTTCATGCTTCCCGCGTTTGTTGCCGGCTTTCTGCTGCAGCACGCGCTCCAGGGCTGGTGCCCGCCCGTTGCGGTGTTCCGCCGTTTGGGAGTTCGCACCGCCTCGGAAGTCGATTGCGAGCGCTACGCGCTCAAGGCGCTGCGCGGCGGTTTTAAAGACATTGCGCGTTCTCAGGACGGGAACTGGGAGGTCATCGAAAAAACGCTGCGCGCGGTGCGCCTGTAGCCTCGCGCACGCGCCGGCGAGCGGTCAAGGAATGATAAAGTTCTCGATGAGAAAAACCAAAAGCAGGAAGTTGATCAGGTTTATTGGAATCGAGACGAACCAAGGACAGCGCACGGCGGTCTTCCTTTGCAGAGAAAGAGCAACCGTGATGCCAGTCGTTTAACCGCGCGAAAAGCCTGCCCCATCGACAAAGCCGTCCGGAGAATTTCGTCGCACAACTGACATAGAAGTCGCGATTTCGAAACAGTTGAAAATCAGCGCAAAGCTCGCGCGAAAAGAGCGCGACTTTTTGGTTGGTAGCGGAACGAAATTTCCGGGAACCCCGGCGCTCGTGAAGGCCGTGTAGGAAAACCCCTGCAAACAGATTTCTCGAGCCAAAGTAAAAATACGCGAAAAATCGGGTAAGTTAGGCTTTTTCACATCTGGCACACCGCTTGCCCAAGACGAATGCATCCGTAATTCTCGGACGAGACATTGGGTTTGGAAATTTTCAACAATATAGATTGATTGTTGTTCTAAAAACCGCGCTTCGCGCGCGCATTTAAAACATCGGTCACCATGGGTCGGCGTGTGCCGGCGAAGTTCCAGGGTACAGCGGGGAGGTCGCTGCATGAAAAGATCCGACGTTGTTCGGCTTCTGCCCGACGGTCAGCATCCCCGGCGAAAGGCCGAGGTTGACAAAAAGGGCGAAAGCGGCGCGGAGGGCGACCCATTCGAAACCGCGCCGGTTCCGATCCAGTGGCTGGCTTGCGACGGCACGATCCTGAGAGCCAATCGCGCGGCGCTCGAGCTCCTGGGCTATAAGCGGGAAGAATACATCGGGCGCAATATCGCCGATTTTCACGTCGGCCCCAATGTCGACGACATTCTCCGGCGCCTGAGCGGCGGCGAAGCGCTTCGCGGGTACCACGCGACCCTGCGCTGCAAGGACGGATCGATCAAGCATGTGTTGCTCGATTCCAGCGTTCGCCGGCAAAACGGGGCGATCGTTCGCGCCGAATGCTTCACCCGCGACGTCTCCGAGCAAAAGAGAACGGAGGACGCATTGAAAGCGCTGAGCACCACACTGGAAGAAAGGGTCATTCAGCGTTCCGGCTACATCCGCCTGCTTCAGGAGATTGCCGTCGCGGCCAACGAGGCCGATGTCGTCGAGACGGCTTTTCAGTTTGCGGTCGATCGGATTTGTGCCTATCAGGATTGGCCGGTCGGGCACGCTTATCTATTCTGCAAAGACTTCAATTCTGCTTGCGCCGGCCCGATCTGGAACTTGAAAGATCCGCAACGGTACCGGCCGTTCAAAGAAGCCTCCGACGCCGCGATACCGCCGCCCGACTCCAGCTTCATCGGCCGGGTGATCGCCACACAGGCGCCGGTGGCTCTGCTCGACGTCGCGCAAGACCCCGGCTTTTACCGCGCCAAGGAAGCCGCGCGGGTCGGCCTCAAAGGCGCCGTCGCGTTTCCCGTGTTGATCGGCAAGGAGGTCGTGGCCGCGCTCGAGTTTTTCTGCGACAAGCCCTTGCGCGTGGAGGAGGAGCTGCTGAAAGTGATGGCGATCATCGGCACGCAGCTCGGGCGCGTGGTCGAGCGCAAGCGCAACGAGGCGCGCTTGCGTGAAAGCGAGCGCCTGGCCGCCATGGGCAAAACCGCGGCGGTTTTTGCGCACGAGGTCGCTAACCCGCTAAACGGGCTTTCGACGACCTGTCAGCTTCTGAAGAGGCACTTCGCCAAGGGAGGCGATAGCTTCGCCAGCGCCACCATCGAGACGATCCAGACGGAAATCAACCGCCTGGCTTCGCTGCTGCACAATTTCCGCTCCCTTTCCCGGCCTCAGCAGCTCAATCTCGCCAAGCTCGACGTCGTCCAGCTCGTCCGCGAGGTCTTGGCCGGCGCCGGCGTCGAGCGGACCTCCAGCGTCCTGATCGTCGAAGATTTTCCGCCGGACATGCCGGAGATCGTCGCCGATTCGGAAAAGCTCAAGCAAGTTTTCCTGAACCTGTATAAAAACGCGCTCGAGGCGATGCCCAAGGGCGGCACGCTCACTCTGTCGGGGCGCAACCGCGGCCATCGTGTGATCCTGGAGTTCCAGGACACGGGCGTGGGCATCGAACCGGGCATCGATATATTCGAACTGTTCACGACGACAAAGCCGGAGGGAACCGGTCTTGGCCTGGCCATCGTCCGCCAGATCATCGCCGCCCACGGCGGCAGCATCAGTTATCGCAGCCGGCCGGGGGAAGGAACCCGCTTCACGATCGCCCTTCCTACCGATCCGTCGCAGGTCCCCGCCGCATAATCTCGCAGCGGTCTTCCCCGGCGCTTTTTATTTTTTCTTCTCAACTTCCGCTCCTCCCGGCGGCGGTTTATTGACATTCCGGTGCCCGCCGCTGAAAATCAATTGCTTGCGGGATATTTGAGCGTCGCACCATCGACTTATGGAATCGCGCAAGCTGGCCGCGGAAATAGAATCCCTGCAGGGGCGCCTGCGCAGGATCGAGCGGCGCGCCAAACGCTCGAAATCCGCGAGCGCCGTCGCCAGCGCCGCGGCAGATCTGCAAAAAGCCGCGGGCGAGTTATCTTCCCTCTCCAAACGGCTGAGCGGCGAAGCCTTCGAGCTCATCCGGGCCCGCGAAATCGCCGAGGAAGAAAGGCAGCGCTATTGGAATCTTTTCCAGCTCGCGCCCGAAGGTTAAATAGGGCGTCGGCCGGATCCTGAACGATAGCGATTCCGCCCCGTCGCTTGATCTCGAAAAGCCCCGCGCTCCTATCGTCCAGATTGCCCGACAGGAGAACGCCGATTACGCGCCCCCCGAAAAAGCGCGCCGCCGATCGAAGCAGAACATCGATTGCGGAACGATGGTTGTTTTCCTTCGGCCCGCGGGACCTCCATGTATGGCGGCTTTAATACGAGATGATAATCCGGCGGCGCCACACAAATGCGCCTCGGCTGGATCAAAGATTCCCCTCGCGCGAGCACAGCGGGCATTTTACCGGCGCGATTCAGTATTCTCGCCAGCGCCCCGGACCCGCTCGGCGCGGTATGAACGACCACGAACAGCGCGGCGGGAAGCTTCGCGGAAGATCGCGGACGAGCTGGATCAGCGTTTCAACGCCGCCGCTTGAGGCGCCAGCTACAACGATGTCTCGTTTCGCCACAGAGAACCCTTATTGTCGACGGCGCAAGCAGCGTGCCACAACGCGCATTTTACGGCCGCGCTTTCCTTCGGGTCTTTTAACTCGAGCGTCCGACTTCTGGGATTTGCCAGAGGTTCGGCCGGGATTTTTCCAAAAAGGCACTTGCCCGTCGCGAATGCCGTACTTAAGTTACCGCCGCCGGGCGGGAGTTCAGGCCGCGCCCGGAAGGACGAGTTGCGAACGGAAAAGCGTTAGGGAGGAGCTTATGGCAAGAGAGGAAAGGCCGCGGTGGGGCTCCTGGCGCCCGTTTTCTGAATGGTCGCGCTGGGAAGAAGAGATGAGCAAAAGATTCGAGGATCTTTTCGAGCGCAGCCGCAGATGGTGGCCGTCCTTCGGGGCGAGCGGGCCGCCGGTCGATGTTTACGAAGAAGAGGACGACATCGTCGTGCGCATCGAGCTTCCGGGGATGGAAAAGAGCGATGTCGACGTAACCCTGACCGGCCGTTCTCTTACGATCAAAGGAGAGAAGAAAAAGACGCCCGAGCCGAAAGAGAAAGACTATTACCGCAACGAGATCTCCTATGGAACCTTCTCGCGGGTGATCGAGTTGCCGCTCGAGGTGCAGCCGGGACAGAGCCGCGCGCAGTTCGATAAGGGCGTCCTCGAGGTGCGGCTGCCAAAAGCGGAGTCCGCAAAAAGGTCGACGAAAATAGAGATCGGCTGACTAAGAGGCGGGCCGCCCAACGGCGGCTCAGCGCAAAGATTGAGTTCAGCTAGAGACCGATCGCGGCGCGATTCATCGCGCCGGGGATCGGTTATCGCCCCGCAACCTGCAGATTGTTCACAACCCTTCGGACGCCGTCGACGCGCCGCGCCAGCCGCTCCGCGCGCTCTTTATCGTCGGCGGTCTCGACGGTGCCGTTCAGATACACGACCCCGTTATTGGTGTCGACGTCGATTCGGGTCAGGTTGGCGGCTTTCTCCGCCACGAGCTGGGCTTTGACCGAAGCGGTCAATGCCGCATCATCGACATTTCGTCCGGCTGTTTTTCCGGTCATCGCCTGGCAGCCGGCGCCGACAACGGCCGCGAGAAGCAGCGCGCCGCCCGCGCGCACCAACGACTTTATAGCCATGCTTGTAACCTCCTCAGCTCCGTTCGCAGAAGCCTGCTATCGGTGTAGTCCGGCTCGCAGAATAGCCGCAATTAGCCGGAAGCGAGTTTTTCGCCGGCCGCTAGATCGGCTGGGCGTGACGCGCTCTTCGATCGCGCTTTTGGTCGCGGAGCCGCCGAAGGCGCGGCGTGCGCCGTACCAAAGAGCTTTGCGTCCTTCGCAATCCGGCCGCGCCGCTCGGGTCGGCCGCGAGGCTCTGGCGGTTTTCCAGAGCCGTCGCTGCGGCCGCGGCGCCAGTCTCATAGTTTCCTCGTAGCATCCCGTTTCTGAGATAGCTCGGATTGATGCCTACGAGGTCGCAGATATTCTCGTAGCTAAACAGCCACTTGGCGTCGTCGCTGAAAAACCACTCGTGCGCCTCGCGGAAGATTCGCTGGCCGCGCCGGGACTTCGAGCCGCGGTACTTGACGTAACAGTTCACGGCGTCTTCGAGCACCGCCAGCATTAGCCGGATTACCGGATCGCGAAAGTACTTGTTATCGGCCCTCTCCGGCGTTTTTCCCCTGATCAGATTGTCGATACGAAAGCCGTCGCCCTCCTCGATGTGCGGTCCCGGGGACGCCCAAGATCTGGTCAGATACATTCTCTTCCCTCCCTGTACGGCATTGCTCTTCAGGTTCATCTCGTTCCTCCAGGCCGTTGACCGCCCCAAACAAAGCCGATACCGAAATTCACCACGTGATTGCCCCTGCTTTTTTCATCGCCGATTTCTTTGAGCGAATCGAAAAACCACTCGTAGCGATAACGGGCGACGAAATAGGTCTGGTCCGTGAGAAAGATCTTGACGCCGGTGTTCGGCCCGATGGTGCCGGTCGCGTCCCGGTCGTTCCAGACGAGGCCGATAAAGCCTCCCAGAAAAGGAAGGATGCGCTCCGTAACCCGGAAGTTGTAGTTCAAGAACGGCGACGTCGTGGCATTCCACACGTCGCGCTCGTCTTCGATGAAGTTATAATTGAGCGCCTGGCGAAAGCCGATTTCCCAGCCCGGAGTAAGATAGTAGCCGTACACGAGATCGAGGTTCAAAGCGCCGGTGTCGGAGCGCTGCGCGTGAAAAAGGCCGCCGGAGATTTCCACCTCATGATCTCGGGCCACCGGAGCGCCGTGAGCCTCCGACGTCGAGCCGTATATCCAAAGCAATGCCGCGATGATTGAACACGAGAGATAACGCCGCGCCTGTTGGTGCATCGATGCCTCCTGTTGATAAAATTTCGCGTTGCACCGAAAGTCGGCAAATGTCGAGCCAACGCGGGACAGAAAAAAAACTGCCGGAAAATAGAGATGTTGGCGCGGTTCCCAGCGAAACCGCACGCGGCGAGCTGTAACAGAAGCGCGACTTTAGCCCTGGCTGAGTCTTAAATGTGGGACAGAAACAGCGCCTTTACTAGAGGCCGATGCCGAGCTTTTCCATTTTCCGGTACAGGGAGGAGCGGCTCAGGCCAAGAAGCTGAGCCGTCCGGGTCCGGTCTCCCTCGGTCTCGCGAAGCACGTTTTCAATGTGGCTCTTTTCATAGGCCTTGAGCGCCTCCCTCAAGTTGTGGTGGGGCGGCGGCTGGGGCGCTTCCTGGGCGGAGTCCCAATAAGGAAGATCCTTTGCCGTGATCCACTGCCCGTCGCCGAGGATCATCGCGCGCTCGAGCACGTTGTCCAGCTCGCGGATATTGCCTTTCCAGGGAAGCCCCATGAGGATTTTCATGGCGGTGTTATCGACGCCCTTGTAGGACTTTTTCATGCCCGCGTTGTGGCGCCGGATCAGATGCTCGACGAGAAGCGGGATATCCTCGCGCCGTTCGCGGAGCGGCGGCACCGGTATGTCGATAACGTTCAGCCGGTAATAGAGATCTTCGCGGAAGCGACCTTCCTGAACCTCGGTTTTGAGGTCGCGGTTCGTCGACGCAATGATGCGCACGTCCACCTGCACCGGCTGAACCGAGCCCACCGGCAAGACCTCTTTGGTTTCGAGCGCGCGCAGCAGCTTCGGTTGAAGCCCGAGCGGCATCTCGCCGATCTCATCGAGAAAGATCGTGCCTCCGCGCGCGCGCTGGAAGAGCCCTTCCTGCGAGCTCACCGCTCCGGTGAATGCGCCCTTCAGGTGGCCGAAGAGCTGGCTTTCCATGAGCGTCTCCGGTATGGCGCTGCAGTTTACCGGCAAAAACACATTGTCCTTGCGCGGGCTCATCGCGTGAATCGCGCGCGCCACGACCTCCTTGCCCACGCCGCTTTCCCCCGTGATCAGGATGGTGGAATCCGAGGGCGCCACCTTTTCGACCAGCTGGGAGATCGCCTGGATCGGCCGGCTCCGCCCGACGATCTCCATCGCGCCGTAGCCCTGACTGATCTCCCGGCGCAGCATCTGAATTTCCCACTCGAGATTTTTGTGCTCGATCAGCCGCTGCACCTTGCGCAGCACCTCTTCGAAGGCGACCGGCTTCAAAATGTAGTCCTGCGCCCCGAGACGCAACGCCTCGACGGCCGTATCGACCGAAGCAAACGCGGTCATCAAGACGACCAGGGTCTGGGGCGAGATTTCCCTCACCTTCTTGAGAATGCTGAGCCCGTCCAGCTCCGGCATTCTCAAATCGGTAAGCACCAGATCAAAATCGACCTTTTCGATCGTTTCCAAAGCGGCGCGACCGTCGGCAGCCTCGTGCACGCGGTAACCTTCTTCCTCCAACACGCGGCAGATATTTTTCCGCGCGAGCGACTCGTCGTCCGCCACTAGAATCGTGCCGCCTATTGCGCTGTTTTCCTGCACCTTTGGGCTCTCCATACTTCTCCTGCCGGCACAGTTGGCTTCACTCTCCTCCGTCCCCAAAATGGGAATGGTCCGCCCGCTCTGTCCCATTTATGAGACGAAAGGCACCAACAGGAAGGCATAAATCTGACTATTTGTTTTTGCAAGCAATGTCTGTGCCCCAGGCGATTAGCGACCGGCTACCGAAAAGACTCGGCTTAATCCGATCGCGTCCCGAGAAGGCGAACAGGGCTGGAACGAGAGCCCCTTCAGCGTCTCAATTCTGGCTGGTTAGGCTTTTTTGGCGCGGCACGGGCGGGCTTATTCCTGGCTCTTCAGGCGCTGGCGCTTTTCCGCAATGGTTTTCAGCAGCTCGGCGAAAGGATCGATGAATTTTTGCACGCCCTCGTTTTCCAGCTGCCAGGCGACGCAGTCGAAATCGATGCCGAGGCGCTCGAGGTCCGCGATCAGCCGGGCGGATTCCGCGGCGCCTTCTTCGACCGAGTTCCTCCGGACCCGGCCGTGGTCGGCGAACGCGGCGATAGTTTCCTCCGGCATCGTGTTCACGGTGTCCGGGCCGATGAGAGGCTCGACATAGCGCACGTCGCTGTACTGGGGGTTCTTCGTGCTCGTGCTCGCCCACAGCGGCCGCTGCACACGCGCGCCCTTGGCTTTGAGCTTTTCCCACTGCGGTCCGGAAAATATCTTCTTGAAGCTCTGATAGGCGAGCTTCGCGTTGGCGACGGCGATCTTTCCGAGCAGCGCCTCGGCCGCCGGTTTATTCTTGCCCGACATCCGATGCTGCAGGAGTTGATCGACGAGCACGTCGATCCGGCTTAGAAAAAAACTCGCCACCGACGCCACGCTCGCGAGCGGCTTGTTCTCCGAGGCGCGCCGCTCCATCGCCCGAATATAGGCTTGCGCGACCGCCTCGTAGCGCTCGACGGAAAACAAAAGCGTGATATTGACGTTAACGCCTTCGTAAAGCATCTGCTCGATCGCCGGCACGCCGGCCCACGTCCCCGGAATCTTGATCAAAACGTTGGGCCGCTCCACGCGCCTGAACAGCCGCCGCGCCTCCTCCATGGTTCCCTCCGTGTCGTGCGCGAGGTAAGGAGAGACCTCCAAGCTGACGAAGCCGTCGACGCCGCCTGAGTCCGTAAACACCGGCTTCAGGAGATCGCACGCGTCCTGCACGTCTTTGATGGCCAGCCGCTCGTAGATCTCCTCGACGGGGGCCTCGCTTCCGGCCAGCGCTTGAATCTGCGCGTCGTAGTCGCCGGTTTTGGAGATCGCTTTGTTGAAGATGGCCGGATTGGAAGTGATGCCGCGCAGCCCCTCCTCGACGATGCGCTTTTTTAGCGCGCCGCTTTGGATCATGTCGCGCGTGAGGTTATCGAGCCAGTAACTTTGGCCGCATTCGATTAGCTCGGTGAGAGCGCTCATGAGTGACCTCCAATCGCGTCCCGCAGTCTCTTGGCGCGCGCTACGACGTTCTCGACCGTAAAGCCGAAGTGCTCGAACAGCGCCTTTTCGGGGGCGCTCGCGCCAAACGTCGTCATTCCGATCACGTCGCCTTTCTCGCCGACCCACTCGCCCCAGCCGAGAGGCGAGCCGGCCTCGACCGCCAGCCGCGCTTTGATTTCCGGCGGCAGAACTTCGTCGCGATAGCTTTTGGGCTGTTCGCGAAACAGCTCCCAACTCGGCATGCTGACGACGCGCGCATCGACGCCTTGCCGGCCCAGCTCCTTTTGCGCCGCGAGCACCAGCTGCACCTCGGAGCCCGTGCCGATGAGGATCACGTCGGGCCGCCTGCCCTTTTCTTTGGCGAGGACGTAGGCGCCGCGCAGCAGCCCTTCGGCGCCGGCGAGCTCCGCGCGGTCGAAGACCGGAAGATTTTGCCGCGTGAGCACGAGCATCGTCGGGCCGCTCCGCCGCCCGAGCGCGGCGCGCCAGGCGTAGGCGACCTCGTTGGCGTCCGCGGGCCGAATCACGCACATGTGCGGCATCGCCCTGAACGACGCCAGGTGCTCGACGGGCTGGTGCGTCGGACCATCCTCGCCCAGCCCGATCGAGTCATGCGTCATCACGTAGATCACCGGCAGCTCCATCAACGCGGCGAGTCGGATCGCCGGGCGCGCGTAGTCGGTAAAGACAAAAAAGGTCGCCGCGAACGCGCGCAGACCGCCGTGGAGCGTGATCCCCGACGAGGCGGCGCACATCGCGTGCTCGCGCACGCCCCAGGCGATGTTGCGGCCGTGATAGGCGCCGCGCGCGAAGTAGCTTTCGCCCTCGATGAGCGTTCTCGTCGACGGCGCGAGATCGCCGCTGCCGCCGACGAGCCACGGCGTTTTGGCCGCAAAACTGTTGAGAACTTTCCCCGCGGCCGTGCGCGTCGCGATCGCTCCCGCGCCCGGCGAGAAAACCGGCACGTCCTTGTCCCAGCCGTCGGGCAGCTCGCCCTTGAGGGCGGCGTCGAAGCGCCGCGCCAGATCGGGATGCGCCTCGCGGTAGGCCGCAAGCTTTTCCTCCCAGCTTTTTTCCAGATACGCGCCCTGATCGACGGCCTGGCGCATATGGCTCAGAACGCGCTCGGGAACGAGGAAATGCTTATCTTCGGGCCAGCCGTAGACTCTTTTTGTGCGGCGCACCTCCTCCTCCCCGAGCGGCGCGCCGTGAGCTTCCGGGGTATCCTGAAATTTCGGCGAGCCGAAGGCGATGTGCGAGCGCAGGATGATGAGCGATGGCCGCTCCTTTTCCTGGCGCGCGCGCACGAGAGCCTCGGTGATCGCGTTGAGATCGTTTGCGCTTTCGCCGAGGTTCTGCACGTGCCAGTGATAGCCCTCGAACCGCCGCGCGACGTCGTCGGAATAGGTCAGCTCGGTCGGCCCTTCGATCGAGATATGATTGTCGTCGTAAATGCAGATGAGCTTTCCGAGTTTGAAGTGTCCCGCCAGGGAAGCCGCCTCGTGCGACGCCCCCTCCATCAGGTCTCCGTCGCTGCAAATCACGTAGGTGTCGTGATCGACGATATCGAACCCTTCGCGGTTAAAGACGGCGGCCAGGTGAGCCTCGGCCATCGCCATTCCGAGCGCGTGCATCAGTCCCTGGCCGAGAGGGCCGGTCGTGGTCTCGACCCCCGGCGCGACGCCGCGCTCGGGATGGCCGGGGGTTTTGCTCCCCAACTGGCGAAAATTCTTGATCTCTTCGAGCGAGAGATCGTAGCCGGTGAGATAAAGCATCGAATAGAGAAGCATCGAGGCGTGCCCGGCGGAAAGCACGAAGCGGTCGCGGTTGAACCACGACGGATTTCGCGGGTTGTGCCGCAAGAATTTCGTCCACAAAACGTACGCAAGCGGCGCCAAAGCCATCGGCGTTCCCGGATGGCCCGAGTTCGCCTTCTGCACCGCGTCCATCGCCAGCGTGCGAATCGTCGCGATGCAGAGATCCTCGATCGGCATCAATTCCAGATCAGGCGGTGTTTGTTGTTCCATGAAAGATGCTTCCGTTTCGCCGTCTCCAAATCCGCGCATTCGGGCCACCAAGATACTCAAAGCGGCGCAAGCGAGCAACCAAAAACAGGCGCGCAACTCGGGTTATCTTCGTCGTCTTGCGAGGAGTCGCAAAATTGACCGCAGTTCTCCCCGGCCTCCCTTCGGCTACGCTCAGGGCATGCTTTTCAAAGGGAAAAGTTCCTCCCTCTGGCGAAGGGAGCAGAGGAGAGAGCTCTCGAAAAGCACCAGGATGAAGATCTACAAGCTTCCTCTAGCGCGGCCCGAGATAGTGTTTTTGCTTCCTGTTATTTCTTACTTTGGCTTTGCCAGTGCTGCAAGCCGCGCTCGTATCCGCGACGAAATTCTTCGCTCCGATAAATTTCGGGATAGCGCCGTTTGAGGTGGTCCGCAGCCTCTGCGTAAGCTTTGCCTCGCACGGGTCGCTCGAGCGCCGCCTCAAAACCTTTCCGGTACGTCGGCTCCACTTCCCGGAACGATTTTTCCCGAGCGTCGTATTCCGCCTCTTCCGCGTCGCGCAGCCCGATCCACCACTCTTCCCGTGCGGCATCCAAACTCTCCGCCCCCGACTCCAGAAGCGCCGCGCGCCCGGCTTTGAGGGTCTGCGGGTCATCGGTCTGAAAAATCACGACCGATCTCCCCTTCTTGAGCGCGTCTTCGTAGAAATAGATTTCGTCGGTCGGAACACCCTCGCGGAGCGCGTCCTCCAGCGCGCCGCCGGCGGCGGCGCCCGCGGCGCCGGCCAGGAGCGCGCCGGCAAAGCCCACAGCGGCGATAGGACCGATCCCGGGAAGCGAAATGACGCCGGCGAGCGCGCCGAGTTGAACTCCTCCGCTAAGCCCCGCGGCGGCGCCGACCACGCCGCCGATCACCTTGCCCATCCCCGGCTGCTCGGCGTCGGTCGTGGGAACGGCGGCGAGCTCGGCGGCGGACGTTTCCGGCGTGAGCAGGCTGATATCGTTCGGCGGCACTCCCAGATCGCGCAGCCGGCTCGCAGCTCGCTCCGCTTCGCCCCTCGCGGTGAAAATGGCAGCAGCTGTTTTCATCGTTGACCTCCGTAAGGCGTCCGGTTTCTTCGCCACCCGGAGAACCGCCACGCCCGGGCGCGCTCACCCGCGGCCTGCGCGCTTCTCCGCCGGCGATCACCGAAAGCGGCGCAAGGCCTGTGCCAAGGATTGCGGCGGCGCAGAAGAGAAGCGGACGGCTGTCCGTCTCATGCGCGCTACGGCGATTGTGCAGTTTGAGACGCCGGGCTACGCTTTTGCGCCCTCGTTGCTGAGAAACTCGCCGATCGGCGCCAAGCTCTCGACGTGTTCGCAGATAATCTTGAATATCGCGAGCAGCGGCACCGCCATCAGAGCACCGACGATGCCCCACATCCAGCCCCAAAAAATGACCCATACGAAAATGACCACGGGATTCAAAGTAAATCGCCGCCCCATCACGATCGGCCGCAGCACATACTCTTCCAACAAGTTAAGACCCCAGTAGAGCGCCGGCGCGAGCAGGATTTTGCTCGTCTCCTCGGTCATCAGCGCGGCCGCGAGCGTGACCGTCGTGATGCCGACGACGGCGCCCACGTAAGGGATGAAATTTAGCAAAGCCGCCATCACGCCGAAGAGGACCGGGTTGGGAATCCCGATCATGAACAGCCCCGCGCCGACCGCCGTGCCGAAGATGGAGTTGATCAGCGTGATGGTAAAAAGGTAGCGGGAGATATGGTGCTCGATCCGGTGGAATATTTCGACCGCCAACTTTTTTTCCTCGAGCCGAGGAAGAGCGGCGACAAGCTTCCGCAAAAAGAGATCTCCCGAAGCCAGCAGAAAATAAAGCAACCCAAACGTCACTCCCGCGCCGATCAGGAACTCTTGCGTCTGGCCGAGTACGAACTGGCCCAGCCCGGGCTTTTTGACTTCAACCTTCTGCGTCTTCTCCTCCACCCCGAGGCTGGTAATCCTGTCGACCTGCTCGCTCGTCTTGCTCACCTCTGCGACCGATTTTTTGACGCCCCGAAGCCTGAGCTCGATCAGCTCGAGGCTTTCCGGCACCTTCGCAAGCCAGGCCGCCGCCGGCCCGGATAACCTGTAGCCCCCGTACGTTACCGTACCGAGGATGGCCACCAACAGGATCGCCGCCCCCAGCGGGCGCGGAATCCACAGGACATTGAGCCCGCGGACCGCCGGAGCGAAGAGCGCGTTCAGCAAACAGGCGAGAACCACCGGGACCAAAAAAGCGCTCGCGGACTTGAGCGCGTAAAGACACAGGAGAATAAAAATGCCGGCGAGAACACCGGAGCGCACGTTCACCGGGTGCAGGAGCCGGCCGACGTCCGAAATGTTCCGCCGGGCGGGCCGCGTCCTGGGGCTGTCGTCGGCTTTCAAAGATGCCTCTGCGCGAGCGGAGCAAGCTCAATTCGCGCGGCTAACTCCGGCCGCATCGCCGGGACTGAGGAGCACTTCAACCCGGACATGCGCCACGCCTTCCTCGAGCAGGCCGAGAGCGCGCGCCGCGGCCCGCGAGAGGTCGATAATCCGCCCATCGACGAAAGGCCCCCGGTCGTTGATCTCGACCACCACCGAGCGCCTGGTGTCGAGCCTCGTCACTCTGACTTTCGTGCCGAGCGGCAAGACCGGATGCGCCGCGGTGAACGCTTCCGGATCGAATTTCTCTCCGCTTGCGGTTTTTCGGCCGTGAAAGTCAGCCCCGTACCAGGAAGCGAGCCCGGTCTGAGCGACGGCAAGCGGGCTGCCGCCGGGTCGCGCCGTCACGCGCGCGATCGGCAACTGAATGCTCGACGGCGGCGGAGGCGTCCGCAACCCGGCGCACGCCGAAGCCAGAAGCGCCGCAATGAGCGCCGCCGGCGCGCGCCGAGCCTGTCTGGCAGTGCGTGAGATCATAGCGTAGAGGCGAAGTCGCGCGCACTTGTGCCAATCAGTCGTACGGATATTCCGGCCCCCGTTCCTCCCAGGTTCGTTCCTGCGCGCGCTCTTTCCTCGATCGCCCGAAGCGCGCGGCGGCCGCGGCGATCCCTTCCCGGATGAGCTGCAGCGCGACCGAAGTGACAACGCCCGCTGCGGCTCCTCTGATGGTCGGACCCGCCGCGCGCGGCGGCACGGGCGCTGCGTTCGCGTCGCTTCGCCCGCCGTTTCGGCCCGGCGCGAGCATGCGGCCGACGAGATAGCCGCCCGCCACCGAAAGCGCGAGCATCGGCAGCGGGTGGCGCTCGACATGATAGGCGAGCGTGAGCTTCTGCCTGGTTTCCTCGACCGTGCTCCGGACGCGCTGCTCGAGAATCTCGATCTTTTGCGTCAGCGCCGCGCGCGCGTGCTCGCGGCCTTGTCGGGCATCACGTGCGTCCTGATCCATCCTGCGTCCTCCTTGACGGCCTCGACCGTTCGTTCCGGCACGAAGTTAACCTCGGCCGCTTTTTTTCTGGCGAAGATCAGCGCCGCGATTCCGAGGAGCGTCACCAAAAGTCCAACCAGCGCGTAGCACTGCCAAAGCGGCCACGCCATCGCCTCGTACAGCAAATGAACCAGCGCGACGAGGATCATGGTGACGCCGATGGCCAGTATGCCGATGCTCACGCCCAGCGCCACCACCGCCGTTTTGGTCGCCATAATGTCGTGCCGCACGTCCTCCTTTGCGACGAGCAGTTCCTGGACGAAAAGGTTCTTCGCGTCGACGACGATTCCGCCGATCAACGAAGCGATGCTCGGCTTTTGCACGGAAGACCGCAGCGGCATAGGTCGGCTTCTCGCAGCGACTCCGCGATCGTATTGGCAATAAGCATGCCCGCGCGCAAAAACTTTTTCCGCGCTCAGAAAAAACCTCCGTCAAGAGGAATTTTTCTGCAGCGGTTCTTATGGCGCTCGCGGTTTGTTTCAGTTTTGCGGCACGATGCGCGGGCCTTTCCCGCTTATGGAACGAAAAGAAAAGAACGGGGAGACGCGGCACGAGAGGGTCGTGCCGCTTCACTCTCAGTTTGAGTTCGAGCTTGAAGCGGGGCGGCGGCCGATGGAACTTGTTTTCTAACGCCGGTTAGTTTTTTCCCTTTCCGTCCTGTGCCGGTCGCTTCCTTTGCCCCACGGAGAGAGATTGCGCGCCCAATCGACGATCAGCGTGGACGCCGCCGCGGGCATCGCCGACGTGAGCAGTCCTGCGATCGCATTCGCCAGGAGGCCGCGCTCGGGTCTCGAACGGTTCGCCGAAGCAGCCCGCCTGCCGCCGAAGCCCAAAAGTCGGCCGAGGAAAAATCCGAGCGCGGCCGAGGCGCCGATCATCCCCAACGGATGCGTCTTCACCTGGTGCTCCACGTCGACGGTTCTTTTCATCGTGTTTTTGGCTTCGGTCACGGTGGCGAAGACGCGCTCCTCCAGCTCCGAAAGTTTTTCCTGCAAAGCGGCTTGCGTCGCCTCGCGCTTTCTCTTTAACTGCTCCAGCGATTCCATTCGCGGCCCTCAAGTCGCACTGCCCCAGCTATAGCTAGCGTCTTCCCCGCGCTGCCATGCCCGCGCCGGCAACGACAGCCACAAGGCCGGCCGCGCCGTAACAGATCCACAGCGGCCAGTTCAGGGTCGAGTAGAGAAGCTGAACCAGCATCTGCATCAAAAAGAGTCCGCCGATCACGATGAGCCCGGAGGCGACGACAAGCCTGATCGCCGTTATTCTCGCCCGGCGAAGCTCCTGCTCGACTTCGGCCCAGGCGATCTTGAGCTCTACCGTCACCAGCTCTCTCAGGTCGTTTACGATGCCGCTGACGAGCGCGGCGATACTCGAGTTCGGCGGCTGGTCCATAGAGCGCCACTATCGCGTTTTTTCGCGCGCCAAGCAATGTCTCGCGGGCTTACCGCCCGTCCGTCCCATTTTCGCTTCAAGCCGCCTCTCCGCTTCCGCTCTGCCGCACGCAAAGCCGCGGGATTGCATCCGTGGCATGCCGGTTGCTGTCCCACCCGCACAAGGAGGTGAAAAAGAAACTATGAAAGCTTCCGTTGTCGTAGGGATTATTTTGATTGCTCTGGCGATCTTATCTTTCGGCTATCAAGGCATCACGTACACGAAGCGGGAAAAAGTTGTCGATCTCGGGCCGATCGAGGCGACCGCCGCGAAGCGCGAGACGATCCCGCTGCCGCCGATCGTCGGCGCCATCGCGCTGGTGGGCGGCATCGCGCTGATCGTCGCGGGCTCGAGAGCTCGATGACGGCACGCGCATGAGCGCCGGTAGCCTGTCTGCGGCGCGCGGGCGCGCGCCGCAGATCTTTTATTCCGTCAGCGCCTGCGCCGCGAGAGCAGAAAACCGATGCCGAGACCGACAAGCAAGGTCTGCATCGGATACTTCCGGATAAGACCGGTCAGATCGTCGATCATGCCCTGAAAACCTCGGTCCTCGAGGTACAGCCCGGCGTGTTCCAGCCGCTCGGCAAACTTGTCCGTGGTCGCGCGCACCTTGTCCGCCGGTGACTTCTCGCGAAGCGTGCTCGCAAACTCCCTGACTTTGTGGCCCAGGCGGCTGCTCACTTCACGCGCGCGCTCCGCCGCGGCCGAGGCGTACTCCTGAGCTTGCGCCTTTGCGGTTTCCGCCGCTTCCGCAAGGCGCGAGGATGATTCCTCCCTCGCTCCTTCGTTTTCCGTCGCCATGATCTTTTCTCCTTTCAACTCGATTTGCAGCCCGAAGTATAACGCGAAAACCGTGAACGATAAATATAGCCCGCGAAGAAATTCGACCTGTCGCAGCGCTGCGGCAGCTCCGTCGCGTTTTTCTTGCTTGTGGGACTTTCGCGACCGCTTCCGACTCGCTCGGCTTCAGCGAACTTTTTATTGGTTGGCCAGGCCAAAATACGTGAAACGACCCCCATGGCACGGTTGTTGCCAAAACCCGCTGCGAAGCGAGCGCCATTGCGAAAGGAGGGACACGCGATGCTGAGTTGGTCATTGACATTTCTGGTGATCGGTCTGATCGCCGGCGTATTGGGACTGACCGGTCTGGCAGGAGCAGCGACGCAGATCGCCTGGATTCTGTTTGTGGTGTTTCTGGTCCTGTTTTTGATCAGTCTGGTTGTCGGTCGTCACAGCCCGCCGGTTTAGCCGGCGGTTTTAGTCGAGGCACTTTGTGCGTGGAGGACGTTTTATGAACAAGAGAGCTCTCATCATCACCTTTGCGGCCGGCGTGCTGGCGGCCGCTCCGCTCTGGGGCGCCGAGCGTGAGCGGGCGGCGGATCGCGGCGGCCGCTACAGCGACCGCGAGCGGATGTCTGACTGGGACCGCGGCAAGAAGGATCTCGAGCAGGCATTGAAGCTCGGCGAAAGCAAACCGTGGTATCGCCAGCAAATCGCGAAGCACGGATTTCAGATCACGGCCGTCAATCACGATCGGCCCGATTACGTGGAGTACGAGATCGTCAAAGGCGACAACTCGTACGAGGTGCAGATCGATCTCGATAAGAGCGGCAAGGCGAGCAAGGTCGAAATCGATCGCAACCTGTGGCGCGCGGCGGCGACGGAACGCGCGCTGGAAGGCAAGGGCAAGCAGCCGGTCGGCCGCGCGGATGAGCCGCCTCGCGGCGACCCGCGCTACAGCGACCGCGATCGACGCCAGTCGTCGGCGCGCGCCGAGCAGGAGCTTCAGCAGGCGTTGAAGACCGGCGAGGAGAAGGGCTTCTATCGCCGCGAGCTGGAGAAGATGGGCTGGAAAATCGCGGCCGTCAATCAAGATCGCCCCGACTACGCGGAGTACGAGATCGTCAAAGGCGACCGGACGTACGAAGTTCAGATCGATTTCGACAAGAACAGCCGCAAGGCGAGCAAGGTGGATGTCGTTCCGAACATGTGGCGCGCGGAGCAGACCAAACGGGCCATGGAAGGCTCGGGGCGCGCGGGCTCGGAGCGGCGCTCCGGCGATAGCCGCTGACGCGGGTCAACCAACTGGGGTCGAGGAAGCCATGCTACGAGGATCTATTCTTTGGCTACTGGGCGTGCCGTTGGGCATCATCGTCCTGTTGTGGATTTTGGGCGTGCTGAGCTAACGCGCGCCCGCGAACATTTGGGACGAGGCGAGACAGCTGCAACGTCACCGCTTGCGGCGCAATAAACAAGATCAAGGAGGCAAAGCATGAATTGGGATAGAGTTTCGGGCCAGTGGAAGCAGCTTAAAGGAAAGGCGCGTGAAAAGTGGGGCCGGCTTACGAACGATGAGCTGGACGTCATTGCCGGAAAGCGCGAGCAGCTCATCGGCAAGGTGCAGGAGAAATACGGCGTCGCGAAGGACGAGGCCGAGCGAGAAGTGGATGAATGGTCGCGAACGCTCTAAACGCGCTCTGAGACTAACGGCCGCAGCGGGCCACCGCTGCGGCCTTTTTATTTTCATATCGAGAAGCGAATTTTTCCGTCCCTAATTTCGGACAGAATCGGCCGATCTCTGTCCCATATCTGAGAGCAGCCGGTTTTGGCTCAGACTCTGCGGCCTAACGGCGCGGCGCGCGTAAGTCTCCGGGAACGCAATCGATTTTTGGTTCGTTCCTTCGGCCTCTTTGGGCAAGGCAAAGCGCACAGTTTACTGGCACCATAATTGCCCAAAAAGTGGGACCCTTTGGTCAAAATCCTCCCGACGGGGCGCGCCTCATGGAACACCATCACACTCGCGAACACGTATGGGGAATCGTTCTTGCGGCCGGTAGCGGCACGAGGGTTCTGCCCTTTTTAACCCAGCTCTGCGGCGGTCGGGGGATCAAGCAGTTTTGCGCCGTTACGGGCCGGCGCTCCATGCTGCAGCACACGCTCGCGCGGGCCGAAAAGCTCATCCCGCGCGAGCGAATCATCGTCATTGTCAGCTCCAAGGACCGGGCCGAGGTGGCTCAGCAGCTACCCGACTGGCCGGAGCACAACGTGATCTACCAGCCGGCCAATCGCGAGACCGCTCCGGGGATCCTTTTGCCGCTCGCGCACATCTCACGCCGCGACGCCGCGGCAACCGTCGCGGTCTTTCCCTCGGATCATTTCGTGTTGAACGAAGAAAAGTTCCTGTCCTACGTGCTGCGGGCGATCGCGGAAGCCGACGAGCATCGCGACGCGCTGATCCTTTTGGGGATGAGCCCCGACGGTCCGGAAGAAGGCTATGGCTGGATCGAGCCCGACGGCGAGCAAAGCTCCGGCGGGACCTTCGGCGTGCGGAGGTTCTGGGAGAAGCCGTCGCGCCCCCGGGCCGAGGAACTCTTCACCAAGCGCGCTTTGTGGAACACGTTCGTCTTCGCCGCAAAGGCGGACACGATCTGGAATATGGTTCTCCAAGCAGCTCCCGATCTCTATCACGCGTTCAGCAGCGTCTGTCTCATGCTTCAAAGCCACCACGCCCGGCCCTACATCGAGCACGTGTATCGGAATCTCCGCAGCGTCAACTTTTCCTCCGAGATTTGCCGCCCGCTTGCGAACAGGCTTCGCGTTCTGCCTGTTCCCGACGTGGGCTGGAGCGATTGGGGGAGCGCCGAGCGAATCTGCGCCTCGCTCAAAACTATCGGCAAGCTTCAGGAGTGCGTCGATCGTCTAAAACGGCGGAGCGCGGATCCCCGGCTCATCGAGCTGATCGCGACCCATCTTGCGGCGCCGCGCGGAAAAAAATCTTCGTCGATCGACCCGCCGACGGCCCGCCCGTTTCGCGGCGCGACGGTGTAGCGCAAAACCGCTTCATCCCTTAATTCAGCGCGCGTCTTAATTGTGCCACGCGCGCGCCGTCTTTCATCGCGCGCATGGCACAAACGATCGCCTTTCCAAAAAGAGAAAAAACTTTCTCCTTCCCGGCTTCACGCGCTCGCGCCAACTTGAGCCCGCCTGGCATGGGCGTTGCGTTTCTCTTCGGGAAGTTCAGCACGGAGGAACAATCATGGAGCTACGCGCTTACAAGCCGAAGGAGTTCAAGCTTTCGGGCCTGCAAGGAATCTCGGATGAGACGCTCGAGATCCATTTCAAACTCTACGAGGGCTATGTAAAGAACACGAATCTTTTGACGGATCAGCTCCTCGAGATGGTCCATCAACGAAAGGCCCTCACGAGCAATCCTGCGTACAGCGAGATCAAACGCCATCTCGGCTTCGAGTATGGCGGCATGGTGCTGCACGAGTACTATTTCGGCAATCTCGCGCCGAAGGGTGCCGGCAGCCCGGCAAAGGAGCTGATTGCAGCCCTGGATCAGAGCTTTGGAAATTTCGAGTCCTGGCGAACCGACTTCACGGCCGTCGGTAACATGCGGGGCGTCGGCTGGGCCGTGCTGTATCACGACCCGGTTACCGAGCGGCTTTCGAACCACTGGATCGAGCTGCACCAGCAGGGCGTACCCTCCGGATTCAAGCCACTGCTCGTCATGGACGTCTGGGAGCACGCCTACTTGCGCGACTACAAGCCTTCGGAAAAGGCGAAGTATATCGACGCCTTTTTTGCGAACGTGAACTGGGATGCGGTCAATGAAGCCTTTCGCAGCGCCGAGGCTCGCCGGCCGACGGGCTGACGGCCTGTCGCGAGCCGCGAAGCGCGGAAGGGGCGCACACAAACCCACGGATAAACCGAAAATCCGTAGGATGGGCGCCTTGCGCCGATACCCATCGCGCCCTCTCGCTAGGTTTCGCGCCTTGTCCCGAGCGCGTCGATGGACGCTCGACCCAGGTACCGTTTGGTGCTTTCCTGTGGGGGGTTTCGCGTCGCTCAACCCTACGGTTTGGTGCGCCCGCGCCGCACGAGCGCTATCCCGGCGGCCGTGTCCCGACCATTACTTTTCAGCGCGCTGTTGCGGCGCGTCGACTTTCTCTTCCTCGTGAAGCGAGAGACCTTCGAAACGATCGAGTCGATCGAGCGGCGCAAAAACATGCCGCGAGAGCGCCTCCCGAATTTGCTTCTCCGGGTAGTTGAGCCCCCGCAGCATCTCGACATCGTAACGCACGGTATCGATCCTGCGCTCTTCGACGGCGAGCCGCCGTTCCTCCGGCGGCTCTTTCATGTCCCGGTCCCACTGCACCCGCTTCCCGGCGAGGTAAGAGCCGAGGCGCTCGATCGCGCGCGGTACTCCCACGATCTCAACATACGCCGGCGCGATCACTTCTACTTTTGCAAGGCAAAGCCTGTCATCGTCAGGAATGTTCTCTTCGCCATCCAGATTTCCGCGAGGAGACGCTCGGTAGTGGATGCCATTCTCGGCTTTGGTTTGGACGTCGGCGCGCGCGATCAACAGATCCCACTGGTAGAACCCATTGTACGCGCTCTCCAGCGCGTCGAGCGCGCCGATGAGGAGTCGGACCTCGCCGCATCTCACGGTCGGCAAATAGATTTTTATCGCGCGATTCGGATTGGCCTTCATGTTTTTGCCGGATGAGCAAGAAGGATGCCGCACCGTCGCACTCTCTTTTCCTGTAGCGCCAACGCCAGACGCGGAAAAAAAGCGCTCTGTCGCTGTCTCGATTTTGCAGCAACGCCAATCCGCGGTCCAAAATTCAGGCCGCGCGAACTCTCATGGTACAGCGTTTGCTCACCGGAGCAGAGGACTTTCATGAACCGCGCCCTACGGCCTGCCGCCCTCGGCTTTCATCCACTATCTCGAGAACCACGATCAGATCGCCAATCTCGGGGTCGGCCACCGCGTGCACCAGCTCACCGATCCGGCCGTCTATCGCGCGCTGACGGCGCTTCTCGTTTTGGGCCCGCAGACGCCGATGCTCTTTCAAGGGCAGGAGTTCGCAGCAAGCGCGCCTTTTGTCTACTTCGCCGATCATCAGCCCGAGCTTGCGGACAAGGTGAAGAAAGGCAGGCTCGAGTTCCTCGGGCAATTTCCGAGCTTGGCTTCGGCGCGCATGCGCTGGCAGATTCCCGATCCCTCGGATCCGGCGGTTTTCGAGTCTTGCCGGCTCGATCACTCGGAGCGCGCGCGGAACGCGCAGGCGCACGCGCTTCACCGCGACCTCATCCGGCTTCGCCGCGAGGATCCGGCCTTTGGATCGCCGCGCGCGGGCGCCGTCGATGGAGCGGTTCTCGGTGACGACGTTTTCGTTCTTCGTTTTTTCGCTCACCGGGAAAACGATCGGCTGCTCCTGATCAACCTGGACAGGGATTTTCAATTGCGCCCCGCGCCCGAGCCGCTGCTCGCTCCCGTTGCGGGAAAGGAATGGCGGCTGGTGTGGTCCAGCGAAGACCCGCGTTACGGCGGCCTGGGAGCGGCGCCCGCCGAAAACCCCGATCGCTGGTTTATCCCCGGCAAGGGCGCCTTCGTCTTCGCGCTGTCGTGAGATGACTCCGCTCGCGCGCACATTGCGATCGGTGCCGCGCCTCGATCGGGTCAATTCCGAAGTCACGGTCAATCCGGAGTGGCTCGTCACCAACGGCCTCGGCGGCTACGCGTCGGGCACGATCTCCGGAGCGGTGACGCGGCGCTATCACGGCCTGCTGGTGGCCGCGCTCGCCGCGCCGTTGGGACGCATGGTCATGCTGAGCGGTCTTACCGAAGAGATCTACCTTCCGCCCGGGCGCCTGGTGGCGATCGGCCCGCGTCACGAGGGCCGGGAGAACATCGCCCCGCCCGCTTTGCTCGTCGAGTTTCGCCTCGAAACGGGCCTTCCCGTCTGGCGCTATCGGATCGACCGCTGGACGTTCGAGAAGATCGTCTACATGCCCTACCGGCAGAACACCGTCCACGTCACCTACCGCTGGCTCGCCGCACCCGCGGACGCGGAACTCAGGCTGCGGCCTCTCATCCAGTTTCGCGAACACGAAACCCCGGTCCATTTTCGCCCGAACGGCTCCTATGTTCTCACCGTGTGGGAAGACCAGTACGAGGTCTCCGCGCGCGAGCTCCCTCCTCTCCGTATGCTTCTGCGCGGCCGGGGCGAATTTGTGATCGAGCGCAAAAATATCGAGCATTTTCTCTATCCCGTCGAGCAACTCCGCGGCTACGAGTCGATCGGGGCCTTGTGGACTCCGGGCGCTTTTCACGTCCCCCGCTCCGGAGAAACGGAAATTACCTTCACCGCCTCGACGGAATCCTGGGAGGTGATCCGCGCGCTGCCTCCCGCCGAGGCGCTGGCGGCGGAACGCGAGCGGCGCGACCGGCTCATCGCTTCCGCCCATCCCAAAGCCCGTACCGGCGTGGCGGCGGAGCTCGTGATCGCCGCCGATCAGTTCATCGTCACGCCCGCCGCCCGCTTGGCCGACGCCGCGCGCGTCTACGCCTCCGGCGACGACATGCGCACGATCATCGCCGGCTATCATTGGTTCACCGACTGGGGACGCGACACCATGATCAGCCTCGAGGGCCTTACGCTGGTAACAAGCCGTTTTTTGGAGGCGGCGTGGATACTGCGCACCTTCGCCAACGCGATTCGCGACGGCCTCATCCCCAATCTGTTTCCCGAGCGCAGCCGCGAGGGGCTGTACCACACGGCGGACGCGACGCTCTGGTTCTTCCACGCCATCGATCGTTACGTTCAGGCCACCGGCGATCGATGGACGCTCCGACTGCTTCTGCCGAAGCTAATCGATATCGTCGCGCATCACGTGCGCGGCACCAGGTTCGGCATCGGCGCCGATCCCGAAGACGGGCTCCTCCGCCAGGGGGCGCACGGTTATCCACTCACGTGGATGGACGCGAAAGTGGGCGATTGGGTGGTCACGCCGCGCCGGGGCAAGGCGGTCGAGATCAACGCGTTGTGGTACAACGCCCTGCGGCTCCTTCAACAATGGTTCAGCGAGGAAGGCGATCGGGACCGCTCCGAAGCGATAAGGGGCCGCGCCGACCAGGTCATGCGCTCCTTCAACGAGCGTTTCTGGTACGCCTCGGAAGGCTATCTCTACGACGTGATTGACGGCGAGAAAGGCGACGACAGCTCGTGCCGCCCCAATCAACTGCTCGCGATTTCCCTGCCGCATCCGGTGCTCCACCCGAGCAAATGGAAAGCCGTCCTCGATACCGTTTGCCGGCGGCTGCTCACCCCCGTGGGCCTGCGCTCGCTCGCCCCGGGCCATCCGGATTACAAGGCGAAATATTTTGGCGACCTGCGCGCGCGCGACGCCGCCTACCACCAGGGCACCGTTTGGCCATGGCTGATCGGGCCTCTGATCGACGCCTCGCTCAAGGTCTATCCGGAAGATCGGGCGCGAGCGCACGCGCTGCTGCAGGGTTTTGTCGGCGAGCTCGACCAGGGCGGCGTCGGCACGATCAGCGAGATCTTCGACGCGGAAAAGCCGCAACTGCCGCGCGGCTGCATCGCGCAGGCGTGGAGCGTGGCCGAGGTCCTGCGCTGCTGGCTCAAGACGGCGCCTTGGCTCGGCCGCGCGCGGTCAGAAATCCCACTCCTAGCGAACCGAAGCTTTCCTGCCGTCGCGGCCTCGGGACGAAAGAAAAGCAGCCCGGCAAAAAAGCGCAACGCCGCGCGCGCTAAAATTTGGGCGCGCATCGTTGGTACATTCCTTGCGTTTTCGGTACGCAAACGCGACGAAGGAGGATCTATGCCGGATGCTTTTGAGTTGATTCGCGAAGACCACCGAAAGGTGAAAGAGCTCTTCGACAGGTTCGACAACGCCGACGAATCGGCGGAGAAGCGCGAGATTGTCCAGGAAGCGCTCAAGGAGCTTAAAATGCACGCCGCGGTCGAGGAAGAGATCCTCTATCCGGCGATCCGCGACCAGATCGGCGATTCCGAGATGGTCGACAAGGCGCTCGAGGAGCATCACCTCGTCAAGACGATCATTCCCGAGCTGGAAAGGATGCGTCCCGATGACGAGCGCTATGACGCCAAGTTCAAGGTGCTTTGCGAAAGCGTCAATCATCACATCGAAGAGGAAGAGTCGCAAGTCCTGCGGGAGGTCGAGTCGAGCCTGGACGGCGAGGAGCTCGGGACCAGGATTGAAGAGCGCAAGCAGCGCTTGCTGCGGAGCGGCGCGCGCACAGCGGCCGGACGTTCACGGGCGAGCGCGCGCGGCCGCCGAAAAGCAACGCGCCGCCAGCGCCAAGCGCGCTAATCGCGCTATTCTCGGAGGTGCGTCTCGAGCTCAACGGGCCGGTCCGCAAAAACCCGATCCATACCGCGCTCGCCGCCGATTAGGCCGATCAGGAACCGCCTGCTTATCCGTCGCACGCCTGCTCATCGCGCCGCTTCCCTGTCCCAGTTCGACAGCAGGGCAATCGGTTCGGCTGGCACGGGCGCTGGCACATGGTTTGCAAAACGCTTGCATTGGCAAGCAAAAATTTTTGCTCAGGAGGAGGATCCATGCAGATTAGAGAGATCATGACAGCAGGCGTCGAGACGGTGGACCGGCAAGCAACGCTGATGGACGCGGCCAGGAAAATGAAAGAGCTCGACGTCGGCCTGGTTCCCGTGTGCGACGGCGGCAAGCTTGCCGGCATCGTGACGGACCGCGACATCACGATCAGAGGGATTGCGGAAGGTTGCGATCCGGAAAAGACGACCGTGGCGGATGTGATGTCTCCGGAGGTCGTCTACTGCTACGAGGATCAGGACGTCGAGGAGGCGGCGAGCCTGATGGAGGCCCAGCAGATCAGGCGCCTGCCGATCATGAGCCGCGACAAGCGTCTCGTGGGAATCGTAAGCCTCGGCGACTTAGCGGTGCACACGGGCAACAAGGCGCTCGCTGGAGAGACGCTGAAAGAAGTGTCCGAACCGGCGGCGCCGAAAAGATAGGCGCGTGGCCTGAAGGCGTTTATGGCGAAACCCGCGGTCATCGCCGATCATCCGCTCCATCCCATGCTGATCGTTTTTCCGGTCGGATTATGGATTTTCTCCTTCGTCTCAGACCTCATCGCGATTTTGGGCGGCGGCCCGATCTGGTCCCGGGTCGCGTTTTATACCATGGCAGGCGGCCTGATCGGCGCCGCGGCCGCGGCGGTTCCGGGATTTTTCGATTACTTCACGATCACCGACCGGCGAGCGGCGCGGACGGCAAATTTTCACATGGCGTTGAATCTTTTCGCCGCAGCGCTCTACGCGCTCAACCTGTTCATCCGCATTCAGGCCGGAATGGAAGCGCTCTTTGCGGTGTTCCTGTCCTTGGCCGGCGTCGTTCTTCTCGCCGTTTCGGGCTGGCTTGGCGGCGATCTTGTCTACGTCCAGGGGATGGGAGTGAAAGCCCCCGAGTCCCGAGAACAAAAGGCGCGGCCAAACGAAGAGACCGAAGCGCGCAGGCTGCGGGGCGCCCGCTGACAGAAAAAGACGACGCACGCCGCTCGCCCGGCGGCGGAAGGTAATCCAGTGAGGACACGACAGCCAAACAAGCGCAGGCGCGGCCCCGCCGGGCGGCCCCGGCGCGGCCGGCGGACGGCGAAGCAAAAAGCAAAGAGCCGCGAAAGCTGCACGACTGTGAACCAAAAGCCTATCTCGTGAGTCCGACTTCCATGGCACGGCGAAAAGCAAAGACAACCGCCAGGGCTTCCGGCGCCAAAGCGCCGTCAAAGCTCGAACGCAAGGCGGCGGCGCGGGCCATCTGGAAAGGCAGTATCAGCTTTGGCCTCGTGAACATACCCGTCGCCTTGCGCTCGGCGGTGGCGCCGGCGCGGCTCGACTTCGATCTCCTCGACCGCCGCGATTTTTCTCCCATTCGCTACCGGCGCGTGAGCGAGAAGAGCGGGCGCGAGGTTCCCTGGGAAGAGACGATCAAGGGCTATCAGTACGAGAAAGGCGAGTACGTCGCGTTGACCGACGAGGACTTCCGCGAGGCCAATGTTGAAGCGACTCAGACGATCGACATCATGGATTTTGTCGATGGCGCGGCGATCAGCCCGGTCTACTACGACACGCCGTACTATCTCGAGCCGCTCAAGGGCGGCGAGCGCGCGTACGCGCTTCTGCGCGAAGTGCTGGCGAGGACGGGAAAAGTCGGTATTGCCAAGGTCGTGATTCGCACCCGCCAGCACCTCGCGGCCGTGATGCCGCAAGAGCGGCTGCTGATCTTAAACCTGCTCCGGTTCCAGCATGAACTGCGCGACGCTTCCAATTTGGCGCTGCCGGAACTCGGAGCCAAGCGGCTCAACATCTCGGATCGGGAGCTCAAGATGGCCGAACGGCTGGTGGAAACCATGCTCGGGGAGTGGAAGCCGGAAAAGTACCGCGACGAGTACACCGAAGATCTCATGAGGCTCGTCGAAAGAAAAATCGAGTCCGGCCAGACGAAGGCGATCGCCCCCGCCGGCAAACGGCGCGCCGCAAGACGCGCGGGCAAGGTGATCGACATCATGGACCTGCTCCAGCGAAGCGTCGAGCAGGCGCGAAAAGGGGAACCCGAGCGGCGCAAGGCAAGCTGATGCGCTGCAGCAAAACCCCCTTTTCTGCTTTGCGCCTTTTTCTTTTTTGCGGAGAGGTTGGATCGCAATCTAGATGCGAGATCCCGAGCGCGCGGCGAAGCTTCCGCAGCCATCATCCGGGCGGCCAACCTGCCCGCATCTCTGGCAAATCCCGGCGCTCAGCGAGCTGGTTGTGCTGATCGGCGCAGCCGTTTTGCTCTGGGGCGTGTTCCTGCTCCGCGATATCCTGATTCCGGTTTTTCTCGGGCTCGTCCTTGCGCACGTCTTTAACCCGCCGATCACGTTTGTCGAAAAGCACGGCTGGCCTCGCCCGCTGAGCCTCGGGCTCCTGTTGGCCGCCGTCGCCCTCGCGCTTGCCGGGCTTGTCGCCTGGCTGGGCCCTTTGCTCTTGGACCAGGTCGCCGGGCTGGCTCACAACCTCCCGGAATACTCGCGCATGCTCGCCGCCAAGTTCGATGCCACTCCCGGCTCATTGCTCGAGCGCCTTCAAGAATCGTTGCGCCAATTTCAAGCCGATCCCCGCCAGTTGCTCGAGCACGTGTTCGCGACGACGGGACGGGCGGTCGGCTTCGCCAGGCTGGTGTTCGGCGCGACCGCCTATACGGCGTTGGCGCTGGCGCTCGTGCTCCTCTATTTCTTTTTCTTCTGCTGGCACTTCAACAGCGGCATCGAAAGACTCAAGGCCTATGTTCCGGCGAGTCAAAGGGAGCGGACCTTTGCGATCGTTGCGCGGATGGACCGCGCCGTCGGGCAGTTCTTTCGCGGCAGAGTGGTCATCGCGTTGCTGATGGGCGTTTTGCTGTCGATCGGCTGGCTTATCACCGGCGTCCCTTACTGGTTTTTTCTGGGCATGGCGACCGGCTTTCTCAACATCATCCCCTATCTCTCTTTTGTGAGCTGGCCGATCGCCATTTTGCTCAAGTACGTCGATGCGCTTGCCCGCGGGCAAGAGATCGCCCTCGCGGCAATCTTTGTCTGGCCGAGCGCGGTCTACCTCGCCGTCCAGTTTATCGACAACTGGCTGCTGACGCCGTGGATCCAAAGCGGCCAAACCAACTTGAACGCCGCGACTGTGCTGCTCGTCGTGATCATCGGCGGCGCAATCGGCGGCGTGCTTGGAATGCTGTTCGCGATCCCGCTCGCGGCATGCCTCAAGATACTGCTCGAGGAATTGGTCCTCACCCCGCTTCGGCGCTGGGCCGCGACGCATTGAAGCCGCCGCCCTGCTTGCCGGCCCCGGCGCCGCGCCGCGGTGGGAAAGCCGGCTGGCGCGCCGCGAAATCTCGCGCAGCGGTCCGAGAAAAGGCGCGTGCGCTGATTACAAGCGACCGCTGCGCGGTTAAAGAGCGCGTTTTACCGCTTCGCGGGTCAAGCCGGAAATAAGCGCCGGGCGCACCCTGCTCGCTTCTCAATGGCCGCAATTCGTTCGGGCTCGTCGCGCGCTATCGTGGCCGTCTCCGCCAAGGCGGCCGAAGCGTTAGCCCGCCTCGGCCCGGCTGACTCATATCCGGCCCATCAGAGCCATGACGATAGCGATGATCAGGATCAGACCGAGAAGTCCGCTCGGGTAGTATCCCCATCCTGAGCTGTAGGGCCACGTGGGAAGCGCGCCGATGAGGAGCAGGATCAAGATGATCAGGAGAATGGTCGACACAAGGATTCACCCCCTTTCTGCAGTCCGCTTAACAGAGGGCAAAAGCCGTACCCGGCCGCGCGTCGGCGGCCAGCGCCGTTCACCAGAAAAAGCGTCCCAGAAGCGGTAACAACGCACGCTTTGTTCTCGGAAAAGGGACGCCGGGCGACCGCGTGCCCGGCCAGGCTACCCGGTTCGAGCGGCGTCCTTTTTGCTCATTGAGCCCGATCGATGAAAGAGAAACCGAGGCGCAAAGCGTTGATCTCCGTTGCCGCAGTGCTCGTTGTCCTGGGACTGCTCGCGGCGGTATGGCGCTGGACGTCGTTGTCGGAATGGCTTGACTTTCGCGTGCTCGCGCGCTCGCTGAACGCGCTCCGCGCGAATCCTCTGGGGCCGTACCTCGTGATCTTCGCGTTCCTGATCGGTAGCCAGGTCATGTTTCCGATCACGGTTTTGATCCTCGCGACGGCCTACGCGTTTGGCCCCTGGCTGGGATTTGTCTACGCGATGGTGGGAAGCCTTCTGGGAGGCGTCGTCACCTATGCGCTCGGCTATTTCATGGGCCACGAGACGTTCAGGCATCTCGCCGGGCGCCACTACGAGTCGCTCGCCCAGGCGTTCAAGGAGAACGGCTTGATGGCCGTGATCACGACTCACTTGTTGCCGGTGGGCCCTTTCACCATCGTCAATCTCGGCGCGGGCGCCGTGCGCGTGCGGCTGCGCGATTTCGTCGTCGGCTCCGCGCTCGGCATGCTTCCGGGAATGGCGCTGATCACAATCTTTGCCCACCAGCTACAGAGGACGTTGCGCCAGCCTGGATGGCAAACGGCAATCGCGCTGGCAACTTTCACCGCCGCGCTGATCGCCTGGGCTCTGTGGACGAGACGCCAGGCGAGAAGAAAATCCCCGCCTTCGTAAAAGGCTAGCCCGGCGCCTTTCCGTTCAAGTAGACCACCACCGTGTTGGTAAACAGGGTGGCGTTGGGCAGAAGAATCTTTTTGTCTTCGGCATACAGCGTCGTGTAGCGGAGATCCACGCCGCGAACGACGCCCTGCAGGCCGCCCACCTCGATGCGATCGCCGTGCCGAAACGGCCGGTAAGACAAAATCAAAATCCCGGCCAGGACGTTCGACAGCGCATCGCGCAGCGCGAAACCCATCGCAAAACCGGTGAGTCCAAGGCCCGCGACCAGTCCGGACACATCGATACCGACGGTCCCTAAAGCCGTAATGAGACCGATCACGACGAGAACGACTTTCGCCGTCCGCGCCAGTAGCGCAATGACCTCGGGAGAGCCCGCGGCGCGGCTGCCCAAGCGGTTGATAACCCGTTCCGCGAAAAGTCCGGCGCCCCACAGAACGAAAAAGACCAGGATGCTCGCGCCGACACGCGGCAGCGCCAAGAGAACGGCTTCGATGACTTTCTCAAAGGTCGTATCCATAGGTCCCCTCAGCTCCATTTTTTTGTTCCAGATTATCACAAACGCCACCTGGCTCTCGCCAGCGCAGTGTCATTTGTGCGACAGTCTCTAACCGTGGGGACCGTATGGACATGCGGCGAGTGTGTGCTAATGTTCTGGCCTAACGCTTGCTTTCTATTCACGGCCGACCAAAGGAGGATTCTTATGCGCGCGAACGGTAGGCCAAGCTTTTCCTTGTCGACGAAGCTTCTTTTGGCCGGCGCGGCCGCCGCCGGGATTGCCTACGCTGTGCGCGAGCGCCGCCGGATGGATTTTCAAGGCAAGACGGTGGTGATCTCGGGAGGATCGCGCGGCCTCGGGCTGGAGCTGGCGCGCGCGTTCGTGCGCGAGGGAGCCAACGTGGTTCTTCTTGCGCGCAATCAAGACCAACTCGCGGGCGCGGCGCGCGAGTTCGAGCGCACGCGGGCGCGCGTGAGCGCGCTAGCGTGCGACGTCTGCAAAGAAGACGAGGTGCGCAGCAGCGTCGCCTCCATCATCGGCGAGTTTGGCGCGATCGATGTCCTGATCAACAACGCGGGCATGATCCAGGTAGGTCCCGCCGAGCACATGAACGCCGAGGATTTTGCGGCTGCGATGGACGTTCACTTTTGGGGACCGCTTTACCTCATGCGCGCGGTCATTCCGCACATGAAGCGCCGCGGCCACGGGCGCATCGTCAACGTCGCCTCGATCGGCGGCAAGGTCGCGGTGCCGCATTTGCTCCCTTACGTTGCGAGCAAATTCGCCCTCGTCGGCCTCTCGGAAGGGATGCGCACCGAGCTGGCAAAGGACGGCATCTACGTCACGACGGTCTGTCCGGGGCTCATGCGCACGGGCTCGCACGTCAACGCGTTCTTCAAGGGGCAGCACGAGAAGGAATTCGCGCTTTTCAGCCTGATCGCCGCCTCCCCTCTGTTCTCCACCGACTCCGCGTCGGCCGCGCGCCGCATCGTCGACGCCTGCCGTTACGGCGCAAGCGAAATCGTGATCACGCCGCAGGCGCGCTTGCTGCGCCTGGTCGCGGGCCTGTTTCCCAACCTGGTGGCCGAAGCGATGAGCGTCCTCGGGCGCGCCCTGCCCGGCCCGGCGGATGGCGCAGGGGATCGCCTGAAGCGCGGCTGGCAGAGCTACTCGAAAGTTGCGCCTTCGTTCCTTACGCGCCCGGCCGACCGCGCTTCCGGGCGCAATCGCGAGGCGCGCCAGCCGGCTTCGGCGCCGTGAAGAAGTTGGCGCGAGATGCGATCGCGAAGCCTGTCCTGAAAATCGTCGCAGGGCTCGCGCGCAACGACGGTTGCGCGGTCGTTGCGCGCAAAGCGAAAAATCTTTTGCGCCCGCGAACGACTATTTTTCATCGATGCCCGGCTTTGCTCCGACGGGCACGGCCTCCACGACGATGCCGCCGGGATCACGGTACTTGACGGCTTTGCCGGGTTCGCTCACGACGGCTCCGCCGTACTTGCCGATCTCCGCGGTACACCGGTCCACGTTTTCGACCTCGATCCCGAAGTGATCGATCGCCGGCCCGGCGTCTTCGGCGCCGCGCGCTTGATTGAGCGCGATGTGAACCCTGCCGTCGGTAAGGTAGCGCGCCGTCGTTCTCAATCCCGGCACGCGCACCTCCTTGAAGCCGAAGATTTTTGTGTAGAATTCGGTCGCCTTGTCGAGATCGTCCACCCTCATCGCCAAATGAACAATGCGCCCCATGTTGCTTTCCTCCGTGGCTAGCTTTTTTCTCCGCCGTTACAGTCCGAGGCCGTACACCTGATTGACGTTGTCGCGGCAGAGTTTTCGTTTGATCCGATCCCCCGCCCCCTGAAACAGCCGATCGACGATCCGGTGCGAGTAAGGCCACGTGCAGGCGGCGTGCGGGTAATCGCTCGCCCACATAAAGTTGTCCTCGCCGTAAATCGGCGTCGTCAGCACGGCGGCGCGGTCGTCCATGAACGTAAACCAGAGATTGCGCCGAAAATATTCGCTGGGCGGCAATTTGAGCCGCATGCTATCGTCTAGAGTGGTGCCATGGGCGGTCTTTTTCGGTCCGTACTGATAATCGACCTGTTGCACGATGACCCCCAGCCATCCTGCTTCAAACTCCGTGCAGATAACCTTCAATTTAGGGTGGCGGTCGAACAGGCCGGAGAAGATCATGTGCCCGATCACGGTCTTGATTACCGTCTGCCGGGAATGTTGGAAGAAGCCCGGCCATTCGTCGGCGCTGTTCAGCTTTGCGAACCAGCGCCGCGACTCGCCTCCTTGGAGCTGCCCCGAGTGGATCACGACCAGCATGTCAAGATCTTCGGCCGCGGCCCAGATCGGCTCATACATCGGGTCGTAATAGGCGCCGTCCTTGATGCCGGGCGGTATTTGCACTCCCTTGAAGCCTAGCTGCGCGTATTCCTGCATATCGAGAACCGCCTTTTCTATGTCCAGGATAGAAAGCAGCGGAATGCCGATCAGCCGCTTGGGGTCGTAGGTGCAAAAATCGTGAAGCCAGAAATTGTAAGAGCGAAAGCAGCTGCGCTGGAAGGCCGCGTCTTTGAGCACGTAAAAGATCCGCGCCCAACTGGAAAAAAGAACCTCCGCCTCGACGCCGTCGCGCTCCTGCTCCTTGATTCGCGCCGCGGGGTCCCACGATCCGGGATGATCCTCGTAGCGGAACGTTTCGCGAAAGCGCGCTATCGTTTCGTCATCGACCTGGTCGACGTCCATGCCGGATACCCCTTCCGGCTTCGCCACCAAGAAGCCAACGGAGGGATTGCAGCAGGGCGACGGCTTGAGGCCGTCGGCCACGAGCCAGAGCCCCTTCCGATCCGGGAGATTGTCTACGACCCGCGGCGCTCGCTCGCCGTATTCTTTCTGCACCCTCTCCCAAGCCGCCGGAGGGTCGTTCAAGTGGCCGTCGGCCGAAATCAGTTTAAAATCCGCCATCGGTCCTCCCCTTCGTCGAATTTGTTCCCTCGGCCTCAGCGCCTCTCCGCCACCGGGAAGCCGTACGCTTCAACGATTCTCTTGACCCACCGATCGAGGTTTTTCTGCAAATCCCAACTCAGGAACGAAAGCGTTCTTCCGCGGATCAGCTTGTGCTGCATGGAATCGGCGACATAGACCGAGCCGTCCGCCGGCCCGTACTTGTCGAGAATTTCCTGACCCTGAGGCGAAACCTGAAATTCCAACCACAGCAGTGCCGCGTGCGCGTGCGGGGCGGTGCCGAGAACCCCGTCGGCGCTGCCGAACCGGACCGGCACGGGATCGAGGAGCTGAAACTCGAGGCTTTGGCTCGGGTCTTTAGCCTTTGCCTCGATCACGCTCGAGAGATTCAAGCCCATGAAGATCGCGTACTCTCCCAGCGCCATATTCGACAGCGTTCGGCTTCCCCTCACCCAGATCGGCTTCTGCTCGCTTATCTTGCGCGCGAACTCAACCGTCTTCTCCAATCCCCACGCGGGCACGAGGTTGGCGACCGAAAGCGGCCGCACATCCACGACGACTTTTCTTCCCTGGAATTCGGGTTTAAGAAATCCCTCCCACGTGGTCGGCACTTTGTCCGGCGAAATGAGCTTTTTGTTGTAGGCGGCAACGGCGACCTGCGTGCCTTTCGAGACGATCGTGCGGTGGTTGGGATCGATAATCTGGGTCGGGATATTGAGGATCCCGTGCTCGGCCATTCCAAGAATGTCAAACTTTCTGAGATAGGGCGGGTATTCGTTGTAAACCTGGTTGGAGATGTGAACCGTGTCCCACCGCTTTACCCGCCCTGATTTCATCTCGAGAATAAACCGTTGGTACTCGTCAGTCCCCTGGATCGTCTCCGCGTAGACTTCCTTGATGAAAGGATATTTTCTCCGGAAGCCGTCGATCATCGCCTTTTTCGCGTCCGCCTCCAAAAAGGTGAGCGCCTCGAGCCTTCCTTCCTCCTTTGCCTTCGCCAGGATCTCCTCCTTGGCGGCGATGAACACGTAACCTTTGGCCTCAGCCTCGGCTTTCGCCTTCAAAACCGCCGGACGGACCGAAGCCGCAAAGCCAAGGGAAGTCGTCAGGCCCAGCACGACCACGATCGCCGCCACAGTCATGTCGGCAGAGATGAGCTTGAATTCAGGCATCGATTTCTCCTTGAAATCGTCGCGCGCCCGCGAAGCTTTATGCCGATCTCTCCGCGCCCTTTTCGTACCTTCCCAGCGGCACGATCTCGGCGATCGCCCCTCCCGGCGCGCGGAACTTGACGGGCGGCTTTGTCGGATCGCTCAGGATCTCGCAGCCGAACTCCCTCACCTTCGCGACGTACTCGGCCATGTCCTCCACCTCGATCGCGAAGTGATGAATGCAGGGTCCCTGGCCCGCGGCCTGCGCCATCGCGGCATCCTCGCTGTCGTATTTGAGAAACGTCAAGTCGATCGCGCCGTCGCTCACCATCCGCCGCGAGCGATCTTCCGAGCGCGACTTCCCGACGGGGGCCAGACCGAAGATCTTCTCGTAAAAATCGGCTGCCCTGTCGAGGTCTTCGACCTTGATTGCGATATGGGCGATGCGTGCCATTGCTTTTTCTCCTTCCCTGGGGTGTGGGATCGTTTAGCCGGCATCCTACTACACTTTGCGCAAGACATATACCGCCCGGGGCGTGTCAAGAATTTTCAAAGGGATCACAGCGCGCCGTCTCCCTCGCGAGAAACACGCGCCTTCGCCGCGACCTCCGTTCGCCTCGTCACCGGCCGAAGCACGGCGGCGATCGCGTCATCCAACTCCGCGATCGCGAGAATTCGGCAGCCGAAGTAAAAAACCAGCGCCGCCGCGGCCATGCCGCCCGCCACCTGAACGAGATAGCGCGCCGTCCCTTCGACCGCGACTCGAGATCCCAACTCCGCGCTCACGAGCCAGACGGCCGCGGCCATCGCGCCCGAGACCAGGCATACCCTCAAGAAGCCGGACGCGAGCTTTCTTCCTTCGAGCCCGCCAAGGCGCCGGCGCATCAAGAGCGTCAGCAGCACCCAATTGACGAGCGCGACGGTCGAGGTCGAAAGCGCCAGGCCGACGTGCCCGAGGGGACCCACCAGCAGGCTGTTCATGAGGTAGTTGACCACGATGGAGCCGAGGCTGATCGCCATCGGCGTGCGCGCGTCGTCGAGCGCGTAAAACGCCGGCGCGAGCACTTTGACGGCCGCGTACCCGGCCAGGCCGATCGAGTACGCCGCCAGAGCGTTTGCGGTCTGGGCCGTGTCGGCGGCAGTGAATCTCCCGTGCTCGAGAATGAGCCCGACGATCGGCCCGCCGAGGACCGACAGCCCCGCGGCGGACGGAATGCACAGGAGAAACACCAGGCTCAGCGCGTGCGCCAGCGTCTGGCGAAACTCGGCCATGTTTTTCCGCGCGACGCTGCCCGACAGAGCCGGCAGGCTGACCGTGGCGATGGCGACGCCGAACACGCCGATCGGCAGCTGCATGAAACGAAAGGCGTAAAACAGCCACGACATCGGGCCGTTCGCGACCGTGCCCGTCGCGGGATCGGGAATCGCCGAGGCAAAGTTACTGTTGATGAACACGTTCACCTGCACGGCCGCCGTGCCGATGATCGCCGGACCCATCAGCCGCAAAATCTGGCGCACCCCCGGATCGCGAAAACTGATCATCGGCCGGTAGCCAAAGCCCGTGCGGCGCAAACTCGGCCACTGAACGGCAAATTGCAGAAACCCGCCGATCAACGTTCCGTAAGCCATCCCTTCGATCGGACTGACGCCGGCCCACGGCCCCAGGACGAATCCGAGAAGCACGCCCCCCGCAATCGAGCCGACGTTGAAAAAAGACGGCGCCAGCGCGGGAATGCCGAAACGGTGCTGCGCGTTCAGTATCCCCATCGCCTGGGCCGCGAGCGCGACCAAAAGCAAAAACGGCATCATGATGCGCGTGAGCGCGATCGTCAGCTCCGCTTTCCCCGGAACCTCGAAAAACCCCGGGGCGAGCAGCCGGACCACGGCGGGAGCCGCAAGCCACCCCGCGACGCAGATCGATCCGACCACCAAGATCATCGCCGTGGCGACACGGTTGGAAAGGCGCGCGGCTTCCTCGCGCCCCTTTGTCGCCAGCACCTGAGCGAACGTCGGCACGAACGCCGCCGAGAGCGCCCCCTCGGCGAAAAGATCGCGCAGCAGGTTGGGAATGCGAAACGCGGTGACAAAGGCATCGTTGTGAAACCCGGCGCCGAAGAGCGCCGCAAAGACCTGATCGCGCACAAGCCCGAGCACCCGGCTGGCCATCACGCCGATGCTGACGACGCCCGCGCGCTCGGCCAGCGCTTTGGGCTTGCGGCGCGGCGAGCTTTGTTCTCCTGACGATGTCATCGTTGACGCGCGCGAGCCGATGCAACAGGTCGCGCGGCCGGCTGGAGATTTCTCCCCGGCCATTCATAGCACGGCGCGCGGGCGGCTTTCATCTCGTTCGCAGGCCGCCCGGCCGTCTGCGCCACAGGAAACAATATCGACGCGATCGTGGAGGCTAAAAGAGGCGGATCAAGGCCCGGAATTCGCCCGCGCGCGATCCGATCGAGGAGAGCACCCCGGCGCCGTGCGCAGGCTTGTTGACGGAAATTTCACGCTCGGCCCGCAGCGGGCCCGCTCCGCAGCTCACAAGCGCCGCAAGCGCCGGTCGGATTCGTGCGACCGCCCTACGATTTCGCGATCAAGATGTGCGGCGCCAAAACGGCGCCCGCGGCGCGCTCGGTCTTCGAGCCGACCGAGTTACCGCAGCCTTGGCAGAGATAGTCGTACAGCTCGCCGTCGGGAAGCACCAGCAGCAGCCGCTCGCGCACCGGCATCGCGCGCTTGCACGTGTTGCAGTAAAGCAGGCTGGCGTTGAACTGATCGAAGCTTTTCGCCATCGGTTGGGCGCTCGCCGCTACTTCTCATCCGCCGCTTCCGGCTTTTTTGCTTCCTTGATGATCTTTTCCGCCAGATGCGCCGGCACCTCCTCGTAGTGCGAGAACTCCATCGTAAACTCACCGCGGCCGCTTGTCATCGAGCGCAAATCGGGGGCGTACTTGAGAATCTCGGCCATCGGCACCAGCGCCTTGATGATCTGATTGTGCCCTTTGCTGTCGACGCCGGAAACCTTTCCCCGCCGGCTGTTGAGGTCGCCGATCACGTCGCCCACGCACTCCTCGGGAACCGTCACTTCCATCGACATGATCGGCTCGAGGATCACCGGTTTCGCTTTTTCGATCGCGTTCTTGAAACCCATCGAGCCGGCGATCTTGAACGCCATATCCGACGAATCGACCTCGTGATAAGAGCCGTCGTAAAGCGTCACGCGCACGTCGACGATGGGATGCCCCGAGAGATAACCCGCCGCCATCGCCTCGCGCACGCCTTTTTCCACCGCGGGAATGTAATTTTTGGGAATGGCGCCGCCGACGATCTTGTCCACGAACTCGAACCCCTTGCCGCGCGGCAGCGGCTCGATCTTCAGCCACGTATCGCCGTACTGGCCTCTGCCGCCCGACTGCCGCTTGTATTTGCCCTGAGCGCTGGCCGCGGCTTTGATCGTCTCCTTGTACGGCACCTTGGGCGCCTTGAGGTCGACTTCACAGCCGTACTTGCGCTTGAGCCGATCGACGATGACCTCGATGTGGAGCTGACCCATCCCGGACAGAATAAATTCCCGCGTCTGCGGGTCGCGGTGGGTTTCCACCGTCGGATCCTCTTCCGCGGTGCGCTGGAGCGCTTGCGCAACCTTGTCCTCGTCGGCCCTCGTCTTGGGCTCCAAAGCGAACGAGATCAGCGGCGAAAATTGCGCCAGTCCCTCGAATTGAATCGGCGCTCTCTCGTCGCACAACGTGTCGCCCGAAGAGACATCCTTGAGCTTCGCCGCGGCGACGATCTCGCCCGCCGCGGCCTCTTTCACCAGCTCCTGCTTTTTGCCTTCCAGGCGAAACATCTGGCCGATTTTTTCCCGCGCCTGTTTGTTGGGGTTGTAGACCGTCTGATCGGTCGCGATCTTGCCGGAAAAAACCCGCAAGACCGAGAGCTTTCCGGCAAAGGGATCGATCAGCGTCTTGAAGACGTACGCGGCGAGCGGGCCGTTGGCATCCGGCGCGCGACTTTCCGTCTCCCCCGTCACGGGATTTTTCCCCTCGACCTCGCCCTCTTCCAGCGGCGACGGGAGGTAGTCGACAATCGCGTCCAGGAGCGGCGCCACGCCGATCAGCCGCGTCGGCGCGCCGAACAGAATCGGAAACAGGCGCGCCTCGAGAACCGCCTTCTTGATCGCCGCTTTGAGCTCCCCCGTCGAAAGCTCCTCGCCGGCGAGATACTTTTCGAGCAACTCGTCGTCGGTCTCCGCGACGCTCTCGATCAGCTCGACGCGCATCTGTTGCGCCGCGCCCTTCAGATCCTCGGGCACATCGACGGTGGAAAACTTTCCCGCCTCGTCCTCGTACAGCTGCGCCTTCATCGTCACGAGATCGACCACGCCCTTGAAGTTTTCCTCGCTCCCGACCGGCATCTGCAAATAGACGCCGCGCGCCTCGAGCCCGCGGAGAATGCTGTCGACGCCTTCTTTGAAATTTTCCTTCTCGCGGTCCATCTTGGTCACAAACAGAAGCCGGCTCAGCTTTCGCCGATGGGCGCGCTCCCAGAGCCGCTCCGACTCGACCCTCAGACCGACGGAAGGGTTGATGACGAACACGGCGCCTCCGAAAGCGCGCATGCAGTTGATCGTGTCGGCGAGAAACGGCGCGTAGCCGGGAGTGTCGAGGAGCGTCAAGACGGATTTTTTCCACGGCAGGGTGTGAAAAGCCGTCGAGATCGAGATCCGCCGCTTGATCTCTTCCGGCTCGAAGTCGAAGGTGGTCGTGCCGTCGTCGACGCGGCCGAGCCGCTGCGTGACCCCTGCGGCAAAGAGCATGGCTTCCCCGAGAGAAGTCTTGCCGGAGCCTCCCTGGCCGAGTATTCCAACGTTGCGCGCCCTATCGACGTCCACCATGGTGCGTTTGCCCCCTATCCTTCGCGTGCCTTTCTCTTGAGCTCCGAAGCCGTGTTTCTCTCGTGAATAATCCTGAGCCCCTCCAACGTCAAGAACTCATCGACCTCTTCGATCGTCGAGGACGCCTGCGCGATCAGCGGCGCCAGCCCTCCGGTCGCGATGACGCGCGGCCGCGCGCGCCTTTCTTTCTGGATCTCGCGCACGATGCCGTCGACCAGTCCGACATAGCCGTAAAAAATTCCCGCCTGCATCGACTGCACGGTGCTTTTACCCACCACCTCCTTCGGCTTGACGATTTCCACCCGCGGCAGCTTGGAGGCGCGCTGAAAAAGCGCCTCGAGCGAAATCATGAGGCCGGGCGCGATGCACCCGCCGAGGTATTCGCCTTTTTCGGAAACAAAGTCGAACGTCGTCGCGGTGCCGAAATCGACGACGATGCACGACTGGTGATACTTTTCGTAGGCCGCCACGCCGTTGCAGATCCGATCCGTGCCGACGTCTTTGGGGCTGTCGTAGAGCACGGGCATGCCCGTCTTGACGCCGGGGCCGATGGTGAGCGGCGTCACGCCGAAAAATTTTTCTCCCAGCTCTTGCATGACGCTCACCATCGGCGGCACGACCGACGAAACGACGATCGCGTCCACCTCGCTGCGGCGAATCGCGCTCACCTCCGCAAGCTGGGTGAGCAGAACGCCGTACTCATCGGCGGTGCGCTCGGGCTGCGTGAGCAGGCGCCAGTGGGTCTTGAGCCTTTTGCCCTCGAAAAGGCCGAGCACGATGTTGGTGTTGCCGACGTCGATCGCTAGGAGCATCGGTCCGCACTCGCGGGGAAAACGTCGCCGGCGAGCACTCGTCGGAGCGTACCGCTTCGCTCGCGCACGAGCAAAGCGCCGTCGGCGTCGATACCGGCGGCGACGCCGCGCAGGACCTCGTCCGTCATCCGCACCTCGACGCGCCGGTCTTTGAGCGCGAAGTAGCGCTCCCAGCGCGCCGCCATCTCACCGAAGCCTCTTTGAGTAAGTTCCTTGTAGCAACGGTCAAGCCCCTGAATCAATAGCGCCGCGAGCTTGTTCCGATCCCAGGGGACGCCGCTCAGCTCGCGCAGCGAGGTGGCGCGCGCGCGCAGCGGCTCCGGCAAAGCGCCGGGCGTCAGGTTCACGTTGATGCCGATTCCCAGGATCGCGAATTTGATCCTGTCCGCGGCGCACGCGGACTCGGTCAAAATTCCGGCGAGCTTCTTCCCGCGGACCACAATATCGTTCGGCCATTTGATTTCGGGCGCGTCGCCGAGAAGCGGATGCAACGTCTCCGCCAGAGCGACCGCGGCCATGAGCGTGATCTGCGGCGCGCGGCCGGCCGGAAACGGGGGCCTCAAGAGAACCGAGAAATAGAGGTTCGCGTGGGGCGGCGAGAACCACGTTCTTCCCAGCCGGCCCCTTCCCTGGGTCTGCTCTTCGGCCAGAACGACGACCCCTTCGGGGCCTTCTTCTTCCGCCAGCCGCCGCGCGTAGAGGTTCGTCGAATCGACCCGCTCCAGGCAGCGAATGACCCTTCCGAGAGTGCCGGCCGCAACGCCCGCGCGAATCGCCGCTTCCGAGAGGATGTCCAGGTCCGCAGGCACGGGTTACGCGCCGATCAACGGTTGTTTTCGCCCGCGGTGATCTTCATGTTGAAGTCCTGAGCGGGCGCGGAATGGGTGAGCGCGCCGACGGAAATAAAATCGACGCCGGTGGCGGCGACGGCGCGCACGGACTCCAGGGTGATTCCTCCCGACGCCTCGATCACCGCGCGCTTGGCGACCACCTTGACCGCCTGCGCCATCTCTTCGATCTTCATGTTGTCGAGCATGATCCAGCCGACCTTGGCCGCGAGCGCCTCGCGCACTTGATCGAGCGACGCGCACTCGATTTCGATCGGCGCCATGAACGGCGCGTGTCGTCTGACGGTTTCCACCGCCTTGGCGATCGAACCGGCCGCGGTGATGTGGTTGTCCTTGATGAGCGCGGCGTCATACAGGCCGAGCCGATGATTCGAGCCCCCGCCCATCCGCACCGCGTATTTTTCCAACACGCGAAAGCCGGGCGTCGTCTTGCGCGTGTCGAGAATCTTGCACGAAAAGCCGCGCACCGCGTCCACGTACTGGCGCGTCAGGGTCGCCGTGCCCGAGAGCCGCTGCAGGAAGTTGAGCGCGGTCCGTTCTCCCATGAGGAGGGCGCGCGCCGGGCCGACCGCTTCCGCGACCACCGTTCCTTCGCGCACCCGGTCGCCGTCCCGCGCGCGGCACGACACCCGGACGCGAGCATCCAGTGCCGCAAAGATGCGCTCGAGGAGAAAAAGGCCCGCGACCACGCCCTCGCGTTTGGCGCGGAAAACGCCCGTCCCCTGCAGGTCCGCCGGCACCGTGCTCAAGGTCGTGAGATCCCCGGCTCCGATGTCCTCGTCGAGAGCCATCCGGATCAGCTGATCGATTTGCGGCGTGATGACGACGTCCATGGAAACTCCTTACACCGGCGCCTGGAGTTCCCGGATCTTCTCCAGGCTGCGATGGAGCGCGGTGAGCTTCTCTTCCAGCTCCTGCGATTTTTCCTGCTCCTTGGCGACCACTTGCGGTTTGGCCTTCGCGAGAAATTCCCGATTGGAAAGCTTCCGGCGAACGCGCTCCAGCTCTGCGGCTATTTTATCGACTTCCCTGGCGAGCCGCGCCGCCTCACCGTCGAGATCGACCGTCCCCGCAAGCGGCAGATAGATCTCCGTCGAGCCGACCACCGCGGTGAGCGCGCTTTTGGGCGGCTCGCCCCCGTACTCGACCGCGCTCAGGCGCGCGAGCGCGCCGAGATAGGGCTCTTGCTCCCGCAGCAAGCCGAGCTCTTCGTCGCTTCCCGACAGAACGACCTTCACCTCCGCGGCGGGCGGCAAGCCGATCTCGCTCCTGAGATTTCGGATCGCGCGCACCACCTCGCTCATGAAGCCGATCTTCGCTTCCGCCTCCTCGTCGATCCAGCCGGGGTCTTCCTCGGGATAGGGCTGGACCATGACGCTCGCTTTTGCCGACGGCGCGTCTTTGATCTCCGCGCCTTCTCCCCGCAGCGCCTGCCAGATCTCTTCGGTGACGAAGGGCGCGATCGGGTGAAGAAGGAGAACGATCTCCCGCAACACCGCGCGCAGAACCCGCGCCGTTTTCGCCGCGCTGTCCCCGAGAGCGCCGCTCAACGAAAGCTTGCTCATCTCGATGTACCAGTCACAGTACTCGTGCCACGTGAACTGGTAAAGCTCGTGCGCCATGTCGTTGAACCGGTAGCTGTCGAGCGCGCCGCGCGTCGCCCGGACCGCGCGCGCCAGCCGCGAAAGGATCCAGCGGTCGGCAAGATTGAGCTTCTCGGCGCGCAGCGAAGACAACGAATCGTCTCCGAGCCGCTCGACGTTCCCAGAATTCATCAACACGAAGCGCGTCGCGTTCCACAGCTTGTTGATGAAGCTCTGGTAGCCCGCGATCCTGTCCTCGGCGAGCTTGATGTCGCGGCCGAGCGCCGCCATCGCCGCGAGCGTGAAGCGAAAGGCGTCGGTCCCGTAGCGCGCCATGACCGCGAGCGGATCGATGACGTTGCCCTTCGACTTCGACATCTTTTGCCCTTCCTGGTCGCGCACGAGCGCGTGGATGTAAACCGTCCGAAACGGCACGTCGCCCATGAACTTGAGGCCCATCATGATCATGCGCGCGACCCAGAAAAAGAGGATGTCGAAGCCGGTCACCAGAACCGAAGTGGGATAGAACGTCGCGAGATCGGCGCTCTTCTCGGGCCAGCCCAGAGTCGAGAAGGGCCAGAGCGCGGACGAAAACCAGGTGTCGAGCACGTCGGGATCCTGGACGAACTCAGCGCCGCCGCACTCGGGACAGCGCGCGGGCGGCTCGTGCCGCACCACGGGTTTGGCTTTCGCGGGAATAAAGGCGCCGTGGGCGTCCCCCGCGAGGCACGCCGCGTTGCAGCCCCTGCAGTACCAGGCCGGGATCTGATGCCCCCACCAGATCTGGCGCGAGACGCACCAGTCTTTGATGTCGCCCATCCAGGCGAAGTAGGAATTCGCCCAACCTTCGGGAACGATCCGGATCCTTCCGTCGCGCACCGCTTCGATCGCCGGCCCCGCCAGCGGCTTGACGCGCACGAACCACTGCGGCGTCAGGTAGGGCTCGACCACGGTCTGACAGCGGTAGCAACGCCCGAGAGCGTGGCGATGCGGCGTGACCTTCTCCAGCAGCCCCGCCGCGGCGAGCTCTTGCACCACCAGCTCGCGCGCCGCGAAGCGATCTTTCGCCGCGTAGCGCCGAAGCCAGTCCGACTCCCCGCCTTCGCCCTTGAAGCCCTCCGGCGCGATGCGCGCCTCGTCGTCGAAGATGCTGATTTTTTTCAGGCCGTGCTTCTCGCCGATGTCGAAATCGTTGAAGTCGTGCCCCGGAGTGATCTTGAGCGCGCCCGTGCCGAACGCACGGTCCACGAAAGGATCGGCGATGATCGGAATCCTGCGCCCGACGATCGGCAGCCGGACCTCTTTCCCGACGAGCCGCTGGTAGCGCTCGTCCTGCGGATGGACCGCGACGGCCGTGTCGCCGAGCATCGTCTCGGGCCGGGTCGTCGCGACGACCACGCCGGCTTGCGGATCGTCCCACAGCGGATATCTCAGGTGCCAGAGATGCCCGTCCACCTCCTCGTGAACGACCTCGATATCCGCGAGCGCCGTCTTGCACCGCGGGCACCAGTTGATCAGGCGCTGCGCCCGATACAAAAGGCCGTCGTTCCAGAGCGTGACGAACGCTTCGCGCACCGCGCGCGAAAGCTTCTCGTCCATCGTGAAGCGCTCGCGACTCCAATCGCAGGAAACGCCGAGCGCGCGCAGCTGGTGCAGGATCGCGCTTCCCGCCTCGGCGCGCCACGCCCAGACCTGTTCGATGAATCGCTCGCGCCCGAGCTGGGCGCGCGTGAGCCCGCGCTGCGCCAGTTGCCGCTCGACGACATTCTGGGTGGCGATGCCGGCGTGATCGGTCCCGGGAACCCACAGCACGTTGTAGCCGTCCATGCGCTTGTAGCGGCAGAGGATGTCCTGCAGGGTGTTGTTGAGCGCGTGGCCCATGTGCAGGGAGCCGGTCACGTTCGGCGGCGGGATCACCATGGAAAACGGCTCCGCCTCGGGCCTGAACGGCTGGAAGTAGCCCGCCTCGCTCCACACGCGATACCACTTCTGCTCGACGTCGGCATGGGCGTAGACTTTCGCTAGCTCGGCCTTCACGGTCGCTCCTTGTGCGGCGCGTTCTCGGCGCTCGTCGACTCCTCGGCGACGACATCGACCAGCTCGATCGGATCGGCGGCGTGCGCCGGCGCGCCGCGTTGCTCCCCGGCTGAGGCCCCGCCCTCCGCCGCCGCGGCCTCTTCCCCTTCGGCTTCGCGGTGCGCCCGCCCTGCGGCCGTCAGGAGGCTACCGATCGCATCCTTGAGCGCTTTGGGTTCGAGCGGCAGCCTGACGACCTTGAGCTTTTCCCTCTCCGGCGGCTCAAGCGCGCCTTCGCTCGCGAGCCACACGACCGGCGTCGCCACGCTCCGGAGCGCCTCGACGAGGTCGGCGCCGAGCAGGTTTTTTTCCGCGAGAGCGGCGGCGTCAAGCACCAAAAGATCGCAATCCCTCAGCTCCGTCAACGCACGCGCCGCGATCGCCTCGCGCAGCTCGAGCACGTGCTCTTGCGTCAGGCTCAAAGAGATCGCTTGCTGCAGGATTCTGTACGGTTCGACGACCAGAACGTTAGCCATCGCTTCTTTTGAAGGGTTTCCCTTGACAAGCTCGAAACCGCGCGCAACACTATCAGCGGTGCGCAGGTTTCCGGTTAGCGGTGCGAAAGTGGCGGAACTTGGTAGACGCGCAGGATTCAGGATCCTGTGGGATAAAACCCGTGGGGGTTCGATTCCCCCCTTTCGCACCATCCATCGAAGAAACTTACCACACTCGTCCGATTTTCTCTAATCACCGGATTCATTTCCTAAGGATCGGTTGAGCGGCGAGAGGATTCAGGGAGGGGCGCCGCGCGGCGTCCCGACGGCCGTAGAGATGCGCGCAACGAACGTTTCTCGTTTCGCCTGCCTGGTCGCGGCGCTCCTGCTAAGCGGTTGCGGCGAGCGGGACAAGGCGGCCGATACTCCGGAGGCACGCGGCCGGCGCGCTTACATGACCTACTGCGTGGTCTGCCACAACGCCGACCCGACCAAAGACGGCACCACCGGGCCGGCTCTTGCCGGGTCTTCGCGCGAGCTTCTCGAGGCGAGGGTCCTCAGCCAAAACTATCCGCCCGGCTACAAGCCCAAGAGAACGACGCACACCATGCCGGCCTACCCGCAGGTCAAGAGCCGGATCGCCGACCTTGCGGCATTTCTAAACGCCGACGCCCAGCGCGCTAAAAGATGATGCCGTAAAGGAGCCAGAAGTAGAGCGCGAGGATGAACCCCGCCCACAGCGTTCCTTGCACCGTGTCGAGGGGTTTTTTGGTTGCCCCTTGAGTCCCGACAAGCGCGTTGATTTCCACCAGCGCAAGGGCGCCCCAGCCGAACACGATCCACGCGGCCAGCGCGCCGGCGGTCGGCTCGGCCGGAACGATGGAAGGATAGTGGCTCGCCGCGCCCATAAAAAAGAGCATCGGAATGGAGAAGACGACGTTGGTCCGAGAGGTGAGCGCCGCCCGTCTTGCCGCGGTTGCGGCCTCGGGCAGGGCTTGCCCGCCCTGAGCGACCTGGGTGGTCGACTGGATGACGATTTTCTGATTGGGCCAAATGACCAGCCAGACGTTGAGAAACATGACCGTTCCGAGCAGACCGCCCAGCGTGATCGCCAAGCCGTAAGGCCCGTAAAAGAAAGCCGAACCCTGCTCGCCCCACTTGATCACATAGATGAGAATCCCGGCCAAAAACGTGACCATCGCGCCCCAGCGAAACCACCACAGGGCGCGCGGCACGAGCTTTTGAATGGCGCCGCTTCTAACCGCGGGCTCGGTCTCGGCAAAGAATGGCGTTTGCACGAAATTGAAATAGTACAGAAGCCCAATCCACGTAATGCCGGCGAGAAAATGAATCCATCTCAGCAAAAAAAGTGTCACTTCCATGATGCTCCCCTCCGTCTAGACGAACCGACCCCTGCGCGCGCGCACAGATAGGCTGACTTTTTTTATAAGTGTGGTCTTATACGAACGAAGCGAAATGTTTGTCAAGGGGAAATCCGCGCAAACGGGGCCTCGCGCCGCTCGCCGCGGCCGCGCTCGGCCCGCGGGCCGGCGCGCGCCCGCGGCCGCGAATCGGAGCGTTTCATCTTGACCCGTCTCACGATCTGTGCCATTTTGCGGTGCTAACTTCGGCATCAGGCGGCACTCTTCTGCTACAGACCAACAAAAAAAAAGCTAAACTGCCGGCGTTCATCTCGCGGCTTCGATCGCCTTCGGCTCTTTGCGTCGATCCCTTCCGCTGCGTCGCTTCAGAACTCGACCTCGTCGAGCAGAACCTGGCGCGCTCGATTCGCTCCGAAGAGCAGATGCTGACGGAAATCTCGTCGCATTTGATTCACAGCGGCGGCAAAAGAATTCGCCCGGTGATCAGCCTGCTCGCCTTCAAGGGATGCGGCGGCAAAAAACTCGCCGACATTATCGATATCGCAACCGCCCTCGAGTTGATCCATACCGCGACGCTCCTGCACGACGACATCATCGACGGCGCCGAGATTCGCCGCGGCAAGGAATCCGCGTTCAAGCGATTCGGATTGAAGGCCACCCTGGTCACGGGCGATTTTTTGTTCATCAAGGCGTTTGAGTTCGCGGGCAAGTTCGACGACACGGTCGTCCAGTGGACCGCGGACGCCTGCACCCGCCTGACCGAGGGGGAAATGCTTCAGGGTTTCTTCAATCGCAACCGTAACGCGACTCCGAAGGATTACCTCGAGATCGTGAAGAAAAAAACCGCGTCGCTTTTCGAGACCGGCGCCAAGGTGGGCGCTTATCTTGCCGGGGCGCCCGCGCCGCTTATCGAGGCCGTCGGCCAGTACGCCCTCAATCTCGGGATCGCGTTCCAGATCGTCGACGACGTATTGGATATCGTCGGACAGAGGCAAGTTCTCGGCAAGCCGACGGGCATGGACCTGCGCGACGGCAACCCCTCGATTCCGATTATTCTCGCGCTCCGCAACGGCGATCGCGACGTCTTGGAGGCGTTTCAGAATTCCGCCAACCGCGAAGATCAAATCGAGCGCGCCCTCGAGTCGCTCATTCGTAGCCCGGCGATTCCCGAGGCGCTGGCGCTTTCCCGGACCTACTCGGAGCGGGCGCTCCGGAGCCTCGGCAAACTACCGCCGTCGGACTATCGCGACGCGCTGGAAAGTTTGATCCACCTGATCGCCAATAGGGACTCTTGAATCAGCGCGAGCTTTTTGTTCAAAAAACCTTCGACCGCATCGCCCAGCGCTACGATCTCCTGAACCGCGTCATCAGCTTTCACCTCGACACTGCGTGGAGAAACAGGGCGCTCGCGGAGCTTGGGGTCGCCGGCTCCGCGGCCCGTATCCTCGACCTCGGAACCGGCACGGGGGACCTCGCGCTCGCCGCCGCGAAAACGGGAGCAAAGATCGTCGGTTTGGACCTGTCGAAGGAAATGGTCCGGCGCGCGCGGGCCAAGACGGCGCGCGCCGGCCTGGAAGAGAAAATTTCCTACGTAATCGCCAATGCCCTTGTTCCGCCGTTCAAGAGCGAGAGTTTCGACGGCATTATCACCGCGTTTGTTTTGCGCAACGTGAGCGATCTAGAGCTGTTTTTCGCCAGCGCGCACGCCTTGTTGAAACCCGAAGCGCGCTTTGTCTCCCTCGAGATGTTCCCGCCCAGGACCTATCTGTTTTCGTTTTTCTACTCGCTTTATTTCTACCGCCTTGTCCCCTGGATCGGCGCCGGCCTGGCGCGCAACCACGAGGCCTACCGCTATCTCGCGGACTCGGTCAGGGGGTTCTGCTCGCCGGCGGCCGTAAGCGAGGCGCTCGAGCGCGCCGGGTTCGTCGGCGTGCGCCTGCAGAGATACCTTTGCGGCGCGGTGTGCTTGCACAGCGCCGTAAAGCCGGCAACCCGATCGGAAGTCGCCAGAGATGCGGCCCTTCGCGCATAGCTTTCTCGTGCTCCTGCAGCAAGTCGCCGTGGGCGGGCTTTTTGCGCTTGCCGCCGCCCCGTTTCACGAGCTGGAGAGAGGCTTTTTTAAATCGACCGCCGCGGTTCTTTTCCTTTTCGGACTTTTGAGCGTGTGGGGCCAGATCGAAATCTACGGCGCGGCGCTTTGGAAAGCGCCGGACGGGCTGCTCGAGCTCGCCGTGCAGGCGGCGTTTCTCGTTTGCTTTGGTTTGTACCTGTTTTCGCTCTGGGGCGAGCGCGTCTATTTTCGCGCCCGCGTCTTCTCCCTTGCGCTTTTTGCCGGCCTGGGCAGCCTGGTTCTCAACTCGCTCAACTTCCACCGGGCCCCGCTCTGGTCCATCGAAAGCTTGCTTTACCCGCTGAGCTTTTTTGTGTCGGCCCTGCTTTTGGGCGCTGTCACGGTCGGCATGCTTATCGGCCACTGGTACCTTATCGATGCCGGCCAGAGCCTTGCGCCGCTGATCCGCATGTTTCGCTTTTTCGTCGCTTCGCTGGTGCTCCAGACGGCTTTTCTCCTTGTATTCCCGCCGCTGCTTTATTTTTTGGGGAGCCCGGCAAGCCTTGAGAGCATGACCCGGCTCCTGAGCGAGCATCCGATTTTGCTTGCCGCGCGCCTTACGGTGGCGCAGGGCGCGCCCCTGGTTATCTCCTACATGATATGGCGCACCCTCAAGATACCCCACACGATGGCGGCCACGGGGCTGTTTTACGTCGCGATGCTCGGGGTCTTTGTGGGTGAGATTCTGGGGAGACAGATTCTGGCGCTAACCGCCCTCCCCTTTTAGTCGTAGGTCTTGATTTTGGTCACGCGCAAGCCGCTCGCAGTCCAGCCCAGATCGTAGCCGACCTCCTGGCCCTCGCGCAGCTCCGTCGGTTTTTTCGTGACGCCCGAGAGGATAACGAACTGATAGGAAAACGGCACCTCCCGGCCGCTTTCCGTTCGTACCAGACCCATGTTGTTGCTGTGGAAAAGTTTGCTGATGGTGCCGCGATGAAACAGGTCGGGTTTGTCGCCCGCCGGCTCGTCAGGACCCCTCATGGCCTGCACCGTAGCGCATGTAAGAACGCTCACAAACCAAGCCGCAGCGGATTAATTCAGGGAACCGCTAACCGCTGCCGCCGAACAGGGGCTGCTTTTGGCGCGCGATTTTCGCTTGCAGCTCCATAAGCCCGTCGAGCACGGCCTCTGGACGAGGAGGGCACCCCGGCACGTAAACGTCAACCGGGATCACGCGATCGATCCCCTGCACGGTCGCGTAGTTATCGTAAAAGCCGCCGCTCGCGGCGCATGCGCCGAAAGCCATCACCCACTTGGGCTCGCCCATCTGCTCGTAAACCCTTTTGAGAACCGGCGCCAGCTTGTGGTTTACCGTCCCGATGACCATCAGGAGGTCGGCCTGCCGCGGGCTAAACCTCGGCAGCAAAGCGCCGAAACGGTCGATGTCATAGGGCGACATCGACAGCGCCATGTATTCCATGGCGCAGCACGCGGTAGCAAAGGGATAGGGAAAGATGGAGTATTTGCGGGCCCAGCCGATGGCTTTATCTACCCGAGTCAGGACCACCGATTCGGCGAGAAGTCTTTCCTCGCCAAATTCCTTCTCCTTTCGCGTTAATCCGCTCCGCACGAAATTAAGCTATAAAGCTTAGCTCGCGAAATCAAGCTAAAGCTTAACGACGTTTATCGCCTGCGGCCCTTTTTCGCCCTGCGAAATATCGAACTGGACGGCTTGCCCTTCTTTTAGGCTTTTAAAGCCGTCCCCCTGAATAGCGGAATAATGCACGAAGATGTCCGCGCCACCCTCTTCCTGTTCAATGAAACCGTAGCCCTTTGTGTTGTTGAACCATTTGACCCTGCCTATAGGCATTTCTCGTCTCCTCCTGAGCCGGTATGTGATGGAAAACAGGCCGCTTTTATTTTGCGGCGCAGATTAAATAAAGGAACGGTTTTTTGTCAAGAAGATTCTGCGCGTCTATTGGAAGCGCCAAACCGGGCAGGCGGCGGCCTCACCTCCAGCTACATCCTAAAGGTTTACCAACGGAAACGTGATTTTACATTGACTTCAGGAGACTTTTTTAATATAAAAAGACGTCCCATTCGCTGCGCCTGGCCAGTAAAGCAACCGCCGCGAGCCTAAAAGGATCAGTTTCGATGGCAACCTATACGTCTTTGACAAAAAAGGAATGTTCGCGCATTGCCGAAGAATTCGGCCTAGGCGATCTGATCGACTTTAGGGGCATACGCGACGGCTCGGTGAATACGCACTATCTCCTGGAGACAAAGAAGGGAAAATTCTTTCTTAAAATCGATGAGATAAAAAGTGAAATTGAGGTTAAGCAGGAGATCGAGCTGCTGCTTTATCTAAGGCGCCAAGGCTTCCCGTGCCTGCAGCTGCTCAAGGACAAAAACAACCGCTATTACAATGAGTTACACGGAAAATTTTACTCGTTGAGCAAGTATATCGACGGGGTTGAGCTGCCGCTTGAAGCGCTCTCTCACCCGCACCTGGAGCAGCTCGGCCACGCCCTCGCCAAGCTTCACCTCATCGGCAGGGGATTCAAGAAAGGGGTTGAGAACCGTTTCGGGTTTACCCGGATTGCCTCTCTGTATCGAGACATCAGGAGGCAAATCCCGGCGCACCTAAAGAACATCGTCAGGGTGCTGGACGACGAGGTTTCGTATCTGGAAAACTACCTCGACAGCAACCTCCCGAAAGGGATCATCCATGGCGACCTGTTTCCCGATAACTTTAAGTTCAAAGGGAACAGGCTTGTAGGCATTATGGATTTTGAGGCCGCGTGCCGCGGCAAGTTCATCTATGACCTGGCCACCGCCGTCAACGCGCTCTGTTTTGTGGACGGACGCTACCGAATCGAGCGCTTCGAGCCGTTGATTGCCGGCTACGAGTCGCTCAGGCCGCTGTCCCTGCCCGAATGGGATTCTTTCCCCAACGAGCTGCGCTTCTCGGCGCTGCGCTTTACGCTGACGCGGATAAAGGACTTTTATCTGCGCAAGGTCGATGAGACGAGAAGGAACTACAAAGACTTTAAGGAATTCTTCGATCGCCTGCTGATACTGCGGCGCGAAAAAGAAGGCGGCATGGAAGAGCTACTGCTCGCGATGGCGACCGGCTACGACTACCGCAAGTACCAGAAGTCCAAACCGTCCAAATAGGCCGCCTCCGGGTTCAGCCCCCTTCCCCCACCGGACCGCTTTCGAGCCGCCGGAGCTTCGTTAAACCTTCGCGGCGGATCACTCTTAAAAGCCCGCCCGCGCCGACGACCAAGCCCGCGAAAAACAGCAACTGCCCGCCCACCAGCACGACGTGGAAGAACTCCAGTTTTACCCGCGCCGCGTTGTATTTTTCGCGGTCTTCCGTGATGCGGCGCAGCACTTCTTCATTTTTTTGCTGGTCGAGCTGCCGAAAAATGCTGTATTTCGTCTCGAGCCCGGTCTGCGCGGCGCGTTGCACGAGACCTTCGAAGCGCGCGCTTTCCAGCGCGCCGACAGTCCAGTTCCCGATCCCGAGAAACAACAAAAAAAGCCCGGTGATGAAAACGCGGTCGGAGTAGAGGTCACGCAGCTTCATGGCTTGTGGACCGAATTAGCAGACGCAAAGAAAAAGATCAAACATGTTTTTTTGCGCTGTCGCAGGCGCAGGACGCTGCTTGAACCGCCATTCGCGGTAGCATAGGATACGCCTATGAAATGCTACGTCATCGGCGATATTCACGGCTGCGCCGACGAGCTGAAATGGATGGTTGAAAGCCTTCCCCTCGCGCCGAACGACCGCATCGTTTTCCTCGGGGACTATATCGATCGCGGCCCCGATTCCAAGGCGGTGGTGGCTTATCTTCTCAGTCTAAAGGAACAAGCCTCGCAGGAGGTGATTTTCCTCAAGGGCAATCACGAGGATATGTTTCTTTCGTACCTTGGGTTTCGCGGAAATTACGGCGACATGTTTCTCTACAACGGCGGCGAAGCGACGCTGGCCAGTTACGGTCTATCGTCGAGAAGAGACTCGCCGGAAAAGATCATGGCGGTCTTTCCCGACGATCATCTCGAGTTTTTTCGCCGGCTCAGGCCGTATCACGTGACCGGCGATTTTCTTTGCGTCCACGCGGGCATTAACCCGCTCAAGCCCCTCGCCGAGCAAACCGAGGAGGAGCTGTTCTGGATCCGCGACGCGTTTATTCTGCGGCCGCATCCGCTGCCTTACACCGTGCTTTTCGGCCACACGCCGCACCGCGAAGTGCTTTGCGATCTACCCTACAAAATCGGTCTCGACACCGGGCTTGTCTACGGCAACAAGCTGAGCTGCCTGGAGATTTCCCAGCGCGTGGTGTTTCAGATCGCGCGAGGCGGCCGAAAAGTCTCCAGCGCCCCGCTCCGGGGCTCGTGGGAGCGCGTCCCGCCGGCCACCACGGCTTGACTTCCGCCGCGGCGGCCGTTAATCAGCGATAGCCACATGGCGGTGTAGCTCAGTTGGTCAGAGCACGCGGCTCATATCCGCGGAGTCGACAGTTCGAGTCTGTCCACCGCCATCAATTTTTTCCTTTGATTCTCGCTCACTTACGCTGATCCCCCGCGCGAGATCCGCCAACGCTATCATGTCGTTTTTCGTCAGCCGCTGGGAGGATTCGGCGTCCGATTGGTATCCAAAATTGGCATCCACGCCTCCGAGATTCTGGACCGCCGAGCGCATTCGTTCCCACACGACGCGGGTGTACTTAGTCGTTGTCGCGAGGCTCTTGTGCCTGAGCAGGTGCATCATGGCGACCGGATCCCTGACCGACCTGGCCACCTCGTTGCAGAAATAGTCCCGGAGATCCTTCGGCACGAGCTTGATTCCGGTGAGTTTCTGGATCCGCTTGAACATCCAGCTTCGCCGGTACTGCTTCTTCCCTGTCTTGGGGTTCGGGAAAAGATACTCACTTTCCGGGAATCGCTTCATCTGCTCAGCGATGATCGGCCTTAGCACGGGCGCGATCGGCAAGAGATTGTAACTATCTTCCGTTTTCGTGCCACGTACGACGAGCCAATTCCCCTTGGGGTCGATATCGATCTTGAGCACGCGGTTGGTTTCGTCCTTTCGAAGGCCGGTAAACCGCAGGAAGTCAAAGTACGCGCGATCATTGCCGTCCAGCGAAGCAGACGCCCGCTCGACGTCGTCCGGATCAAGCGGTGGCTTCACGACCTTTCGGTTCTTGATGAGAGAGAGATCCGCCCGCTCTACGGGATTCTCGCTCACCAGCCCTTCGCCCTTCGCCCAGTTGAACATCGACCTCAAATCGGTGACATAGTGCCAGATCGTCTGGTTGGTGACCTTGCGATCCTTGCGCTCCTTCTGCTTACGAATGAACCGCTCAACGTCTTTGTGCGTGATCGAATCAGCCAGGCTCTGCGCGCCGAAGAACGGGATCATGAAACGTTGAAAATTCCACCTAAGAGCGTCCACCCTCCATTCCGATCTTCCTCGGAGCGCGCTCTCCACCAGGTACTGCGCGACCACCCGCTCGAATGCGTTCGGCGGAATCTTGGGCTTTGAGTCGAGCTCGTCGCAGAACTTCCTGTACGCCTTCTCAGCCTCGTCCCGTGTCTCCCAGGCGAAGCGCGCGTAGCGCTTCCCGGCTCGGTAAACCCGAAATCCCCACTTGCCCCGATTGCATCGATATTCGACTCCCACGGCCTGCCTCCTTTGTGCGGTTGTCGGCGTACTCTATCCGCGACGCTATGAAGGAGTCAACGTCTTCTTGGCGGTAACGGTATTTTCCTTTGCCGCGGCCGAGCCGAACCGCCGGGATCCGGAGCCTGAGAACGGTCCGGCGGCTGAGCTTTAACTGGCGAGCGACATCATCGACGGTGAGAAGCTGCACGCACCACCTCGATCTTGATCCCATAGCAGGCTTCGACGAGTTTCCGCTTCAGCATAAACACGGGCGTCCTCACGCCTTTGGTATCCTCCACCCTGACGCGCCCGCCGGCGTCGATGTAACCGAAGTCGGCGTAGTAGCGGCAGATTTTATGCCCGCCGATCTCGATATCATAGAAGGGCTTTAGCACCAGGTCCTTGATCGCCCCGGCCTTCGCGAGGACCTTGAGCTGCTTGTAACGGTCCGCCTCGAGCACGGAGTCGAACGTGTGACCGTCGAGCTGTATCTGTCGCGCGCCGAACTTGTGCGGCCGATCCGTGATCACCACGCGGCCGCCTTTGATTTTTCCGTAGAGTCTGGTCATTCACTCAACCCCGGCAAGAGCGCCGGGACCTTCCCGGTGGCGTAGGCCTGCTCGATCGCTGGCATCGCGTGCTCTGCAAATGTCTTTCCGTCTGGCATCACGAAATGAGCCATGAACTCGTGCTCGAAGGTCGTTATCCCAGACTCCACCGCCTCGAGCTTGGCCTTGATTACGAGAGCTAAAGCTCGCCAGCGCCGGCGTACCTCTTGCTCGTAAGCCTCTTTTGCAGCGGAGGGCGAGCGGGGAATCCATGACGTGAAGCTCCTTCCACGCTTGAAGTGCGTGAATCGTTTCTCGTCGGCCTTCGGCAATGGCAGAATGAATTTGCAGTAGCGGTTCTTAATTCGAAACCCGATCGCTGCCGCTTGGTCCTTCCATCCGGAGTAGAATTGATCCGCTCCGTATTTCCGCAGAAGTTTTTCGATCTCGGCGCGTGAACGCTCCACCGGCACGCTGGTTTCTTTCGCATACACACCGCTCATTTGAGACCTCGAAACATTTGCTTGATCCGGTCGATCATCGTTCCCATCTCGCGGATCGCCTTGGGCATGCACTCAGAGCACATTTCCTGGCCGTTCACCTTGCCGAAATCTCCAACGGGCTTTAGCTGGAGGCATCTGGTGCAGTGCTTGCTGATCTGGAGAATCCGGGGAACACTCGGCGGCTATCCCATCATCACATCCAAACGGGCAGCAGCCGTTCGACGGCATCTGCCGAGGGCTTGTAACCCCGGGCCGCGCCGCGCCGCAGCACGTCAGCGCAGCGCTCCACGTTGACTTCGGGCCCGCCCGTGATCAGTCCGTACTTGCGCGCGTCGATCAACATAAGAACGCTCGCCATATCGAGTGCCTCCTGCCACTCCTCGCGCGTCTGTGGATCCTTGTGTTCACTCATTCCACGATTCCTTTCTGCCTCGCCAAGTCTTCGGAAATCTTGAGCACCCCGCGGTCGCCCTTTTTCTTAACCTCGCTCGTGACGTCGATCACTGACTTGGGAATCCACATCACGAGCCCGACGTGCTTCACGCAGAGCGAGTCGCGGGTCTCAGTCATCGCTTCTGCGCCGAGCTTCACCACGGAATCGAAGGCGCGAAACCCATCCTTCATGCGTGGCCAATCCTCCCCACACCCAAGACGCTGACCTTGTGGCCGGCCTGGGAGAGAAGCTGGGCGACGTCTGCAGGATCGCAGTTCGTGATCAGATCTATGTGGATCTCCACCGGCTCATTTTCGTTATGCCTGCCCACCAATACGACGTAAGCGGCGCCTGGGATGATCTTTCGGATCTCGGCCGCGATCCGCTCAAGAGGGTCGGACATCCGGCCGTTCCTCCTTTGGGTCCACAAGCGGGAGCTCGAGCTGGCGGCCAACCGCTTCGCCGAAGTGTTTCAGGGCGTCGTTCCATAGCCCGTGCCGCTCAACGATGTTAGCGAACTCTTCGATGTCGTGTCCCTGCAGGATCCATCGCCTGCCTTTATCGCTGTGCTCGACAGAGCAGTGGCAGAGCTCGTGATCGAGCAGCGCGCGCCTTTTAGCCGTCGCGGCCTTTTCCCAGAAAGCGTTTGAGACGATTATTATGAAATCCGCTCGCGAGTAGTACCTGAGAAGCCCAGACGCCTTTGCCAGGCATCGAGGTACTTCTGCGTGTCAATAATTTTTCCCATAAATTCCCATCCGTGTTAAAACTGCGCGATGCGCTGCGAGAGCTGCGAACTGGGGGCAGAACTTTCCGTCACCATCGAAGTTAAGCCGATGAAACGATCGATCAACATTTGCCGGCTCTGCGCCTTGAAGCTCTTTGAGGGTTACGACACCATGGCGGGTTTTATCCGGGCCTACTTCGCGCATTCTAACGACCCCCAATCGCCTTCAAGCATTTCGGGCAAAGGCCGTTCGGCTTAAACACGCAAATCGCCTGCGTCTCTTTCTTCGGCCGCTTGTGAATCTTCCCGCACCTCCACACGCCGCCGCAGACTTTGCATTCATGAGCGTCGGGTTCGTCGATCATTGCCGTCATACGCGCTGCTCCTTCTGGATCAGCCGTGCGGCCTGCTCGCGTAATTTCGCCCGCCTCTCTTCGAGATCCTTTGGCTTTTCGAGCTGTTCGATTCTCGCCCGTTGGATCTCGATCACTGTTTTGAGCTGGCGGTTTTCCTCCTCGAGTAATTTTTGGTTTTGGTCGGGCTCTTGGGTTGCTGGCTCCGGCGGGCCAATCGCGTTTCGTTCCTGCGCGGCCACCCGACCGCGGCGCCGCTCGAGCTCCTGGATGATGTCTTCCGTCCTAAGCTCGCGCCTTCCGTTCGCCTTTACGATCCCGTGGAGATCCTCCGTAGCCCACTGAGCGAGGAGTCCTATGGGAGGCAAAAAGCCTGGGCGCTCCCAGCGTAAAAGAGCTCGGTCGATCCCAGCCTGGAAGCACGAGTCTGGAATAACCTTTAGCTTCCGCCAGTAGACCATCAGCGTCGGATCTGTCCCATCGCCTTTGGCCATCTCGACGCGGAAGGCCGCGGCTAGCTCCATCATTCCCCTGCGAAATGTGGCCTGCTTCATACCGTTACTCCAGCTTGGCTGTCGCTATCCTGAGCAGCGACCGCTTGACCTTATCGTCGGCTCCACGAGCGCGCTGCGCGGTCATGGAATTCCAATGCCGGCGAAGCCCCTCCATCGACAGCGTGTTGCCTGCCCAAAAGTCGTGGCCCATGGCCCAGTCGATCATCTCGGCGATAAGCTCGTAGCTGTGGCCATCGCGGCGGTGCATCAGCTCACAGACATGCGCCCATTTTGTTAGCTGCGCGGCCGTTGGCGGCGACCAGTCCGGCAGCCTCGCCTGAATCCGATCCACGAGCTTCTGCGTCAACTCGATCGCGCGCGGATCGGAGTCTTTTGTTGGTTGGTGACTGTTGGTTGGTGACTGTTGGTTGGTTGGTTGGTAGGCAGAATTTCGCCGCCGTTTGGCGGACAATTTCCGCCGTCGAGCGGACGCTCTATCTATGCGTTTTTTAATCAGATCTCCGCAGAAGTCTTGCCAGTCGTGTATCCACAGTCCCTGTTGATTGTCATTTTCCGCCAACCACGTTCCATCCACGTTCCTGCCACGAGCAGTTTTTTCGGTGTCCAGAAACCGCGCTTCAATGAGCGCGTTGATTAGCTGCTCCGGATCCGCGCCCCAACCGATGGCGCGCGCGATCTGGAGCTTTGAGAAGTTGGAGAGGTCTCCGTCTTGGGCGTAATCAATCGCCCACCACCACAGCATGTGAAGATAGCCGATCGCTTCGGGTCGGCTCATTTTGGTCAGTTCCATTAGCTTGTAGAGCTTTGGATGCTCTTTGAGCGATTGGTGCGATTCGATCCAGGCCATAGCTTTCAGGTTCAAAAAGGGGGGGCCGCCAGTGGCCCCCCCTGCTCCAGGGGATAAGGAGACGAATCCTAGAGACTTAACTGAGCGGCCTTCCCCTTGCCGTTCTTGCCTTTTCCCTTTGCCGGCTCGGGCTGTTTTTCCACAAGCTCGGACGAGCGCTTCTCGAAGGCGTCCTCGATGCGCTTCCGGTGTTGCGGCTTCATGGTCTTGAGCAGATCGCCCAGCGTCGATCGCACGGCGTGTAGCTCATCGATCGTCTGCGCTTTGGTTACATCCTCTTCGATGAGCTTGAGCATGGTCTGCTCTGACTTAACCTGCTCAGGTTTGTCCTGGTCGGCAGGCATCCAATCCTTCGGGATGTCATCATCCTCGATTTCCCTCGCCTTCTCCATAGCGGCCTGGTCCACCCGCTGCTTCTCCTCGAGCACGAAGGCGTTGATCTGCTCGTACTGGCCGTCCTTGTGCATCTTCTCCAGGAGATCGAAATTTTTCGCGACGTACTTGGCCAGGTGCTCGACCACGTCTTTCCCGTCGCGGAGGTCGTCTGGATGCAGCTCCGCAAGCGCGGACTTGGATCGGGTGTTGAACTGGGCATTGAAGATGATCGAGCGGAGCTGCTTCTCCAGCCCGCCGGATCCCGGCATCCACTGGTTGTAGATCCCGTCGATCTCCTCGATCAAAATCTCCACTTGCCGGCGCCGGGCCCAGTAGGCTTCCGCGTTTCCGGTCTGAAAGAGCGGGCCCATCGGGGTATCGGTGGGACGTTTTTGGTCTTGGGATCCGCTGGCGAGGAATTTATAAACAGGCTTAAAGGTATCCCAGACGCGGTTCTCGCCCGCCTCCCAGGTGTCCATCGGATCGAATCGGAATTGCTTTCCGTCCAGGACTCGAGAGCGGTCCTTCATCACGGTCGCCATGCGGAAGACATTCACGCCATCCCTCTTCACTTCCTGCTCCCGCTCCATTAGCACCAACAAGTCAGGCTCGAAGGCCGTTTCGTTGTCGCCCCGCATCTTGACGCCGGTTGGGTTGAATTCCTTCTTCCCCTGTTCGTTCACCTCCATCGTGTACTCCCAGGCAGCGCGGCCGGTGAACAGAATGTGGCAGTTCCGCGCGTTGACGAACGGCGTCGAAAACTTCTCCTTCCACAGGGGCTTCAGAATCATCGCGTCGCCGGGGTATTTGATCGGCCGGTTCTCCTTGATCGAAAACTGCCGCAGCATCTCTTCGTACAAATGCGTCACCGTGTCGATCATGAGGATCGCGCGGTGCTTCTCGGCAAGATCGAGGATCTTCCCGAAATCCACCAGGCTCCGGGACGCGGTGATGAACAGGTTCTGGCCTTCGATCAGGCCATGCTCGCGGTAGAACGGCACGACGAACTTCGCCGATTGCTCGGTGTCTTGGAGGAGCACGGTTTTTGTTTTGCCCTCCTCCTCCCAGATCCCAAGCGCCATCAAGTACATCGTGAGGGACTTGCCGGCCCCGGCGAAGCCCTCAAAGCTCATCTTGAACGGTGTCCAGACGTCGGCGGTGTTCACAAACAGACCGCTGGCGGCGAATGGATTTTGATTTTGATTAGATTCCATAACGTCTCCTTTTGCGTTTTTGATCCTTCGTTTTTGTCAGTAGGCCCACTCATCTGAGTGAGCGGGCGGTCCGCGCGGTTGCATGCCTTCACCTCCTTTATTCCTTGGCCGGTTTTTCCGCCTCGTAGACTCCGGCACGGACATCAAGATCCATGTCGCGGCAGTAGCCCTCGATCACGCCTTGAGCCTTACTTACGCGCTCGCGCGTCTTCTCGTCGGTGTGGCCGACTCCCATGATGTCGCCGCAGAAATGCTCGAGCCTCACAATGCTGTCGCGGGCCGGAGTTTCACCCTCGATCAGCGCCGTGGCTAGCACCGACACATACATGATCGGCAAGGTTTTGGACTGCGTGTAGAGCGTTGTGAGGCGCACGATCTTTCGGTGAATACGCTCCTTGTCTTGTGCGATCTCGCGCAGGAATTCCTGCGGATCGTTGAATCTAACAACTCTAGCGTGAGCCACCTGTCACCTCCTTTTTGAAATGTTTATAGTCCGGCTGCGCGGGCTCGATCCCAAAACTGACCAACAAGCCATCATCGGCGATCGCGTCGACATCCAGGGCGTCCACTAGATAACGCTCGCTTGCGGTGTCGCCCTGCTCGCGGCAATAGGCGAGCGCATCGAAGTAGTCGCGCCAGGAAACAAATAAGGCGTCTTTCATCACGAGCCGGTTTTGTTCGGTTGTCCTTGGTCCTCAGCGAGCTGGAGTATTTTTCTGATGGAGTTCATCTGCTCGTCGTTGATGAACACCCCGCCCAGCTCGCGCGCCAGCCAGTTGATCGTTTCGAGGGCCAAGTGCCCCTGGCCCTCCGTCACCATGATGTGAAGTAAATCCGCGGTCCGGTCGATCGGGTTTTCGCGGCCGGAAGGTTCAAACGGCAGATCCTCGTCGCGGCCGCTCCGCTCGCCCCACTTGTAGATGGTCGGCGGGGATAGGCGCATTCGGCCGGCAATCGCCTTGACGCCAATGGCTCTGATCAAGTCGGCGATGATCTCACTCGAGGGTCGGCGGATACGAGGCATATTTTATACTGGGGTCTGTATAACGCCCGATTTTTTTATCCTGGTCAGGCCGATTGGCGACTGGCAGAATCGGATTTCCCGCGTAGCTCGTTGAGGGTCACGCCCAGAGCCCGGGCTAATCGTTTCTCCAGCCGCTCGCTCGTGAGCCGTCGATTCACGAGCAGCGAAATGGTCACCTTCGGCTTTTTCCACCTCCTCACCAGGTCGCCCTGGGTGATGTTTCGCTCCTTCATTTTTTGCTTGATTTCTTCGGCGGTCATGGTTACCCCCTGTTCACTGAACGGTTCAGTAAACGTAAATAGTGCATTCTAATACTAGAATATACAAAGCCTGTCAAGCCTTTTTTTGCCGTGAAGAAGAAACCGGGACGAAAACCCAAGCCCACGCACGACCCGATTGCTCAAAGATTTCGCGAGCTTGCGGCGGGAAGATCACGCAGGGTCATGGCGGGCCTGATCGGGTGCACCGAGCAGGAATGGGGAGCTTATGAGAACGGGCAGAAGCGCCCAGGATGGCATCGGATCGAGATTATCTGCACCCTCCTCGATATCTCGCCAAGCTGGCTCATGTTTGGGATCGGCCCCCCAAGGCTGAGCGCGCTCGCCGGAATCCCGAATGGCATTAAAAAAATATACTGATAGGAAAGTAGGAGAGAGGATCCGCGATGTGCGCGCTGGCCTGGGACTCACGCAGGAGGAGTTCGGGAGGCGCTTTGGCTATTCGCAGGACGCGGTAGCCAAGTGGGAAGGGGGTCAGGTGCCCCATGCGCTCGTGCTCCGTGAGATCGCCGCGACCGCGGCTAGGCCAACCACCGTAGATTGGCTGGTGGCGGCGCGGGCAAAGGATTCCGAGGCATTGACGCCCGACGAGCGTTTCCTCTTGAAATGCTTTCGCGACCTCGATAAAAGACGGCCGGAACTGGCAAGGGACCTTCTCAGCCTCTTCTCGGATCTGGCGGAGGAAAGAAAATCGAGACGCTACCAGAAAAGATAAAGCCGCTCGCGGTCCGGGACCTAAACAGTTACCATGCGCTGTTTCTACCCGCGAACTGGAACCGCGCGCTCGAATTGATCTACCGTACCCGCTCTTATGAGGCGGGGCTTGACGGTGCCCGGCATCTCACGTCGCTGACTGAGGATCTCAGGGCGGAGCTTGGCCGGCACTATGTAAGACGCCGGATCCGCCTCGGGCTTCTCACGCTCACCTGCCTGGACCGGCTCGACCGCCTCGCCGAGTATCTTGATGAGTGGGACAGGCTCAGGCAGTTGGATCTCGGAATCCGCTTCAAGAAACGGCCCCGGGTAGGCGGTTTCATCTTGAACGACGATCCGCTCACCGTTCACTTCTTGTACTTGCAGCGCCACCGGAAGAACGTGATCGAAAAGAAGATCGCGCGATGGGTGATGACAGGCCGGATCTCAGCCAAACACGCCTCACGGGACGAGCTCGGCCACGAGGAATTGGAGCGACGCTGCCGGGAAGTTGTGGGATGATTTTTTTGAGGGGAAAGAAAAAGGCTGCTGATTGGAGTCAGGCGGGCTACTGGCTCTTGGCGAACAGTCCCTCTTTCAACTGCCGCGCCTTCTGCCGCGCCTTCTTCGAGTCGTAGTAGTATTCAGCGGTTTCCACCGTGCAATCGTTCCCTCCGCGCTCGAGGTCGTAGACACACGCCTTGAGATCGTCCAAGCCGGGAAAAACGTGTCTCGTCACAAACGCATGATCTTTCCCGATCGCTTCGGGATCATCGACCAGGTGGAATCGCTTCTTGGCTTTCTCAAAAGCGACCCATACTTCCATGCTCATATTGTACTCCTTCGTTTAAGTTTCGCTACTGTAGTCCGGGTCTAAGTTCGTCACGAATCGGACCTTCTTGCCCTGCGCCTTTTCCTGCTCTGCGCGAAAATCGAGATCGTAAAACACGTACTCAAGCCGGCGTTGATTGAAGCGATGAATGACAAAATGCTGTTTCCCGGCCTTATCTTTCTCGCTCGCGATCTCGAAGACCACTTCCTCCGGCGAGCTGGGCGTCAATTCGCGCTTGAGTGAGGCGGGCCGGCAGGTGCACATGCACACGCCCGCATCCCCGAGCCTTCCGGTGCATAGATCGTGTTTTTCTTCCCAGCAAAGAAAGCAGATGCAATTTTCCAGCCGCAGGCGCTCACTTCGGAGTTTCTGATAGGCTTCGTAAGCGGAGTCCGCCCACACCTTGAGCCACCTCGGGGGGTTTGGTTGGGCGTCTTCCGTTACCGGCTGCGCGAGTTTGTCTCGCATATCGACGATCCACCAGGTCATGACTCACCTCCTTCGGAGCTCTCGCGCGCATTGGTGTGGCGCGCACGCTCGGCCACGGTCTCCAGAATGGTAGCGAGAGCAGCCATATTTCTGTTCGCTTCGATCTGCTGGAGAACTTGCCGGCAGAGATCCTCCAGCGCCTCGGTTCCTTCGAAATGGAACCCGCCCCGGATGGCGAGGCCGCGTTTCCCGACTCCTTCAATCCAGGTGTGCATCGGACCAGTCCACACGGCGATCGCGGTAATTTCGAAGGTGCCATTCCGTCCTTGAAGGTATCCGCGCACGGGAATTTTGACGTCAATATCCAACAGCCCCTGTTTTTTCGTGAAATCCTTCATGTGTTTCTTCTCCTTCGTTTTGGTTGATCGGCCTTACGCGATTTGCTTCACTTTGGCCTTACCGTCAATCGACGCGATCTCCTCGATCGCGCTGTTCAGGATATCCATCACGCGCTGCAGCACGTTTGCCGCCGCGTTGGCGCCGTCGATAACTTGCAAGAGTCCAGGATCCGCCTGTTGCTCCAGACAGCGCGTACGGATCTTCCCGAGCTCCTGGAGAGAGTCGTCGACCCGGCCGGCCAGCTCAGACAGCTCCTCTTTGATCATTTCGCAGTCCAGCATCGGTTATCACCTCCCTTCCGTTTGGATTTTGAACGCACGAATGCGACCGCGCGAATTGCTCGCGCGCGTCTTAGAATTTTTTGGGGGGTAGTCTTTAGAAGCGCCTGAAGAGAGCAGTGATACGCTTCAGCGCGCTATCGAGGCTCACGTTTCGGATGGTCAGAGTACGCGATCGTTGATAATCCATCGCGCCCTTTTTTCCCGGCCGCCGCCAGTGCTGCAGGATGACGGACACTGTCTCCTGCGGCCGCTCGTACACGCCGGCATCGCTCAGCTCGTTGCGGAATTCTGCGGCGATCTGCTGGTACACTGAGTCGAGATCGAACCCGCGGATGGTCAGGGTCTTAGAGCCGGCGTATACGAGAGTCTCCTTGCGGCGCTTCCGGTACTGAAATTGAATAGAGACGCTCTGGACGGGGCCTTCGTTCACATGGCCGTCATATAGGAAACCTATGGCATTGTCAAAGCCCAAAATGCTCACCTCCTTCAGTTGTCGATTCGAAAAGCGGAGCCGATCCGGTTATCGATGAAGGCGCCGTGAAACTCCCGGAGAACTCGGCGCAAAAAGCCCATAATCACGTTGGCGTCCTGAACGTCCGCACCGGATACTGCCACGAGGCGGGCCCGCTGCAGAAGTCGCAGACCTTCTTCAGAGCGGCGTCACACGACTCGCAGAGAATGCCGGCGTAGGTGGCAAAGCGCGCGCCGGCCGCGCCGCATTTCTGGCAGTTCATTGACCGTCTCCTTTCTTCTTGATAGGCGTTCCGTCGTTGTAGATCGTTTCTTTCACCGGCTGTTTTCGGCCTCGGTGTTCGTACATTCCGATCAGATGACATTCAGGGCACTCGACCATAACCCGCGTGCCGACCTGGACCTTCCGGCGACGCTGCACGGCAACAGCGCCGTACAGCGTCGCCAGCGACATTTCTTCCGTGATTGGTTCGGTCTGCACGCGCAGTAGAGAAATCTCATGCCCGCGCGGACATCGAACATGCCAGTTGGCGTTCATACTCCCTCCTTCTGTTTTTGTTCGATCACCAGTTGGCACCTTGGGCAGATAACGGGCGTGTCGGCCGGCACGTCCTCCCCGAGCTCAGCGATCGCCTTCCAGAAAAGCCCCGTCACGCTGCGCTGCCACCCTGGCGCACACTCGCAGCGCTGGGGTTTGAGCAGCACCTCCGGGAGCGCAAGCCCTTCCGGGTCGGTCACTTCGGTCCACCAGTCGTGACCGTTGCGGCAGACAAGGTTGACACGCCCCTGCTCGTCCGTCTTGGTCCACTGCTCGTCCCACCACATATCGGTGCCGCCCATGTACTCGTAGCCGCCGCACTCATCGGCCTGCTGGATTAGAGCGCAGCCAGGCACTGTTTCTACCGTTCCGCGCGGCTCCTCGCAACACTCGGGGCATTTGTCGATTGCGAATTTCATTTAACACCTCCTTGCGTTTTGATGGCCATGAGCGCAGAGATCGCGGCCCTTGCTTCCATGAGACTCGAGGCGCTCATGGTGATCTTGATGCTGGTTGCGCTGGTGACGATCGCCTGAACGCCACCGTAGTTTCCGAGTTGGGGCTGTGCGTCGCGCCGCAGGTAATCCGGCCGACAATTCTCGCCCAGGAGCTCACAGATTTCCTTGACGGCCTGCTCTTTCTCGGCGGCCCAGTTTTCCTCCGCGTTCACGCGCTTGACCGCCTCGGCGTAGAGTGTGCGGTATCCGGGGAGGAGACGTCGGCGTATTTCGGCAGCCTGCGAGCGAGGATCCCGGTTCGGATCGGTAGTAATGGAGTCCACGTTGGCCTTCTTGATCTCCTCCCACTGCGAATAATAGAAAACACGGCCGTCGCTGTAGCGAGGATAGAGGCCGTGAATCACTAGCCGCCCTTTCGTGTGCGCGAAGGACAATTCCATCCCGCCCTTTTCCTTGATGTAGAAATGGCCGGCCCAGTGCGTGTTCTCCTGAAACGTCCATGTCTCGTTGACATCAACGTAGATCGTGAGCTCGCGCGCGATTTCGCGGCAGAGTTGGGTCAGATCGCAATTCATGGCTCACCTCCAATCCCGCGCGCTTCGGCGTAGCTCTCGCTCGCGCACGCGGCCGGTGCTTGCCATGCCGATCAGGCTAAGCACAATGGCGAACACCCAGACCGCGCCGGCTATCCAGATCGCCCACTCGACCAGGTCGCCGACGCGGACCAAACAGTCGTAGAAATTATTCAGCTCTCTCATGGTCAGCTCCCCTTTCCGTCGACGACGTTGACACTCACCTCGATCTTCGCCGGCGCCTTGCCGCCAAACGCCGCCTTTTTCACGTACAGCGTGCCGATGACTTCCTCACCCTCGGGGGCGACTTCCTTGAACCGATAGGTCCGCTTCGTGTCCCGCTCGAATTCCATCTTGAGATTGATTTTGCCGTTGGTTTTCATGTTTTCGTTCCTCCGTTTTTTGTGGCTCTAAAAACACGAAGGGCGCCGGTAGCCTCGAGCCACCGACGCCCTTCCATTAGCCGGTCATTCGACCGACCGCCTATTGCATGCCTTCCGCGTCCGCGGCGATCGGCTGATTGATGGCCACCACACCGGCTTTGCGGTCACAGGGTTCCACTTTCTCGATCGGCCGCTTCAAGTATGCGCCGGTCTGCATCATCACCATGGCCACCAGGTTGTCCCCTTCCAGGCTGTCGAATTTTTCTTTCACCCGCGCCTCGGCCAACAGCTTGCACGCCTCCACCTTGTCCTTCGCGACCACCAGGTGAACATGCTTGCCGTACTCGCCGCTCAGTCCATCAACGTGAGCGCTCGGAATGCGGAAGAGGAAATTCTCTCCAGCCTTCCCGTTCGCGGGCTTCGCCGCCTTCGCAGCAGCTTGTTTGGATTTGCCTTCGATCGCATCGAGCACTGGGTTGATCAGAGCCAACCCTTGCTTGGTCGTAGGCTTCTTGCCGCCGAGCAGTATCTGCTTGTTCTTGGCCACCTTTGCGGCAAAAACTTTCACCTTCTTGGTATTGATCACTTCTTTTTTTGCGCTCATGGTTTTGTCTCCTTTGTTTCCCTTCGTTTTTGTCAGACGCCTGGTTCCTTGCCGCTCTGCCTCCAACCTTCATCGCCATCAGTCTTGACGCTTGATCACCTCCCTTCTGTCAAGGTCATTGACTGGACCCACCCCGACCTGGGCGACGGTCTTGCAAATCCAGCAGATATAGAAGGCCGGCCAGCGCGCTACGTGCGCCATCAACAAGCTCGTGGAGGATCCGCACGCCGGGCATTTACTTGCGTGCGCGACTGATATCTCAAAGCGCGATCTCCTCATCTGCCTCCTCCTTGTTTCTGCTCGCCCGCTTCGGGGTGGCGCGCGCTTGTCATGCGCCGCACATAATCTTCCTGCGTGCGGCTCTCGATTGCCTTCTTGCAGTACCCGCTCCTGATTGCCTTGATGGCCTTCCCGCCGTGGATATCCAGGGCAACGGTCATGAGAGAGCCGACGGCGGTGCCGGTCCGGCCATGGCCGCCGATGCAGAAAAAGACCACGTTCTTGTACCCGTTCTGTTTCAAGAGCTGAAAGAAATCCGCCCAGAACTGCCGGCCCGCGTTGATCACTCCCATGTCCGGCCAGTCGATGATGATCTCCTCCACGCGGTCCTGCTCGAAATGCCTCTGCAGGGAAGCCCAGCGGCGACCGGCCTTGAGGATCTTGTTCCGGCTGTAAACGCTGTATCCGGTGAGATTCACCAAGAGATCGGCCTTCACGCGCGCGAGCTCTTCATAGCTGACCTTCGACTTCGAGGCGCCGTAAATTTGCACGCCTTCCAGGCTGCAGATGAGAGTCGGCGCGTGCCGGCACTGAACCCACCCGCCATCGTGCTTGCCGTTCTTTTCCTTCTTCTTAAACTCTCCGAGTTCTCCGAAATAATCTTCGATTGCCATGACACTCACTGCTTTCGCTTTTTAATTTCTTCGTGCATCCACTGAAGCACGACATTCTTTGGGAACTGGCTCGATTGCGGCGTATCCTTGAAGAAGAGCCGCCACGTTTCGATCTCGCCGAGTTTTTTCACGCGGCGAATGTGCCAGTCATTCCGGTCGCCCTCGACAACTTCTGTCAGGTCCAACTTCATCGTCGCTCCTCTTTCTCATGTGAGATAGTTTTTAAGCGGCACCACTTTGTGCTCGCCCAGATACACGCCGTCTTTCTGGACTTCCAAGGCAGCATAGACATCGCCGCTGCCTGAGAAACTGGGAATCGGCTTCGCTTTCGCGATCGCTTCCTGTAGTTCCTTCGTGACGGGGACGTTCATGGTCTGATAGTGAACCCCGCCTTCCGTCTTGATCTGCACGTGGAGCATGTTGCTCTTGATCGTTGCGGCCGCGGCGGTCACCTTTTCCTTGCCGAGCGTTGTGGTGTCCAGGTCGGGAATGATCCACGTGTCTCCCTTCACGCCCTTGCCTGGCTTGCCGAGCTCGCTCTGCAGATGCTTGAACACTTCCGTTCTGGCTTCGTCGGTCACCTCCTTTTTCATGATTTCCAAGTACAGCTTGGCGACACCCCATAGCCCCGCGCAGCGCCGTTGGCTGCCGTCGGGGAAGGTCACGAACCAAGGCTTGCCGGAAGGCATGTAAACAATCTTGAACGGCCCGTACTCGCGCGGAGTGTCTTTGCTTGGGAGTTGGTCGGTCGACGCGCGCCCACGCTTCGTTTTGGCGCTCTCACTCGCCTTTTCGACTTCGGCCATGAGCCCGTTGAACTCCGCCGGCGCCGTGCTGATCTGATAGACGTGGTGCATGATCGCGATCAGCGGCGAGGCGGGAGATTGCGCGGCGATATCGAACCAACCGGCGTAGATGAATTTGTTAAACCACCACCCGTTGTTGTGCGCGCAGTTGATCATCACGTTCAAAGCCTCGTTCACGTTCTTTAGGGCTTCCGGAGTTTTCTCGCGCACGAACCTCACGGTCGCGTTCCACAAATCGGCGGTGGCATCAGAGCACTTGCCCCAGGCCTTCCCGCCGTACCCCGGCCGCCACCCCTTCTCGTAAAATTTCTTGCGGATCTCGTTGAACTTCTGCACGCTCTCCCTGAGATTCGCCCATGCCTTGTCGTACACCTGATGCCGTGCGAGACCGTGTTTCTGCTTGTGACGGGCCTCACCGAAGCACGCCGCAAAGCCGAGTTTCAAGGCGAGCATCACGGCGACACCATAGAGGCGGCTTTCCTGCTTGCCGAAGTACGCTGAGTTGTGGAGAGCGCCGAGCACCAGCATCGCGGCCTCGCGGTAGCCAATCTGGTAGGTCACGCCGTAGGCGATTCCTTTGAGCACTTCCTCCACATCCTTTTGCGGGATTTCGACGGGAATCTTTTTCAGAGTCTCGCCGACCTTGACCTTGGAGCACATCGCCGGCGTCGTGACATAGGGAATGCCGTTATCCACGCAGTGCACGCCCCAGTGGGATGAGAGCGCGCCGCCAGGATGGACGACGACCGTGCCGGCCTTGAACTTTGCGCAGATCTCTTTCCACTCGAGCAGATCGCCGCGCGGCTTTTCGATCTTCGTCACCGTGACCGTCTTAGGAACGAAATCCGGACCCAACCCACTCACCTTCGGGCCGGAGCGAAGCTGGACGAGATAGATCGCGTCGCGCTTTTCGTTCTGGACGAATTCAAGATACGGCGCGTCGCCTTCCTTCACGCCCGCTTCGGTGAGAATCGCACGCTCGACCTTCTCGTCGTGAGCAAGAGGCGATTTGTCCGTGGTGCGGATGCTCGCAGCGGCCTTGCCACCCGTCGCGCCGTCATTGCCTTGGCCGACGGTGAGGACACCCGTTGTCCAGATCGCGTTATGGCTGGACTTGATGTAGGGCATGAGCAGCATCTCCGCTTTGGGATCCGCCTTGCGCGCTTCCTTCCAGACCTTGAGCGCTTCCGCCTTGTTGTTGACCGGCCTGGAGTCCACAAACCCGTGCGCCGGCTTGACCGGGCACGGTCGCGCCATCGTGTTCGGTCCGATGGTCAGATAGGGATCCTCAAAATCGCTTTCCTCGCTCACCAGGCGGAACTGGAGAGTCCGGACCGCGTCCTCCAGGAATTTGAAATTTGCCTTATACTTCTGCAGGGCAACCAAGCCCTTTGCCTTTTGCGTTCGGGGTTCCACTGTCACGTCTCCTTTCTTCTGTTCGATTCCCAGTTCTTCGAAGGCATCCTGTACGTTCAGCACCATGAATTGCATCGCTCACCTCCGGTGCAGACGTCTGCAAACCTAACAATCAAGCCGCCATCGCTTGCCGGCCGCGCGCTCGAGGAGCTCGCGCCGTTTGCTACGGTCCAGAGATCGGAGCCGGCGCGCAACGCGATCGCGGTAGTAGGTGGTGGTGTTGCCGTGCCGATTATTGATGCCAGCGACCCACGTTTTCGCATTGAGGACGCGGAAGGCGTCGCGGATTTTAGTTTTCATTTTTGTGTCTCCTTTTGGTTGGTCACGCTGCCTTGCGCAGCTTCTCGATGTGCTTGCACTCTTCGTGGCGAAAGACGTAGGACGGGCAACTGCAGACCCAAACCTTGCCGCGAACGCTGACCCGGTAAGTTTTGTCGGGATCGCTGAAGGACCGCACGGTGAACTGCCGGTCCCATTTCGTTTTTGGCTTGGCCTGCGGGACCGGCGCCTTGCTGCCGGAGCAAACCTTGCACGAGGGGACGTGAAGGTTCTTAAACCACTCGATCGTTTCCGGGCTCAGTTTTTCCTGTGCCTGCTGTGTCTTTAGCTTCTCAGCGGTTTTGCATCCTGATTTGAACTTCATTTGTTTCCGTCTCCTTCGTTTGTTCTGGAGCTGCGCGCGCGCTCGCCCGTTTCGGCCTGACGCGCACGCGCTCGCCCATTCCTTTTGCTTCGTGCCGTAGATGATCATTCAATCGTTTGCCGTTATCGCAGGTGATTGCCGACCTAGTGATTGTTCACCACCCAGCCACCTCCTCGGTGGACCTGCCCGCGACTGCGCGAGCCGGATCTGCGTCTTTGTTTTTGCCGGCGCATGGTCCGTAGGCTTATCAGGCAGTACAGACCAGCGGCGCCGACGTTTTCATTTCGCAGGGTGACTTGGTTCCATTTCCCTGCGCCCCGTTGGTAAGCGGAAAAGGTTTTGAAGGGAAAACTAAGGTGCGGATTCTAAAATAAGGTGCGTGCTTTACGTGCGGGGTTTACTTGGCGTGGGTTAGATTCAAGTGTTCGAGGATGCGTCCGTCAAAAAACCTTGCTCTTTTTTTTCCTTTTTCCTAATGCCTTCCGTGGCTTATCAGGCAAATGGAAGGCGACCTAGTGTTGACGGTCAATCTATTCAGGCCTACTGGCCAAGAATGCTAGAAGAGGAAAAAGGCCTTGAATCTGTCAGGAATTGCCTATGTCAAAGAACCAATAAGAATCCTATGGGATTCCTATGGAATTGTCAAGGGGCAAAGACGTTTTTTTGGACCGAAAAAGCCTGAAAAGATAAGGATTTTTTGGGATTTTAGGCGAGGGCCTTGGAGCAAGTCGGTTTTACAGTAGGCTTTCGTCTTTGGCTGGAGCGTTGGCGGCGCCGGGCGTTTCCTGGGCGTGTTTTTTCTTGGCGCGTTTGCTGTCGACAGATCCGGCCTTGGCGCGCTCGACGTGTTGGTAGGTGAGGCGCAGTTCGTCCGCGCGGGCCTTGTAAATGTCCTTGAACTGATCGGTCTTGTTTTCGATGTGGGAGGAGACCTTGTTGAAATGGTCCCAACCCCGGCCTTGCTGTTTTCCTTTGAGCGTGTGCTTGTCCAGGGCGTAGTCCGGCACCTCGAGCTTCAGATTCTTCTGGATCCGCTCCTGGTGGACGACGGTCAAGAAATTATCGGCGAGGCGGCTCTTCTCGGACCGGCACATGGCGAGGATGGCATTCGATAAACAGAGCAGCTCGCTGGCTTGGCCCGGCCGCGCGACCATTTCGAAGTACATCTCCTTCAGGCTGTGAACTAGCACGATGAGCTGGGGATTGGCCGGGCCGATGTCTTCGCAGGCAATCACTTGGAGGCGGTGCCACAGGTATTGCGGATAGACTTCTTCGAGCTCCAGGGCCCAGAACATCGCTTCCTCTTCCATGCCCCGGCGGATCGATTTCTGCAGGGCTGACATGGCTTCACTCAGATGATAGCCGTTTCGTTTGGTCCGTAGGTCCATAAAAAGAAGTTCCTTTCCGGTGCGGAAATTTTAAGGTTATCCTATAACTTTTTTATATAACGGTCAAGGAAAAAAGCTGGCAGGCGACGGGCTGACTTAGGTGGCGTGGCCTTTGCCTTGCTGGCGTAGCAGGTCCTGGGCGTATGAGGCGATCCCTGCGTTGGGATGGATCTTCGGCACCCAGCCGAGCAGGTACTTGGCGAGCGTGTGGTCGGCGAAGCAGTGGCGGATATCTCCGGGGCGCTTCTCGCCCGTATAGCGCGGGGTGATCTTCCCGTCGACCAGGTGCATCGAGAGCATGTTGGCGACAGCCTGCACGGGTAAGGGGATCCCGGTCCCGATGTTGATTGCGGCTTTGGGCCGGAAGAAGAGGGCGGCCTCGATGGCGGCCGCGACGTCTGAGACGTGGATGAAATCGCGGATCTGAAGACCGTCCTCGTAGATGACCGGCTGCTCGCCGGCCAGGAGCCTCGAGGCAAAGATCGCAACGACTCCCGTTTCGGCATTGGTGAGAGACTGTCCAGGTCCGTAGGTGTTGAACAGGCGAAGCGCCGTGACCGGGATGCCGTAGATCTCCCCGTTGATCCGGCAGAGCTGCTCGGTGTCGTACTTGGTCATGCCGTAAACCGAGGCCGGCCGGCACGCGTGCTCTTCCCTGACGCCGCGCGTTTCAAACCCTTCCCCGTAGACCGACATACTCGAAGCAACAATGATGTGCTGCACGCCGCCGGCGGCAACGATCGCCTGCATCAAAACGGCCGTTGCATAGCTGTTGGCCAGGACGAAGCGCGCGGGATCCTTTGCACTTTCCGAGACGCTCACACCGGCGGCCAGGTGGATGACGACGTCGCAGCCGCGGCAACACTCGAGTGTGGCTTCGTAGTTTTCAATCCGGTTAAGGAACACCAACCTAGCCCCGTCGACCATGGTATCCGGAGCTGGACCGTGCACAACGGGCTCGAAGCAGTCCTGCACGACCACCTCGTGCTTTTTACCAAGCAGCCGCACAACGTGGCGCCCGATGAATCCGGCGCCTCCCGTAACGAGAATTCTCATAGATCCCCCAATTCCAGTTTTTGCCGGCGGGCGACGTCCTTCACAACCATGCGCGTCACGCCTCCGGAGACCTGCTCCTGGAGGTAAGCTCCCCACTTCCGCTTCAGGTAGTGGCGGTCCGCGCTCCAGCTCCCAGCCGAGATCGCGTGGCGGTTCCCGCCGGCGTTGGTCATGATCTGGTGCTCGAACATGAAGCGCGTATCCTGCCAGACGATACGGTCCTTGAGAAGTGCCTGCAGGGTGAGGTCGGCATCGGTGTTGTGGCTTAGCGCGGTGTCGGGGAGGAGCCGCCTGCCGACGAATCCCAAGCAGGGACCGTTTGCCTTGAGGAACCCGAAAGGGTCATAAGGAAAGAAATTGAGAATGTTCGGCGTGATCGCAAAGGAGAAGAGGCTCACGCCGATCCCCTCCGCGATCGAGGCAGCGTTGAAGATAATCCGGTAAACGGCGACCGGATCCGTGATCACACGCGCCTTGCGCCCGACCAGGCAGATCACCCTCGAGACATCATCGTCGAAGATGACAACGCACTTCTCTTTCCGGTGCTCGAGGATCCAGCGCCGGACGCGCGAGACGCCGGCGACATCGTCCGGGTGGGTGGTAAGCGCGGCGCGAAACTCGCGGTAATCTTCCGCTTCGCTTTCGGCAACGCAGACCTCGGCCGATGGGACCAGGCGAAACGCGCGCCGGCACGACTCCACGCGCTTTCGGCTGGGAATGACGATCCGGAGATCCTTCTCCGTCACAACTCCAGATCCTGCTGGCGGGAAACACGTACTTTGAGGGACACCACCCGTTTCTGGTACCCGATCCCGATGTACTGTCCCCACTTCTGCTTTAGGTGCTTGAACTCGCGCTGGGTGTTCTCGACGCTTCTCGAGACCGTGTTGCCGCCGGCTTTGGTGATGAAGTTATGCTCGGCGGCGAAGCGAGAGTCCTGCCACACGATCCGCTCCTTGAGGAGCGCCTGCAAAGAGAGATCCACATCATCGAATTGGGTCACCTCGGGATCATAGCGGATTTTTCGATCGAGAATCCCAAGAAGCGCCCCCTCGAGTCGGGTGAGTTGAAACGGCTTGTGCGGGCGGAACTTCCGCACATCGTCCTGGAAGGGATTGAAGGAGAAGCAACTGATGCCGAGCTCCTCGCAGATGTTCGCTGAGTTGAGGAGGATCCGCTCGATCGCGTGCGGATCCACGATCCGGCGGGGTCGGAAGCCGACCACGCAGTACAGGCTCCTCACGTCATCGTTGCACTGCACAATCACGCGCTCGTTGAAGTGATCGAGAATCCACTGGCGAAGCCGCCCAAGACCGAAAATATCGTTGGGATGGGGAACGATCTTCGCCCCGATGTCCTTGTAATCCCCGAGCTCTTCTTCCGCGACGCACACCACGGGATTTTTGAACAGCTTGACCGTCTGCGCGCAGCTCTCCACGCGCCGGCGGCTCGGTATCACGACGAGCATGTCTTTGGCCTCGATCACGCAGCGGCACCTTTCTTGGCCGGCGTTTTTGCGGCCTGAGCGCGGGCCTCGAGCTCCTTTACCCGCTGCATGTACTTGGACCCGTTGATGACCCGCCCGACACCGATGGTTTTCTTTCCCACGTATCCCGGGACCTTCACTTTCTGCAGACCGAAATGATCCATCGCGGAAAGAAAGTCCCGGCTGTCCTTAAAAAAGACAACGATGTAATCGTAATGCTCGTATGGGAGGAGGTCCATTTCTGGCGGGCCGGGGAGCTCGTCCTCGGGCTCCTCGAATCCGGATAGATGCGAACCATTTTCATCCATTCCGCCGCGCATCTGAAGATCAGCCTCTTGGCGAAGCGGGGCCATATTCAAGCTGTCGTAGAGGTCGGGCATCTGGCTTTCGAGTTCCTTGAGCAGGTTGCCCAGGAGCTGCTCGTCCCAGTCGCCCCCGACATTGGGGTTATTCAGCGTGATATTGAGCGCCTTCTCCTTCTCGATCGGAAGGTCCACAACCGAACATGGCACGGTTTTTTCGCCGCGCGCCTTCAGGATCTTGAAACGCTGGTGGCCGGAAACAAGGTTGCCGGTCCGCTTGTTCCACACGAGCGGCTCCACCAGGTCAAACTCGGCCAGGGATTGCTCGATGGTTTCGTACTCGTGCTCCCCGGGCTGGAGCTCGCGCCTGGGGTTGTACGGGGCCGGGTTGATCTTGCTCACCGGGATATCCTGAAGGTTGATCTTTGCCATGTACCCCCCTACGATTCAGAGTCGTTCAATTCCGCCATAACGGCGTCCACGCCTGGCCCCAGGACAACGATCGCGGCCTGGTTTGATACGCAGCAACCCCCATGGGGAGATCGTGCCTTAAAAAGCCGCTAATGCGTTTTCTCAGTTTTGGAATCACCGCGCGTGTCGCCCGATCGCGACGGCAATCTCTGCGGCAAATTGGCCGCAGTTCTGGGTGACGAGCTGCTCGCTTTCCGCGCGGATCCGGTTGACCAGGATCGCTCGATAGGCAGCGGCGATCAGTCCGCCGGAACGATCCTCGAGGAGCGCGGTCAGCTTTTGCCACCGCTCGGAAAGAATCCTGGCGCAGGCTTGATCCCCTGGCGTTCCCTCTTGATCCGCCAACTTCCGAAAGGCGACCAAGTCATCCCCGAGCCTCTGCCCAACAAAGGAGCAGCCGGTGATCCAGACCAAGAATGCGATAATCAAACCAATGATGATCCAGTCCCGCATAGTCACCTCTGGACAAACTCATCGAACCGATCTTTGAGCTTGTTGTGCTCGGCCCAAAGCCGCTCGATATCCTTGCGAAGATACGCTACCTCACCCCCGTTGCCGGCCAATTTCTGCCGGTCGCGGTGAAAGTATTCATTCACGATCTTGAGCACGACGGCGAGGACGCTCGAGATCAGAGCGATCACGACCGAAACGTCCTGCCATGTGAGATTCTCAATCACTTGGTAAATGCACGCTTGACTTCGTGCATCGCGATGTTCACTTCGGAGCGCGGGACAGCGCCTTCCTTGAAGATCGCGTACACGTGGGGCCCGGGCTCCTTTGTCGCGACCATGTGCTCGCGCATGTCCTGGAGGTTCTGAAGATGCACGCTGAGCTCGTTGGTGTCTCGGAAGACCAAAAAGATTCCTTCCTCTCGCGATACGATCTGCATCACTCCTACTGGTAGTATTTCACCAGCACGGGCCGGTTGTGCAGCTCATCGACTTTCTCTTTCACCAAGACGCGCTCGCCACAGAAAAAGCGGATCTCGGTGGTCTCCCGGCCGGGCGCCGCGAAGAGCATCATTCCGAGATTCACTTCGATCGTGTCGCCGTTCTTGTCGGTCAGATAAACACAGCTCGAGGGCACCTGGGCGATCAGCCGCCGCTCACGCTTGTTTTCCTCGGGGCACTGCTCGTAGTCGGCGCAGAATTCTTCGTGGGATTTAACCCAGGCGTTTATCTCAGCGCCGTGGTCATTCAACCGCCGCACGATCCAATGGCCGTCGGGGAGCTCGAGGTTTCCCTTTGACGTTCGTGCATAAAACTTCGTGACACCATCGCTCTCAAGGCCGTACACGCCGGCCGGATAGGGAGGCCCGAGCAGCCGCTCAGCCTCAACCTTGAACCCGGAATGTTTATGGAAAAATTTCATGCAGGACTTTTACCACAGTTCAGCGCCGTTCGATTCGGGAATTTTTAGTTGTCGGCCGCAGCGTACTTCAAATTCTGAGCGATCCGGCGCGCCCAGCCGCGCGCATTGTGACCCCAGTTAGAAAGCCGCGTCATGAAATCCAGCCGCTCGGCGAGAAAACGGAGCAGCGCATCGTTCGGGTCCATCCGATCGTAAGCCACTTGGCTAACCGGACCCCAGTAGCCGTCATCAGCAACTCCGACCGCTCGCTGGAGCATCCGGATCGCGTTTCCGATCCCGTGGTGAACAGCGGCGTCAAACAGTTGGTAGACAAGCGCATCGTCGAGCTTTGAGGCAACGGGAGCCCAAAAATCGCGCTGGTAGATGACCTTTGCCCCGTCGCGCGTGAGATTCTTAATGTCGACGTCAGGATAGGAGCGCTTCGAAATCCCCCAGTTCGTCTCCCCGCCGGGGTCCTCGGGGTCGTTTGTGTAGCCCCCCTCGTGCCCGAGCGTGCGGTCAAAAGCCGTATCGAAGTCCATCAGCGTTTTCTCCGATCGAAATCAGGGCGGATCGCCGAAATCGTCTTGGCGGTGCGATCATCCGAATAATTTTCCTCGAACCGCGCAAGCCCGCACTCACCGGCGCGCAGATAAGCCTCGATCGAGAGAGCCAAAACCTGCCACCTGTACTCGAGCATGGCCTGCCAGCCGGAGTAGTGGCGGAACTCCTCGCGTTTGAGGATCGGCATCAAGCATTTGACCAGGCGGTGATCGACCCGGAATCCGACAGTAATCTTCTCCCCGTTCGACCGCATCACGACGTCATCGCAGCCGTAATCTTTTAAGATTTGCCGGATCTGCTCCTTCGACTTCTTTATCGTCCAAGGGTTCTCAAATTCTCGCCTGCCCATATCACGATAGGCCGATCACGTTGGTTCCATCACAGTAGACGAGCTTCACCTGGCCGGGCGTGAGCGTCACTCCGGTGCCGGCGGCAGTCTTCACCGTGATATTAAATCCGCCACCGCTCCCGTGCTCCACGAGGTAGAGCTTCTTGTTGGTTGGGACGATCAAGTTTCTATTGGCGGTGAGCGTTCCGGAAGTTTTGATGTGCATGTTCTCGAGCGCCTGCGCCGATGTGAGCGTCACGTCAGCCGTACTGATCGGGATGTTCTCGCTATCGCAGAGCGCTTTGTCGAGCTTGTCGATCGCCTCATTCGCGGTCACGTGTGGATTGTTCTGATTACCGACGAGATGCGTGATGCTCAAATTGGGTGACGGCATTTTTCCTCCGGCATAACTAAGCCATAATTATGTCATAGTTAGACCACCGCCTGGCCGACGAAGCCACGTCCGACAGCAGCGCTGATCTGATACCAGCGAACGCCGACTGGATCGCCGGGCGTGAAGCCATCCGTTGTTTGATCGGCAGCGCTGTAGGTTGCGCTGCTCGTGGTGGGATTCGGCGAGAGCTGGCGCTTCAGAGTGGCGAAATCGGTGGTCCAAATCTCCACATGGTAGAGCTCGCTGGTTTCCCCGAGCGGCGGGTTTGTAACCAGGTTCCACGTGCCGCGGATCCGGCTCCGTCGCTCGCACGTGAGCGTCAGATTATTCGATCCGTCCCGCGTCCCTCGTATCAGCGTCACCGGGTACGGCTTCTGCGACACCCCGGTGTTCGTGACTTTAAGAACAGGACTCGGGCCAGCAAGGCCGCCGATCGACTCCGCGACGTAGTGCCGGACCGTGTTCAATGGCGCGATCACGCGCTGAATCGCGCCGAGCTCGAGCTTGATGACAGCCTCGCCGGCCACGTGCGTTCCTGTCGCCCAGTCCGTGCCCTGGCAGCCGCGGATGATGTTTTTTACCGTGTACCGATTCGGGTTTGAGCCGATCTGGGTGACGCTCTGAATGATGACCACTTCCTTTCCCCACAGAAACGCATTGAGCTCGTTCAGGGCATCGAGTTCGGTCACGCTCGAGAGAGAGCCATCACCGATCATCCGGAGATTCACCGAGCTGGTACGGTCCCACAAACTTCCCTCATGATTCGGGAGCGCGCTCTCAGCGATCCCGACCACAGCCGGCGTGTCTAGCATCGTAAGCTCTGCCCACTCCTGGCCGTCATCCGACACGAACACAACAGCGCCCTTCCACGCGGCGGGATCGCCGGTCATCGGCACGCCGCAGATGTAGAGCGCCGGCTGCATCTGATCGTCGATGTCTCGGAACAGGGGCGAATCGAGCACGAAAAGGCCCGTGATGCCGATCGCGGGAATGGTGTCCGTCGGGAAGCCCTGGCCGGCGACGCCCGGATTGACGGCAGCATAGAGCCTGGGATTCTCGCGCACAGCGCGAGCTCGTAGGATTCCGGGATCGCCCCAATCGGCTTGATCGATTCTCATGACGTGGCGTGTGACTCGGATGAACCGCCCTTGCACGGTGGGATCCAACGCCCCCAGGCCGAAGCTCGCAAAAGCTGGGGTGATGATCCAGCCGTGGTACGTCGTGGGATCCACAGCACCGAGCGCGAACTCGGCAGCATTGGGCGTGACGGAGGTACTGGAGAGAAAGACAACCGGATCGCCGGTGTCGAACGACATGCTGGCGATAAGAGCGATCGCAACGGCCGGATCCACAGCACCGAGAGCGAACGATGCGGCATCGGGCGTGATGGAGACGGACGGGGAAAACTCTTGATACAGGACCTGAAGCGGAACGTGAGTAATGCGCGCTTCCCGGAACGGATCGTACAAGACCTGCGGAGGGACCTGCGTGATCCGCGCTTCCCGGAACGGATCGTACAAGACCTGCGGAGGGACCTGCGTGATCCGCGCGCTCGGGGTAGCAGGTTCATAGAGTACCTGATCCGGAGTTTGCGTAACGCGAGCGCTGGGGGCAGCAGGCTCGTAAGCAACTTGCTCCGGGTTTTGGGTGATTCTCGCATCGCCCACTAGGCTGTTACCTCATACCCCGTTTGCAGCGCATTGACGTCGGCCTCCGTCCACCCGCCGGCAGTGACCGGATTCGTGTTGTAAAGCTGGAGCGGTGAATAGGTGTGACTCTCCGTGAGCACGTAGGCATCGCCCTGGACGTCCGTGGTGCCGTGACGGAGAGACGTCGCAACACTGCGGGCCCCGGCATCGGTCTTCTTTCCGCGAAAACGCAGCCCAACCGCTTTTGGAATTGCCCCCGTGGGGAGGTTCTGCATGGTGAATAGATCCTTGTGGCCGACCGTCGCCGATGAGTTGTAGTCGGTGTCATCATTTGGCGAGGCCTCATCGACGTTCTGAAAATTCGATCCTGCGCTCGGCGTGAATTGCGTGCTGTTGCCCGCGCCATCTGGAAAGAAGCAGCCGACCCGAAGGTCGCCGCCGAAATCATCAGCGATATAAACATCGTCCAAGTCCACCGTCTCGGCACCGTTGCCGCCACCGCTCGGAAACCCCAGCACGATTCTATCGACAGTCGTCGTGGAGCCGTTTTTGGTATCGACGTTCGTGAGATTCAACACCTCAACGTCATTGATCTTGACGACCACCGATCCGGTTGTGTCATGGATCACCACCTTGGCCTGAATGTGGTAGTAGGTGTTAATGAGCATCGTGACGCCGCTCGTTGTCCCGAGCAGAACGTTATCGCCTCGGAAGACCTCGATATCCCCTGAAGACTTAAGATGCAGATAGACATGGTTCGTGCCGCTATTCTGGAACAAACAGAAGTTCGGCAAATTGCCTGACAGTGTTGTAAATTTGAAGGCGAAACCGACGCAGACAGTGCCGACTGCAGTTATGGTTTTCACGACGTTCGGACCATTGTCGGTACACCGGATCGAATTGCTGCCGCCACGACCGCTGCCTGATGAAACAGAAAACGGGGCAGTGACGGACGTCCAAATTCCCTGCGCCATGTGCGACGATCCGTAATAGTCGCCGCACGAATCGAACCAGTAAAAAGTCGGCATTAGATCAGCCTCCAGTTTCCCTTGCGGACAATATGGATCCCGATCGCCCGGCCGTTTGCCCGCCTGAGAAGCGCGGTGAATACGAGACGCGCGCACTCAAGCACGTGATAGCGCTCGAGCGCGCGGCCGCCGACCCGGCCGGCCGGGAGCTTGGCGATGTCGAATGTATCTGCCGGCAGATTGTGGAGCTTGATCTTGGTAATCTCGTTGAGGATCTCCGGATCCGCCGTTTGCTCCTCGCCGGAGTGAAGCGCCCTCAGATAGTCGAGAGCAGCCGGGTACATCGCGTCGGGGTCGACGTCATACCAGTCCATCCCAGGGTACTCGGGCCGCTCGTATTTCGCGTAACCGCCAACCACCATGTGGTGAATGATTTCGTGGATCATCATGGGACTTCGTTCCCCCTGATCTCGCAGTTCAAGAGCGAAATTGATTGGCCGTCGCTCACGATCCGATCCGACACCAGATTCCAATAGGTGATGATCTCGCGGTTATTCAGCGTCGCGTTTCGATCCGTAAGCACAGCCCAGCGAGCGCCGGATCCGGACGCCGGTAGCGTTCCACCGCTCGCGGTGAACACGATGTCCTTAAGCTGGGTGAGCGCGCGGTCGTTCACGTCGTCTTCGGTGAGCACGTCGAAGTCGACCGTGTCGCGGTTGATATCCTGTCCGCCGGCGCTGTAGCCATTGCCCGTCGCAATCTCGGTGAGATCCGTCTTTAGGTTAGTGTCCGGGGTGGGCGTCTGCGCGCTCGTCGCAAGAAACAGCGCGAAGCCGCCGCCGGGGATAGAGGCGTTTCGGAAATAGGTCCCGAGTATGTTGTATTTGCCGCGGTTTGTGACTCCTGGCATGGTTCCTCCATTACACGATTTCCTCTACCTCGACTTCGATCACGTCAGTCGGATCCAGGTGAAAGTACATGATGGAAAGCGCGAGCTCGCGCGTATCCAGATGCGTGTGGTACTCGTGCATGAGCACCTCGGCGATCTTCGCAGCGTGATCCTTCGTTGTTGCGATCGGAAGCTCGGCCGTGATCTCGCCCTTCGACGCGGTGAGCTCGCGGTTGAAACTCTCGGTATCCTGCTCGTAGTCCTTCTCGAGGTTCCAATAGCTCACGTGCGTTTTTTTCGGCGCCTCGGTCGCCTGGCCCTTGGTCTTCGCCAGAGGCTCGGGCATCTCAGCGCCGAGCTCGTGGGCAGCGAGATACTTTTGCGGGATCTTGAGCATTGGCGCCTTGCCCCGTTTGGGGAAGCGGATTTTCCCGTCGCCGCAGTAAGCATCGTAGAAGTACCCTGTGAGGAGCGGCTGGCTCCACGCGGCGGCGCTAGACTGGCGGCCCACAGCAAAGCCGGGAACGAGATCGTTCAGCTCGCTCACGTCGATGTCCTTGTTGCCGAGCTGGACATCACGATCGGCGATCAGGCCGGCATGGCGGCATAGATCCGCCTGAATCTTCCACAGGGGAACGCTATCGGTCGTTGCGCGGTCGAGATAGATGTGGTCGAACCCGAAGCCGGTGAGCCCTTTCTGCCAATCGGCGACCAATGAGTGACTGTCGGGCATGTAAACGGACGCCAGATACCCGAAACCAGGACCTTGCGCGTTGGGAATCGAAGTCCAGAGATACGTTCGCTCGACCTGCAACGTGACGATGTTCACTTCGGCGAAATAGCTCTGCCCGAAGGCGGCGCCCACGGGGATCCACTGCTTCCCATTGACGGTATCGAGACCCCGAGGCCAGATTGCGCCGTTGATCGTTAACTGCCCCACGATCGATTGGCTGTCTACCGACCATTTATGAATCGTATCGCCTGCAATGATCAGCACGCTGTTGCTGGCCTCGTCATAGAAAGCGTGAGGAACGATGAACGAAGGAGTAAACAGGCCGCTCAGATCATAGGCCGTCACCTGGCCAGAGGGTGTCATTTTCACGAGCTGCGCGAGCGTTGTCATCGCCCAGGCGTTTCCATCCGAGTCGATCGATTCGACATCTTTCACCTCTCCATAGCCAAGCCCAACCGTGTTGATCTCAGCTAAAAGAGCCAGCGTGGCAGAATAAACGCGCACGATGTCATCACCGCAGTGAAGCGTAGCGGTATGGGCCGACCAGATATTTCCCTGACCGCTCACGCGGTCGACCTTTAGTTGCCGGCAACCTACGCCGCCAGTGGAACCAGAAAAACTTCCCCCGATCGGATCGGTAGTATTCTCGGCGATAATCTGGAGTGTTTGTGGATCGAGCAGGGCGACAAAAAGACCGTGCTGCGCCACGACGAGGCCATCGGTTGTGATATCCCATGCGCGGAGATGGTCGGGGCCGTTATACGTCTGCAGGATGAATTTGTTCTCGAGCAGATCGAATTTTCCGACCCGGTTGATCCCGCCATCTTGGATTAGCAACGCATAGGCTGTGTACCGTTCGCGATCGACCAGGAGCACGTGCGCGTAACCGCTCAGCCCGCCGACACCGTTCTCGACGCGCTCCAGGAAATGGGTGCCAGTTGTCACGCGCGCCATGAGTCCGTGGAGCTCTGGGATCCGGTTGCCGAAATCCTCGAGCGGTAAATCTACGAGCACGGTCGAAGAGACACCGCGGCCAGCCGGCACCTCGCCAACGCCGAACTCCGCTTCCCAGATCGAATCCGGGAGCTGCGTCTCTGAGCCGGTCCGGTGGCGCACCTCCATTTTCTTGTACTTCTTGATTTGCTTAGCGCCCGGCCGGCGGTCGTAGATCAACTTCACGTCGCCCCAGATCGCGAGCAGGTCTGCTTCCGCCTCGCACCATGCGACCTCTACGGTCGCGAAGTAGGAATAAGAGACGATCGTTTGGCTCGTCCCGCCGCCGCCTTTGCCGAACAGACCGCCACCGCCAACCGACTGTTTTTTCTTGACTTCTTTGATGCCTTTCTTCGGCATCGCAATGAGGTTCCCAGCCTGGCGCCATTTGCCCCACCCGATCGGAATCATGGCGTTGTAGGTGCTCGCCATCACTTGGAGATCATTCAGCCGCGGCCCCCTAATCGTCGGACCATCGGGGCGAAACAGCATGTTTCCGAGCAGGCTCCCGAACTGCCAGCCGATGGACATCGCCGTAAAGATCCCAGTCGTGCTCGCGCCGAAAAACGCCGCAGCGCCGCCAGCAGCGGCGGCACCAGCGGCGGCAAGCCCGATCGCAGCCACTACCAGACCCCCTTGAAGCGATAGATGCGGTCGATGCGGTCGATCCAGTATTGATCGAACACGTTCTCGCAGACTTTACCGACGCGGCGGTAGCAGTGAATGATCGAGAGCGGATTTCCTCCGTCGGCGACGATCCCCAGGTGCATTTGCTCCTCGACGAGGCCCGTATCCATCCAGAACACCGGGACGTCGGCGAGCCTAAGATCGTCCTTACTCTTCACGCGGATGCACGCTTCATCGAGCATTTTGTAAAGGAGCCGCCAGTTTGGCGTGTAGCCGTAGGTCACATAGTCGCGGTCGGTCAGACGGAAATGGTGCGCGACGTTCACGGGAAGACCGAGGCAATCCACGCCGTGCCGCGATCGCCCTTGATGAACCCAAGGGACCTCGAGCCAGGTCCGCGCCTCCGCTATGATTTCTTCAGGTCTGGGCATTGGGCGGTGCCAACGATCACTTGTGGATGAATCGGCCGTTTGAACAGGCTTTCGCAGTCGTGACAATAAAAGAGGGCTTCTCCTTTCTCCTCTCCGAGCGGCTCGAGTTCTCTCTGCGTCGTCGCGCAAACGAGCTTCATCGACACGCCTCGCCCCTGATGACGCCATCCTGGCTCGAAAACGTCCACACGCCACTTCCTTCAGCGCAGCCAGCAAGAGCCTGGGCCGTGATCGTGAATGACGCCTGCGATCCTTCAACGTGCAGATCCACGTTGTCGCTCCTTCGGTAGCCGCCGAGCGCCAGCTCTTCGACGGATTGCGCGTAGCGGCTGCGCTGAGAAAAGACATCCTCTTGAGCCGTCGCAGCATACTTGAGATCGGCCCGGACGACGGCGTCGATCGCGCGCTTTCGATAAGAGACGTATTGAGGGATCGCGATGGCGGTGATGATCCCCATGATTGCGATTACGACCAAGAGCTCGACTAGCGTAAATCCTCTATGCACATCGCACCTCACGCTTTGGCATCCGGCGTTTGCAGCCGGCGGAAGACACCAGGAACAAACCGCTCGCCGCGGAAATTGTAGATGTTCCGAAATGTATCCCTGCAGGTTTCCGGCGTGCGGTCACACCCGACGATGATTTCGAACTGATCCCCAGGCTCGATGTTGTAGGGCGTGTCATCCATGAGCTCGATCTCGCGCACCGTGCGCGTGGCGAGCGTGCCGCCTGCCGTCGCGCTCGGAATCCCTTCTACCACTCTCACCTGCGTGCGCTGGGTGGTTGGATTGTAGTTAAGCGAGCTCACGGTATAGGTCCCGTTATTGTTGGCGGATCCCTCCACGACGACCGTCGACCCGATAAGGAGAAGCTGGTTTCCGCCGACTTCGAACTGCTGATTGATCTGGCTCACCGCGACGATCGGCCACTTGGCGAAGCTGTCGCTCTTGATCTCGCTCTCCATCCAAATGTTATCGCTCTCTGATCCCCAGAGGATCCGACCGAAGCGATACCAGCCGTCCGGCTCCGTCGAGAAAAGGGGATTGTTCACCCTGAATTTGAACTTGGGCTCGAGCACGGAATAGACAGCGCCGCGCTTGATGTACGCTTCGATCGCCTTCCAGGTGACGCCCCCATCGACCGTCGTGGCGCCAATCGTCGTATTCCACACGGGCTCCGTTGCACCGGATGTTCCCGCGACGGCGCATTCGAAGTAGCGGCCGTTGGCAGCGGTGGGTTTCACAATCGAGCCGACGCCAGCATCCCGGAGCGCCCGCGCGGTGTAGGGCGTGTTGGCTTGCCAGACGGGCGGATCCAGGCGGACCTTGCAGAAGTTCACGTCGTCAGTATCCTCCTCGTCCTGGCCGTCGTACCCGAGAATGGGGGCGCGGCAATGCTTGGAGTAGACGTGCCCGACGGTCTGCTGCATGTAGTGCTCAAAGCTCTTGAACTCGGCCTCGTAGGTCAGCCGGCCGGTCGCGACCTGGCCGATGTTGCCGCGGCCGCCGGGCATCCAGATTTTCCCCATCGAGAGGTCCATGTAGTTCACGAAAAAAAATTCCATCTCGCAGTTCGAGTACAGGCCGCGCTCGATGTCGAAGTCGCTGATGAACTGGGAATCCAGGATGCCGATGAAATTGAAATTGCTCACGGCAAAATTGGACGCATTCCTGAGCTCGGTCGGCACATACGCGCGCGTGGGGTTGTACTTCACGTTCTCGAAGGTGAGGCCCTTGAAATACGTGGTGAACCCGATCACCCGCCGCGCCACACCGCCGCGCTCGTAGGTCGCAAAGCCAGTTGAATTGACGGGAATCGAAAACGTCGTCGGCGTCAGCACGGTGATGGGATACTCGGCGCCGTTCACCTGGGTCATGCCGCGCACGCGCACGATCTTGACAACGTCGCCAGTCGAAAGCAGGTGCTCGAACTTGGTGGTCACGACAGCGGGATTTGCCTTTGAGATGTTTGCAATCTGAGGCTGATGCTTCTGCTCGATGATCTTCAAGCACTTGGTCACCGTAACCCAGGGCTCCTTGAGATGGTTGAGGAGAGCCGCCGAAGCACCCTTCATCGCGCGACCTCGACAATCACGAGAGCGACGACTCCAACAAATACAAGCACAATCAGCGGCGAGGCCAGGAGAAGGATCAGCGGGTAATGCCACCAGTCCTCCGGCAAATTAAAGAATTTCTTCAACTCTGACCTCCTTGAGCGTGAGCTCCTGCTCGCCGGCCTCCCACGCGATCCACGAGGTCGGGAGCGCCTTCACCGTGCAGCGGACCGGGACGTCGAACTCAAAGCCGCCCTTCACGTTTCCTTCGCCGGCCTGCGGGTTTGTGTTGATGACGCCTCCCGAGGTGTACGCGCTGAAGGCAAGCGTCGTGATATTCACGGTGAACACTGTCGATGACTGGACGCTCACCACGTTGCCTCTGAGCCCGTTGATCTGAGTCATTCCGGAAACGCCGCTAAAGTGGACGCTGTCGCCGACAGCAAGCGTGTGCCCGGTCGACGTCGTCACCTGCGCCTGGGCGGCCTGAGTGATGTTGGTGATCGAGCGCTGGACGTTGGCAGCGAGTGTGTAGAGGCCGGTGTTGTTGTTGATCGTGAATCGGCTCGAGGGAATCTCTGAATTCTGCACGCCGAGCTTCGCTGTGCCAGCGACGATTTTGTAGATGGTTCGCTCGGTGGTGATACCGGCGCCAATGTCGTAAGTCTTCTTCGCCTGGTAGGTGAGCGTTACGCCGTCGGCGATCCCGAGCACCTGGTCGAACGCGGTCACGTCAGCGCTCCGGTTTCCGCTCCGGTAATCGTTCCAGTCCTTGAACCGAAACCAGTGGAACATCCCTTTGATGACATGGAAGTAATCGCGCACGAGCTCGAGATCAGCTTCCTCGCGGATCCCATAACCGACGTCGTACTCGTGCAGCGGCTCCGGCTGGTCGAGAATCGCCTGTGAGTGGCCCCCATAGAGCTCGGTCACCCCCACCTCGTACATTGCATAACCGATGGATCGAAAATTGATGTTCGAGGGGAATCTTGGTGACTCGATCATCGCCATCGTCAGTTCATCCCCAGACGGCTCGCCATCGTGCGGCCGGCCTTATAAAGATCGCCCGTGATCTGGCTTCGGTTTCGCCGGATGCTTTGCGCGTCGTTAGCGTGAATGTGGAGATGCTCGATTTTGAAGTCACGCACGCCGGAGTTGTTCGGCTGGATTCCCGTGGCGCCGCTCGACACTGGGATAATCTGCTCACCCTTCTCCAGAATCGCAGGCACCTCGTTCGCCATGAGGCCAACGCCGGCGCTTCCCGCGTGATAACGCTCCGCATGCTCGAAGACAGCGGGATCGATCAGGCGCTTGACCGGGAGCTCGCCGGCCTTCCCGCCCATGTGGCCGACGCCGAGCAGCGCGCCGAACTCCATGTCGAGGAAATCCATGGCGCTCGTTCCCGCTCCAGCGACATCGGTGAAAGCGTCGACCGGACCGCCGCCAAACAGACCGCCTACCATGCCGAAAAGACCTCCGATTCCACCGGCGCCACCACCGCCACCGCCGAAGCTCGTGTTTGCAAGAGACAATAGCCAGCTCGAGAAAGAAGACGTGGACTTCGACGCATCCTGGAGTCCGAGATCGAACTCCTTCACCGTACCCTGCAGCGCCTCCAGGCCAACGGTGCTCTGCGAGAGCATGGCACCGAATTCCTGATCGAGAGCATCGAAGGTATCGAGAGTCTTCATGAGCACTTCGTCGGGCGTACCCCCGCGCGGGGCGAAGATGTCGCCCGGACCTGTGATCAGAGCGCCGAGCCCGCGCACGCTGTCGCTCAGGATTTCGGCGAGCTCAGCGCCGCAGCATTCAGTCTTTGGCATGGGAGCGAACATGCCCGAAAGGGCGCCTGCCCGCGTTGCACCGCCGGTCAGCCCTGCAACCTGAGCGCCCATCTCGCGATCGAGCTGCTCCCACACCTCGAAGGTCTTCTCCATCTCCGGCGTCGGTGAACCGCCTTTCGGCCCGAGCACATCGGTTTTTTGGCCAACGCCGAACAGCGCCGAGAAAAATCCGCCGATGCCGGTGCCTTCCGCGAGCGCCGAATTGATCGCCATCTCGATCTGGGCGTCGAGCCACTTCGAAACGATCCGGTCGATGACATCGAAAATCTTCTTTCCGAAGTCCTCCCAGCTCCGGATCTCGCCGCGGCGGAAATCGTCCCAGATTGACTTAATTCCAGATGCCGCGTCCCGGAAGACATCTTCGATCCGGGCGGCTTCCTCGAGCTCGCGGAGCTCGGCAGCGAGATCCTCGATCTTCTGCTGGCCTTCCGGAAAGCGATCGAACCCTTGGGCGATCAGATCCTGGATGGCCGTGCGGACAGAATCGATCTTCGCCCTGATGGAATCGAAACTCCCGCCGAACACCTTGGCCTGAGCGTCGATCTGTCGGAGTTCCTCCTCGAGCCGCACGAAAGGTTCGTTGAGTTTTTTTGAAGCCACGGCATCTACCATCTCGCGGCGCTTTGCCGCTTCGGCCTCGATGGCGGCGATCACCTGGTCGCGCGCTTCCCCCGTAGCAGCAGCCCGCGCCTGTTCCGCCTCGACCGCAGCAGCTCGCCAGTCTTCAATGACCTTCAGGCGCTCCTCGCGCTCGCGCCGGATCTCCTCAAGGATCCTGCCCGACTGCGACATGAGCTCGAGCTCAAGCTGCCTCGTTAAATCCGTGGCCGCCTTGCCCGTGTCCGTGCGAATTTTCTGCAGATCGAGCTGGCTTGCGAGGCTGACTGCCTCGGCCTGGGCCCGCTTGAGCTCCTCGGTGAAGCGCATCACGTGCGCCGTGAGCTTCCCGAGGTCCTTCTCGTTCAGCGCGTCGACATCGACGCCGAGCGATCGGAGGAGAGCGTCCGCCTGCTTCACTACGGGAACAAATTCGGACGGTATGGGGAGCTTCTTTGCGGCAATCTCGTTCTTCGCAGCCAAAATAGCCATGGCCTGAGAGGCCTCGAGAGCAGCCTCCTCGCCACGCTTGAGCTCGATTACCTGGAGCTGGAGATCACCGATATGGTCCTGTGCGGACTTCCGCAGGCCCTCGATGATCTGCCGCGCCTCCTCGAGCTTCTTTGGATCGGCAAGAGGAGTCCACGCCTTCTTTGCCGTCTCGCCGGTTTTGGCCACCTCCTGGCCGGCTTTGGTGAGCTCGTCCATTCGGTCCTTGGCTTCCGCCAGGTCGAACGCGATGGCTTGAATGTCCTTGCGGTTCCCGAGAGGCGTAGCGACAGGAATGTTTTGCAGATCGAGAAACCTTTTGCGGATCTCGGGCCCGGTCATCTTCTCAAGCTCAGCGCGCGCGATGCCGGTCCGCGACGCGAGCTGAGCCATCATGAGCCCTGCCTGACCGGAAATTTTTCCGAGCTCCTCGACTCGAGAGAGAGGAATCAGGCCGAGCAGTTTTCCGATGTCAGCAGCCCACTCACCGACCTTCGCCTTCGGCAGGAGATTGATGATTTCGGTCAGCCCCCGCGCGATCATCGCGAGGCCTTCGACGGCGACCTTGATGTACGGACCCCATGCGGCGGCAGCGGCAATTAACGTGTTCTTCGTCTCGGTCAAAGAATCACCCATCTCGTCGAGCGATCGGGCGGCGTCGGCCCTGATCACGCGGCCGGCGGCTTCCGCTTCCATGCGGAGTTTCGCCATTCCCTTTTCGGCGACCTGTTCCAGCGTGGCGTTGAGCTCAGTCCCGGATCCGCGGAAGAGCGCCATCTGGATCTGCGTCTTGGCGGCCGCGTCATCGACATCGCCGAGCCTTTGCGCGATCAGCTCAAAGACCTGGTCGGTCTTGAGTCCCTTTAGCTGCTCAGCGTTCAGACCGATTTTGGCAAGCGCCGACGCGGCGCGCTGGCCCTCTTCGTCGGCGACGTTGGCGAGGTTTCGCTGGAGCTGAAGCAGGCCGGTGGAGAGCGTCTCGAACGACGCCTCGTTCGTCTCGGCGACGTTCTTTAGGACGGAGAGGTTCTCGACGGAGATTTGCGTTTTCCGGGAGACAGAAAGGAGTTGCTCGCCGGTGTCGGCGACCTCCTTCGCAAACCGCACGAGGGAGATCCCGGCGAACACGCCGGCGGCGGCCTTGGCGACACCGCTCAGGACGGACTGAGTTTTGGTGGCCGCGCGCTCAACGCCCGTTGTGTCGCCGAGAAAGCGAAAGAGCACGTCACCGACGTTGGCCACGTTTCCTCCTCACGACCTTGGCGCCGGCAGCTATGAACCCCTGGATTCGGGCGAGGTCGGCCTCAACGCTTCCCTGGAATTGATCGCGGTAGCGCGGGATGAAGTCTGCTTCGCTCTGGGCGGGATTCTTGCCGCGGTTTAGGTTGAACAGCTTAGCGCCGAGGATGGCTATCCGGTAATCCTCGTGCCTGGGCCCGAAGGGCTCCTCGCGCCAGTAGTCTTCCCAATCTGACAGCTCGCTCGAGGAGCAGCGTGAGAGCAGCTCATTGACCGTCATTCCCAGTTCCCGCGCCAGGCGGTGATAGAACTTGCGCTGCGGCGTTAGCTGACGGCGGCCCGTCAGATTTTTTTTTATCGCGGGGCCGCATCCCGGAAAGGTCCATCGCGACGTCCCAGATCCGGTCGAGCGCGGCGGCGCTTACGTTCCTCAGCGCCTCGAAGTCCGCCTCTTCGAAAAGCTGGTTTCCGTGCTCATCGATGCAGCACATGAACGCAATCCGCGCGCGCGCCTCGAGGATCGACGGATCGTTCCGCTGCTTTGACTCGACGATTAGCGTCTCGTACAGATCGCGCTCGTGCCCGGTGAGCTCGCGCACAATCACTTTGCCGCCAAGCTCGGGGATCTCCACAATCTCCTGCTTGAGCGCTTTGCCGGCTTTCAGAAAAGCATCGCGGCTGAGAAAGCCGCCGCTTCCGTTGACGCTCATAAATCTCCTAGTAGACGATCGTTAGCTGACCGCTCGGCTTGATCGTGGTGTTGAACCCGAGCACGTTCGCGACCGGCTGCTGCCAGCCGATACCAAGGACAAAGCCATCGTAGATGAGCTCGGTCGCGCCGGCGTCGGTGAGCACGTGCTTGAAGCCGCGCTTGGCCTTCGCCTGTTTGTCGGCGACGAGCGACTGGTGCAGGGGCTCGGAGGGATCATAGACCAGAGGGAACGTGACTTGGCCGGACCTCTGGATGGTTGGGATCCCTTCCTCGTAGTCACCAGGCGAGCTGTGGTGGGTCGTGTCTACCCAGTCGGTAAGATCGTTCGGCCCATCGATGTCGCGCACTCCGGGGATCGTCTGGAACAGGAGCGTGACGGGATTTTTCCGCTGGAGCTGGGTGCCTTTCGCCCAAATGGCTTGCATGGTTCACCTCCTCAAATTGCCGAATTACGGAATTCCGAAATCACGGGAATCAGACCATCGACGGGAGCTTGAGCACGGCAACCTTAACGTCCGCGTGGCCAACGTCGATGTAGATCATCCCGTCGCTCTGCTGAAATCCGGCCAACGGTGGAGCGAAGACGGCAAACTCGTTGGCTCCGAGCGAATAGTTTCCCAGATCGCCAGTGCGGTTGAACGCATCGACGACGCTCACGATCTTCGCGTTCTGCGCCGCGGCGTTGATGTTGTTGAAGATCACGACCTCGCGCCCAGTCGCCTTGAACGCCATCCCGTTCACCGCATCGCCAACGGTGAAACTAAAATCGTGCGCGTTTGCAACCAGCGGCAAGACCGGATAACGCTCGCCAACATCCTTGACCGTAATTTCAGTTCGCGGCATAACAGCCCTCCTTCGTTAGATTTGCCTCTCTACCTGGAAATCGCAGTGGTACTCGTGCCGATCATTCTGATCCTTCCCGAGCGAGTACGGGTTGTGCTTCGGTGCGACTGTGAAGTAGCGTACGCCGTTTAGCGTGAGGTCATTCACCGAGGCCAAAAACGCCCAGATTGCATCCGCGCGTTTTTTTGCAAGCTGCGGATGGCGATCGCGCGCGATCACCTTGAAACTCGGATTGTCCTTCCACGGGAGAGCTCGATCGTGCGTGTACTCGGGCGCCGTCCCGGACGTCTCGATCAGCGCGACGCAGCTATCGGGCGAGTCCGGAAGAAAGCTCAAGAAAATTTCCGCGCCGAGCGAGCCAAAGCCGTTGTTCGCCAGGTGTTGCCCGATATCGTCGATGACTGAATTCACCGCGCCTCCGGCATCTGGGAGCGGATGTCCTTAGCGATCCGCTCGTCCTGACCCTTTTTCGCGTTGTTGAACGGCACTTCGAGATATTTCCATTGACCGACCTGGGATCCCGTCGCGGTCTTGCCAGTGTTGGGATTCTCGTGCACCGCCTCGGCATACGGCGCCGCGGGCCCTCCGTAGCCGCCCTCCACCATCACGCCCTTGGCTGTCATGAGCGGCTTTTGCACGTGCCCGGTGCTCCTCAGATTTCCGATCACTACTGGGCAGTAGTGCTCTTTTGAATCGCCAATAATCCGCTCGCCCTCGCGAAACAGCGCCGCGCCGAGCGCCTTCGGCGCCTTCTGACCGATCGCTTTCAGCGCGGTGTTTGCTTTCGGAAGGCCTTCAACGACCACGGAAAATTCCTTAGCCACTAGACGTGCACCGCCTCGACGCGGTCTCCCTTCTCGTCGGGATAAGAGTCGGCAGCCAGGATGAGCGGCCGCCGGCCGTTCGAGAGCGTGATCCGGTCTCGCGGATCGATCCCGATGGCCTTGGCGAGATAAATGATCCCACTTGCTACCACTTCCCTCCCCGAGGCGTCGGTCACTATGTGGGGTTTTCTCACTTCGCGAGCAGGAATGCTTACCGGAGGGGCGTAGTTCTTCACGCCATAGGCGTCCTGGTGGCTGAACTTCTCCCACTGGACCTTGTCATCCATCATGTCGGCGAACTCATCGACGAACGGCATCAGACGAGCCTCCGGTATTTCTCGAGAATGACCAGCGCGCGATTCGGGAATTGTTGCACACCGCGGTCGCCGTACGTGATCGACAGATCGCCAACGCTTTTCGATTTCACGTTCTCGTCGCGCGACAGGTTTCGGAAGCGGTCGATCACCGTCACGATAGCGGCGTCTTCGATGTCCCACTCGAGGTTTCGCGTATCCACAGTGCCGCCCGACGTGTACGCCGTAAAACCGGAGCTGTTCACCTCGACATCAAACTGCGTCGCGCTCACGATCGTTTTCACCTTGGCGCGAACACCGTTGATCTCGACCATGCCCCCGACGCCGGCAAACGTAACGAAATCGCCGACCGAAAGGCCGTGCGCGGTCGACGTCGTCACGCGCGCGGAAGCGGCCTGAGTGATGCCGGTGATGTTCTTGACCGCGTTCTTCGGCGGGATGTAGCCGGCTTTGTACTCGACCACGAACTCGGGATGCTCTGAGCGGGGAATCACGTACCCGGTGAGATGCCAGCCAACCCCGGCGGTCCACCACCACGCGCACTTGCGGTAGAGGTGGCCGGCGAGGCGGTCCGCGATTTGGTAGTCGGTGATCGGATCTGAATTGTGGAGCACGGAGGTGACTTCCACGATCGGCGTGCGCGCGAGCTGCAGCATCAGCGTCCCATGGCCGGGGACGGTCTCATTGTACTTCTGGCGGACGAAAAACTGGTACTCGCCGGCGGGATTCTGGATGTCGCTCGAAACGCGCGTGATGAGATCACTCAGGAGGGCATCTTTGGACGTGTCGGCGGGATCGATGTCCAAGGCCTGCTTGACCTTCTCAAGCGTCGTAAGGTCAAGCGTCTGCGCGGGCTCGAGCACTTCCAGCATGACCCTTTTACTTCTCGACGGATCCGCCGCGGATCATCTTGTCCTTGCCCGGGCGCTTGACGTCCTTAGCGCCGGCGTCTGGACGGTCCGTGGGCTGGGGCGTCTTCGGCTCCGGTTTCATCCGTCTCTCCTGCTTCTTCGCCGCCTTCGCCGCCTTTCGCACCTTCAGACCCTCCAGCGTCGCCAGGAGCCTGCGACTCAGCCACAGGGGCGCCTGGTTGAAGATACTCCGCAACGCCGGCCTTCACGTACCGATCCGCCACCTCGTCGCTGAAACCGGCCACCTCGCCGCCATTGTACGGAGATTGCTTGGTGAGAAATCGAATCGCTTTCACGGTTCACCTCGCGGGGAAGTTTTGCTGTAGCGCTTAGACGGGGAGCGTCTGAGCGCCTCCGAGGATCAATTCGGCCGCGACCGGGATCGCCGGCGACGTTCCTCCGGTGAACCCCACGGTGACCACAGCCCGGATATGGCGCTTCGCGGCCGAGAGATCGACGTTCACCTGCGACTCGCCGTTGTCGGCCGTGAGCTGCGTGACCGCGGCGCCAGAGATGTCCGCCCAGCCACTGGAACCGTCCGAGCTGTCCTGAAGTTTGGCGTTCACGGTTTGGGCCGACGGACCTCCAGACGCAGCGCCGCACGAGATCTTTAGCACGCAGGACATGAACTGGTTTTTTCCTCCAATACCGGCGCGGTCGATCGCTGCACCATTGATTGTGCCGGCGGCAGCGTTAGCCGGGTTGATCCCCTTCACGACTTTAATGTACGCCCCAATGTCTCGATCGATCATGGCTTCAAGCCTCCTTCGTTAAGGTTCCCCAGCAGTTAAAAGACAGCCGGATTTACGGAGTCCAGGTAACGCCGGTCAGAACGGCGGCCGACTCATCGTGCCGCATACCGAAATCGTGCTGCGTGATTGCCCGCACGACCGTCTGATCGCGCGAGAAAGCAGCCACAACCTCCGTCCCGTCGAAATAGGCGGCCTCGCCGGATGCGTCGATGATGATCGAGAGAGCGTCGCCGATTACGGCGTCCGCAAAATCGACGAAGTACACTTCGCTCTCGTTTCCGCCGCCGCCAAGGTTTTTCGGGATCTGCGTCGTGACTTGGAAGGGGAACCCCCAGAGCTGCCCGCCAAGCATCTCCTCGCGGAAGGCAAAATTCCCGTTCGCGTCGCGGACCGTCATCAGATACGCCTTACTGCGCGGCGCCATGAGCCAGCCGGGCGAGATGAACATCACGTTCGCCTCTTCGAGAGCGAGGATCAGCTTGCCCAGGTCGCTCGTGACATTGGCGAGGTTAACCGTGCCGTTTGCGGCGATCGCGTTTGCGCTCGGGATCCAGTGCCGGAGACCCTTCGGCGTATCCTGAGACCCGTCATCCCGGATAAAGGCGAGGTCCTCGCGCAGCCGGATCGCATTGACGAGATCGTTTCTCACGATCGTGTCGACGCCGTAGGCATTGAACCGGAGCAGGTCGTTCGAGAGCGGCACCAGGGCGGCGAGCTTGCGGTACGTGAGCTTGAGCTGACCGAACTTCTGCTCAGTCTTCGCGATGTTCTTGTTCTCGCCCACGTAGGAGGCGGAAGCGCCCGCAGTGAGCTTCGGCACCGTGAGAGTACCGAGAGGCATGGGGATCTGCACGGCTCCGGACGCGCGCACGACCGCTTTGGCGCGAAGGAGATCGATGATCGAGGAAGAATAATCGGGCGGGATCAGGAATCCACCGGCCTCCGCGTTCCCCGCGGCAAGGGCCTTAAAGACTTCCTTGTTGATCGGATCCTCCATGTCCCAGCCGGCCTTCTTCGCCCAGGCTGCGCCCTTCTCGGCGTCACCCTTGTTCGCGGCTAGGCACTTGATGATGCGGGCGACAACAGCGGCCTTGTCGATGGTTTCCTGCTTGTGGCCGCCGCTCATCATCTGCTTCATCCACTCGGTCTGCGCCTGCTGCATCTGCTGCTGCCGCTCCTTGAAGTCAGAGCCCAAGGCGGTCTTGAGGACCTCCTCGATGTAGCCCTTCAGTTCCTCCCTGGTCATCTCCTTCGGCATAGATCGTCCCTCCTTCGAAAATTGGCAGCCTGAAATTGTTAGAAAACCCGGCCCGTGAGCTGCATCACAAGCGGGGCAACACTCTCGCGAATCGCCTGTTTGATCTCCTCCGGATCGAGGCTAATGCTTTCAGCGCCGTGTGGATCCGTTTCGCCTCTTCCCTCGTCCGTGTCATCGGCGAGAAGGAGCACGGGTTCATCGCCGACGTCATCGTGCGTGCGCACTGTCTCCGGATCGGGCGGCGGTGCGAATTTGAGGCCCTTGCAAACTTCGATCAGTTGATCGAGCTTCTCTGAGATCCCGACCACTGGGGCCGGATCCGGTTCTGCAGGCGTTAAGCTCTCCCCGAACGCGCGCGTGAACTCTTCGGAAGGAATGAGGATCGACACGCTCTTTTTGTCGTCCGCCCATTTCACGGTTTTCTCAACGAGGCTACGCGCGACGTAAATTCCCTTCTCCTCGCTCCACTCATCGAGCACCTGCATCGCCCAATCGCGCAGTGGCTTATTGTCGATCTTCAGCGAGCGGGCGAGCTGGACGGCCTCGGGGTTCGCAGGCACCGGCACGATCGACCACTCGAGCAACTCCTGCTCGATGAAGTCCCAGCCGCGGCGCTCCTCGTTGATGATCCACTTGAAGGGATCAAAGCCTACTGAAGACGTGCGCAAAAGTTTTGCCGCGACGTAGCCGCGCACCGTTTCGGCGAAGGGATCGAGTTTTCGTGACTCCGAAAAATCAGCGTCCGAGAGAACGCGGTGCTCTTCGATCGTAAGATTGCGGCCGCCGGCAACTGGCAATGCGCGGTAGTTGTGCGCCCATAGCACGACCGGGTTCGCCTTCCAGTTGTCTATCTTCCATCCGGTGGTGGCGATGGTGTCCTTCTCGCGGTCGACGCTATCGGTCGAGATGACGAAACGAAACAGATTGCCCTCGTCATCGAGGGCTTTGGTCTCGGGTATAGGTACGCTTTTGATGAGCTTGATGTCTTTCGGCGGGTCCTCGCCTTTGAGGATTTTGGACTTCCACTCCTCGAGCAACATGATGCGCCGCTCAGGCATAGAGGTACTCCCTCGGTGTGTGATCGATTTTTAAGAGATGGGATGCCACGCGCTTTGCAGACTTTCTTCGCGCGAGGCCTAAACAGAAAAGCCTCACGCAACTGTCGTCGCGTGAGGCCCTTACTGTGTGAAGCAGGCCGCCTCACAAAAACGAAGGTTCAGAAACAGTTCCAGCTTTTACACGCTCTCGCTCCCGTTGTCAAGCGGAGATTTTTTCGGGCGCATCTGATGGCGCGTGTAAACCTCCACGTTGGCGACCACGCCGGCGCTGAAATTGAGCGAGATCTGGCCGCTCTTTCCGTGCTCGACAAAGTCTTTAATGATGGCGAGGCACGACTCGGGAATAATCTGTTCCAGCGGGCGCTGAACGTTGGATCCGCCGGTCGGCGGAGTGCCTGGATCATCGGAGCCACCGCGCGGCCCATAGCCGCCGACGTATTCGTATCTAACGATATTCGTAGGGGAGGCCAATCACCCACCTCGGCTCGGGATCGGTCGGAGTCGCCGGCTCGCACCAGAGCTTGATGTGCATCGGGTCGGGGCGCTCGATGTCAACGATCCTTAGTTTCTGCTCGCGGAAGTCAATCGTGTCGTACTTCTTCACGCGCTCCCATCCAGGATGCTTTTGCAAGTCAACGGTAATGAACACGCGCGCGACCAGGTCAAGCGTGTAGGCCAAGGAGAATTTCCTCCTCGCGCTCTTGTTCCATCCGGATCCGGCGCAGGATCTCGCGCTCGAGCTGCATCACGCGGGAATCGTATTGGTAGTTGGTCCGGTTGCGCAAGGCAAATCTCGCGGCGGACGCCCGCGGAGAAAAGCTGAGCTGGATCTCGGCCGAGCCGCCGGCCGAAATACCCGATGCTTCGAGCCGACATTCGTAAAGTGTGAAGCGGGGCGCCGGCACAAATTCAACGTGCGCCGACCCGCCAAACACAAGACCGCCAGTGATAAATGGCACCCAGATGTTGTAGACCTGAAGCGTTGACGGTAAGCGCTCTGGCCGCTTCGGGCGCCTGCGCGGGCGGATCCGGCCGCTCCCAACGAACACCGGCGCCGGCGCGCCGACAGAAACAAATTGCGTGCCGGCAGCGCCGCTAAAGAGGGCGCCTCCTGAAGCAACATAGGTAAACGTCTGAGCGCCAGGGATAAACTGAGTATTCGCAGCTCCACCGGAGCTCGCACCGCCGGAGACCTGATAGACCTGGATGATTGCGCGTTCGGCGAACCCGCCACCTAGAACTCCACCGAACGGCTCCTGGACCTGGACGACGGAGACCTCGGCAGATCCGGCAGCGGCCAGTCCGCCAGTCGCGTCAGCCACCTGGATGACAGAGACGCTGGCAGCACCCGCCAGCGTCACTCCGCCCGAAGTCTCGTAGACCTGAACAGCAGCGACCTGAGCAGCCCCGCCTGCAGCGAGGCCGGCGCTGACGTCGTAGACCTGGATAACAGCGATCGCGGCGGCCCCGGCAAAGTTCGCGCCGCCGGAGGCGGCATAGGTGAAGGTGTTTGCACCGCCGGCCGAGGTGGGAGTCCAACGCCGAGGCCGTCTGACGGTGGAGTAGGGAAAGCGACCCCGAAACACTTAGCCGAGCTCCTCTACATACATCGTACCGCTCATCGTAAGATCGTCGGCCGGCCCAGCCATCAGCCGGACAACCAGGAGCCCCTGCGCTTGAGTTACCTGCCACTGCATTTTCGGCGGCAGGATGAGACCCAGTCCCGTGCGTATGTTGAACGAGCCGCTGTGGAGATTTACCGGCGATCCTACAGACGCGATCGTCGCGCTATAGAATTTCGCCGTAAAGCCCGCCGCCGCGTCGCTCGGGTTTAACGGGGCCGGTGTTACGGGCGTGCCGTTACCTGATGTCGTATGCCCGCGGATGACGCGGTAGCGGAGCATCTCTTCCTGCGCGTCTCCGACGTCGGAGATCTGATCGAAAAACAGTCCCAACACTTTGCACGGCTTGTCGTCGGCGGGCGCGATCTCGAACAGATCGGCATCGCCGTTGGCATTCGTAACTGAAATGTTCTCGAACTCTATCGTGTAGACTCTTCCCATCAGAAGCTCCTTTTAAGCGGCGATCAGACCGTGAAGTTGAGCGCGACGCTTTCCATCCGGCACGAGGCTCCGAGCCTCACCGATTGCGAGATAAATGACTTCTCGAGATGTCCCGTTGGCGGTAGTCACGTTGATCGTGAAGTTTCGGTCATTGTGCGAGACAAAATCAGCATCCGTCTGGAGCGTCCCCGCGCCCGAGGCAATCCTGACGCAGCGCGTTGCTGAGTCAGCATCGGACACCGCCGTCGGGTCCGCCGCGTGATCGGCGGAAATCGACCGTACCCACCGAGAGCCGCTACTCATACCGACACCAAACATCTGCCGACCTGCATTCTGCACCGTCGTTGCAGCCGCAAGCCCGAACGACGCAAAAAACACAAGTGCGGAGCGAAAACCGTTGTCGGGAGAATCCTGATTGCCGGTCACAGTATTGAGGTCTATCTTGTCCACTTTCGCGTGAATCGAGCCGCCAAGTGCGATAACGCCGATCCTGGTCGTGGCGGAAGGGGCATTGCTGACGTTCAAGGTGAAGCCGTCGTTAGTCATGGCCTGCAATGTCGCTTCAAACTCGACTGTCCCCGCGGCGTCCATCATGCGAATGATTCGGTCGGTTCTCTGTGTCACGTACTCATCGGCAGCAGCGGCCGCATCCTCGCCGAAGTAGCCAACGCACGCTTGATTTAGCTGCGCGTCCCCGAACCCAATCAAGAACCGCGCGTGCTGTTCATTGCCCGCAGTTGTGTCATCGCGCGTCATAACCAGGATCAATGCCACCGGGCGGAACCCAACCGAAAAGCTCTGCTCGCCGACGCTTGTGGTCACGTCGATTGTTAGCACCTTGAAGTCTACGCCTTCTCCCGCCAGAGCGACGAAGCGGCCTGTCTGTCCGCTGGTAACGCCGCTCGTCGTCCGGTTGAGCGTAAACCCAGTCGGAGAAGAGTTGAACGACTGAAGGTTAGCGAGAAATCTCGGTGCGCCAGACGCCAGGCATATCAAGACGCAGGCGGCATTGTTGAAGTAGCGGTTGGCGTCGGTGGTGTTTGTGTTGTGCTCGTTTGCTATGCCGGCGACAAAATCGTCCGTCGGATTCACCGCGCATGCCCCGATCCCGAATTGCTCATCCGCGGAGTCGGTCGTGGGGTTAGCAAAGATCACGAGTGATGGGGTAAAGTTCGTGCTGACATCCAGCGTCCCGGTTCCGGTACCTGTATTGAAATTACTGACTTGGGTTTGCAGGCTCATCAGTCCGCAGCACCAGATTGAATCTTGTTGATCACCACCGTTCTTGCCTGTGCCACTGTGCGCGTCGGAGTCGGCGGTATTGGAGCCAGCGCGTAGAAGATGCTTCCGGTTGCCGGGGTCGCAGGATTTCCGCTCACGGCGCCATAAGTGAACGTGTTCGCCCCCGTGACCGTGATCGTCTTTTGCCCGTTATACGCCGCCAAATCAGCGCCCACGATTACGACGCTGTCGCCCGTTGCTAAATTGTGTGCCACTGCCGCAGTGACAGTCGCCGTCGTCCCCGAGCGGGTGATTGAAGTGATAGGATGCAGAACCGATTCACGGAGTAGGTTGATCTCGTCTAGGAGAGCGAGCAGCAATGCACGGACAAACTTTGACGTCGCTCTCGTTCCAGAGAGCATCTCCCCGGCCTGCTGGCGCTGGATCAAGTTATTGTCGTTGTCAACGGCAGCCTGAAACCCTGCAATCTCAACTTCAAGTGCGTTTCGCACTATGCCTGCTGAGAAAATCTTGGTCGGTACGAGATCAGCTCCATCCGGAATCAGCGGATCTTGAACTACTCCGAAATAAGTCGTGTCGACCGTCCCGAAATCTCCGGTAGTGCTGACCCCGTGGACCTGCCCGCTCGATTTTCGATAAAGGAAATGGAGAGCCATTTACTCCAGCGTGATCTTGGGCGTCACTTTGATCTGGTCGCCGTTGTTCGCGATCGGATACGGCCCATCGGTGAAGCGCTCGGCCCAGACGAGCTTTCCGCTGGTGACCTGGGTGAGATAGTAGCCGTAGATATTCTGCGCGGCCTGGTTCGCGCTCGATGAAAACGTCTGCTGCGCGTAGCTTGCCTCGCTCGGAGCTCCGGTTGTCACGGTCCAGTTGGCGCCCGTCAGCGTGATTGCGGAGTAGCCGGTGAAGTCCGCCTCCGTATAATTCGCCTCAGTATCGCCTTCGGCCGGCGTGACGTTGTTCTTAAAGAGGCGCAGCACTAGATTCTGCGGCGCCGTTTTGTTGACCAGGGCCTCGAGCGCGATCTGCTCGCCCTGGTTCGGGACCAGCAGGGCGCCGATTACCAGCGGGAAAACGAGCCAGGCGAGCGCAAACAGAATTTCTTCCATCTCATTCCTCCTTCTCTCTGACCTCGAGGATCCGGCCGTCGTGATCACGGATCACTTGCTTTACAACGGAGCTCTTTCGCCCCATCGTGGACACGAGCTGATCGAGCCTATCGGCAACGCGCTCGAGCGGGTCCGGCATATTTTTTGGCGGCGGAAGGTTAAGCCGCATCCCGCAACGGCATTGGGGATGCGCGGTCGGGTGCATCACGAACCGGCCGTCGCCGGTCTCGAAGGGCTCATCGAGTCCGACCTCCTGACCATCCATCGGCTCGCAAACATTCACGTCGAGGCGGTCATCGTCGGTCACGAGCCACTGGCGGGTCGTTGCTGCGGAGGGAAGCAGCCCTTCGTCTCGCGCCTGGAGCCACAGTGTTTGCTGGCCGCCGTTGGAGGCGTTTAGCGTCTCGGTCCGCGCGATATTGAGCGAGCGCTGCCTTAGCAGCGCGTCGGCGTACTTCTGCACGCGCTCCTCGATGTTGTTCGCGCCCTCCTCAATGAGCTGCTGCTCGAACTTCTGGACCGCGGCGGCCTGGCGCTGCGTGAGGCCGACCCTCTCTTTGATCTCGCGTGCGAGCTCCTTCGGAGGCTTCCCGGCAATGATCCCGTCCTGGATGAGCTGCTGGAGGCCTTCGCGCGTTTTTTCAGTGACCTCCCGCACGAGCTTGGCGCCGTTGGTCTTCACCCAGTAAACGGCATGCGGGTTCGTGAGATCGAAGGTGAGCTTGGTCCCGAGCTGGTTGGAGAGAAGCTGCGCCGAGTACGTGCCGGCGAGCTTGAGCGTGTCTTTCAACACCTTCTCGCTCGTCTGAAACTTTTGCGTGAAGCTCGCGAGCGGGATCTTCGAGATCACAGCGCCGACGGATCCGGACTCGAGCGCGGCGGCGATCGACGAGACGGACATCTTACTCTTCACAGCGTTCACTGCGGCGAGGAACGTCTTTCGCATTTCGGGCGACATCCGCCGGGCGATCCGATGGATCTGGATCAGCGCCTCGACCTCGCCGGCCTTCAGCCCCTTTGCGAGGAGCTTCCGGCGGACGGCTTCCTCGACCGTGTCGGCCTCCTGGGCTTCTTCGTCCGTCTCGCCCTCGTCGCCGATGGGTTCCTCGATCTCCGGCAACAGGAAGGTGTCGTTTTCCTCGTAGCGGACCGGCTGCACTCCAAGCGGCACCATGAACACCTGGCCCTGGTCGTTCTTGAGCGGCTCGCGGTCCTGGAGATCACGCCACTCATCGAGCGTGATCGACCAGGGGGCAGCCGTCGCGGCCTTCAGCTTGAACTCCTTGTCCTCCTCGACCGGGGAGACGTAATCGAGGATCAACCGCGGGTCATAGTCGGGGACCAGCCGCTCCTGCATCGTCGCCCGAACGAACTCGAGCCGGGGCACCTGCACCCAGCGCGCGAAGATGTGCGTTGCCGCCTCGATCGTTGCGCGGTTCGAATTCTCAACGATCCCCTGCATTTCGGGAGGGATCCCGAGGACCTGGAGCTGGGTGTCGCGCATGGAGTTCCTGAGCTCGAGGAGCTGCAGGTGCTGGAAGTTTTGACCGAGGATATCAACCTTCACCTCGCCGGAAAGAAAATACGGCTTGAACGCGCGCCAGAAGCCCTGATGCTTCGCCGTCCAGTCCTCCTCGAGTCGCTTGGTCTCGTTTTTCTGGATGTCCTTGCCGCTGACGATGACGTCGGGCCGGGCGTTGTTGTAGAAGAACGTCTTCATATAGCGGGCGCTGTACTCGTCCGTCTCGATCTCGTCCGAGAGCGGCCGCGCCAGGCCGACGCCGCGGCCATAGGGGTTGCACGGATCCGGGTCGATGAACCAAACGATCTCCGTTGCCGGAATCTTTCCTTCCCAGTTGAAGAAGCGAATCTCAAAGAAAGGGTTCCCGGGCTTGGGCGTGTTCTTCACCCAATGGGGCGGGATCGGCCAGAATGCGACGGGCATCCCGAATCCGTTTCGTTCTTTGATCCAGTACGCCTCGCCGACCAGCTCGATGTAGATCGACGTGAGCTTGTGGACGGTCATGCCGATCATGAAGTCGTTCGGCCGCTCGAGGACCTGGACGAGCGGGTGCTCCTCGATCTCCTCGAGCACGCCCTGCTTCGCGAGCTGTTTCATCACTTTCCGGCGCGTCTGATAATCGCCGCGCATGAGAGAGCGGTTCAAGCGCACCTCACCGGCGCGGCGCTCGATGAATACCTTCCACTCGACGGCGGCGTTCGCGCTTGCGATCCGGTTAAGACCGGCATGGATCCACGGCGTTTCGGCGTAGGTATTGATCTGCTCTCCCATGCCGCGCGGGGCCGGCGTTCCCATGGTCCCCGGAAAGAGGCCGGCGTAGATCCCCGTGATATCGTTCAGCGTTGGCTGCTTGAAGACGCCGCGAAACGCGCGCCAGGCGATCTGCACTCGATCACGTAGGGCGATCTGCATCAAACCGTGTCCTCCACGTTGAGATCCTCTTCTTGTGCGATCCCGCAGAGCTCGAGCAGCCGGTAGAACTCGCAGATCGATATCTGATAGAGGCTGATCTGATCCTCGCTCGGAGGATCGCCGCGTTTCTGCCGGTCGTCGATTTGTTTGCCGAGGAGATTCAACGACACATAGACTTGCACGAGCCGATCCCACCACTCTTTTCCGGTCGCAATTTCGGGAAAGACACATCCCTTCGCGCCGGTCAGTTCCTGCAGCCGGCGCACTAGCTCTATTTGCTCGCGATCGCGGCAGGTGATTTCCATCAGCTCAGCCGGTGCCTCAGTTTGATTTCGGCGATCTCCCCGTCGCTCATCTCTTTCATCGTCCGCACTCGGCCGACGTCCACCCAATCCGGACGCTTGGTTTTGAACTCTGGAAGGTGGGTTTTCCCAGCCGTGCCGTTTCCATTAGCGCCACTGACAGCGGCGCGGTGGGCGGTCTTTTCGTGATAGAGACGTCCAGAGTAGGAGAATTTTTTTCCGCAACCCTTGCGGCATGCGAACTTAACAACGCCCCTGGCATCAGCCTTGGCGGAAGCCTTTGCCTTTCGCAGCCTGCCGCGCTTCTTACGAGCGCGTTTATGGACAGAGGCTTCAATCTTGGGAAGCCGCGGCTCGAAGGATTCAAGCGGCACGTCTTTCTGCACCGGATCCAGTTGGATGATCACGGGCACGTCATCCACACGGATCACCTCGAACGGCTGACCGTTCAGGATCGCCTCGAGTTCGGCGCGCTCCAGGTAAATAACTTGCCGGCTCATTGGACGGAGAACTTGACGCGGAGGATTTTCTTGGGCGAGCCGAGGATCGGCGTCGCTCCCTTCTGGTGAGAGATCGTGATCCACACGGTGCCGCCCTCTTTCGATCGCACCAGTTCGACGTACACCTCCCCGTTGGGAATTCGGTTACGCTCGGCGTAATGCTCGATCTCATGGACGATGCGGTTTTTGACCTCTAGAGCAACGTACTGGCCGAGTTTTGAGACCTGTAGCGCAACGTACTGGCCGAGCTTTGCGACCTGCTCGGTCGGATTATGTTCCGGCAACGAAGGTTCGGGCGGGACGGGAGAGATGATCACCGATCCGGACTCCGGAGCTTGGCTCATACGGTCGCCTCCGGCAGAACGCGCTTCCCGATTCGGGAGGGCTTGAGGAGCGCGTTGCTTTGCGTGATGGGAACGGCGTCGAGGAGCTCATAGATTCCGTACTGGCCAGCCGGAAGGCGAAAGTGGCCGGGATCGTTGTTCACCTGTGCGAGCAGTTCTTGGGCGGTTTTCAAATCAGCAAAACCGAAACCGCCTGGCTGTTTGCGTTGACCTGGGGCGAGATCGTCGTAGATATCGATGCGCCCGATCGTGAACCGGGCGAGCTTGGCCGCGTTGGTTTGGTTGATTGTCTTGGTTGAACGTCTCGGCGGCGACGCCTTCACAGCGTCGCGATCATACATGATGTCGTAAAAAAAGTCTAAAAGAATTCATTTCAGTCCGACGGCCAATCGCGCGGATCCCTCGGCTTAATCCCCATCTCCTCCTTGACCTTGGGGCTATCTTCCGGCTCGAGCTCGGCGAGGGTGATCTCTTTGACAGCGTAAAAAGTCCTGCAATTCGTGCAGTAAATAATCGATGGCTTTGGCGCGAACGTGCCTATCCGCCACATGCCCTCGCTATTGCATTTCGGGCAGCGGATCCGGCCTTGGACAACGTACTTCCGGCCGCTCTCGAGAATGGGCGCGTTATGGTTCCAGTATAGGGCCATTTCCCTTGTAACGCTCCGCGATTTGCTCCAGGAGCTTACGGATCTCGATGGCTTCAGGCTCGCGCTGGAGAAACAGGTTATCGCTGAGATGAGGCGTGACGGCCTTTTGCATGCCGATGTAAAAGTTCCCGTTACTATCCAGCAACACTCGCACCATCCACTTCATTTCTTTCTCTCCGTAGCGGCCACGCCGGCCATAAACGCAAGCTCCAGGCGGTTCTGCAGACAGGAAAGTCTAAGGAGATTTGTGAATCACTCGAGGGGGGAGTTCTTGCTCGACGTCGTGCACACGCAGCATTTTGCCTTTGGCGTCGGTCGCCGTATTTTACACTCTCCACGAATCCTTACCGCGACACGCTTCAGCTAATTCCAGTTGCTCGCGTAGTTTTGCGATTGTATCCGCAGCGTCACGAAATGCTACGTAGTCTCCCTTTTCCCGAGCAACCTGTAATAGTCTTTGGAGTTCAGCGTTAATAGCCTTTTCTAAGTCTGTCAATTTCGCCTCCTTTGGCGCCTCGGTCGCCACCGTCACTTGGGCCCGCTAAAGGGAATCAAAGATTCCTTTTCGGCTGGGTACGCAATCATCTCCAGTCGGCCATCAAAGTCAAATTTCGGAACTTTTCCCCGCAGAGGTTCCATTTGATAGGCACCTGTAAACTTATCTATCTCGGCGAGAGTTCCAAATTTGTAGCCATCAGGAAATGTGTTGACGATTTCGTCCATGCTTTTAAACCCGACGTCATTTCTGACGCCCGTGGTGAGCTCGAATTCCACAATCGGCCTGTTTTTGACGAGCGACCGGCGAAGACCGATTAAGACGGGTCGCTCGTAGCCTTCCACGTCAATCTTAATCACGTCTATTCGTTGGACCCCGGCCTTTTCCAATACTTCGTCACCCACTGCAATCTCAAGCTCGTGATATTTCTTATTTTTTTCGCTGAATGTTTCGATGAAAGATCCCGTGCCCTGATTCGTTTCATCGCCAGGGGAAAAAAAAGGAATCTTGGCCGGTCGATCGCCGAGACCCACCGGGTAGATACCAACATTCTTCACGTTATTGATTTTGAGCTGATGCCGGAATCGATCCACGATCGGCTGATAGGGTTCAAAAGCATGGACCTCTTTTGCATATTGCGACATAAAAAGAGAATGTTGGCCCCTGTTTGCGCCAACATCAACGAAGATCCCATTGCGGTCTGGAGCAACTCTCCGAAGAACATCACGCATAAAGAAAAGATAAGACTTCTCGTAGGCTCCGAAGGCAAGGATATCGAGATCTTGTCGATCGCGAGTATTACCCTCATAGCGCATGCCAAAGAAATCAGCACTAAAGTCAAACGGTTTTTTTGAGTAGCAGTAAATGGGATTATAAGCTGATCGCCAGCAGCGGTATAGCATGAACTTTTTTTTCCCATCCGCAAACGAAATTGCGAGGCCAGCAGCTAGGAGTCCAGCGATGCTGAGTTTGACCCACTTCATTTCGAATTCTCCGGTCGGCCTCTGGATACAACAGTCGGCAGGCGTTTCGCAAACGGACACATCACGCCCTCGCCTCGGCCTTGGCTTTCTTGGACTTTGCAGACGTCTGCAGCTTCTCGGCGCACCTTGAGCAGAGGCCGACATTGGTCTTCTTATCGAGCTTTTGCCAGGAGCAGGTCTCGCCCATGTCGTAGACACACGGATTAAACTCCGTGCAGCCGCACTCGGTGCAGGTGGGCTCTTTGAACATGCCTCCATGCATCTCGTGGATCTTGGCAGCGGCGCCATTGCTGGTCGAGTTGTTTGATTTATTAGAGGGTTTGCTTAATAGATCAGACGACTTGATCTTCTGACCGAGCACGTAGTCTTTGCCTGCCCGTTTCACCTTGATGCCTTTGACCTTCTGCTTGTTAGTCTGGTCTTTCAGGATCGCCGCAGTGTCCACCCCGATCCGCCTCGCGTACTTGGGGAAGTTCTCCCACGCGTTCCACCCCGAAGATTCCACGCAAAGCTGCGTCATGGCCAAGATGGCCAGATGATCCTTTTCGATCTTGCTGGCGTGCGCTCGAAGTAATTCCACCGCCTTCTTCACGGTCCCACCGTGGAAGCCCCGGTAAGCGATCTCGGAGAGTTGGCGCTCCGTGTGGGTTGCGAGTTTCTCAGCGCAGGCCTCAAGGATTTTTGGCTTGGCCTTTTCCCAGGCGGCGCGGAGCCGTTCACGGCGTTCGTACTCCACTTGCTGTTTCTTCTGCTCCTTCTCCCAGGAGCTCTCACCCTTTGCTTGAGCTTGCGCCTTCGGCTTTGTCGGCTTGGGCCAGTGCACCGTACACTCTTTATTCACGCAGACCTTGTACGCCTTCCCGCGTTCGGGGCCCACGACGATCACGCCAGTCACGGACTTCTCGCATTCCTTGTTTTTCTTCTTGCCTGTGCCGGATCCGTCCGCGAGCTTCCAGCTCTGGCTGTGGTAAATCCGCTCAGTGTTTCCTTCCTTCGCGTCGGGGTGCGTGTAGTGGTTGTGCGTGATCTGAACGATCTTTTCCTTTTCCTCGAGCGCCGCGGCGACGGTCTTCTCGGTCTCGGGAAAGAGCATCGCATCGATCGCGCCCGGTTTTTTCTCAAAGCGCACGTGCGTATCAATCCAGGCCTCAAGCTCGCGCACGCTGCAGATCTTCCGACGATCATGGCTCTCCAGGTCAGCGACTGTTTTGTTTTCCCATTCCCACGGCAACTCTAGCGCGTGCTCTGGGTGCCACACGCCAGGGTTGTTCGGATCGAGCGCCTTCTTCTGCTGCTCAGGCTTCAGCCGCGCGAGCAGGATCGCGTGCCCGGCAGTGATCTTGTTCTCGAGCAGGAGCTTCTTTGCCTGGGGCACGAGTTGCAGGAGCTTGAGCCGGTCGTAGATGTATTTCGTCGAGCGACCGACTTTCTCAGCGAGCCGCTCGAGCGTGTACGCGCTTGCCAGCGGACCTTTAAACCCTAGCAGCATCTTATACCCTTCGGCCTCCTCAAGCGGGTTCACGTCCTCGCGCTGGTTGTTCTCGATGACCATCGTCTCGAGGACCTGTGCGTCGTTCAGTTCGCGCACAATCGCGGGGATTTCCGCGAGGCCTGCGAGCTTCGCGGCGCGGTAGCGCCGGCTGCCGGCGACGAGTTCGAATTGGCCGTTAGTTTTTTCTGCAAGTGCCTGACGAGCCTCTTGTTCGCTCATCGGGAGTCCAATTTTTACGCCCTTTGGGTTGACTAGATACCACGATTCATCGTCCACCTCAGACTGCGTAATTGACCATTGGTTTGCATGGCGCACGACCAGGGGCTCAATCACCCCGACGCTCTTGATCGAATCGGCAAGCTCCTTGATTTTCTCCTCGTCGTAGTGCTTTCGCGGATTGAGCTTTGACTCCGCGACATGGAGCAAGTTGATTGTCCGAAACTCTTCTGACATAGCATTCCTCCTTCGTGTTTTTATGCCTTGACCCACTTCCCTTCGCGAATGAAACCGTGATCGCCACAGTCCGTGCACAACACAGACGGGCTGATCGTGAGCGGATCCCACGATTCGACCGTCCACCGCTCCCGATCCGGCTCGATACGTCTCGAGACGTCTCCGTCGAACACGATCATGCCGGCGCAGCGTGTGCCGTCAGGCTTTCTGTGCTCTATGATCGCCCCGTATTTGTCGACGTCCGGGATCCCGTCGAATTGCGGATTCACACTTCTGTCGGGACGCCATCCGACAAACCTCAGCTTATGATTCTCACCGAGATCCAATTCCATCACAGCACTCTCACTCTCTTTCTCTTGATCGCCCTGTACGCCATCGCGCCACCAACGATGGTATCTGGCGGATGCCCGCTCCCGTAAAGATCATCGACCTTACAGTAACGGTGCTCGCCTTCCATGTACCGGATCTTCGGCGCCTCGATCTCTCCTCGCTCGATCGCGGCGATGTACGCCGTAAACAGATCATCCCGATCGCGCCCCGTCATGACCACAGGCTCGGCGTCGTGCTTGAGATAATCGTTCACCACGTTGCCCAGGCCCGTTGCGTCATGGCAGGCCTCACCGCCGAAGCGCTCGATGCGGTCATCCAGCGCCCGGATCATCACCGGCCAGGGCCGCCGGCCGATGCGAAGAAAGGCGACAACGCGGTAAGGCCGGACGTCTACGCGGAGCGTGACGATGATGGTCCAGTCCACATCCTTCGCCCAGTCGGCGCCGTGCACATACACTCCGTCCGGATCCGGGCGCTCAATCTCGATGTACTCTCCGGGGACGCCGGCGAACTCTCCCAACCTGGCGTCGAACATGGCGTCCACGGCTTCCATCATGATTGCACGGGATTCGTGAGAGGGTTCTCCGAGCTCGTACTCCACCTGCCACTGGACAGACGTCGTTTCGTTCTTTTTGCGCTCGATCTCGCTCTCTTTCAGCCACCCGTGCGGCTGGACCGTCTCGCGATAGCACCATTCGTAGATAGGCCAACCTTTCTCGTCGGCGCGCTTTAGGACCTCGGCCATTGTGCCGTCTGGATTGTGGTAGGTGGATGAGGCGACTGTCTGCGCCGTCACGTCGTTCAGCTCCATCGTTTGACCCATCGAGGCGTCGAAGATATCGAGTTGCATCTCGTCGATCTCATCGAGCCGGAGCCGCTGGACGTGCGGGCCGCGGACGGAATTCTGAGACGCGAGCAAGGCTTGAATCGTGTTGCCGTACACCAAGCGCGTTTTCATGGTAAGCGGATCGGAGGCGAGTAGATGCCTCGGCGCTCGGGGAAAGAGCCAGTGGCGCACCTGGTAGTCGTGCACGCGCTGGGACTGTAGACCGCTCCCGCCTAAGATGTTCACGTCGCATTTGAGGGTGATCGCTTCAGTTAGGCCAAGCGTCGCCAGCGTGAAGGATTTCCCGGAAAGGCCGCGCGATCCTTTCCAGATCACCATCGAGCTCACGCAAAAGTAAGCGTCGCAGAACGCTTGCCACGGCGTCGAATGACCCGGGCAGACCTTCGTATCGGGAAACGTCACGCCGAACGCTTTCTTTACGAACAGCTTGAGCGTCTCGGGCTTTCGGATCGGCAGATGGAATCTGAGCTTTCGTTTGGGCAGGAAACCGACAGCTACATTGACGGCAGGCATAACTCACGGTGGCGGCGCTGGCGCCGGCAAATTTTGCAGCGGCGGCTGGGCGGGAGGACGTGTCCGCGCGGGCAGGTGGGCGATCTAGGCTGAAAAACCCACGCGCGGCGCTTGTTTTCTCCCGGCGTCACGGGCTCGAGGTGAAGCGGATAGCAGCAGCGTCGGTTCCGGCACTGGGGAATGTGATCAAGCTGCTTTCCTTTGGGGACGGGCTGGCCATGATAAATCTCCCACATGACGACGTGGACCTTGCGCATGCGCCCCTTGACCCGAATCACCCCGTATCCGGAATCATCAGCGCTCCCGCGCCATTCCCAGCAGCCGGCCGCTGTCTTAACGCACATCCGGATGATCCGGACCCGCAGCGGCGGCTGATTACTTCTTGCCTTCGCCATCTTCCTCGTCGTCCATGATCTCGATCACGTCGTGCAGGACCTTGAGCGGGCCGCCGTCGAGACCTCCAACTTTGACTTGCTTCTGTTCGCCGTAAATCTCGCGCCGGTGAGATTTCAGAAAGAAAATCAGCAGCGTGTCGGACGTCGCCCGCGCGCGCTTCATTCCTTCCCCCTCGAGGATATCGAGCGCGTCCTCCATCGCCTCATCCCATTGAGCTCGAAACGTTTCATCTTCATCGCGCCACTTGTAGGCGAGGCGGCGAGATATCCCGGCCTGTTTGCAAGAGAGACGCACGTTGGCTGTCATGCCTAGCGTCTGCAGAAACGCTGGGATCCATTCGCCGGCGCCGAGACGGCGGGTTTTTTCCTCAGTGGTTTCCGTAGATTTTTTCTCGCCGTCAGCCATTGGGATACTCGCGCCATTCGCGGCCGTCGAGCACGGCGCCGGCGGCTTTCTTGCCGACGCGGATCATGTCAGCCATGTATTCGCCCCATTGACAGGTAGCTTCTCGTGAAACTCGATCTTGCTGTTATCCCCCACGCGCCGGTCCTTTTTTAGGTGTGTACTTTCTGGAACACCGAACCGGCTTTCACCAGGCAGGCCTTACACTGGCAGGGTCCGGAATACCATTCCGGATGCTTCTCCCAGAGCTCCGTCGCGAGCATAACGGCGTACTCATGCACGTTGAAAAGGCCCAGGAATCCCTTGTGGTAGAACGGTTCCGGGAAGCGGACTACGTCGTCGAACCGCCAGGCGTAGCGGCCGGGTCGCCAGTCACCGAACGCCATCTCGTTCCGGATCTGATCGGGAGTCATCGGCTTAATGGGTCCCAAGCCAGCCCCAATCTCGATACAATCGACCAGATTCACCATTGCGATCACCCGCCCGCGGATATGCCAGTACGTGTCCCGTAGGGCGCTCAGAAATGGCTCCTCGAGCGCGAGCCGACGCGCTTGAACCGGCATCCGCTGAGCTGCGTGGATCAGCAGCGGTCCGCGATAGTTGGTCTTCCACTTGCGGGTCTCGAATCGCTTGGCGCCGATCGCGACAAGAGAGGCCCAGGGCTGGGTGAGAGAGAGGGCTATATGGAAACTCATCATCATCCGGATCATCCACGGGATCCTCGTGCGGTGCCGGTAGCTGCGTCTGGTTCAGCTCCCAGAGGTTTACGGGCACGGGTTTCCAGTAGGCCAGATACTTGCGCACGATGTCCTCGGTGGTCGGCGTCATGCTGTAGATCGACCCGTTGCCGTAGAATTTCGTGAACGCCGGATGGCCATTCACGGCGGGAACATCAACCCGGATGAACTGACACCCGCCGATCATGGCCTCAGTAACTTTGCCGGCGGTCCGCTGCCGGCCGAAAAGTTCGATGATCGCCCACGCTTCGAATTTTTCCTGCGCTTCCATACGACATCACCTCGTTAGTCATTGGTATCCGCCGCTGGCATCCAAAAACTTAACCTCGCTAATTATCTCGGGAAAAATTGTGTGCCACGCGGCTCATATCCGCGGAGTCGACAGTTCGAGTCTGTCCACCGCCATTTTTTCCCTCCCGCCCCTTGAATCGCCCGTTTCCCCCTGGCAGTTTGAACTAGTCTGAATTTTTGGCGCCGTCACCGACACGGCGTTCCGCTCTCCTCGCTCCGCAGAAACCGGGCGCGCCAGTGGCTCAGATATTCCATCCGAGCACCAACACCATCTCCAAGGTCAGCCTTTTTGCGGGCGTGTTTCTGCTCGCCGCTTTTTTTTCATCGCTGGCCGCGATCTATCGCTCGCCGTACGTCACGCAAGCGGAGGTGGTGCGCGAGCAGCCCGTTCAGTTCAGCCACAAACATCACGTCGGCGACGACGGCATCGACTGCCGCTACTGCCACACTTCCGTCGAGGAAAGCGCCTTCGCGGGAATACCGCCGACGAAGACCTGCATGAACTGCCACTCGCAGATCTGGTCGGACTCGCCGACGCTCGCGCCCGTGCGCCAAAGCCTCGATGCCGGCACGCCGATCGCGTGGAACAGGGTCCACAACCTGCCCGATTTTGTCTACTTCGATCACAGCATTCACGTAAACAAAGGGGTGGGTTGCGTGACCTGTCACGGGCGCGTGGATCGCATGCCGCTCACGTGGCAGCAGCAGTCGCTGCTGATGGAGTGGTGCCTCGAATGCCACCGGCAACCGGAGCGCTATGTCAGGCCGCGCGCCGAAGTGTTCAACATGGACTGGCAACCTCCGGGCGACGCCCTGGCGCTGGGGCGAAAGCTCGTGCGCGAATACGAAATTCAATCTCCCGCCGTCCTGACGAGTTGCTCTACTTGCCACCGGTAAGCCGCGAACATGGACGATCATCCTACGAAGCGCGATCGCGCAAGAGCCGCAAGCAAAGGCGAGATCTTCGACCTGCCTCGGGTGCGCGCGCGCCTGGGCGGGCTTCGCGGCCGACAATACTGGCGTTGTCTCGAGGAGCTGGCCGATAACCCGAGCTTTTGGCGCCACGCCGCGCGCGAATTTCCCTCCTCCGCGCCGCCTGACGCCTTTAGCCGGCGCGACTTCTTGCGGCTCATGGGCGCATCGCTTGCGCTTGCGGGGCTCGGAGCCTGCGCGCGCCGGCCCGCCGAGAAGATCGTCCCTTACGTTCGCGCGCCGGAAGAGATCGTCCCGGGAAAACCGCTTTTTTACGCCACGGCGATGCCGCTAAACGGCGGCGCGATCGGGGTCCTGGCGGAAAGCCACATGGGACGGCCAACCAAAATAGAAGGCAATCCCGCGCACCCATCGAGCCTCGGCGCAACGGACATTTTCGCCCAGGCTTCCGTGCTCACGCTGTACGATCCCGACCGCTCGCAGACTCTGAGCTACCGCGGCCACATCAGACCCTGGAGCGCGTTTGTCTCCGAGCTGGCGCCGGTCCTGCAGGAGAAGCGAAAGAAAAAGGGACAGGGGCTTCGCATCCTTTCCGAAACCGTAAACTCGCCGACTCTGGCGCAACAGATGGGCGCGCTGCTGGCCGCTTATCCCGGCGCGCGATGGCACCAGTACGAGCCCGCTTCGCGGCACAACGGCCGCGCCGGCTCGTTGCTCGCTTTCGGGGAGTACGTGGACGCGCGCTACCGCTTCGATCAGGCGCAGGTTGTGCTCGCGCTCGACGCCGATCCGCTCGGCGCCGACCCCGGTAGCGTCCGCTACATTCGCGACTTCGCGCGCCGCCGTCGCCCGCACGACGAAGCCGCGTTCATCCGTCTTTACGCGGTCGAGTGTTCCCCCTCGAACACCGGCGCCGCGGCGGATCATCGCTTGCCGCTCGCGCCGAGCCAAATCGAGCTCTTTGCGCGCGCGCTCGCAAGCCGCCTCGGCGTGGGCGGGATGGAGCCCCAACTGCCGCCGCCCATCGAAAGATACCGCGATTGGCTCGAAGCCGTCGCGCGCGACTTAAAGGCGCACGCCGGCAAAAGCATCGTGATGGCCGGAGAGCGGCAGCCGGCGACGGTGCACGCTCTGGCGCACGCGATCAATCTCGCCCTGGGCAACAGCGGCCGCACGGTCATCTATACGGCGCCCGTCGAGGCGCGGCCCGTCGATCAGATTGAATCCCTGAGCGCGCTCGTCGGCGACATGCGCGCGGGTAACGTCGATTGCCTGGTCATGTTGGGCGGCAATCCCGTCTACAACGCGCCCGCGGACCTGAACTTCGCGGAGGCTCTGAGCAAGGTGCCGCTCACGATCCATCTGAGCCTTTACCACAACGAGACCTCCTATTTATGCCAATGGCACATTCCGGAGGCTCATTATCTCGAATCCTGGAGCGACTGCCGGGCTGAGGACGGCACCGTCTCGATCATCCAGCCGCTCATCGCGCCGCTCTACGGCGGCAAGACGGCTCACGAGGTCGTCGCCGCCCTCACCGGTTCCCCCAACCGCTCGAGCTACGAGATTGTCCGCGAGTACTGGCGCGCGCGGTTCGGCGCGGCCCGATTCGAAACCCTCTGGGAAAGAGCGCTTCACGACGGCATCGTCGAGGGCAGCGCGCTTGCGCCCAAACCGGTAAGGCTCGTTTCGGGTTTCAAGTCTCGACTTTCGAGCCCTCCGCCCCGCCAACGCGAAGCCGCGAACCCGAACCCGGAAGCTCTTGAGATCGTCTTCGCTCCCGACCCGACGATCGGCGACGGGCGCTTTGCCAACAACGGCTGGCTCCAGGAGCTGCCGAAGCCGCTGACGAAGCTGACCTGGGAAAACGCCGCGCTCGTAAGTCCCGCGACCGCCGAGCGCCTCGGGCTGAAAAATGATTTGCTGTTTTCCGGCCGGACCGTGTCGGTCGATCTCGTCGAGATTGCCCATCAAGGTCGGAGCGTGCGCGCTCCGGTGTGGATCATGCCCGGGCACCCCGACGGCGCGATCACCGTCCATCTCGGATACGGCCGCACGCGCGCGGGCCGCGTCGGCACCGGAAACGGCTTTGACGCGTACCGCCTGCGCACGACTTCGTCGCTTTGGCTCGGTTCAGGCGTCGAGATCGGCAAGACAGGACAAAAGCATCTGCTGGCATCGACCCAGACGCACTTCACGATGGCGGGGCGCGACCTCGTCCGCGCCGCGAGCTTCGCGGCGTACCGGCGCGATCCGCATCTTGCGCTCGCCCATCAGGCGCACGAACCAAAGCAGGACGAGTCTCTCTATCCGGGATTTCGCTACGACGGCTACGCCTGGGGGATGGCGATCGATTTGAGCGCCTGCGTCGGCTGCAACGCGTGCGTCGTCGCCTGCCAGGCGGAAAACAACATTCCCGTGGTCGGCAAAGAGCAAGTGCTGCGCGGCCGTGAAATGCACTGGCTGCGGGTCGATCGCTACTACCAGGGGGATCCGGAAAATCCCGCGACCTCGTTCCAGCCGGTTCCCTGCATGCACTGCGAGAACGCGCCGTGCGAGGTCGTCTGCCCCGTGGCCGCGACGGCTCATAGCGCCGAGGGGCTAAACGACATGGTTTACAACCGCTGCGTGGGCACGCGCTACTGCTCCAACAACTGCCCGTACAAGGTCCGCCGCTTCAATTTTCTCCAGTACGCGGATTGGGAGACCCCGAGCCTGAAGCCGCTGCGCAATCCGGACGTCACGGTGCGAAGTCGCGGCGTCATGGAGAAGTGCACGTACTGCGTGCAGCGGATCAACCACGCGAAAATCGAGGCGCAAAAACAGGGACGCAAGGTGCGCGACGGAGAGATCCAGACGGCCTGCCAGCAAGCATGCCCGGCTGAGGCGATTGTCTTCGGCGACATCAACGATCCCGGAAGCAAGGTGTCGAGCATGAAAGCCGAGCCGCGAAACTACGGCATCCTGACCGAGCTCAACACGCGGCCGCGCACGACTTATCTCGCGCGCTTGACCCACCCCAACCCGGAGCTGCAAAGCGGCGCAAAGAAATAGCCATGGCGAGCGGACAAAACGAGCGGGCGGCCCGGAGCGCGGCGCTGCCGGTGATCGAGCCGGGGCACAGCTTCGCTTCCGTCACGGACAAAATCAGCTCGATTGTCCTTGCGCGCAGGACGCCGCGCGGCTGGCTCGTCGGATTTGCCGTCTCGTTTGCGCTCGTGATGCTTCTTACCGCCGCCATCGCTTACCTGCTGGTGGTCGGGGTCGGCATCTGGGGCGTCAACATCCCCGTGGCTTGGGGATTTGCCATCGTGAACTTCGTCTGGTGGATCGGGATCGGCCACGCCGGGACGCTGATTTCCGCGATCCTCCTGCTCCTCCGCCAGCAGTGGCGGACCTCGATCAACCGCTTTGCCGAGGCGATGACGCTTTTTGCCGTCGCCTGCGCGGGCCTTTTTCCGATCCTTCACCTCGGGCGGCCGTGGTTTTTCTACTGGCTCCTTCCGTACCCCAACACGATGGCAGTTTGGCCGCAGTTCCGCAGCCCGCTGGTATGGGACGTCTTCGCGGTGCTCACGTACTTCACGATCTCGCTCTTGTTCTGGTTTATCGGTCTTATTCCCGACCTCGCCACGCTGCGCGATCGGTCGCGAAGCCGCGTGGGGCGCGTCATTTACGGGATTTTGGCGATGGGATGGCGCGGCTCCGCGATGCACTGGCACCGCTACGAGATGGCCTATCTCCTGCTCGCCGGACTGGCTACGCCGCTTGTGGTCTCGGTGCATTCGGTCGTGAGCTTCGATTTCGCCGTCGCCGTGCTCCCGGGCTGGCACACGACCATCTTCCCGCCCTATTTCGTGGCCGGCGCCATCTATTCCGGCTTCGCGATGGTGCTGACGCTGGCGATCCCGCTCCGCGCGGCGTACGGCCTCGAGGATTTCATCACCATGCGCCACCTGCAGAACATGGCGAAGGTGCTTCTCGCGACCGGCCTCATCGTCGCCTACGGCTACATGATGGAAGCGTTTATGGCCTGGTACAGCGGCAATCCCTACGAAACTTTCATGATCGCCAATCGGGCCGGCGGACCCTACGCAATGTTTTACTGGGCGCTGCTCTTCTGCAATGTCGCCGTGCCGCAGCTTTTGTGGTTTCCCCGAGTGCGCGCGAGCGTCCCCGCGCTCTTTGTCATCGCTCTCATCGTCAACATCGGCATGTGGCTGGAGCGCTTTATCATCGTCATCACGAGCCTGCACCGCGATTTCGTCCCCAGCTCCTGGGGCATGTACGCGCCGACGTTCTGGGACTGGGCCACACTTTTCGGCAGCATCGGCCTATTTCTCGCGCTCATGTTCCTTTTCATTCGCTTTCTGCCGATGATCTCGATTTTCGAGATGCGCGCGCTGCTGCCGCAAGCCGAGGTCAAACCGTGAGAGGGCTAAAATCATGAGACGAGAAGCGTGGCCGCCGATTTACGGGCTCATGGCGGAGTTCGAAAATCCCAACGACCTCGTTGCCGCCGCGCGCGCGGCGCGCGCCGCCGGCTACCGGAAAATGGACGCTTACACGCCGTTTCCCGTCGAGGGGCTGGCCGAAGCGCTGGAGCTCGGCCGCACTCACGTGCCGCTCGTCGTGCTGATCGGAGGACTCATCGGCGCAGCTCTCGGGTACGGAATGCAGTATTATCTCATGGCGGTCGACTATCCATTGAACATCGGCGGGAGGCCTTTTCATAGTTGGCCCGCCTTCATCCCGGTGACCTTCGAGATGACCGTGCTCGTCGCCGGCCTGGCCGCCGTCATCGGCATGCTCGCGCTCAACGGCCTGCCGCAGCCTTACCACCCGGTGTTCAACGTCGAGCGTTTCGCGCTCGCCACGCGCGATCGTTTCTTTCTTTGCATCGAGGCGACCGACCCGCTTTTTGATCGCGAAGGCACCCGGCGCTTTCTCGAGCGCCTGCGGCCTCGGGTCGTCGTCGAGGTCGAGCACTGAGATGGCGGGCAATTTTAAATTCTATCGTCAGAGATGCTTGACAAACCTACTCTAAGAAATCTTCTCCCCGCGCTACGCGCTTTGCGCTACTCCGGGCAACCGGTGGTTCGGCATCCGAGTCCCCGAGTAACCCCGCAGCGGTGTAACGAGGGGCTCTGCCATTCAGAACTTCAAATGCGTTTGGTTCGATTTTCGATTTTAGATTTTCGCTTGCGGACTTCTCGTCTCGGGAGTGGCGTTGTCCTAGTCTCATTTTTACTTCTCGCCGGCTGCGAGCAAAAGATGGCGCGGCAGCCGCGCTACGACCCGCTGGAGCCGAGCGCTTTTTTTGACGACGGGCAGTCGGCGCGACTTCCCGTCCCCGGCACCGTCGCGCGCGGCCAACTGCGGCAAGACGAACATTTTTACCAGGGTCTAAGCCGCGGCGCGCCGGCGACGACGTTTCCTTTCCCCATCGACATGAAAACGCTCGAGCGCGGCCGGGATCGCTTCGATATTTTCTGCTCGCCCTGTCACGACCGCACCGGCGGCGGCGACGGCATGGTCGTGCAGCGCGGCTTCACCCGGCCGCCGCCGCTCTTTTCCGAACAGGTTCGCCGGCGGCCCCCGGGCCACATCTACCAGGTGATCGCGAAAGGCTTCGGCGCGATGCCCGATTACGCGGCGCAAATTCCGCCCGCCGACCGCTGGGCCATCGTCGCGTACGTGCGCGCGCTGCAACTGAGCCAAAACGTGAGCGTCGGCCAGCTCTCCCCCGAAGAGCGCGAAAAACTCAAGGAGGCGGCGCGCTGATGGAATGGGATTTAAGGGCGCGCGCCGAGTGGCTCAAAGCGCGCAACGCCTCGCTCCTGGTCGGGGTCGTCGCCCTCGGCCTGTGCGCGGTCGGCGCGTTTTTCGACGCGCGGCAGTTTTTGCATTCGTACCTGATCGCGTTTCTGCTCTGGCTCGGCGTCGCTTTGGGCTCGCTCACGATCGTCATGATTCACTATCTCACGGGCGGCGCCTGGGGCGTCGTGATTCGGCGCATGCTTGAATCGGCCGCCCGGACCCTCCCTCTCATGGCGGTTTTGTTCGCGCCCATCGTGGTGGGATCGCCTGAGATCTACGCCTGGATGGCCGGCGCCGCCTCTCACGGCTCGTACTTGAGCGCGCCTTTTTTCTTCACTCGGGCCGCGTTTTACTTCGCTTGCTGGCTCATTCTCGTGTATCTCCTCAACAAGTGGTCTTTGGAGCACGACCGCACCGGCGCACCGAAGCCGGCCCGCAACATCCGCCTCCTCAGCGCTCCCGGACTCGGCGTTTATGTCCTGACCGTAACCTTTGCCGCGGTCGACTGGGTGATGTCGCTCGAGCCCGACTGGTATTCCACGATCTACGGCGTGATCTTCATGGGCGGCCAGGTGCTGTCGGCGTTTGCGTTCGTGATCATCGTTGCCGCGCTCTTGTGGCGCCACAAGCCGGCCGCCGACGTGATGCGGCCCGAGCATTTTCACGATCTCGGCAATCTTCTGCTCGCTTTTGTCATGCTCTGGGCCTATTTCGCCTTTTCTCAGTACCTCATCATCTGGTCGGGCAATCTGCCCGAGGAGATCTCGTGGTATCTCCGGCGCTTGACAGGCGGCTGGGAGTGGGTCGGCGCCGCGTTGATCGGCTTTCACTTCTTTGTCCCGTTTCTTCTGCTTCTCTCGCGCGCGACCAAAAGGAACCCGCTCGTGCTGGCGGGCGTGGCCGCCCTTGTGCTGTCGATGCGCTGGCTCGACCTTCTCTGGTTTACGGCGCCGGCTTTTCGCCCCGCAGCCATCGCCGTTCATTGGATGGACGTGACGGCGCCGCTCGGAGTGGGCGGCATCTGGTTTGCCGCGTACATCTTCAATCTCCAGCGCCGTCCCTTATTTCCGCTTCACGAGCCCATCCTGAAGGAGGCGCGCCATGGCGGAGCATAGCCAGGCGCCTTCGCCCCGCGATAATCCTGCCGTCCGGCACGAACTTTCCGACGCGAACGTTCGCGGCATCATGCTTTTCGGCCTCTGGCTCGCGCTTGTGGCGCTCGTGATTCATGTCGCCGTTTGGGTTCTTTATCGGTATCTGGAGCGCCCCGCGCTTCCTTCCCCGGCCGCGCGCCGGCCGGAAATCGTCCGGCCGGCGCCGGGAAAGCCCCAGCTCCAGGTCGAACCTCAAAGCGAGCTCGCGCAGCTTCGCGCCCACGAACAGCACATCCTGGAGAGCTACGGCTGGGTCGATCGAGAAAAGGGAATCGTCCGGGTCCCCATCCAGCGCGCGATGGAAATGATCGCCAGGGACGCCTTGCCCGCGGCCAACAAACTCCGGACGCACCCCGCGCGCGCGGAAAAGAAAGACAAGGAGGCGGAGCCGTCGAAATGAATCGCCCAATCGTTCATCTCTGCCGCCGATTCCCGCTCGTGGCGGCGCTGTGCGCTCTTGCGCTCGCGGCGAGCGCGAGAGCGCACGACGAGCGAGCGGCCGGCGGCGCGCAGGCGCTCACCGTCGCCTTCGAACAAAAACTCAATCAACCGCTCCCGCTCGACACGCGCTTCCGCGACGAGCAAGGCCGCCTAGTCTCCCTGAGCCAGTACTTCACCGGGAGGCCCGTCATCCTGGCGCCGGTCTATTACGACTGCGCGCGGCTCTGCCCGCTGGTCCTCGACGGTCTGGTGCGGAGCCTTCGCGCCGTGCCTTTCTCGGTCGGCGCGGATCTCACCGTCGTCGCCTTCAGCATCGACCCGCGCGAAGCCCCCGCGCTGGCACGCGCGAAAAAACAAACTGCCGTGCAGCGTTACGGCTCAGGGAGCGGCCGCGGCTGGCATTTTCTGACCGGCGAGCGCGCCTCGATCGAGCGCCTGGCGCGCGCCATCGGCTTCGCTTACCGCGAAGAGCCCGCGCGCCAGCAGTATGCCCACGCTACCGGCATCGTGGTCACAACGGCCGACGGGCGCGTCTCGCGCTACCTTTACGGGTTCGACTTTGCGCCGCGCGATCTCAAGCTCGCGCTGGTCGAAGCGGGGCAGGGAAAAATCGGCTCGCCCATCGATCAGCTGCTTCTGCTCTGCTACGAGTACGATCCGGCGACGGGAAAATACGGCCTCGTCATTCTCAATTCCTTGCGCCTGAGCGGTATCGCGACCGTCGCCGCTCTGGCTGCCTTCGTCGCGTGCATGCTCCGGCGCGAGCGCCAGAAGAACCGCGCCCGAGCCGGAGGGGCGTAGATGCAACCCGCGGTGCCGCTTTTCCCCGAGCAGGCCTCGACCGTTGCCGCGCGCGTCGACGCCCTCTACTTTTTTCTTCTCGCCGTAAGCGGCTTTTTTGCCGGGCTCATCTTTTTCTTGATTATCTACTTTGCCGTCAAGTATCGCCGCCGCTCGGAATCGGAGCCGCCCCCGCCGCGAATCGCCGGCGACCTCAGGCTCGAGGCCTTCTGGACGCTCGTGCCGCTCGCGATCACGGTCGTCATTTTCGTGTGGAGCGCGGTTCTCTACGTGGCTCTCGCGCGCCCGCCCGAGGACGCGATGGAGATCTTTGTGGTCGCGCGCCAGTGGATGTGGAAGTTCCAGCATCCCGACGGCCAGCAGGAGATCAACGAGCTGCATGTCCCGGCCGGTCGCCCCATCAAGCTCGTTATGGCGACGCAAGACGTGATCCACAGCTTCTTTGTGCCGGCGTTTCGCGTCAAACAAGACGTCGTGCCGGGGCGCTACACGACGGTCTGGTTCGAGGCGACCAAGCCCGGCAGCTACCATCTTTTCTGCGCGGAGTACTGCGGCACCGCGCACTCGGCGATGATCGGCAGAGTGGTCGTGCTCGAGCCCAAGCAGTACGAGGCATGGCTCGGCGGCGCTCTACAGACGCCCGAGGCGCGCTTGGCCGGAGGCGCGCGCCCGGCGGAATCGCTCGCCGCCATGGGGGGAAAGCTTTTTCAGCGGCTCGGCTGCGCCACCTGCCACCGGCTGGAAGGTCGGGGAATCGGCCCCGTGCTCGCCGGACTGTTCGATAGTGAGGTGCGCCTCCAGGACGGCCGGACGGTCAAGGCGGACGAAAGCTATCTGCGCGAATCGATTCTCAACCCGCAGGCCAAAATCGTCGCCGGCTTTCAGCCGCTCATGCCGAGCTTCCAGGGGCGGGTTCGAGAAGACGAGATCCAGCAGCTGATCGCCTATATCAAATCGCTCGGCCCGAAAGTGGCCGGGCCGGAGAAGAGATAAACCGACTATGAAAGCTCAAGCCCAAGCAGGAGAGCCCGCGGTCAACTATCTCAACGCCGGCTACGGCGTCAAATCGTGGCTCCTGACCACCGATCACAAACGCATCGCGCTGCTTTACCTGCTCTCGATTACGTTCTTTTTCTTTATCGGCGGGGCGTACGCGGTCCTGATCCGCCTGGAACTGATGACGCCGCCGGGCGATCTGGTTCAGTCCGAAACGTACAACAAGCTTTTTACCATGCACGGGGTGATCATGATCTTTTTCTTTCTGATCCCGTCGATTCCCACCGTGCTGGGCAACTTCCTCGTGCCGATGATGATCGGCGCGCGCGACCTCGCCTTCCCGCGGCTCAATCTGGCGAGCTGGTATATTTTCATCACCGGCGGTCTTTTCACGATCATCGTGATTCTGGCCGGCGGCGCCGACACGGGCTGGACGTTCTATACGCCGTACAGCACCGCCTCTTCGCAAACGCCGGTCGTGCCGCTCGCGCTCGGGATCTTTATCACGGGCTTTTCATCGATCCTGACCGGGCTCAACTTCATCGTGACGATCCACCGCATGCGCGCTCCGGGGCTTACGTGGTTCCGCCTGCCGCTCTTTATTTGGTCGCACTACGCGACCAGCTTGATCATGGTCCTCGGCACCCCGGTGCTCGCGATCACCGTGCTCCTTCTCGGCATCGAGCGGCTGTTTGGCATCGGCATCTTCGATCCCGCTCTCGGCGGCGATCCGCTCCTGTTCCAGCATCTGTTCTGGTTCTACTCGCATCCGGCGGTCTACATCATGATCCTTCCGGGGATGGGCGTCGTCAGCGAGCTGATCTCGCATTTTTCGCGCAAGAATATCTACGGCTACACCTTCGTTGCGTTCGCCAGCATCGCGATCGCGGTCCTGGGCTTTCTCGTCTGGGGGCACCACATGTTCATCGCCGGGCAGTCGATCTACGCGGCGATGATCTTTTCCATCTTGAGCTATCTCGTGGCGATCCCCTCCGCCATCAAGGTCTTCAACTGGACGGCGACCCTCTACCGGGGGTCCATTTCGTACGCGACGCCGATGCTCTACGGTATGGGGTTTATCGGCCTTTTCACCATCGGGGGCCTTACGGGCCTTTTTCTCGCCGCGCTTGCGGTCGACGTGCACGTGACCGACACGTATTTCGTGGTCGCCCATTTCCATTACATCATGGTGGGCGGCATGGTGATGGCGTATCTCGGCGGGATTCATTACTGGTGGCCCAAGATGTCCGGCCGGCTCTATCCCGAGGCCTGGGGGAAGCTGGCGGCGCTCATCATTTTCATCGGCTTCAATCTCACCTTCTTTCCGCAGTTCGTCCTGGGGTATCTCGGCATGCCGCGCCGCTACCACGCCTATCCGGAAGAGTTTCAGGTCCTCAATGTGATGTCCTCCGCCGGGGCTTCGATTCTCGCCGTCGGCTATTTGCTGCCGATGGTTTACCTCGTCTGGTCATTGCGTTACGGCAAAGTCGCCGGGCCCAACCCATGGGGCGTTTTGAGCCTGGAGTGGCAGACCCCGTCGCCCCCGCCGGTGGAAAATTTCGCGGAGACGCCCGTGATCACGCGCCCGCCGTACGATTACGCGCCCGCAGAGCCGCAGCGCGAAATGGGCCAGCCGGAGCTTCTGCCCAGAGGGCCAGCCTAATGGAACGCGCCGGCGTGCTGGCAAGCCAGTTCGACAACATCGAGCAGCAGCGCGAGGCGTCGCGCCTGGGCATGTGGGTCTTTCTGGGCACGGAAATTATGTTCTTTGGCGGGCTTTTCCTGGGCTACAGCGTTTACCGCGCGCTCTACTCCCCCGGCTTTGCCGACGGCAGCCGCCACCTCGATCTCGTTCTCGGCGCGATCAACACGGCCGTTCTGATCGCGAGCAGCTTGACCATGGCGCTTGCGGTGCACGCCGCCGAGACGGGCCGCCGCAAGCCGCTGGCGGGATTTCTTTTTCTCACCCTCCTCCTGGGATCGATCTTCCTGGCCATCAAAGCGGTCGAATACACGCACAAATTCCACGAGCATCTGGTGCCGGGGGCGCGCTTCGCCTATCCGGAGCCGGCGTTCAGCCGCCCGGCGGAGCTTTTCTTCTCGTTTTATTTCGCGATGACCGGCATGCACGCTCTGCATATGGTGATCGGCGTGGCGATCTTGTCCGTGCTCGTGGTCCAAGCCTGGAGGGGAAAATTCTCGCCGCTCAACTACGCGCCGGTGGAGCTGACCGGCCTGTACTGGCATTTCGTCGATATCGTGTGGATTTTTCTCTTCCCGCTGCTCTACCTGATCGGAGCGCACAATGTCTGAAGCGACCGCCACGCCCAAAACTTATCTCATCGTGTTTGCGATTTTGTTGTTTTTGACCCTGATCACCGTCCTTGTCGCGCGCCTCGATCTCGGCCGCCTCAACACCGTGGTCGCGCTCGCCATCGCTTTCTCGAAGGCCTTGCTCGTGATCCTGTACTTCATGCACCTAAAGTACAGCACGCGCCTGACCTGGGTCGTGGCCGCCGGAAGTTTCTACTGGCTCGGCATCCTGTTCCTGCTGACGATGGGCGACTATCTGACGCGCGGCTAAGAGCACACTCGACGGAGAACTATGGAAAATCCCATTCATGTAGCTTCCCCGCTGTGGTACACTAATTTCGGCTATGAGGTCGCTTCGACCCAAGGTCAAAAAGGCCCGCCCCTCAACCTCCAAACCCGAGATCATCACCGACGGCTTCGAGTTCGTCGAATACACGGCTCCCGACAGCAAGGCGCTCGGAGAGCTCTTCGAGCAGATGGGCTTTAGCGCCGTTGCGCGCCATCGATCCAAGAACGTCGTGCTCTACCAGCAGGGCGACATCAATTTCATCGTCAATCACGAGCCGCGCAGTTTCGCGCAGGCGTTCGCGCGCGTGCACGGCGCTTCGGTGTGCGCTTTTGCGATCAGAGTCAAGGACGCCGCGCAGGCGTTCAAAACCGCGGTCGCGCTCGGCGCCAAGCCCTATCAGGGTCGCATCGGCCCGATGGAGCTGAATATTCCCGCCATCCGCGGGATCGGCGGCAGCCTCATCTACCTGGTGGATCGCTACGGCGAGCGCTCGATCTACGACGTCGATTTCATCCCGTTCGATAAAAGCGCGCGTCCCGCAAGCGGCGTCGGCCTGACGCACATCGACCACCTGACCCATAACGTTCACGAGGGGCGCATGGACCACTGGGCGCGCTTCTATGAGCGGCTGTTCGGCTTCCGCGAGATCCGCTACTTCGACATTCACGGGCGCAGGACCGGGCTGAAGTCGCGCGCGCTCGTCAGCCCCTGCGGCAAGATCCGCATTCCCATCAACGAGCCGGCCGACCAGAAATCGCAGATCAAAGAGTACCTGGAAGCGTATCGCGGCGAGGGCATCCAGCACATCGCTCTCGCGACGGACGACATTTTTAGCTCCGTGGAAAGCTTGCGCGCCCGCGGCGTTGCGTTTCTGGACATTGCGGACTCGTATTACGAGCGCGTCAACGAGCGCGTGCCCGGTCACGGCATCGACCTCGAGCGGCTCGCGCGCGACCGGATCTTGATCGACGGGAGCCCCGATCAGGGGCTTCTCCTGCAGATCTTCACCAAGCCGGTCATCGGCCCGATCTTTTTTGAAATTATCCAGCGCCGGGGAAACGAAGGGTTCGGCGAAGCAAATTTTAAGGCGCTGTTTGAGGCCATGGAACAGGACCAGATCGCCCGGGGAGTGCTGTAATGGCAAAATGGATCACGTTCCCGCGCGTGGCGGGCGTCTGCTCGCGCCAGGCGCACGCCGATATCCCGGACGGGACCTTCGAGCGCGAGCTCGGCAAGGAAGGCTTCTACGGGCCCTCCACGCAGATGTACCACCGGCATCCGCCGACGCGCTGGACGAGCTTTGAGGGACCGCTCAGGCCGCGCGCGTTCGACACCAACAGGCTCACCGCGGAGTCGGCTTCGCCTTGGGACGCGGCGCTTCTCATGAGTAACGCCCGGCTCAAACTTCGGCTCTGGCGCACTCGCGCCAGCATGGATCATCTGGTGCGCAACGCCGACGGGGATGAGTTGCTCTTTATTCACGCGGGCTCCGGCGAATTGTTTTGCGACTACGGCCATCTCGCGATCCGCGACGGCGACTACGTCGTGATTCCGCGCGGCACTTTATGGCGCGTCGAGACCGCGGCGCCGCTCGCCCTGCTCCTCGTCGAGGCGACAGACGCAAGCTACCAGTTGCCGGAAAAGGGCATCGTCGGCGAGCACGCCGTCTTCGATCCCGCGCTTCTCGACGTGCCGGCCATCGATGAGCGCTTCCGCGCGCAGCAGACGGAGACGCCGTGGAAAGTCGTCGTGAAGCGACGCGACGCCCTGACCGCGATCGTTTACCCGTTTAACCCGCTGGATGCGGTCGGCTGGCACGGCACGCTCGCGCCGGTACGCATCAACTGGCGCGACTTCCGGCCGCTGATGAGCCATCGCTATCACTTGCCCCCGTCGGCGCACAGCACATTTGTCGCGCCCCGCTTTGTCGTCAGCACGTTTTGCCCGCGCCCCGTCGAAAGCGATCCCGGCGCGCTCAAGCTGCCTTTCTTTCACAGCAACGACGATTACGACGAGGTGATCTTCTATCACCAGGGGCAGTTTCTGTCGCGCGACAACATCCGTCCGGGGATGATCACGTTTCACCCGAGCGGCTTCACGCACGGGCCGCACCCCAAGGCGCTGGCCGCCGCCGCCAAGGCGGCGCGCGCGCACACCGACGAAGTCGCCGTCATGATCGATGCGCGCGACGCTCTCGATGTGGCGCCGCTTCTGGCGGGAGCGGAGTGGCCCGAGTACGTGAACTCGTGGAAAGAGTAGAGGTGAAGCTCGCGACCTTAAGAGACGGCACCCGGGACGGCACCTTGCTGGTTGTCGATCGCGGACTGCGGCGCGCGACCACAATCGGCGATGTGCCGACGCTGCAGTTCGCGCTCGACAACTGGAAAGAAGTCGCGCCGCGCCTGCAGGAGGTTTACGCCAGCCTCAACCGCGGCGCCGCGCGCCACTCGTTTCCGCTCGACACGGGCAAATTGGCCGCCCCGCTGCCGCGGGCTTACCAGTGGCTCGACGGGAGCGCCTATCTGCCGCACGTGGAGTTGGCGCGAAAAGCGCGCGGGGCCGAGATGCCGCCCGAGTTGCGCACGGATCCTTTGATGTATCAGGGATGCTCGGATAGTTTTCTTGCCGCCTGCGATCCGATCGTCGTCGAGAAAGAAGAGTGGGGCATCGACTTTGAGGCCGAGATCGCCGTCGTTACCGACGATGTGCCGATGGCGGCGAGCCCCGGCAAGGCGGCCTCTTTGATCCGCCTCTTCATGCTGGTCAACGACGTCTCCCTGCGCAACCTGATTCCGGCGGAGCTCGCGAAAGGCTTCGGTTTTGTTCACAGCAAGCCGGCCAGCAGCTGCTCGCCCGTCGCGGTCACGCCCGATGAGCTGGGAGACGCGTGGGACGGGGGGCGGCTCCACTTGCCGCTGCGAAGCTACGTGAACGGCAAGCTTTTCGGCGAGCCCGACGCGGGCGCGGATATGCACTTCGACTTTCCGACCTTGATCAGCCATGCCGCCAGGACGAGACGGCTTTCGGCCGGAACCATCCTCGGTTCGGGAACCGTTTCGAACAGGGATCGCTCCCGCGGCGCGTCGTGCATCGTGGAAAAGCGCATGATGGAGCAGATCGAGCAGGGCAAACCGGCGACGCCCTTTCTCCGTTTCGGCGACCGCGTGCGCATCGAGATGTTTGACCGCACGCCGAGCTCCATCTTCGGCGCGATCGACCAGGTTGTCGCGCCCTATGAGGCGGGTCCATGAAGCTTTACACTTATTTTCGCAGCTCCTCTTCCTATCGCGTGCGGATCGCGCTCCATCTGAAGCAAATTCCCTACGAGCCGGTATTCGTGCATCTCAGGAAAGGCGAGCAAAAGCGCGACGAGTTCCGCGCCGTCAACCCGCAAAGCCTCGTCCCGGTGCTGATCGACGGCGAGCGCGTGCTCACGCAGTCGCTGGCGATCATCGAATATCTCGAAGAGAGATACCCCGAGCCGCCGCTGCTGCCGCGGGACAGCGCCGGGCGCGCGCGCGTCCGGGCGCTCGCCAGCCTGATCGCTTGCGAGATGCAGCCGCTCAATAACCTCCGCGTCCTCGACTATCTCGCGCAGAGTTTGGGGCACAGCGAAGCGGAATGCCGCCGCTGGTACTGCCATTGGATAGCTCAGGGTTTCGCCGCTCTCGAAGCGCTTTTGGCGGCGCCCGAAACAGGCACCTTCTGTCACGGCGATAGCCCAACCGTGGCCGACGCGTTTCTCGTGCCGCAGGTTTTTAACGCCCGCCGTTTCGGTTGCGATCTCGCGGCCTACCCGACGGTCGGGCGAATCGATGCCCATTGCGCGGCGCTTGCCGCGTTTCGCGCGGCGGCGCCGGAAAACCAACCCGATTTCGAGAAGGGCTGAAGCATGACGGTCCGGTCATACATTGTCATGCATGAAAAAATTGCATCGCGACTTGCCCGCTCTCGTTCGTCGTTGCCGCGAGGATGAAAAGAGATGTAGTGGCGAAGTTGCGGGTTCAAGACACTAGGTTCGCCCGAAGTTATTTGTGGCTAACGGGTCTGCAACAATAAAAGTTTCGGGGGACGGCCTGACCATCGAGCAAGTCGTCGCGGTCGCGCGCGCGCGCGCCCGGGTCGAGCTCAGCGACGAGCCTGAAGTCCGGCGAAGAATTCTCGCCTCGCGCAGGTTTTTGGAGCAGACGATCGAGCGCGGCGAGGTGATCTACGGCGTCAATACCGGATTCGGCGGCAACGTCCGCTTTCTTTTGCCGAAAGAAGAGCTCGCTGAGCACCAGGAAGACATCTTTCGCTTTCTCGTTTGCGGCACCGGCCCGCCGCTGCCCGAAGACGCCGTGCGCGCCGCGATCCTGCTTCGCGCCAACGCGCTCGCGAAAGGCTACTCCGCGGTTCGCGTGCCGATTATCGAGAGCCTCCTCGAGCTGCTCAATCGCGGCATCACCCCGGTCGTGCCCCGACACGGCTCGGTGGGCGCCAGCGGCGATCTCATACCGTCCGCTCACATCGGCCAGGTCTTGCTCGGCCGCGGCGAGGTCTTCTACAACGGCGCGCGCATCCCCGTCGCCGACGCGCTCCAAAGGGCCGGCCTGGAGCCGATCACGCTTGCGGTCAAGGAGGGCCTCGCCTTGGTCAACGGCACGACCGTGATGACCGGCGTCGGCGCTCTCGCGCTTCACGACGGCAAAGACCTTCTCCCGCTCGTCTTGGCGTGCGCCACTCTGAGCCTCGAGGCCGTGCGCGGCAGCGACGATCCTTTCCACGATACCGTGCAAAAAGTGAAGCATCATCCCGGGCAGAGCGCCGTGGCGAGTATTTGCCGCGACCTTCTCGAAGGAAGCCGCTATGTCCGCAATCTTCACAACATGCGGCTCGGCAAAGACCAGCCTCAGGAGACAAGGCGCGAGGACGCGATCCAGACTTGCTATTCTCTGCGCTGCGTGCCGCAGGGGCTCGGACCCGCGTGGGAGGCGCTCCGGGAACACCGCCTCTGCCTCGAGCGGGAAATCAACTCCGCCAACGACAACCCTCTCGTCGATCCCGACGACGGTCACGTCTACCACACGGGAAATTTCTACGGCGGCCACGTGGCGCGCGCGCTCGACAGCTGGAAGATCGATCTCGTCACCATGGGAAACTGGCTTCACTCCCTTATGGCCCTGCTCGTCGACGACAGGTTCAACAACGGTCTTCCTCCCAATCTCGTCCGCAACCCCGGCCGATCGAGCGGCTTCAAGGGAATGCAGCTCTGTCTGACGAGCCTGGTCTCCGCCATGCGCCACCTCGCCGGTCCGAGCATGATCCACTCGCTGGCGACGGAACAATACAATCAGGACGTCGTGAGCCTCGGATACCACTCGGCGTTGACGGCCATGGAAATGACCGAGCTGCTGCGCGACGCCACGGCGATCACGCTCGTCACGGCATGCCAGGCCATCGATCTGCGCGGGGGCAAGGACGGCCTAGGCGCCGGCGACCGCAAACTTTACGAGGCGATCCGAAGCCGCGTCGCTTTCCTGGAGCAGGACCGCCCCATGGATCGGGACATCGCCGCCGCTCGCGAGATGATCCAATCGCGGCTGCTTCCCGTTCCGCAACCTTGAGGCCGAGATGAACATTTTCGACTCGCTCAGGCGCGCCAGCATTCATTTTCCCGGCAAGGAGGCGATCGTTTTCAAGGGAGCGCGGATTTCGTACGCGGACCTGTACGCGCAGGTTTGCCGACTGAGCGCCGCGCTGGCCGAGCGCTTCAAGCTGTCGAAAGGCGACCGCGTTGCGCTCTTTTTACCCAATGTTCCGGAATTCGTCGTCTCGTATTATGCCGTCGAGCGCGCCGGAGCCATCGCCGTCTCGCTCAACGTCATGCTCAAGCGCGACGAGGTTGATTTTGTCCTCAACGACGCCGAAGCCAAGCTCCTCATCACGGCGGCTCCCCTGCTGGAACAGGTTCCCGAAACGGTTCCGTCGTTAAAGGGAATCGTCGCGGTCGGCCCGACCGTGCCGCCGGGCGTCACGAGCTATCGCGATCTCTCGTCCGGGTCCGCAGCGCAAATCCCCGCCGCCAACTTGGACAGGAACGACGGCGCCGCGATTCTCTACACCTCCGGGACGACCGGAAAGCCCAAGGGCGTGCTGTTAACCCACGGCAACCTGGTCTCCAATGTCTACGCGACCTGCCATCACACGAGGATGGATCCGCACGACAGGCTGATCTGCTATCTGCCGCTGTTTCACTGCTTCGGCCAGAACTTCATCATGAACGCGTGCATGACCGCGGGCGCAACGCTCATTCTCCATGAGCGGTTCGTGATCGATGAGCTGCTGGAATCGATCAGGTCGAACCGCGCGTCGATGTTCTTTGGCGTACCCGCCGTCTACGTGCGTTTGCTCGGCGTTTCCGGGATCGACGAGAGTTTTCAGCCCGTTCGCTATTATTTTTCCGCCGCGGCGCCGATGCCCACGGAGGTCGCGCGCGCGTGGCGGGAAAGATTTCGGCAGCCGATCTACGAGGGCTACGGCCTGACGGAGACCTCCCCTTTCGCCTCGTACAATCACGATTTTACTTACCGTCTGGGGAGCGTCGGCACGCCGATCGAAAACGTCGAGATGAAGATCGTCGACGAACAGGGCAACGAGCTGCCGCCGCAAACCCCCGGCGAGATCGCCATCAAAGGGCCCAACGTCATGAAAGGTTACTACAATCGCCCCGACGAGACCCGCGAAGTTTTGCGCCATGACTGGTTTCTAACCGGCGACATCGGAATGATGGACGAGGACGGCTACTTCTATCTCGTCGATCGCGCCAAAGACATGATCAATGTATCCGGCTTCAAGGTATGGCCGCGCGAGGTCGAGGAGATTTTGCTCCAGCACCCCGCCGTCAGCGAGGCGGCCGTCATCGGCGTGGGCGACGCCGTTTCCGGTGAGGCCGTCAAGGCGTTTATCGTTCTGCGGCCGCAAGCCTGCGCCCGGGAGCAGGATGTTATCGCTTTCTGCCGGAGCCGAATCGCCGTGTACAAGGCGCCGCGCTACGTCGAATTCATCGACGCCCTGCCCAAGAATCCCGCGGGGAAGATCCTGCGGCGGGAGCTGAGAGCGCGCGAAGCGGCCAAAAGATCGCCCGGCGAAAGTCGCGGCTGAGAGGATCGCCGAATGGCCGAACGCGCCGCTATTCTCGGAATCGGTTTTACCCCGGCGCAACCGTCGAGCCCGCAGCGCTCGTTCAAGGAGCTGATGTTCGACGCCGCGCAGAAAGCCTACCTGGACGCCGGGATCGAAGCCGCTGAGGTCGACTCGTTTGTAACCTGCGCGGAGGACTTCAACGCGGGCGTCTCGATCTTCGACGAGTATACGCCGGACCAGCTCGGCGCCGTGCAGAAGCCGATGCACACGCTCACTGAAGACGGGCTTCACGGCATGGCGGACGCAGTCATGCAGATCCGCGCCGGGATCGCCGAAATCGTAGTCGTGGAAGCGCACAGCAAGGCCTCGAACATGCTCACCCCGAACTGGGTGATCGATTACGCGCTCGATCCCGTCTACAACCAGCCGCTCGGGATTCACCCGCATGCGCTTGCCGGCTTGGAGATGAACTTGTTCTTGCAGGAAACCGGCGTCGCGCCGGAACACTGCGCCCTCGTTGCCGCGAAAAATTACACCAACGCTTTGCGCAATCCGATCGCGGCCTACCCGATGAGGCTTACGGCTGAAGATATTCATGCTTCGCCGTATTGTTCTTACCCGCTCCGCGAAGCCGAAATCGCGCGCAGCGCCGACGGCTGCGTCGTGGTGGTCCTGGCGAGCGAGGCAAAGGCTCAACGAGCCCGGTCGACTCCCATCTGGGTGAAAGGCGTCGGCTTCGCCAACGATAGCGCGACGCTCGAATCGCGCGACTGGATCCAGGCCGAGTACGCGCGCGTCGCCGCCCAGATGGCTTACCGCCAGGCGGGTATTCGAGATCCCGCCCGGCAGATCGGGCTTTTCGAAGTCGACGACACCTACGCGTACAAGGAACTGCAGCACCTGATCGCGCTGGGCCTCTACGCGCGGCCTCAAGACGCAGGCCGAAGCGTCGAAGCCGGCGAGACTGCTCCGGCGGGATCGATCCCGACGAACGTTTCCGGCGGCGCTCTGGGCGTCGGGCTCACCCTCGAAGCGAGCGGCCTTTACCGCGTCGTGGAGTTGGTCCTGCAGTTGCGCGGCCATGCCGGGCCGCGCCAGATCAAAGACATCAAACTCGCTTTGGCGCAATCGTGGCGCGGCGTGCCGACGACGAGCGGCGCGGTGGCGATTTTGGAAGCGGAGTAACAATTTTAGATTTTCGATCGCCGATTTTAGGCCGATCGAAAACCGCAATGACAAGACCGGCGGCGAAATCGCTCAAGTCCCCTCTTTCCCTTCGCTCGAAGGGGGAATGAAAGGGAAATTTTCACTCACGGGATTAAGACTCCAAGCTGACATCCAGGGCATTGAATCGAAGACTTGATCGATCGAAAATCCAAAATCTAGAATCGAAAATAGAAAGATGGCTTTCCGTCGTGTAGCGATCGTCGGCGCGGGCATGACGAAATTCATGCACCGCGCGCTGGAAACGCCGAAGGAACTCGCCTGGCTCGCCGCAAAGGCCGCGCTCGATTCCTGCCAAACAAAGCTCGACCAGATCGGGTGCGTGGTCGTCGGCAGCGCGCCCGATGCGTTCGACGGCGTGCACATGAAGGGCGAGTATCTGTCGGACGGCTGCGGCGCCTGGAGAAAGCCCTACCTCCGCTGCTACGTCGGCGGTGGCACGGGGGTTTACGCGGTCGCGCAGGGGTTTTTCCAGGTCGCCTCCGGCATGTTCGATACCGCGCTGGTCGTCTGCGAGGAGAAAATGTCCGCGTGCCAGCCCCATCCGCAGGCCGCTTTTATCACGATCTTCGACAGCGTCACCGAGCAGCCTCTGAAGCCCAACCTTTTGTGGATCTTCGCTCTCGAACAGAACCGCTACATGCAGGTCCATGGCATTACCTTGGAGGAGATCGCCCGGGTTTCGGTCAAAAACAAGCGCAACGCCCTCGGCCATCCAGCCGCGCAGTTGGGCGCCGAACTTACGGTCGAAGACGTGCTCGCGTCGGAAGTTCTGGCATGGCCGGTCCACCGCTTGATGGTGAGCCCGACCAGCGACGGCGCGGCGGCCGTCGTCCTGGCCGCCGAGGACGTTGCGCGGCGCATCACCGACAAGCCGATCTGGATCCAGGGAGTGGGCTGGTGCCTCGACACGACCTACTGGACCAACCGGGATCTTTTTTATCCGGAGTACCTCGAGAAAGCTGCCTGGATGGCCTACCGGATGGCCGGGATTCGCGAGCCGCGAAAAGAGATCCATATCGCCGAGCCCTACGATCCCTTCGCTTACAAGGAGCTGCATCATCTGGAAGGATTGCAGCTTGCGCCGAAGGGCCAGGCGCCGAAGCTGCTCGCCGACGGCGTCTTCGATCGCGACGGCGACCTCCCCGCAACGCCGTCGGGAGGGCTGCTCGGAGTGGGCAACCCGATTGCCGCCGCCGGCACGATGAAGATTTGCGAGCTATTCTGGCAACTGCGGGGCGAAGCGGGCGCGCGTCAGGTGCCGGGAAAGCCGGAGCGCGGCGTGGCGCAAGCCTGGGGTGATCTTATGCAGGTGGGAACGGTGGTCGTTGTGGGAACGAAGGCGCCGCAATGAAAAGCGCGAGAGAAAGATATGAACGCTGACCGAGAAAACGGCGCGCCTCGCGTCGTGCGCGGAACGCCGGTTGACCTGCGCGCGCTCAAGCGCGGCAAGATCTTTTTCACATCGTACACTCCCCGGCTCCGCTATGCCTGGGACACGGGCGAGGCGATCAGCCGCTATCTCGAAGAGCTGAAGCACGGCCGCCTGATCGCGCGCCGCTGCCACCGGTGCCAGCGCGTCATGATTCCGCCGCGCATGTTTTGCGAGCGCTGCTTTCGCCCGACCGACGAGTGGGTTTATGTCCGCGACAGCGGAAAGGTCAACACCTTTTCGCTTTGCTACGTGACCTGGGACGTACGGCGGCTCAAGCAGCCGGAAATTCCCTCGGTCATCGAAATCGACGGCGCTTCTCCCGGAATGGGAATCCTCCACCTGGTCAAAAGAGTAAAGCCAAAAGAGATGCGCGTCGGCCTCGAGGTCAAGGCGGTGTGGAAGCCGGCGGCGAAGCGCGTTGGCAGCATCACGGATATCTCGCACTGGGAACCAATTTCTCGGCGCGGCTGATGCGCGCGCGCTCGGCGCGATGTTGAGCGAGATCGGACCGATCGCGCCCGTTGAGAGATTCGACCATGAAAAGCCAGACACAAAAGTGGCACGGCGAGATCCCGATCACCTCCCAGTACACCGCCGGCGTTGCCGGGCAGATTTTTCTTGCCGCGCTAAAAGAGCGCGGCGAGCTTCTCGGCAGCCGCTGCGCGCCGTGCAACCAGGTTTATGTCCCCGCGCGCCAATTCTGCGAGCGCTGCTTCGCCGAGCTGAGCGAGCGCGTTTCGGTCAAAACTTCCGGCACGCTCAAGAGCTTCACCTGCTGCCATGTCGACCACGACGGAAAGCAGTTGCGCGCGCCCCAGTTCTGGGCCCTCGTTCAGCTCGACGGCGCAACCACCCTCTTTTTGCATCGCTTGCTCGGCGTTACCGAGCCGGCGCAGATAAAGCTGGGAAGCAGGGTTGAACTTCTGATCAAACCCAAGACAAAACGCGCCGGTTCCATCCTCGATATCGAAGGCTTCCGGATTGCGTAGCCGCCAGCGTTAGTTAGGGGTCGGACCAAGATAAGTTCTTGGACCAGCGTTAGTTAGGGGTCGGACCAAGATAAGTTCTTGATTTAGCAACATAACGTGGCGTAAAAGGCATCGATTAAGCGCTTAGAAGGCCAGTTTTTGGGCCCAAACGCATCCTCTAAGGAAAACCAATGCCGCGGCGAACCACTACGCGACCGAAGTGAGCCTTACAACGGCAATTTGGGTAGCGAAACCGAGCCGCTAAGCGTAGAAAACGCGGTCTTTTGGAACGATAATGCTGAAATTACCAGAAGATAGCATGGTCCGACCCAGTTCCCTATCAACTTTGCCTGAGGCGCAACATCTCACGGAGGCAGCAGTGACCCGCGGCTATTTTTTCCCTTGGCTTATTTTGTCGGCGGCGCTTGTCTTTCTGGCGGCGGCTCCCAGCGTGGCACAAGACAGCCACACGCAGAAGCTCATCGAGGGGGCGAAAAAAGAGGGCGCGCTCATGTGGTACACCTCGACGAGCATTGAAGATGCGAAGGCGCTGTTCGAGGGCTTTGGCCGGAAGTATCCGTTTATCAAGACCGAGTTTTTCCGCGCCGGTTCGGCCCGCTTGTTCAATCGCATCTTAAACGAGGCGCGAGCGGGCAAGGTTTTGTTCGACGTCGTCGCGGTTCGCGGCTTAGAAACGCACCAGCTCGTCAAGGCCGGCTTTCTGCAGCCCTACATTTCGCCTGAAGCCGCGGCCTATCCTCCGGGATTCAAGGATCCTAAAGGGTATTGGGTTGATTATTTCGACGCGTACAACGTGATCGGCTATAACACCAAGCTCGTCCCGAAAGATCAGGCACCGAAGAACTGGGAGGACCTGCTCGATCCGAAATGGAAAGGCAAAATCGCCATGGACGAGGAGATGTACTCCTGGTACGGCGCGCTGACACAAAAATGGGGCAAAGAAAAAACGCAGAGGTTCATGAAAGCCCTGGCGAAGCAGGAGATCCAGCTCCGTAGCGGCCAGACTCTCATTGCGCAACTCATGGCGGCGGGTGAGTTTCACATGGGCATGGTCCTCGCCCATCGAATCGAGAAGATGAAGGAGCAAGGCGCGCCGGTGGAGTGGGTCACGACTCTGGACCCGATCACCGTGTCGCTGCACCCGATTGGAGTTGCCGCCCGGGCGCCCCACCCGAACGCCGCGAAGCTGTTCATCGATTTTCTGCTCTCCAAAGATGGCCAACAGCTCGTCCTTGCCATCGATCGCACGCCCGCGCGACCCGGCATCGACACGAAGATGGAAGCCAAAAAGCTCAAGCTCTATCCCGTTCCGCCCGAGCTCGGCGAGCATTACAACCAGTTTCAAAAGGAGTTCCGCGAGATCTTTCGCTAAAGATCCTGCGAGGCCTGGGGGTTAGGCGGGCTTGGGCTGTGGTTAGGATTAGAGGTCGGACCCAGGGAAGTTCTTGATTTAGCAACTCAACGTAGCGTAAAAGTGTACCGCCCCCGATTTTTTGGACACCGTCACACGTTATTCTGGAGATCATGGCAAATTACCCATGAGGGAGAGCCGGTGCTCTCAAAACATCGCTCACATTTGCCTTATAAGCCACGATCTCGACCCGGTCCATACT
>DATMAM010000041.1:0-36854 GCA_035559995.1 Candidatus Acidiferrales bacterium
TGGTCCAGGACAATAGCGGGAAACTGAGCGGCAACGGCTTCGCAAACGCCACTGAAGAGGGCTTCGACATTGCGCTCAACTTCACCTTGCTCGGCTCCGTCAAAGGAAAAGACAACATTACGACAGTCAAATTGACTATGAAGATCACCGGAACGGCCAGCGACGGCTTTCAGGTGATTCCCGTCAGCGGCAATCTCAAATTCAATTTTGCCGTCGATAACGCAAGCAGCCAGCTGCTGGGCGCTGTCAAAGGAAAAATTTGCGTCCAGGGACTGGGTTGCGCGCCGATCGACGAAGCCGCCCAGTTCGCGATCCCAGAGGGGTCGGACGGCGATTGGACGCTCGTCATGGATATCGATAGCCTCGACGGGAAAGCCCTCGCGGGAACCGGAGCGGCGGTTCTTTCCAATGGCCGGGCTTTGCCCGTCGCGCTCAGCGGCAAGTACGCGTCTACGTCGGATACTTCCAAAGTTACGCTTAAAGGAGACGGAGCCAAACTGACGCTTCAGGGCAACGCCACGCCGGGAGTATTCGCGATTCACACCCTAAAGGCAAAGCTCCTGGGACAGCGCCTAAGCCAATAACAGTCCCGCCTTACGGATCCGGAGAGCACAGGATTGGCGCCGGCAATTCTTTTGGGGCTGCCCGGGAGCTTCGATCGCGACGTTCAGTTCCATCGGATCGGCAGAAGGTTTCGAACGGCTCGGAAGCCTTTGATCAATCGTCACACCACTGAGTCGGTCATCGGCCGTACCCCGACGACGGCCGCTAGAAAATCCGGAGCTGGTGGAGAAAGATTAGGACAAGGGCAACGGGACTTATGAAGCGGATCAGAAAAGACCAGCCCGCAAAAGCAATCGGAGAGATTTCGCCCGCGCTGAATTCTTCGCGTCGCTCATCGCGGGTCAGCGCCCACCCCGTGAAAACGGCAACCAGCAAAGCTCCGATTGGCAAGAGATAATTTGTCGCGATGCCGTCCATGAAGCCCAGGAACTGCTCCCCTAGCGCGGAGGGGATTCCCAACACAAAGATGATAGCGCCCAGCGTCCAGCTAGCTTTTGTTCGCCTCCAACCCCGCTCATCCACGAAATACGCGCACACCACTTCCAGGAGCGAAATCGCTGACGTCAGGGCGGCAAAGGCAAGAAGAACAAAAAATGCCAAAGCGACCAGATAGCCGCCCGGCAGCTGAGCGAAGGCGGTCGGCAAGGTGCGAAAAATCAATCCGGGGCCAGCCGACGGCTGAAGACCAAAGGTAAAAACGAGAGGAAAGACCACGAACCCCGCGAGTATCGCCACAAGAGTATCTCCGGTCGAGACAAAAAATGCGGACCGGACAAGGTTCGTTTCCCGGGAGAGATAGCTGCCGTAGGTGATCATCGCGCCCATTCCGAGACTCAGTGAGAAGAGCGCCTGTCCCAGGGCTTCAAGCACCGCGGTGGGGCCCAATTTTTGCCACTGCGGCTCGAGCAAGAATTCAAGCCCCGGCTTGGCCCCTTTCGTTTGCAGCGCATAAATAAGGAGACCGACAAGAAGAATAAACAGAAGCGGCATCATGATTTTGTTGCCGATCTCGATCCCGCTGGAGATCCCTCTTGCAACGATCACAATCGTAAGAAGCATGAACACCAAGAGCCAGAAGATCTGCAGCCAATGATTGGCGCTCAAGCTGGCGAAGAGCGCGGTGGTTTGCTCAGCGGGCCTGCCGGCAAAAGAGTTGACCACCGCCAGATAAATGTAGTGCAAAACCCATCCGCCGACGACGGAATAATAGGAGAGAATGACAAACCCGCTGCCGACTCCCAGCCAACCCGTGACGACCCAAGGTGATCCGGGCCGAAGCGTTCTAAACGCGCCGACCGCATTCCGTTGCGTCTTCCTGCCGATGAGGAACTCCGCCAGCATGACGGGGACACCGACCGCAAGAACGCAACCGATGTACAGAAGAATGAACGCCGCGCCGCCGTACTGCCCGGTGATGTATGGGAAGCGCCACACATTGCCAAGGCCCACGGCGGAGCCCATGGCCGCGAGAATAAAGCCAACGGCGCCGGTCCAGCGCCCGCGCGACACAATCGCCTGCACGATACCTCCTCGAATGCCCGACGGTCTTTATTTCGCGCGTATTCTACACTTGATCCACTGATTCTCAACCGACCCGCCGACCGCCCCCAGTTCATCCCGGTTCGCGAGTGACTCGTTTTAGAGACCCCTCTGTCTCCAAGAACAGACTCGCCTCTTCGGTTTTGAGCGTCTTCGCAAAACCTCGCCCGCGAAATTTCCCTTCTTATTTCCGCTCCCGGGTTCAGCCGGCTGTAAATTCCCAACCTGGCACGGCTGTTGCCAAGATGTTCGGCTAGTTGAGCTCGTCCATTTCACTCGAGGTCGCGGCCGGTGGCCCAATCAAGGAGGTTCGGGGGAGAAACTCACGATGAAAAAAAATTCATTGCAGGATCTTTGCACTCTTGACGGCGATGCCCGTCGCAGGCTGCGCAAACTTTTCGCCCGCTCTTCACACTGCGGATCTGACGCGCGGGACAACCCACGGCCGCCCAGGCACAGCAAGGTTTGGAAATTGCGATCGAAGAATTCGCGTCGGCTCAAAAATCGAAGCTCGCGTTCGACGCCGATGTTGCTCCTTACGGAGTTTTGCCTTTGTTGGTGCGAGCAGAAAACCGCGGAACTGACACATTAAAGTGCAAGCAAAGCAGGTCAACGCTTTTCTTGGCGATTACAAATTGGGGCTCCTAAATGGCGGGAAAGCGGCCGATCAAGCGGCGACCAGCGAATACGCGGGAAAAGCTTTGGGCTGGACCATCGCCACCGGGCCGTTCGCGATGATTCTCTGGCCCGTGACGATAGCCGGCTCTGCAGCTTACACCCAGTTGGTGAACAACAGAATTCGGCAGCATTTTTCGAGTGTGGAGTTGACCGATGCGCTGCTCAGACCGAATCAAATCGCCGCCGGCTTCGTCTACTTTAAGCTCCCGGATGACGTGAAGAGGTTAGAAAGATTAACTGTGATTGTAGAGCCAACCGAGGAAACAAATGGTGGCAAGCTTGCCTACCAATTTCTCGTTCCAACGCTGGAATTATCCGCGAAAACATCTTCTCGTACCGCCGAAGCTGAGAACGGGAAAAGATAAGGCCCAGGAGGAAAAAACCATGAAAAGCATCCCCGAATGGCCAGTGAAGACGTGGAAGCGATTCCTGCTGGTTTGCTCCATGGCGACCCTCGCCAGCGGCTGCGCGCTAACCACGGACTACGTTACTCTATCCTATGCTCCGCAAACTGGCATCAACAAAATCGTCGGGGCCGAAGCCATCAAGGTCGACGTCGAAGTTTTGGACGTCCGCGCTATACGCGACAAGGTCAGTGCCAAGAAGAATGGCTACGGAATGGAAATGGCCCCCATTATAGCCAAAGAAGATGTCGCCACGACCATCGCCACGGCTATTGAATCCGAGCTTGCAAATCGCGGATTCATTCCGGGAGCCGGATCGGTTCGGCTTCTGGCCGAATTGCAGAAGTTTTATAACGATTTCAAGACTGGGTTTTGGTCCGGAACTGCCGCCGCCGAGTTGATCATGAATGTTCAAATCAAAAAATCCGATGGAACCATAGTCTACTCCAGGCTCGTGGCTGGGGAAGGGAACATTCCCGGCATCCAGCTGGCCTCGGGCGAGAACGCTCGGAACGCCCTTGACGCGGCGCTGAAGGATGCTGTGGCAAAACTGTTTGACGACGGTGCCTTTATTCAAGCTCTCTTTAAGGCCGTCGAAGCATAATGGATCGCAGGAGCTTCCCTTCGACTTCTTCTCGGGAGGGGAAGTCCCCCATGCCATCCCTCCTCTCGGCAGGTTCGCAGGACCGTCTTTAGCCGCGCTAACTACTGCCGAGTGAACGGCGCCCGGGCGTTCTTCCCCGAGCGCCGTGGACCAGAGAGAGGGGAAAAACCCCTCAACGCCGGCCTAAACGAACTCTCTTAATCGCCCGTCGTTAGCCGGCGCGCCTCGCGCGCCTGCACAGGCCCTTAGACCCGCCGGTACGGACTTCGGCACTTCTTGCCGAAAGCAACAACTTTTCTCCAGCAATCTCCGCCCTTTTCCATCTCCCCGTCACAGCCGACTCGTTCAGTCGAGGCGGCACAGACGTTGTAAAGTCGCTGTCACAAATTCCCGATGCGAGGACGATTGTGAAAGCATCAAGAAAACTTTTCTTCTCCTCCTAGTAATGACGTTCATATCCGGCGGCATGATCCGTTTTACAACCCTCCTTCCGCTGCCAGTGGGAACTCGCCACCTTATCAACCGTATTGTTAGCTTTGGCATGAGCGACATCTGGAGCGGGGTTCGCTGTGTGTTTGATTTCGTTGCGAGCGGACAAAGATTTGCCTGCAGTTACGTAACACCGGCAAAAGCCGGTGCAGGACACTCTTCGAGCAACAGCCGCGAAGCTCCCGACCGGCCAACCGGCACCGCTCTCTTCCCCACACTGACCACACGGCTAGCCACATTCCCTCCTTTGACGCCTAGCCGGGTAGACAGCCGGGCGTTACCCGCGGCCTTTTGCTCACTTTTTTCCTTGTATTCTCAAGACCTTTCCCGATGACGGCGACAAAAATTAGCCCGGCACGCTGCTTGCCATACCCAAGAGAGGACGCGCCGATACAAACGTTCGCATTTGCAGCGCACAGCTAAACCCATGCTCACCACTATACTTCCGTTGCTTGCCGGGGTCGCTTGGAAACGCCGCTCGTCCTGGGCAGCGATCTTCCTCCGCCGCGGCTAGCACGAATTGAGGTTCGAAGGAGAGTTTATGCCTCTCGATTACCGCCGCGCCCTTTGCTACTTGGACGAGCTGCTCGACAATCGCACGCTCGGCGAACTGGGACGGCGGCTCGACTCCTCTTCCGGAAGTCTGGCGCAGAACGTTCCCGGCAAATGCCGCGTGGGACAATCCACCGTTGCGCGGCGCTGGGAAATGCTCAACGTCGCGCCTGAGATCAGAGCGGTACTCACCAACTCCGAGAGTCTCGAACAGGCAGCCTGCTACCGGCGCAACATCGAAAATTTTATTGGCACGATCAAGCTCCCTTTGGGCCTTGCCGGCCCGCTCCGGATAAACGGTCTCTTTGCTCATGGGGATTACTACGTTCCTCTCGCAACCACGGAGGCGACCCTCGTCGCGTCCTACTCGCGCGGCGCGCAGCTCATCAGTGAGGCGGGAGGATGCAGCGCCATGCTAATCAGCGAGGGAGTCAGCCGCGCGCCCGGCTTTGTCTTCGCCAACCTGCGCGAGGCAGGGCTCTTCATCGCGTGGGCGGCATCGCACTTCGATGAATTCAAGCGCGAGGCCGAAGCCACGACGCGGTACGGAAAGCTCATCGACATGAAAATCGAAATTGAAGGCAATCACGTTTACCTCATTTTTGAATTCACCACCGGCGACGCCTCCGGCCAGAACATGGTGACTATCGCTACTGAGGCCATCTGCTCCTATATTCGCGACCGCGCTCCGGTCAAACCGAGATACGCGTTCTTGGAAGCCAACCTCTCGGGGGACAAGAAAGCGACCGCCCAGTCCTTTTTGTCGGTGCGCGGCAAAAAGGTCACCGCAGAAAGCACGCTTCCTGCAAGCTTGGTGGAAAAATACCTCCATGCCAGTCCGGGAAAAATCGCCGACTACTGGCGCCTGTCTGCCATCGGCACCGTCCTCAGCGGAGCGATCGGCGCACAAGGACATTACGCTAATGGGCTCGCGGCCCTTTACATCGCGTGCGGTCAGGACGTTGCCTGTGTGGCTGAATCGGCTATCGGCGTGACGCGCTTTGAGTTGACTCCAGCTGGAGATCTCTACGCGTCGGTCACGCTACCCAATCTCATCGTTGGAACCGTGGGCGGCGGTACGGCACTTCCAAGCCAGCATGCCTGTCTCGAAATTATGGGTCTCGCCGGACCTGGAAAAGCCAAAGCCCTGGCAGAAGTCTGCGCGGCGCTCTGCCTGGCCGGCGAGCTATCCATCACCGGCGCGCTCTGCGCGGACGACTTCGCCCGCGCGCACAGGTGCCTGGCGCGCGCGAGCGCCGCTGCAAGCGCACATACTCGATCTCTGCACTGCGTAGCCGCAGGCGACGGAGCGAGAAATGAAGGTTCAAGTAATCTTTAACGTGCGTGCGGGCAAGGCAAGGAAAGAAGACTTCGCCCCCATTCTGCACGCGAAATTCGGGTCGGCGCTCGCCGGAATCGAACACGCGTTCCATCCGCTCCACGCAACCGAAATCGCTCGACGCGCGGCCGCCGCTGGCATCGATACCGTCGTTGCCGCGGGCGGCGACGGCACGGTCAACGCCGTGCTGAACGGCATCATCGGCACCAACGCGGCGCTCGGCATCCTCCCCTTGGGGACAGCCAACGATTTGGCTTCCTTCCTTTGTATTCCCGCGGATGTGCCCACGGCTTGCGATCTCGTCCTTAACGGCCGCGTCAGACATGCCGATCTCATCCGCGTCAACGGACGCTTTTATGCGACGGGCGGAGGCCTGGGCCTGCCCTGCGCAATCGCAGCCCTCGCAAATACGGTCAAGCGCCGTCAAACCAGCAGACGTAGCCTGCAAACGATCGTCGGAGGTCGGCTGTATTTGCTTGCGGCAGTGTACGCGCTTCTGAGAGAACCCCGCGCGTGTGATTCATTGGTGCTCCGTTGGCAAGGCGGTTCGCTGCGCAGCGCCCCGCTCGCGTTGATGATCGACAACCAGCCCTTTATCGGGTCGCATTTTATCGCATCGCCCGGAGCCGCTAACGACGACGGCATGTTCGATGTTTGCCTGGTGGAGAACTCCAGCCGCGCCGCAGCGCTCATTACGCTGCTCAAGGCCCTCAAAGGGAGACACGTAGGATCCGTCAAAACATGGCGCGCGACGGACCTGCTCATCGAGGCGGAGCGTCCGGTTGCTTTCTTTGGCGACGGCGAAATCCTCGCGCGCGCGAAAGAGTTGAAGGTCAGCATTTGTCCGGGCGCTCTGAAGGTGATCGCGCCCGAACGTACGGCAAAGCATTAATAAGGATGGAAATGAAAGCCATGCTCGCGCTGCCGCAATCAGGTTACGGTCATCGTATGAAGATCTACCTGGCGGAAATGTGCCCCTTGCCTAAGCATCTGCTTGCTTCTGTTCTTGTGTACTTCAGCCTTTCCGCGTTTATCAGCAGGGTGCATGACGTCCGGATGCCGGTCCTCTCGCCTTATTCCTTACTGGGCGTCTGGAGCCTGCTCGCTGTCACGCTGCTTTTGCGGCTCATGGACGAACTCAAGGACAAAGACATCGATCGGGAGCTTTTTAGGGACCGTCCGCTGCCGTCGGGGAGAGTTTCCGAATCCGATATCGCATTCAGTATCCTAGCAGTCATCGTGCTTTACATCGCCGCAAACATCTGGACTGGACCGGCGCTTTGGATAGCCCTGCTTATCCTCGGGTACTCCCTTCTCGCATTCGAGCACTTTTTTATTCCTGACCTTCTTCGCAAAAACCTCCTTCTCACTCTAGCAACGCACAATCTCCTCGTTCCCATGGTTTACCTTCATCTGTTGGCCCTCTGTTCGGCCCAATTTGGGTGGGGCTTCGAAGAGATCAACTGGCGCCGCGCGCTATTGTTGATCGTTATGTACTGGGCCGCCTCTTTTGCGTGGGAGATCGCGCGGAAAATCCGCGCCCCTGAGGAAGAGAACGCGTATGTCACATATTCACAAATCTTCACCCCGCTGGGTGCCGTTCTTGTCGCCGCCGCGGCCCAAACCGCAGCCTTCGTCATCGGCCTGTTTTTCTATCAAACGCTTTCTCTCTCGTCCGCCTACGTTGCGATCTTGACGGTCGGTTACGGGCTGACCTTGGCGGGTTATCTCCGGTTTCTGTTTAAGCCCAGCCCAGCGACTTCTGGGCTCAAAGTTTTCGCCGAGGGATTCATGCTCTGCGTGCTTATGGCGTACATTTTGGAAGACGTCTTTTTTGTTTGACGAAAAGATGACCATGCTATCGCGCTCGCAAGATTTGCTCACCTATCAGACGCCGCTCGACAAGATTAGCGATCGGGAGGTGGGCGGCAAAGCGTGGAATCTCTTTCGCCTGCGCCATTTTGGTTTTCCGGTACCTCCGTGGTGCGTCCTGTCGAGCCGGGTTTTTGACAACGCGCTCGCGCGCCCGCGCGTCGTAATCGAAAAGATAGTGGACCGCGTCGACTTCACGGACGCGCCGGCGCTCGAAGAGGCGGCCTCGCGGATCAAGGAAATCATTTTTGATTCCCCTTTTCAGGTCGCCGAAATACTGAACCCCGCGCTTGCTGACCTTTTCCCGAGTCGCGCCTTTCTCTCCATCCGCTCTTCGGTGGTCGGTGAAGATTCCTCGGATCATTCGTTCGCGGGTCAAATGGACTCTTTTTTAAATGTGCCCAAGAGCAACATCGAAGATGCCGTCAGGAGCGTCTGGGCGTCCGCTTTCTCGAGTAGAGCGCTGGTCTACCGAAAGCGCAAAGGTATCAACCTCACGCGCGTCTCGACGGCGGTGATTGTTCAGGAAATGGTCCAGGCACTGTCAGCGGGCGTCCTCTTTACGCGCGACCCGGAAAGTAAAGAAAAAAAACTGGTCATCTCCGCCGCCTATGGGTTGGGTGAAGGCGTGGTTGCCGACAAAGTAGAAAGCGACACTTACCGAGTCGACTGGGACGGCAGCGCCATTTCACGGGACGTGCCGGTCAAGACGTCGCGGATTGCGATCAACCCGAGCGAGCGAGGCGGAACTCGCCTCGAGCCGGTGCCCGTCGAGATGAGCGCTCGGCCCGTTCTGAACGACTCGCGGTTGGAGCAGCTACGTGCGCTCGGCATCAAAGCCGAAGCTGCTTTTGGCGTCCCCCAGGACGTCGAATGGGCCTTCGACGACCAGGGAAAGTTATTCATCCTGCAGTCGCGCCCGATTGTTTTCACTCAATGCGTCGCCGCTGCGGTCGATGTGCGCATTTGGGACAATTCAAATATCATCGAAAGCTACCCGGGTCTTACTCTGCCCCTGACCTTCAGTTTTGCGCGCGGCGCTTATGAGAGCACGTTTCGTAACGAAGCGCTGAGTTTCCTGCTGTTCAAGAAACACCTTCAACGACGATTCCCGATCTTCAACAACATGATCGGCCTGCTCGACGGGCGCGTTTATTACAACCTCCGCAACTGGTACGAAATGCTCTCCTATCTTCCCGGATTCAACAAACACAAACGATCCTGGGATGAAATGATCGGCATCGCGCAAACAACCGAGTTTCCGGAGGGAAGGCTGAGTCCGATCAATCGTCTCTATGCGCTCGCCATGGCGGGCTGGAAAGTCCTCGCACTCAGGCGAACGGCAAAGAAGTTCTTTGCCCGGTTTGGCCGGGCCTACACTCAGGTCGAGCATCTTGACCTATCCGCGGCCACCGAATCCGAGCTGGCCGACATTTACGAGTCGTTCACCGCCGAACTTGCCGAGCACTGGCATCTCACGTTGGACAATGACTTCAGCGCGATGACGTACTACGCCTGGCTCAAGAAGCTCTGCGCCTCTCCTCGGCTAAGCAAGTACCCCAACCTGTGCCACGACCTTTTGTGCGGCGAAAGCGGCGTCGAAAGCGTTGCGCCCATCCGCTCACTCGTAGCGCTGGCCGAAATGGTCGGCCAAGACCCCTCGTATCGCGCACTTATCGGCCATCACGACGAACGCGAGGTCTGGCAAAAAATCCAGGCCCAACCCGAACACTCGGCTCTCAGAGCGGGCCTGGAACGTCATCTCAGGATGTTTGGCGATCGTGGTTTAGAAGACCTCAAATTGGACTCGCCAAGCCTGCGGGAGCAACCCGAACTGCTCGTCAGCCTTGTCCGGAGCTACTTGCACAGCGGGTTGACAGCCGCGGGCATGGAGCGGCGCGAGCAAGAGATTCGGATTCAGGCAGAAAAATTCGTAGCGCGGAATCTGACCAGCCCTGTCAAGCGCCTGCTTTTCTGTTTCGTTCTGAGAAATGCGCGCCGCGCGATAGCCAATCGCGAGAACATGCGCTTTGCTCGAAGCCGCGTCTTCGGTGTCATCAAACGTTTGTTTCGGCGGCTCGGAGAAATCTTTACGCAGAAGGGCCTGCTCGATTCCCCTTCCGACATCCACTACCTGACGGTGGACGAAGTCTTGGGCTTTATTCGCGGCACGGCGGTGACACAAAACCTCAAGGCCCTCGTTCAACTGCGAAAGAGCGAATATGCAAACTTCGGCCAGCGAGCGCCCCAAGAGCGCGTGCAAACTAGAGGCATTCCTTATCTCAACGGGCTCGACCGCGACGCAGTTTGCACCGATACCGCAAAAAAATTGCGCGGGATTGGCTGCTCCTCGGGAATCGCAGCCGGGGCTGCGCAGGTGATTTCCGACCCGCGACTTGCGACGCCCACGCATGGCCGGATCCTTGTCGCAAAATCAACCGACCCGGGATGGGTATTTCTGATGGTTTCATCCAACGGGATGCTCGTGGAAAAGGGGAGCGTGCTGTCTCACACGGCGATCATTGGCCGGGAGCTTGGGATTCCCACCGTGGTCGGCGCAAAAGACGCGACGAAGCTGATTCCCGACGGAGCGCGGCTCTCGATCAACGGCACCACCGGAGAAGCATGGTGGCAATAAAATCGTTCACGTTTGATCCGCTCCTCGGCGATTCTTTCATCCGCCTTGGTTATGCGCTCTATCGGGGAGACCCGAATTGGATTCCGCCCTGCGAAAACGAGATGCGCGCGCAACTCGCCCCGGAGTTTGATTTTTATCGCAAGCCGCAAAACAGCCACAGGCACTTTTTGGCCAGCTCGGGCGGGGCGGAAATCGGGCGCATCTCTGCGTTCGTCAATAGCGATCTTAAAGACCGGGATGGCGCGCCGGTAGGCGCAGTCGGTTTTTTCGAGTGCACCGAAGACTATGCGGCGGCTGAGGCGCTCCTTGACGCAGCGGTTCGATGGCTCCGCGACGAGCGTGCAGTCCGCCGCATCTGGGGTCCCATGAACTTCGACATCTGGCATGGCTATCGCCTGATGACCCGCGGGTTTGGGGAGAATCTGTTTGTTGGCGAACCGTACAATAAGCCTTTCTATCCAGCCTTCTTTGAGCGATATGGATTTTTGCCGCTGCGTCGCTGGCATTCGGTCGAAATCACGGGGCGGGAAACACTGGAATCTATCATTGCTCCGGCGCAACCGTGTTTTGAGAGGCTCCTCGGCCGGGGCTACCGCTTCGAGCCATTCGAGCCGAAACAGTTCAACGAAACGCTGCGCAAACTTCACTTCGTTTTGAACGCTTCTTTTCGTGAATTTGTGGGCTTCACCCCGATTCCGTTTGCGGATTTTGAGCAGCGGTTCAAAGCAAACCGGCACGCCGTTCATTCGCGTCTTCTTACGCTGGTTTACAACAGCGATGAGGTTCCTGTGGGTTTTGCCGGAGCGTTCTACGACGTGGCCCACGCGGCCCGCGCCGCCAATGGGAGAACCGATCTCATCGCCAGGATAAAATTTCTCGCCAACCGGCGCGTCTCCGATCGGGTCGTGTTCTATCTCTGCGGCAGTATTCCCAACGAAACTACGAAGCCGGCCGACTTCGGCAGAGCTGCCTTCTACTACACGATCCGCCGCATTCTGGATGAAGGATACGAGAAGGTGCTCATCGCCTTGATGTCGCGGGGAAGCGCCATGGCCCGGTTGGCCCGCGCCGATATCAGCGGCGCGCAACGCGAGTACGCGCTTTACGAGCTAAAGCTATGAGAGACTCTTTCGGCCTGACCTATTACGACCGCGCCAGCGGCGCCTTATTGACGGAACCGGTCTACGCGGACGCCTTTCTTTGGTGGTCTTACAACAGTCAATCAGGAAGGCTCATGACCGAGCTGATCTTCCGGCAGAAGCTCTTCTCGCGTCTTTACGGCTGGTTCCATAAGCGGCGCTGGAGCCGGCGCAAAATTAGACCTTTCGCCGAACGGATGCGCGTGAGCCTGGATGAGCTGGTCCGCCCTCTGGAAGCCTTCACGGACTTCAACGACTTCTTCACACGCGAAATTGATCTCTCCAAGCGCTCGATCAACCGAGACCCGCGCGTCTGCGTCGCGCCCACAGACGGAAAAATCCTTGCTTATCCGGTGGTCCCGCTGGACATGACCTTTCAAGTCAAGCGGAGCGCTTTTAACCTGCGCGAATTTCTCCAGGACGAGACTTTGGCCCGGCAATACGCCAACGGGTCCATGGTGATCAGTCGCTTAAGCCTCCGGGACTATCACCATATTCACTTTCCCGATTCCGGGAATCCCGGCAGAACCCTGCCGATCAAGGGAAAGTATTACGCCGTTGGTCCCTACGCGTTGGGCTCCCTCATTCCCATCTATACAGAAAACTATCGCGTATTGACTCTGTTCCACTCCGACCACTTCGGCCAAATCGCGATCGTTGAAGTTGGAGCGTTCACGGTAGGATCGATCCAACAGAGGTACGAGCCCGGAAAGCGCGTCGCCAAGGGCGCGCATAAAGCGTTCTTTGAGTTGGGAGGTTCAACGGTTGTCTTGCTCTTTCAACCGGACAGGATTCGTCTCGACGAAGATCTGTGCCGGCGGACAAAATCCGGGCTCGAAACGTTTGTGAAACTTGGCGACTCGATCGGGAGCGCCCTAGGGACTGATGACTCTTGTGAGGAGACGTTATGAAAACAGGATTTTCCCTCCCAACCAGGCATGAGCGCAAACCGTCTGCCGAGATCTATTTTTGCAACAACCCGAAAGGTCTCGAAGCTATCGACCTCACGACGCTTCCGCCTGAAAAGCGCGCGGCGATTCGCAGGCTGCACCGGCTCGACGACAGGCACAACTTGAGAATTCTTTTCTTTGTGGCGCTCTGGGCCGTTGCTGCATGGGCGGCGCTGGCATCGGATCGCTTCGTGGTTCAGCTGTTCAGCAACCTTGCGATCATTGGTTCTCTCATCGGCTTTACCGTTTTGCTGCACGAAGCCAGCCACCGCCTTCTGTTCAAACACCCGGTCCTGAACCAATGGGTGGGCTTTCTCTGTGGCCTGCCCATTTTGCTTTCGGTATCGGGCTTTCGCACCAATCATCTCGCCCACCATGAGCGCCGCGGTTCCACGTTCGACCCGAACGATGTCGGCGCAAACTTCAGGGATTCTCTCCGCTCGGCTTGTCTTTATTACGTCTCCATTTGGATCCGCGCTTACGGATTTCTGACTTATCTGCCATGGATCGGTCTCACCAAGGGAAACCCGAAGGCGCGCGTCAGAACTCTGATCGAATACGTCTTGATCGCGGCGTTTGCTGGAGCCATTTTCTGGCTTTTCCCCGCCGACACCGTCCTCAAGCTATGGATCCTTCCCCTGCTGATCTCCGCGCATCTGACCGAACTCCGCGCGGTCGCGGAGCATGGGCTCACAACCCGAGGAAACGTCTTTACCGCGACGCGCACAGTTGTCAGCAATCGCTGGGTCTCCTTCATGATGTGCAACATTAACTATCATCTCGAGCATCATCTTTTTCCCGCCGTGCCCTGGTACAACCTCCCAAAGGTCCACCGGCTCTTGCGGGACGAATACCGGCAGGCAGGTTGCTCAGTCTACTCTTCGTATACGGAGTTTTTTATCGATTTCCTAAAGGCCTCCTCCGGCGGGATTGCGCCCAATGCGCGGCTGATTCCCGCGGACGCGCGCAAGGCCCTTGGCTGCTAGGCGAAACTAAGGACGTTCGCAACCATGAGCCGACCGCTCTATTCGCAGTGCTGGGAAGACCCCCGAACGCTCGCCGGCGCGCTCCGGATTTCGCCGCAGGACGATGTTCTCTCGATCGGCTCGGCCGGAGACAATAGCCTCGCGTTGCTGCTTTACAATCCCAGGTCTCTAACGGTCATTGATCGAAACGCTGCGCAAATTGGTCTTATCGAGCTTAAGATCCGCGCGCTGCAGACTCTCAACTACGAGGATTTTGTTGCTTTCCTCGGCGCTCGCCCCTCCGCCCGCCGTAGCGAGCTCTACGCGCTCGTTCGGCCGGCTCTAAGTGAGGAAGCCAGATCCTATTGGGACGCGCGCAGGAAAGAACTGCTTCGAGGGGTCATTCACTGCGGAAAATTGGAAAGTTATTTCAAAATCTTCCGCCGCTGCGCGCTGCCTTTGATTCACAGCCAAAGGACCGTCGAGAAGCTGCTTGACGCTTCCTCGCTGGAGCAACAGCGATCTCTGTACGATCAGGTTTGGAACACCCGTAGATGGCGCTCCCTCTTCAGCGTTTTTTTCAGCCAGGCGTTCCTCAGTCGATTCGGCCGAGAGTTCTCGTTCTTTGAACATGCAACCAACACCCCTATCGGCGCGGAACTCCTAAGGCGCATCCGGCGTGGCATCGCGGAAATTCCGATCCGAGACAATTTCTTTATCGAATATATTTTGACTGGCCACTACCGCGACCTGCAATCAACGCATCCGTACCTGGCGGAGTCCTCTTTTCTTTACTTGAAGAAGAACGTGAACCGGATTCGACTGGTATGGGCGGATCTGGAGGCGTATTTGGACGCCCTCCCTACCGGGAGTTTTTCCAAGTTTAATCTCTCTGACATCTTCGAATACATGTCCGAGCCGCAATTTGAGCGTGCCCTGCGCTCAATCGCGCGCGCTTCGAGGCCTGGCGGCAAATTGGCCTTTTGGACTCTATTCGTTCCTCGAATGATTCCACCGTCTCTGGCCCGCCAGATACGGCCCGCGGCGTTGGCCTCGCGCCAATTCTTCGCAACGGATCGGACCTTCTTTTACGGCAGCTTCACGTTGTGCGACGTGCCTTCAGGGACGGCTCACGCCCGCGCGAGACATCGCGAAATCGCCGGTCAGGAGTCTTATGAGCGCCAACCATCATAACGGTCCCGGTCTCGCGCTGCCGCCGGGATCTTATGGCCTGCCATGGCTGGGCGAGACAATCGCCTGGCGCCGCGATCCCCTGAAATTTCTCCGCGATCGCTACCAGCGCTACGGCCGGATATTCAAGAGTTCCATCTACGGGCGTCACGAGATCACGATGCTCGGACCGGAGGCGAATGAGTTCATCCTGTCAACCCACCGCGATCATTTCGAATGGGCTGGGGGATATGAACTCTTCATGGATCGAAGGCTGTTTTCGACTAATCTGTTTCTTCAGGACGGACCGGCTCACGACCGGCATCGCCAAATCATCCTGCCAGCTTTTCACGGGAAAGCTCTGAGAAGCTACTTTGACGCCATGACCGAGCTGAGTCACGCGCACGCCCGCCGCTGGGCGGAGCAAGGCCGAATTGTGGCTTTCGCAGAGCTGCGCAAGCTTACTTTCGACATTGCCGCGCGTCTGCTCCTGGGAGCGAACACGAGCGAGGAAGTCGGGCGGCTGAGCCAGCTCTTTGACACGCTGGCGAAGGGGACTCAAGCTTTCCCGCCGTGGGATCTTCCTTGGACCAAGTACGGCCGCGCGCGGAGGGCCGTGGCGTCACTGCGCGAGTATTTTCAAGCGCGGCTGGCGGAGCGGCGCAAAGAGCCAGGGGCCGACGTGCTCGGCATGTTAGTAGCGGCCACTGACGAAGACGGCAAGCCGCTGAGCGAACAGGAGATGATTTCCCACGTCATGATGATCGTACTGGCGGCGCACGATACCACGACAAGCAGCATGACTTGGCTGCTCTTCGAACTGGATCGGTGTCCTGAGATCAAGTTGCGGCTCCGCGATGAATTGGAAAAGGTAACCAGGAGTCAGCCACTGGCGGTCGAACATCTTTCGCAGCTTTCCTACCTTGATCAGGTCCTGAAGGAAGTTGAGCGCCGGCACTCGGTCCTCACCGGCCTCCCGCGCAAAGTGGTTAAATCCTTTGATTTTGACGGCTATCACGTGCCGGTTGGAGCGACAGTTTATTACTCGATCCTTTTCACTCACATGATGCCGGAACTATTCCGCGACCCGGAGCGCTTCGACCCAGACCGGTTTTCGCCGACGCGACGCGAAGACGATCGCACCCGCTTTAGCCTCATTGGATTTGGCGGCGGCGCTCGGCGCTGTATCGGTCAGGGGTTTGCGCGCATGGAAATGAAAATCCTCACCGCCATCCTCCTGGAAGGCTATGACTGGAGCGTGCTGCCGGACCAAAATCTCCGCCCACGCTACCTGCCGACGAACCGTCCCCAGGACGGTCTCCGCATCCGTTTTGAGAAAAAGGAGTAAGTTGAGATTTTTATGGACCTATACGCCGTCAGAATTCTCCGCAGCCAGCCGCTTCGCCTGGCGCTCACGATCAGCGGGGTTGCGTTATGCATCGTTCTAATGCTTTTCCTGTTCGCGACCTATAACGGCGTGGCTAAAGGCTCCGTCGAATACATTCAGAAGAATCCTGCCGACCTTTGGGTGCTTCAGCGCAATGCCTGGAACATCCTGCGCGGTTCATCGCTTCTTTCGGCGGAGCACGGAGAAATTATCGAGACCGTTTCGGGAGTCGAATCCGCGTCGCCCATTCTTTTACTCCTGTCCGCCGTCGAGAAAGATTCTGAGGTCGCAACCGTTTTTCTAACGGGTTTTGAGCCAAAAACCGGCGTCGGCGGCCCGCCACAGCTTGTGGACGGTGTGTCGGTTGGGAACGACGATGAGATCGTGCTCGATCGAGCCTTCGCGGCAAAATTTAATTTCAAGATCGGTGACCAGGTCCGGATCCAAGATCATACCCTCAAAGTAGTCGGGTTCAGCACCGGGACCAACGCCTTTGTGATTCAATATGCGTTTGTCACGCTCAGGCAAGCGCAGTCGTTGGTCGGATTTCCCGGCCTGGTCACGTGCTACCTCGTGCGAATCCACAAAGGCACCCAACCCCGATCCGTCGCCGCCGCGATCCGTGATCGTCTCGGCGGCGTCGAAGTCTACGAGCACGAGCAGTTCCTTCAAAACAACATCCGGGAGATGCAAACGGGACTTCTCCCCTTTCTGTACACCGTCGCGGCCATTGGAGCTATTGTCTTGACCGCAATTTTGAGCCTTCTGCTTTCGATCAACATTCTGGAACGACGAAAGGATTTTGCGATTCTCAAGACTCTGGGCGCACCGTCGGGTTTCCTACCGCGCCTGGTCATGGAGCAAGCTTTCCTAATTGTGGCTGCGGCCGGTATTCTCGCGCTCATCGTTTTCTTCCCGCTTACGAGTCTGATCGAAAAGCTCGCGCCGGAGATCACCGCCCAATCATCTGCTGGACAGATCGCTGCGGTTCTCGCCGCCGCCGCAGCGATCAGCGTTCTAAGCTCGTTCATCTCGATGCAAAGGCTGCGCAGGATTTATCCCCTGGAGGCATTTTCATGAATTTAAAACACGATCCGAGCCACGTATTTGAGCTCGTCAATGTGACCAAAGTATTCGGCGCCGACGGGCACAAAACCCAGGCCGTGCAGGAGGTGTGCTTAGGCGCGTCTCCGGGGGAGCTGGTCTTGCTCTTAGGCCCGAGCGGCAGCGGGAAAACCACCCTCCTCACATTGATCGCGGGTCTAATGAAGCCGACCTCGGGATCCGTGATCATTTTCGGAAAGAACGTGGAGGAGTATTCTTCCGGCGAATTGCAGCAGATCCGGGCCAAGCGCATTGGATTTGTCTTTCAAACGTTTCTGTTGATCGATTCCCTCACCGTCAGTGAAAATGTGGCCCTCGTCCTTCGCTTCGCCGGAGAATCGCCGGCCGACGCGCGCCGGCGCGCGCGGAGACTGCTCCGGCAGTTTGGCATTGAACATCTGGCGCAAAAGTTTCCCGACACTTTAAGCCAAGGCGAAAAGCAGCGCGCTGCCGTGGCGCGCGCGCTCGCCAACGAACCGGCACTGGTCATTGCCGACGAGCCAACCGCGAGCCTGGAAAGCAAGCAAGGCTTTGATGTTATTCAAACGCTTCTAGCCTACGCCAAACAGAAGCGGCGCTGCGTGGTGGTTGCCAGTCATGACCTGCGGATCGTGCAATTTGCCGATCGTGTCTTACGGTTGGAAGATGGACGGCTGGTGCATTCGGAGGCCAACGTTTCTGATCGACCTCGACCGCTCGTTAATGACCCGATGGTCGCAGGCGAAACCCCGGGCAAGCCACGAGTTACGACGCGCCAAGAAAGTTGTAGAAGTTCGACCCCACAATGCCCGCTCGCCTCGATTCGCTGACCGCTTGACAGGCAAATGCTACTTCCCTTAATTTACCGCCGAGTTTGAATCTAAGGAAACCGAAGCCGCCGACCGCGACGGACGATTATCATCCGACCTCACGCCGTCCGATTGCGGACGCGTTTCGCCGGACGGCACGGGGCGCGGCGCGTCTGTGCGTGTCCCGGGGGATCCACCCCGATACAATCTCCTACTTGTCGATTCTCGCATCCGCGTTCGCGGCTCTCTGCTTCTGGCAGTCCGCGGCGTTCCCCTGGCTCTTGATCGCAGGCCCGGTGTTTTGCTACCTGCGCCTCTGGTTCAACATGCTCGACGGAATGGTGGCGCTAGAGTCGGGCACGGCGAGTTAGCGCGGCGAAATTCTTAACGACCTGCCGGACCGAATCTCGGACGTATTGATCTTCGTCGGGGTTGCCCATAGCGGTCTAAACTCTTCTTTGAGCGGCTACTGGGCTGCCATCTCTGCTCTCCTCACCGCCTACGTGGGCATGCTGGGCCAAGCCGTCGGCGTGCAGCGAGAATTCAGCGGGGTCATGGCGAAACCATGGCGCATGGTTGTTTTGCATGTCGGGGCGTGGGCGACTTTCGGCTCTCTATCCTTAAGTGGGAACACTTCATTCGCCGGGTTGATGATTCTGGATTGGACATGCCTCGTTGTGGTGATGGGGTGCGTGCAGACTATTTGGGTTCGGCTCGCCCGTATCATGCGCGCGCTGCGGGAAAAGAGCTTAGGCCGGAAGAGGGATTGACCCGCATGTCGCCCGCAGCCGCAGTGCAAAGCGATGTCTTCCGTCTTTATTTCTACATTGTGGCTGCTTTTCTCGTTCTCGCCGCTCTGGCGCTTGCCGTGGCCACCTGGGGACTCAAAAGGGACGTCCGCTCCGTCTGGACCACTTACCGTAGCTGGCTTGTGATGTCCGCCGTCCTCATCGGCGCGATCTTCGCAGGCCGTGTCGCGACCATCCTTCTGTTTACCCTGTTGGCCATTTTTGGATTAAAGGAATTTGCGCGAGCGACCGGACTCTACCGCGACTGGTGGATGACGGGAGCCGTATACCTCGCCATTATCTCCGTCGGAATGACCACGCTTGTCCCCGACCCCAACAACGGCCGCCCGGGTTGGTACGGGTTGTTCATGACCGTACCTGTTTTTGGCATTGCTGGGTTGCTCCTGATCCCCATCGTTCGGAATCAGCCAGCTGGGCAGCTCCAGGCCGTTTCCCTAGCCATTTTGGGTTTTATCTACATCGGCTGGATGTTCGGCCACCTTGGGTTCCTGGCCAACTCGGAATACGCCTATGGCTATCTCCTTTATCTCATCTTTGCGGTTGCGCTGAACGACGTCGCCGCATTTATCTTCGGAAAGCTTTTCGGCCGCCATCAGCTACGCTCCAATATCAGCCCGAACAAGACTTGGGAGGGCGCATGGGGCGGGCTGATCGTGTCACTGGTCCTTCCCTGGTTGCTCTGGTTTTCGTTTCCGCATTTTGGGCCGCTCCAGCTCGTGCTCGCCGGATTGATCATCGGCATCGGCGGCCAACTGGGCGACCTTTCACTGGGTTTCATCAAGCGCGATCTCGGCATCAAGGACTCGGGAGCGCTCATTCCCGGGCATGGCGGAATCTTGGACCGCATCAACAGTTTGATCTATACCAGCCCACTGTTTCTGCATATGGTGGACTACTTCTACAAGCACTTTTAAGCGCGCCGGCAATGAAGGACTGGCGCTATGACACGGCGGCTGATTTAGAAGAGCCGATCATTGAACGGCTGCGCCGTTTTCCTCGCGAGCCGGACATGCTGGTTTACGGTCTGCGCTCGCTCGCCGCGCTGGGCTTGCGAGGATGGCTTCGCGTCTATCATCGGCTTGAGATCATCGGCCGCGAGAATCTACCGTCGGACGGCTCTTTCGTGATGGTCGCCAACCATTCCAGCCATCTCGATGCGCTCTGTTTGCTCGCCGCGCTGCCGCTGCGCGAGCTGCACCGGGCGTTTCCCGCCGCCGCTTCCGACTATTTTTTTACCAGCATTCCGCGCGTTGCCCTCTCGGCCGTCGTAGTGAACGCCTTGCCGTTTCGCCGCACGACGCATATACGCCAGAGCCTGGCGCTCTGCCGGCAGTTGCTCGCCAACCCGGGCAACATCCTGATCATCTTTCCAGAAGGGACTCGTTCGGTGACGGGTCAGGTCAACGAATTCAAGTCCGGTATCGGGATATTGGTGGCGGGGACAACGATTCCAGTTGTGCCCTGTTACTTATCAGGAGCATTTGCAGCGTGGCCGAAAGGAAACATTTTACCGAGGCCGAAGCGATTGCGGCTGATCCTCGGCGCGCCCCGGAGATTTGAGTCCGTAAGCCCCAATCATGCGGGCGCGCGCCGCGTCGCCGACGAGCTGAGGCGGGCAGTCATGGAATTGAAACCCAGCCTTACAGCCGACCAACCGCGGCGAATATGAATCGGTAGGTCGGCGGGCCTCCCTAGCTGCTCTCGGAGATCTCTATGAGCGCACAGGTTAAAGCGACCGAGCACACCATGAAATCCTGGGACGGGGTTGAGCTCTTCTACCGCGCATGGAGGCCGGAACGCCCGAGCGACAAGGCGCTGCTCATCTTTCACCGTGGTCACGAACATTCGGGAAGGATGAAGGAGCTGGTCGAGGACTTGAGGCTCGAAGATTTCAGCATCTTTGCTTGGGATGCGCGCGGGCACGGCCGGTCGCCCGGCGAAAGGGGATACGCGGCTGACTTTTCCGTGCTGGTGCGGGACGTGGATGCCTTCGTGAACTTCGTCGCGCGCCGGCACGCCATTCCGATCGAGAACATGGCGGTCCTGGCCCACAGCGTTGGTGCCGTCACTGTCAGCGGCTGGGTACATGATTACGCGCCTCCCATCCGCGCGCTAGTTCTGGCAACGCCCGCTTTTCGCGTCAAGCTCTATGTTCCCTTCGCGATTCCTGGGCTGCGGCTGAAGCAGCGGCTCCTCGGCAACGGGTACGTGAAGAGCTACGTCAAAGCGAAGCTGCTGACGCACGATCTGAACCAAGCCGAGAGCTACCACAAAGACGAGTTTATCTTCCGGCAAATCGCCGATAACATCCTGCTCGATCTTTATGACGTTTCGACCCGGATCGTAAAGGATGCCGGCGCTATCCATGTGCCGGTGCTGCTTCTGTCCGCAGGGTCGGATTGGGTGGTCAAACTCTCAACGCAAAGAGAGTTCTTCGAACGGCTGTTTGCACGAGCGGCTCCTCTTCGGCACCGACTACCCCCTGCCGGTCTTCTCCTATCCCGCGCTCGGAAACGGACTCCGGAGGGCCGCCAAGGCGCTCAGCTCCTTCGACCGCCAGGCCCGGGTGCTCGAGAGCCTGGGGATCCGCTGGAAGGATTTTTCGTCCCTGCGGGGCTCCTAGGCATGCAGTGAGGAGCCAACCATCGGCTGAACGTTTTTGCCGCGCCTTCGGGGCCAATACGACTGGCCAGCATCTTGGGCGGCCGGCTTGGCCGCCGCCTACTCCGCCAGGCACCCCATGAGCCGGTAAATCTCATCTCGCCTTCGTTCGCGCTTCGATTCCCCGATCGCCGCATCAAACGGCTGTTGCTCAGCGCGGCGTTTCCCGTCGCTCCGGCTGATCGGCCCGATGGAACGGTCTGGCATCCGGATTGCCCTTCGCCCGTGAGCAGGAACGGGAGGAGGACGCCATTAAAGTCGTCGTCGGGCATGGGTTCTCCCATACGGCCCGGGAGTGGGTCACGCACGGCATCCTCCAGGAGATCGCCTCGCACGGAGCGATTACGGTTGCGATGAACTACTCTGAAACGTTCGTCGGCTACTCGCGCGGCGCGGCCGAGGTTCTCGTCGTCGCCCGCCACTTCCGACTGCGACATCCGGTCGAGACGGCCTGTCTCTTCGGAGCATCGATGGGTGGCGGCATCACGGGGATGGCCCTAGCGGAATCCCGCGGCCTCTTCGATTACTGGGTCGACGTGGAAGGGTTGACCAACCTATCGGAAACGTGGGCCGAAGCCCGCGCCGTGGGGGCGTCATGCGGCGAGGCCCTTTTGGACCCCACCGGAGTGGGATGCTTCGCCCGCGACGTCGCTGACCACATCGAGTCGGAGACCGGCGGCATCCCTGCCACTGTTCCGCAAGAATATGCCAGGCGCTCCCCGGCGCCTCGCGGCGGGGAGATCGCCGCTAGCGGAGTCCGCGGCGCCGTTGTCGTTCATGCCGTGAACGACTGGCTGGTCCCTTACAACCAGGGCCGGGAGACCGTCGAAGCGTTGGTTCTTAACGGCGTGCCCGTGCACTTCTACAGCGTCTTGCGGGGACCCTGCGGCGATCAGGGAGACACGCACATCGTGCCCCCCCTCGATCCGGTTTGCCTCGCCGGGCATGGATCCGAGATCCATCCCGAGCGCGTCGTGATCCGCACCGGGCTCCAGGCCCTCATCGAGCTGATCGCCGGAACGCGGGTCCCGGATCACTATCAGGAATTCGTTGTGGATAACCCGACGCCGTGACGCGGAGGAAAGGCCCATGATTCCCATTCCTCGTTCACGCTCGAGACCAGCCGCACCGGAGCAGGCAACGCCAGCGCCGATTCCGAGGCGCGCTCGCGGCGCGCTCTTTCTGCTCCCGGTCATCACAGTCCTGCTGTTTCTGCCCGGGTGCGCGACAATGATGTTGCTCAATTCCGGTATCAGCGCGGTGAATGAGATCCCCACTACCCTGAGTAAATCGAGCCTGCAAGGAAAATTTGGAACTCCGGCATCCTCGGGCACTACGCACCTCGGCAGACCGACCGAGACGTACCGAATCAGACAGCGAGTCATGAAAGAAGACGCCACCAAGCTCCTGGCGGACCTGCTGACGGGGTGCATGATTCCCATTCACCCGATCCCGTTAGCGTGTCTGACCATGGCGGTGTTTGACGTCGTTGCTTTTCCGTTTGCCGTCAGGGAAAGTAACCGAAACAAGCTCTCTGTCACCTTCGTCTATGGGAACGATGACCACGTCCTATACTACTACGTCGCCGATGCCGATCCCGCTTCGAGATATCGGCAAGCTCTCAGCACGTTGACGCACCCGTTCGCAAGGGAAACCGAGCTCGCAAAGTGCTCGAGCGCGAAGGACTGCGTCGAGCGCTATATGGAGGAAGCCCGAATGCGCGCGAGCGAGGTCGAACATGAGCTACTTCCCGAACAAGAGCGGGAATTTCAGGAGAGCCTGGAGATAGCCAAGGAATTGGATGAACACAGAATCACGCGAGAACAGGCGCTCATGCGCTGGTGGGGCCGCCGTCTCGGCCTTTAAGCCGGACGGCGGACCGATCAAGTACGCTCGGTCACAAACTCCAATCGAAGGCTCGCCATGCCCAAAACACATTTCAGCATAGCCATCCTTACGGTCGCCATGCTCCTCACTGTCGCTGGATGCGCCACTTTGGTTGCGAGAAGCGGCATCTCTGGTCTCCATGAGATCCCCTCCGGGCTGAGCCGCAAAGAGGCGCAAGAGCGCTTTGGAGCTCCCGCCTCCGCCGGCACGACCGCTCTGGGAAGGCCGATTGAGATTTACTCCATCAGACGCCAGCTAAAGGGAAAAGGCGATCCCGCAAAGGAAGATTTAGGGAAAGGTTTATTGATATGTCTCCTCTACGGCCCGATCTGCGGAGGCCTCGCCTTGGGAGCCGCCGCCATAGAAACCATCTCTTTTCCCGGTACCCTAGTGGAGAGCGAGATGAGCAAACTCAAGGTTGCCTTCGTCTACGGCGCAGATGACCGCGCCGTCTATTTCTATGAGCCGACGACCGACCCGCCTTCGATGTATGCTCAAGCCCTCCGCACATTGACACACCCTTTCCACAGCGAAGCTGAGCTTGCAAAATGCCCGAGCGCAAGGGAGTGCATCTATCGCTACATCGATGAGGCTCGGAGGATCGCTATCGAGGTCGGGTACACTATGACGGTCGAAGATGGCGACGCGTTTCGAAAGGACATCAAGTTGGCCGCCGATCTCGACGAAGGCGAATTGACGAAAGAAGAGGTTCTACGGCGCGCTCGTTGAAAATTTCTTCCTCAATGCTGCTGAGAATTGCAGTGCTCCTATAATTCCAGAAGCCCGCCAATTCCGCTTGGCGGATGCGCCCGGGCGGACCCGATCACCGCCCAATCCAGTAGACACTAGTCACGACTCTTTCGATCTATCATGGCCTTGCGGCCGTGGCAGGGCCTTGCTCGCCCGCAGTAGGCAAAAATCAGAAAGCGAGCGAGCCATGCTGGACTCCATGAAAAGCCCATCCCGAAATCGAGCCCTGCGAGCGATCGCGGTCCTCCTCTCCCTCTTTCTTTCGGGCTGCGCCGCCGTTATGACCGGCCCGAGGATCAGCGCCGAGGACGAGAAAGCCCTCCAGGCGCGTCTCCTGGCCGACGCCCGGGAGTGGCAGCAGAAGATGGAGGGGAAGATCAACGAGGTCGGGGCGTGCCTGCGAACGGCGGCGGGGAACAGGCTCCGCGTCAAATTTCACTTCGTCGGCGGGATTGAGCAGGCGAGAGGCAGGATGCATCCCGACGCGGTGAACGCCTGGACCGACGGCCAGTCGATCTGGATCACGCGCGGGATGATGCGCTTTTTGAAAAGCGAAGATGAGCTGGCGATTGTTCTGGCTCATGAGCCGGCACATGCCGCCAGAGGTCATATGGGCGCCAAGCACGCCAAGAAGGCCCTGAGCGTCCTGCTCGGTCCGGCCAGCGGCATCGGCATGCTACTGGTCAACGCCGCCACGAGAGAATACGAGAAAGATCAGGAGCGGGAGGCCGACCTCTACGGGCTGGTCTGGGCTCACAAGGCCGGTTTCAACGTCGACGGCGCAACCGATCTGTTAAAGAGAATGGCGGTCAAGGCGCCCGAGAGTCTCAGCGGAGGTTTCCTCTCGCATCACCCGACGTCGGCCGAGCGGCTCCCCGCTCTGGACAAGGTGGCGCAGAGCTTGAAAAAAGGCCTCGATCCCCTGATAATTTTTCGCTCCCAAGAAAGCAAGAAGCAAAGCGCGACTTAAGAGGCGCTTGCGCGTGCAACCGACCGTCATCGACAAGGCTTATCGATTTGTTCCTCCCCACAAGGGATCGTTTTGGCCGCGGCTCGCCCGCCTTTGGCTTAAGCCCTTTTTGCGCCGCGCCTACGGCATCGAAGCGGTCGAGCTGCGGGGCGTCGAACGCCTTCGCGCCTCGCTCGCCGCGGGGCATGGAGTCGCGCTCACCCCCAACCACTGCCGTCCCTGCGACGCGATGGTGATGGGACTCCTGGGCCAAGAGGTGGGCCGCCCCTTCTTTTACATGGCGAGCTGGCGCCTCTTCATGCAGGGGCGGCTCCGGGCCTGGTGGCTGAACCGCCTGGGCTGCTTCAGCGTCTATCGCGAAGGAGCGGACCGCGAAGCGCTTCGGGCCCTCGCCATGGCGGCGAAAGCTCACGTCTAACGAGGGAAGCGATTAAGCACCTGCTCTGGTGAGGGCGTGGCGGCGCTAACTTGACTGGCATATCGCGCCTCTGCACCGAACCGTTTCCAAAAGCTGCGATTGACAAAGTGTCGTGCGGTCACCTAGATTCCGGACTGACACGCGCAAAGCCGCCTTAACACGGCGTCCCGTCAGAGGCTTTTAATTCATGAGTCACGGTCGGCTGGTTCGGTCTTTGGAGACACGACTCGGCCGCGACCGTCGTCGCGCCCAACGGGCGATGATCTACGGCGCTATTTCGGTCCTGATTCTTTACCTCACAGCCTGCAAACCCAGCTCTTCGGCTGAAAATCGAAGCGCAACGGCCGATCCCGTTGCTGCCCACATCAATCAATACTCTCAGGCGCGCGCGCAAAGCCTCTTTCTGCGCAAGGATTTGGAAAGACTGGCTGTCGCGGCGCGCCAGCACGCAAACTCAGAAGAGCTTCCGGCAGCTTTTCTCAAAAACCTTCGCACGCAAAAATACAAATACTTCGCGCTGCGGGAGCCGCTCATGACGATCGCCCTGCTCAATTCTTCGGCGATCGTCGAGAGACCGCAAGGCCGGGAACTCCGTCTGCTTCTCCTCGAGGTCAGCCTGGCGCTTCTGGCGGCCAGCGACCTCGTGCAGAACTTCCACTCGGTCGGTCACGTGCTGCATCACGATCCAAGATTGGTTGCCGTATGGAACGACGCTGACCTTGAGCGGAATATCCCCGAAGGAAGTTGGGACAGTTCTTTGCAAACTTCAGCGGATGCGCACTACCGCGATCTGTTTGCGGAGGCGCTTGCCAGATTAAAAAAGTATCGCAGCGAATTGGCGCGCCACATCAAACAGGGAGACAAAGCTTTCCTCGCTCTCTATCCCAACGGAATCGATTCAGCGCTTCAGGCGGGAGAACAAAGCTACGCGCTCCTGCGAAGCGCCATCGAGGAAAACTTGCTTGGGGACGAAAGGGAGCTTCGCGCTTTGGTCGAGCGTTCCAAGACGCTTCGCGCAAGCTGGGCCGCGACAGCCCCCGCTCTGAGAAGTGCCATCGCGCGCGATGGCGGCCTCATTCGCGGCCATGTTCACTTCCAGGTACACGCGGCCAAGCGCGACTATCTAAAGCTTCGCGAACATCTTTACCATCTCGCCGTTAAGCACGCGAGCAAGCTTACGCGGAACGACATACCTTATCAGCCCGAATTCAGGCTCCGCGCGGTTGCTATTTCCGTTCTGGCCGCCTTGACGCTCTACGAAAACGCGAAGCAGCTCCAAGAGCACGTGCTCAAGATTCCCGGCGTCAAGTCGCTCCTCAATCAGGGAGACCCCGCGCTTGGCATACCGCCGCAGTTTTGGGACGCGATCGAGAGAGAGTTCGTGCGCACGGATTTCCGTGCTTTGCTCGAGGCGGGGATTCGTATGCTTGACCGCTGGCACAGCCACATACGGCAGCGCCAGCCGGAAGATCCGTCCTTAAATTTCTTTGCCAAGGAGATCTCCGCCAGCGCCGCGCTGTCAGAGGTCGTCGGAGAAAGTCCTTACTCGAGAATGGGGCGCGCCCTGCGCTATCACTTGCGGCAAACCACGGCGACGATGCTTGGCGTTGCCGGCGCAGGAAAAGCGCAAGTGTCAAAAGGATTCGGCAACCTGGTCGGGACCGTCGAGTTCCGTAAAGGGAAACTGTTTGGGCAATCTCACTGGGTCGAATTTGTCAGAGCCCGGCTAAAACCCGGCGACATCTTGCTGGAAAAGACTCCTTTTCGACTGACCGATAGACTCATCCCCGGACACTTCGGCCATGTCGCGATTTATGTCGGCACGAAGGACGACCTCCGCCAACTTGGGCTTCTAGAGCATCCCTGGGTAGCGCCACATCGGGCGCACATCGATGCCGGCAAAACGATCATCGAAGCGCTGCGCGACGGCATTCAAATTAATACCATTGAGCGCTTTCTCAACATCGACGATCTCGCCATTTTACGTCCAAAAAAAGACCGGATTTCACCGGCGGATGTTACGCAGGCCATCGCGCTAGCGTTTTCTCACATCGGCAAAAAGTATGACTTTCGCTTCGACAACAACACCTGGGATACCATCGTATGCTCCGAGCTAGCGTTCCAAACTTACATCAACGTCCGTTGGCCTATCGCGAAAGTGTTCGGCTCCTACACCATCTCGCCCGACGACGTCGCGGTGGCAGCAGGGTCGGAACCTTCCCGCCCGTTCGATCTGATCACTTTCATCCAAGACGGCGCCTTGGTCCACGACCAGGCGACTGGCATCGTAAACGAGATCCGCTATATCGACCTTATCGGCAAGCGATACGCCGCTGCCCGCTTCTAAAGATCCCCTGCGGAACTAGCCGCCGCCCAAGCCGCTGGCCGCCTCACACCCGCAGCGTGCCCAACGAGCCGGGCACCTGAACCGAGATACCGCTCCGATAGCTGCGGATTTCTGTTCGAATTCAAAGACTTACGAGCTGCGCGCGGCGCCTCACCAGTGGCATCGGTGTTGCTCACCCGCAATTAGCGACGAGGGCAATGAAGATCCGCTGGCTACCGATAACTACGCTCGTTCTGTTACTCGGTCCTCTCCCGAGGGAGGCTCATGGAGGCTGGCCCATTTTACACTGGATGGAAGCGCCCCCTTCCAATGGCGTCGCACCGGCTGGCAGAGCCTCAGATCAAGCGGAGTTCCGTCGGATAGCGGCTTTCGATCCCCACCGCGACGGCGACCGAACCTGGCGGGCTCTCAAAGAAACTCTCAAAGAAGGAGATGTCATTGCGTACCGTGAAGCGGCGTGGAAGACGCAACTGGAGATCCTGTTGTTGGGGAAGCTCAACAAACTTCCATACGCTCTTTTCGAGTACGGGCATATGGCGATGGTAGTTAAAGATGCCGACGACGAGAGCCGCTTCAGATTGCTCTCGAGCTGGTCGTTAAGAGGACCCAACATTGGGGATGACCTCGATTCGCTGAGAAAGTACCGTTGGGATGCTTACCGGTTAAGTCACTGGGATCAGGTGAACAAGCCTCGCCTTTACGAGTTTATCCGCATTGTGCGGGAAAAAGCTGAAAATTGGTACGGCTACGATTTTTCCGGGATGTTCGGTCTCTGGAATTCGAACCTCAGGCCGCGGACACCGGATGACATCGGCCGCGACTACATCTGCTCGACCGTAATCGTTGCCGCTCTTGCTTACGCCGGTGTCGAGCTCGACGCCTACCACCGGTACGGGATTGTCGACATCGTGACGCCGCTTCAGGTCGTGAGCAGCAAAGGCAGGATGGTTTCCCTCGCGTCTTCCAACGTTACCTTCACCGAAGACCCCCCATTAGTTATCGTCGCCGACGACGACGAAGCTGCCGGCCTCGACACAACAAATCCCGGCGAGGAAGGTTGATGCAAAATATTGTCATCGACAAGCCCTACAGCTTTGTACCGCCTTACAAGCGCACCTTTTGGGCGCGCGCATTGCGAACATTCCTGCCCGGATACTTGCGCCGTAAACACGGCGTCGAATCGTTCGAGTTCCGCGGCCTCGATCACCTGCGCGACTCTTTAAGCGCGGGGGTCGGAATCGCGCTCACTCCCAACCATTGCCGTCCCTGCGATCCCATGGTGATGGCGCTGTTGGGGAAAGATCTCGCCAGCCCTTTCCACTACATGGCGAGCTGGCACCTATTCATGCAAGGACGCTTTCAGGCGTGGCTTCTCAACCGCCTCGGCGCGTTCAGCGTGTACCGCGAAGGTGTGGACCGCGAGGCGATCCGGGCCGCAACGGAAATTCTCGTCGAAGGTCGTCGTCCTTTGGTGCTGTTTCCCGAAGGCGTCATCTCGCGGACCAACGACGTGCTAAGGCCCTTCATGGATGGGATTTCCGTAATCGCCGGCGCCGCCGCAAAGCAACGCGGCAAACTCGGCCGACTGGATGCGGTTGCCGTCCATCCGGTGGCAATCAAGTACATCCTGCAAACCGAGGTCGAAGCTTCGCTCCATGGCGTGCTCGACGAAATTGAGGCGCGGTTTTGCTGGCGGCGGCAGGCACGGCCTCTGGTCGAGCGCATCGTCAAGATCGGCGAGGCGTTGCTCGCGCTCAAAGAGCTTGAATACCTGGGACAAGTCCAAACCGGCGAGATCACGGACCGTTTGCAGTTTTTGACGGACCACCTGCTGGACGGGCTTGAGACCAAGTGGCTGAGCGGCAAGCGCCAGGCTACATCATAGGCCGGGTCAAGGCGCTTCGCGCCGCAATCCTTAAAGAGATGCTGGCAAACAAGCTCTCACAGGAAAAACGGGATGCCTGCTGGCGCGATCTCGCGGATATTTACCTGGCGGTTCAACTCTCATCCTATCCGCCGTGTTACGTGCGCTCGAATCCGACCCTGGAGCGACTGACCGAAACCGTGGAGCGTCTCGAAGAAGACACCACCGATAAGGCGCGGATCCACGGGCGCTGGCATGTGATCGTGCAGGTTGGCGAAGCGCTTATGGTCAGCCAAGACCGTGACCGCAACGGGAACTGCCTGAGCAAGCATCTTCAAGAGGCGGTGCAGAAAATGCTCGATGCGATCAATGCCGAGCGGGAGGCGGCTGCATGCAACAGACGCTAGCGGCGCAAGCCCTCAACGCGTCGCTGGCGCCTAAACTGGCGCGCGCTGCCATCGCCGTAGCTGGCGTAGGCGCCTGGTTTTTGACGCAGTCTCTTCTTGGCTCCCGGGGATTTCCCGCAGGCATCGGCGACGGCCTTCACGTTTTCCTTACTCCACTGACTGAGTGGCTCGCCGCTCACCGCGGCATGACCAATCTCCTGCTGATCGTCACCTCGCTCGTCATCGATGCTTTGGGTTGCTTTCTCCTCGCTTCCGGTGTGACGGGCCCCACCGTCCGACCCTTGCTCGGGTTAGGGCTTGTCTTTGCGCTTCGACAAATCTGCCAAGCTCTGATCGCGTTGCCACCGCCGCCGCAAATGATATGGCGCAACCCCGGAATACCGTCACTGCTCGTCACCTACGACACTGGGAACGATTTTTTCTTCTCCGGTCACACCGCCATCGCTGTCTATGGAGCGGCTGAGCTCTGGCACCGCGGACACCCGTGGCTTAAGGTCGCGGCTGCTTTGATCGCGGCACTTGAGATTTCGACAGTCCTCGTCCTCCGGGCGCACTACACCATGGACGTGTTGACTGCCGTTCTTGCCGCATTATGGACCTTCTCCGTCGCAGTCAAGCTCGCCCCTAGTTGTGACCGGCTCCTCGCGCGTGCGTTTATGCGACGGCCCGCAGGGGTCCGACCGAGAAGCTAGCTATGGCTGCAAAGTGGGTCCCTTGGCTCTACCAATATAGCGTCGGGGGACTTCTGTTCTTCGCCACGCTCTGGGCCGCGATGCGCTGCGGGGCGCTGCGTCGAGAGGACTTTTCTGACCGGTGGCTTCTGAGGATACTCGTCGCAGGATTTTTTGCCTTTCTTGTGGTTCACGGATTTTGGATCGTGGCAGTTCCTTAACCGCAAAAGCTTCCTCATGGATACGGCGTCAGCTTTGACTCTGAACTTTTCGCTTCACCCGCTCGACTGGTTCGTCATACTGGCCTATCTCGTCGCTATTGTTCTCGTCGGCATCTGGTTTGGGCGCTTCACAACAACCACCAATGACTTTTTCCTGGGCGGGCAGCGCTTTAGCTGGTGGGTGGGAAGCATCGCCTGCGCGGCCACATTGGTTGGTTCGTACAGCTTCATCCAGTACTCGCAAAACGGCTTTAACTTCGGCTTCTCCTCGATAACCGCGTACACCAATGACTGGTTTGTCCTGCCGCTTTTTCTTTTGGTTTGGCTACCGATCATCTATTACAACCGGCTGACCTCTGTGCCGGAGTATTTCGAGCGCCGCTTTGACCGCCGTACCCGTATTGCCGTGCTCGTGATCATGCTCGTTTACCTTCAAGGCTATATCGGCATCAATCTCTACACGATCGGAGTGGCGATGCATGGCTTGCTTGGCTGGGATGTTACGCTATCCGCGGCGGTGATTTCCGTTCTCACGGGCATCGTCATCTATGCGGGCGGTGCCATGGCTGTCATGATGGCGGACCTGATCCAGGCATTCCTGCTACTCGCTGCCGGCTGGATAGTGTTCCTACTCGGGATTGGTTACCTCGGCGGATTCGGCGCTTTCTGGGCTGCGCTTCCCAACCTGCACAAGCTCCCTTTCGCGCAGTTTAACAAACCGGCCGAGTTTCACTTCATCGGTGACTTCTGGAGCGACGCCATTACCGGAACCATCGCGTTCTACTTCATGAATCAAAGCGTGCTAATGAGAATTGTGTCCGTCAAGTCAGTTCATGACGCGCGCAAGACGATGCTCTTTACCGTAAGCGTGCTGATGCCGATCGCAGCGGTCGCCGTAAGCGGCGCAGGCTGGATCGGCTGGGCGATGCTCTCGCAGGGACTCATTCCTCCCCTGTCCCACTCCGAGGAGGCTAACATCTTCGTGAATGTCGTGCGCCTGCTGTGTCCACCTGGCATGTTCGGATTCGTCATGGCCGCGCTACTCGCCGCGCTCATGAGCACCCTCGAAGCCTTGATCAATGCCGTCTCCGCGGTCGCTGTCAACGACATCTGGAAACCTGTTTTTCGACCCGGGCGAAGCGACGAATACTACCTGCGCACCGCCCGCTACATCGCCATCGCGGCCAACCTGCTCGGCATTTTGTCAATTCCCCTTTTCGCGCAGTTTGCATCCATCTATCAGGCGCTCTCGTACTTCACGGCCATTGTGACGCCGCCGATGGTGATAGTGATTTGCCTTGGAGCAGTCTGGAGGCGTTTCAGCCCGGCGGCGGCCTTTTGGACCCTCTTGCTCGGTTCTGCCGCGCTTCTGGCATCCCTATTTGTCCCGGAACTGATTACTCCGCTCGCACACGGCGAGCCTGCCTCGAGCGGCCATGCCTACATGCGGAGTCTGTTCGGTTTGGTCGTAGCGCTCGCGCTTGCCATCCTGATTACCCTCCTGTCTCGGCCGAAGCCAGAGCACGAAATCGCGGGACTCGTTCTTCCCACGGTGGGCGCGGCAAAACGCGCTTTCAAAGGCGGCGAGCCCAGCGAAGTGAAAACAGGAAATTGGGCTGTGCTTAACTTTCGGGTGGACGAGGTCGAACTGCCCTACGTACGCCTGCCGCAGCGGACGATGGACCAGCTTCAGCTCGCGCCGGGAGATCTGGTCTATGTTAGTGATGCCCGCCGCTGGCTTGGAGGCCTTCGATCCCTCCATGCTAAGGCGGGCCTTCCTCATGGGAACGAAGATTCCGTGCTTCTTAGCTTACCCGCGGTTGAACGCGGCCGCCTACTGCCGGGGCGGCCGGTACGCGTGGAAAAGATCATGTAATCAATCGTGCCCCGAGGCACAACAGGACCTCATATGAACGAGAAAGATCTGCTGCATACCCGTTTTCTGAAAGCCGCCAAACGGCATTGGTCTTCGCTTTGCATGGCCGATTCGACGGGAAAAGAGCTCAATTACGGTCAAGCCCTAACTGCGGCCCTGCTGTTGTCGCGACAGCTCGGCAAGCACTGCGCGGGAGAGCAAAAAGTCGGAATTCTGCTTCCTTCGAGCGTCGGCGGCGCGCTGGCCAACATCGCGCTTCTGTTTGCGGGCAAGATTCCTGTCAACCTAAATTTTACAGTGGGCCGTGAAGCGCTCGAGTCGGCGATCCGGCAGTGCGCGATGCGCACAATCATCACTTCAAGAGCCTTTGTCTCGCAGGCAAATCTAGAGCCTCCAGGAGGAGCGATATTTCTCGAGGATCTGTTCCAGAAAGCCAAGCCGATCGAAAAGCTTTTCACTCCCTGCGTCGCAAGGTTTTTTCCGGGCCGGCTCCTGCGTGCGCTATGCCAGCCGTTGGATTCGAACAGCCTTGCCACGGTGATCTTCTCCAGCGGAAGCTCCGGTGAACCAAAGGGGGTGATGCTTTCCCACAAGGCCATTCTGGCCAATATCGATGCCGTCGCTCAACTGTTCCCATTAAATGCTACCGATCGCATGTTGGGCGTGATCCCTTTCTTCCACGCTTTCGGCTTTACGATGACTCTTTGGTTTCCTCTCCTCCTGGGCCTGGGAACGGTTTATCATTCCAAGCCGCTCGAGGCCAAAACGATTGGCGATCTCTGCTTCCAACATAAAGCCACAATCCTTTGCAGCACGCCGACGTTCTATTTGAGCTACATCCGAGGCGTCGCCGCTCAAAAGTTTTCTTCCTTGCGTTACGCTCTCGCGGGCGCGGAAAAACTCCGCGCGCCCATCGCCGCGGAATTCAAGAAAAAAATCGGCCTCGATCTCTTGGAAGGCTACGGCTGCACTGAAATGGGGCCGGTGGTCTCCGTGAACAGACCGAAAACGGCTGCAGAGTCATGCGGCGCAGGATTTAAAGCCGGAACCGTAGGCCGCCCGGTTCCGGGGGTAGCGGTCAAGGTCGTGGATCCGGTCACGAGCGAGGAACTCCCTCGCGGAAGCCAAGGCGTTCTTTGCGTCCGGGGCCCGAGCCGAATGCTCGGATATCTTGGGCGGCCGGATGCGACGGCCCAAGTCCTGCGCGACGGCTGGTATATCACCGGAGATATCGCCTCCATAGACGAAGATGGATTTATCACGATCTCGGATCGCCTTTCTCGCTTCAGTAAAATCGCCGGCGAAATGGTTCCGCACTCCAAAGTCGAGGAGGCGGTCAATCAAATCCTGAAAGACTCAGCTTGTGCAGTGGCTTCGCTTCCTGACGCGCACAGAGGCGAGCGGCTGGTTGTATTCTACACTCACCAGCAGATTACCCCAGAGGAGCTCTGGGACAATTTGAGCCGCACCGAGCTTCCCAGGCTGTGGCTTCCGAAAAGAGAAGACATCCACCGGATCGATTCGATTCCCCTCCTGGGGTCAGGGAAAATCGATCTCAATCGCATTAAAGCCGTAGCTTTGCGGATGGCAAACAGCTAAGAGACAAATGCTCGACCTTCGTTGGCCAAACCCGGTGAGAATTTCGCTCGCCCTTTACAGCTCGATTTTGCTGGCGCTAACCTTCCTTTTCTTTGTCAGGGTGCTGGCGCAGGCTCTGGCGTTGTTGGAATTCTCTTCTCTACCGTCGATGGAAGAGTGGGTGATTCCCTCGGCCTCCCCGTTTTCAACGTCTGGTTTGGTCCCCTATCGGATTCTTTTACCGATACAAATTGTGATTCTTACACTTCAGGTTTGCGTCTGCCGCGATTTTATCCGCGGCCGTGGTTACTTCCTCTCACTCACTGGAAGTACCGGGCGCATTCTCATCCGGCTGAGCTACCTTTACTTCGCCTCCATGATCTTGCGCTACATCGTCACGATGGCCGTCTATCCCGAGCGCCGCTGGCTCGGCCATACGGTTCCTATTCTTTTGCATTTCACCCTCGCGGGATTTTTGTTTACCCTTGGCCGATACAGCGCGGTCCGGGAGGTCATCCGCAAAACGTAGGGGCGTATACCCATACGCCCCTACGTACCGATCAGGAAGGTATCGATGCTGACACGACGAGAGCTGCTGAAAGCGATTCCAGGAATTGGAGTCGCGAGCGCGTTCGGGGCTGGCGGCTGTGTATGGCAAGCGCAAAGAACTCCGGCCGATACGGTGGTGAACGACATCCATTCGCAACTGAATCGCACGCGCGTTCGCGGCGTCGTCAGGCCGAACGATATCGAATCGATGCAAAAGACGATCGCCGAAGCCCGCGCGCGCGGCCAAGCGATCAGCATCGCGGGCGGAATGCACGCGATGGGCGGCCAGCAGTTTGGGACCGGCACGATTCTCCTCGATATGAGGGCGATGAATCGGATCCTAAACTTCGATCCGGACAAAGGGCTGATCGAGGTCGAAGCCGGCATCCAATGGCCTGAGCTGGTCGGCTACCTTCTTGAGAGACAGAAAAATCAAACGCGGCAGTGGGGAATTATTCAAAAGCAGACGGGCGCCGACCGGTTGTGCATCGGCGGCGCGCTTTCCGCCAATGTCCATGGCCGCGGAGTTTATCTCAAGCCGATCATCGGGGATGTCGAATCTTTCACTCTTGTCGATGCCAACGCGAACGTCCTGCGTTGTAGCCGGAAGGAGAACTACGAGCTCTTTCGCCTCGCGATCGGCGGCTACGGTCTTTTCGGGGTCATTGCCTCCGTCACGCTTCGCCTCGGCAAGAGACAAAAATTGGAGCGCGTCGTCGAGGTGCTCGATTTAGACGATCTGATTCCGGTATTTCAGCAACGTCTCGCCGACGGCACGCTCTACGGCGACTTTCAATATTCTACGGATGCAAATTCACCCGATTTTCTCCGCCGTGGCATCTTCTCGCGCTATCGTCCGATCGAGGACAAAACACCTATCGCGGAATCGCAAAAGGAGCTCTCCGCCCAAGACTGGAAGAAGCTCGTTTACCTCGCCCACGTCGATAAGAAAGCCGCCTTTGATTTTTATTCCCGCTACTATCTCTCGACCTCCGGGCAGCGCTACTGGTCCGACACTCACCAGCTCAGCGTCTACATCGACAATTACCACGACGAACTGGACCGCCAGCTCGGCGCGAAAGAGAAGGCAACGGAGATGATCACCGAGATCTACTTTCCCCGAAACGCACTCTTTCCGTTTCTGGAGGACGTCCGCAAGGATCTCCGCGAGAGCAAAGCCAACGTGATCTTCGGAACTTTTCGCCTCATCGAAAAAGACGATGAAAGCTTTTTAGCCTGGGCCAAGGAGCCTTACGCCTGCCTGATTTTCAATTTGCATACCGAGCACAGCCAAGCGGCGCTGGAAAAAACCGCCGGCGACTTTCGCCTTCTCATCGATCGGGCCATCGAGCATGGAGGCAGCTACTACTTGACCTACCATCGCTGGGCGACGCGCAAACAAGTCGAAGCCTGCTATCCCCAGTTCGCTGAATTTCTCAGGCTCAAAAAGAAGTACGATCCCGAAGAGCGCTTCCGGAGCGACTGGTACCGCCATCACAAATCCATGTTCGCGGAAAAGCTCTAAGTGTACCGCCCCCGATTTTTTGGACACCGTCACACGTTATTCTGGAGATCATGGCAAATTACCCATGAGGGAGAGCCGGTGCTCTCAAAACATCGCTCACATTTGCCTTATAAGCCACGATCTCGACCCGGTCCATACT
>DATMAM010000042.1:0-9733 GCA_035559995.1 Candidatus Acidiferrales bacterium
CCGTCATCAGGTCTACGACTTTGAGCATCTCGACAAGCCTCCCGTCCGTTCATTTCGCCGCGCACAATCCATGCCACGTAACCGCAAGCAGAAAAATCAATTGTCCTGCGGCCAAAACCGCTGCCGCAAAACTTGCGCGCGTAGCGCCGTTTCCTACGAATGAGAAAAAATACCGGACTCTATTGGCAGCCGTGAGAAGAGCCGATGGCCGGGGTCGGAGCCATGACGAATCAACCGAGGCCGTGGATCCGACCGTAATCGTCCACCGTTATCCGCGCCGCTTGCGGTATTTTCGGCAGGCCGGGCATGAGTGTCATATTACCGGCGACGAGGACGATAAAGCCGGCGCCGCTAGCCAAATGAGCTTCCGTGACCTTGAGGGCCCAGTTCTTTGGCGCCCCGAGCGCCTTGGGATTGTCCGAGAGCGAGTATTGGGTCTTGGCGACGCAGACCGGAAGCTTGGCAAAACCGAGCGCAGAGAATTTTTCGATCTTGGCCCGCGCCGCCGCCGCGTACTCGACGCCAGTCGCGCCGTAGATTTCCTCGGCCACGCGCGCAACTTTGTCCTCGATCGCCAAGTCCGCTGCATAGAGAGGCTCGATAGCCTCGGGGTCCGCGGTTTCGGCAGCCGCGATTATCTTGCCGGCGAGTTCTAAGGCGCCCTCTCCGCCTTTGTCGTACGCCTGCACGACCGCGCATTCGACGCCGCGCCGGCCGCAGAAATCTACAATCGCGCGCAGGTCTTGATCGGGGTCTTCGAGAAAGCGATTGACAGCCACGACCGTAGGAACGCGGAACTTGCGGCAGATTTCGATATGCCTGGCCAAATTTTCCAGCCCCTCTTGGAATCCGTCTTTGCTGTGGTGCCGCACGGCACGCGCCGTGACGACGAGCGCCGCCGCTGACGGTTTTAGGCTCGACGCCGGCATGACAATATCAAAAAACTTCTCGGCTCCGAGATCGGCCCCGAAGCCGGCCTCGTTGACCACGTAGTCGGCGAGGGCCAGACCCATCCGCTGGGAGATCACGCTGCTCGTCCCGTGAGCGATGTTGGCGAATGGGCCGGCGTGAATCAGAGCGGGCGTATGCTCTGTAGTTTGGACCAAGTTGGGCATGACGGCTTCGTTGAGCAGCGCCATCATTGCGCCGCCGGCTTGAAGCTCGCTGGCCCGAATGGCTTCGCCCGCGTCGTTAAACCCAATTGCGATATCGCCGAGCCTGCGAGCGCAGTCCGCGCGCGAGCTGGCTAGCGCGAGAATGGCCATCACCTCCGAGGCGGCCGTGATGACGAAAGCCGACTCTCTCGGCGACCCTTTCGAGCCTCCTGCGAGCGTGACGCGCCGCAGCGCCCGGTCGTTCATATCCACGGTACGCGGCCACGCGATGGACTCGGGGCTGATTCGGAGTTCATTGCCGTGGTAGAGATGCGAATCGATCAGCGCGGCGAGAAGATTGTGCGCGGCGGTCACCGCGTGTTTGTCGCCGTTGAAGTGCAGATTAATCTTCTCGCTCGGTAACACCTGCGACCTTCCGCCTCCCGTGGCGCCGCCCTTGATCCCGAAGACGGGTCCAAGGGAAGGCTCGCGCAGCGTCACAACCGACCTCTTTCCGAGCTTCTCCAGCGCTTGGGTAAGGCCGATCGAAACCACGGTTTTTCCTTCCCCGTGGGAGGTGGGAGTCATGGCGGTGACGAGGATGAGCTTCCCGCGCGGAGAGCTGCCCGGCGCCGGCAGCCGATGAAGCTTGATTTTGGCCGCGAAGCGCCCGTAAGGTTCGAGGTCTTCGTCCGCGAGGCCGAGCTTCGCCGCAATTTCGCCGATCGGTAGTAAGGACCCGCTTGGTTCGGTCATTCTGGATCGGTTGGCAAATATGCCGAGCGCGTGCCTGGCCGCAGCTTGGCCGCGTATCACCTTACCGCCGGTACCCCATCGCCTTCCGCACGCGCCGCTCCGCAAGCGCCAGCGCCGCCTCGCGCGGGAGAGTCTTTCTCTTCGCCGATTGTTCGAGGACCAAGCGCGTGTTCGTGCGGATTTTCTCCTCGATAGTTTGGAACGCCATCGCCTGCGTTCCACCGTGGTACTCGACGGCGGCGCAGATCACCCCCCCGGCATTGGCGATAAAGTCCGGGATCACCAAAACGCCTCGCTCGTGCAAGATCCGCTCGGCCTCGAGCGTAAACGGGATGTTGGCTCCCTGGGGCACGAGTTTGGTTTTGAGCCGATTAACGTTTTCTGTGCGAACGATGTCGGGCCGGGCCGCGGGAATCCAGATCTCGCACTCGATATCGAGCACGGCGTCCGGACCTAGTTTCTCCCCGTTGCCGTAATCGGTAACCGCCCTGCCCGCTTCTTTTAGAGCGATCAAGCGCTCGACATCGAGGCCTCTGGTATTGAAGATCGTCCCGCGCGAGTCGGCGGCAGCGACCAACACGGCCCCTTCCTTCCCCAGAAAGCGCGCAGCGTGCTTGCCGACCGAACCGAATCCCTGGACCGCAACTCGCGCCCCTCTGAGGGGGAAGTCGCAATACCTCATCGCCTCCTCGACGCTGGCCTTTAAACCCCATCCCGTCGCGCCGATCTCGTCGAGGGGAATGCCGCCCATTTCGGGCGGGAGCCCAACCGCTCGCCCGATCTCGTCTCTGATCCATGCCATGCAGCGCTCGTCGGTTCCCATGTCGGGGCCCGGAATATATTCGGCCAGGTCCTTGATCGCGCGCGCAAACGCGCGAATGAGCTTTTCCTTTTCCGCTGCAGGAATTTTAGGATCGGCGAAAATGACCGACTTTCCCCCGCCGTGAGGAAGCCCCGCCGCCGCGTTCTTGAAGGTCATCGCCCGAGCCAGCCGAAACGCCTCTTCGGCGCTTACATCGGGAGCCATGCGGATGCCGCCGATCGAAGGGCCGCACGCGACGTTGTCGACGACGACGACCGACTTTAGCCGCGTTGAAGTGTCGTAGAGGTAAACAACCTTGGCCGGTCCAAGCTCGTCGGCGAATTCAAACGCGTCTTTCATCTTTTCCTCCTCAGAACGCTCTCGTAGTGACGCTTTGATCCGGTGGGTGGAGTTTTTTTTGCTCCAAGGAAATCGCCCGAGGCGGGCACTCCTCGCAACCAATCAGGCATGCTTTTCACCTGCCTTAACGGAAAAGCGCAAGAAAAGTGCCAGCGAAGACTTTGGCAAGGCGGTCAAAGACGTTTTCTTGCCCCTGAAGGAGTATCGGTGAGCGCGTCCTCGCAACTTTGCGATTCTCGGTGAAGTGTTTTTTCTAAGCGTGAGAAAAACGCGGCGAACACTCCTCAAAAAATCGCCCAGGTCGCTGGCATATAACTTGCCGGACGCAATAGATGAAACCCGAAAAGGAGGTGTCGATTATGGCCGAAAAGGTGAAAGAGAAGGAAAGAGAGAGCAGGTCACTGGCCCCCTGGCGGCCTTTTTCGGAATTGAGCCGACTCGAGCGTGAAATGGAGCGGATGTTCGAGGACCTTTGGGGGCGAAGAATGCGGCCGTTGTGGCCGGAGCGGTGGTGGCCGAGATTCGGGGTCGAGATGTCAGCGCCCGCAGTCGATGTCTACGAGGACAAGGACGAGATCGTCGCGAAAGCCGAGCTGCCGGGAGTCGAGAAGGACAATATCGAGGTGAGTGTCTCGAACCATTTCTTGACCATCAAAGGAGAGAAAAAGAAAGAAGAAGAGGTCAAGGAAGAGGACTACTATCGGGCGGAGCGTTCCTACGGCGCGTTTGTCCGAACCCTGGAGCTTCCCACGGACATCCAGACGGACAAAATCAAGGCCGCTTTCAAGAACGGCGTCCTGGAGATCCGGATGCCGAAAACTGAGGAAGCCAAAAAGAAAGAAATAAAAGTCAAGGTGGATTGACCGACATTGACCCGACGTGAAAGCCGAGACGGGTCTCCGGGTAGAGCAGGAGAAAACGATGTACGCAAAGATCATCGTACCGTTGGATGGATCGGAACTGGCGGAAGGGGTTCTCCCTTACGTCCGTTCTCTCGCGCGCGGGCTCGGCCTGCCGGTAACGCTTCTACAGGTGATCGACCCGGAGATCATCTCGGCTTTGGCGGATTCGAGCCGCCGCCGCTACTTTGACAATGTCGCCGCCGGAATGAAAACGCACGCCGCCGACTACCTGCGGAAGCTGGTCCCCTCCTTCCCGGAGCCTTCAAAGGTCGATGCGGCGGTGGAGATCGGCAAGCCGGCCGAGACGATCGTGCGGATCGGCGCCACGCATCCCGACGCTCTGATGGCGATGGCGACGCACGGTCGTTCGGGCCTTCGACGTTGGATCGTGGGGAGCGTCGCCGACAAGGTGTTGCACGGGGCCAGCAACCACTTGCTTCTGATTCGACCGCGAGATGCGGCGCTCAGGCGGGATGAGGAGGCGCGGCTCAAGAGCCTTGTAGTGCCTCTCGACGGCTCCGAGCTGGCTGAGAGCGTTTTGCCGCACGCGATAGAACTTGCTCGAGGACTAAAAGCCGAGATCATCCTGCTGCGCGCCTATGCCTTGCCGCTGTCGATGTACTCCGTCTCCGACGAGTACGTTCCCAGCATCGAAGAGCTCGGCGCGCAACTGAAAGCGGAGGCCAGGGAGTACGTTGAGCAGAAAGTCAAAGAGCTCAGGGAGAGGGGAGTCGACAAAGCCTCGGCCGTCGTGGTCGAGGGCTACGGCGCCGCTGAGATTATCGATTTTGCCAAAAAGACACCCGACAACCTCATCGCGATGTGTACCCATGGGAGATCCGGCGTGGGCCGTTGGGTGCTGGGGAGCGTCACCGAGCGCGTCGTCCAGCATTCTGGAGATCCGGTGCTAGTCATCCGAGCGCAGTCGACGTAAGCGGGTCGCCGGCAAAGCGCAGGGCGCCGCACGAAGACGGCGAACGGCGAATCGAAAACGACTGTTTCGGGCGCCGTACGGTTGCGCCGGCCGTTGTCCTAGGCCCCTGGTGACTCCGCGCTTCGGCCGACGCGCGTCGCGCTCTGCCGCTACCTACTCGATGTCGGCGATCTTTTTCACGCCGTCGCCCCAATTCTCCACCTTAAACTCGCCGAACGGTATCACAATCCGATCCTTTTCCTCGATGGAGATCATCTGTTTTCGGTACTCCAGGAGAAAAGAAATCTTCAGAACAAAGTTCTCGCCCTCGATGCCGAGGAGCGAGACGTTTTCTCGCATGTAGGAGTACTCCTTGTTCAGCAAAATCTCCTTGACACGCTCTCGCGTCAAGACCTCCTTCTCGCCCAAAAAACCGGCCATAGCGTCCTCCGTGTTTGCGGACTGAAATCCAGGGTCCACTCCCTGCCCCTGCCGCCGTGAGGTTTTTTACCGGCTCTTTCCGATATTCCTCGGTCGATCCGCAAGATCGGTCGTGGCTCCCCCTCCGGTTTCGTTCAGCCAAGGAACTCCAGTTTATGTCCTTTGCGCCGATAATACTTTTTCGCCTCTTCGAACGCGAACAGGAGCAGCGTGCCGTGAAAAGCGAAGAGGTAAACATGCCAAGGGACCGGGGCGAAGTAGTAAAGGTTCGCGAGCGGGCTGTAAAAAAATAGATAGCTGAGAACCAACTCGAACAGGATGCCGCCATCGATCAGCGGGTTCGAAACGAAATTGAACAACACGTAATGTCGCGCGAAGAAGCGCGCCAGCCAAGCCGCAAGCGGCGCGATCAGCGGCCGCTCGAGCGCCAGCGCGATTTTTGACAACATCATGAGCACGAACTTAAGCGGCAGCGACAGCAGCGCGGCAATCAAAGCCAGAAACGCCTTTGGCGTTTCCGCGTGAGCTACGGCGCCGATACGATACTCGATTTTCACTTTGATCGCGTAGGGTCTAGGACGCCAGCGTGCAATCTGGTTCAGGGCGTCCGATCGATAGCGCGGGTTGAGAAAGTCCTCGGCAAAAAGAGAGCTTTTCCAGGAGCGCTTGCAGTGAACATTGGCGATCTGCGTGGTGACGGTCGGAAAGAAGTACGCCGTGAGGGTTTGCAAGTAAGGCTTCGGCGCCTCCTCGAGCTTGAGGCCTTTGGGTGACGCCGGCATCGCGGTTGGACCCAGCGTTGGATCCCAGTAGCCGAGCATCCAACCGGCGTAGTAGTAGGTCGCGTAGCAACTGAAGGCGAGCAGGCTCCCCTGAACGAAGTAAGCGCGCAGGATGAATGACAACGACAGCAGCTTTTCGTCCCGGCGTCGAGGCGGGCGCTCCATGATATCTTTTTCCGGCGGTTCGATACCGAGGCCCATGGCCGGGATCAAGTCGGTCCCGACATCGACCGCGAGCACGCCCATGATCGTCATGGCCAGAGGAAGGCCAGGGAAGAGGATCCACAAAATGTACGGGTACATTTCCTGCGGGTTGCTGTTCAGGATGTAGGCCGTGAAGCGCTTGATATTGTCGAAAACCGCACGGCCCTCTTCAATGGCCGCGATGATTGAATGAAAATTGTCGTCGGTGAGGATGATGTGGGCCGCTTCCTTGGCGACGTCGTTTCCCCGCAGGCCCATGGCGATGCCAATGTCGGCTTTCTTGAGCGCCGGAGCGTCGTTGACGCCGTCTCCCGTCACCGCAACGATCTCCCCGATTTGCTTGAGCGCGCTCACGATGCGCAACTTGTGCTCCGGAGCCGCGCGCGCAAAGATCGTCTCTCCCTCAGCCAACGCATCGCGCAACTCGGAATCGGACATCTCGGAAATCTCGGCTCCCGTGTACACTCGGGGCGGCCGATTGCCGCCGAGGCCGATTTCGCGCCCGATGCTCGCCGCCGTCAGAGCGTAGTCGCCGGTAATCATGATGACCCGGATGCCGGCGGTATGACAGGCCCGGATCGCCGGCGGGACTTCGGGCCGGACTGGGTCCGATATCGCGGCAAGGCCGAGAAACACGAGCTTCTTCTCAACCTGCTCTATCGAGTAGGCCGTTTGTTCCCGCAGCTCGGGGTCATCGCTGTAAGCGAGCGCGAGAACCCGCAGCCCTCGCTCTGCCAGCGCATCGTTTGTGGCCATGATCTTTTGCATGCGGTTTTCGTCGAGCGCCGACACCTGGCCTCCGGCCAGAATGCGGTCGCAGCACTGCAAAGTTTCCAGCGGCGCGCCCTTAACGTAAACCGTCCGGTTGTTTTCGCCGCCAAGCTCGACGACGACGCTCATCCGCTTGCGCACGGAATCGAAACCGTTGACGTGAAGGCGCTGGTGGATGCCTCGGACACCCCCTTTTTCCGCCAGGCAGACGAGGGCTCCTTCGGTCGGGTCGCCCAGAACCCGATACCCGGAGGCGGTTCTCTCGAGGCGCGCATTGTTGCAAATGAAGGAGCATTCCAAAGCGCGCTTGAGAGCGGTCCAGCGCGAGATTTCTTCGAGCGAAAGCGGTCGGCCATCGAGCAAGAACTCGCCGCGCGGTTCGTATCCGGCTCCCGAGACGCCGATCAAACGATCATCGACGTAGACCTGTTTCACCATCATGAGGTTCTGCGTGAGGGTGCCGGTCTTGTCGCAACAGATGACCGTGGTGCAGCCTAGCGTTTCGACGGAAGGTAGGCTTTTTACCAACGCGTGTCTTTTGGCCATGCGCGTCACTGCCATGGCCAACGATAGCGTGACGGTGGGCAGCAACCCTTCCGGAACGTTGGCGACAAAAAGGCCGATGAAAAAGACGAAAGCCTCCACGAAAGAGAGACCGGCGACCAGCCAGCCGAGGAGCAAAAACGCTAACCCCAGAGCCCCGGCGAGACTCGCGATCGCAAGGACCGTCGAACGCAATTGCTTCTGCAAAGGACTGTCTTCGATGGGAATGGCCTGGGTAAGACCGGCAATCTTGCCGATCTCCGAATGCATCCCGGTGCCGATCACGACCGCTCGGGCACTGCCTTGCACGAGGGCCGTGCCGGCGAAAACGATATTGGGCAGCTCGATCCAGAGAAATTTGCCGGGAATCAAAATCGCGCGATCCGATTTGTAACGTCGTGCCGGATGCGACTCGCCCGTCAGCGAGGAGTTGTCCACCTCGACCTGGAAGGCTTCGATCAGGCGTGCATCTGCCGGTACGAGGTCGCCTTGCTCCAGCAGAATCACGTCCCCCGGTACCAACTCCGCCGCGTCGATCTCCTGAGAGACGCCGCCGCGGATGACCCGACATTTTTGGGAAATCAGCTCCTGGAGAACTTCCACCGCGCGATCCGTTTTTTGCTCCTGCAAGAAGGCAAACAGCCCATTCAGTGCGATAACGGCCAGGATCGCCGAGCCCAGCTGGGGCATGTCGACGCCGGGAGCAAAGCAAAGAAAAGCCGCGATCCAGAGCAGCGCGGCAAAAAAACTAAAGAAGTTTTTCAGGAGCTTGAGATACCAAGGCGCCCTTCTCGATCGCGTAAGGCTATTCGGGCCGTAATGTTGCAGCCGGCGCCTGGCTTCGGCTTGGGTAATCCCCCTTTCGAGATCGGTTTGCAACTCAAAAGCAACCTGCTCCTGGCTGAGGTTGATGTAGGTTGTCTTTCCTGCTCGCTGTTCCCCCCGGGCGATTACTCGGAGAACCAAAGAGGGATCGCGCTGCGCCAGGAGCTCGTCCTTGATCTCGGGCAGGAGCGCGGTCAGGCGCTGCAGCAGCTGGAGGTGCTGTTCCGTTCGGTCAGCAGGACTTGCAAAAAACAAGATGACATGGACGGTATCGCCGTTGAGGCTCACGCCTTCGCTGGAAATGCCGAGGAGCATTTCCGGCGTGGTGAGTTTGTCGGAGCGCACATGAGGGAGGGCGATGTGATTGCCGATATAGGAATAGCGGTTTGCGTCGGCGACGGCCGCGAGAAATTCAGACTTTAGCTCCGGAAGCGACGAAGCGCTCAAAAGCCGTTCCAGAACTTGGGTGAATTCTCCTTTGAGGCCGAGGACGATCTTCGTCGGCCTCAAAAGCTCGGCGATCATCTAAAACCATTCCGCAAGACTTTGCAGACCAGCCGAAGTCGCAGGGCGCGGCCGGTCAGATGAAGCGCGGTAGCGGCAACCGTCAAACCAAAGATCAGAACGGGGGCGATCGCTTCCCGGCCCGATAGGCGGCCCAAGAGGGCGAGACAGGCCAGAAGCGCGAGGTGTTTGCTGACCTTGATTAGGAAGCTGGAAGACAAGAACCGCTTCGCCATGGTCGCCGTTACGACAAAATTCGGACAATGCGGCAGGTCCCTGCCCTCCCTATGTGACGCGTGCGCGACAACGACAGTGCGGACTATCTATGGCCCGCACAAAACCCATTGCGCGCCGTCGCACAAGATTCCTCCCGGAGCCGGCGCTGGGCCACGTCCGCATCGAAACGACAACGACCTGTCATTGCCTTTCCACCAATCGCCCGGGATAGACTTGGCGACGAGGAATCCTCGCTCTGAAGCAAGAATAATCCGCGGTAGCTCCTCAAAGGCCCGGGGACTGTTGCCCCATGAACAGTCGCCATCTCGATCTGCCGCGCGGGAATAATTTCCACGATCGGCGAACTCGGATTCGGGATCAGGAACTGGCCACGTGGCGCAGGATATCGGTCACCACACTAGCGCAAGATGACCGCTTCGATCTTGGTATTCGAAGCGGCCTCGCGCTCTTCCGGCGTGCCGTGATGATGCCGACAAGCTCCGCATCGGCGACGACGGGAAGCTGCCTGATCCTGTGTTCGTTCATCAGCTCGTCCGCCTGCTGGATCGTGTCCCAGGGACTCAGGGCTACTGGATCCGCCGTCATCAGGTCTACGACTT
>DATMAM010000043.1:0-26652 GCA_035559995.1 Candidatus Acidiferrales bacterium
CACCACCAGCCGTTCGATGACCTGTTCGCTCATCACTATTCGCTCGACAAGCATAGCCAAGCTTCCCGCCGAAGACAAGCAATGACCACTTGTTTACTTCCTCCCCGCATCGGAGGAGAACTCCCGCGGAGGAAACGAAACCGAGGAAATTTTTCTCGCATCCATCCCTGAGCCATTATTAATTGAACTTTGCCGCCTGCTCCCTCGTAATAAGGACGGACACTCAAAGAGATGATAGCGAGGCCACGCATGAAGAAAAGACGTAAACTGATGATCGTTGTCATTCTCCTCGTCATCGTCACTGGGACTGGAGTCGTCGTCTCGGGATTTTTTAAGAAGACCAGAACGTTCCCACCGGAAAAGATCGTCACGGTCGAGCGCGGATCGTTGGCACGATCGGTCGTGGCCACGGGCAAGATCGAACCGCTCTCCAAGGTGGAAGTCAAATCCAAAGCCAACGGTATCATCAAGGCGCTTCTGGTCAACGTTGGGGACCGGGTGAAGGTCGGACAGGTGCTCGTCGAACTCGATAAGGAAAATCTCCAGGCGCGTGTGCGGGAAGCCCGCGCGAGTCTGGAGGCGGAGGAAGCCAATCTCCGGGCGGCCATTGCCGCCGAGATGAAAGCGCGCGTCGAGGCCTCCACGCCCGATCTTCTTTTCGCCCGTCGGGAATATGAACGGGCCCTGGCCCTACTCGAGCAGGGCATCCTCTCACAGCAACAGTTCGACGATGCACATAAGGTTTACGAGCTGGCCCGGAACCGACAGGAACTCCTCGAAGCCGCTGTGCGAAATGCTGCAGCGCAGGTGGAACATGCGCGCGCCCGAGTGGCTGCCGCGCGTGCCGCTCTCGACCGGGCAGAGGAAGAACTGCGCAATGCCACCATCGTCTCCCCTATAGACGGAGTTGTACTGACCCGTGACCGAGAAGTGGGAGACGCCGTCTCCTCCATTCTCAACCTCGGCAGCGCTGCGACGCTCATCCTCACACTGGGTGATACGAGCACCGTCTACGTGAAAGGCAGGGTGGATGAAGCTGATGTCGGCAAAATCCGCGTCGGTCTGCCCGCGCGGATCACCGTGGAGTCTTTCCCCGATCAGACATTTCAGGGAACCGTGACCAAAATCGCCCCAATGGGCGTTGAGAAGGACAACGTCACCTCGTTCGAGGTTCGCGTCTCCATTGCGAATCCCACCGGTGCCCTTCGAGTCAACATGAGCGCCAATGCCGAAATTATCCTCGAAGAGCACCATAATGTGCTCATCATCCCCGAATCGGCCATCATTTATGAGAAGGATGGGAGCGCCTGGGTCCAAATCCTCGATCCCTCATCCCCCGAAGGATTCAGGAAGGTGCGCATCAAAATCGGTATCTCGAACGGTCAGCGAACGGAAGTTCTCGACGGTTTGAAGGAGGGCGACAAGATTCTGCTGCCATGATCCGGATCCGAGAGATCGCCGTCCAGACGGTGCGAAATATTCTGGCTCACAAATTGCGGAGTTTCCTCACCATGTTCGGCATTGCCTGGGGGATCGCGTCGGTCGTGTTGATGATCGCCATTGGTGATGGATTCAAGGTGGGATACCGGGAGCAGCTCAAGACTCTCGGCACTGACATCGTCATCATCTGGGGAGGCCGAACGACCGAGCAGGTCGGCGATCAGCGCGCGGGTCGGCCGGTTCGCTTAACCTACGAAGATGTTCTGGCGATCCAGCGGGAATGCTACCTGATCAAGCATGTCACGCCGGAACTCACCCGATCCCTCGAGGTCAAGAGCGCCCACAACGCAGGCGTCTTCACGGTAGACGGCGTCGCCCCGATTTTTCAGGAGATTCGGTCTCAGGTTGTCGCCGAAGGCCGGCTCCTCAATGAGGCTGACTTTCAGCAGGCGCGCGCCGTCTGCGTCATCGGCGATGAGGTGAAAAAGCAACTGTTTGCCGACCGGCGAGCCGTTGGCGAGCAGATTCGAATCGCCGACATTCCCTTTCTCATTGTGGGCGAACTTCAGCACAAGGATCAAAACAGCACCTACAACGATCTCGATGGGCGCAAAGTCCTCATCCCCTACACGACGATGGCGCGACATTTTCCTCTGCCCCGCGCCGACGCCCCCAATCAGGTGAGTAACATCATCGTCGTTCCCCGTTCGGCTGAGCAACACGATGACGCCATACGTCAGGTCAGAAAGACGCTCGGCCGACGGCATGGCTTCGCCGTCTCGGACGAGGGAGCACTCTGGATGTGGGACACAGTGGAAGACGTGCGGCTCGTCGGCAGCATCTTCGAGGCCATGCAACTCTTTCTCGGTTTCATTGCTGTCGTCACGCTGAGTCTCGGCGGGGTCGGGGTGATGAATATCATGCTTGTGTCGGTAGCCGAACGGACGCGAGAAATCGGGGTGAAGAAAGCCATCGGCGCGACCCGACGGCGGATCCTCCTCGATTTCTTTCTCGAATCACTGGCGCTGAGTCTCACGAGCGGCCTTATCGGCCTTGCCTTTGCCTGGAGCGTCAGCGCACTTGTCGCACGAATGCCGTTGCCCGCGTTTTTCGCCGGATTCCCCATCACCCGCTCGACGGCCGTGATTGCCTTTCTCACCCTGGTTGCTGTCGGCATCGCCTCAGCGATTTATCCGGCGCGGCGAGCCTCGCTACTGTCACCGGTGGAGGCATTGAGGTACGAATGATCCGATATATCTTCGGGGAGGCCTGGAACGCCCTGACTCATTATCGGCTGCGGTCGCTTCTGACCATGCTCAGCGTCATCTGGGGTGTGGCCTCGTTGATGCTGCTGCTGTCCTACGGTCAGGGGTTCGATCAGGCTATGACACGGGCCTTTCAAGCCATCGGGAAAGATCTGATCGTCGTTTTCCCCGGCCAAACGAGCATGCAGGCCGGCGGAGAACGAGCCGGTCGTCGCGTGCTGCTCGAATTGCGCGATCTGGATGGCATTAGCGATAACGTTCCAACCATTCAGGCCATCTCGCCGGAAGTCCGTCGGTGGCTGCCCGTGACCTTCGGATATCGGAGCCGGGAGTACGGCATCACCGGCATTTATACGCCCTTTCAGCGCATCCGCAATATGGCGGTCGAGGATGGTCGCCTCCTCACAGAGGACGACGTCCGGGGGCGACGTCGCGTCGCCATCATTGGATCAACCGTCAAGAGGGAACTTTTCAGCGGCCTGCCGGCCGTCGGTCGGGAGATCAAGATCAATGGAATTCCCTTCGCCGTCGTCGGCGTGCTCAAGAAGAAGGTTCAAATTTCCAACTACGGAGCCCCCGATGACATGCGTGTGCTCGTTCCGCTGACAACCCTCTCGGAACTGGTTGACACGCGATATCTGAGCAACATCGTCATTGTGCCGGTCAACGGCGTTCCCCGCAAACGGGTGATCGGCGAAATCCGGGCAGCCCTGGCCCGAGTCCACAATTTCAACCCCCGGGACGAACGGGCCGTCTGGATCGTTGACTGGAACGAGTTGGGCGCGATCATCACAAATCTGGGATTAGGGTTGAAAATCATCCTCGCCGTCATCGGGACGCTCACGTTGAGTATTGGAGCCGTCGGCGTCATGAACATCATGCTCGTGTCGGTGACCGAGCGCACGCGGGAGATCGGCATCCGCATGGCCGTCGGCGCGCGCGCGAGCGATATCCTGCTCCAGTTTTTGGTCGAGGCCGTGGTGATGGCGGCGATGGGCGGGCTGCTCGGGATTTTTCTCGGCATCGCCAGCTCGGGTCTCCTCAACCGCTGGGCGCAGTGGCCGGTCCTCATCAGCCCCGGAATCGTCGCCGTCGCGTTTCTGTTTTCCGCCGCGGTCGGCATTTTCTTCGGGCTCTATCCCGCGCGCAAGGCCGCCCACCTCGACCCGATCGAAGCGCTCAGGTACGAGTAGCAAAGCCGGCGGTTCCTACTCGCTGAGCCGAGAGGCCAGACGGGTGACCCTTGCCGATTCAGGCTCGACCCGGAGCCTTCGCTCCAAGCGCTTCAGCGCGGCGGAGTTGTGGCCTTTTTCTCGACCGTCAGCCGGAGCGTTTCAATCCATCTGCCGGCGGAGAAACGTCGGGATATCGAACTTGTCTTCGTCTTCCGGGCCGAGCTGCAGCGCCTTGTCGAGGCTCACCTTCTCGGGCTCGCCCGTGTCGGGCCGCCTGCGCTGCCAGGTCGGCGCGTCGAGGTCGTCGACGATCGTGCCGAGATGGATCACCTTTCTCTCTTTGACCGGCGCCGCCGCCGCGGCCGGCGCGACTTTGCGCGCTTCTTTTTCCACGGCTTTGTCCTTGTCCTCGAAGCCGGTCGCAATGACCGTGATGCGCATTTCGTCTTTCATGCGCTCGTCGAGGACGGCGCCGAAAATGATATTGGCGTCTTCGTGCGCCTCTTTGTGAATGATTTCCGCCGCTTCGTTCACCTCGCACAGGCTCATGTCCGGCCCGCCCGTGATGTTGATCAGGATGCCTCTGGCGCCGTGAATCGAGACGTCCTCGAGCAGCGGGCTCGAGATCGCCTTCTGCGCCGCTTCGACCGCGCGGTTCTCGCCGCTGGCGGCCGACGCGCCCATCATGGCGAGGCCCATCTCCGCCATGACCGCGCGCACATCGGCGAAGTCGAGATTGATCAGACCGGGCGTGACGATGAGATCCGAGATGCCGCGCACCGCGTGGAGCAGCACCTCATCGGCCTTGGAGAACGCTTCCATCAGCGTGGTCGTTTTGCTCGCCACGCTGAGAAGCCGCTGATTTGGTATCGCGATCAGCGCGTCGACATGCTCTTTGAGCTCGCGGATCCCGTCCTCCGCCTGGCGCATGCGCTTTTTGCCTTCGAACAAAAACGGCTTGGTGACCACGGCCACGGTGAGCGCGCCAATCTCGCGCGCGATGCGGGCGACGATCGGCGCGCCGCCGGTGCCGGTGCCGCCGCCCATGCCGGCGGTGATAAAGACCATGTCGGAGCCGGCGAGATACTCCCGGATCTTTTCCTGATCCTCGAGCGCCGCGCGCCGCCCAACTTCCGGGTTGGCGCCCGCGCCGAGTCCCTTGGTGATGTTGCCTCCGAGCTGGATCTTGACCGGGGCCCGGTTGGCGTCCAACGCCTGCGCGTCGGTATTGGCGGCGATGAAATCGACACCGTTGAGTTTCGCCGCGATCATCGTGTTGACGGCGTTGCCGCCGCCGCCGCCGACCCCGATGACCTTGATCTTGGCGCCCAACGTGATTTGCTCCACGAGCTCGAACATGTCCCTACCTCCTTCGCTTTGAATTAGAAAAACTCACTGAACCAATCCATCATCCGATTTTTCACTTTGAGAAAAACGTTGTTCTCGCGGATGCGAAAATATCTTCGATCCTGCCGCTTGACCCCGTACAGGACCAGCCCCACGCCGGTGGCGTAGATGGGACTGGAGACAATGTCCTTGAGGCCGCCGACTTGAGCGGGAACGCCGAGGCGGATCGGCATGCTCATCACCTGCTCGGCCATCTCGACCGTGCCGGGAAGCAGGGTGGCGCCGCCGGTGAGGACGATCCCGGAGGCCAGCGCTTCCTCAAAGCCGGACTTGGCGATCTCGCGGTGAACGAGCTGGAAGATCTCCTCCAGGCGCGGCTCGATGATCTCGCACAGGATCTGGCGCGAGATCGTGCGCGGGTGCCTGCCGCCGACGCTCGGCACGTCGACTTTCTCGTCGCGGTTTGTCATGGCCGCGCGCGCGTAGCCGTAGCGCTGCTTGATGCGCTCCGCTTCCGCGATCGGCGTGCGCAGGCCGACCGCGATATCGTTCGTGAGATGGTTGCCGCCGATCGCGAGGACCGCGGTGTGCTTGACCGAGCCTTCGTGAAAAATCGCGATGTCCGTGGTGCCGCCGCCCATATCGACCAGCGCCACCCCGAGCTCTTTTTCTTCGGCGCTGAGGACCGCCTCGGCCGAGGCCAAAGGCTCGAGCACGATATCGGCGACGTTGAGCCCCGTGCGATTGCAGCATTTGATGATGTTCTGCGCCGAGGTGACGGCGCCGGTGACGATGTGGACTTTCGCCTCGAGCCGGACGCCGGACATGCCGAGCGGCTGCTTGATGCCGTCCTGCGCGTCGATGATGTACTCCTGCGGCAGGGTGTGCAGCACCTCGCGGTCCATCGGAATCGCGACCGCTTTCGCCGCGTCGACGACGCGCTCGATGTCGCGCTCGGTGACCTCCTTGCCTTTGAGCGCGACAATCCCGTGGCTGTTGAAGCCCTTGATGTGGCCGCCGGCGATGCCGGTAAAGACGGTGTGAATCTCGCATCCGGCCATGAGCTCGGCCTCTTCGACCGCCTTCTTGATCGAGTGCACCGTGCTCTCGATGTTGATGACGACTCCCTTGCGCAGGCCCTGCGAGGGGTGGAGCCCGACGCCGGTGATTTCGACGCCGCGCTCCGTCAGTTCGCCGACGACGGCGCAGACCTTCGAGGTGCCGATATCGAGCCCGACAACGATGCCTGGTTTTTTACCCATGGTGGTTCTTTCGCAAACGCAAAACGACCTGATTCTCGAAGCTCAAGTTGAGCGACTCCAGGTAAGCCTCCTTGCCGCGCCACTCGGCCAGGACGCGGTCGAGCTTGGCGAGTTTGGCCTCCCAGTCGCCCCAGCCCGCGTAGAGCGCCACCGGGTAAGCGGCGAGGTAAACGACCAGGCCGGCCCGGGTGAACTGCATCTCCGAAACCGTGAGGCGCCGCTCGGCCAGTCGCTCGCTCAGGCGGAGCGCCGCGCGGATTTTTTCCGGCGTCGAGTGGTAGCCGAGTTCTTCCCAGTCGAGGCCGCTCAACAGCGGCAGGTCGGCTCGTTCTCCTTCCTTGATTTGCTGAAAGACGTGACCGTCCTCGTCGATGTAGTAAAACCCGCCCAGGAAAAGAAGCGCCTTGGCGGTGCGCTCCTCGACGCGAATCACCACGCGGTGCGGGAACTCGCGCCGCACCTGCGCGCGCTTGACCCACGGGTGGCGGGCGATCGCGCGCTCCATACGCCCGGTATCGAGCCGCCAGAGGTTCATGCCGTGCGTGAGCCCGGCCATCGCCACAATCTCGCTCCCGCCGAGTCTTTCGCCCGAGCTGACCTTGATCTCGCGCACCGAGAAATAGGCATGGTTGAGAAAGGAATTTTTGACGTCCGCGATCAGGCGCAGGGCGCGCGGCGCGCCGGCATACAGCGCCAAGCCGGCCGCAAGCAGCAAGAGCGGCGAGCCCCAGAGCACAAGGTAGAGAGCCGCGCGCCGGTAAGTGTTCGCGTGCGTGGGCCGGTCCATCGCGCTACTCGCGCTCCTCCTCTTCCTCGGGCCAGTCGCCGATCAGGCGGACCTCGGGAACCAGCTCGACGGCAAACTTCTCCTTGACCTCGCGCCGCGCGAGGTCCATGAGCCGTTTGACCTCTGCCGCGCGCGCGCCCCCGAGATTGACGATAAAATTGGCGTGGCGCTGGGAAATCTCCGCCCGGCCGATGCGGCGCCCCTTGAGTCCCGCCGCCTCGATGAGCCTGCCGGCAAAGTCGCCTTCGGGGTTGCGGAACATCGATCCCGCGTTGGGGAGGCCCGCGGGCTGGGTCTGCTTGCGGCGCGCAACGAGCGCGCGCAGCCGCTCTTGAATTTCGGGCGCGCTACCGCGCAACAGCACAAAGCAGACGCGCGTCACGATGAACCCGGGCGGGAGGCAGGTCGAGCGGTACGAAAAGCCGAGCTCCTCGCGCGGCAAGCTTTTCTCCTCTCCGTGGGCGTCCACGCCCTCGACCCGGGCGACGACTTTTTGCATTTCCGAGCCGTACGCGCCCGCGTTCATCACGATCGCGCCGCCTACCGTCGCGGGGATGCCCTCGGCGAACTCCAGCCCGGCAAGGCCTTTGCGCGCCGCCTCGCGCACCAGGCGCGCGATCGGGTAAGCCGCGCCGGCGGTCACCAAAGCTTCGCCGTTTTGCACGCGCCATTCGGCGCGCTTGAACTCGCCTTCCAGTTTGAGCACGGCGCCGCGCACGCCGCGATCGCTGATCAGAACATTGCTGCCGTTGCCGAGAAGCCAAAACGGCACGCGCCGGGCGTTAAGCAGGCGCAGCGCCTGAGCGAGCGCGCGCGCCGTCTCGATCTCAAGAAAGAGATCGGCGGCGCCGCCGATCTTGATCGAGGTGTGAGGCGCCAGGGGCTCGCGCAATTTAAGCCTGATCCCGGGAATGGAGAGCAGCTCTCGGGCCAGAGCGGCCGCGCTTGTGTTTCTCATGCCCCCAACAGCTCCACGAGCTTTTCGCCCACCTTGTAGATATCGCCCGCGCCGAGCGTGAGCACGATCTCGCCGCGGCGAAGCCGGGGCGCGAGCGCGGCCGCGATCTCGTCGCGCCGCGGCATAAATTCCACGTCGAGGTGACCCCTGCGCTTGAACGCTTGATAGAGCGCCTCCGCGTCGACGCCGGGAATCGGCTCTTCGCCGGCCGGATAGATCTCCGTCAAAATCAGCCGCTCGACGCCGTCGAAGGCCGACAGAAAATCCTGGAAGAGATCGCGCGTGCGCGTGAACCGGTGCGGCTGGAAGATCACCGTGAGCGGCCGGTTCCAAGACTCGCGGATCGCCGCCAAGGTCGCGGCGATCTCGGCCGGATGGTGGCCGTAGTCGTCGAGGATCATCACCCCGGCGGGCTCGCCCTTGATTTCGAGGCGCCGGTGAATGCCGTCGAAGGAGGCTAACGCTTCGGCGGCGCGCGCGAAAGGAATCTCCAGCTCCAGCGCCACCGCCACGGCCGCAAGCGCGTTGGTCGCGCTGTGACGCCCGGGAAGCTTCAGGCTGATCTGCCCCAATCTCCTGGAGCGATGGAAGACGTCGCACTGAACGAGCATCGGCAGGGTCTTGATCTCGTGCGCCTGAATGTCCGCGTCCGCGCTCACCCCGTAGGTCAAAAAACGCTTCTTCACTTTGGGGAGCAAGTTTCGCACCAGCGGGTTGTCGATGCAGAGCACCGCAACGCCGTAAAACGGCACCTTGTTGATGAAGGAGAGAAAACTTTCGCTCAGCCGGTCCATCGTCTGGTAGAAGTCCATGTGCTCGCGATCGATGTTGGTGACGACGGCGATCGTCGGCGAAAGAAGCAAAAACGTGCCGTCGCTCTCGTCGGCTTCGGCGACGAGGATTTCCCCCTGTCCGAGGCGGGCGTTGCTGCCGAGCGACCTCAAGCGGCCGCCGATCACCATGGTGGGATCGAGTCCCGCGCCGCTCAAAACCGTCGCGATCAGCGACGTTGTGGTCGTCTTGCCGTGGCTGCCCGCGACCGCGATGCCGTATTTCATGCGCATCAGCTCGGCGAGCATTTCGGCGCGCGGGATGACCGGGATCTGCCGCCGGCGCGCTTCGAGCACCTCGGGGTTGGAAAACTTGACCGCGGTCGAGATCACGACGACGGAAGGATCGGCGGCGAGATTTTCCGGCCGGTGGCCGATGGCAATCTGCGCGCCCAGGCTTCGGAGCCGAAGCGTAATCTCGCTTTCGCGCTCGTCGGAGCCGCTTACCTGATAGCCCAGGTTCAGCAGCACCTCGGCGATGCCGCTCATGCCGATGCCGCCGATGCCGACGAAATGAATCCGATGTCGCTTTGCCAGCATGAGGCCCGTCGACAACGCTCGCTGGCGCGTCTCATCGCGCGGCGAGCTTCAAACACTCCTCGGCGATCGTGTCCGCCGCCTCGGGCTTGCCGAGTTTGCGCGCCTGCGCCGCCATCGATGCGATCTTGTCGCGGTCGCGGTAAAGCGCGCGCAACGTTTCCGCCAGCCTCGGCCCGGACAGTTCCCGATCCAGGATCATCTCGGCCGCGCCCTGTCTTGTGAGCGCTTCGGCGTTCCACCGCTGGTGATCGTGCGCGGCAAACGGGTACGGCACGAGCACGGCCGGCTTGCCGTACGCGGTCAGCTCGGCGATCGTGGTCGCGCCGGCGCGGCACACAATCAGGTCGGCGGCGGCGTACGCCTCGTCCATCTTCTCGATGAACGGAAAAACTTCGGCGGCAAAAGAAAGCTTGCGGTAAGCTTGCGCCACCCACGCGAAATCCGCTTCGCCGGTCTGGTGGATGATGCGCCACGCGGGCGCAAGATCGCTGAGCGCCGCGAGCGCCTCGAGCGCGCACAGGTTGATCTTGTGCGCGCCGGCGCTGCCGCCGAAGATAAAGAGCGTAAACTTTTCCGATCTCGGGACCTGCGGCAGCTCGCGCCAGCGGACGGGATTGCCGCTTACGATCACGCGCGGGCTCGAAAAGAAGGCGCGTGTTTCCTCGTAGGCGACGAAGATGCGGCGCGCGCACCTCCCGAGAAGGCGGTTGGTGAGTCCCGGGCGAAGATTTTGCTCCATGATCGCGCAGGGGATTCGGCGAAGTGAAGCCGCAAGCAGCATCGGCCCCGAAGCGTAGCCTCCCAGGCCGAGCACGAAGTCGGGCCCGAAGCGCCGGATGATCTTGAGCGCGCGCGCCACGCTCGCCGGCACGCCGACCAGAGCCTCGGCGACGCCGCGCGCGCCCCGGCCCGTGAGGCCGCGAATGGGCAGGGTCTCCAGGGGGAAACCGGCGCGCGGCAGCACGCGGCTTTCGATGCCGCGCGCGCTGCCCACGAACAAGATCTCCACCATATCGTTTCGTTCCTTGAGCGCGCGCGCCACCGCCAGCCCGGGAAACAGGTGGCCGCCCGTCCCCCCGCCGGCCATGATCACGCGCATCGCTTACGTTCTCCTGCGCGAGAGATTGAGCAACATTCCCGCGGCGGTCAGATTCACGACCATCGCCGAGCCGCCGTAACTGATAAATGGCAGCACCAGGCCTTTGGTCGGCACCAGGCCCATGACGACGGCCATATGGATCGACGCTTGCAGTCCAAGCAGCGCCGTCAGCCCGAACGCCAGATATTGGCCGAACGGGTCTTCGATTTGCGCCGCCAGCCGAAAACCGCGCACGATGATCACGCCGAACAGGCCGAGCACCGTAAGCGCGCCGACCAGCCCCAGCTCTTCGCCGATCACGGAAAAGATAAAATCCGTGTGCGCCTCCGGCAGGTAGAAGAGCTTCTGGCGGCTTTCGCCCAAGCCGCGGCCCCAAAGCTGTCCGGAGCCGAAAGCGATGAACGATTGGATCATTTGAAAGCCGCCTTTTTCGGGTTCCTTCCAGGGATCGAAAAACGCCATGAGGCGCTGGACGCGGTAGGGCGCGCCCAAGATCACCAGAGCGAGGAGCGGCATGGCGGCAGCGATCAGGCACAAAAGGTGGCCGACCCTTACGCCCGCGATAAAGAGCATGAAAAAAAGAATCAGCCCGAGAACAAAAGAGGCTCCCAGATCGGGCTCGAGGACGATCAGCGCCAAAAAAAGGCCGCCGACGATCAAGTAGGGAAGCACGCCAAACTTGAAAGTTTCGACCTTCGTGCCTTTGCGCGCGAGAGAATCGGCCATGTAGACGATGAGGGCGAGCTTGGCGAACTCCGCCGGCTGGAAGGAAAAGCCCGCGAGCGGGAGCCAGCGCTGGGCGCCGCCGCGGGCGACGCCGACCCCCGGGACGAGAACCAGCACGAGCGTCAACAGCGCCAGCCCGAGCAGCGCCAGGTTGAGCCGGCGCAACGCCGCGAGCGGTAGCACCACGCACACGCAAAGCGCGGTGAGGCCGAGCCCGACGGCGATCATCTGCTTGCGAAAAAAATAAAAGCCGTCCAAAAAGCGCTCCTCAGCGTAGAGATAGCTCGTGCTTAAGACCATGACGACGCCAATGCCCAGAAGCGTGAACACGGCGAAAAAGATCCATCCGTCTAGCGTGGCTCCCTGTCGCATCGCTGTGGCTAAAGCCGGCGGACGAGCTCCTTGAAGGCGCGCCCGCGCTCCTCGTAATTCTGAAACATGTCAAAGCTCGAGCAGGCCGGCGACAAGAGCACGACATCGCCGGGGGCGGCGCTTGCGGCGGCTTCGCGCACCGCCTCTTCAAAGCCGCCGACCACCGCCGTCTGGGTGAGGTGACCGAGGCGCTCGTAGATCTTTTGTTTCGCCGCGCCATAGAGCACGAGCTTTTTTACGACGCGCCTCATTTCGCGCTCCAAGACGCCGTAGTCGCCGTGCTTGTCGACGCCGCCCGCGAGCAAGATCACCGGCGCGGAAAAGCTCATGAGCGATTTGACAACCGCTCCGACGTTGGTGGCCTTGGAGTCGTTGTAAAAGCGGACGCCATTTTTTTCCGAGACAAATTCCAGCCGGTGCTCGAGGCCGGAAAACTCCTCCATCACCCGGCGAATGACCGGCGCTTGGACGCCGACGGTTCTTGCGACCGCGATCGCGGCCATGAGATTCTCGATGTTGTGAACGCCGGCGATCTTGACGCCGGCCAGCGCAAAGCGCTCGACGCCGCTCGGGTCGTGCCAAACGATCTCGTCCCGCGTTGCCGTGACCCCGGCCTCGGCTTGGCTCCAGCCAAACGAGATCACCCGGGAGCGTATCCGGGTCCGCGCGCGCCATACCCAGGGATCGTCGCGGTTGAGAACCGCCACGTCTTGCGGCCCCTGCGCTTGAAACAGGCGCTCTTTCGCCGCGACGTAGGCGGTAAAGCTCGCGTAGCGATCCAAGTGATCCTCGGACAAATTGAGCAACACCGCGATGCGCGGGCGAAAGCGCCGGGTCCACTCGAGCTGAAAACTGCTCACCTCGACCACGCCCCAGTCCCAGGGCGCGTCGGCAAAGTGGATCAACGGCACGCCGATATTGCCGCCCACGAAGCTCTTGAGCCCGCTTTCCTTGAGCATCGCGCCGATCAGCGAAGTCGTCGTGCTCTTGCCGTTCGTGCCGGTAACGGCGATCAGCGGAAACTGCATGAAGCGCGCGGCCAGCTCGATCTCGCTGGCGATCTCGATGCCGCGCCGCCACGCTTGCCGGAGCAGCGGATGGTCGGCGCCTACGCCCGGGCTGGGAACGACCAGATCGACGCCGCCCAGGCAGTCGGGGGCCTCCTCGCCGAGGCGAAGGCTCACCGGCAGCCCGGCCAGCGAGGCGACTTCAGACTGTAGCTCTGGCATCGGCCTTCGATCCGTGACGATGACGCGCGCCTGCCGGAGCGCGAGAAAACGGGCGACTTCGAGTCCCGTGCGCGCAAACCCGATAACCACGACCGTCTTGCCCTTCAGTTGCATGGAGCCGGCGATTCATCATCGGAGCTTGAGCGTGCTCAGCCCGACCACGGCAAAGATGAACGCGATGATCCAGAAGCGCACGACGATCTGCGATTCGGCCCATCCCTTCAGTTCAAAATGGTGATGGATGGGGGCCATCAGAAAAACCCGCTTCTTTCTCAGCTTGTACGACACGACCTGGAAGATCACCGAAAGCGCCTCCAGGACGAAAATACCGCCGACGATCACCAGGACGATTTCATTCTTGGTCATGACCGCGACGATCCCCAGCGCCGCGCCCAGCGCGAGCGAGCCGACATCGCCCATGAAAAGCTGCGCCGGGTAGGTGTTGAACCATAAAAATCCCAGGCCGGCGGCGACGATGGCGGCGCAAAAGATACTGAGCTCGCCGACGCCGGCGACGTACGGGATCTGCAGGTATTCGGCGTGCTTCTGGTTTCCGGTCAGCCAGGCGATGATGCCGAACGTGCCGGCGGCGATCATGACCGGCCCGATGGCGAGCCCGTCAAGGCCGTCGGTCAGATTGACGGCGTTCGAAGCGCCGACAATCACGAGCATGGCAAACGGGATATAGAGGTAGCCGAGCTCGGGGTTGACGTTTTTGAAAAACGGCACGCCCAACACGGTGCTAAACCGCGGATAGAGGTAAAGCGCGAGCGCGGCGACGAAGGCGACGAGCAGCTGCAAAAGAAGCTTGGTGCGCGCGGAAAGACCTTTGCCGTTTTTTTGCTTGAGCTTGAGCCAGTCGTCGACAAAGCCGATCACGCCGAAGCCCAACGTGACCAGCAGCGCGATGCCGACGTACAGGTTCGTGAGATCGGCCCACAGAATCGTGGAAAGAAAAAGCGCAAGAATGATCAGCGTCCCGCCCATCGTCGGCGTGCCCGCCTTGGTCTGGTGGCGCGCCGGGCCGTCCTCGCGAATCGACTGGCCGATCTGCCGCGCCGCAAGAGAGCGAATGAGCCACGGCCCGAGCAGAAACGAGACCGCAAGCGCCATGAGCGCGGCCAGGGCGGCGCGAAACGTAATGTAGCGGAAGACGTTGAAGCCGGAGTAGGTCGTGTGCAGCGAGTAAAGAAAATGATAAAGCAACTTCTAGGCTCCGACGCGCTTTAGGCTTGCCAAAACGTTTTCCATTCTCGTGCCGCGTGATCCCTTGACGAGAATCCAGGCGCCGTCGCGGAGTTCGGGACGGAGAAGGCGCGCAATCTCTTCGTGGCTCCGGCCGACGGTTATGCGCTCCGCCGCCATGCCGCCCGCCAGCGCGCCGCGGCGCACCTGGGCGGCGTGCGCGCCGAGGAGATAAAGCCGGTCGATGCCATAGCGGGCAACTTTTTCTCCCAGCTCCCGGTGAAGCGCGCGCGCTTTCTTCCCCAGCTCGAGCATGTCTCCCAGAACGGCGATCTTCGGCCCTTTGCCGGCGACGGCGGCCAGGGTCGCGACCGCCGCCTCCATCGACCCGGGGTTGGCGTTGTAGGCGTCGTTGATGACACGGGCGCCGCGCCATCTCTCCACCTGCATGCGCATCTCGACCGGGTGCGCCGCCGCCAATCCCGCCGTGATCTCGGGCAGGCGGGCGCCCGCGGCGTAAGCCATCGCGGCGGCTGCCAGAGCGTTCGTGAGATTGTGCCGGCCGGGAAGGCCGATGCGCGCCCGCCGACCGATGCTCCCCACGCGCAGGGTAAAAGAGGTTCCGCTGTCGTCCATGCTGATTTTTTCCGCGCGCACCTGCCCGCGCCTGCCAAACGTGACGCGGCGGCCGGGAAAACTCCGCGCCGCGCGCCGGATCCAGGGGTCGTCGACATTGACGACGGCGACGCCACCGGGACGAATCGCCCCGAACAGCGCGCCCTTCTCGCGCGCCACGCCCGCCACGCTCTTCAGCCCCTCCAGGTGGGCCGGCGCAACGACCGTGATCAGGCCGACGTCAGGCTCCGCGATTTCCGCCAGCCTGCGGATTTCGCCCGGGCGGCTGGTTCCAAGCTCGAGAACCGCGATTCTCTCCTTTCCGCTCAGGCGCAGAAGAGTCAGGGGGACGCCGACCAGATTGTTGTAGTTGCCCTGCGTTTTTAAAATCTTCCCCTTGAGACTTACTCCCGCCAGCCTCGTTCGCTCGAGAATCGACGCGACCATCTCTTTGGTCGTGGTCTTGCCGTTGGAGCCCGTGATCGCCAGCACCTTGGGCGCTACCAGCCGGCGGCGGTGGCGGGCGAGCGCGCCGAGCGCGCTTAGCGTGTCGCGCACCTGAATCACGGTGACGGCGGCGGGCACCCGAGCGCGCGGCCGCTTATGGACGATCAGGCAGCGCGCGCCGCGCGCCACCGCTTCAGGGACAAAATCATGCGCGTCGAACCTCTCGCCCTTAAGAGCGAGAAAGACCGATCCGCTCCTCGCCCGACGCGAGTCGGTTACCAGCTCTCCAAAGACGGCTCTTTCGCCTTCCTGTAAGACCTTGCCGCCGGTGGCGCTGAGAATTTCCTGCTTCTGCCATCTCATGCATCGTCTGCTCGCCAAGGCGCGCTCACGGGCCCAACCGGGCCAGCTCCTCGGCGGCGACTTCCCGATCGTCGAAATGGACCTTTTGGCTGCCGAGGATTTGGTAGTCTTCGTGCCCCTTGCCGGCGATCAGGACCAGGTCGCCGGGACGCGCGACCGCGAGCGCCAAACGGATCGCCGCGCGCCGGTCGGGCTCGACGGCATAGCTTTTTTCCCCCGCGCCGGATAGCTCCCGCTCGTCCGCCCTGCGCTTGTGGATCGCCGCGCCCTTTAGGCCGCTTTCGATCTCAGCCAGGATTCTGAGCGGCTCTTCCGAGCGCGGGTTGTCGGAGGTCAAAACGACCACATCGCTCAGGCGCGCCGCGATTTCGCCCATGAGCGGTCGCTTTCCCGGATCGCGGTCGCCGCCGCAACCGAACACGGCGATCAGGCGGCCGCGCGTGAGCGGCCGTGTCGCGGTCAGCACTTTTTCCAGCGCGTCGGGGGTATGAGCGTAATCGACCAGCACGCAAAGGCCGCGCGCGTTTTTGATGCTCTCGAGCCTTCCGGGAACCGATTTGAGCTCGGCGATTCCCCGCTGAACCGCCTCCTCGGGGAGGCCCAACGCGAAGCCGGCGCCCGCCGCGCAGAGGATATTTTCCAGGTTCGCGACGCCGATCAGAGAAGATGCGAAAGCGAATGTCCGGCGCTTGACGGCGATGCGCCCGCGCAGGCCTTCGAGGTCGGCGGTAAACTCAACCGGGCGGATATCCCACTTCTCCCCGAGTCCATAGCTCCAAACGTTCAGTCCCGCCGCGCGACACTTGTCGATCAGGAGCGGCCCTCTCGGATCGCCGCCATGAATCACGGCAAAGCGCGTCGGCTTCGGACTTTCCAATAAATAATCGGTGAAAAATTTTGCTTTCGCAAGAAAGTAGTCTTCCATGTCGCGATGAAAATCGAGATGATCGCGCGTCAGGTTCGTGAACAGGGCGCCGTCGAACGCGATCCCGCGCACCCGCTCCAGCGCGAGCGCGTGGGACGAGACTTCCATGGCGACGGCGCGGGTTTTTGAGCGGCTCATCGCAAGGAGCAACTGTTGCAGCTCGGGCGATTCCGGGGTGGTCTGAGGCGCCGAAAACGAGCGGTCCTGATAGCGGTAGCTGATCGTGCCGATGACGCCCGGCGCCATGCCTGCGGCGCAAAAGATTTTTTCCAAAAGATAAGTCACGGTGGTTTTGCCGTTCGTGCCCGTGACGCCGACCACGATCATTTCCTTGCTCGGATGACCCGCAAGCTCCGCGGCCCATTTCCCCATGACGTAGCGCGCGTTGGCGACGCGGATCCAGGCCGCGTCCGCGGGCAGCGGAACTTTTCGCTCCAGCACGACCGCGCTCGCTCCTTTGCGGAGCGCCTCCGGAGCGAAATCGTGGCCGTCGGCCCGGCTTCCCGCGAACGCAAAAAAGACAAACCCGGGCTCGACCTTGCGCGAGTCGTAAGCGAGGCCGGTGACCTGCCGGTCCAAGTCGCCAGAGGCTTCCAAGATCGGGGTCACGTTGAGGAGAGCGCAAAGCCGCATCGCTAGCCCTGCAGGTTGAGGATCAGCTTGTCGCCGTGCTCCCAAGCCGCTCCCACGGCGGGCGACTGCTTGACGACGTAACCGTGGCCGCGGACCTCGACCGGGATATTGAGCGCGCGCGCCTTGACCAGCGCGGCGCGCAGGCTAAGCCCCACAAAGTCAGGCACGACGCGCGCGCTGTCTTCGGTGCTTGCGCTTGCTTGAGGTTTGGGCTGCTGATAGGCGGCGCCGTCTGGCGCGACCGAGAACGCGCGCACCGCTTCCGGCCTGTCGGGGACGACGCCCAGGCGCCGCAAAGCGCCGCGCGCGATGTTCTGAAACGCCGGAGCGGCAACGACCCCGCCGTAGACGCTCCCTTCGGGCTCGTCGATGACGACGAGCGCGACGATCGCGGGCTTGTCCGCGGGCACAAAGCCGATGAAAGATGCAATTCTCTTGTTCGGCGAGTATCCCCGGTGATTCGGATCGGGCTTTTGCGACGTGCCCGTCTTGCCCGCAACCTCAAAACCTTCCAGGCTCGCCTGCGTTCCCGTGCCCCCTTCGCTCACGACGCCTTTTAAGATCGACGTGAGGGAGCGCGCGGTGCTTTCCGAGATCACGCGGCGGACAACGCGCGGCTGGTTCTCGAGGAGAACCTTGCCGTCCGGCCCGACGACCCGGCGCACGGTAAACGGGCGCATGAGAAAGCCGCCGTTGGCGATCGCCGCGTAGGCCATCGCCATTTGGATGGGAGTCACCGCGATGCCTTGGCCGAAGGAATGCGTCGCCAGATCGATCGCGGCCCAACGCTCGGGCGGCCGCACCATGCCGCCCGACTCGCCGGGCAGATCGATCTCGGTCAAATGGCCGAAGCCAAAGCGGTCGATGTACTTAAAGAAGCGCTCCTTTTTGAGCTTTTCCGCGATCTTGGTCGCGCCGATGTTGCTCGAGTATTGAATGATCCTGTAGAAGGGGATCCAGCCGTACTTGTGCGTGTCATGAATCGTTCTGCCAGCGTAAGCGTAGCTGCCGAATTCGCAATAGAAAAGATCCTCTTTTCCCACCGCTCCCTCTTCGAGGGCCGCCGCCGCGAGGATCGTTTTGAAGGTCGATCCCGGCTCGTAGCTGTCGGTGATCGCGCGGTTGCGCCAGCGCTCGGAAGAAACGGCGGTAAAATTGTTGGGGTTAAAAGAAGGATAATTGGCGAGGGCGAGGATCTCGCCCGTGGACGGCTCGACGACGAGCGCGATACCGCCCTTGGCGCGGTTCTTGGTAACCGCGGCCTCCAGCTCTTTCTCGGTCAGGTGTTGAATCGAGGTGTCCAAGGTGAGATGGATATCCGCGCCGGGAGGAATCTGAATGTCCTCGACGCCTTGAATCAATACTCTCCGTCCCAGCGCGTCGCGCTCGATCACCGAAGAGCTGGTCTCGCCGCGGATGTAGCGATCGTACTGAAGCTCCACGCCTTCGAGACCCTGAGAATCGCGCCCGACGAAACCGACGACATGGCCGGCAAGCGGACCCTGCGGGTAGTAGCGCGTGGGCTCGTAGGAAAGGCCGATACCGTCGATCCCGAGCGCCTGGACGCGCTCGGCCTCTTTCGGGGTGACCTGGCGCTTGATCCAGACGAAAGGCCTGGCGCTTTTGATTTCCCGCTCGACTTTCGCCGGGTGAAGGCCCAAGGCGCGCGCGAGCGCGCGCGCGGTGTTTTCCGGATCCTCCAGCCGGCGCGGGCGCGCGTACACCGACTGCGCTTCGACGCTGACGGCCAGGACTTCGCCGGAGCGGTCCCAAATCGAGCCGCGTTTCGGAAGCAGCGTCCACTCCTTGAGATGCTGCCTTGCGCCCTTTTCCCTGAGCTGTTCGCCGTTGAGGATCTGGAGGTGAAAGGCGCGAAGCCCCAGAGCCGCGAACAGGCCGAAAAACAACAGCACGACCACGGCGAGCCGCGGCTTGATGTTTTTAAAAGTCCGTCTCATGGCAGGATGATGACCTGATTTTTTTCCGGCTCCGTCAATCCCAGCCGCTCCTTCGCCATCCGCTGCAGGCGCTCGGGGGAGGTGAGGGTGGCAAGTTCCAGCTTGAGCTCGCGATTCTCTTGCTCGAGATGAGAATGGACCTTTGAGGCTGTGGCCAGCGCGTACCCCAGCTGAATGACCCGAAGGCGGACCCAGACGTGGAGCAGCGCCACGGCGCTCAAGCACAGACCCAGAAGGAGGTTGCGGAAGAGGGCGCGCCGCCGCATGCGCGGGAGCGAGCGATCCCGCTTCGGCCGCCGTAACAGCCGGGCCCAGCGATGCGCGAGAAGCGCTACAGGCATGGCGCTAAAGCTTTTCCACCGCGCGAAGCTTCGCCGAGCGCGAGCGCGGGTTGTTTTTTTTCTCCTCGGCCGAAGGCACAAGCGGCTTGGATGTGAGGACGATCGCCTGCCGCTTCCAGCCGCAAGCGCACACCGCGACGTGCGGCGGGCAGAGGCAGTCCTTGCTCCAGCGGGCAAACGCGCGTTTGACCAGCCGGTCCTCCAGCGAGTGAAACGAGATAACGACCAGGCGCGCGCCGGGGTTGAGCAGCTTGTAGCCCTCGGCGAGAAACTCTTCGAGGTTCTTAAGCTCGTCGTTGACGTAAATCCGCAGCGCCTGAAAAACCCGCGTGGCCGGATGAATCCGGGACCGCGCGCGCCCGAGCGCGCGCTCGATCAGCGCGGCAAGCTGTCCGGTCGTCTCGATCGGGCTTGTGCGGCGCGCGCGCTCGATCGTGAGGCTCAATTTGCGCGCGTGCGGTTCCTCGCCGTAGTTCCGAAAGATTTCTTCCAGTTCCCGGGCGGAAGCGCGGTTGACCACGTGATAGGCGCTTATCGGCCGGCGCGCATCCATGCGCATGTCCAGTTTCTGGTCGGCGCTGAAGCTCAGGCCCTTTTCGGGGTCCGAAATTTGCTCGGACGAAATTCCCAGGTCCAGCAAAGCGCCGTCGACCTTGTTCCAGCCGAGCTCGGAGAGGATCGCGCCCGCCGCAGCGAAGTTCGCGCGCCGCATGACGAGCCGGTCGCCGAAGCGCGCGAGCCTCTGTCGCGCGTTCGCGATCGCCTTCTCGTCCCAGTCCAGGGCCAGCAGTTGCCCGCTGGGCGCGCTGAGCTCGAGAAGCTTTTCGGCGTGCCCGCCGGCGCCCAGGGTGCCGTCGAGGTACCGGCGATCGGCGCGAGGCTTCAGAATGTCCATCACCTCGCGCACCATGACCGGCGCGTGGGTCCGCATAAAGCGCGCGTTGCCTTTCGCCGGGCGCGGCGCGAAAAGAGCGTCGGCCGCACCCGTTTCATACGCTTTACCAAAGCATGCGCGGCCGTTTCTGCCAAGCCGCGCGAAGAAATTTTGGACGAGCGTGTTCGCCACTTGCCGCATCACCTGCGGGTGTCGCTCCGCGCCGACGCAAACGCCCGGGCAAGCTCGCGCTCGAGCGCCGCCGCGGCGCCCGCGAATTTCCCCACGCCCGCGAGAAAAACCAAGGCAACAACGACGATCACGAGAATCGCCGTGGGTAAACCGGACACTCCGCCCTCGTCGAGTCGGATCGGTTTCACTGCCGCCTGGCTCGAGCTAGTGATACGTGCCGTCCCAATCCCAGTCCTCATCGAAGCTTTCGATGGCGTCTTCGAGCGACCGATAGTCCTCAAAAAACTGGTCCATGCCGACCGCCCGGAAAATATTTCTCAGGTAGGGGTTCATGCCCGCGAGCTTGAGATCGCCGTTCGCGTTGCGCAGGTTTTTAAGCTGTTCGACCAGTACGCCGATGCTCAGGTAGTTGATGTGGTCGACCGCTTTCAAATTGAGCACGACTTTGGTCTGGTCCTTTTGAATCAGCGACGCGATCGCGTCTTTGATCCGGCTCATCTCGCGGAAATCGATGTCGCCGCAAACATCGATCACCGAGACTCCCAGGATGGACTTTCGCTCGAGCATGTTTTCCTCCCGCTCGCTTAACTGTTCAGCAAGCCGTTCAAGAACTCCGCGTCCAGTTTTTCTTCGGCCTCGGAGACGACCCTCTGATGAGCGTCCTTGTCCCAAATGCGAAATTTCTCAATCACTCCGGTCATGACGACATTCTTCTTGAGATTCGCGTACCGGCGCAGGTTGGCGGGAATCAAGATGCGGCCCTGGTTGTCGACGGCGCACTCGGCGGCGTTGCCGATGTAAAACGTTTCGAAGACGATCATGCGGCGATCGAACTTGGCTTTTTTCTTTAGCTCCTCCTGCATGCGCAGCCACTCGTCGACGGGATAAACGTCGAGGAAACGAAGGTCCTCGACAAAAAAGTTCGTGATCATGACGCGGTTGTCTCCCTTGCCGTACAGAACCTCGCGAAACCGCGCCGGGATGCTAAGTCTCCCCTTGCTATCGATTGTGTGCTCGAACGAGCCGTTGAATGAGCCTGCCATGCCACTTTGTGGGAATAATCACCACTTTATCCCACCAGGCTTATATCTTGCCGTCCGGTGTGTGTCAACCTAAAAAATGGCGAATTGGTGCCGAGTTAGAGCGGCGCGCCCGGGGAAAGCCGCACAGCGCGAGCTCCAAGGTGTCAGGGCAAGGAAGCTACAGTAAAAAGGCGGAAGTTGTGGGAGAGGGTGGGCTAAAGTAGATCGATAAGCCGGATTCTGTTCTGCCCTTTAGCTGAGCAGCGACGGTCATTCATCTGGCTCCGCGATTGCTCGCGGAGTCTAGCGACCTTACCCGAGGGCTAAGGGCGGACCGCCCAACCCTCCTATTTGGTCTTGCACCGGGTGGGGTTTACCGTGCGCCCGCCATCACTGGCGGGCCGGTGAGCTCTTACCTCGCCTTTTCACCCTTACCTGCCAGCGGCAGGCGGTATGTTTTCTGTGGCACTTTCCCCCGATCGCTCGGGGCCGCCGTTAACGGCCACCCTGTCCTGCGGTGTCCGGACTTTCCTCCCCGGAGATCCTTTGGAGTTTCCGAGGCGACCGTCTGATCTACTTTAGCCCGAGACAAAAAACTTTCAGCACCGCTCAAGCAATCGCCTGAACCTTGGAGTAACTCGGCTTAAGGCCGCGCTTCTCGGCCGCAAGCCCGCTATCGATCGCGCGGTTTGCCAGCTCGTCTGCGACCCGATTTTCCTCGCGGCGAATGTGCGTGAGCCGGTAGCGCTCGAAGCGCCGCAACAACCCCAGGGCCTTTCCGTGAAGCTCCTTAAGCTTCTCGCTCCGCACCCGATACTCGCCGTTGATCTGCTTGACCAAAAGCTCCGAGTCGCTGTTTATCTTGACGCTCCTGGCTCCCAGGCTGAGCGCCTCTTCCAAAGCCATGAGCAATCCTTCGTATTCGGCGACATTGTTGGTCGCCGTCCCAAGATAACGATAGAGCTTCTTCGACACAACCCCGGCGGGATCGCGGATCCACGCGCCGCATCCCGCGGGGCCGGGATTGCCGCGCGCCGCCCCGTCGATCATGACGAGCCAATGCGCGCGCGCTCCCTCCGGCATGGGTCAAATCTGCTTGTCGGAGCCGGCGGGCTGCCGGTAGAACAGGATCCGGTGGCAGCTTGGGCAGAGGTGAAGGCGTTCGCCTTTGAGGATTTCGTTATAGAGCTGGGGCGGAATGTTCATGTAGCACCCCTGACAGATCCCGTCGACAACGGCGACCACGGCAGTGCCGCCGCGGCGCGAGAAGATCAGCTCGTAGCGGCCGATCAGGTCGCCGTTTAGGCGCGCCGCCAGGGTTTGGCGCTGCCTGGAAAACTCGGCGATGTCGCTTTCGATTCGCTGAAGCTCGGCTTGCAGCTCACCCTGCCTGGCGTTCCACTCCTCTTCCAGCGCTTTGCACTCGCTCTCGTTTTGGCTCAAGCTGCTGGCCGAGCCGTCCAGCTCCTCCATCATCTTGAGCAGCTCTTCTTCGAGCGCGCTGTTGCTCTGCTTGATCTGTTCGATCTCGCGCTGCAGCGCCTGCAGCTCCTTGATGTTCTTGATCCGGTTCATCCGCATGCGCTTCTCGACGGCCTTGGCGTTTTCTTCCTGGAGGACCCTTTCTTTCTCCTGGCGCAGGCGCTCCCTTTCCTCCCATTCGAGCCGCCGCCGCTCCGCCTCGGCCTTTTTTGCCTCAATTTGTGATTGCCATCGCTGGATCTCAGCCAGGATACTCTGTTTCGCTTGGGTCCTTTCTTTAATCTCGCGGTCAATGCTTTGGAGCGAAGCCAACACCTCTATTTGCTCGCGCAACTTAAACCTCCGTTGTCGCAGAAAAAGAAATGCACCCGCGACGGGTGCATTTCTTTTTCTGAGTCTGAACTGAGCGTTCGCTTGACTGCTCGAATCCGTATTCCTCCCGAACGCGCACGAACCACGTTCTTTTTCTATAAGGATTTTGGCCTCTTGTCAAAGCAAGAACAGAAGCAGGGCCGGTCTCGGCCGGATCGCGGTTTTGCGGCGAGGCGAGGCGCTCAAGACGCCAGGGAGTTTTCGATCGGGATCGCGGCCGGCGAAGAGCCGGTCTCGACCCGGTCTTTCCCCCGGCTTTTGGCGACATAGAGCATCTTGTCGGCTCCGGTCAGCAGTTCCGTCGCGCTCGCGTAATCGCGCGCCGTCGTTGAGCTGACGCCGATGCTGGCGGTCACGTAAAACGGTCCGCTGTCGGTCCGGAACGGCCGCTGTTTGATCGCTTCGCGAACGCGGTTGGCAACGAGCGCGGCGTCTTCGAGGTCGGTCTCCGGCAAGATGATCACGAACTCTTCGCCGCCAAACCGGCAAACGAGGTCGCTCAGGCGGGTCTGGCGCTGCAGGTCCTCGGCAATGCGCGCCAGCACCCGGTCGCCCCACGGGTGGCCGTGCGTATCGTTGACCTGCTTGAAATTGTCGATGTCGAGCATCAGCAGCGACAGCCGGCGCCGGTAGCGCTTGGCGCGCGCGAACTCGATCTCCAGGCGGCGCTCGAACTCGCGCCGGCTAAAGAGGCCCGTGAGCGGATCTCGGAGCGCTTCCTGCTCGGCTTTTCGCCGCAAGTGGCGCTCGGCGACGACGAGTTGAACAAAGTAACTGTAGAAAACCGACATGGCGAAAAGAAACGGCACGCGAAGAAACATGCTGGCGGTCACGGCTTCCACCGTGTAGAAGAGCAGATAGCCGTAGAGCAGCGAAATGAGGGCGGTGATGCTTACCGACCAGCGCGGGTCTTTCCAGGTGGCGCATATGATGATGACGACGAAGTACGTCAGATAGAAGTCGGTCTCCAGTTGCCGCGCGACGACCAGAGAAAACGTGATCGCCAGGGTGTCGAAGATCACCAAAGGGGAGTAAAAGTAGGACGAATCGAAAACGCGCTCCGGGACAAAATAAAGAGCGAGCCCGGTGACGATGTAGAGCAGCACAAAGCCGTGAACGAGGTTTTCCGCGAGCAGGGTCTCCGGAGCCGAGAGGAGGAGGTAGGCGCAGGTGATGACCACCAGCCATCTAAGCGCGATGACGGTGGTTTTCTTAGGCGCATCCAGGATGCTCGTGCTCCACTCGGGGTTGAGAACCACGAGGGCGGCTAGGGCACAAACTGTGCCAGCCCGGCGGTCAGCGAAAGTGGCTGTTTTTTCGTGAAAATCTCGCCGGCAAACGGCGGGAGCGGCCGGACATCAATGTCCGCTGCGGCCAAATTTGTGCCTTTGTTGGCGCGCGTTTTTGTTCCCGGTAAAATCAGGCGCGCGCGGCAATCCAACAACGGAAAGGGGGAATCTATGGAGGGCCTGCTGCAAAGAATTGAACGTCTTGAACGATCGAATCGCACAATCAAAGCCCTGGCGACGATGGTGTTTCTGGCCATGACGGGGGCGCTATTGATGGGCCAGGCGCGCAGAGCGAGCCAGGAAGTGCGGGCGCAGAAGTTTACCTTGGTCGACGCGCAGGGGCTCGCGCGCGCGGTTTTGCTGACAACGCCGAAAGGCGAGGTCCTGCTTAGCCTCAATGACAAAGTCAAGACTCGTGAAGCGCGCCTGGTGCTCGGCACGGGAAGCGATGGTCTTCCGTTCGTGACGCTGCGCGACAAGGACGAGAAGCTGCGCGTCATGCTCGGCTTTCAGGGCGGGACGCCACACGCGGCGCTCTACTCCGCCGACGGCAAGGAGCGCGCGTGGCTGTCCGTAGAAAAGGACGGCTCGCCCTTGATCGGGCTGCGCGACCGCGAGGGCCGGGCGCGTTCGTTGCTGACGGTCGGGTCCGACGACACCCCGCGGCTGGCCTTGGCGGGAAAGGAAGGCAAGCCCCGATTCGTGATCGGCGGCACGGCGGAGCAGTACGGCTTTGCGTTCTTCGATCCGAGCGGAAAAGTGCGCGCGCAGCTTGAAACGAAAGCCGACGGCGCTCCGAGCCTGGTGTTCGCCGATCGCGAAGAGAAAGTCTTCTGGCGCGCGCCCTAAAACAGGCCGCGCGGTTGACGCTTCGCCTGCGCTGTGGAATACAATGCCGCAAACCCCCAGAGAGAAGGAGACGAGTCATGAGACCGAGACCCATCGAGTGGCCGGACAAGGCCAAAATCTGCGTCACGTTTATCGTTCCGTGGGAGGTGTGGCCGGAGAATTTCGCGACGCACGAGTCGCTGCAGCGGCACGGCGGCGCCACGTTGCCGCCGCCCAACGCGCCGTTCAAGAAAAATATGGCGCTCGTCACCGAGCGGGAGTACGGAGACCGCGTCGGGATCTGGCGCATCCTGGATCTCTTTGAGCGTCACAATCTCAAAGTGACCTTCTTGATGAACGGATTAAAAGTCGAGCAGTTCGCCGATGTCTGCCGGGAGATCAAGGCTCAGGGGCACGAGTTTTCTTCCGAGAGCTACGAGCATGAGTATTCGTTCATGTACACGCGCGAGCAGGAGCGGGAATCGATCCAAAAGACCGTGGCCGCGTTCGAAAAGGTGCTCGGCCAAAAGCCGACCGGCTATCTCTCTCCGGGGCATGCCTCCACGCCACACACCTTAGACTTGGTAGCCGAGGCGGGTTTTGTGTGGTGGGCGGACCCGCTGAACAGCGACAACCCGTACACGGTCGAGGCGCGCGGGCGGAAAATCGTCGTCGTGCCTTACAATGTCCCCGGCTGCAACGACTATTCGACCTACGGCACGGGGAGGACGCCGCGCGATCTCCTTCAGATCATGAAGGATCAGTTCGATTATCTTTATTGGGAGGGAGAACAGGGTTCGCCGAAATTTTTTGCCTTCAATCTGCACCCTTTTGTCTCCGGCGTCCCTTACCGGACGAAAATCGTCGACGAGTTCATTAAATACGCCAAGGGCTTTCCCAAGGTCTGGTGGGCGAAGCGAATAGAGATCGCCAACTGGTGGCTGGAGAAAGGCTACTAGGCCGGCGCCCGGTTAAGCGCCGCTTGCCGTAGTACAATCAACCTACTCCTAAACAGTCACCGCAGCTGACGCAGGGGTGTTTTCGAAAAATACGCTCTCAGCGCTGTATCGTAGCCAAACCCGCACTATCTGTGGGG
>DATMAM010000044.1:0-23699 GCA_035559995.1 Candidatus Acidiferrales bacterium
AGAGCTGCGCAAGGGCCGGACGGCGCAATCGGCCAGCGCCGAAGACACGTACGAGGCGCTCAAGAAGTACGCGCGCGATCTTACGCAGGCGGCGCGCGACGGCAAACTCGATCCCGTGATCGGCCGCGACGAGGAGATCCGGCGCACCATCCAGGTGCTGTCGCGGCGCACCAAGAACAACCCGGTGCTGATCGGCGACCCGGGCGTGGGTAAGACCGCCATCGCCGAGGGGCTGGCCCAGCGCATCATCAAGGGCGACGTGCCCGAGAGCCTCAAGGACAAGAAGCTGCTGGCCCTCGACATGGGCGCGCTGATCGCCGGCGCAAAGTACCGCGGCGAGTTCGAGGAGCGGCTCAAGGCGGTCCTCAAGGAAGTGACCGAGGCGAGCGGCCAGATCATTCTTTTCATCGACGAGCTGCACACGCTGGTCGGCGCCGGCGCCGCCGAAGGCGCGGTGGACGCCTCCAACATGCTCAAGCCGGCGCTGGCGCGCGGCGAGCTTCGCTGCGTGGGCGCGACCACGCTGGACGAGTACCGCAAGCGCATCGAGAAAGACGCCGCGCTCGAGCGGCGCTTCCAGCCGATTTTCGTCGGCGAGCCGAGCGTCGAGGACACGATCGCGATTCTGCGCGGCCTCAAAGAGCGCTACGAGGTGCATCACGGCGTGCGCATCACCGATAGCGCGCTCGTCGCCGCGGCGACGCTGTCGCACCGCTATATCACCGATCGGTTTTTGCCGGACAAGGCGATCGACTTGATCGACGAGGCGGCCTCGCGCCTGCGCATCGAGATCGACAGCATGCCGACCGAAATCGACGAGATCGAGCGGAAAATCCTCCAGCTCCAGATCGAGCGGCAGGCGTTGACGCGCGAGGAAGACCCGCGCTCGAAGGAAAGGCTGGCGCGGCTCGAGCAGGAGATCGCGAACCTGCGTGACACCGCGACGGAACTCAAGGCGCACTGGCAGCGGGAAAAAGAGGTGATTCAGAAAATCCGCTCGCTCAAAGAGAAAATCGAGGCGACCAAGGTGGAAGAGCAGCAGGCGCAGCGCAGCGGCGATCTCAACCGCGCCGCCGAGCTGCGTTACGGCGTCCTCAACCAGCTGTCGAAGGAGCTGGCCGCGGAGAATGAAAGGCTGATCGAGCTGCAAAAGGACCGCAAGATGCTCAAGGAGGAGGTGGACGCGGAAGATGTGGCGGAGGTGGTCGCAAAGTGGACGGGGATTCCGGTGGCGAAGATGATGGAGGGGGAGATTCAAAAGCTCCTGCGCATGGAAGAGCGGCTCAAGCTCCGGGTCGTCGGCCAGGATCAGGCGATCGAGGTCGTGGCCAACGCCGTGCGCCGGGCGCGCGCGGGGCTGCAGGACCCCAACCGGCCGGTGGGCTCGTTCATCTTTCTCGGCCCCACGGGCGTCGGCAAGACCGAGCTGTGCCGCGCGCTGGCGGAGTTCCTCTTCGACGACGAGCAGGCGATGGTGCGGCTCGATATGTCCGAGTTCATGGAGAAGCACTCGGTCGCGCGCTTGATCGGCGCGCCGCCGGGGTACGTCGGCTACGAAGAGGGAGGGTATCTCACCGAAGCGGTGCGCCGCCGGCCGTACTCGGTGGTGCTGTTCGATGAGATCGAGAAGGCGCATCCCGACGTCTTCAACGCGCTCCTGCAGATTCTGGAAGACGGGCGCATGACCGACGGCCAGGGGCGGACCGTCGACTTCAAGAACACCGTGATCATCATGACCTCGAACGTGGGAAGCCCCATCATCCAGGAGCTCGGCGGGCAAAACCGCGAGGAGATGGAAAAGCTGGTGATGGAGGCGCTGCGCCGCACGTTCAAGCCGGAGTTTTTGAACCGGATCGACGAGATCGTGATCTTCAACAACTTGACGCGCGCCGAGATCAAGCGGATCGTCGACATTCAGCTCGGCCGGCTCGCCAAAATCCTGGCGGAGCGCAAGATCGGTCTCGAGGTGTCCGATGAGGCGAAGAACTTTCTCGCCGAAAAGGGCTTCGATCCGGTCTATGGGGCCCGGCCTCTCAAGCGCACGATTCAGAAGCTCATTCAGGATCCGCTCGCGCGCGAGATCCTCCAGGGGCGGTTCAAGGAAGGCGACCGCGTCTATGTCGATTACGACGGCACGGGATTGACCTTCAGCGGCGGCGCAACGCTTGCCGAAGAGGCCGAGCCGCGCGCGGTGCTGCACTGAAATCCCCGACGGCTCCTACAACAATACGTTGCCAATCACGGCGCTTGTGATCCAAGTCCCGCTTTCCACGGCCAGCGCGCGGCGCCTATCCTTCGACACGGCAGCGCTTCGCGCATGCCTACTCAGGATGATCGGCTCGATCCGCTTTCCCGAGTAGGCCCTAAAGGGCCGTAGCGAGGGATTCCGGTGCGCGACAACAACCGGGCAAACGGTGAGCCCGTCTTCTGCGGGCGGGCGTAGGCTCGCGAGACGCCTTAGTTCTTCATGCTCTCATCGGTTGCGGGAGCGAGGCTTTTGATGGCGCGCAGCCGCTCGGCCAGGGCGGGATGCGAATAGTGGTACGCCGAGTACCACGGGTGCGGCGTCATATTGGCGAGGTTGGTCGCGGTGAGCTTGACCAGCGCTTCTCCCAGCGCCTCGGGATCGCGGAGCTTCTCCACCGCGTAGCGGTCCGCCTCGTATTCGTGCTTGCGCGCCGCGCGGTTGAGGAGCGGGTTCAAATAGAACGTGAAAGGCCCCGAGACGAGCGCAAAGAGCACCAGCGCGCCATGAGAGGACGGCTCGGCCAGGCCGAAGGCGCGAAAGAACGGCGGATAGTCGACGAGCCAGCCGATCACGTACAGGCCGGCAAACAGGAGCAGGATCTGAAGCGCGAGCCGCTTGCGCACGTGTTTTAGCTGGTAATGGCCGATCTCGTGCGCCAGGACCGCAAGCGCCTGATCGACCGTCGCTTCTTTGAGCAGGGTGTCGAAAAGAACGATGCGCTTGGTTTTTCCGAGACCGGTAAAATAGGCGTTGGAATGCGCCGAGCGGCGCGAGCCGTCCATGGTGTAGATTTCGCTCGTTTGAAAGCCGAGCCGCTCGGCAAGGGCGAAGATCCGCCGCCGAAGCTCGCCCTCTTCGAGCGGCGTGAAGCGATTGAAGAGCGGCGCGATGAGCGAAGGGTAGAGGACGAGAAGCAAAAACTCAAAGCCCGCAATGAACAAAAACGCGTACACCCACCAGTACGGCCCGGCCTTTTCCATCACCGTCAGAACCACGAACAAAAAAGGCACTCCGAGAAGAAGCCCAAGCGCGAGCGCCTTGAGCTTGTCCGAGACGTACAGGGCGGGAGTGGTTTTGTTGAAGCCGAATCTCTCTTCCAGGACGAAAGTGTAGTAGAGGTCGGTCGGCAGGCTCAAAAGCGAAAGGAGAAGGGCGCTGCCGAGACAAAAAGCGATCCCGGTTGCCTGCGTCCACGGGGGAAAGGCCTCGCCGAGGCGGCGGGCGAAAAGCTCGAGAGCGGGAAGGACGCCGCCAAACAGAACGGCGAGCGTGACGGCGCGGCCGTAAAGCTCGGCGTAGCGCTCGAAGATTCCCTTGGCCACCGTGTACGCCAGCGATCGCTCGCAGGTCTGCGGGCTGAGCCTTGCGCGCAAAAGCTCCGGGATCTCGCGCTTGCGGGCGTATCTCAGGTTGGCTTCGTTGAGCAAAAACTCAACGGCCCACTCCAGGAAAAACAGCGCGAGAAAGAGAAAAGCGACGATCTCTTCGGGCGAGAGCATGCAGCGCAGCCAGCTCGTTTTATAGTGGTTTTCGCGCGCTCCCGCAACGAAACGCTTTTGCCTGGGCGGCCTCGGGCCCGGCAATGGACAATATTTTTCTCGGTGTGGTAAGCTCCCAGATCGGAGTTCATGATGATTCGCGTCGTCGGCGTGGTGGCGAAATATGGAGACGCCAAGGCACAAGAGACGCTCAACTGGGTCGTCGCATGGCTTAAGCGGCGCGACGTCGAGATCCTGGTCGAGGAGGGCTTTACGATTCCCGACGCCCGCCGCTCCACGAAAGAGGAGATGGCCGAGCGCGCGGATCTCATCGTCGTGCTCGGCGGCGACGGCACGCTCCTCAGCATCGCGAGCCTGGTCGAGCGCGGAGTGCCGATCTTGGGCGTCAATCTCGGCGGGCTCGGATTCATCACCGAGGTTGCGATCAACGAGCTGGAAACGTTGCTGGAGCAGAGCCTGCGCGGCGAATTTACGCTGGAAAAAAGGATGACGCTCACGCTGCAGGTCTACGGCAAGGATGGCCCGCGCGAGACCTTCCGCGTTCTCAACGACGGCGTGATCACCAAGGGCGCGCGCTCGCGGATCATCGACCTGGAGACGTACGTGGGCAAAGAGTACCTGTGCACGTACCGCGCCGACGGGCTTATTATTTCGACGCCGACCGGCTCGACGGCTTACGCGCTCGCCGCCGGAGGGCCGATCGTTTATCCCACCCTGGGCGCCATCGTGCTGGCGCCGATCTGCCCGCATACTCTGACGAACCGGCCGATCGTGGTCGGAGCGGACTCGAATATTCGCGTGATCGTGCGCTCCGCGGGCAACACGGTCGTGCTCAGCCCCGACGGGCGGCAGGGCGTCGCGCTCAACAACGGCGACGTCGTCGAGGCGCGTGACGCGGGGATTCCGGTCGTTCTCGTCAAGGTGCCCAAGCGGAGCTACTTCGAGGTGCTGCGCACGCGCCTCAAGTGGGGGGAGCGGTAGCCGGGCCATGCTGCGCGAGCTGCGGGTGAAAAATTTCGCGGTCATCGATGAGGTCGCGCTCGATCTCGAGCCCGGCCTCAACGTGCTCACGGGAGAGACGGGGGCCGGCAAGACGATCCTCCTCAACGCGCTCGCCGTCATTCTCGGAGAGAAAGTCTCCGCCGATGTGATCCGCAGCGGCGAGGAGGAGGCGAGCGTCGAGGCGCTCTTTTCGCCGCTGCCGGAGGACGTCGAGCAGCGGTTAAAGGAGCTCGGCCTGGAGCAGGGCGATGAGCTGGTCGTGAGAAGAACCATCAGCCGCTCGGGCAGGAACCGGAGCTATTTGAACGGGAGCGTTTGTCCGCTCACGCTTCTGGGCGAGATCGGCGCCCGGCTGGTGCACATCTACGGCCAGCACGAGCATCACACGCTGCTCAGGCCGGAAACGCATCTCGCGCTCCTGAACGCGTTGGGGGGTCTGGAAGAGAAATGCGCCGAGATGCGGCGGCGGTATCAGGCGCTGGCGCAGGCGTGGCAAAGGCTCGCCGAAGCGAAGCAGGCGGTGGAGCAGAAAAAGCGCGAAGAGAGTAGCCTTCGTTCCCAGCTCGAGGAGATCAAAGGCGCCGCGCTGCAGCCCGGCGAAGAAGAAGAGTTGAAGGCCAAGCGCGAAGTGCTGCTGCACGCGGAGCGGCTGATCCAGGGATGCAAGGAGGGAGAGGACCTGCTGTACGAGTCCGAAAACGCGGTGATCGGGCGCTTGAGCCGCTACGCGCTTCGCGTCAAGGAGCTGGCGAATATCGACGGTAGCTTGAAAACCGTGGGCGAGCTCCTCGAGGCGGCGCAGATCCAGCTGGAAGAGGCGACGGGGGTGCTCCGGCGCTATCTCGACCGCGCCGACTTTGACCCGCGGGCGCTGGAGAAGACCGACGACCGGTTGGCGGAGATCGGCCGGTTGAAGCGAAAATACAACGGCTCCATCGAGGACATCCTGCGCCTGCAAGAGCAGCTCGAAGCGGCGCTCGAAAATCTCGGCCGCGAAGAGGAGAAGATTCCGCTCTTGGAGCGGGAGTTTGAGCAGGCGCGAAGGTCGGCGTGGGAATTTGCCGAAGCGCTCTCCGTCGAGCGGCAACGCGCGGCCAAGCAGCTGAAGAAAGAGGCCGAAAGAGAGATCAAAGGGCTCGGCATGCCGGGCGTGGTGTTCGAGGCGCGCTTTGCAAGCTTGGATCCGCAAAACGACGAGCCGCCGTTTCGCATCGGCGGCCGGAAGATGACGGAAGCCGGGATCGACGAGGTCGAGTTCTATTTTTCTCCCAATCCGGGCGAGCCGCTAAAGCCGCTGGCGAAGATCGCCTCCGGGGGGGAGCTCTCGCGCGTGATGCTCGCGCTCAAATCTCTCGTGCTCACGCGCGGGGACGTCCCGACCTTTCTGTTCGACGAGGTCGATGCCGGGATCGGCGGCGCGGTCGCCGAGATGGTGGGTAAGAAACTAAAAAAAGTCGCCGAATCGCGCCAGGTCATCTGCGTCACGCATCTCCCGCAGATCGCGGCGCTGGCGGATGCGCACGCGCTCGTGCGCAAGGAAGTGATCCGCGGGCGCACTTTTACCTCGGTCAAAAAACTCGCCGAGCGCGACCGGATCGCCGAGGTCGCGCGCATGCTCGGCGGGGTGAAGATCACCGAGAGAACCAAAAAGCACGCCGAGGAAATGGTTTCCAAACGCGCCAAGGCCGACGGCTAGCGCGCCCGGACTGGTTTGACTTTTGGTTTCCCAGCTAGGATAGTAGACGAAATATTTCATTTTCCTTTCCGCATCCTTCCCGCCCGAAGCGTGGGGCCGTAGCTCAGCTGGGAGAGCGCTTGAATGGCATTCAAGAGGTCGGGGGTTCGACTCCCCTCGGCTCCACCATCTTCGCGCAAACCAGAGCCATTGCGTCGCGGCGACATTTCACGATTGTTCAAAGCGAAGCGTGCCCTGCGCCAAGAGGTGGCGTTATATAATGGATCACCGGTCGCTCTGGAAAAGCGCCTCCGAGCCGCAATCGTCGAGCTTCTCCCGATAGTTCTGAGTTCGGCCCTGGAAAATCATCGCCGACATCTGTTTCCAAGATGATCGGCGTGCGATCGAGCTTGAGCGGTATCTCAAGTGAGGCTCAGGGTAGGCCTTTGCGAATAGAAGCCTTGGGCGACTACCGCGCGGGTGGCGCCGGCCGAACGGAGCGCGATCGACGGATCGTCGGAACCCGTCTCGGTTTGCCGCAGGCAGCCCGCGGGGTTGTCCGCGGCAAACGCGAAACGTAAATTGGGCTGATGGGCCTAACGCAGACGGGAGGCGTTCAGTCGATCCGCATCGGCACAGCCGGCTATTCCTACCCCGGCCCGCCGCCGAAAGGCTGGCACGGCGCATTCTACCCTCAGGCGCGAGGGAAGCGGATTGACGAGCTGGAGTATTACAGCCGAATCTTCAACACCGTCGAAATCAATTCGAGCTTTTACGGGCCGCCTTCCGCGCGCATGGCTCACGCGTGGGTGACAAAAACGCCCGAGGACTTCCTCTTCACGCTTAAGCTGTGGCAGAAGTTCACGCATCCGGAAAAGATCGGTCAGGGCAGATCGACCGGCCGGTGGGAGCCGTTCACGCAAGCGGACGTGGATCTGTTCAAAACCGGCATCCAGCCGCTGGCCGAAGCCGCAAAGCTCGGCGCGCTCGTGTTGCAGTATCCTGCCGGCTTCTACTGCAATCCCGAGAACGTCGAAAGGCTCTCAGGCACGCTCCGCGCGTTTGCCGATTACCCGAAGGCGGTGGAGCTTCGCCACAGGAGCTGGAGCGACAAGCTCGGACAAACGCGCGCCTTGCTGGAGGAGCACGGCGCGTCGTGGGTTCTCATCGATGAGCCCAAGTTCGCCACTTCCATCCGCCAGCCGTTCGAGGCGATCGGCGACATCCTCTATTTCCGGGCGCATGGGAGAAACGCGCAGGCCTGGTGGAGGCACGACGAGTCGTGGCAGCGTTACGACTATCTTTACTCGCGTGAGGAGATCCAGCGCATCGCCGAGAAGCTCAAGAATGCCGCAGCCAAGCCCGGCGTGCGGCAAACGTTCGCGGTCTTCAACAATCACGCGCGGGCCAACGCGGCGGTGAACGCGATCATGCTGGCGCAGGAGCTGAATGTGCCGCTGCGCTCGCTACCGAACGAGGGCCTGATTGCGCGGTTTCCCGCGCTGGCGAAAAGCTAGCGAAGTCGTCCGGCACGACTCACTACGAAGAGAATTTTTTGCCAGATCCTGTGAGACCGGCACGGGACCGTCGATGACAGAAAAAAAAGAGCGCAAGCTCTGCGCAACGCGATCCCGCCGTGGCAGGCGTCGCGCGAACCGAAACGTCTTTGATTGGGGTCGCCCGAAAAAAGGCCAAACGGCAAAAGTGAATCTATTCCGGGCGAAAACGGATTCGGCTGTGAAATTTATCCTTGCGCGCGCATTGCGCGTGCTGTGTTTACCCGTGGGTTGCGAGCGGTTTTTGGTTGAGCGGGACTTTAGCTCTAGATTTCCAGCCTCTTGTCGGAAGCGAGCGCCGAGAAAAATCGACCTACAATTTCTTGGGGCGTCTCGAAGATCTCGATTCATCCAGCCAGGCTTTTCTATGCGCGGAAGCGGCTCTGGTCTTGCCGCGCGCGTTACGGCAGTAGCGGGTGCGGAGACCTGACGTTGGTTCGCGGCCCGCTGTGCGATGCGAGACGCCTCGGTCGAGGCGGCTCAATCGATGAGGCGGGAAGCTATAAGAGCCGCGTCTCGAGAGTCTCAGAACTAGACCGGCGTTGAAGCGGCATGAATCCAAAAATCTCCCCTTCTCTCTCCCCCATTCGACGATGCTCAGGACATGCCCTTCGACGATGCTCGAGGCAAGCTCTTTCACAGAGGGAACGCTTCCCTTTAGCAAAGGAGTTCTGGCGATTTTGAAAACAGGTCCATGCGGTTGTGAGGCCGCTCATGAAATCATGTTTCCGGAATTCCGGAAACGTGCTAAAGGGCTGGGCTGTGGAGGAGGCGAGCTACAGGCAGTCGCGGCTCTGTAGAGTGCTCGGCAATCCGCTGGCGTTTGCGGTGGTGGAGCTGCTCGCGGAAAAGCGCGAGCTGAGCGTGAGCGAGATCGCCCGGGCGGTGGGCAGGAGCGTCCAGCGGGTGAGCGCGGTGCTCGGCGTGCTGAGGGTGGCGGAGGTGGTGCGTTATCAGGCGGAGGGAAAGCGCAACCGCTACCGGCTCAAACATCCCGCCGAGGTGAAAAGTATTCTCGGCGCGCTCGGCCGGTTTGTGAAAAGCGCCTCGGCGGTGCGGAGGTAGCCGAGCGACGAGCCGGTTCTGTTTCATCTCGCGTTTCCGGGCTTCCGAACGCGCGGCGGCCCACCAGGCAGCTTCCACCGACAGAAAATAGCCTCTGCATCTTCCCGACGGGCGGTGCGTCGCAGAGTATTTTAGCTCTCTTTTGATCGCGAGGCTGGGCGTTTTACAAGCCTTCGCAATTCCGGAAACGCTGAGCTTCAGCGCCATGATTATCGCGGGATTGGAGGGCGGGCCGCCGCGATTTTGGCGTTTAAAAGGAGCCGGGCGAGGTATCAGAGAAACGAGTTTTGTTTCCCCGGTATCTCTTTGAGAATTCTTCAGCCCCGAGGTCCATTGCTGTCACCTCGGCGCTGATTGGGAGACGGGAGCGCGGCTGGGCACTCCTTTCCATGCTTCGGGATCTCCGGAAACGTGAAGCGTGAGCGGCGGGTGTTTTGGTGACGTCCTAGGTTAAGATTCTCGCATGAAGCCGCGCCTTCAGGTCACGACTGGAAGCCGTTTTGTTCATTTGAAAAAAAGTTCGATCGCTCGCCAGCGAAAATTCACTTCGCTCGTCTCGCAGTCTCGACGCTGGAAAAAAATGAGCGCGGCACGCGAGCCTGCTTCGATCCCGCATTTCCGCAATTCCGGAAACATGCGGGTTCGCCGATGTGGCGTTTTTCCTTTGCGGGATCGGGCTTTTGTGTGTTGTGCGCGGCGAGGTTCTGATTGGCGGGCTGCGGTGCTTTCTCCTCTTCAGCTCCCGATGTTGTCGGTAGTCTTTTGCAGTCGAACAGGTTTAGAAGGCTTCGGGGTTGAGTCTTTTTTCCATGGCGGCGTATTGCATCCCGAACGGCATTCGGCGGAAATCCCACGTGAGAAAATTTCTTGGCGCGAGCGAAAAACGCGGGGGTCTGGTTTCCTCGCATAGTTGCGGAATTCGGGAGACATAAGACTCGCCGCGCGCGCGTTTTACTTTTCGTGGGGTCATACCGGAAAATCGCTTTGGCCAGGCCTAGAGCTTTTAAGCGCGGCGGCTGTTATTTGAAGAGGTTCCGGGAGGTCGCGCACCAGCCGGCGAAAATTTCGGCCGCAAGTCCCAGACCGTCGGAAGAGAGCAGGCGAGCAAAAGCGCCGAAAGAGAAGCGATCCGAAGGCCTCATGCGCCGGCGGCAAGCTCGGATTTCGATCCGGCGCAAGGCGCTAAACGAGAGACGTCACTCGCACGTTTCCGGAATTCCGGAAACGTGGCAGGGACGCGGGAAGGGTGCGGCCAGGCAAATCGCATCCCTCTTTCCCCGATCATTAGAGCGTGGAAGTATCGTGGTTTGATTGGGCGTGAGATCTTTGTCGTCGAGGTTCTGCTTGATGCCGGGTCGACTTCGCCCGGTCTGAATTTTTTTGGTCTGGACGGCGCCTTCCCGCGTTTACCTTGAGACCGCCGCGCCGGCGAATTTTTTACTGCTGGCCGAACTCTCTCAACTGGAGAATAAACGGAGGGAAAAAAGCGAGGAAAAACGGGCCCGCTGGTCAAAAGATCTCCGCTACAACGGCGGCGCTGATGGAGCAGCTTTTTGCTGTCGGTGATTCGTGGCGGCCTGGTGGTGGAAACTGAACATCGAGCATTTGGATGGTAGCGAACTTGTCCAATACCGAAGAGGAGTCAGTGCGCCGGCCGATGGCTCGAGCCGAGCCTGCAGAGTGACGTGCAGGCAATAAGAGAGAAAGGCAATAAAGATGTGTGCCTCGATACGATTTTCGCGCCGATGATAGATCGGGCGCAGCTTTAGTTCGTCTTTGAGATTTTTGAATGCGGCCTCGATCTCGGTCAGTTGGATGTACAACTGCCGGAGCTCGGCGGGCTCTTTAGCGCACAGGTTGGCGCGCAGTAAATAGCGGCCCTCTCGTCGGCGCACGACTCAAGTACAACTAGACTCGCTTCATGCCGGAAGAGAGCGAGCGGGGAACTTGGTGACACAGGCGCTCGCGATTTCGGTCGGCGGGTTGAGGAGATTGATTTGGATGCACGCAGGTCTCTGGGTGAATGGAGACGCAATTCGCACGTTTTCGGAATTCCGGAAACGTGCGATTGGTGGCGGGGAAGGGGGTGAGCGGAAGGAACCGCGACGGGAGGAGGTCGAGGCCGGTTGCCTGAGCGGGCTCAAAGGTCGCCATGCCAAACGCCGCGACCGTTGCGATGCGCGCCTGCGGCAATCATCGACCGGCTCTGCCACGGTACCCGATAGCCCTCGCTCTGGCGTGGCGAATCGGCGCGCGAAAAGATGGCCGCCGTGGGTGCCGCCACCTTTTTGCGGATTTTAAAGGGCAGAAGCTTTCCTGGGGATCGCTTCACGATATATTCGAGGCCCGGGATCTTTTCGGAGTGGGCTAAGCCGCGGCACGGAAGCGCCCGTATCGCGGGCCGCTCTAACCCAAAAGTCACCTCGCCGATCGTGACGGCCATCGCCCGATCGCCGGCACTTTTTCCCCGGCCGAATCCGTTTGCTATCGTTTTGTTACTGCCGTAAAATCCGCCGCTGGTCACAAAGCGTAGCTCAACTCGGCTTCGCCTCAAGTCCTGGGCGTTTATTGGTGTATTGCCTTTTTTGTGGCGACCGTGCAGGACCTGCTGGTTGCGCTCTGCGGATTGACGCCGCAAGTGGTCACGGAAACCTTGTGGGCGCTGGCTCGCCAGAAGCCCCCCGTCTGGCCCCGTGAGCTTAGGATCATCACCACGCAGTCTGGGGCGGATGCTTGCGCGCGCCTTCTCTTGGGAAAACGGGGCAAACTCGCGTCGTATTTTAGGGAGTACCGTCAACCGAAGGCTCGCTGCGCCTCAGACAATGTCATTGTGCTCAGAGGAGCCGACGGCGAGCCGATCGAAGATCTTCGAACCCCACAGGACAATTTAGTCGTTGCGGAGCAAATCGCCGCGGTGATCCGCGACCTGACGGCGCGCCCGAACGTGAGATTGCACTGTTCGGTCGCCGGCGGGCGCAAGACCATGGGCGTGCTGCTTGCGCTGGTGCTCCAGATCTACGGCCGCCCGCAAGACCGGCTGTATCATGTGCTGGTCCCGGCGCCGTTTGAATCCCGTCCCGATTTTTTCTACATCCCCAGGCGGCCGCGCCCGCTCGCCGTTCACAAGGGGAAACAGCTCGATCCCAGCCAAGCGCGCATCGAGCTTGCCGAAATTCCCTACGTGCGCCTGCGGGCCTTTCTTTCCCAGGAGCTGCTCAAGGGATCGCTGCCGTTCACCGAGCTGGTAGCGCTCGCTCAAAAAGAGCTGCGCGCGTTAGAGAAACCTGAACCGGTCAGGGTCGATCTGGCGCGACGGCGCCTGGTGATCGGGGACGCGGTCGTTCCGCTCAGTCTGTCGCGGGCGCGACTTTATACCGCCTTCGCGCGCATCAAGACCACGCAATGCGCGGAGCCGGCGCGCAAAACCTGCGGAGAGTGCATCGCGTGTTATCCGTCGGTGTCGAAGGCGAACTGGGATTCGGTCCGGGAGCGATTGGAAAGCTTGGCCGGTGATAACTTCCTCTGGCCCTCTGATCCTTATGATCCGGCCGTGGCCCTTGCCCGTTTTCGCTCCCTCGTGAGCAAAACCAACGAGACTCTTGCAAAGAGACTCGGATCGGAGCGGCTCGCCAAGTGCTATCGGATCAGGTCGGACGGGCCGCGCGGTGACACGTGTTACGGACTGGCCGTGGACAAGTCACTGATCCGCGTCGAAAGTTGATTTTTAGGGGAGAATCCGTGCGAGCGCTGCTCAACACCGTCGGAACATCGATCCTCAGCCACTGGAGAGGCGAATATCCAGAACTCTCGGATGAGAACCGCCGCCGGCTCGTGGCGCGGCTTGCGCGCTTGCCGCGCGACGAGAGAAAGCTCGGCGCGGAGCTCAACTCGATCCATTCGATTGCCCAACAAGGAGAGATCGCCCCGGGGGACCGATGTTATTTTCTCGTGTCCGATACAAGGGAAGGGCTTTTTACGGGACGCCTTCTCAATGACGTGATTGATGGCTGGGGCTATCGGACAGCGAAGCCAAAAGTCATAAAGAGCCTCCAGGGCAAGGACCCCCGCGCGTTCGAGCGGGGTTTGCGTAAGCTCGTGAGGGTCATCGCCGAGCTTTATCGCGCGCACAAAAATCAAAAAGAAGAGGTCCTCCTCAATGCGACCGGCGGCTACAAGGCTCAGATTTCGTTTGCCGGCCTTATCGGGCAAGTGCTCGGCATTCCCGTCTTCTATCAGTTCGAGGACTTTCCGCGCGCGATCAAGCTGCCGCCGTTGCCGATATCGTTCGACTTGGACGATTGGCTTACCTACCGGCACATTTTCGAGGCGCTGGAGGTCGGAGATGACGGGGACCCGCTCCGGGCAAACGATTCGCGGCTAAGGACGTTGCCGGTGAAGCTCGGGGTGTTGCTCGATCGGTCGCAAGGTTTCGTCACGCTCAACGCGTTGGGCGAACTTTATCATCAGGGCTTCAGGGATCGGTTCGCCGTCGCGAAAAGTTGGCTCCTTCCGCGCGAGTGCGGCATTGTCCCGGAACGTAAGGACATTCGGCACGAAGACAAAAACTACGGCAAGCATCCCGGCCTGCGGGAATATTTGGAGCGCATCGCGCGAAAGCATTACGTCACCAGAATTCACACGATTCGTTATCTTCCCGAAAAACCCGCCGAGGCCCGTTTTCGTCCCGATCCCGCGGCCGCGGATCGGCTCAAGGGAACTTTCTGGGATGGGACCGTCGCGGTCGAGTTTCTTGTCTACCTGTCGGAGAGCGACGCCCAAAAGGCGAAGGCCGCGGCCGCGGATCTGATGGAGGATTTGGGTTGAGCGGGAGACGGAGATGGCACAAGTGGAAATATTTCCGCGCGGCGAAAACGCTGTAACGCTACCTTCTCGTGTGTTACAACGCTGCCGATGAAAGTTAGGCGAAGCGAAATGACCCCAGCCCAACGCAAATCCGACAGCGCCCTGTCGCTTGCCGATCCTGTAATCCGCTGCCCCACCTGCGGCACCTCCATCCCCGTTTCCGAAGCCCTCGCTTCGCGCATCCGGGTGGAGGTCGAAGAGACGCTGCACGAGGAGTACGAGCGGCGCCTGCGCTCCGCCGTCCAGCGGGCGCGCGCCGAAAGCCAGGACGAACACGAGCGGGCGATGGCCGACCTGGTCAATCAGCTCGTCGAGCAGCGCCGCAAGGCGCAGGAGGCGCAGGAGCGCGAGCTCGCGCTCCTCAAGCGCGCGCGCGAGCTGGAGGAGCGGCAGCAGGAGCTCGACTTGGAAGTCGCCCGGCGCGTGGATGTCGAAAAGAGCCGGATCGAGCAAGAGCTTCGCCGGGTGGCCGCCGAACAGTACGCGCTGAAGCTCAAAGAAAAGGATTCCCAGATCGAGGATCTCAAGAACCTGCTGGACGAGGCTCGGCGCAAAAGCGAGCAGGGCTCCCAGGAACGGCAGGGGGAGGTGCTGGAGCTGGATCTCGAGGAGGTGCTGAAGCGGAGCTTTCCGCAAGATGTGATTCGCCCCGTGCCCAAGGGAATCCGCGGCGCGGACTTGATCCAGGAAGTGCGCGATGCGGCGCTCCAGCCTTGCGGCGCCATTCTCTGGGAGACGAAGAACACGAGGCAGTGGAGTCCGGGCTGGATTCAAAAGCTCAAGGACGACCAGCGCGCGGCGGGCGCGAGCCTGGCGATCTTGGTGTCGGTCGCGCTACCGGACGATTTGCGCTCGTTCGGTTTGGTCGACGGCGTGTGGGTGTCGGGCATCGGCTGCTATTTGCCACTGGCGGTGGCGCTTCGGGAGCGACTGATTCAGGTGGCTTTTGCGCGCAAAGCGGCCGAGGGGATGCACGATAAGATGGAGTCGCTTTACGCCTATCTATCCGGCGACGAGTTCCGCCAGCGGGTCGAAGCGATTGTCGAGACTTTTCGCGCGATGGAGGACCAGCTGTCCCGAGAGCGCCGGGCGATGGAGAGGCTCTGGAAGGAACGGGAAAAGCAGATCGAGAGAGTTGTCATGAATACGGTCGGAATGTACGGCGCGATCCGCGGCATCATCGGCGCCAGGCTCCCGGAGATCCCGGCACTGGAGCTGGAGGCGCTCGCGCCGCCGGAGAGCGATTCATGATGCGGCAACGTCGCCTCGGCGGGAAAGCGTGAGGGTGAGGGCGATATGAGTCGAACCGAAATCAAGCGCGAGAGGCCACTTATGGTGTTCCATACGACCTGCCACACGGAAAGGAACCACCGATGACCAAGCTCAAATACGTAGTGAGCTTCACCACACCTGCGTTCCTCGGCGACGCCGAGCAGAGCGGCCGGTGGCGGACACCGCCGTTCAAGGCGCTGCTGCGGCAGTGGTGGCGGGTGGTGTACGCGCATGATCACGGATTCAACGTGGATGTGGGGGCCATGCGCAGCGAGGAGGGGCTCTTGTTCGGCAATGCGTGGCTCGAAAACAAGTTCTGCAAAAGCCAAGTCCGGCTCCGCATAGATCGCTGGGAGTCGGGCACCTTGAAGACCTGGAACGGTCTGGAACAAGCCAGGGTTCCACATCCTGAGGTGCAACGTGCCAGTTACAAGGTTGGTCCCCATGCCTATCTAGGCTACGGTCCGCTCGACGGACGAGGTGGGACAAAATTAAACGAAAGGGTAAAGGCCGTTGTGAACGTCGGTGAGTCTGCCACCTTCTCTATTGCTGTGCCCAATGAAAGTGCGCCACACATCGAACGCGCCCTCTGGCTCATGGACCGCTACGGCACGGTCGGGGGCCGAAGCCGAAATGGCTGGGGGTCGTTCACGCTGACGCCAACCGACGGGACGCCCAAGCTCGATGGACAGGTCCCCCTGCGTAATTGGAAGGCCTGCCTCGACTGCGACTGGCCGCATGCCATCGGGACGGATGCAAACGGGGCCCTCATCTGGCAGACGAAGAAGGCGTACGACGACTGGAAGACGCTGATGCGCGACCTCGCCATCATCAAAATCGGGCTACGGACGCAGTTTGTGTTCCCACCGTCTGTGAAGCCGCCTCACCCTCTCCCGCTGGAACGACACTGGCTCAGTTATCCCATCACCACGCATACGGTGCGTGACTGGCAGAAACAGAACCTACGTCTTCCCAACAGCCTTCGGTTCAAGGTGCGCTGCGATCCAGGGCATCCAAAGAAACTCCGCGGAGTGATCTTTCACATGCCCTGTGTGCCGCCGTTAGATTTCAGACCGGACAAACCGGCGATCGAGCAAACATGGCAAACGGTGCATGAGTTGCTCGGTGAGTTGTGCAAGCCCAGTGGGCGGACTTACAGCATGATTGCCGATCAGACGAGGCGGAGCAAGCTCAAGCCGGAGCTGGATAAAGTTTTACTGGAGCTGGTCAAGGAGTAGTCGATGAGCAATGAGACGTTCTGGCAAACCAAGCTCCATGCCCGCCTGCACGATCCGGTAGAAAAGGCGCTCGTCTTGCTCCGTGACCCGGAGGGCCACGAGGGCGGGACGAGCCGTGCGCTGCATCGGGATTTGGGCTTTCACAATTTGCCGGTCAAGGATTGGCTTGATCCGGATAATGCCCAGGTGCTCGATACCGTTCTCTTCAAAAACGGTATCCCGATTACCATGTACAAAACCGTCAAGCGCGCCGACTGGTGGGCGGCGGGCGCCGATCGGCCCCAGTGGCCGGTGGATACGGTGCCGACAAAATCGGGCGAGGCCACAACCTCGAGGGTCGTAAATTGGGCGCGCGTGCGCTGGACGGAAGCGCCTGTGTTGATTCATCCGCTGACAGGCAAAACATTCGATCTGGGCCATCTCGGTGACACCGACATCGGGGATATCAAGGCCCGGAGCTTCGAGCACTTCTCGCGCTTGATCGTCAAAGAGGGGGAGCATGTCGATTGGAAACGGACGCTGCTGGCCTTCTGGCGCTTCGGGCCGGAACTGCGTGAGGAGAAAGACAGCGGGAGACTTGGCCATCTCTGGCCCCTGCTACCGGCGGAGACGCGCGTGCCGGATCATTCGATCTGGGATCATCTTGATCTCACTTCGGCATTCGCTGGTGGCTTCGCAAGCGATCCTCAAGGGGAAGTGGCCCTCTTGGCGCTCTCGATCGGTCCTGTGCAGTCCTTCATTGCCGTCGCACGGTCGACGTCCGACCTTTGGGCCGGTTCGCATCTACTCGCGCGGCTGTCGTGGGAGGCGATGAAGGTGGTGTGTGAGTGGCTGGGGCCGGACGCAATCCTGTTTCCACGGCTACGGGGCATACCCCAAGTGGATGTGTGGTTGCGCGACGAGATGAAACTGCCCGTACAATGGTTCGCAGGCTGCAGCTGGACGGAAAGGACGACGGATGCGAATCCCCTTTTTGCCGCCGCCCTTCCCAACCGTTTTGTTGCGGTGGTGCCGGCCTCACAATCGCGCGAAATCGCACAAGCAGTTGAAGCTCGTGTGCGCACCTGGTTGCAAGACCTCGGAAAGAACATCGTAGATCGATTGCTTAAAGCAGCCGGCTTGGCTGACGGGACGGACAAGCACTGTTACAGGCAAATGCGGGAGCAGCTCCAGGGCTTCCCGGAAGTGCACTGGGCGGCTGTGCCCTTTTCGCTGATCCGAGCTCGCGACGAATCGAAGCAGACCGATCTCGACGTAACGCAGTTGTCCGAAGCCATGGCGCCTTTCTTTGGCGTGGCGCCGGGGCAAGCCTGTGGCTTTCTAGACACTCCGGCATCGAAGGTGTTGCAGAAAGAGGCGAAGTTTGCCGATGGGACAACCTTCTTTTCACCAAGGCCGGGCGTCCTCTACCCGGCGGTGTACGACCTAGCCGAGCGCGTCCTCGCAGCGGCGAAAAGTGTGCGGTCGTTCGAACAGAGAGAACAGAAAGGCTGGCGGGATTCACTGAGTGGCGAGAGCGAATGGCTCACAGAGGATCCGGACATCCTGAAAGTGCCGGCGGGGAAGCGAAAGAGTCGGCGAGATCAGGGCTTCGCGGAAGGCGAGCATGTCGAGACACTCTGGACCCGCATCGCCGATAAAACGCCTGCCTGGGCGAAGAAAGGCGAGCACCTCGGGGCACTGTCGGCCATCAAGCGGCTGTGGCCCTCCCTCTTTGCCGAAGAGGTGGCTCGTGCAACCGGCCAGCCGGTCGGTCAGGTGCCGCGCTTCGTCGTCTCTACGCACACCATGGCACTGGCGTACCAGCTTGACCGGTGGCTCGATGCCGGTGCGCCGATGAGTGGTGAGCTTCAAAATCGTCTCACCGATGTTGATTCGGTCCCCTTGCCCCGCAAGCTTGCCCGGAAATACGGCCAGCGTGACGTTTTGGAATTCGCCAAACGGTTGCCGGGCTTGCTCGATGCGGTACGCGAAGGCGAAAACGAACGGGAGATTCGCAAGGTGGAGGCGCTGATCAAAGAGGCTTTTGCCCTGGCGGATGGCGGGCAAGAGGAAGTTCGCCTCGAAACCTACTATGCCCTCCTGCTGATGGATGGTGACCATATGGGCCGCATCCTCTCAGGCGATGCGCGGTATGCAATCACCTACCAGGAGAGCTTCCACCCCGAGGTGCAACAGAGGTTCAAGGAGCGAGCTCGACACAATGACATGCTCAAGGCCTACGGCGAGCAGAAGCGAGCCTTGTCTCCCAATCGGCATTTAGCCATCTCCGGAGCCCTGAACGATTTCGCCATTCACGTGGTTCCGGAAGTCATTGAAAGTGAACACCTCGGGCGTGTCCTCTACGCGGGTGGTGATGATGTGCTGGCCATGCTGCCTGTGGCGGATGTGTGTTCGGCTATGAGGCGCTTGCGCTGTGGATACAGTGGGCATGACCCTGAACAGGCTGCGCTCGACTGGAGAGCTGTCCGTCGTGAGACTCGCCTCGTCGTCAAGGACGGACACGCCTTCTTGCGCGGACAGCTCATGCGGATGATGGGGGAAAAAGCCACCGCTTCCTGTGGCGCGGTGATCGCCCATCATCAGGCTCCCTTGGCCATGGTGCTGCGGGAATTGCGCGAAGCTGAAAAGAGCGCGAAGCGGTACCGGCGGCCAGGCAAAGAGGAGGGGACCATCGATCGCGACGCATTCCACCTCACCGTTATCAAGCGATCTGGGGGCACACTGCATCTATCCGGTGAATGGGGCGAACCGCTGGAGGTGTTGCTGGCGTTGCGCAATTTCCTGGCGGAGCCGGCGGTGTCACGCCGCGCGGTCTATAACAGCCTCCTGTGGCTTCAGGACCTGCCACCCGATGCGTCGGCCGACATGTTGGGGAGCCTGCTGGCGTATCAATTTAAGCGGCAGACATCCCGCCATGAAGCGTGGGAAAAACATGATGGGGCCCGGCTTTGCAACCGGATTGCGGCGCTGGCTTGCCAGGAGGCGAACCGGAGTGGCTGGCTCGAGTGCTTCATGGGCGTGGCGGAGTTCTTGGCACGGGAGACACGGGTTGGCCCGAAGGATCCAGAACGGCTCGCGTGACGTTGGAAAGACAAGGCTAGGAGATAGGGACAATGGTGGCAAGCACGACGCGACAGACCCTCTTCATCGAGCCGCTCGATGTCCTGTTCTTGCGGGGCAACAAGCTCTTCGGCGATCCCGGCAGTTTCGGCGAATCGCTCGTGCCGCCCTGGCCCTCGGTGGCGGCGGGCGCGATCCGGTCAGCGCTGCTCGCGCACAAAGGCGTGGACCTTCGGCGGTTCGCGCGAGGCGAAATTGACGATGCAGAGTTGGGGAAGCCGACACAGCCTGGTTCCTTCCGTATCATAGATTTCCGGCTTGCCCGCCGGTTCGTCGACGGACGGATTCGCATCGAACCGCTGTATCTTCCTCCAGCGGATCTCGTCATCCGGCACAAGTCAGATGCCGGTCTCGAATGTGCGCGGATGGAACCCAGGGCCTTGCGGAGTGGCCTTCATTCTTCGGCTCCGACTGAGCTTCACGCCGTGCTCCCAGAACGCGAACGCACAAAACCGGAGAGCGGCTATTGGCTCACAGCTGATGGCTGGCAGGCCTATCTGGCGGGCCGGAACCTTGACCCTCAAAGACATCTTGTCATGAGCGGCGATCTTTGGAGACTCGACGCCCGGGTGGGCGTCGGGCTCGATCCGACGAAGCGGAGCGCGGCCGAGGGCAAGCTTTTCACGGTGCAGGCTGTCGCAATGCGGAACAGGCATCACGGTCATGGGTGCGACTACGACGTGGGCTTTTTGGCCGAGATCGAAGGCGCGGCCGTCCCGCCGGAACTGATGTTGCGGTTCGGTGGCGATGGGCGAGCGGCCCGCGCCAGTCTCATCTCTTTTCTGCCGAGCGAGCCGGACCTGGCTGAGCACATTGCTGAGACACGACGGTGCCGGCTGATTCTCACGAGTCCCGGCCTCTTCCCCGGTGGCTGGCTGCCGACGGGTACGGCTGCTCACGGTGCAGGGGATATCCACTTCGAGCTGCACGGCGTCAGAGCTCGGCTGGTCTGCGCGGCCGTGCCAAGGGCGGAAGTGATCTCAGGGTGGGATCTGGCCGCATGGACTCAGCGTAAGGGCGGCCCCAAACCAGCCCAGCGCGTCGCCCCGACGGGGTCGGTGTATTGGCTCGATCAGCTCGAGGCTACAGCCGAGCAGCTTCGCGAATTGGTCACCTATGGGCTCTGGACCGATCCGCCACACGACCCTGCACGCCGAGCGGAAGGCTTGAATCGGTTCACGTTGGGTTCATGGCCGTGAGGCGATTACCACACTGTCTGGACGGGATATCGCTCAATCGCCCGCTCCGGCGTGCACACCACGAGGCTGTGGGCAATGGATTGGCAGATCAACCTGCGGTGGAAGGGAGCGTGACGCACAGCTCGGGGTGATGAGTCTTCGATCATGGAGGTTGACGAGTTGGGACATGAGCAGAGAATAGGTCAGCAACGTGGTCAAGTCTAAGGAGCGCGGACAATGTTTGAAAAACGAGCCATCCTTTTTCTCTATGCTGTGAGCCCCGTCCACATGGGCGCTGGGCAGGCGATCGGCGTGATTGATAATCCCATCCAACGCGAGCGCCACACCGGGCACCCCTGCTTTGCCGGAAGCGGGATCAAGGGGGCCGTTCGGCACGGGTTTGAGGCTATCGGCGGGGACGGAAACCTCATCGACCTCCTGTTCGGACCGGAATCCGGCCGGGACAATCTGCATGCCGGGGCCGTGAGCTTCGGGGATGCGCAACTCGTGGTCTTTCCCGTGCGGAGCCTCAAGGGCGGCTATGTGTACGCCAGCAGCCCGCAGGCGTTGGGGCGTGCCCGACGCCTCATGGAGGCCGTCGGCCTCGCGGTCAACTGGCCGGAGGTCCCGCCAGTCAACGAGGGTGAGTGCCTCGTGGCGAATCCCGCGTTGCTTTCTGAGCGGCAGATGAACGGCAAGCCAGCCGATGTGCTGCACCTGGAGGCGTTCGAGTATGCCGCGAAGGAGAAGGAGACGGAGGCGCTTAAAACCATTGCCGCTGACTTGGCCACGAAGGCCATTCCCCAAGGGAACGGCTATGACTTCTTTCGGAATAAGCTGGGCGGCAATGCCCAGAGGCAAATCTCCAGTGACCTGGTGGTGCTCTCCGACACCGACTTTGCCTATTTCGTGCAACACGCCACCCTTGTTGAACCTCATGTCCGCATTGATGATAAGACGGGCACCGCGGCCGACGGCGGACTGTTCTATACTGAGAACCTGCCTCCCGAGTCTCTGCTCATCGCGCCGGTCCTTGCCAGTCAGGTGCGCAATGGGAGCAAGAAGGACGAGGCGGGTTTTATGGACGCGGCGAATGTGATGTTGAAAGTCGCGACCGTGATCAATGAGCAACTCTTGCAGATCGGTGGCGATGCGACCACCGGCCGCGGGCTGGTGGTCGCCCGCTTCGTGGAGGGCACGTAACCATGGCGAGCGCAAGCAAGACGACACAGCCAGTGCGGCTGACCCTGGAACAAGAGCGCGCGCAAGATGCGTGGAAAAAGAGCGCGGCCTATTCCAAAGACCATGTCAACTTTGCCAAAGGTCTCCCGGCCTTGATCATGAACGGTGGCCTCATGCAGGTCCTGGCGTTTTGTCACGAGAAGGGGAAGAAGGACAGCGGCCGGCATTGTGAAGACGTCGCTCGTGATCTGCGTATCTGGCTGAATCACCGATTCAACGTCGGCCAGGGGGAACTCGGGTTCGAAGCCTTTATGCAAGAGCTGATGAATGCTTCGCCCACACGCTATCAGGCTATCACTGCCGAAGCCTTCGCCTGGCTCAAGTGGCTCCGGCAGATGGCGTCAGCCCGCAAGGGAGAAGATTGAACATGCCAGTTGCCGCCGTGCCAGCTTATCTTGGCAAACATTTCGAGCAGGCCTCGCCTGCCCTGCGTTTCGGAATGTATCTGGAACTGTGGGGCGTGAATCGTCGGACCCACGCATTGTTATGGGAAACCCACGATCTCGATTACGAAGTGCGTGGCCAAGACAGGCGAGAACGCGAGGTCAAATACGAAAACAAGGTGTTGGCACTGTCCGCGGCCAAGCGACTAAACGACACTGAGAAGAAAACGATGCTCGCGTTGCTGGAGCGACAAGAAAGCACTTTCAAGACGATAGCCTCTGCAGGCAGTCTGCGGCTGGAGGCCCAAGCTATCTCCCCCTTCACCACCGGCCTGGGCAACGAACATCCGCTCGAGAACGGCTTTGTCTTTCTCAACCCCTATGGCTTGCCCTATCTGCCCGGGAGCGGCGTGAAAGGCGTGCTGCGGCAGGCGGCGACGGAATTAGCCTCTGGTGCCTGGGGCGACCGGCAGGGCTGGAGCTCGGACACACTCTATCGCATCAATGTCGGCACACAGAAAGACCCGCGCTGGCTGGGACTCTCCATGCTCGATGTCTTGTTTGGCCGCGAGACGCCGTCCGGTGAGTCCGACCACGTCCGCGGCGCGCTCACCTTCTGGGACGTGATCCCGCAGATCAAGGGCGAGAGCCTCCTGGTCGAAATCATGACGCCGCATCAGAGCCACTACTATCAGCAAAAGCGCCAGGCCGGTAGTACGCATCCCCATGACTCCGGCCAGCCCACGCCCATCTGTTTTCTCACCGTGCCGCCGAGTTCAGGCTTTACGTTCTATGTTGTTTGCGATGTCGACCGTCTCCGACGACTTACCGGACATGAAATGAGCGAGGGTGCCCCCGATCTGCTCGCTGAGGGAGAGACGCACTGGAAGACGGTCCTTGAAGCGGCGTTCCGGCACGCCTTTCAGTGGCTCGGGTTTGGCGCGAAAACGGCGGTAGGATACGGGGCCATGAGTTTCGCGCCAACTCCAGCGGTCTCTGCGCCTGTGGCTGATATGCAACGGACGATTACCGACCAACTGTCCGGGCCTACGCAGGCTATGGTTTCTGGCGTGAGAGAGGAAACGTGGAAAAACGTCACAATAACGTGGGAGCCCGGACCAAGGGTCGCAATAGCCCGCGCGCCTGGGCAGAGACCGGCGGAGGCTCGGGGCAAGGCGGCGGATGAATTCTTGTCCACTCTGACAGATCAACAGAGTGTACCGCCCCCGATTTTTTGGACACCGTCACACGTTATTCTGGAGATCATGGCAAATTACCCATGAGGGAGAGCCGGTGCTCTCAAAACATCGCTCACATTTGCCTTATAAGCCACGATCTCGACCCGGTCCATACTT
>DATMAM010000045.1:0-59972 GCA_035559995.1 Candidatus Acidiferrales bacterium
TTCGTAATCCAAACCAAGTGGTACTTGAGATCGTATTTCGTGTGACTGGTCGTCCGATATATCTGCACATGGATCTTTTACCTCAAGGCTTCGCCTAAAGGCGAGGGATTTTCTCCCATTCCCCGAATGAGACATTAAGCACGACCCGGTTCCACTCCTCGGGGATCTCGCGATAGTGGAAATGGGAGACATTGTTAAAAATGTGCATTTGCGCGCGGCGCGTTTTTTCCGCGATCATTTCGAAGAGCTTGATGCCTACCGGCAGGATGGCCGAAGGATCGCTCGCCCCCCAGGTGATGAGCACGGGCATCGTCAGCCGTCCTTCGCGGATCCACTGGTGCGTTTCTTCCTTGTCGCGCTTGAAGCGCGCGCTGTTAGCTTCCGACTCAGGACCGGACTCACGCCCGTCGCTCTTCAGATCTCTGAGCGTCTGCAAGCCCTTGGGCTGGGTCGCCATGAAATACGCCGCTTCGACGTAGTCGTCGGTGATGTTGCTCGTGTCAACGGAGAGCTTGCTCCAGTGAAAGCGAATGTATTCTTTCAGGTCCTCGGGGCCGTTGGCGAAAAGCTCGCGGCGCCGGCTCGCCATATCGCCCACGGGAGGCCCCAAAGTGCCGCTGTCCACAATGACGAGGCTTTTGCACTTGTCTGGATGCTCGAGCGCGAGACGCGCGGCCGTATAGGCCCCGTTCGATTGGCCGACCACATGGAACGTGTCCACGCCCATGACCTGCATGAAGCGGTACATGTGCTGGACGATCGCGTGCTGCGTGTAGCCGTCTTTGGTCTTGGGATTGTCGGTCATGCCGCTCCCGAGCTTGTCGGCGGCAAGCACGCGGTATCTCCTCGACAGCCCGCCAATATTGAGCGTCCAGGTATTGGCGCTTCCCCACGGAGAGAATCTGGAGCCATGGATGAGCACCATCGCCTCTCCCTTTCCTTCGTCGTAGTAGCGGGTGCGGATGCCATCGACGTCGACAAATTTCGCCTGGTAGATGACCGAGCCTGTCTCCTTCATCCGCAAGGTTTCAGCCGTCATGGTTCCCTCGCAAATTCGGTTGACGCCACCCCCGCGTTCTCTCTCGTTAAAAAATCTCCGATCGAACCGGCGATCCCTTTCCCTCTGGGAGGGTGAGGCCTGTCTGAGCGCGGTCGAACGGGCGAGGCCGCCTCATCGCGGTGAGCGAGCGCCGATTTTTCTCCTCTGCCGGTATCGCCACCATAGCCAAAAATCGACCGAAAATACAACGTCTTAAGCTGGCTTCCCGTTTTCCCGTACCGCTGCTTCCGGAAGCCAAACGGCAATGGGCGCTTGATTTTTCCGCCCGGCTGGACAAGGCTTTTGCAACCTCGGGAAATTGGTAAAGCCCCCTTGCAGTTTTTTAAATCTCAGAATTCCATTTGCACTCTGAGATCTGCCGTCTGAAATTCCGAGCGTAGCGAGGATGTGGCCGAGCGAGCAGCTCTTTTTGAGCCATGACGAGCTCGACAGGCTCGCGCGAACCTGCCGCGAACCGTTTGTCGCCGCATGCCGGCGGATGGAAATTGCTGCGGACTTAACTCCCTGGCTAGGCGCGCTGTATCTCCCCCTTGCTGCCTGGCTCGATCGCCGGCGCGAAGGCCAAACACGAGCTCTCGTCGTCGGCGTCTCGGGCGCTCAAGGCTCGGGGAAGACGACTTTTTCCGAATTGCTGCGGGTGAGCCTGACGGCCGGATTGGGGCGGCGCGTCGCGTCTCTTTCCATCGACGATTTCTACAAAACGAAAGCCGACCGGGAAGCGATGGCAAAAGCGGTTCATCCTCTGTTCGCGGCGCGCGGCGTTCCCGGCACGCACGATGTCAAGCTCGGGATCGACACCATCAAAGCGCTCCAAAGATTGCCTTGGGGCCGGGCCGTGCCGGTCCCCGCGTTCGACAAAGCGCGGGACGACCGGAAGCCGCAAGCGGCATGGCCTATCGTTCACGGCCCGATTGACGTGATTATTTTCGAGGGCTGGTGCGTCGGCGCTCGGCCGCAAAGCGCGAGCGCGCTGGCCGAGCCGATCAACGATCTGGAAAGGTATGAGGATTCTGACGGGACCTGGCGCAGAACTGTCAATCGTTTTCTCGCGGAAGAGTATCAAAGACTCTTTTCGTTGATCGATGTCCTCCTCATGCTCAAAGTAGAAGGCATGGGAAAAGTCTTCGAATGGCGCCGTTTGCAGGAGGAGAAGCTGCGGAAAAAGTCGGCCGCGGAGGGCTTGGCGCAGGACTTAAGGATCATGTCCGACGACGACCTTAATCGCTTCATCATGCATTACGAGCGCCTCACCCGCCACATGTTCGAGGAGATGCCCGCCCGCGCCGATGCCGTCTTTTTCGTCGACGACAGGCACAATCCTGCGCGCGTCCAGATCAATAAACCCGTGGCGTAGGCCCTGCGCAAGGGCGGAGCCCGGGCAAAAGGCGGGTGTCCAACGCGTTGGACATCCGCCTTTCATCTGCCGAGAGTAATCAAGCGGCTACTTCGGCTGCTCAACCACTCGAAGGTAGGGTTTCAGCGTCTTGTAGCCCTGCGGGTACTTTTTCTTGGCTTCCTCGTCCGAGACCGACGTGGGGATGATCACATCCTGGCCAGGCTTCCAGTTCACGGGCGTTGCCACGGTATGCTTTGCGGTGAGCTGCACGGAGTCGAGCAGCCGCAAGACCTCGTCGAAATTGCGGCCCGTGCTCATCGGGTACACGATCATGGCCTTGATCTTCTTGTCGGGACCGATGACAAACACCGAGCGCACTGTCTGGTTGTCCACCGCAGTACGTTTGCCGGGAGCCTCGCTCGCCGGAAGCATGTCATAAAGCTTCGCGACATTCAGGTCCGCGTCGCCGATAATCGGATAGTTCGGCGCGTGCCCCTGCGTTTCCTCGATATCCTTGGACCACGCCTTGTGGTCGGTCACGGGATCCGCGCTAAGCCCGATGACCTTGCAGTTGCGCTTGTCGAACTCCGGCTTCAGGCCCGCCATATACCCCAGCTCGGTCGTACAAACCGGGGTAAAATCTTTCGGGTGCGAAAACAAAATCGCCCAGCCGTTACCGATCCATTCATGAAAATTGATTTTGCCTTCGGTGGTCTCGGCTGAAAAATCCGGCGCTACATCGCCTATTCGAAGCGCCATCGTCATTCTCCTTTCATCTTTTTTTAGTTTTGAGACCCTAACAGCTATCGCGAACACAAATGCTAGTCAAGTTTTTCAACGCTTTTCGAAAGGTTTATTCTTATTTTGTCCAGGGAAGTCAGCCGGCCGAGTAAACCGCGGCGGCTCTACAGCAGCGCTGTCAAAAGCTCATGAAATTTAGCTAACCGAAGTGGCGCTCTCATTGAACCGCAGGCCTAACACCGTCTCGTTACTTGCAAAAGAATTCGGGGATCTCAGTCAGAAAGACGAAATGGTGCGCGAGCTCGCCGGCAGAATTATAAAATCAATAATTTGAAGCCTGACACGGTATCGGTGCATGCAAGGAAACTACTTAATATAAACAAACGCATGCAGAAAATCCTTGCCTTTGGGACGGCACATGTAATATTACGGGTCAAAAAATTTGCTTACGGAGAGATAGGACTTTCACCGATGCCCGCTCTTCTACACACCAGAGGTGAGCAAGGGTTTTGCCAAGACTACACGGCCGCGGCTAATCGGAGTCTTTCCGAGAACGCGCCTGTTCCGCTTTCTTGACCGAAGCCGAAGACAAGCCGTCACGTGGGTATGCGGGCCGCCCGGCGCGGGCAAGACTACTCTTGTTGCCAGCTACATCCAAGCTCGCAAAGTCAACTGCCTCTGGTATCAGGTAGACGAAGGCGATAACGATATTGCGACCTTCTTCTACTACCTGCGCTCGGCCGCTCCAAAGCGACAGCGCCCACTCCCGCTCCTGACTCCAGAATATTTTCAGGGGCTGTCCGTCTTCACACAGAGATTTTTTCGTGATCTCTACCGCCGTTTGAAAGGCCCTTTCATGGTCGTTTTTGATAACTACCAGGAAGTTTCACCGGACGCGGCTCTTCACGAAGTGATTCGCGAGGCTCTGGAGCAAATCCCAGAAGGTGGACATGTCCTGTTTATTAGTCGTTCCAGTCTTCCGCCTAATTTGACCCGGCTTCGGGCTAACCGCTCAATCACCATTCTCGACGGTAATGACCTCCGTTTGAACTTGTCGGAAGCCGAGGGATTGGCACGCAGTATACTAGGCAAGCCACTCCCCAGAACAGCAATTGGTCAACTTCATGACGCCGTTCACGGCTGGGCCGCAGGCATGATCCTGATGCTTGAGCGCATCAAGATCGAACGACAAACCGCACCGTCCTTGCCTCGAACCTTGCCGCAGAGTGTCTTTGACTATTTCGCCTGGGAGATTTTTCAAAAAAGCGGCGGGGAAATCCAGCACGTTCTAATTCACACCGCCTTTCTTCGCCGCTTTTCTGCGCGCATGGCTGAAAGAATCAGTCAAAATCCCAATGCCGGAGCTATCATAGACCGGTTAAGCCGCGAGCATTACTTCACATACAAGCACGACGCTCCGGAACCGGTCTACCAGTATCACCCACTTTTTGGAGAGTTTTTACTCCAGCAGGCCGAAAGAAACCTTTCGGCGGATCAGCGTGGTCGCATTCTACGAGCGGCCGGCGCGATCCTGGCGGAGGAGGGAAACATCGAAGATGCCGTGCAGCTCCTCCACCAAGCCAAAGACTGGGACAAGTTGGCCCAGCTCATTCAAGGCTACGCGCCGGCGCTCGTGCAGCAAGGCAGGAGTAAGACCCTCGAAGAGTGGCTTCGGTGGCTTCCCCAGTCAATGCTAAATCGGGAGCCCTGGCTGCTCTACTGGTTCGGCGTCTGCCGCATGCCGTCCAACTTCGAAGAAGCGCGCCAATTCTTTGAACAGGGCTTTCACATTTTTCGCAAAGAAAAGAACGCCCCGGGAGTTTTCTTAACCTGGTCTTCGATCGTTGAGACCTTTAACTGGTTGTTGGTAGACGCAAAACCTCTCGATACCTGGATTTCACTGCTACCCGAATTGCTCAACGAGCTTCCGCCATTGACTTCCACCGAGATCAAAGCCACGGTCGCGAAAGCTATGCTGGGCACCTTACTAATAAGACAGCCGCAGAATCCCGACATTACCCGGTGGGCCAGAAGGGTAGCTCGCAGACTGAACGCGGTTTCTGATTTTAGTCTTCGGACAGAGCTAACTGTGTTGTTGGCCCTGTATCACCTCTGGACGGGTGACGTTGCAGAGGCTGCCTCGTTGGCAGAGCCGCTCCGCAAGATCCCCGAGCACCAAATGTCCGACGTATTCCGCCTGCTAACGCTGTTCTGCCTGGGCAGATCCTCGTGGATAAGAGGAGATCCGGAAGCGTCTGTTAGGATCATTTCCGACGCGCGCACACTGGCCGACGAGACCGGCGTCCACCAGTTTAATAACATGTTAAGAGGGGAGGGCGCAGTTGCTGCTCTCAGTATGGGCGACCTCCGCAAAGCCAGGGAGTTCACAGGGGAGATGGGTCGAGGAGTCGAGAAAATGTCAACGAACGATCTGGCGTTGTACAACTACGCCAAGGGGTGGGAGGCTCTTTTGGATGGGAAGCTCGAGGTTGCGTCGCAGTACCGTGAGGCAACGCAACGCTGTGCCACGAGTCTCGGGGCACCTTTCGTAGAGGCACTGGCTTCGCTTTTCTCGGCACACGTTCTCCATGAGCAAAGCGACGATAGGCGTTCTATCGGGTATCTCTCGCGCGTTCTCGGATTCGCCCGTTCGGCACGCGCTCGATTCATCGAATACATGGCGCTCCTGCTCGAGGCTCAAATCGCTTTCGATCAGCGACAGGAAGAAAAGGCTTTTAAGGCATTGCGCGACGCCATGCGCGTCGGGCGGGACTGCGGCTATTTCAACACGTACACGTGGCGTCCAGACGTCATGATCAGGCTCTGCATGAAAGCGTTGGAAGCTAATATTGAGCCAGAATACGTGAAAGCGCTGATCCGCAAGCGGGCCCTGGCGCCAAAATCTCCGCCAATAGAAGTTGAACAGTGGCCATGGCCAATCAAGATCTTTACTTTAGGCCGTTTTAGCGTCGTGAAAGACGGCCAGCCCGTACAGTTTTCGAGAAAGATTCAGCGCAAGCCATTTGAGCTTCTTAAGGCAATCATTGCACTCGGCGGCAGAAACGTTTCCGAGAGTCAACTTATCGAGGCCCTTTGGCCGGACGCCGAGGCGGATGTTGCGCACCAGTCTCTTGCAACCACGCTCCACCGGCTGAGGCGTCTACTCGGCCAAGACGAGGCGATTCAGCGCCAGGAGAGTAAGCTGAGTATCAATGCTCGCTTCTGCTGGGTCGATCTATGGGCGGTTGAACGCCTCTTAACACGCGCGGAGGCTACTGCCTCTCAGATGCAAAAACGGTCCGAAGTCTGGTCCGAAGTAGCGCGCTTGGTTGAAAAAGCAGCGGCTTTTTATCACGGTCCTTTCTTGCATGGCGAGGAATTCGCTTGGGCGACTAACACCAGCGACCGCTTACGCCGACGCTTGCTCCGACACCTACGAGATCTCGGCGAATACTTTGAGCGAGATTGGAAGCGGGAAAAAGCTGCTGAGTGGTACGAGAAGGCTCTGGCAATAGATCCTTGCGCAGAGGAAGTCTACCGGCGGCTGATCACAGTGTACAGGCACCAGGGGCGCCGCGCCGAGGCTCTCGCGGTTTACGAACGATGTCGCAAGAACCTGCACACTCTCATGGGCATCTCGCCGGCGCCCGAAACCGAATCACTCGCGAAAGCGCTCCGAGCCAGCCAAGTCGAGACATCAGAGCAACCACCGCGCAAAGAGGATACACTCCACTAAAAAATCCCCGGGCAGGGTGTCAGACTTCATTTTATTGATTTTATGAGCATCTCATTATTGGAGGGACGCTATCACGCCGAAGACTTCTCGTCATCGGCCAAGCAATTTGCGAACCGCATCGAGGAAACTGAAGCAACGCGCCAGCTACCTCCTGAAGTAAGTAGTCATCCGGCAATCGAAGGCCGAGCCCTGAAGAGCGTGGGCACAGAAGCGTTGAGGTCGCGTTCTGGCCCGTGCCGTTGGCGAACCCACCCCATGGGAGGCCGGCGTGGTGGTCTACAAGGGACAGGCCCATTGACCGCGCTCGGAAGGGCTTGGCCCGAGGGAGGCTTGCCACGCAACACGTCTACATACCGACGAACTCATTAATAACTACTTGAGGCTGCGGGGGCCGTATCCCCGCCTGCACGCATGATGGTCGCGAAGCACCGGCCTGGTTGCTGTTGACCTAAGTCGGCCGGAAAGTTATCTTACCGCCGCTTGGCTTCGAGGGAATACAAAAAGCCTGCGTCCTCTCGCCGCCGAAGGATGGACGTAATGGGTCGGAGGGCCCCAAAATGATCGTTCCACTGCTGCTCGCCGCGATATTCGCCGAGCTCACCGCTGCCGATCTGGCGGCACTTGGCCCCGAGGAGAAGGGCCGCGCTGCGGCGTTCGAGATGGAGCGAAGAAATTTCGACGGCTTTGGCGATTTGACAATCCAGGAAGAGCTTATCATTGAGAACCGCTACGGCCAAAAGGTGACCCGCCAGATTTCGGTGTACATGCTCGAGGTGCCTGGAGACGGGGACAAGGTGCTCGTCGTCTTGAGCGGCCCGGCCGACGTGAGAGGAACTGCCGCGCTGGTGCACGGGCACAAAACGACGCCGGATGACATGTGGGTCTACAGTCCCGCCGTTGAGAGGGTCCGGCGGATCAGCGCGGAGAACAAAGGCGGGGCCTTCATGGGATCGGACTTTGCCAATGAGGATATTACCCATCCCGAGCCGGAAAAGTTCACCCGCTACCGCTGGCTGCGGGACGAGGTCTACGAAGGAGAGAATTGCTTCGTTGTCGAACGCTATCCCCTCGAGAATAGCTCGATATACAGCCGGCAGGTGTTATGGATCGACCACGCTCAGTTCCGGATTCTAAAGGTCGATTTCTTCAACAAAAACAACGAGCATGAAAAGACTCTTCACTTTCTCGGCTATCAAAAATACCTGGAAAATCACTGGAGACCCGGCGAGCTCAAGATGGTGAACCATTTTACCGGCACCAGCACGCGGGTCGTCTTCAAGGAATGGAAGTTCCGGGTGGGCTTGAAAGACAGCGATTTTACCCTCCATGGCTTGAGGATCGAGCGTTAGTGGCGGGCAAATAAGGTTAGGTGAATTGTACTCTTCGCTGAAACGGGTTTTTCACAAACGCCTTGGTCCAAGACGGAGGCAAAAATATCATTCGCGCCGCTATATTGCTTGCCCTTGGTCTTAGCTTCTGGATTGCTCCCACCTATAACGTCCTCGGGCACGAGCTGCGGGGCTTCGTAGAGCTTGAAAGCCGCCTTTTTCTAGAGCCGCCGATCCATTCCGGACAGGAAAGGCACAGCTTTTCTCTGGCCGTCGCTCCCCAATACTATCGCCGTTTTGCCGATGAGAGCGTCTTTATCTTTACGCCATTCCTTCGCCTGGATAGCGCCGATTCGCGCAGGACTCACTTTGACGTTCGAGAATTGCTTTTCATCCGGCCCAGAAGCAACTGGCAGGTACGGCTAGGAGCGGGGCGAGTCTTCTGGGGCGTCACCGAGACGCAGCACCTCGTGGACATCATCAACCAAACCGATTTCGTGGAGGACATCGACGGGGAAGACAAGCTTGGCCAACCCATGGTCAACGTTTCCCTCACTTCCAAGTGGGGCGGAGTCGACTTTTACCTCCTGCCATACTTTCGGGAGAGGACTTTTCCGGGCCGCGGCGGACGGCTCCGTCCTTCGATCCATATCGATACCGGCCGGGCGATCTATGAGAGTTCCGCCGAAGAATGGCACCCGGACATTGCGCTTCGCTACTTTCACTCGATCGGCAAGTGGGATGTCGGGCTTTCCTATTTTAGAGGGACCGGGCGGGAGCCGGGTTTTCGAGTCCGCATCGGATCAGGCGGCAAGCCGTTTCTCATTCCGTTCTACGAACAGATTCAACAGGTTGGACTGGAGTCGCTGTACGTGACGGGAAGCTGGATTTGGAAGTTGGAAGCCATCTACCGGCGAGGCCAAGGAGATGAGAACTTCTTCGCTTGGACGGGAGGCCTTGAATACACATTTTCCGGGATTGCCGGCACCGGAATGGATCTGGGAGTTCTCACCGAATGGTCTTACGATACGCGGGGAAAGACGGCCACCACGCCGCTTCAGAACGACATCGCCTTCGGTGTGCGACTTGGCGTCAACGACGCGGAAGGGACGCAACTACTTTTTGCCGTCGCCCAAGACCTCAAAACCGACTCGCAATTTCTTTTCTTGGAAGCCAGTACCCTTATCACCGAGCACTGGAAACTGACCATCGATGTTCGCGCCTTTTTCCCGAGCGGCCCTCGCGACTTGCTCTACGATGTCCGCAAGGACCACTATATCCGGACCGGGCTCGCCTACCATTTTTGAGCGTGCGGCCGCTGCCCGCCATGGCTGTAACGCCTCCAGCACTGGCACAAACGGCTGGCGGTGCCGGCGGAAGGCGTGATCAGAGTCAGGCGATGAGAATCTCCGGCCACATTAGGATCCGAGCCGCCGATATACAAGAAATGCTCGGATTTTTTTCGTTTGCGAACCTCTTTGCCCTTAACCGCGGCACCCGCCATCGAAAGCCACTGCTTTAGTTAGGAGCGTCCCCCGGCGACCGAGCACGCGCTCCGTATTCCAGAAAGCCGCCGCTACCGGTTCCCAGAAATCATCTTCTATTAATCTTCATTGCACTTATCGGGCGCAGGCGCCCAGACCGTACATTCTCGTACATTTTAATGCCTCCTCCTCGTCCCGTTGTCACAAGCTGAGCCTCTACCGATTGGTCGCCCTGTTTTAGTCTATCTGTACCCAATCTGTAATCTCAGGCGTGTTATGGGTTCGCAATATAAACGGCCAGGTTGCACGAAATCCAGGATTCGGAGCGCAGGAAAATCAAGTGACAGGAACAGCAAGGCACATAAAAATCCGTGCAAGAAAGGACGGACGATTATGAAAAACGCTCTCATTGGACTCTTGCTCGCGGGTTTGCTACTGGCCGCCCTCGCGCAGGCGCAAACGCTGCACACGGTAGACGATGCGGATGTCAATCTTACCACTCCCGGACAGAATAACGGCGCGACCACCACTGTGTTCGTACGCAATGTCGGGTCGGGCGGCGTGCGTCACGGTTTTGTAAAATTCGACCTGGGCACGTTGCCCGCCGGCATAACAGGCAACGAAGTGGCCAAAGCAAGTTTGCGTCTTTTTGTGCGGGACGTGGCAGACGCGGGCAGCATTGATATTCATGTTGTGCTCGGCCCCTGGAATGAGGCAACGATTACAGCCGCGTCGAGTCCCCCGATCAGTGCGCCTTTCGCCACGATCCCCATTTCAACTGGTGACATTAACAGCTTCGTTATCATCGACATTACACCCCTAGTCCAAGACTGGGTTGACGGAGTGACGCCGAATAACGGCATCGCCATCCTGCCCAACACTGCTGATAACGTTCGGCTAACGTTAGACAGTAAAGAAAACACGATGACGAGCCATCCGATCGAGATCGACGTGGCTCTGACCGGCCCCACAGGACCGCAAGGACCCGAAGGCCCTGCCGGGCCAGAGGGGCCTCAAGGCGTGGCCGGACCAACAGGACCAGAAGGTCCAGCCGGCCCGCAGGGGCCGCAGGGAATTCCGGGTCCTCAGGGACCACAGGGGCCTCAAGGTCCCGAAGGCCCGCAAGGTCCGCAAGGAGTGCAGGGAGCCACGGGACCGCAGGGGTCTCAAGGACCGCAGGGGGATCCCGGAGCCCAGGGGCCACAAGGAGATCCTGGGCCTATCGGCCCCGCGGGACCACAAGGGCCTGTGGGCATCACGTTCGAAGGACCTTGGAATGCTGGCACGCCTTACGATCCCTCGGATGTTGTCACCTACGAAGGTCAGACATGGTTCGCTTTAGAGACGAACCTGAATCAAACACCCGGCGGAGTAAACACGTGCGGAGCAGGCTCCGACTCGTGTTGGTCACTGCTAGCTGCAATCGGAGCGCAGGGGCCACAAGGTGAAATAGGACCGGTCGGTCCAACAGGGCCACAAGGACCGCAAGGTGATCCTGGACCGCAAGGTCCACAAGGACCGCAGGGAGCGACGGGACCACAAGGTCCACAGGGTCCACAAGGAGTTCCCGGTCCTCAGGGACCGCAAGGGCCTCAAGGTCCCGAAGGCCCACAAGGACCAGCCGGTTCAGCCAACATCGCCGGCAACGTAAATACTGTCATTAAATTTACCGGCACCACGACCGGCGGAGACTCTCAGATTTTCGACGATGGCGCTCGGGTCGGCATTGGCACACCGCCTTTTTCGGGAGCGAAGTTGGATGTCGCCGGTGCAATCGATGCCAAGGGATATAACATCGAGGGAAATCGAGTGCTAAGCGTGCCGGGAACAGACAACGTGTTTGTGGGTGTGTCCGCTGGTCAGTCCAACACTACTGGGCAATTAAACACCGCAATAGGCCGCAGTGCATTGCAGGATAATACGACAGGGAGCAGCAACACGGCGACTGGCCAAAATGCCCTGCTTAGGAACACTACTGGTTCCTCCAATACAGCGACGGGGGCCGGAACATTGAGTTTCAACAGCACAGGCTCTTTCAACACTGCAGTCGGCTTCGCCGCGCTACTGGTCAACACCATCGGCTTCGAGAATACCGCAGCAGGTAACTCTGCGCTGCTAAACAACACCTCCGGCTCGCGCAATACTGCCGTGGGAACTGCTGCGCTCCATAACAACCAATTCGGAGGCAATAATACCGCCGTCGGATGGCTTGCGTTACTAAGCAACGCTGCTCACGCGAATACGGCGGCAGGAAGTGAAGCTTTGCGATCTAACAGTACAGGCGCCAATAATACTGCAGTAGGAAGAGCTGCACTGTTCAGCAATACCACTGGCAGCGGCAATACTGCCACCGGACTTTTCGCACTTCTTAGGAATACAAGCGGAGGTAGTAACACCGCCGTTGGCCTTCAGGCCCTCTCTGACAACACGACTGGGCTCAATAACACAGCGTCCGGAGTCGATGCGCTAACAAGTAACACTATCGGAAACAGTAACACTGCTTTTGGAGTGAATGCGCTTCGTACCAACACAGACGGCTCCGCCAATACAGCCATAGGAGTTGGCGCCGATGTCGCTGGGGCTAGCTTGAGCAATGCGACAGCCATCGGCGCCGGTGCGATTGTCGATCTCAGCGACAAGGTTCGCATTGGAAATAGCTCCGTCACAACTATCGAAGGCCAGGTTGCTTTTACTGCGAGCTCCGACAAGACCAAAAAAGAGAACTTCCGGCTCGTGGATGGAGAAGAGGTGCTCAGAAAAATTCGTGCGTTGGAACTTACAAGCTGGAACTACATCGGTCACGATCCTCAGAAATTCCGCCACTACGGCCCCATGGCGCAGGACTTCTTCGCGGCCTTTGGACGCGATGGCGTGGGGACCATCGGTACACCGACGACAATCAATTCGGGTGACATCGCAGGCATCTTGATGATTGCAGTACAGGCACTGGAAAGACGGACTATGGAGCTAAAGGAGAAAGATGGCCGCATCGCCGCCCTCGAAAAAGAAGCCGCCGAGCTGAAAGCCAAGCAAGCACAGATCGATGCGATAGCGGCGCGGCTCCATGCTTTGGAGGTTCGTCTTGACCCCCCGGTGCAAGTACGACTGGAAACACGAGCCAGCGACGAAACCGCTGCGACAAATCAGCACTGATATTTTACCGCATGAAGAGAGGATAGATGCCGCTACATTATTATTCGGAAACCAATTTTCGAAAGGAGATTCAAGTATGCGACGTGTAACCGAAAAGCGAATTTTTGTGAATGCCCGTAAGCCGTGACCGGAAGGCACGCTGGGTAGGAGGAAGTACTATGAAGCGGAACATCACCTGCGTGATTATTTTGGCGACCGCGTTGCACTTTCACTTACTGGAGTCCTCGACCTTGCGCGCGCGGTAGATCCGCCGCCCGCGGCGGAGATTGTACTTCTGGTTGGAAATTCAAGCGGCGTCGACGTTGACGACATGGGGGTAATTACCAGTAGATCGCTTGGCACAACAGAGACCTGCGGTTATCCGGGCTTCCTGCAAAATACAGTTTTTGTGGAGCACGGGGACAAGGCTGTGCGGACTCCCGGTGCCGTTGTCATTAAGCAATCAGAGCCGCTTTCGCCCGGCACTCGTTTTCGCGTAACGAGAATCGACCCGATCCGCTGCGACGACTACGTTCAAGGAGGAGAGAGCGTCCAATATTTTGCCGTGATTGGCACCCTCGAGTAAGCGAAGCGCTTCAGGGTCGGGCTTTGCATTATTTAATTCCTGTGTCCGGCGCCTTCGGCACGCAAAGTCTCAAATGCAATTTTTAAACAGACCAGAAAAGGGGACAGAGACCAGAAAAGGGGTCGGGAGTCTTTATTGACATAGTCAGTAGCAAAGACGCGTTTAAGGTCTGAGTATTGACTTTTTTAAAAGGAGATTCGGTTATGCGAGAGCAAAAGAAGTCGCTTTTTTCGGTGGTCCTTCTCTCAATTTTGATCCTTGGTGCCTCCGTGGCGCAGGCGATCGTCGTGACGAGCACGGCAAACTCGGGAGCCGGGAGCCTCAGACAAGCCATTAACGATGCAAATAGCGACGGAGTTCCCACCACTATCACTTTCGACCCTGTGGTTTTTCCCGCCGGTGGTAACACCACAATCTTCCTCACTTCCCAACTTCCAGCATTAACGGGTGTCGGCGACACGATTGACGGAGGCGCAGTAATCTTGGACGGACCCTGTCCCGCTCTGCCGCCTCCGGACGGAGCTGGTAGCGCAACGGTTATTTTGGATGGCTCATTCGCTGCGCCTGACGACTCGGGGCTCCGCGTAAGGGCTAGTAATGTCACTCTCCGCAGTTTGTGGATTCAGAATTTCTCCGGTGATGGGATCAGAGTGCAGCCGGCGGGAGGCGCTTCGGGTGTTAGTATCACCGGCGTCGTCATCAGCGAAAATGTTATCCGTTCCAATCAAGACGGCGTACGAGTATCAGCTCAAGAAGGTCCTGGAAACCACATTGAGGCGACAATTTCTAATAATGCGGTGGATCTAAACAGGGATGATGGGATTTTTGTGCGCGGCAGCAACGGCAACCCGTCTTCCACAGTGTCAAGCAGCAATACAGTTGAAGTGGTGATCGAAAGCAACTGTGTCTCGCGCAGTCAGGGAGTGGCGACGGGCGGCGAAACAACCGGGGATGGGATACGCGTGCATGCAGGCAATAATGGGGGATCGGGTAATGCGGTAACTGCCATGATTTCTAACAACACTCTTGTTCGGAATGTCGAAGATGGAATCGCGGTCGCTGGGACCGGCCTCAATGGAACTGCTTCAGACAATACTATCGATGCAACAGTTATTAACAATCGCGTGATAGGCCCAGGACCTCAGACAAACTCGTTGACAGCAAATGGTATTCTGATCAGGGGCGGAAACCGAGCCGGTGCAGTTGTTGCGGGCGAAAACAATCATATTAGCTTTCTTATACAAGACAATAAAGTCCGTCAGTTTAGAGATAACGGAATTCATGTGAGCGGCGGCCGGGGCCAATTCCATAATGTGAGCGGTTCTGTAGTGGCCAACATTGTAGACGGGAATAACGGTCCCATCTCAACCGGAATCTTGATAAGGGCCGGCGCAGGCAACAACAGCAACAACAATACACTGGAAAATATCAGTGTCGAAGGGAATAGCGTGAGGAAGAGCTTAGGCGATGGAATCAGGGTCGCTTTGGGAAACGGCTCTGGTCACGTTGTCTCTCTATCGGGAGTCACAGGAAACGAGTCAAATGAAAACGGGGCAGATGGCCTGTCCATTGGAGGCGGCGTTCAGCCCGCGCAGCCAGGGATAACGCCCATATCAGGCAACACTACAGACAAGAATGGCGAGGATGGAATGGATATCGATGCTACGGACTTTGTACTGTCGAACAACAGTGCCAAAAAGAATGTCGGAGCCGGGATTGACGCCGTCGGGAATATCGATGGGGGAGGCAACACCGCGACCGGCAACGCGTCGTGTAACACGCCAGGATGCTTTTAAGCGAGATGAAAGTAAATAAAACTTTTAGGAGGAACCCATGAAAAAGTTTGGTGTTCCAGTTTTTGTCTCGATCCTGCTGCAGGGAATCTTGCTCCTTCCCACTCAGGCGCAACAGGCGAGCGCTCCGGTTTACAAGGACGGTGACTGGTGGAAGGTTAAAGTCACCCTCTCGCGATCAGAATACCAGTCGACGACCGTCTGTCAGGACTTATACCCGGAATACGTGGTCAAGATTGAGCAGGGAAATCCGCAAGCTTATGGACTTCATGCCGGAACCGAGGAAAAAATAGATTGCCCCAACGTGTTAAATCAGGTTTTGGGAACCGTAGTTTCCGGCGTCGAAACCCCCGAGCCCTTGCTTCAATATTTAAAGTTCCCTTTGCAAGTAGGGCAAACTTGGAGTTCCACATTTCAACAAAAGAATCCGGGGAGGAAAGTAGGCTACCGAAATATAAACATAAACTACAAAGTTATATCCTTCGAAAAGGTGCGGACCGCTAAGGGAGAATTCGACGCTTTCAAGATCGAAGCATCAGGTTGGCAAAATCAGAGCAGGACAATTCACTATGCGCCCCAGATCAAGGCGATCGTGCACCTCAATTCGGAATCGGAAAGCCGGAACCGAACGGTGGCGCTACAGGATTTTCAGCTAGCCCAATGAAGGCGCCTGTTGTTAATCATCGGCGCCGTTGTTAAAGGGCCGGGTGCACGACCCGTGATAGCATTGGGAAGGAAGTGAAAAAAGGACAAAATCCTGGTTGAACAAGTAATGGCGAACGGCTGGTGGACGTGCTTGTCGGCCAAAATAGCGAGTGAGCGAAACGCTTCTGGGTCGGGGTTTCCATTAGTTAGTTAATTCCTGTGTCCGGCGCCTTCGGCACGCAAAGTCTCAAATGCAATTTTTAAAAGCCCGAACCCCGGGGATGAGCTGGGCGAGGACGAAGAATCTCCCTTACTGCGAGACGCTTCGCTACGGCTCAGGGTGCCGAGGCCTTGGAGCCGTCTCAATTCAAGTCTGTCAACCGGCGGCGAGCTCTATAATCTGGCGAAGCTACCGCGGAGGGAGCGGGCCGGCGCTGGAAATCGCCTTGAGCGTTTCGCCGATCTCGCGATCGCGCGGCAGCTCGCGAATCGCTTTCGCCACCTCTTCGGGCATGAGCGGGGTTGCGTCCTCGCCGACAATCTTTTTGTACTCGGCGGGAAACGACGGATCCTTAAACGTCTTGCGCATCGCCTCGCGGAGGATCTCCACGCGATCTTTGGGCGTCCCGGGCGGCAGAATGTACGGCGAGCCGATGAGCCTGAAGGTCCGCCACATCGAGAGAAGCTTCACTTCCTTCTCCGACCGGGCGAAGCTCTCGATCTCGGGCACCTGCGAAAAATTCGGATGCTTGAGCCCTTTTGGAATCTCCAGGATCGAGTGAAAATCCATCAAGTTTTTTTCCAGCCAGTCGGGGTTTCGCCGCACAACGGAGGTCGCCGAATTTGCCCGCGCGTCAAGCTCTTTGCGCATGAGCGCCACATCGACCTCGGGAGCCTGGTAGCCCGTGATGAACTTGGGCTCCTTCAGGTCCATAAAATACGCGAAGAGCCGTCCGGCCACATACGAGACGTGGCCGACCGATTGGGCGCCGATCCTCAGTCCCGAAGCCGCGCGCAGCTTTTCTATCGTGTTCAAGCCCAGGTCTTTTCGCGTGTAGATGACGTAATGCGCCGTGCTTTCCGGCGCTCCGAGATAGATAAACTTGTCGATGTCGTAGAGGACGCCGCTTTCGCCGAGGACGGCCAAGGCGAGAACGCTGCCGCTCGAGGCAAAGACCGTAAGCCCGTCCGGCCGCGCCGTATTGAACACATAGTTCGCCGCCTTTCGGCCCCCGGCGCCATCCATGTACTCGATCACGACGGTCGGATTTCCGGGAATGTATTTACGGAGAAATGGAACAACCGCCCGTACGCGGAGGTCGCCCGTTCCGCCGAGCGTGGCGCTTGCGATCACGGTGACGGTTTTCCCTTGATAGAACGGAGCCTGCGAAAAGCCAGATGAAGGAAAAAGGCTAACAAACGTTGCTGTCAAACCGACGATGAGAACCAACCGGCGGATCAATAGACTCGGCATGGCGGCCTCCGTTAACGGCATAATTTACACGAGAGGATCGGCGCATCAGCTTACCTGTTATCATGGTCACTAGTGCAAACTTCTTCCCGCAACCACGGCGGGATCGATCGGATACTCTTCCTTCCACCACTCGTCGGCGGCTTTGCCGCCGTTTTTTGCCAGCGACTTGATCCAGAGCTTGCTCGAAGCGCGGCTCGGCCCGTTGACGAACGTGTTGCCGCGCCGGATCGCTTCCACGTAACGCGCCTCCTCGATCGACCCGCCGCCCGACATGTTGACTTCCGGCCCGAAGGTGCGCACCGCCCAGAACCGGTGGCACATGCGCGTATCGAAAGGAAGCTGGCCGCTGATCTCGATGATGATGTTTTCCTGGCCCACCTGCTCGACAATCTCGCGAATCTGTGCCGTGCCCGCTTCGATCTCGCCGTAGTCGCCGATCACCTCGCGGATGACGCGGCTTTCGAGATAGACATGCTCGCAGCCTGCGGCGAGCAGCCGCTTCATCTCTTCGACGACCGCGGGGATGTTGAGCCGGCCCTTTCCGGAGCGCGCCGGGTCCCCCTCGGGGATCTTTTGCCCCACCTCGCCGTCCACCTTGAGCCCAAGCTCGAGCGCCATCGCCATATACCTGCGCCAGTCCTCTTCAACCTTTTTCCGATCCGCGCGCTCGCCGAGCTTGATGTGCTCGGTGTCGATTTGCGCGTGCGTGAAGCCGATATCCCGAATCGTGCGCAGGAACTGATCCGCCTTTCCCTGATAATAGGCGATGGCAAACATGGGATCGTCCGCGGCGACTCCGACGCCGTGATCGCGGTAGAGCTTGACCTTTTGCTCGATCACGTGCCACGGCGCGTGCAGGCAGGTCGGCGTGTACTTGACGACGTCGACGTACTCTCCCCACATCTCCAGCATCTCTTTCGTCCAGCTCACGGTGCCGTGCTCGGCGAAGATGCTTATCCCCTGCGTTCGCGGCTTTTTGCTGCGCGGCGCCAGCTCGATGAAATCCAAAAACCGTCTTTGCATGTGCAGCCCCTCTCTGTTCTCTCAGCAATTCCCGGCGGCGCGACCCAATCGCGCGAAACGCCGCCCGAAGACGATTCGGCGCAGATCGACCGGTCGATAAGGTCTTTTAACACCACCCGAACGAGCCCGGCAAGCGGGATGGCCCCGGCGGTCCGGAGCGGGCGCGCCGGACAAAAAGGCCGAAAACAGTTGCGGCCGGCGCCAGATTTACGGCCTGCTCTAGTCACAAATCGCAGACTAACCCTTTCGTGCAGGGAAGGAGAAGGTTTTTGAGGCGGAACGGCGCGTTCACAGCTGCGGTACAATTTCGCGCTTGCGCTCCAAAGAACGCAGCACCGGGACCGCCGCGCTCAGCCGCGAAAAACCCGGCGAAACGCGATCGGCGTGATGAGCGTCGTCACGACGACCATGACGACGACGGCCGAGTAAACGTTCTGCGAAAGAATCGGTTGGCCTTCCAGCAGGGTCCTCGTGCCGATAGCCGCTGATCGTTTACCCTTCGCGCGTGCCGGTTACGCCGAGGTCCTTGAGGACGCGGACCGTGATGCCGACGCTGGTCGCGGTGAGCGTGGCGCCCACAAAGACGTGAACCAGGGTGGAGCTTTCCGGAACAAACCACATCGCTGCGACCCAACCGAGGAAGAACGGGACAATCACGCCGATCACGGCCACGAGCACCGCCGACACTCCCACTCTCGCGAGCGCCCGCAGATCTGTTTCGAGACCAACGTCAAACAGGAGAATCAAAACTCCGACTTCGGCCAGGAACCTGAGCGTGGCGTTGGCGCGCACGAACTCGATGCCGCCGACGACGACGAGCGGCGACAGGTTTGCCATCGCGATCCCGGCCAATAGCTCCCCCAAGACCGAAGGCGGTCCCCAGCGAGCGGCCAGGAGCCCGCCCGACTCGGCGCCAAAAAAGAGGATGGCGAGGCCGAACACCACGGGCCCGAACTCCGACCCCGAGTGAGCCTCAGCCGCCGATGTTATAGCCGGCACGAGCAGCAGGAGAACCAGAGCGAGTTGAGTTTTTCGTCGGGCCATGCGTCAGCGCGCCTATCCACGACCGCGAGGAGCGTCACACCCAGCGACGCCCTGAAAGTCGTCTTTGCTATCTTCCTCCTTCCGCTCGGCGTTTTTCTCGAAGCGGGTTTAACCGGCCATTTTTGGCTGAACCTGTTGCTCACGATCCTGGGATCCGCATAGCAACGAACTCATGCATCACCGGCTTCCGGCTGCCCCAGCACGCGCTTGATTTCGAGAAAGCGAAGCAGGCCGGTCTTGGTGATCATGCCAACCATATCATCGCCGCGCATTACGAGAAGGCGACCGAGCTCGAGCTGCGACATTCTTGCGAGCGCCTCGGAGAGTTGAGCGTGCGGCGCGATCGTTAGCTCGTCTTTCAGAGGCGTCATCACTTCGGCGAGAGTCTTCGTGGCCTGTTCGCTTTCGGGAATATCTTTAATGCTCGCCAGAGAAACCACGCCGAGCACTCTCCCGTCGCTCGTCACCGGAAAGCCATGATAGCCGTAGCGGAGAAAGTAGTCGGAAATCGCGCGCTTTACCGAGAGATCGGGCGAAACCGTAACGACGTCGCAAATCATGACGTCCTCGACGCGCGTTCCTTCGAGAGATTTTCGCAGCGCGATTTCCTGATAGCTGCTCTCCGCGAGACCGCGCAAGAACATCCCGATCAAAATAAGCCAGACTCCGCCGACCAAAGCGCCGGCAAAAATCTGCACGCCGCCGAGCACCATGAGCGCGACCGCCAGTCCCTTGCCCCAATCCGAAGCGACGCGCGTCGAGCTTACGAGCGAGCCTGTTTTCCACCACCACAGCGCCCGCAGGATGCGGCCTCCGTCCAGCGGAAAGCCGGGGACCAGGTTGAACACGCCGAGGGCGAAATTGATCCAAGCCAGATAAGAGAACATCTGAACGACGATCGACGGCTGCTCGCCACGGAGCGCGCTGGCGAGAAGCCAAAATACGAGCGCAAGCGCGAAGCTCGTCAGCGGGCCGACAACGGCGATTTTGAATTCGGTTTTCGGGTCGTTGGCCTCTTCGGAGAGCCGCGCCATGCCGCCGAAGATAAAAAGCGTGATCTCGGGAATTTTAATCCCGGAGCGGATCGCCATCAGCGAGTGCGATAGCTCGTGCGTGATAATGGAGAAAAAAAACAAGAAGGTCGCGAGCAAGCCCACCGTCCAGTAAGTCTGCGTCGGCTGGCCCGGATAAGCGTTCGGGAAATATCCCGCCGAAAGGCTCCAGAGCACGAGCGCAAACACCATAAACCAGGAGTAATCGAGCGTGATCTGAATACCACCGATCCGAAAAAGCCTTAGCCCGCTCCCACGCGTGCTATCGTTTGTCGCCATAAGCAAATGCTCCGCCGCAAAAAGATCGCCGTCTAAAAAGGATCACGGCGTCCGCTCCAATTCCGTCGAAAAGGGGTTTGACCCGTTTGACGCAAGCGACATACCAGCGGCGCAGTGCCGCCGCGGCTATTCTGTCCCAACGCTGGGAAGCGAAACGGCCCTACGGTTGCGGGCACAGGGCTAAGTCTTTCCCTCGCCGGGCGGCTCTTCCGCGGTTACGATCAACATCAACCCTCGAGCGTCTTTGACCCGCACGGGGGTTTGCGGAGAGATCGGCCGGGTCTCTGGGTCCGCAGTGGCGCGCCACAACGTGCCGTGGATCTCGACATAACCCTCCGGCCGAAGCCACTGCTTGGCGATGCCGCGCTTGCCGATCAGCTCCTGAGATCCGGTTTTCACGTCCGCTTCGTACGCTTTTCGCACGAACGGATACAACACGAAATCCTTGGCGGCCCACGCGGCAAAAAGCCCGAGCGCGAGCTTGCGCGACAGCTCGAAAGCCTCGTACGCCACGAACAGGACAACTGCCGCAATGGCCCATCCGGGAATCTGAAACAGCAGGTATCTCGCGAATGTTCTCATGCGTGACCGCTCACGGCCTGCCTTACCTGCGCGCGAGGGAGATGCCAGCCGAATCTCCCTTAGTCAAACCGGAAGACGGACTTAACTGCAACCGGCAATTTTCGACGCGTTTTTTTGGCTGTTCCGAACCGGCGCATGGAACCCCGGCGCCCGAGCGGCCCCCCCACGCCTCGCCTCGCCTTTGAGCCGTCAGGCCGATCTGTTAGGCTCTGGTCAAAGAGGCGTGACTTGAGCGTCGAGAAGATCAGAAAAAACCTCTACCGGGCGGGCGTCATCGCGGTCGCGCGATACCGCGGCGACCGCTTGAGCCTGCAGGCGACAAGCTTGACCTATACGACGCTCCTCTCGCTCGTTCCCTTTCTTGCCGTAACGTTCTCCGTCCTTAAAGCCCTCGGCGTCCAGAACGCGATCGAGCCTTCTCTGGCCGGGCTGCTGGAGCCTCTCGGCCCGAGCGCCGCCGAGATCACAGGCCGCATTGTCGAGTTCGTCAACAATATCCGGGTCGGCATCCTGGGCGGCATCGGCGTCGCTTTTCTCTTCTACACTGTCGTGAGCCTGATCGCGAAAATCGAGGACGCGCTCAATCAGATCTGGCGTCTGCCGCGTTCCCGCCCTTGGGGTCAGAGGGTCACCGCTTATCTCAGCGTCGTTTTGGTGGGTCCGGTCATGGTCTTTACGGCGTTCGCGCTGACGGCTTCGGCCCAGAGTCACTGGCTCGTCACGTGGGTGACTCAATTTGAGCCGGTGCGGGAGCTGTTCACGTTTGCGACGCGGATCATGCCGTTTGTCCTGCTCTGGGGCGCGTTCACATTTCTCTACAAGCTGCTCCCGAATACCAAGGTCCCGTTCGGTTCGGCGCTGATCGGCGGCGCGACCGCAGCGCTTCTCTGGCAGATCGGCGGAAGCATCTTCGCCGCGTTCGTGGCGGGCTCGGGCCGGTACGACGCCATCTATTCCAGCTTCGCCGTGATGATCGTTTTTCTTATCTGGTTGTACGTGGGTTGGCTGGTGGTGCTGGTCGGGGCGGAAGTTGCCTATTTTCACCATCACCCGCGCGCGTTTGTTCGCGAATCCTTGTCCGGCAGCAGAGGTCACCTGTTTCAGGAGTGGGTTGCGCTGGCGGCTCTGACCGAAGTGGCTCGGCGCCAGATATCCGGGCAGGCTCCGTGGACGGCGGCGGAGCTTGCCGCTTATCTGGGCGTGTCCAGTTTGAGCAATCTCATCGACCGGCTTGTCAGCGCGGGAATCCTGCTCAAATGCTCCGACCCGCCCGGGGTGGCGCTCGCGCGATTGCCCGAGCACGTGAGCGTCAAAGAAATCCTGGATATCGTCAACGACGTCGACTTCTCAGAGCTCGAAGGCGACGGACCGGCGGCCGAGCTACTCATGCGCCGGGACCAGTTGATTCAAAAAGCGACCGACGGCGTCACGCTAAAAACTCTGGCCGCGGGTTCCCAGGAGCCCCTCAGATTTCCGCAGACCCGCCGCGCCTGAGCCTCGCCTCGCGCGCCAGGAAAAAGCCGCCGGATGTCGCATCGCCAGCCCAAACCCGCGCGCGGCGCCGCAGCAAAACTAGCTCTGCTGGCGGTCGTGCGCCGGGCCGCGGGCGCGGGAGAGATTGCAGGCGGTATTGATGAGCGACACGTGGCTGAAGGCCTGCGGGAAGTTACCGAGCATCCGCTTGTCTTGTGGGTCATATTGCTCGGCCAGCAAGCCGACGTCGTTTCGCAGATCGAGCAGCCGCTGAAAGAGAGCGCGCGCCTCATCGCGCCGGCCCATGAGCCACCAATTGTCAGCCAGCCAAAACGTGCAGGCGAGAAAAGCTCCTTCACCCGGCGGCAGGCCGTCGACATCTTCCCGCGTCACATAACGCATCACGAACCCGTCCGACATGAGGTGACGCTCGATCGCGGCAACCGTCCCGTGCACGCGGGGATCGCTGGCGGGGAGAAATCCCACAAGCGGGATCATCAACAGGCTCGCGTCGAGCTCTTTTCCCCCATAGTATTGAACGAAGCTCTGCTGCTCCGGATCGAACCCCCGCGCGAAAATTTCTTCTTTGATCTGCGCGCGCGTGGCGCGCCAGCGTTCTACCGGCCCCGGCAGGTCGAAAAGCTCGGCGGCCTTGATCATACGATCCACCGCAACCCATGCCATCACTTTGGAGTGCGTGAAATGGCGCCGCGGTCCGCGCATCTCCCAAATTCCTTCGTCGGGCTGGCGCCAGCCGGATTCGAGATAATCCATCAGCGCCCGCTGCACGCGCCAGGCGTTTTCGTCGGGGCCCAGGCCGAAACGCCGCGCCAAATACATCGCGTCCATGAGTTCGCCGTAGACGTCGAGCTGAAACTGCTGCCATGCGGCGTTACCCGTGCGCACCGGCCGCGAGCCGAGATAGCCCGGCAGCCACGGCAACTCGATCTCGGTCAGCCTGCGCTCGCCCGCCACGCCGTACATGATGTTGAGTTCGCCGGGTTTTCCCGCGACGGCGCGCACCAGCCACTCCCTCCAGGCGCACGCCTCGTCGGTATAACCCGCGAGCATTAAAGCGTAGAGCGTGAATGTCGCGTCGCGCACCCAGCAGTAGCGGTAATCCCAGTTGCGCACGCCGCCGAGCCGCTCGGGAAGCGAGGTGGTTGCCGCGGCAACGATCCCTCCGGTCGGCGCATAGGTCAGCGCCTTGAGCGTGATCAGCGAGCGGAGGACAACTTCCCTCCATTGGCCTTGATAGCTGCAGCGGTTCGACCACTCTTGCCACCAGCTTTCAGTTTCCGCGACCGCCTCTTCAGCCGAGATCGTGGAAGCCTCCGCGGCGTGCGACGGATGCCAGCTGAGCACAAACGGCACGCGCTCGCCTTCGGCGATCGTAAACTCGGCTTGCGTCCTGAAATTCTCGTTGCGCAGCGGAACGGCGCTGTGAAGATCGACGGTATCCGGTCCGGCCACCGCGCGAAGACCATACGGCCTGCGGCGAACCCAGGGAACGATCGAGCCGTAATCGAAGCGCAGGATCAGCTCCATGCGCACCGGTACGCGGCCTTCTTTCCCGACCGCGACGCGCAGCAGATCCGGCTCTTTGGTGCGCGGCGGCATGCAATCGACGACGGTGAATTTTCCAGCGTCGGTCTCGAAATCCGTCTCCAGAACGAGCGTGCCTTCCCGATAACGGCGCCGAACTCGGCGCGGCGGCTGCGCCGGCCCCAACAGCCACCTGCCGTGTTCCTCCGTACCGAGCAGCGCCGCGAAACACGCGCCGGAATCGAACCGCGGCAAGCAAAGCCAGTCGATGGAGCCGTCGCGGCCCACCAGGGCAGCCGTGTGGCAGTCGCCGATCAACGCGTAATCTTCAATCGGCAATGGCATAAGCCCTTCCAGCGATTGGCGATGAACTGGCGGCGGACCCGCCGGCGCGCACGCCCGGCATAGGCATCTCCTTGAAAAGTAACCGTCTTACCCGCTACTCATCTGTAACAGGCACCCTTGCGTTTGTCACTCCGTATCGCCGGATCAGGAGCAGCTTCGTGGGATCACGGCGCACGAGATGCTAATCAAGATTTGGGACACGTAGCCGCGATGCCGATACCCATCATGCCCGCCTCAGCGGTGGGTTTCGCAAGGCTCGAAACCACAACCCGGGAATCAGAAGACAGAAGTCAGAAACCAGAAGCCAGGGAATCAGAAACTCGAGACCAGTCCCTTTCCCCGGTGGGTTTCGCAAGGCTCAACCCACCCTACGTTCGTGCCGCTCTCTCTTACGTCGTTCGTCCGCGTTGCGAGGACGAAAATAAAACCAAACCGTAGGATGGGTTGAGGCGCTTTGCGCCGATACCCGTCGGGTACCTCCAGGAGGCAGGAGTCAGGAGGCAGGAGCCGATGCCCATCGTCGCCGCCTCCGCGGTCGGTTTCGCGGCTTGGGCGCGTCGCAGGGGCTAACCGTGCAAAGACTCCTTTCTATCCTTTGGGTTCGGGCGCCTCCAACGCCACAAACATGTTTTTCCCCGCGCGGCGCACCAGCAGCAGCACATTTGCTCCGGGCTTAACCTGGTCGACCATTTGCCCAAACTCGCTTGCGCTCGTGACCCTTTTTCGATTCACCTCCAGGATGACGTCCCCGCGCCGAAGCCCGGCCTGAGCAGCAACGCTCTGCGGTTGCACGGAAGTAACCACGACCCCTTCCGCTCGCTCGAGCCCCAGACTCGGCGCCATCTCAGGCGTCACAGTCTGTACGGCAAGCCCGAGCCTGCCTGCCGTCGGCGCAAGCGCGAGTTCCTCCTGCTCTTTCAGCTCGCCGACCTTGACTGTGATGGGAATTTTCCTGTTGTCGCGGAAAACGGTTACCTTGACCATTTGACCCGGCTCGGTTCGAGCGACCAAAATCGGCAGTTGACCCGAATCGCGAATCGGCTGCCCCTGGTACTCGACGATCACATCGCCGGTCTTGATGCCCGCCTGATCTGCCGGACTTCCCTCGACGACGCTCGCCACAAGCGCGCCGCGCTCGGTCTGCAGTCCCATCGCTTTAGCAATTTGCGGCGTTACCCTTTGAATCGTCACGCCGAGCCAGCCGCGCGTCACTTTTCCTTTGGCGATCAGCTCGGGGACGACTTCTTTGACGAGGTTGATCGGAATAGCAAAACCGATCCCCAAATTTCCTCCCGTCCGGGTGAAGATCGCCGTGTTAATGCCGACCACCTCGCCGCGCATGTTGATGAGCGGCCCGCCGGAGTTGCCCGGGTTGATCGAGGCGTCGGTCTGGATGAAATTATCGTACGGGCCCGCGCCGATATGGCGCCCCTTGGCGCTCACGATTCCAGCCGTGACGGTGTTCTCCAGACCAAACGGGCTTCCCATCGCGATCACCCACTCGCCGACCTGAAGCTCGTCCGAGTTGCCCAAAGGCGCCTGGGGAAAATTTCCTTTGCCGTCGACAATCTGCAGAACCGCGATATCGGTTCTGGCATCCCGGCCGACTATCTTGGCGTCGAACTCCCTTTCGTCCGAGAGCTTCACGTTGATCTTCTCGGCGTTTTCAACGACATGGTTGTTCGTGACGATGAACCCTTTGCTATCGATAATGATGCCGGACCCCAGCGCTCTTTGCGGAAGCCGAGGCATACCGGGAGGATTTTCGAAGAACCTGCGCCAGAACTCGCTGAACGGGTCCTCTCCGCCGAACGGCGAGGGCGCTCCGAACGGCCCGGGAGCCCGCTGCCTGGGCCTGCTCTGCGTGGTGGAAATATTCACCACGATCGGAGCGAGCTTCTTCGCCAGGGCAACAAAATCGGGAAGCGCCTGCGCCGGCGGCTTGCCGGGTTCCTGAGATTCGGCGCTCTCGAGAGGCCTCGCGGCCGCAAGGCCAAGCAGCAGCAAAACCGCCGCGAGGCATCCGCCTAAATGGATTCGTCTTCGCCGGTTCGTTCCAAACACCATGCGTAGCTCCCTTCGGACCAGGCTGCGCCAAGCGTGCCGCAAAACGGCGCGCGGGCGCGGCGCGCGAATTTGCTAATTTGCGGGCGCTTGCGCCGGCTGTTCTCGCCGCGCGAATTCCAAAGTCGCCGGCTCCACCGGAACGTCCCAACGCAACGTGCGCGAGACGGTTTTTCCCGCCGCTAGCCGGAGATTGTCGATGCTCTTGGTTTTTCCGTCAAAGCTCGCCTCGATGTCATAATTCCCCGGCGGAAGCTGAACAAAAAACCACGGCCCTCCCGACACCACGTTCACGAGCTCCTTGCCGCTCCGGTCCCTGATGCGCACGCGGACATCGGCGAGGTAAACGCCCATGTCTTCCGTAAACATGAGCTTCAGGTTGTAGGCGCGGGCTTCCCTTGACATCTGCTCCCTCTCGTCGCTGCCCACCCCGCCTGCCATATACGGAAACCCTTGTTCGGTCTTTCCGTGCTGCAATGCCTCGCGCGCGGCCGTTCCCTGCGCCGGAGCCTGGCCCGCCGCCGGCACGAAAATCGCAACGGTCAAAACAAATAGGGCGATCCGTTTCATCTCCGAGCCCTCCTTAGTTTTTTGTTTCAGTCGCGAAAGAGCAATAACGCCGCACACCACCCCTTTAATAAAGACGACGGCAGCTACCTGTTTGTTCCGCGGCTACGGGCAAACTCCTCACCGGCGCACTTTCTGCGGCGCGAATCCAGGCAGGTGTTTTTACGACATCATGCCGGCAAAATCTTCATCAGACGCGATGGGCTCTCGATGGGCCGGAGGCGTTGAAGCGGCGGCCGGACCAGCACGCGCTAGGGCCGGCGGGTTCACGGCCCGAAACAAAACAGACCGCGGGCGTCTCGATCTTCAGAGTGCAAAACGCAGGCGGAATAAGCCTTCCGCGATCGCCCGGCCCTTGGCCCGATACCCGGCATAGAACCCTAAATCAGCTCGCGGATCTTGTCCGACAGCACCGTCCACGCGATGCGCGAGCGGTTCGGCTCGCCGCGGGCGAGCGATTGAGCGAACTTCGCCGCCTGCTCGAGCGTAACTTTTGCCGGGAGCGGCGGAACGAAGGGATCGACATTCGCTTCGACGATAACCGCTCCCGGCGTCGACAGCGCGCGGTCGAGCGCCGCGCCGCACTGATCCGGCTCCTCGATCGTAAAGCCGGTCCCGCCGCACGCGCGCGCGAAGGCGGCGAAGTCAATCGGGTGCAGCTCGCAGCCATACTCCGGGTTTCCCAAAAACACCATTTGCTCCCATTTGATCTGCCCGAGCGTGTTGTTCTTCACGATGATCACCTTGACGGGCAGCCGGTACTTTACCGCCGTTGCGAACTCCGCCATCAGCATCGAAAAGCCGCCGTCACCGACAAACGCGACGCACTGGCGCTCGGGATAAGCGACCTGGGCGGCAATGGCGTACGGCAGCGCGTTCGCCATGCTGGCGAGAGTTCCCGAGAGCGAAAATTTTTGGCCGCGCCGCGCACGAATCTGGCGCGCGAACCATGTGGCCACGGTGCCGGAATCGGCGGAAACGATCGCGTCGGGGGCCAGACGCTTGCCCAATTCCCACGCGACCGCCTGCGGCTTCATCGGCTTGTCGCGGCTCGTGCCGCGCTGTTCCATGACCTGCCACCACTCTTTCATTCCCTCCTGCGCCTTGCGGAGAAAGCTCCGGTCTTCCTTTCGCTCGAGCCGCGGCAGCAACTTTTCGAGCGTGCGGCGGCTGTCACCCACGAGACCCACTTCCACCGGATAGCGCAGCCCGATGCGGATCGGGTCGAGATCGATTTGCACCCCCCGCGCCTGCCCAGGCTTTGGCAGAAACTCGATATAGGGAAACGAGCTTCCCACGATGAAGAGCGTATCGCATTCCTCGAGCGCCTCCTGAGACGGCTTGGTGCCGAGAAGGCCGACGGAGCCGGTCGTGTAGGGACTGTCGTCCGGCACCGCCGCCTTTCCGAGCAACGCCTTGATGATCGGCGCGGCGAGAACTTCGGCCGCCTGTTCCAGCTCGCCGCCGGCGCCCAAAGCTCCCTGCCCCGCCAGAATCGCGACCCTCTTTCCCGCGTTGAGCACGTCGGCAGCCCAGCTCAGATCCGCCTCCTCGGGCAAGCCGGAGCGCCTGGCAAAGATCTGCGCCGTATGGCCGGGCACATTTCTCTTCGAGCGCTCGCTCACTTCCTGCTCCTGCAGATCGACCGGGAAGTTGATGTGCGCGACCCCGTGACAGCCGAGCGCCGTCCGGCACGCGAGATGCGCGACCTGCTCGACGTGAGACGGTCCCATGACCCTCGTGTTGTAGACGGCGACGTCCATAAAAACCCGATCGAGATCCACGTCCTGCTGCGCGTGCGTGTCGATCAGATCGTGATAGTGGTGCCCGGTGATCGCGACGACAGGCTGGCCGTCCATTTTGGCATCGTAGAGCCCGTTTAGCAGATCAATGCCGCCGGGTCCTGACGTCGCCAGACAAACTCCCAACCTTCCCGTGTATTTGGCGTAGCCGCAGGCCATAAACGCCGCCGCCTCTTCGTGACGAACCTGAATGAAGCGGATCTCGCTCCGGCGCTTGCGCAACGACTCCATGATGCCGTTGATGCCGTCCCCGGGTAATCCGAAAACCACGTCGACGCCCCAGTCGTAAAGCGTCTCGATCAAAATATCCGCTGCCGTCTGTGCCATGAACGACTCCCCGAACTGCGCGTTTGAATTCCGCCGAGAACCGAAGCATAGAGTTCGCAACGTTGATGCCAAGCGCGATCCCGCGACTTATGCGACAGTTTGAGAACGGCGTAGCCGGTTTGTTTCACCGCCGGACGTTGCCGGCCGCGCTTTGTCCTGCTTTCACTACAGCGGCGGAGCGCGATCGGCTGCTTGCCGAGCGTGAAGTCACGCGCTTGATCACCATCACGAGCGCGCTCGCCGAACGACTGGGTGTCGAGCTGCCGATGGATTCCGAGCTGGGGCAACTCAAGCAGGACGTCCATCCCGAGCAGGTGCTGCAAAAAATGGCGCAAACGGAGGAATCCCTGAAGGGGCGGGGGGCCGGAAAAATGATTTTTGCCGGACGGAAGTCTAAGGTTTTCTTGCGCCGCCGCGACCGCGGCGAGCGGTCAAGCGGCGGGCGCCGCACCCTCGAGGCTAGGCTCTGTGGCGCGTTCGATTGGCCGCCGCGGCAAGACCACAGTGAACGTGCTCCCGGCACCGCGCGCGCTTTGCACCTGAATCCTCCCGCCGAGAGCACCGGCAAGCTTGCGGCAGAGCGCGAGGCCGACGCCTGTGCCGCCGTAACGGCGCGTCGAGGAGCCGTCGAGCTGGCGGAAGTCCTCAAAGATGATCGCCTGGTCCTGCGGGCTTATGCCGATTCCGGTATCGAGGACCGCGATCTCGATCGCGCCTTGCGCTCCATCGCCGGCCGTCCGGACCTCGATCGCGATCTCGCCCTGCTCGGTAAACTTGACCGCGTTGGTCAAGAGGTGCATCAGAATCTGCTGCAATTTTTTTGCGTCCGTCTCGACCCAGCGCGCGCCGGGTTCGACGGACCTGCGAAAGCGGACCGGACGGTCGCGCAGGAGCCGCCGCGCCGCCGTCTCGAGCGACGCGGTCAGGTCTTCGAGATCCAGCGCCTGCGAGCTCGTCTCCAAGGTCCCCGCCTCCATGCGGGAGAAATCCAGGAGGCTATCCATGAGATGGGCGAGTTCCTGGCCGTTGTTGACCAGCCGCTCGAGAACCCAGCGGCTGTCCTTGGTCACGCCGACGTTTTGCAGAATTTCCGCGTAGCCGATGATCGTGCTGATCGGCGTGCGCAACTCGTGCGACACGTTGGCAATAAAGTGCTTCTTCAAGCGGTCCATCTCGATCAGCCTGCGGTTGAGCGCGCCGGCCTCGTCGTAAAGCGCGCGGTACCTTTCTTTGGCCTTCTCCGATTCCTCGAACAGAAGGCCATTTTCCAGCGCCAACGCGAGCTGGTCGCCCAGGCGGCGGACAAGCTCAAAGTCGTCGGCGGTGTACGCTTTGCCCGAGCGCTTTTTGCCGAGAGAGACGAGCCCGATCAGCTCTTCCTCGAAGAACAGCGGAATGAGGAGCTCCGCCGCGAGCCGCTCGAAGACGCCGAGCAGGATGTCCCGCTCGTCTTCGTAACTCGGATCGGCCGCGGCTTCGTCCCGCGAGATCCCCTTGCGGTGCGAGCGGAAATGCGCCCTCCACTGCGCGTGAAACACCGCCGGAAACTCTTCGGGCGCTGTGACCTCAAAGCGGCGCGCCAGCGCCTGGCACCCTCCTTCCGAAGACGGGAAGAACACAAAAGCCGCCTCAACGGCCATGGCGCTCGAGATCTTCTCGAGAAATTTTTGCGCCAAGACCTGCGGCCGGCCGAGAGAGCGGAGCAGGCCGCTCACCTCGCTTTCCAGTCTGTCGGGGTCGTATTCCTTTCGATCCAGGTAGCGCGTCACGAGCGCCTCGGTCGACCGCAGCATGGGATTAAAGACCACCGCGACCAGGATAGAGAACAGAACGGGCGCGACCGGATCCGCCTCGTACACGCCCACCGAGAGACTGAGGAGCGAGGCGATGACGACGTAAATCAACAACAGCGCTCCGGTCAAGGCGCCGCGCGTGAGGCTCACCTTGATGAGGAAATCGATCTCAAAAAGGTTGTATTGGACCAGGGCGTACGCGACCGACAGCGGAAAAAACACCGCCGGGATCAACAGGAAATTGTACGGGATATCCCAGCCGAAAGAGGTGACCAGAACCGTGCCCAAGGTCGGGAGGAAAAAGCCCAGCACGGCGCCTCCGAGAATCACGCGCAGGCGCGAGCGCTCGAGACTGGTAAGCGGGCGCCGAAGCGCCCGCCACAACAGCGCGAGAAACGCCACCGCCGCAAAGCAGCCGTAGAGATAGGCCAGCTGCGCGGCCCGCGGCCAGAGCGGACCCGCGGCACGAAACGTAACGACATAAAAAGCCGCGAGAACGACCGCGGCACCGTAGATCGCAAACAGCAAGCGGCGTTTGGCTTTTCGCCCCGTGAGGAGCAAAGCGAGGTGGATGCCCAGACTGGGCGTTAAGGTCATCGCGCCCGCCCGAAGGGCCGGCGGCAGGGCATGGGTTGCCATAAAGTCGAAAGTGGTCACAAACCACACGAAGATCGCCCCGGTCATAAAAAAGAGGACCGCTGCCGAAGGCGATGGCGCGCCCACGTAGTAGGGCGCGAACCCGATCGCGACAAAGCCCACGCCGACGAGAAGGTAAATGCCGAAGCTGAGCGCCCAGTCGCGAAAACTGAATTTCATCGAGGGAACGGAAAGCGTGAATTTGTCGCCGCCCCGTTCCACCGTGTAGGTGAAGGGGGTGCCCGGCGGCGCCTGGCCTACCGCGTCATAAATGGCCTTCGCGCTCGGCACCGGTTCGCCCTGAAACTCGACGATCCGATCCAAAAATCTAAGGCCGTGATGGCGGCCGCTCCACTCCGGAACGGACACCGGCCCGACGGTCAAATTGGCGTGCAGAAAGAAGCCGGGAAATGGGCGGCCGAGCAGCTTGAAAGAGAGAACCACGGTGGCCGCGACCAAGATTGCCGCAATCGAGGCGCCGCTCAAGAACAACGCTTTTGCCTGCCATCTTTGCAGCTTCATAGGTCCTCCAGAGAAAAGGCCTCCACCGCAACACCGGCAAGAGGAGGCCTTTAGCAGCCCCCACAAAGAAGTGTCAAGCGAAATATGGAAACATACGGGAAGCTACGCCGCTTGACGCCGCCATGGACGAGACGCTAAATAGTGGCGCGCGCCGAGCGCGTCGCCTGACGGGAATTCGCGGAATTTGCGCAGGGCCGGTGAGATGGGCTTCTACATCCGAAAATCGATCAAGCTGGGTCCGCTCAGGGTAAACCTGAGCAAAAGCGGCGTCGGGTTCTCGGCCGGCGTCAAAGGCGCGCGGGTCGGCGTGGACGCCCGGGGGAAGCGATACCTGCACCTGGGTCGCGGCGGCTTCTACTATCGGGAGGTGCTCGACGGTGAAGAGCCGGTCACGGGCGTTAGCTGGGGAGTGATTGCGCTCGTTTTGCTTGCGGCGGCGTTTCTGTGGGAGTTCCTCACGAGTTAAGACCGGCGCGCGGGCCGGACTTTATTCCTCGTCGTCGCGGTCCCGCATGGCTTCGTCCGCGGCCTCGGGGTTTTCCAGCATCTCCTCCATCTCTTCCTCGTTGAAGTCCTCGCCCATCTCGTCGCTCATCGCGCGCCCCATCTTTCGCGCCCAGTCCGCCATCGCTTTGGGATCGTCGAGGTTGCCGAGCTTGCTCGGATCCGCGAGGTCGTCGAGCGCGGCGCCTTTGGACTTGATCCTGGCGATGCGGGAGATCAGCTTCGTCAGCTCGCGGCCGCCGCAGCGCGGGCATTGAGGCTCTCCCGCGTCGGCGCCGACGCCCACGAGAAAAGAAAAGGACCTGTTACAGGACTGGCAGAGATACTCGTAGATTGGCATGCGTCTCCCCTTTCGGCGAGCGAGCGTGTCAAATTCTTCCGACGGCTTCCGCCGGCACGACGGCGCGCGTCTGGCGCCCCAGGAACTCGAGCAAAACGGCAATCCGCTCTTTTCCGGCGAGCTCTCGGTCGAACACCGCCTCGAGGCCGGACAGGGGTCCCTCGCGAATGATAACCGGCTGGCCCTTTTTGAGCGGCGGCGCTCCGACCCGCGCGACGCCATCGGGGCAGCGCTCCTTCAGCTCTCCGATCGCGCTCTCGCTGATCTCCGGGATCTGGCTGCCGAACCTCACGAAGTCCTTAACGCCCGGAGAATAGCGCGCGGCCTTGCCCGCGAGAACGAGGTCGAGCCGGCAAAACAGGTAGCTCGGAAAAAGTGGCTCCAGTACCCAGCGGTGGCGCGTGCCGACGCGCCGCCGGACGCGAATCCACGGCAAAAAAGTTTCCACGTTCAAGTCGCGCAAATGCTTCTCGACCTGCCGCTCCTGTCTGGGCTTGGTCTGCACCGTGTACCAGCGAAGGCCTTGCTCGACGATGAACGGCTTGGGCGTGGGGCTGCTCTTCTGCATGAAAAATCACCGCTGATCGTATCCGATCCGGCGCCGTTTTTCTAGAACGCATTCGTTGACGGTCCGGACGAATTCCAATATAGCTTTGTCGTGAGCGACCGAGCGGACGAGATTGGAGCTTTGCAGCAATGCGTGAGCAACCGGCTCGACCCGGCGGCGCTCGGCGCCAAGCGGATCGCGGGCGTCATCGGCGACGCGCCGTCGGTTTATTCCAAAAGCCCGCGCCTTTGGAACGCCGCCTTTCAGGAGCTTCAGCTCGATGCCGCCTACGTCCCGCTCGATGTCGCAGAGGCCGCCCTGCCGCGTCTAATTCGCGTGATCAGAGATTCGCCGCGCTTTTTGGGCGTCAACGTGACGGTCCCGTACAAGATCGCTGTGCTTTCGCATCTCGATGAGTCGGACGACGAGTGCCGTCGCGTCGGCGCCGTCAACACCGTCGTGCGAACCGCGGAAGGAAAGCTCGTCGGCCACAACACCGACGGCCGCGGCTTTCTCGCAAGCCTCCTTGAAACCTTTCCCGGCCAAGCGCGACCGTTTCTGCCGGGGCTTGCGGGTGCGGAGGTGCTTTTGCTCGGCGCTGGCGGCGCCGCCAGGGCCGTGGCGTTTGCCCTGGCCCAGGAGGGCGCGAAATTGATCATCTCGAACCGCACGCGCGCCGCGGCGCAATCCCTCGCGCGCGCCGTCGCTCAGGAGGGCGCAAGCGCAAGCGGCATTGGCGAAGACGAAATTGACGCCTGGGCGCGGCGGGTCGATTTAATCGTCAACGCGACCGTGAAGGGCCAGGAGGGCTGGCGGAAGATGCCGGACAACAAGATCACGTCGCTCGAGCCCTACTCGGCGCTGGCGCCCGCCAATCCGAGTGGCGTTGAAGGCGCGCCCGAAGCGCCTGAAGTTTATCGCGCCTGGCTCAAGGCCTCGCGCGCGGACATCGAAGCAAACAACCGCGCCTCGCTCGAGCTTGCGCTCGCGATCCCCGCGGAGGTGGCGTTCTACGACCTCATTTACGCGCCGCCGGAAACTGTTTTCTTGCGCCACGGCCGCTACAGCGGCCATCGCACGCTAAACGGCAAGCGTATGATCGTCGCGCAGGCGGCCGAAGCTTTCTTTCACGCGATCGCGCGGGAAGCGCTGCAAAAATCCGGGCGCCATACCGCCGAGGTCTACCGGCGCGTGCTGGAAATCATGCTGCGCGCCTGGTGATCGCGCCGCGACCTGTTCCTTGAGTCGGGCGCCCTTTCGCTCTACAAGAAATTCATGCGCATCGTCATCCAGCGGGTATCGGAGGCGCAGGTCTCCGTGGACGGAGAGCGCGTGGCGCGGATTGCGGGCGGGCTTTGCGTGTTTGTCGGCTTCACCGAAGGGGACAGAGAAAAGGATGCCGATTACCTCGCCGAGAAAGTCGCCCACCTGAGGATCTTCGAGGACGAAGGGGGCAAGATGAACCGCTCTCTCGCCGAGATCGGAGGCGAGGCGCTGGTCGTCTCCGAGTTTACGCTTTACGGCGATTGCCGCCAGGGGCGCCGCCCCTCGTTCGGCCGCGCGCTAGCGCCGGAACAAGCCGAGCGGCTCTACCGCTATTTTATCGAGCGGCTCAGCGCGACCGGCGTCGGCACTCGAGCCGGTCGGTTTCGCGCGCGCATGAAAGTTCAGCTCGTCAACGACGGTCCGGTGACCTTTATCCTCGACAGCTCCCCCTGACATGCACGTGGTCCTCGTAGAGCCCGAGATTCCGCAAAACACCGGCAGCATCGCGCGCCTGTGCGCCGCGACCGAGACGACGCTTCACCTGATTGCGCCGTTGGGATTCACGATCGCGGATCGCCGGCTCAAGCGCGCGGGGCTCGACTATTGGAAGTACGTCGACGTGCGCCTGCACGAGTCGTGGCAAAAATTTTGGTCGGAATACGGCGGTGAGCGACTGTTATTCTTTTCCAAGCGCGGCGCCGTCTCCTACACCTGCGCGCGCTACGAGCGCGACTGCTTTCTGGTCTTCGGTCCCGAAACCCGCGGCCTCGCTCAAGAACTTCTCGCGGCGAATTGGGAGCGCGTCTACTGCATCCCGATGCCGGGCCGGGGCGTGCGCAGCCTCAACCTGGCGAACGCGGTCTCGATTGTCGTCTACGAGGCGTTGCGGCAAACGGGGCGCGTGTGAGAGCGGTTCCGGGGGTTGACGGCCGAGGGGATTGTGATTAATTAAGGTCCAGCAACGAGCAGGGGGTGGTCTGCATGCGACCTTTACGTTGGCTGGTAGAAGGCGCGGCCGCGTTTTTTTTATTTAGCCTCGCAATACTCTCCGTAGAGACCGTCGTCGTTTCGTCTCCGGGGTGGAGCGCGGAGGCGGAGAAGAAGGACGAAAAGAAAGAGGCGGCGGAGCCTAAGGAATCCTTTAATCTCATCCTCCCCTTTCAGGATCTCACCGTCGGCCAGGGCCAGGAAGTCACGATGGACGCGGAGGTCGTAAACCGCACGAAGAACCCGGTTCAAGTCAGCTTGAATCTGGAATCGGTCCCGAAAGGCTGGGAAGTAGGCTTCCACTCCCGCTATCCGAGCTACCCGGTGCGCTCGGTCATGGTTCAAGGGGAGAAATCGACCACGATTGAGTTCAAAGCCAAGGTGCCCGAAAAAACCAAGGCCGGCGATTACGAGGTAAAAGTTCTGGCCAAGGACGACAGCGGCAAGACCACCCAGGCAGAGACGGTCAAGTTTCGCGTGACCTCGAAAAAGGTCGAGACGGGTGGGCTCAAGCTCACGACGCAGTATTCCGGGCTGAGCACTCCGACCGGCCAGACGCTCAAGTTCACGGTCGATCTCAAGAACGAGACGAACAAACCGCTCACGGCGTCGCTCTCCGCGCAAGCTCCAAACGGCTGGTTCGTGCGCTTCAAGCCCCAGTTCGGCGATACCTTGATCTCTTCGATCGCGCTCAAGGAAAACGCAACCGAAACACTGAGCGTGGAGATCGACTCGCCCATCCAGGAAAAGGCCGGCGAGTATCCCGTCACCGTGCGCGCGCGCTCCGGCGCTTTCGAGGCCTCGACGAACCTGACCGTCACGTTGAAGGGCACTTACGATCTCAAGATCGGGACCGCGAGCGGCACGCTGAACACGTCGATCACGGCGGGGAGAAAAACGCCCATTGATTTTCTCGTCGGCAACGCCGGCACCGCTCCCATCCGGAATCTCTCGTTCGTGACCAAAAAACCCGCCGAAACCTGGACGATCGATTTTCGCCCGGACAAAATCGACGTTCTCAATCCGGGAGAAGTGCGCGAGATCAAGATGGAGATTATGGCGCCCGAGCGGACGATCGCGGGGGACTATTTGGTAACGTTGTCGCCGAGCAGCCCCGATATCAACAAATCGGTCGAGTTCCGCGTCACGGTCTCCACTCCCACGCTCTGGGGCTGGATCGGAGCGGGAGTCGTCGGCGCGGTTGCGCTCGGTCTCGGGCTTGTCTTTGTGCGTCTCGGCAGGCGATGAGCACGATTATCGAAACGCATGGGCTCACCAAGCGCTACCGCGACAAGCTCGCCGTCAACGAGCTTGATCTCGAGGTCGAGGACGGCGAGATCTTCGGCTTTCTCGGCCCCAACGGAGCCGGCAAGACGACAACCATCCTGATGCTCCTCGGCCTGACCGAGCCCACGGCGGGGCGCGCAACCGTGTGCGGCTTTGACCCGACGCGCCAGCCTCTCGAGGTCAAGCGGCGCGTCGGTTACCTTCCTGAAAATCCCGGCTTTTACGACGACATGAGCGGCTGGGAAAACCTCTACTACATCGCCAAGCTGAATCGAATTCCCGACCCCGAGGCGCGGCGGCGCGTAAAGCGGCTGCTCGAGCAGGTCGGTTTGGGCGAGGACGGCGAGCGGCCGGTGCGCGAGTACTCGCGCGGCATGAAGCAGCGCCTGGGCATCGCCGAGGTGCTGGTGAAAGAGCCGCGCGTGTTGATCCTCGACGAGCCGACACTCGGCATCGATCCCGACGGCGCGGTCCGCATTCTGGAGTTGATCAACAATCTCCGACAGGAGCACGGGTTAGCGATTCTTCTCTCGACGCACCTGCTGCATCAGGTGCAGGGCATGTGCTCGCGCATCGGCATCATCGTGCGGGGAAGACTGATCGCCAAAGGGAATTTGACCGAGCTCGGCAGCGCGATCACGAAAGACGCCGGGATCACCCTCTCGCTCGAGGTGAGCGGTCCCGCGGACGGCTTGCAGCGGGATCTCAGAGCCTTGAACGGCGTCATCGACGCCGAGCCGCGCGGTCGCGGCTGGTTCTTGCGCTGCTCGCGGGACGTGCGGCCGGAGCTCGTCTCTCTGATCACCCAAAAAGGGCTCACGCTTCTTCAGCTCAAATCCGAAGAGCTCACGCTCGAGGAGATTTACCTCAAGTATTTCCGGGAGGCGTAACCGGTGGAAACCGTCTTCTGGAAAGAGATGCGCGACCACTTCAGCAGCTGGCGCTTTATCCTTCTGGTCTCGATCATCCTGCTCGCCGGCTTTGGGTTTACGTTGTGGTCCGGGCAAACGATCAAAGACGCGGCCTCGGACGCTCCGACCGAGTATGTTTTTCTGCTCCTCCTTACGCTCGAGCGCGCGATCTTCTCGGTGGCGACTTTTTTGGGCTTTGTCGGCCCGTTTGTGGGGATCATCTTGGGATTCGACATGATCAGCGGCGAGTACGCCCGCGGCACGCTCAGCCGGGTGCTGTCGCAGCCGATCTACCGCGACAGCCTCATCAACGGCAAATTTCTCGCCGGGCTCGCGACCATTGCCGTTTTGTGGTTTTCGATCCTTTTTATCTTTCTCGGCTTGGGCACGAGTTTGATGGGCTTTCCTCCCAACGCGGAAGAGCTCTGGCGCCTTCTTATTTTCACGCTCGTCGGCATCGTTTACGTTTCCTTCTGGCTCGCCCTGGCGATGTTGTTTTCGCTTTTGTTTCAGCGCACGATCACCGCGGCGCTCGCCGCGCTTGCCGCCTGGCTGTTTTTGACGCTCTTCATCCCGATCCTCGCCCAGGCACTGCCGGTTCTGATCGTTCCCACGCCGAGCACGCCGGAGCAGCAGGCTCTGCAGTTCAACATCGAGCGCATGACGAACCGGGTCTCGCCCGTCTACATCTACTCGGAGATCGTCCGTAACCTGCTCAACCCCAGAGCGCACTTGATCCAGATGATGTCCGAGCAGGTGAGCGGCGTCTTGGCCACCCCTTTGTCGCTGGGCCAAAGCCTCCTCCTTGTGTGGCCGCAGGTCTGCACCCTTCTTGCTCTTCTCGCGATCTGCTTCGGGATTTCTTACATCAAGTTCATGCGCGACGAGATCCGCGCCTGAATTCCCCCCTCTCACTGCGCCTGCGGGTGAGCTAAGCTCAACCGCAAGCCGATCGCTAAAAACCTTGACTATTCGAATCAAAATATTTTAAATACGAAAGATTTGCCGCAAGGAGGCCCAATGCCCTACCAAGATCTGCGCGCCTACCTAGCCGTCCTCGAGGAAAAGGGAAAACTCAAGCGAGTCGCGAAGGAGGTCGACAAGGACTGGGAGATCGCCGCCGTATGCCGCCAGCTCTTTCTCAAGCTCCCGCCCGAGAAGAGACCCGCTCTGATGTTCGACAAGATCAAAGGCTTCAAGATCCCCCTGGTTGCAGGCGTGCTCGGCGCGTCGCGCGAGATCTACGCTCTCGGCCTCGAAACCGATTCCGTTGACGGCATCAACCGCAAATGGGATCGAGCGCTCGAAAAGCCTCTTCCGCCGCGGATCGTGAAAGAAGGTCCGTGCAAGGAAAACGTCCTGATGGGAGCGCAGGTCAATATTCTCAAGCTGCCTGTTCCGGTCTGGACCGTGGGGCACGATCCCGCGCCGTTTTTTACCTCGCCTTATGTCGTCACGAAAGATCCGGACACCGGCGTGCGCAATGTCGGAACCTATCGCATGCAGGTCAAAGGGCCGAACAAGACCGGCTTCTCGATGGGAAAAAATCAGGACGCCGCGCATCACGTGAGAAAAAACAACGAGCGCAATCAGCCGACGCCGGTCGCGGTCGTGGTCGGCACGGAGCCGTCGATCGGGTTCGTCTCGGTTTCGAAAATGGCGGAGACGCTGGACGAATTTGCCGTGGCAGGCGGGCTACGCGGCGAGCCGGTCGATCTCGTGCCTTGCGAAACGATCCCGCTGGAGGTGCCGGCGACCGCGGAAATAGTTTTGGAAGGAGAGATCCCGCCGAACTATCGCGAGGAGGAAGGCCCGTTCGGCGAATACACGGGCTACATGGGGCCCGCGGGACAGGAGTGTGTCTTTAACATCAAGTGCATGACGTTTCGCAACGATCCGATCTACCAGGCCTTCATCAGCCAAATGCCGCCGTCCGAGTCGAGCTGCATCCGCGGCATCGGCCGTGAGTGGCCGCTCTTCAAGCACCTCAAATACACGCTCAACCTTCCGGTGAAAGACGTCCGTCTGAAGGAGGCCGGGGGCAGCGGCGCCTACGTGGTGGTGTCGCTGAAAAAACAGTTCGAAGGCCAGGTGAAGCAGCTCATGTACGGGATCTGGTCGCTGCGGACCGGTTTTGGGAAAATCACGGTGGTCGTGGACGACGACATCGATATCCAGGACGACTTCGCCATCGACTGGGCGTTGAGCTGGCGCGTGCGCCCCGACCGGGACATCTACATCGAAAAGGATGTTCAGGCGGTCGGATTCGATCCTTCCCAGGCGCCGCCAACCGTTCCACAGCATCACCCGACGCGGCTGGTCGGCTCGCGCGTTGCGATTGACGCGACCAAAAAACACGAGTATCCGCCGGTCGCCTTGCCTCCGCGGGAGCACCTCGACTGGGTCATTCAGCACTGGGCGGAATACGGAATAGAGTAAGCGCTATCCAAAAGGCGCGGTCGCTTAGCGAGCGGCTTTCGAAAGCGTCTTTAGATACGCAATGACGTTCCAGATATCCTGATCGTTCAGCGCCCCCGCCCAACCCGGCATGAGCGGCGACTTGTTAACCTTGGAGCCGCCGTCTTTGATGATCTGAAACAGGTAGCGATCGCTCAGGCTCTGAACATAAGCCGGGTCGCTGAGATCCGCCGGCTTCGGATTGAGCGACGACGCCGCCGGCCCGTCGCCTTTTCCTGTCGCTCCATGGCAGCCTACGCACATCGCTTCGTACTTCGATTTGCCGGCTTTTGCATCCCCTTTGGTTTGAGCCGGAGCATTCGCGCTCAAGACTATTCCGACAGCCAGTGATACCGACATCAACCCGGCGATCGCTTTCATCCTCTCCCCGGTGATAGCTGGCCTGCGCGGCGCCAGCCCGCGGTTGTTCGTCATCGAGCTTTTAGAGTTTCGGAAACTTCTGGCGGGAAAAAAATTGCCCTCGCCGCTATCCAGCCCCAGCCACCGTCTCTCTAAGATCCTTGAATTCCTTGGTGAGATAGGCCTTGAGACGCTTCTTGACCCTTTCTTCAATTTGCCTCACCCGCTCGCGGCTGATGCCGTAGCGCTCGCCGATCTCGCGCAGCGTCAGCGGCTCTTCGGTCAAAAGGCGCTCGCGAAAGATGACCAGCTCCTTGTCCTTTAAAGCTTCGGCGAAACGCTCCATCTTCTCTCGCAGGACCTTTCGGTACTCCTTTTCGCTGAGCGATTCCTCGGGCGTTAGCCTGTTGTCGGCAAGAATGCTGAGAAGCGTCCTCTCTTCGTCGTCGCCGATCGGGACGTCGGTCGACAAGTCCCGGTTGGCGAGCCGCTGCTCCATCTCCACGACTTCACCCTCTTTGACGTCCAGACGCTGCGCCAATAGTTTGGGGCCGGGAGCGAACCCCTCGCTCTCGAGCTTCTCTTTTTCCTTTTGGAGATTGAAAAAGAGCTTGCGTTGCGCTTGCGTGGTGCCGATTTTGACCATGCGCCAGTTGTTCATGATGTAGCGGATGATGTAGGCGCGTATCCACCACACCGCGTACGAGGGAAAGCGAACGCCGCGATACGGATCGAAATTCTTGACCGCCTCCATCAGGCCGATGTTGCCTTCCTGAATGAGATCGAGCAGATTGCTGAAGGCTCGCTGGTATTCGCGGGCAATCATCACCACGAGCCTAAGATTGGAGGTGACAAGCCGGTAGGCCGCCTCAATGTTGCCGAACTCCTTGTACTCGACCGCTAGCCGGTGCTCTTCTTCACGGGTGAGCAGCGGGTAGCGGCGAATCTCGGCGAGATAGCGGCGCAGAGGATCGAACGGGACCAGCCCCTTTTCCTCTTCCCGCTCCTCCGACTCGATCTCGTCCGGCAGGCGAAACTCGGAGTCGACGATTTCCGGCGTCGCCTCGAACTCTTTTTTTTCCTCCTCGCGCGCCATCGCCGTCCTGCAGTCTCAAAAAAAGCTATCCCCTTTGCGGGCGATTTTCAAGGAAAGTCATGGGCCGGAGCCTTCCAATCGCCGGCGCGTCCTTGACAAGACCGCCCGGAGATTCTATCTAGCTCCAGGAAATTTGCGAAGAGAAGTCGATGAAGAAATTGCTTTCTCTTTTGGGTTTGGGATCCGCCGATCAGGCTGACGGGGTTGCCCGCGATCCCGTCAGCGCGCTGGAGAAGATCTATTATGAGGCGCTGCGGCTGGCGGCGCAGATCGAAGCGCACGCCCAAGCCGCTCCTTACCCGCACGTGGCCGAGCGGCTGCGGCGCGTCGCCGAACAGAAGAGAAAAACGTGCGAGGAGCTGCGACAGAATCTGTCGAGGTTAGGCGCCTATGTCCCGGCCGCGCCTAAGCTCGAGATCCGATCGGGCCACAATCACTGGCAAAGGATGATGCGGGATGTAACCGAACAGTCCGCGTTTGCGCAGACGCTGAGAGAGTACGCAGGCCTCTTACGGGACGAGGCTCCGGAAGTGGGCGAGTTTTTGGACCGCCTGGTGCCAGGGGAAGCCGCGCATCGCGAGGTGCTGCTCGACCTCCTCATGCGCGCCGACCCGCAGGCCCACCAGACCTGAGATACCGATAAAAGAACGGACGCTGAAATCGCGCATCCGATATCACTGCTCCATCGTAGTTAGGTTTTTGCTCCGGGCAAAGGCGACGTCCAGCGCGATGCCGGCCACGATTGCGTTCCACGCCTCGTCGGCCGACAAACCAGACGACTTGAACACCTCCCAAAGAGAGATGATTTCCGCCTCGGTGATATTGTCGAAGGGATCAATCTCTGAGCGCGGCTCAATCTGTATGTTGGTTCTCATGTATCCTTCCATCCGAAACCTCTGGTACCGTACTGGAAGTTGGATGAGCAATTCGCATGCCATAGCTAAAGAATCGCTAAGCTCCTCAAATCGCTCATCATTCGGAGGATAAGCCGTGCCTGCCACAAGCGAAGAGCGAGAAAAAAATTGTCAATGCTGGCACAAAATTTCGTCTTTTTTGCCAGGGATCGGCCTCCTCGGACACGGCTTGTCTGCCATTTTTGGCTTTTGTAGGATGGAGCGACTCACTCGCTAGGAGGGAAATATGGCCAACATCAAACTGTACGATTTTACCTCGTCGCCGAACTGCCAGCGCGTCAAGGTGGTGCTTTCCGAGAAAGGCCTCCCTTACGACATCGTTCCGGTCGATCTCCGCAAAAAAGAGCAAAAAAATCCCGAATTTTTGCGCTTAAACCCCTATGGCAAAGTGCCGGTCCTCGTCGACGGCGACACCGTCCTTTACGAGTCCTGCATCATCAATGAATATCTCGAAGAAAAGTACCCCGAGCCGCCCCTGATGCCTAAGGACCCGGCGCTGAGAGCACGGATAAGAATTCTGATCGACTACGGCATGAATCATTTGAACGCGCCGTATCAAATTCTGCGCGAGGAGCTTGCCAAAGAGGAAAAAGACCGCGACCAAGCCAAAATCGAGGAGGCAAAGCGGGAAGCCAGAGGCCAGCTCAAGCGCTTCGAGGAGGAGATTGGAGATAACCCGTTTCTCGCCGGCGGCTTTTCACTCCTCGACGCCGATCTCATACCGCGGTTTTTGCGCTACGAAACAATGGGAGTTTTGCCCGACCCAAGCCTGCCGCGCCTCAGCCGCTGGCTACAGCGGATGAAGGAGCGCCCCTCCGTCAGGCAGATCAGCTGATTCCCGGCATCTTACGACAGCGAAGAGCGGAAACAGCGGCTCTGTGACGGGCCACGGTCATTCATTGGCTTAAACCCGATGCGTCTTGGTTCACTCGCTTTTTGGCCTCTCCTCCGCTACTGGGCGGGCAGGGCAAAGCCGACTCGGCGCGGGCGGGGTGTCCTGCAAGGGTTGGCGAAACCCGTCCGGGTGATCTTTAGCGCCCACGGCGTCCCTCACGTGATCGCCGAAAACCGCCCCGACCTCTTCATGGCGCAAGGCTTTGTCCATGCGCTGGATCGCCTCTGGCAAATGGAGTTCGCGCGACGGTTCTTCTCGGGGCGGCTTTCCGAGGTTTTCGGGCCAAGACCGCTTTTGCCGCAGGAGCTCCCCGCGACTCTGGCACAGGCAACGGTGGTCGATCTAGACGCCTTTGTCCGCCTGATGGGAATTCGGCAGACCGCCGCGAGATCGCTCGATCTCTTATCGGACAGGATTCGAAGCTTCTTGGAAGCCTACAGCACGGGCGTCAATCGGTACATCGAAACGCATCTTAAAAGGCTCCCGCTCGAGTTTCGCCTGCTCCGCTACGAGCCCGAGCCGTGGAGGCCCGAGGATTGCTTGACGGTCGGCAAGGGGTTCGCTCTTCTTCTCTCCACCTCCCTGCTGACGCGCCTTGCGCTAACGGCCGTGCGCCACAGACTCAGCGGCAACGATGCCAAGCTAGCTTCGCTCTACCCGAATTACCCCGAAGGCAATCCCACGATCACGCGCGCGGCCGCCGACGGCTCCGCCCGTCTCCTCTATTTTTTAAGCGGCGCCTTTCCCGGGATCTCGGCATACGGCAGCAACAGCTGGGTGGTTGCCTCTTCGCGCTCCGCGACCGGAAAGCCGATCCTGTGCAATGACACCCATCTGCGCATGACCCTGCCGCCGGTCTGGTATCTGATGGAGCTCAAGGCCGTTACGCGCGCGCCTGAAGATGGGTTTGTCGCCGCCGGCGCAACGGTGCCCGGCTGCCCGTGCGTTTACGTCGGGCACAATGCCGAGATCGGCTGGGGCATTACCGCGGCTCTTGGCGACGACGGCGATCTCTACGAAGAAAAAATCCATCCCGAGGACCGCGACTCCTATCTGGCGGGCGGAGCCTGGAGGAAAATGGATCGGCGGGAAGAGCGGATCGCGATTCGCGGCGGCAAGCACACGACGCGCACCGTGCGCTTCACGCGCCATGGTCCGGTGATCAGCGATTTCATGACGGACACGTTCGCGAATGGAGTCCTCGCGTTTCGGTGGACCGGCCTGGAGGCGGCCGCGGAGTTCGAGGTGCTTTACGGCGTTAACGAGGCGCGCGGCTGGAGCGAGTTTTTGGCGAGCCTCGAGCGCCATGTCGCGCCGACGCTGAACTACGTCTACGCCGACCGAGCGGGGAATATCGGCTACTGCCTGGTCGGGAAAATCCCCGTTCGCCCGACGCTGTCGTTCCTTCCCCTTCCCGGATGGCGCGAAGATTTTGAATGGAAAGGCTACATCCCGTTTGCCGAGCTGCCGCGCGTTTACAATCCCCCGCAAGGCGTCATCGTGACCGCGAACAATGCCGTCGTGGACGCGTCCTACCCCTATTACGTTTCGGCTTTGTTCGAGCCGCCGTACCGCGCGCGCCGCATCGAGGAACTGCTCGCGGGGAAAAAAGTCTTTACCGTGGCGGACATGGTCGCGATTCAGCGCGATGTCGTGTCGCTCTTCGCGCGCACGACCGTCGACGTGCTCGGCGGGGACTTGGAGAAGGCCGCCGCAAAAGACCCCGCGCTCGCCCCGCTCGCGCGCGGCCTAAAGGCGTGGAATGGGGCCTGCCAGGAGCAGAGCTGGGAGGCGGCTCTCTTTCACGTTTTTCATCAGCGGCTGTTGCGCAACCTCCTTGAGCCCGAGCTCGGTCAGCACGTCTTCCGCGCCTACGCGGAAGTGTTCAATCAATGCCTGATTCCTCTCGAGCGGATCTTGCGCCAGCCGGAGTCGCCGTGGTTCGAGCGCGGTTCGCGCGCCTGGTTCGTCGAAAAAAGCCTGCGCGAGGCAGCCGAGTGCCTGCGAGACGAATTCGGAGCCGAGAGCAAAACCTGGCGCTGGGGAGAGCTCCATGCGCTTACGCTGCGGCACGTGTTCGGGCAAAACGACGCGCTTGCGCCTTTTTTCTCGCTCGGCCCTGTGCCGTCGCCCGGCGACGGCACGACGATCAACATGGGCTTTTACAGCCATGCCGACCCGTACCACCCGATCGTCGGGCCCAGCCTGCGGATGATTCTCGACGCGGCCAACTGGCGCGATTCCAAGTTCGTGCTGGTCTCGGGCCAATCGGGGCATCCGTTTTCCGCGCATTACCGCGATCAGTTCCCGCTCTGGCAGGCGGGCGAGTTCATTTCCTTTCTGCCGAACGCCGAAGCGATATCCGGCGCAGCCGCTCTGGCGCTTGTCCCGGAGCGGTGCTGATGCTCGCGCCCATTTTTGCCCTGGGCAACGCCTTTTTCTTCGCCGTCCACAACGTGCTTACGAAAAAGGCGCTGCGGAACTCAAATCCGACGACGGCCGTTACGGTGAGCCTTTTCATCAACGCGGTCTTTCTTTGGCTGATTTCGCTTCTGTTTATCCCGCTCGACTCTCTCGCCACGCCGGGCATCTTTATTTTCGTCTTCATCGGGCTTTTTCAGCCCGGCCTCACGCGGCTTCTCACTTACAAGGGAATCGAGCATCTGGGCGTTGCGATCACCGATCCCATCCGCGCGACGACCCCGCTGTTCAGCGCGCTCATGGCGGTCGCCGTTCTGGGCGAAAAGATGACGCTGCCTGTCTTCTGCGGCACCTTGCTGGTGGTCGTCGGCATTTGGTATCTCTCGCAGCGGCCGCGCGCGGCGCGGCCCGTCGACGTCCGCTACATTTTTTATCCGCTGCTGGCCTCCGTTCTCGCTGGTTTCTCTCAGGTCCTGCGCAAAGTGGGGCTGGGAGCGGTGCCCCATCCGATTCTTGCGGCCGCCGTCACGGCAAGCTCATCGTTCGCGTTCATGCTGCTGGGGTATCTGATCGCGGGTCGCAAAAACCAGCTGTTTCAAGCGACGCGCCAGAGCTTGCCGTTCCTGTTTGGCGCGGGGATCGCGATCAGTATCGCCATGGTTTGCATTTACTACGCGCTCGACCTGAGTCCGGTTGTCGTTGTCATCCCGCTCAGCAGCACCGGCCCGCTGTTTGCCCTTGCCCTCGCCTCCGTCTTTCTGCGCGAATCGGAAACGGTGACCTTGAGAATCGTCACGGGCGCGTGCCTCATTGTCTTCGGCGTGGTGCTGCTGACGGTGTGGAAAGCGTAAAATTTACCGCGCGCGGCGCGATATGATAAAATCCCGGGGTATGTCGGGGCGAGCGCTGCCGCTTCTCTGGGTGATCTTCGCTTCTGCGGGCGTCTGCGGGGCGGCGGAGTTTTTCCGCTGGGTGGACGAGCGCGGCGTCGTCCATTTTACGGATAGCCTGCACAACATTCCGGAGAAGTACCGGAGCAAGGCGTTGCGTTTTCAGACCCCGGAGCCCGAAAAGCCGCCGCCATCGACCCGCGCCCAAAAGGCGACGGTCCCGATTCAAACCCGCGGCCAGGTCGTGATCGTCAGCGCGACCGTAAACCAGAAGACCAAAGCCAGCTTCGTCGTCGATACCGGCGCGAGCTACACCACGATCTCACGCGCGACCGCGCACGCGCTCGACATCCAGCTCGACGGCAAACAGCCGGTTGCCGCCTTGCAGACCGCCAACGGCGTCGTCGAGGCGCCGCTGGTCGCGCTCGAATCGGTGGACGTCGGCGGGCTCGAGGTCAGAGGGGTGACCGCGGCGGTTCACGACATTTTTCCCGATGCCACGATCGCGGGGTTGCTCGGCTTGAACTTCCTCTCCCAGTTCCGCATGGACATCGACACAAAACAAAGCGTCTTGGTACTGGAAAGAAGATAGCGCCTGCGCTCAGCGGTCGTGCCAGGTCGCCTGCGGCCCCACGCAGCGTCCCGCGCGGAGCTGCTGATTGCAAGTCTGTGCGGCGCCCGCGTTTGCCTCGCCCGGGTCGCGCGCGCCGCACGTCGCTCCGACGATCACCGTCTCGTGTCCGCGGAGCCGGCCGGTGTAAAGAGCGCCGTAGCCGCCGCCGGCGCACGAGATAATCACCTTGCACTTGCGCCCGCTCCGCCTCATGCAGCCCTTGAGGGCGCGCTCTTTCGCCTCCTGCTCGCTCGGCGCGCCGTAAGCGTACTCGTAGATGAGCCTCTTTGAGTCGAACGCAACCGCGCTTGCGGCCGACGCTTCGGCGGCTTGAAGCCAGATCAGGATCGACGTGAGACCGATCTTTAGGCGCATGGGGCGCTCCTCCGTTTGGGCCGATTGGCGGCAAGATCATGAACGACACCGTGCAAAAAAGCAAAGCTTGAAACAGAAGATCGCGGAAAACCGCGGCGGAGATTCGGCCGCGGAAGCTTTGGTTGACAGCAAAGGAGCGAAATCTGTATAAACCGGTCCGGCGGTGACCGGAAACCCGTGAAGGCGCTGGTCTATTTCGTAGCTGGCCTCATTTTTTTCTTATCGGCGTGCGCGCCGCGGGCCTTCAACTTCGGCTGGCGGGTGCGAGAACTTGCGCGCGCGCCGGGCCCGGACATCGCGCTGGTTGACCCGAGCAACAAGGTTCTGGCCACAGTGAGCACGCTCACAATGCGAAAATTTCTCCTTGCCCACCTTCGCGTCACCCGGGTCGCGGGAATTCACGCCGCGTTGCTGCTCGTCGACGGAAACGACCCGAACGCGTTCGCCGACGATCCCGGAGCAAGACCGATCATCGCGGTGAATCTCGCCCTGCTGGAACTTCTGGAAAACGACGAGCACGAATTCGCGGCGCTGATCGGGCATGAGGCGGCTCATCTGGCGCGCGGCCACGGCGCGAGCGCGCGCACGCGCACCAGCACGCTCAACGCAATCGGCGCCGCCGTCGGCATGGGAATGGCGGCGGCCGGCGTGCCCGCAAGCGGCGTCATCTCAGGCCTGGCCGTCGATCTTGTCGACACCGCCTACAACCGAGAGCAGGAGCGGGAAGCCGATGCGCTCGGCGTTCAATACGCCATCAAAGCCGGCTACGATCCCGCGGGGGCGTTGCGCCTGCAAGAAAAATTGCTCAAGAGCGGCCGCGCGCCGATCCCTTTTCTGAGCAGTCACCCGAGCGGTGAGGAGAGGATCAAAAACCTAAAGGCGATCATCGCGGCCGCCCAAGCCCCCGCCGAGCAAGGCCAGGCATCGATGGCCGGCGATCATCGACAATCGGGCGCGATCGCCGCAAGCGTCAATGAGTAGCTTCGAGGTTTGCGATCTTTGCAAGCCGCCGCCGGTGCCGCTCTTCCCCCGTGAACTTTGCGTTGAGAAAAATTCGCACCAGCTCCCAGGCGAGAGCAAAGCCCACGACCCGGGCGCCGAGACAGAGCACATTCATGTCGTCGTGCTCGACGCCCTGCCGCACCGAGTAGCAATCGCCGCACAGGCCGGCGCGCACCCCGGGCACTTTGTTCGCCGCAACGCTCGCGCCGACGCCGCTGCCGCAAATGGCAATGCCGCGGTCGACCTCGGCCTGCGCGACCGCGCGCGCCAGCGGGATCACAAAATCCGGATAGTCGTCGGCGGGGTCGAGCCTCTCGGCGCCGAAGTCGACGACCGAATGCCCGTCGGTTTTAAGCGCAGCGACAATCTGCTCTTTTAAGGGAAACCCACCGTGGTCCGCGGCGACGCCGACGCGCATGACGGCCTCCTTGGTCTGGCGATCTCAAGGATTTTAGCCGCAGCCGCGCGCACTTGCCAGGCCGCGGACCGCCGCTCGCGTGCGCGAGCCACACCGAGCTACGAACCCGAGGTACGCTCCCAGTAACGCGGCTGGTCGTAATGCTGGTACAGCCGGCTCTCGTACTCGCGCGCGATCGGCAGCGAGCCGTCGTACTCCGGGCTGTTTTTGATAGCCTCGCGGGCGAGGTTCACGTACACTTTCGAGTCGCGCCAGTTCACGCGGTGGATCCACCCCGGCGCGATAAGAACTTTTTTTCCCGGTAGCCAGTTGCGCGTATCCACCACGAGATACCGGATCTGCCACGTCGTGTCGTCCAGGATAAAATCGTCCACATGGCCAATCTCGCCATCGGTGGCCTCGATGTAGTAGCCGCTCACCTCGCGCATGCCGTGCAGGTGCAAGTCCTCTTCGGCCGCAGGCTCGGGCGCCGGCGCTTCTCGTTCCGGCATCCCTTCGACGGGCACCCCTCCCGGTAAGCCGGCGGGACCCCAGACCTCGGGCCCGGCCCAGTAATACGGGTAACCGTAATACTGCGCGAGCGCGATCTCGTGCTGGCGCGACACCGGCTTGTGCATATCGACGTCCGGGCTGTTTTTCACCTGCTCCTGCGAGAGCTTTACGCGAACCTTCTTCTCGTCCCCAGCGATTGCGGCAATCGAGATCGGCGAGAGAAGAACCTTCCTGCCGGGGAGCCAGTTCCCGGTGTCGACGACAAGATAGCGGAGCGTCCACTTCTCGTCGTCGAAATAAAAGTCTTCGACCGCGCCGATATCGCCATCGGTCGCGCCTATCGTGTATCCTGTCAAATCTTCCGCGCTCCGCTGCATAAACCCTCCTTGCCTTTGGGTTCTATCCGCCAGCGCGCAAAGCGCATGCCAGAAAAAGTATTTCGCTTCGCCTGTTCGGCGACCGTCCAGGGAGCGGTTTGCGTCCCAAAGGTGAAATTACGGCGCTGGGGCGCTTCGCTGCTTTTGGGACAAGAACGGCGCTCCTAAAGCGCCGGATGTCGCGTGTGCCAGTCTGTCGCTTGCTCGTACGCGTGCGCGACGCCAAGCGCCGTGGCTTCCGCAAAAGGCGGGGCCGCGAACTGAATTCCGACGGGTAAGCCGTCCGGCGTAAAACCGCACGGGACCGAAACGGCGGGAAGCCCGGTCAGATTGAACGGGTTGGTAAAATTCGGCCGGCGGTTTGCCTCGTCAGGGTCCAATGCGGCAAACGCCTCCGCCGGGCGGGGCATGGTAGGCGTCGCAAAGACGTCGACCTCGGAAAAATGCCCGCGGATCTTTTCGCTCAAGACGGAGCGCGCCCGGAGCGCCTGGATATAATCGGCGGCGCGCAGAAACGCTCCTTCCAGAATGCGCCGGCGCACCGCGCTGCCGTAAAGCTCCGGCGATTCGCGCAACCGCCTTTCATGATACGCGTAAGCCTCGCAGACGAGGATCGTCTGATTGGCTTTGCGCGCGAGCGCGAAGGGAGCGCCGTCGATCTCGATCAGCTTCGCGCCCAAGCCGGCGAAAACTTCAAGCGCGGCTTCAAAGACCGCGAGCGTTTCCTCATGGACGCCTTCCAGCTCGTTGAACCAGCCGGAGCGCGGAACGCCGATGCGCAGACCGCGAAGATCGCCGTCGAAGCGCGCCCGGAAGTCCGGCACCGGCAGGTTCGCGGAAGCGGCATCGTTTTTGTCGTAGCCCGCGATCGCCTGCAGCACGAGCGCGCAGTCCTCGACGGTGCGTGCCATCGGCCCCGCGTGATCCAGCGACCAGCTCAAGGGCACCAGGCCGTGGCGGCTCACTCTGCCGTAAGTCGGCTTGATGCCGACGATGCCGCAGTGAGACGCGGGCCCGCGGATCGAGCCGCCCGTGTCCGAGCCGAGGGCGGCAAAGCAAAGCCCGGCCGCGACCGCAGCGCCCGAGCCGCTGCTCGAGCCGCCGGGGATATGATCGACGTTCCACGGGTTGCGCACGGCGGGGAATGGAGCGTCGAGAGCGGGGCCGCCGAACGCAAATTCGTGCATGCCGAGCTTTCCCAGAAAAACGGCTCCCGCTTCCGCGAGCTTGCTGACGGCGGTGGCGTCGAAATCCGGCGTCCAATTTTCCAGGACCCGAGAATGACAGGTGGTGCGCACGCCCCGGGTCAAATAGAGATCCTTCAGGGCCACGGGGATGCCGTGAAGCGGGCCGCGATCTTGACCGGACGATAGCTCTTTTTCCGCCCGGCGCGCCTGCTCGAGCGCCGCCTCTCTCGTGACCGTGATGAAGCTGTGAAGCTTATTGTCGATGCCGTCGATCCGATCGAGACAAGCCCGCGCGAGGTCCACCGGCGAGTACTCCCGCCGACGAATGCCTTTGCCCGCCTCTGCAATGGTGCGATAAGAAAGCTCAACGTCCGGCATGTGACTACGCGCGGTTTTGTTGCGTCGGCGCAAAGACCTGCGCCGGCTCGACGCTGTCTGTGATCAGCTCGCGCAGCGCGTCAACCTGACCGCGAGCCCGGTTCACTGCCGGCAACAGGCGCTCCAAGTCCGCGTCAGGCAGTCTGAGCCCGGCTTGGCGGGCGATCATGCTGAGCTCTTCAAGCGTGATGCCGGTCTCCCTCATGGCTATCCTCCGTGCGCATATGCGCTCTTCCTACAGCCGCTCCGCGGCGGTTGTCAACTTTTAACGGCGGCCGTGATGCTTGTGAATTCATCTCGACTCACCTATACATGCTACATCCGCGGCGGCAAGCCGCGGACAAGGAGGCTCGATATGGCTAAACGGATGTTTTCGTGGGCGGCGGCGTTGGCGGCGCTTGCGGTGGCGTTCGCGGCACACGCGCAGCCGGCGCTCAAGATGATGATCCCGGCAAATCCGGGCGGCGGTTGGGATCAGACCGGGCGCACGCTCGCCGCCGCGATGCAGGCAGAAAAGCTCGTCTCGTCGGTGCAGTTCGACAACAAGGGCGGAGCGGCGGGAACCATCGGACTGGCGCAGTTCGTCAACGCCTCGAAGGGCGATCCGAACGCCTTGATTATCGGCGGCATGGTGATGATCGGCGGCATTCATCTCAACAAATCCCCGGTGAATCTTTCGATGGTGACGCCGATCGCCCGGCTCACCGGCGAGTACGAGGTGATCGTCGTGCCGGCCAACTCGCCCCACAAGACGATGGCGGACCTGGTAAAAGCGTTCAAGGCCAATCCGGGGAGCGTGTCTTGGGGCGGCGGCTCCGCGGGCGGCACCGATCATATCTTGGTCGGGATGATCGCCAAGGCCGTGGGGGTCGATCCGGCAAAAATCAACTATGTCGCTTACAAGGGCGGCGGCGAGGCGGTCGCGGCGATTGTCGGCGGGCACGTGACCGCGGGCGTCTCCGGCCTGGCCGAGTTCGAGGAGCATATCAAGGGCGGGCGCATGCGCGGCCTTGCGGTCTCCTCCCCTTCGCGTCTGGCCAACATTCCGACGCTCAAGGAGCAGGGAATCGAAGTCGAGTTGGCCAACTGGCGCGGCGTCTTCGGTGCTCCCGGGATCACCAACCAGCAGCGCGACGCGCTCATAAAGATCGTTCGCGCGGCAACGGAAAGCAAGACTTGGAAGGACGCGGTAGCGAAGTTCGGTTGGGTGCCGATCTTTTTGGCCGGCGACGACTTTAAAAAGTTTATCGACGAGGAAAACAAGCGCATCGCCGCGATCATCGATTCGCTCGGCATCAAGAGCTGACCGACAGTTCGCGCCGCCGCTTCACGACTGGGGTCCTCTTCCGAGGATGAAATTCAAAACCGCCGAACTGGCGCTTTCCGTCGGCACGATTGGATTGGGCATCGGCGTGGCCCTGGAGACGGCGCGCTTGCCCACTGCGGGCGGCTACGCCGGCGTCGGCCCCAACGTCATTCCCGGAGCCGTCGCCGCGGGACTCATCCTGCTCGGCGTTCGGCTCCTCTACGAGGCTCTCTCCGGCGGCTGGCGCGCGCTTCCGGCGCCGCCCGAAGAGACCGGGCAGCACGCGTTTTATGGCGGCGCCTTCGTCTGGGTCAGCATCGGGCTTTTCGCGCAAATGCTTCTCATTCACCGCGCCGGCTTTGTGATCGCCGGCGCGGTGCTTTTTACGTGCGTCGCGCGCGCCTTCGGCAGCCCGCGCTTCGTGCGCGACGCCGCGATCGGATTCGCGCTCACGCTCGCCGTGTTTTTCTTTTTCGTGCATTTTCTGAACGTCGGCTTGCCCGCGGGATGGCTCGAGCCCATCCTCGGCACTGCGGGGGTGTAGAGGGCATGGGCGAAACGCTGCTCGCGCTCGCGCAAGGCTTTAGTGTCGCTCTCACGCCGATCAACATTCTCTGGGGCTTCATCGGCGTCACGCTCGGAACTTTCGTCGGCGTATTGCCGGGCGTCGGGCCGGCGCTGACGGTCGCCATGCTTCTGCCTATCACGGTCAAAGTCGAGCCGACCGGCGCGCTCATCATGTTTGCCGGGATCTATTACGGCGCGATGTACGGCGGCTCGACCACGACGATCCTCCTCAACACGCCCGGCGAGTCGGCGTCGATCGCAACCGCGCTGGAAGGCCACTTGATGGCAAAAAAGGGCCGCGCGGGCCCCGCACTCGCCACCTCCGCCATCGGCTCGTTTGTCGCGGGCACGATCGCGACGATTCTGGTGACCTTGCTCGCGCCGATCGTGATCGAGATCGCGCTCAGGTTTGGTCCTGCCGAGTACTTCGCATTGATGGTCTTCGCTTTCACGACCGTATCCAGCGTCCTCGGGGGCTCTACCGCTCGCGGCCTGACGAGCCTTTTTCTCGGGCTGTTTCTGGGTCTGATCGGCATCGACAGCCAGACGGGCCAGGCGCGCTTTGCGTTTGGCGTCCCTGAGCTTCTGGACGGCGTCGACGTCGTCGTGCTCGCCGTTGGCCTTTTTGCGGTCGGCGAAACCCTGTACGTCGCCGCCTACGCGAGCCGGCTGCCGGAGACCGTCGAGCCTGTGCGGGGCTCGCTCTGGATGTCGAAAGAGGACTGGAAGCGCTCGTGGCCTGCTTGGCTGCGCGCGGCGTTCATCGGCTTTCCTTTCGGCTCGATACCGGCGGGAGGCGCCGAGATTCCGACTTTCCTATCGTACGCCGCCGAAAAAAGACTCACCAAATATCCGGACGAGTTCGGAAAGGGAGCCATCGAGGGCGTGGCCGGGCCCGAGGCCGCGAATAATGCTTCCGCAACCGGCGCTCTCGTGCCGCTTCTCACTCTGGGAATCCCGACGTCGGCAACCGCCGCCATTCTTCTTGCCGCGTTTCAGAATTACGGCATCCAGCCGGGTCCGTTGCTCTTTCAGTCGCAGCCCCAGCTGGTCTGGGGACTGATCGCGAGCCTGTACGTCGGCAACGTGCTGTTGCTCGTGCTCAATCTTCCTCTGGTCGGGATCTGGGTCAAGGTGTTGTCGATCCCGCAGCCGCTTCTCTACGCCGGCATTCTCGTTTTTGCGACGCTCGGCGCCTACAGCCTGCATCACTCGGTCGTCGACCTGATGACCCTGTACGTCTTCGGGCTTCTCGGATTTGTGATGCGCCGCTGGGATATTCCCGTGGCGCCGGCGGTCATCGGGCTTATTCTCGGCCCGCTCGCCGAAATCCAGTTCCGCCGCGCGCTCTCGATCAGCCAGGGCGACCCGAGCGTTTTTATCACCCATCCGCTGAGCGCAGGCTTTCTGTTTGTAGCGCTTCTCGCGCTCCTCGCTCCGCCGATCGTCAAGCGGCTGAAGGCCCGCGCCTTCCGCGGGGCTGGCCGGGGCTAACTCTGTGGCTCGCTCTCGTCTACCGGGGTCACTGCTGGGGTCAAGCCTGATATTTGGTCACTGCTGGGGTCAAGCCTGATATTTGCTATTCTCGATGGCGCCTACCACTGCAGCAACCGTTCTTTTTAATTCCTTATCATCCGATAGCCGGCTCTCCACTCGCGCCACACTCCGAGTTACGCATGTTGGGTCCACACCGAGGGTTTGGGCCAGGGCTGTTACCGAGAGTTCGGTACAACTCCGGCCAACATAACTTATCACTTCACGGGCGCGCACCCGCTCTCGATCCTTGCCGCTGCCAGTCACTTCCGCTCTCTTCTTACCTAATGCGGCACAGCTCATCGCAACAAATGTTTCCGGCTTAATCCTGACGCGTACGTAACCAGGGCTTCCTATCTTAGCCTTAATGTCCTCGGCAAATTCCCTATCCCCTAAAAACCGACCGTCCAGGACCTCGTAATACTGTTGTTTGTGCCCCTCTCCTATGGCTTCCAACACAAACTTTCGATAAAGCCTTCGTGCTTCGCTCCGATTTCGGCTAAACTGTCCAAGCACTTCACGGATATCTAGCCATTTTTGGCCGTTGGTTTCTCTCACGTATCCGCCGTAGCTGCTCCAAATATAGTCTGCAGGGTCTTTGACCACTTTGGCCCTGACGGGATTTAGGTGCAGATACCGGCTGAGCTCCAATAGATAACTATCCTTGTCGCACAAAATCGCCTTGTAGCGCCCCTGGAATAAGTGGCCTACCAACCCGTGCCTACGGTTAAAGTACTGGGTATAGCCACTTCCCAACCTTTGCATGATTCGAGAGAGCGGAACCTCCCCGGCTTCCAACAGCAAGTGCACATGGTTGAGCATCAAAACGTAAGCGTAGAGCCGAAACCGATACAACCCTTTTAACCGAGAGAGTATCTCCAAATACTTGATCCGGTCCTGATCATCGAAAAAAATCTTTTGTCGCTGGTTGCCTCGGGTAATCACGTGGTACAACGCTCCGGGATATTCCACTCTAGGTCGACGCGCCATGGTGCCCGCCTTTAACAAAACCTAGACAAGATAGCAAATATCAGGCTCGACCCTCGCTTACGATCCCCAGGCGCGACCCTCGCTTACGATCCCCCTGACGATTGGCTGACGCGAAGCGCCTCCGAGGTCTTGGTGACGCTCAAGTTTTTCGCCACCGCGGCGAACACCTGGATTTGGTTCAAGTTCACTTACCGCTCCGAAGCGGGTCTTTGCCAAGCGCGCGATTCTTACATTAGCTCGGGGGAAAAAACAATCGGACTTTTGGCCCTGGGTTATGACCAAAAAGTCATAACCGTCATGACCAAAAAAGCATTAGACAGGAGTCTGCAAATTGCGATAAAGGCGCGGAAACGATTCGAAACGGCACCGGGGGTTAAGGCTTCCGTCGTGGTCGGTTGGCGAGCACAAAAACGATGAGCGCTTTATGAGAAAAACCCAAAAACTGCGTGTGCGGCTTCGTTGGATGTTCGTTGCGTGGATCGTGCAGGCAATGGCGGCTTCGGCGACTCCGGGGGAAGTCGGCGCGGCCGAGGCCACAACAATCCCTTTTGTCGAGGACGAGGTATTGGTCAGGTTTCGCGACGGCGCTGCCGAGCGCGCCAGATTGAACGCGCACGCGCGCGTGGCGGCTAAGCGCGTAAAACAGTTCGCGATCGTTAAGGGCCTCGAACGCGTGAAGATCCCGCGAGGGATGACGGTGGAAGAAGCGATGAGGCTCTATCGGCGCGATCCCAACGTGCTTTATGCAGAGCCCAATTATATTGCCAAGGTCCAGGGAGTGCCGAACGATCCGTTTTATAGCTCCCTCTGGGGGATGCAAAAGATCAATGCGCCAGGAGCGTGGGACTTAAGCCTCGGGACCAGCGGTGTGGTAGTGGCGACGTTGGACTCGGGGATCGACTATAATCACGCGGATTTATCCGCCAACGTGTGGCGGAACCCTCTGGATTGCAACCGCGACGGTATCGACGACGACGGCAATGGCCATGTGGACGACTGCCACGGCATCGACACGATCAATAACGATTCCGACCCAATCGACGATCACAATCATGGGAGCCATGTTGCCGGCACGATCGGGGCAGTTGGAAACAACGCGCTGGGTGTGGTGGGAGTTAATTGGAACGTCTCGATCATGGCCTGCAAGTTTCTGGGCGCGTCGGGCACGGGTTCTCTTTCAGGCGCGATCGAGTGCATGGAATATATCAAAATGATGAAAGAGCGCGGCGTCAATATCGTCGCCGCCAACGCAAGCTATGTGGGCGGCTTCTCTCAGGCTGAGTTCGATGCGGTTGCTGCCCTAAAGCCAGCCGGGATCCTTTTTATCGCCTCTGCCGGTAACGACGGCATCGACAACGATCTCTCTTCGCCTCAATATCCTGCGAGTTATTTTCTTGCCAACGTGATTTCTGTTGCGGGAACCGACGGTGCCGATAACCTGGGGTTTTTCCCGATCAGCCAGGACCCAAAAAGTTCGAACTACGGGAAACGAACCGTTCACCTGGGAGCGCCGGCCACGGCTATTTTAAGCACCACACGAAACAACGGCTATACGCATTTTTGGGGAACTTCGATGGCCGCTGCGCACGTGTCGGGCTTGGCGGCTCTCCTGAAGGCATTTAACTCGGCTCTCGATTGGAGGGGAATAAAAAATCTGCTTCTCGCCGGCGGCGATACGGTCCCCGGCCTCGTAAACACGATCACGCAAAAAAGGCTCAACGCGCGCAATTCTTTGCTGTGCGGCAATTCGGTCGTAGCGGCGCGGCTGCGCCCTACGGGGAACAGAGTCGCTACGACGATCGGCATGCCGGTCAGTCTTGCCGCACTTCACGTCAACTGCGCCAACCCCAATGGCGCTGTTTCCGTGGCCGTCAATCCCGGAAGTCAAGTGGTAACGCTTTTGGACAACGGTTCTGGATTCGATCAAGAGGCAGGCGACGGAGTCTATTCAGGCCAGTGGACGCCTAGCGCCGGCGGAACCTATACGCTTAGCTTCCCCGGCGGCGACGTTTTGACCGTCGACGTGCTAAAGAATTACAGATTCCAATCGGCTTCATCAAACTATCGGGCCATCACAGGCGCAAACCTCAATTTGAGCGACAACGCTACAGCCTCCATCGCCTCTCCCTTTCCCATTCTCTTTGGCGGCGGCAGCTTCAATCAGATTCACGTCAACGCTAACGGAAACTTGACGTTCACAACTCCCTTCGCCTCCGCGCTCAATAGCCTTTCGTTGCCAACTTCTGTCATTGACGCCTTGGTCGCGCCCTTCTGGGATGACCTTTTCCCGATTTCCGGCACAACCCAAAACGTGTTTTGGGCCGTGGGCGGCACGGCCCCCGCCCGCGAACTCGTTATTGAGTGGCGCGATGTGAGGCATTTTTCCTGCAGCGCAGACGGTTCGAATACTGTAAAATTCCAGGTCGTCTTTTTCGAAGGCAGTAGCAACATCCTTTTCAACTACTCCGACACCGCTTTTAGCGGCAATTGCAAATTTGCCAGCGGCGGCGGCAGCGCAACCGTCGGAGTCCAGGTGGCCGCAAACGTCGGCACGCAATTTAGCGCCTACTCTCAGAGTCTCAGCAAGAGCTCTTCGCTTCTCTGGACTTTGATCAATGACCCGGCCTTTCCTCCCCCTCTGCTTTCCGCGCCGGCAAACGGAGCGACCGCGGTTTCGACCGCTCCGACTTTTACCTGGTCTGCGGTCTCTGGCGCAACTTCGTACCGCATCATGGTTGCGACAAGCCAGGCGGCTTTGCCCGTAGGACCGTGGGTCAACATCTGTTCCGGATGTGCGATCAACACCACCTCGACGAGTACGTCGTTCACGCCTACCGCTCCGCTTAACCGCGGTGCCCTCTACTACTGGCAGGTCAAAGCGCACGGCAGTTCCGGCCAGCCGGGGACCTGGTCCACCCAGTGGAGCTTTACCACCGACCCGATCTTACAGGCGCCAACGCTTTCCGCGCCCGCCAATAACGCCACCGCGGTCTCCACCAAGCCTACCTTCACATGGTCCGCCGTCTCAGGAGCCGGCGGCTATCGAATTATGGTCGCTTTAAGTCAGGCGGCGCTGCCGACTGACCCATTGGCGACGGAATGCGCGGGCTGTGTCATCAATGCAAGCACATCGGGAACCTCGTTTACCGCCGCAGCCGCGCTCGCCATCAATACCGTCTACTTCTGGCAGGTACGAGCCGAGGCCACCTCGGGCGGCTACTGGTCTTCAAAATGGAGCTTCAGAACCGAGAACATCTTCCCCGCCCCCGTCCTTAGCAGTCCATCGAACGGTGCCATCGGCGTACCCACGACATTTGCGTTTCGCTGGTTCGCCGTTTCGGGAGCCCCACGCTATCGAATCATGGTTGCAACCTCGCAATCCGTTCTACCCACAGGACCTACGGACACAAGATGCAACAAGTGCGTCATCAATACGACCTCGACGACCGTCTCGCACGCGGTGGCAACGGCGCTTGTGTCGGGCACGACC
>DATMAM010000046.1:0-16901 GCA_035559995.1 Candidatus Acidiferrales bacterium
CAATCCACCCAATAAAGTGGATCTTCTGTCCTGGATCGTTTACAGCTGCGCTCAAAAGCTTCTCGGAAACCCTACACCTCTCACCTTCCACTGCTCCCTTAAAAAAGAGCAGTCGCTACTATTTAGTTTTCAAAGACCAAAATTCGCCCGACAAACGGGCGAGACATCTCACCGATGTCAGAAATCCAGCTCGCTAAATTTTCAATCAGACCGGCGCGAAGCGCGCCGGTCGTATCGGGTCGGTAGTTGAGCGGAGAACCACAAAATAACGATCGCAACCTCTAATGTCAATAGGGGCCATGCGCCCTCTTGCCGCTAACCCCGATTCAGTTTCGGTCAGCCGCTGCCCGCCGGGCACAAAACAGTCCATTCAAGGTCCCCCCAAAGCGCTTCTGACTACAATCTGCGGTCTAAACTACGGTACTGGATCGCTTCGGAGATATGCGACGGCTCGATTGTCTCAGATGCTTCCAGATCTGCGATCGTCCGGGCCACTTTGAGGATCCGCGTGTAGGCGCGCGCGCTCAGCCCGAGTTTGTTGATGGCGATTTCCAACAGCTTCTGTCCCGCCTCGTTAACGGCGCAGTAGCGCTTGATCTCCCGCGTGCCCATCTGGGAGTTGGCGTGAATGCCGCGCGTCGCGAAGCGCTTGAGCTGAATTCTCCGAGCGGCGTTGATCCTTTGCCGAATGCTCGTCGAGCTTTCGCCGGAATCGCGCGCCGCAAGCTCCTGGTAGCGCAGCGCGGGAACTTCAACTTGAATATCGATCCGATCCATCAGCGGCCCGGAGACCTTCGATCGATAGCGCTGGATCTGCAGCGGCGTGCAGTTGCACTCTTTTTGCGGGTCCGTGAAAAAGCCACATGGGCACGGATTCATCGCGGCAACGAGCATGAAGTTGGCCGGGTAATTGATCGAGCCGACCGCGCGCGACACGGTAATGCTGCCGTCTTCTAAGGGCTGGCGGAGAACTTCCAGGACATTGCGCTTGAATTCAGGCAGCTCGTCGAGAAAGAGGACGCCGTTGTGAGCCAGCGAAACTTCGCCGGGTTTCGGGACCGTCCCTCCGCCCACCAAGCCGGCATCCGAGATCGTGTGGTGGGGATAGCGAAACGGCCGTGTGGCAATTAGAGCGCGCCCGTCCATGAGCCCGACGACGCTGTGAATTTTGGTTGTCTCTAAGGCCTCGGCGAGGCTCATATCCGGGAGGATCGTCGGCAACCTCTTCGCCAACATGGTTTTCCCCGACCCTGGCGGACCGACCAGGATGACGTTGTGGCCGCCGGCCGCGGCGACTTCGAGAGCGCGCTTGACGTGCTGCTGGCCTTTGACTTCGCTGAAATCGGTGTCGTATTGCGAATGCTTTTTGAACAACTCTTCCAGATCCACACAGGTGGGCTCGATCACGCGCTCGCCGTTTAGCAGCTCAACCACTTGCGGCATGTTGTCGACGCCGAGAACTTCGATCCCTTGCACGACCGCGGCCTCATGCGCGCTCATCGCGGGTAAGACAAGGCCTTTGAGGCCTTCCCGTTTTACGGCCACGGCGATCGGTAGCGCGCCACGAATCGGTTTAACCGCACCATCAAGCGAAAGCTCGCCGACGAGGAGGTAGTCCGACAAGCGGTTCTTTTGAACGATCCCCTCGGCCGCGAGAATGCCGATCGCCATCGGGAGATCATAGGCCGAGCCCTCTTTTTTGAGATCGGCGGGCGCTAAATTGATCGTGATCTTCTTTGCCGGAAATGAGTAGCCGCAATTTTTTACCGCGGCGCGAACGCGATCTTTGCTTTCCTTGACGGCGCCCTCGGCGAGTCCTACGGTCGCGAATTGCGGTAGCCCCGACGCAAGATCAATCTCCACCTCCACGCGCAAGGCGTCGATGCCGTAGAGGGAGGCGCTGATGACCTTGGCCAGCATGAAAACTTAAGGCCCCTTTCCTTTAAGTACCTTGCGAGGAGACGGGCGGGCGCGAAAAATCTCGCCCCTTCGGCCCCCGGTCGAAGCCATCGGCGCCGCTTGTCCTGCCGCGCGGCCCGAGACAAGACCCCGCGTGCTTTTTCGCCGGGAGCGAAAGCGCTTGCTCAGTCTTCTCAGCAAGGCTTCCCGCCTCGAAGCGGCGTCGGTTCCGGCATTCACATCCGTAGAGCGCTACGGCCAGCGCCTGCCATTATCACAACGAAAATGCATTAACAACTTCGCGAAAGCCCCGTTTAAACGACGCCGTTTTTTACCTCGCATCTGACTCAATAGATCTGACCAACGACAATACTTGACTTTTCTAATCGGTTTTATACTATTCGTCCTTGTCTTGGCAGTTGGCCCAGGTCTTACCATCAAAGTCGGAGGACGACTATGGACCAGAGGACAGGTTGGAAAGAGAAGCTTGCGGACCAAATGCCTCCGGAGCTCGCCCGAGAGATCGACATTTTCGAAACGCAGATTGAGCTTCGCAAGCAGGGCAAGATCGACGAAAGAGTGTTTGCCGAAACCCGCCTGCGGCGCGGCGTCTACGGCCAGCGTTACGACAACGGCCAGCGACATGACGGCATCAGGGTGCAAAAGCTGAATTTTCCTTCGGGCGGTCTCACCAAAGGACCGGAAACGGTATGGGACGCGCCTGGCATGATGCGGATCAAAATTCCTTTCGGTGGCCTCAACCCGAAGCAGATGGAGGTTCTCGCGGACCTCTCCGAGGAGTACGCCGACGGAATCTCCCATGTCACGACCCGCCAGGACATTCAGTATCACTTCGTCCATATCGACGATACGCCATCGCTCATGCGCCGCCTGGCGGCCGTCGGCATCACCACCCGAGAGGCGTGCGGCAATGTCGTGCGCAACGTCACGGCGTGCCCGTTGGCCGGCGTCTGCCACGATGAATCGTTCGACGTCACGCCTTACGCCAAGGCCTGCTCCAAATTTCTGCTCGGTCACCCCGACACGCAGGATTTCGGGAGAAAATTCAAAGTCGCATTCTCCGGCTGCGGCCAACATCCGTGCGGCTTGACGGCGATGCACGACATGGGCGCGATCGCGCGAAAAAAGATCGTCGACGGCGTCGAGCGGCGCGGTTTTGCCTTTTACGTCGGCGGCGGGCTGGGCGCGGTCCCTTACCGCGCGCAGCTTTTCGATGAGTTTCTTCCCGAAGAAGAGCTTCTTCCCACGGCACAGGCCATTGCCCGCGTCTATGCGCGGCTCGGCGAAAAACGCAACCGGGCGCGCGCGCGGATCAAATTCCTTGTTGCCAATCTCGGCATTGAAAACTTCCGCCAATTGGTTCTCGAGGAACGGCAGAAACTTACGCCCGACCCGCGGTGGACGGATTTCCTCGCGCGCGCCCGCGAGCAGGCCGAAACTCCCCTCCGGCCGGGTGAAAGCTTGAACGGAGGCGAGCGACCGGAAGGTTTTGACGCCTGGTACGCGACCAACGTGTACCGGCAGAGACAGCCGGGCTATGTGGTTGCCACGGTGACCTTGCCGATGGGCGATATCACCGCAGACCAGCTCCGCGAACTAGCGCAAATCGCCCGCCGCTTCGTCAAAGACACGATCCGCACGACCGTCGAGCAGAACATCGTGCTCCGCTGGGTGAGCGAAGCCGACTTGCCGCAACTGTACAGCGCGCTAAAAGCGGTCGGGCTCGCGGAGCCCAACGCCGGGACCATCGTCGACGTCACGGCCTGTCCCGGAACCGATACCTGCAAGCTCGGGATCGCCTCTTCGCGCGGGCTGGCGCGCGAGCTGCGCAAACGGCTGAGCGAAAAGGCTTTCGAAATGGACGCGGCGGTCAAAGGCCTGCGCATCAAGGTGAGCGGCTGCTTTAACTCCTGCGGGCAGCACCATATCGCCGATCTGGGGTTTTACGGGATTAGCCGCACGATCGGCGGCTATACCGTGCCGCATTTCCAGGTTTTGCTCGGCGGCAAGTCCAAAGAGAACGCCGGCGCCTACGGCCTCCCGGTGGCGGCGATCCCATCGAAGCGGATTCCCGAGGTAATTAGCCGCGTGACGGACCGCTATCTCAGGGACCGGCAGAAAGGAGAGAGCTTTCAAGAGTTCATCGCCCGCCTCGGAAAAAAGGAAATCAAGGCGATGCTCGACGACCTGACTCCTGTGCCGCCGCACGCGGTGGACCCGTCATACTACAGCGACTGGGGCGATCCGCGCGAGTTTACCCTGAACGACATGGGCGTCGGCGAATGCGCCGGCGAGGTCGTCTCCCAGACCGAGTTTAGCCTTGCCGCCAGCGAACGGGAGCTTTTCGAAGCGCAGATCCTGTACGATGCCGGCGATCTGAAAAATGCGGTGCTGACGGCCTATCGTGCGATGATTCAGGCGGCCCACGGGCTGGTCAAGACGCAAAACTACGACATCGCGAACGACGAGGAGGCGATCCTGACGGAATTCCGCCAGCGTTTCTGCGAGACGCAGATTTTTTACGATAAATTTCAAGGCAGCAATTTCGCAGATTACCTTTTCAGGGCGCGCGCGACCTCGAACCTGCAAGACATAACCAAGGAGTTTGCGCTGCGTCGCTTGCAAGAGGCGCAGCTTTTTATCGACGCGGCGCACAGCTGCTACAACAAATTGCAAGCGCAAAACGGGATAGCGCGCGCGCCGGCGCGCGGCGGCGAGAAGGCGCTTTCGGCCTAAAGACCGATGGACCTGCAAAAAATAAACGTGAAATTCTTCGCGGCCGATGCCCGCGGCGTTCGGCTCGAGGAGTTCATCGGCGTCTTCAACTCGTGGATTCAAGCCAGCGACGGCGCCTACTACGACATCGCCGATTACAGCCACGTCCCTGCGGGACCGGGAATCGTGCTCGTCGCCCACGAGGCGAACGTCAGCATCGACTGCGGCGGCAATCGCATGGGGCTCCTCTACAACCGCAAGCAGCCTCTGGCGGGAACCAACCAGGACAAGCTCAAAGCGGCATTCAAGGCGGCGCTGGAATACTGCCTTAAGCTCGAGCGGGAACCGGCGCTCGGCGGGAAGCTAAAGTTTCTCGGCAACGAGGCGCTCCTGATCGTGAACGACCGGTTGCTCGCGCCCAACAGCGAGGAGACATTCCGCGCGGTCAAGCCGGAAATGGAGTCGTTCGCGCGCGCGCTCTACCGCGGCGCGGAGTTCTCCTTCGAGCGCGATCCCGATCCGCGAAAGCGGTTTAATTTATCGGTTAGGACGCCGGCCGCCACGAGCGTCGAAGCCTTGCTCGAAAGCCTAAGTGAAGCGCAGGGGGAGAGGGCAACGTGACATCGGTGAGCGTGCAGCGGCGCAACGACAGTGGGTTCGGGACCGATTTCGAGAGTCTGTCCGCGCCCGAGATCATGGATTGGGCGTTCAAGGAGTTCGGCTCGAAGATCGCCATCGCCTGCTCCTTTCAAGCGGAGTCGTCGGTGATCATCGACATGGCCCACAAGCTCTGCGGACCCAAGTTTCGCGTGTTCACGCTCGACACGGGAAGGCTTCACGAGGAAACCTACGAGTGCATCGACGCTATCCGAAAACGCTACGGCATCGAGGTCGAAGTTTTTTTTCCCGATGCCGTCAGCGTGGAAGGAATGGTCCGCCGCCATGGCCTCAATCTTTTTTACGAATCGACCGAACTGCGCCGGCTGTGCTGCGCGATCCGCAAGGTTGAGCCGTTGAAGCGCGCGCTCGAAGGCTTGGCCGCGTGGATGACGGGTCTGCGACGCGAGCAGGCTGTCACCCGGACAGGGATCGGCAAGGTTGAGTTCGATCGCGATCATGGCGGCATCTACAAGGTGAACCCGCTTGCGGACTGGACCCAGGATCAGGTCTGGAACTACATCCGCCGTCACAACGTACCCTACAACCGTCTTCACGACCGGGGTTACCCGAGCATCGGGTGCGCGCCGTGCACCAGGGCCGTTCAGCCGGGAGAAGACGCGCGCGCCGGGAGATGGTGGTGGGAGCGACCGGAGAACCGCGAGTGCGGCCTCCATCACGGGAACGGCCGCCGCTGAGCGAAGGCAGTGCGGCTCGAAAAAGTGGCGCGCGCGGGGTTGGCGTGACGAGAGGGGCGTTGCTTCGCAAGTTGCCCGAGAAATCTCGCAGGCAAACGGGGCGCGTGGAAATTTCCCCAGGGGGTAAACGCTTGAGCTATTATCCCGTCTTTCTCGAGCTAAGGGATCGGCGCTGCATCGTCATTGGCGGCGGCGCTGTCGCCGAGCGTAAGGTCGAGGGCCTTCTGGCCGCGAAAGCCGCTGTGACCGTCGTCAGCCCCGCGTTCACCGAGCGTTTGACTTCGCTAGGTGCGCGAGGGGTGATTGAACTTGTGGCGCGACAATATCAATCGGGCGATCTCGACGGCCATGAGCTTGCGTTTGTCGCGACCGGAGATACCAAACTTGCCGCGTTGATCCAGCGCGAGGCGAGGGAAAAAAAAGTGTGGGTCAATGCCGCCGACGATCCGGAGCACTGCGATTTTATCCTGCCGTCGGTCTTCAGGCGCGGCCCGCTTACGGTCGCCGTCGCAACCGGCGGCGCAAGCCCGGCACTGTCGCGCCTGATTCGCGAGAAACTCGAGTCCCATATTACCGCCGAGTACGCGACGCTGGCCGAAATTGCGGCGGAAGCCCGGGCCGAACTCAAGAACCGCTCCCAGCGCGCGGATCCCGAACGCTGGCACGACGCGCTCGACTCAAGTCTCCGGCAGCTCATTCGGGACGGCAAGCGCGCCGCGGCGAAGGCGTATCTCCTCAAGAAGCTGGGCTCGATCATATGAAGATTGGCAAGGTTTATCTCGTCGGTGCCGGTCCCGGCGATCCCGGTCTCATGACTGTGCGCGGCCTGGATCTTCTCCGCAAAGCCGACGTCGTCGTCTACGATCGGCTTGTGAATCCCGTCATTCTCGAAGAGGCGGCCCCTGAGGCGATCCTTATCTTCGCCGGAAAGCGCAGCAGCTATCACGCCCTGCCGCAGGAAGAAATCAACGAGCTCCTGATCGCGCACGCGCGGCGCGGGCGGCTTGTCGTGCGGCTCAAGGGCGGCGACCCTTTTGTCTTCGGGCGCGGCGGCGAGGAAGCGGAGGCGCTGAGAGCGGCCGGGGTCCCGTTCGAGGTCGTTCCCGGAGTCTCATCCGCCATAGCCGTTCCGGCGTACGCCGGAATCCCGCTGACGCATCGCAAGCTCTCTTCGTCGTTCGCCGTAATCACCGGCCACGAAGCGTGCAAACCCAAGTCATCGGTCGACTGGGCGCTTCTCGCCAACTCCGTCGACACGCTCGTCGTGCTCATGGGGCTCAACACCCTGCCGGCGATCGCCGCCAAGCTCGTCAGGCACGGTCGAGCGCCCGAGACTCCGGTCGCATTGATTCGCTCCGGGACGACGGCCAAGCAGGAAGTGATCATCGGAACGCTGGCGGATATCGGCGCGCATTGCGCCAAACTTGCGCCGCCCGTGTTGGCGGTCATCGGCGAAGTCGTCAAACTGTCCGCCTATCTCGAATGGTTCAGCGAGGCATACCGGAGCGGCGAACTGGTGCGACGGGCCTTGCGGCCTGGCTCCGCAGGCGCGCTCGAGCCGCAATCGGTTCAGAAAACCTGATAGGGCTCTCACGATCCCTCGCGCTTCGGACCTCCGGCATCGCGCCGTTCATGGAGACGACATGCCTGCGGGACTTGAGGGGCTAAAGGTCGTTTCATTCGAGAGTCGCCGCGCCGGGGAGATGGCGGAGCTCATACGCCGCTACGGCGGCGAGCCGATCCTCGCGCCTTCGATGCGCGAGGTGCCGCTCGCCGAGAACCAACAAGCCCTCGATTTTTTTTCAAAGCTCCAAGCCGGGGAATTTGATCTCGTCATCTTGCTCACCGGCGTGGGAACAAGAACGCTGGTCGAAGTCCTGACAAGCCGCCATTCCAGACAAGAGGTGATCGCCGCTCTAGGAAGCGTGCGGCTCGTCGCGCGCGGGCCAAAACCGGTTGCGGCGCTCAAAGAACTTGGGCTTAAGCCCGCGATCAGCATTCCCGAGCCCAATACCTGGAGAGAGATCATTGCAACCCTGGAGAGCGCAGACAGCATCAGCGGCAAAGCGATCGCGATCCAGGAGTACGGCGCCCCGAACCCTGAGCTGATTTCCGGTTTGCGCGCGCGCGGCGCCAGGGTGCATGCGGTGCGCGTCTATCGTTGGGCTCTGCCGGAGGATTTGACGCCGCTCAAGGCCGCTATTCGGACCATCCACGCCGGCGCGGCCGACGTCGCGCTTTTCACCAACGCGACGCAGGTGCACCATCTTTTTTCGGTGGCGGGAAAAGAGCACGTGCACGGGTTGCACGAGGCGCTGGGCCGGCTGCTCGTCGCCTCGATCGGGCCGGTCTGCAGCGAGGCGCTCGCCGACTTTGGCGTCGAACCCGATCTCGAACCCGGCCACCCGAAGATGGGGCGCTTGGTCAGCGAAGTCGCGGAGCGCGCGAAAGAGATTCTGGCTGCGAAGCGGAAGGAGCGCAATCATTGAACGGCTGGAATTCTTGAACCCGTTTGAAGCGTTCAAAACGTTCAAGCCGTGCAAACCGTTCAACTTTTAGGCTTGTCGTGAGGAAGGATTATTGATATAAAAATTCATGTTTGCTCTTCAATCGCTTCGCGCGCAAAAACCCAGGCCCACGGTCTGGGTTTTTTTTTAGCCGCGCCGGAGGTGCCGTATGTTAGACCAAGAAACGCTGCCGCTCGGCCTCACGTTTGACGACGTCCTTTTGCTGCCGGCCGAATCCTCGGTTCTGCCGAATGAAACCGACGTCAGCACCCAGCTGACGGAGCGCATCCGCCTCAATCTGCCGCTCGTGAGCGCCGCGATGGACACCGTGACGGAATCGCGCACGGCGATCGCGATCGCGCAGGAAGGCGGGCTGGGCTTCATTCACCGCAATATGCCGGTCGCGCGCCAGGCCGCGGAGGTCGAAAAAGTAAAAAAGTTCGAGACCCTGATGATCTCCGACCCGGTGACCGTGCGCCCGGACCAGAAAATCGCCGAAGCGCGGGAAATCATGGACAAATACCGCATTTCGGGACTGCCGGTAACGGAGCGCGGGCGGTTAGTGGGAATCCTCACAAACCGCGACCTGCGCTTCGAGCGCAGATTGGACCGGCCGGTCGCCGAAGTCATGACCAAAGACCACCTGGTCACGGCGCGACCGGGCGTGAATCTCGACGAAGCGAAAGATATCCTCCAGCGCCACCGGATCGAGAAGCTCTTGCTCGTGGATGAGAACTTTCAGCTCAAAGGCCTGATCACGGTCAAGGACATCGAAAAGAGAAGCCAGTTCCCGCTCGCCTGCAAAGACGAAAGGGGTCGGCTCCGCGTCGGCGCAGCCGTCGGCGTCGGCAAGGACATGGAGGAGCGAAGCGCGGCGCTGGTCGCGGCCGGAGTCGACGTGATCGCGGTCGATACGGCGCACGGCCATTCGAAAAACGTGTTGAACGCTATCGCCTACATTCGCCGCCATTATCCCGACGTGGACATCGTCGGCGGCAACGTCGCCACGGCCGAGGGAGCGCTCGCGCTGATCGAAGCGGGCGTAAACGCGGTCAAGGTCGGCATCGGGCCGGGCTCGATCTGCACGACGCGCGTGATTTCGGGAGTCGGAGTGCCGCAGCTCACCGCGATCTCGAACTGCGCCAGCGTGGCGCGCCGCCGCAATGTGCCGATCATTTCCGACGGCGGCATCAAGTTCTCCGGCGACATCACCAAAGCGATCGCCGCGGGAGCGCAGGCCGTGATGATCGGGAGCCTTTTTGCCGGCACCGAAGAGAGCCCGGGGGAAACGATCCTCTATCAGGGGCGCACGTACAAGGTTTATCGCGGGATGGGCTCTCTGGGCGCCATGGGAGAAGGAAGCCGCGACCGCTACGGCCAGACAGACGTCGAGGAGGCGAAACTGGTCCCCGAGGGGATCGAAGGGCAAGTGCCGTACCGCGGGCCGCTATCGCACAACATCCACCAGCTCGTCGGCGGGCTGCGCGCGGGCATGGGCTACGTGGGCGCGCGCACGATCGAGGAGCTGCGCGCCAAGGCGCGCTTTATCCGCATCACCGCCGCGGGCCAGAAAGAAAGCCACGTCCACGATGTGTTCATCACCAAAGAAGCTCCCAACTACAGGATCGGCTGACCCGGATCGCCGATAGCCAACAGCTACTCAAACAATGATTCTCATCCTCGATTTCGGCTCGCAGTACACGCAGCTGATCGCCCGCCGCGTCCGCGAAGCTCAGGTTTACTGCGAGATCCACCCCTTCAATGTCGCCGCGGCAAAAATTCGCGCGCTCAACCCGAAAGGGATTATCCTTTCGGGCGGCCCCGCAAGCGTTTACCAGGAGGACGCTCCCAAGCCCGAAAAAGGCGTGTTGGAACTTCCCGTGCCGATTCTCGGGATCTGCTACGGCATGGGGGTGATCAACTTGGCGGCGGGCGGCGAGGTGGCGCGCGCCGAGCGGCGCGAGTACGGGCCCGCCCGGCTGGTCGTCGACGATAACGCGGATCTCTTTCACGGTTTTTCCAAGGACCAGACCCTGCGGGTGTGGATGAGCCATGGCGACAAGATGAACGCAATACCGCCCGGATGGCGCGTGCTTGCCCACACCGAGAACTCGCCGGTTGCGGTCTTTGCCGATCCGACCCGCCGTTTTTTCGGCATTCAGTTTCATCCCGAGGTTGCGCACACCGAGCACGGGAAAGAAATTCTTGAGAATTTCCTGTTTCGCGTCTGCGGCTGCAAGCCGGACTGGACGATGAGCCATTTCGTCGAGAGCGCCGTAAAAAAAATCCGCGGCCAGGTCGGCCAAAGCCGCGTCCTCTGCGCGCTGAGCGGCGGCGTCGACTCCGCGGTAGTCGCGGCTCTGCTCCACCGGGCCGTCGGGGAGAGATTGGCCTGCGTGTTCGTCAATAACGGGCTTCTGCGGCAAGACGAGGAAGACTACGTCTGCCGGCTCTTCAGCGAGCGGTTCGGCGGTAGCTTTCATTACGCCGATGCCAGCGAGCGCTTTTTGGCGGCGCTCAAAAGCGTCGAAGATCCGGAGGACAAAAGAAAGATCATCGGCCGGATCTTCATCGAAGTTTTCGAGGAGGAAGCGCGCAAGCTCGGCGATATCCCGTTTCTCGCCCAGGGAACGCTCTATCCCGATGTGATCGAGTCGGTGTCGTATGTCGGTCCCTCCGCGACGATCAAGAGCCATCACAACGTTGGCGGCCTGCCGGACAACATGCGCTTTGAACTCGTCGAGCCGTTGCGGGAGCTGTTCAAGGACGAAGTGCGCAAAGTGGGAAAGGAACTCGGACTGCCCCCCGAGCTCATCAACCGGCAGCCCTTTCCCGGCCCGGGGCTTGCGATACGCGTTTTGGGGGAAGTGACAAAAGAACGCCTGAGAATCCTGCGCGCGGCCGACGCTATCGTCCTGGACGAGATTCGCCAGGCGGATCTCTATGACAAAGTCTGGCAGTCCTTTGCGGTTCTGCTGCCGATCAAGACCGTCGGTGTGATGGGCGACGAGCGGAGCTACGAAAACGTCGTTGCGCTCCGCGTCGTCGAAAGCCAGGACGGGATGACGGCCAACTGGGTGCCGCTTCCGCCGCAACTCCTCGCGCGCATCTCCAACCGCATCATCAACCAGGTCCGCGGCGTCAACCGCGTCGTCTACGACATTTCTTCCAAGCCGCCCGCCACGATCGAGTGGGAGTGAAGCCGCTTTATGTACCCGGCGCAGTGCTATCAGAGCAGCTTGCCTCGAATTCCCTGGCGCCTTTGCTTCCGTTTAAATTTCCCAGACGCCCATCCACCGATGAATTACGGGTGCAGCGCACTCCCACGCCGCCGTTGGGCGACCCGGTGGTATTCGGCTGATCAAAGATCCCCGTGCCTGTTCCAACGCCAAGACTCAGACTGGAATTTTGGGTGACGCTGATGCCGTCCTGAGCATTACCGTCGATCGTGTTATGGGAGACGTCGGCTTGCGAGGCGCGCGCGACATTAACCCCGCTTCCCTTATTGTTGCGGATCGTATTTCCTACGATACGGGCAGACGCGGATCGTCCCACGTTAATCCCGTTGCCGCCATTGTTCTCAACGGTGTTAGGGCTTGCAGTCTTATCAAGGCCGCTGCGGATGCCAATGAGCGCATAAGAGCTGCCACCGATGGTAATTCCCTGCCCGGTGCTATTCCGTATCGTGTTGTTGACAATCACGCCGGAGCTTCCCCTGTTCACTTGGATTCCGAATCGGCCGACACGTTCAATAGTGTTGCCGTCTATCAAGGCCTCGCCTCCGCCCGGGACCTGGATTCCTTCTCGCCCCCCTGTGATAACGAAACCCTTTATCGTGATCCCTCTTCCCCTTACTGTCACCGTGGGGACGCTTGAATCTGGACCTTTGATTGTGGCTTTTCCGTGACCGTCCAGTGTGATTCTGGCGGCTTCGAAGGGTATTTCGACGTTTTCATTACACGTGCCGCTTACGAGAAGCGTGTCACCCGGTTTGAGCTTTTTCAGCGCGTTCGCGATCGTATCTTTGGCACTGCAAGTAAGTTTTAGTGTTGCCGCCTCTGCCAGAAAATTGATGGGCCAGAACAAAGCCGCAAGAATAAGCAACCGCATCGCTGCGGTTTTCATAATTTTCATGCCGTCCTCCTTATTCATTTAGGACAAATAGAACCGCCGACTAAATGTTGTTTCAGCTCTTTGTTGACCACGAAACGAGAGACTCCAAAAACAAAAAAGCCAGCGCGCCCGCGACGAAATCCCCAAGCGGCTGGCTTTAAACTCTTCTGCGCATTTCCCCCTCCGCTGAGGGACGTTACCGCCCTCTGGTTAGGCCTCGCTGTTAGCGAGAATACCGTCAGAAATCAGGGAAGCTTTTCTTAGCTGATTTCTACTTCAGAGGGAGGGGCATACCACCATTAGACAAACACTGTCAACACAAAAAAGCCGGTGCTGATGAACTAGCGGAGTGCCCAAAGCGGGATAGCTCCCGGCGGCCGGTGCCTTTGAGCCAGGCGAGGAAAACGAGTTTTACACTACGCCTGCCGTGAATCACGGAGAAGCAGCAGAAAATCTTTAGCCTGCGCCGAGAGTGGTTTTTCCGCGTGATAGATGATGAATGAAGCGCCTCTGAGCTCTACGCCGAGAACGTTGAGACTCTTGAACTTGCGGTCCTTAAACTCGGGCTCCAGCGTGTCCGCATATAGAATTCCCACTCCCATTTTTCTACGCACCGATTCCTTGACCGCCTCCGGCGACTCACATCGCAGGACGATGTTCGGCTTGAATCCGTGACTCTCCATGAGCTCTACGATCGCCGCCCCCGTGCTCGTGCCCCCTTTGCCTGTTCTGATGACGAGAGGACTCCGAGCAAGATCCGACAACGTAACGTGTCTTCTTTTTCCCAACGGGTGATTCGCGGGAACAAACGCCACAAGTTTCTCCTGGCGATACGGCTCCTTCGCGATCGAGGAGGAGCTGACAGGTCCGGTAACTAAGGCGATATCGACTTCCGCGCGGAGCACCAAGGATACTATGCTATGTCTATCGGCCGTGCGAAACGTAAGCTGGACGGTGGGATGGCATTTTTTGAACCTCGCTAAGAGCTTTGGCAGAATCACTGCGGATGGTCCATGGCTTCCACCCACCGTAAGCGACACCGCTTGAACTTCATCGGCTTTTGGGAATCTTCCCCTCAACTCATCTAACTGAAGCAGGATTGCCGTTGTTTGGCTAAGGAAAATCCGCCCCGCATCCGTGAGCTCAATTCCACCATTCGTTTTTTTGTAAGGCCGAACGCCAACCTCTCTTTGCAGCCGCGCGAGCTGATGTGAAACGGAGGACTGGCTAACACGAAGCTCTTGCGAGGTTTTGGTCACATTCAGGTGTTTCGCCACTGCGGCGAACATTCGAATCTGGTTCAAGTTCACCGACGGCTCCCGTCCAGCGCAAACCTTGATCCAAGCGCGCGATTCTTACATCAGGACGGCGCAAAAAACAATCGGACTTTAGGGGGAGATTATGAAAAAAACATCATAATCCTTATGACAAAAAAAGCATTAGACGCCGGTTTCAGTCCTGCGATAAAGGCTCACAACGCCCCGGAAGGTGGCCGTTTTCAGTTAAAAGCGGGTTCGTCGTTTGGCTGTGGACACTCGAAGCAGGATCTCAGACAAATCATGAGCAGCCCTATGGAAATAAGCCAGAGTCTACGCGGATGGAGTCGCTTAGTTTTTAGAATTTGGGTTGTGCAGGCGATGGCGTTTTGGATTCCGGCTGCGACGCTGGCGGCGGCAGCGCCTAAGAGGCCTCAGTTTGTGGAAGACGAGGTGCTTGTTAGGTTTCGCGACGGTATTGCGGAGCAGGCCAAAGCCCTCGCACACGCGCGTGTGGCCGGCAAGCGTCTCAAGGAATTCAAAATCGTGAAGGGGCTTGAGCGTGTGAAGTTACCACCCCCAGTAACCGTGGAAGAAGCCGTGCGGCTGTATCGCCAAAATCCCAACGTGCTTTACGCGGAACCCAACTACATCGCGAAAACGCAAGGTATCCCAAATGATCCCTCCTACGGCGCTCAGTGGGGACTCCAGAAAATTAATGCCTCAGGGGCGTGGGATCTCAGTTTGGGGAGTAGCAGCGTGGTCGTAACGGCTTTGGATACCGGCGTGGACTACAAGCACCAGGACTTGTCTGGAAATATTTGGCGCAACTCTTTGGACTGCAACAACAACGGGATTGATGACGATGGCAATGGGCATGTGGACGACTGTTACGGGATTGACACGTACAACAATGACTCCGATCCCTTCGACGATGAAACCATTAGCCACGGCACCCACGTGGCCGGCATCATTGGGGCCGTAGGAAATAATGCGATCGGAACAGTCGGAGTTAACTGGAACGTCTCGGTTATGGCTTGCAAGTTCATTGGCGCCGCTGGCACGGGCCCGATCTCCGCAGCAATCGAGTGTATGGAATACGTAAAACTCATGAAGGAGAGAGGGGTGAATATCGTCGCCGCGAATGCAAGCTATCTAGGGAGTTTCTCGCAAGCTGAGTTCGATGCCGTCGCGGCTCTAAAGCAGGTTGGGGTGCTCTTTCTCGCTTGCGCGGGCAACGACGGTATAGACAACGACCTTTCGTCCCCCCAATATCCGGCGAGCTACTTTCTTCCTAACGTGATTTCTGTCGCCGGGACCGATCCCAACGACAATTTAGGTTTTTTTCCAATCAGCCAGGATCCAAAAAGCTCAAATTATGGAAAGCGCACTGTCCACTTAGGAGCGCCGGGCACAGCGATTCTCAGCACTACGAGGGGCGACACCTAGGCTAGAATCAAAAGCCTTTATCAGCCCGGCGTCGCGTCGCGGGTAAGGCCCACCGTCGAAACTCTGCTTCCTATACTCTCACGTTTCCCGGCGGCGACGTTCTGACGGTCGATGCACTGAAAAACTACAGATTCCAGTCGGTCTCATCCAGCTACAGGACAATTGCAGGCACCAATCTCAACTTGAGCGACAACACGACAGCGTCGATAACTTCGCCGTTTCCCATTCTCTTCGGCGGAGGTAGCTTCAATCAGATCTATGCGAACAGCAACGGGAATTTGACGTTCGCTGTTCCCTTTGCGTCAGCGTTCAATAGTTTTTCGCTCCCTACACCGGCGGTTGACGCGATGGTCGCCCCCTTCTGGGGTGATCTCTTTCCTGTTGTCGGTACGGCGCAGAACGTTTTCTGGGCGGTTACAGGCAGCGCGCCAAGTAGAGAACTCGTCATCGAGTGGCGGGATGTAAGGCATTTTTCCTGCAACACGGACACTTCCAATACTATTAAGTTCCAGGTGGTATTTACCGAGGGCAGCAGCAACGTACTCTTTAACTATTCCGATACGTCGTTTGGCGGGAATTGCAAATTCGCCACTGGCGGAGCCAGCGCGACGATAGGAGTCCAGGTAGCGGGAAACGTCGGCACACAATTTAGCGCCTATACTCAGAGTTTAAGTAAGACCACATCGCTTCTCTGGAGTTTGATTAATGACCCCGCCTTCCCTGCGCCTACTCTCACGGCGCCTCCCGACGGAGCAGTGGCTGTCTCGACCACTCCAACCTTCACATGGTCCGCGGTCTCGGGCGCGACCTCATACCGAATTATGGTGGCTACCACTCAGAGCGCATTGCCTGTGGGACCTTGGGTCAATATCTGTTCCGGATGTGTGATCAACACCACATCCACAACCACATCTTTTACCCCGACCTCCCCGCTCAATCGCGGCGCTCTCTACTATTGGCAGGTCAAAGCTCATGGAAATTCTGGTCAGCCTGGCACCTGGTCGCAGCAGCGGAGCTTTACCACCGATCCAATCCTAGCAGCGCCGGTCCTTTCGGCGCCTGCTAACAACGCCACCGGAGTCCCCACTAAGCCGACGTTTAGTTGGTCTGCAGTATCAGGTGCAACATCGTACCGGCTCATGGTAGCTACCAGTCAGGCGGCATTGCCCAGCGACCCCTTGGCAACCACGTGCTCTGCCTGCGTCATTAACATTAGCTCCGGGGCGCTTTCCTTTACTCCTACTAGTGCACTTGCGATAAACACTGTTTATTATTGGCAGGTTCGAGCAGAAACGATTTCCGGGGAAGGCGGCTATTGGTCCGCAAAATGGACTTTCAGGACCGAGAACATATTTCCCGCGCCGGCCCTTAGCAGCCCGTCTAACGCAGCAGTGGGTGTTCCGACAATCCCCACATTTCGCTGGTTGGCGGTTTCTGGCGCCTCGCGCTATCGAATCATGGTTGCAACCTCGCAATCCGTTCTACCCACAGGACCTACGGACACAAGATGCAACAAGTGCGTCATCAATACGACCTCGACGACCGTCTCGCACGCGGTGGCAACGGCGCTTGTGTCGGGCACGACC
>DATMAM010000047.1:0-57213 GCA_035559995.1 Candidatus Acidiferrales bacterium
ATTCGGCGCTGCTCTTCTGACATGGGTTCTCCCTCCTTTTCGGAGGGAAGATACCCATGGAGGTGTTAACGATGTTCTGCAACAAAAGCACCATTAGAGTGTAAACGATGTTCCTGTTAACGATGTTCTGCTAGTCGTCAGGTAGCCCTTAAAGAAGTCATCGCGACCGAATAGCAAACGGGCATCTTCCACCAGATCCAAAAAGAGCGGACTGCCTCGGTGAACTTCCTCTGGGGTCTTGAAGACGGGCGATAAACGAGTCGAAATCCCTTGCTTCTCGAAGGCAAGCAGCATAGGTTCCAGACGAGTTTCGACAAGCTGGAATTCCTCCATCCTTCGCATTCTACCTGCAGGTAATGGGTCACAGATAAGAAGAAGGTCGACGTCCGAATCGAACCTCTGGGCGTTGCGCGCCACCGATCCGAACACGGCAAAAGTTACCAGCCTCTCTCCGTAGTATTCCCGCGCCGCTTGGAGGGTTTCCGCCAAAAGCTGGTCGAACTTCTCTTTGAGCATACTCGCTACCGCAGCCGCGCGCCGTACTGGCGCGCGAAATAATTCTTGTACTCTCCGCTCATCACGCGCTCAACCCAGTCCTGATGCGCCAGGTACCAATCGATCGTCTTTGCAATCCCGACGTCCATCGGCACTTTGGGCGTCCAGCCCAGCGCGCGGCTAATTTTGCCGATGTCCATCGCGTAGCGAAGGTCGTGCCCGGGGCGATCCTCGACGAATCGGATTAGCTTGCGGCGCGGCGCGTCGTCTCGGCCGAGCCGTTCGTCGAGCTTATCGCAGATCAGCTGCACGAGGTCGAGATTACGCCATTGGTTCCCGCCGCCGATGTTGTATGTCTCTCCGATCTTACCGCGCTCCAGCACCGCCTCCAGCGCCTCGCAATGGTCTTCGACGTAGATCCAGTCGCGCACGTTTTCCCCTTTTCCGTAAACGGGTATCGTTTCCCGCTTGATCGCGCGCTGTATCGTTAGCGGGATCAATTTCTCCGGGAATTGATAGGGACCGTAGTTGTTGGAGCAGTTGGTGATGATCACCGGCACTCCGAACGTATGCCCGTAGGCGCTGACCAGATGATCCGAGGCGGCCTTGGTTGCCGAATAAGGGCTTCTCGGCGCGTACGGGGTGCTCTCCGCGAACGCCGGATCGTTCGGCCCCAATGACCCGTACACCTCATCCGTCGAAACATGAAGAAAGCAAAAACCACCTGCATCGCCACGATCGGCGCTTTTCGCCCTGCCGCCATCCAACCTCCAGTGCGCGCGCGCCGCTTCCAGCAGGGTAAACGTGCCGTTAATGTTTGTGCGAATGAATTCCCCCGGCCCGAGGATCGAGCGGTCGACGTGCGACTCCGCGGCGAAATGGACCACGCGGTTAATTTTCTCCTCGCGAAAAAGCTGATCGACAAGCGCAAAGTCGCCGATATCGCCGCGCACGAACCGGTAGTGCGGCGCCGTAGCGATGTCCGCGAGATTGGCCAAATTCCCCGCGTACGTGAGCTTATCGAGATTCACAAGGCGGTCCTGGGGGTGCCTGCGGATCCAGAAACGCACGAAATTGGAGCCGATGAACCCGGCGCCGCCCGTGACCAAAATCCTCAACATGAGACAAGTCAAAGAGATGCTCTAGCGGCGCTTATCTTATTCGATTCGCCCCGCTTTGTCATCTCGAGGTGAGAGGGAAAGCGCAAGCGCGTAACGCTTTTGGCCGCGCGCCATCGCCTCTCGGGCGGCTTCGGCCTTGCGCTCCGGCAGTTCGGGAATACCCGAGTTCGGAATTCCGGGCCGGGCGGGGATATGATATGAGAAAGCGAGTGCGCCTCGGCAGTGTCGATCATAGCCGGCAAGGTTGGCTCGTAAAAGATCGCGCCGCTTTCTTTCCGGAAAAAGAGCCGCCGCTTTTTCGGAATCCCGGCCGGCTGCTCTTCTGGATTATCGCTCTTGCCGGCGCCGTCCGGCTCGTTCCCGCGCTGCGCGCCGACCCGGTCGCGTTTGACAGCGCGCTCTACTTCGAGATGGCTCGGTTCATCGGCGCGGGCGCTTGGGCGCGGGCGCTTTCCTATCCGTACCCGCCGTTCTACCCCTTCCTGATCGCGTGCCTCGAGAGCCTGGGCATCCCAACGGCGGCCGCCGGCCTGTTCTGGTCGTTCGGGCTTGGCGTTGCGACAATCGTCCCGCTTTATCTCCTCGCGCGCGCTCTGGGCGGCTCCCGGATTGCTTTTGCCGCGGCTTTTCTCTGGGCGATCCATCCCTATGCGACGCGCCTCGGCGTACGCGCGCTGTCGGACACAACGACGGCTTTTTTCGTCGCTCTCGCGCTTTGCGTCGGACTCTACGCGCTGAAGGCAAAACGGCTGTCGCTGGCGGCTCTCGCCGGCGCGTCGAGCGCTCTTGCTTATCTGGCGCGCCCTGAAGGGATCGAGGCCGCACTTGGACTTGCGGCGATTTATGTTCTTTTTACACCCTCACCTCAGTCCTCTCCCGCCTCGCGATGCGTGCCCGCACGCGCACAGGTCGCGGCAGCAACAGCCAAACACGTTTCGGACAAGCGCGGTAACGGCTCTTTACCGCGACCGATTGGGCTCCGGATCGCATGGGCTACGGCTCCGCTATTCGGTTTTGCTCTCGTCGCCGCTCCCTATATCGCCTACATAAGCGCCGAGGCAGGATCTTTCACGCTATCGAAGAAAAAAAGCGTCCAGGCGATGGTGAGCTCGATCAATGCGCGCGCGCCGGTGGCAGAACCAAGCTTGCCGCCGAGGGAAAAAGGCCCTGCGGCCGCGCCGCCGGCGAGCGTTGAGCCGGCTGGCGCGGCAAAGCCTGTTCGGCTAAGCGGCTGGGCGCAAAGCGTGTATATTTTCCAGCAGCCGCTCGTCAACGGCGTCTATCCTGTCGTCCTGCTGCTCGCGGCTTTGGGCACGATCGGGATTATCCGCAGGAAAATCCCCGCAGAGCCGCCGGCGGTCTTTCTTCTTCCCGGCCTTGCCGGAATGCATCTTTTCATCCTTGTCGGGGTCGCTGCCGATCAGGGGGCCGAATATCTGGGCGGCCACCATTTTTTTCTTTTGCTCCTCTACCTCGTCCCTTTTGCCGGAGCCGGGCTCGTCTCGGCCGCCGACTGGATATCCGGCCGTGTTGGCGAGAGGCGCCGGGCGGCCGTTGCGGTCGTGGCCGTTTGCTTCGCCGCCACCGCCCCGGCCGCGCTTAAATGGCGCGAGTCGCGCGGCGAAGCCGTGCGCGCCGCGGGCCTTTGGGCGCGAGAACGGCTCCGTGGAGCGCGCGCCGTCGTTGCCAGGAGCGCAAAGTTCTCCTTCCACGCCGGGGCGCGCCGTATTCCGGTCGACGGCAATGTCAGGGAGATCGTGAACGGCGCTCGCAAAAACGGCGCCGCCTTTGTCGGAGCCTACGCTCATAGCCCCGAGTCATCCCAGCTGCGCGAGCTTGTAGCCTCCGGAGACCTCGCGCTTGCGGCGGAATTTCGCGAGCGTTCCGGAAAGCGCACTTATAGCTTTCAGGTCTACCGTATCCTGCCGGCAACAGAGGATAGAAGATAAACGACCGAGAATCGTTCGGCGCAGAGGCGCGAAGCGCACGGAGTTTCTCTTTTTCACGCTCCCGCGCAAGCGCCTTAGCGTCTTTGCGCTTAGCGATTATTTGCTCGCGGGCTTTCCCGGCGGCTCTCGTCGTGGCGCGCGATCGCTCTCGCCTTTCGTAGCAGCCACATGAGCTCGAATCGCCGCGCAAGCCTCGGCGTTCGGCGGCTGTAAATGGCATAAAACCGCAGCCGATCCCATTTCGTGAGCGGTCGCTCGAGCGAAGAGTAGTGTAACGCCGCGAGATCTTTTATTCTCCAGCGCGCTCGCGGGAACATCCGGTAGCCTATCCGCTGGGCATCGATGATCCTGAGATCGCCGACGCCGTCCGCCGACGGGCGCGCAAACAGGTGGCAGAGATAAAAATCGCGGTGGTTGAAGCCGCTCCAGTGGAGCGCGCGCGTCAGGCGCGCCGCCGCCGCGATGACCCGCCGCTTCTCGCGCAGCCGCGCGCTATCCAGCGGCGCGGCAAAACGCGCGCCGATATGCTCATCGAGGGGGGCATAACCGTCCAGGCCCAAGGTAACGACAAACGACTCCTTGACGCCGTTCGGCAGCAAACGCCCGCCCGCGGCAACCGGCGTCACCGCCGGAACGCCGCGTTCGATGAGCGCGACAATATTGTCCCACTCGCCCATCCCTTCATAAACGAGCTTCGCTCCGAGCCGAGCGCGAATCTTTTCCGGCCACGACAGGCGCGAGCGGTAGCGCTTCAGATAAAAACTCGCCGGGCGCCCGCCGTCGGCCAGACGAAAGACATAAATCTCCTTGCCGCGATTGTATTCCAGCCGCGCCGCTCCCCGCGCTTCGGCGAGCGCGCCATAGCGACCCAGGCCGCGCGCCTCAAGCAGCGGGACGAAGTCCCGATTCATGACCAACTCGGGCTCCGGGCGCGCGATCTTGAGTTTTCCGTTCCGCTTTGCGGCGTGCGATTGCAACACGGCGATAACCTGTCTTAGATGCTCCTCTTGGGAAAAATCCCGCGCGCGCCGGGCGGCGCGCTCTCCGGCGGCTGCGCGGCGCTCGCGGTCGAGAAAAAACTCCATCGCGCGCCGGAGCGACCGAGCGGGCGCGGGAAGGAGGAACGGCCGGCGGAGGAGCCGTTTGGGATCGCGAAGATGGTCGCGCATCCGCCGGCGCCCAGGCCGCGCCACCACCATGCCGCTGCTTTCCTGTTCGATCAGCTCCGCCGCGCCGTTCATCGCGCTCGTGATGACCGGAAGGCCGCAGGCCATCGCTTCCAGGCACACGGCGGCAAACGGGTCATAGCGCGTCGGCAAAACGAGGACATCGGCCGCGCCGTAGTACTTTTCAAGCTCGCGCGCACCCCCGATAAAGAGCACGCGATTTCGAATGCCCAGCCAGGACGCCATTCGCTCGAAGAGCCATTTGCGGCCGGAGCCGACCACAACGAGCCGCGCCTGCCCGTTCAGCTTCCGCAACGCGCTGAAGACAAGATCCAACCCTTTACGACGAAAATTGTTCGCGACAAACAAAAAGACGATTTCCTCCTGAGCGATCCCGAGAGCGCGCCGCACGGGCTCGCGCCAAACGGCGCGCACCCCCGGATGAAAGCGGCTCAAGTCGACGCCGGGATACACGAGCGCGACCCGCTCCTCGGGAACGCCGTACTCGCGCACCGCCTGTTTTCTTACGAGGTTCGAGTTGGCGAGGAACTCGACGGCGCCGCCTCCGAGAAGCCGCCGCTCGAAGAAAAGGTTCACGATCATCACCGCGCGGCGCAGGCACATAAGCCAGCGCCAGGCGGCCCCGGGCCAGCGGGCGCGCGTCCAAACGCGGTAGAGCCCATCGCCCAGCCAGAAGATTCCCTGGGGGAGAAACGGCGCCATGCCGAGCACCGCATCGTAATCCGAACGGTTGAGAACGCGTCCGAGGCGATAATGAAACGTAATCACGCGCAGCCAGGCCGGCTTGCGCGCCGCCGGGACGCGGTGATAGGAGATGCCGCTCGGCTCCGGCTTCTCCCATGCCGAGGCAAACACGTGCACCTCATGGCCCCGGGCGCTTAAAGCCTGCGCCAGCTCAACGGCATAGCGCTCCGCCCCTCCCATCGCAGTGGTAAAAAACGGGCGGACGAGGGCGATTTTCAGTCGAGCTTCCATTGGCGGACCCGGCCGCGGCGGAGAGCGCCTCACGGCACGCGCGCGCGAAAAAACTCCTCCTCCGTCAGGCGCCGCACAGCCTCCTTGACATCTTCAACGGTAACGAGCCTCAAGCACTCGAGCGCCCGCGCGCAACGGCCGCGGCGGCACCGCGAACAGTCAAACTCTTTCTTGAGCACAATTTTCCGCGAGCCGTACGGCCCCACCTTTGCGGGATCCGTCGGGCCGAAAATCGCGACAACCGGGGTGCCGGCCGCGGCGGCGAGATGCATGGGACCGGAGTCGTTGGTAACGAGCATTGCGGCGCGCCGGACGAGCGCTCCCAGCTGCGGCAAAGTCGTTTGTCCGGCGAGATTGATCGCCGGCGCGCGCATGCACGCGGCCGCGCGGGCGGCCTGATCGGCTTCCGCTTTGCCGGCGACAAAAACGACTTTGCAGCTTCGCGCGCGGACCAACCAGTCGGCAAGTTCGCCGTAGCGCTCCGCCGGCCACAGCTTGTTCGGCCAGCGCGCGGCCGGGTGAATCAGGCAGAGAAAACCGCGCGCCGGCACAAACTGCTCCGCCCAACGGTCTTCCGCCTCCCATGCGGGGAGCGGAAATGTCACCGGTTCCGCGGTTGGAATTCCCAGGCCGCGGATGAGCTCGAGATAGCGGTCGACGGCATGCGTGGAACAAGCGCTTACCCGCCGGGTGTAACACCACGGGCTACCTTCGCGCCCGTCGGCGAATCCGGCTCTGAGCGGCGCCCCCGTCGCGCGCGCGATGATGCCGCTCCGAAAAAGGCCCTGGAGATCGATGACAGCGTCATAACCGCCCCGGCGAAGCGCGCGAAAAAATCCCGGCCACTGCCGGGGAGCTTCGGGGAAAACGAGAAGGCTGTCGATCAAGGGATGGCGCTCGAGAAGGCCGGCCCACTCGTCCTTGACGAGCCAATCGACGCGCGCTTCCGGCCATGTCCGGCGAAGCGGCGCGAGCACGGCCAGAGACTGGACAATGTCGCCGAAAGAGCTCGGCTTGACCAGCAACAGGCGCTTGGGCGGTGCCTTCATTCGGTCGGCTGGGCGATAACGCGCTCGATGATCGCGAGATTTTTTTCCAGACAGCCCTGATTTTCGGCGATGAACGACGCCGCTCTCCGCCCCATCTCCAGAAGCTCGGCCGGATTGCTCGACAGCCGCGCGATTTGATCCGCCAGTTCGGCTCCGCTCTTTACGCGAATCGCCGCTCCGCGCCGCTCGAGGCTTTCGGCGATACCGGCGTAATTTTCCATATACGGCCCGAAAAAAATCGGCTTTCCCCACGACGCCGGCTCTAGAACATTATGGCCGCCGCGCGGCACCAGGCTTCCGCCGACAAAAATAAACGTGCCGAGGCCGTAGAGCCGAAAAAGCTCTCCCATCGTGTCGAGCAGAATGACCGAGGCGGCGCTTGTGAAGCCCGCGCGGCTGCGGCGCGCGCAGGCAATACCGCGCGCGCGAAAAAGATCCTCCAGCTTCTCGGTCCGGTCGGGGTGCCGCGGCGCGATGACGAGACCCACCTCGAGCTTTCGCCGTCGCAGCCTCTGGTAACAGTCGAGGATTTCGGTCTCTTCCCCGGGATGGGTGCTTCCCGCGATGAGGAGCGGCGCTCCCGGGTTAACGCCAAGCTCCGCCGCGAGCGACTGCGGGTCTTCGTGTCTGGCGACCGCCACGGCGAATTTCATGTTGCCGGTCACGGCGACGCGCTCCCGGTCAACGCCAATCTGAAGCGCGCGCGCGGCATCGGCTTCGGTTTGCATGCAGAGATAGCCGAAGCAGTTGAGCACCCGGCGGTAAAACGGCCGCGCCCAGAGCCGGCGGCGCGACAGCCTGCCGTTCACCATGACCGCGGGAATTTTTCGCCGCTTGAGCACGTAGAGCCACGTCGGCCAAATGTCGGTTTCGACAAGCACAAAAAGATCCGGGCGAAACCCGCGCGCGACCGAGCGCGCGATCGGCCAGAGATCGAGAGGAAAGAACAGAATTCGGCTCGCTTGCGGGCATTTTTCTTCGGCGATCGCGCGTCCGGCCGGCGTAATCGTTGAAAAGAAAATCGCGCACCGCGGCCAGCGCGCCTTGAGGGCGCGCGCCAGCGGGAGCGCGGCCATGACCTCGCCGACCGAAACCGCATGCAGCCAAAAACGCGGCCGCGCCGCGTCATCCGAAACGGGAGCCACCATGCCCAGTCGTTCCCGAAAGCCGGCGCGAAACTCCTTGCGCCGCCATAAGAACGCGATCAGGTACAGAGCAAGAAAAGGAGAAAGGAGAAGTACGATGAAGCTATAGAGAGGAAGCATCGGGCGGCTTCACAAAGATCCCACAGCCACCCGTTACATGCCGTCCAAGCCCACGACGGCGATTCCGGCCGCGTCCGCCTCGGCGATCATGGCGTCCTTTTCGAGCATCACGGTCTTGCCCACCTCAATCCCCAGGCACGCCGCTTTCGCCTCGCGCATCACCGCAATCGTGCCGGGACCGACAGTCGGCAGATCGAACCTCAGGTCCTGCTGCGGCTTGCAGACCTTGATCACGATCGCCCCCTTGGCAAAACGCCCGCCCCGGAGAATGGTCTGATCCGTCCCCTCGATCGCTTCCACAGCCAGAACGGCTCGGCGCTTGACGACGATGCACTGGCCCACGCCGGAACGAGCGATCTCGCGGCCGACGCGAAAGCCAAACTCGAGGTCGCCCCATTCCTGGCGGCGCGGCGCGCGGCGCGACAGAACGCCGGGCGGGGCGAGCAGCGACGGCACGTACTTCGTTGCTCCCTCGATCGTGATGCCTTCTTTTTCCAGCTCATCGGCGACCGCGCGCAACACAAAATCGTCTTTGCGCTCCCTGAGGTGCCGTAAAATTCTGAGCGCGCGCAAATCGGGGCGGACATTGGTAAAGAAGCGCGACTTTTTGATCGCGCCGGCCATGACGGCGCGCGTGATGCTTTCCTGCTTGAAAACGGAGATGACCCGGCCTAGCTGGCCGACCCGCACCCAGAAAATTTTCTCGACGTGGCTTTCCAGCTCGGGAACGGTCTCGCCGATGTGCGCAACCGCGACAACCGCGAATCCGAGCCGGCGCGCTTCATCGGCAAAAACCAGCGGGAACGATCCTGAACCCGCGATCAGCCCAACCCGTTCCATGAACCTATGCGATCGCGACTTTGCAAGTTCCGCGCCGCCACGGCAGCGTGACGAAAAAAAGCGACAAGCGGGCAGCGCGAACCGCCTACCCGCCTAGAAATAAGCGTTCTCCGCCGAAAAAGCAAATTCAACTTCAACGAAGCTTTGGCGGATCTTTTGCCGTTCGCTATAATGCCGCAAGGCCGACTCCAGTGCTGAAATCGTTATCGCTAACTCTCGCGCCCCGCTGGCGGCTAAGGCTGACGCTTTATAGCGCTCTGATGCTCGTTGTCTGGCTGTGGATTGGCTGGCGCCCGGCCGCGACCGAGCAGCCCGACCCGACCGGCCGCTCCGCGACGTTGATCGGCGGTCCGATGGTCCAGATTGGAAACACGGACGGCAAGACCGCGATCGTTATCGCCTGGCGCACGGCCGAGCCCGCGACTAGCCGCGTCGATTATGGCCTCACGCCCGCTCTCGGTTCTCACGCGATCGACCACAGGCTGACCGGCGCGCACGCGCTTGCGCTGCGCAACTTGCGGCCCGCGAGCCGCTACTATTATCGCGTCAGCGGCAACGATCGGACTTTGGCCGAAGCCGTCTTTCAAACCGGAAAAACCGAGTCGGAGCTGTTCCGGTTCGCGGTGTTCGGCGATTCGGGTTCCGGCAAAGCCGCGCAGTACGAGCTTGCCGAGCTCATCGAACGACACCACATCGATTTTATCCTCCACACCGGCGATGTGGTTTATCCCGAAGGCGCGGACAAGGATTACCGCGAAAAATTCTACCTGCCGTACAAGAAACTGTTGGCGCGGATCCCGATCTTTCCCGTTTTGGGAAATCACGATTACGAAACGCAGAGGGGCCGGCCCTGGTTGGATCACTTTGTTCTGCCCGAAGCGGAGCGGTTCTACAGCTTCGACTACGGCAACGCGCACTTTATCGCGCTCGATTCCTACCACATCGACGCGGCTTCGGCGCGCTGGCTGGAACAAGACCTGGCGCGGACGGATAAGACCTGGAAGTTTGTTTTTTTTCACGAGCCGCCGTTTTCCAACAAAGAAGACCGGACCGGCAGCGCCGGCGCGCGCAGGCTGTGGCTGCCGCTGTTCGAGAAGTACAAGGTCGATCTCGTCTTTTCGGGCCACGACCATATGTACACCCGTTTCAAGGCGCGAAAAGGCGTTATTTATATCGTCGAAGGTCTGGGAGGATACAGCCGCTACAGGATCAACCCGAACGCGGCTCACGTCGAGGCGACGGATAACTCGGAGTACGGCTTCGGTCTGGTCGAGGTTAGCGGCCTGACGCTCGTCTTCCGCCACATCACCGCGAGCGGAAAATCCTTCGACAGCTTTAGCCTGAGTAAACCCGCGGCGGCAGCGCGATCGATGAAAAAAAGCTCATAGCCGGCTCGCCACCTGTTTCCACGCCCGCTTCCAGTCCCGCGCCGGGCTTCCCAGATAGTTCACGAGAAAGCGCAGCCTGTCGGCGCGCGTGAAGCAACGGTAACGCGCCGCCTCTTCCGCCAGGCGCGCGAGGTTTTTCATCCGCCGCCGCCAGCCGACCCGGCCGAAATAGACGCCGTCGAAATCGACGATGTGAAAGCGGAAACTCCCGCTCTCGGATTTGTCGACCACGAGATTGCTCGCTTTGAGATCGCGGCAAGCGACGCCGCTTTCATGAAGCCTTTTGACGACGCGCGCGAGCGCGCCGAGGAGCGTGCGCTTTTCGCTAAGCGGGTAGCCGAAATCCCTGTAGCGCCTGAGAATATCCCTGAGCGGCTCGCCGTCAACGGCCGCGGTTAAGATGTAGCTCTCCAGCAGAAAGCCGAACCGGCGGCGCTCGAGATACGCAAGCGGGAGCGCGACAAAGATCCCGCGCATGTGGAGGCTATTGGCCGCAAGCCAAGTTCGCCGCGCTCGGGAGGACCGAAATAGGTCCTTAATGGCGTACCCGAGGCCTTGATAGTTGTAGCGTTTGATGTAAAAGCGCCGCCGCAGATCACGATTCACAGCGACAGTCGTGGTTCTGGAGTCCTTAACCACATGAGTTCCCGGGAGCGCTACCAGGCGGTCAGGTTTTTCCAGCAGCCGGGCGAAATCCTCACTTAAGCAATCGCGCCGCGCAAAGCCAAAAAACGCTCCTCGTCGACGCCGCGCGAAATCGCGGTTTTCTCGCAGACATCGCTTTTGCCGCGAGCGCCACAGGTTGAAGCGATGGCGCCGCCCTTTCTGCTCCAGCTCGGCCGTAAGTTGACGCAAGTCAAATGGCAGCGGCGGCGGGTACGAGAGATAGTGCTTCAGAAACCGCAGCCGATCCGTGCGGCTCATGTCCGCACACCCACCGTGAAGGACGGCGAGATTGGCGACTCGCTTTTGGGTCGTCAAAGTGCCCGCAAGCGTCGCTCGCTGGAGGTCAATGAGAAAGGCTTCGAGGCCATTTTCAGTTTCTCGGATCATGATATTGCCGAGGTGTAAATCCGGCTGCTGCAAACCGCCGTCATGCGCTTTTCGGATCAGGGAAGCCACTTTCCGGATCACGGTCCAACGCTTAAAAACATTCTTCCCTTCCGGCCCCGCGAGGTATCTGTCCAAAGAAATCGCATTCCTAAATGCCTCAGAAACCAAAAAGCTTTCGCTCTTGAGCAAACCTACACGTTCTCCCAAAGCGAGCGGCGCTGGGGTTGCGATATCGCGCCGCTGAGCCTGCTGAAGCGTTTTCCATTCGCGAGCGGCCGGCGTTCCCCGAAGGAGCGCTTTCAGTAAACCCAGGAAGTCTTGGTGACGAAAATGCTTAATTAAGATCGGCCGCTGGCTCTCGAGGCGGCGGACTTTGCGGCCCGGCACTGTTCGAACAATTTCGCTGCCTTTCCAACCACTGCCCCAGGCCTCAAGCGTGCTCTCGCGGTAGTCCTCCCTGACCAGCCAGCAGATACCGCCGAGACGTGTTTCGACAAACTGATACGGGAGCGCTTTATCTGCCATAGGTCAGCATGGTCTCGAAGTTCTCCGCCTCAAGAAATGTCGAGAAAAGCCTGTCTCCGCAAAGTAAGGGCCGAGCCGATAGCGCAAATTTTTATTCCACGGCGGTCTCCAACCACGTAGGACCCGACCTCCAGAATGGGGCCGCGGGCGTCAAAGCACTCGATGGCTGCGTGGCAAGCCCCTGCTATAAATGCGTCCATGGATCTTGCGTCGAGCGGTTAGCTAAGATAACCGAGTTCCGACATTGCGCTCGTTAAAAACGGAACCTCCCTGTATTGAGGATGGTTTCTCCAGACGCCAACACGGCTGTGATCGACCGGCACCCGCACCAGTTTTAGGTTCAAGAATTCTCCCAGCCTCTCAAGTTCCCGTCCCTGATTCAGAACAAAATCCTCGAACCGCACAATAACAAATTGCCTAGGCGCCGGCGTTGCCTTCACAATATCGTATTGATACTTCCAACTGGCCGCCCTCATCTCCAGCATGTCCGCCGGCGCTTTGAAAGGCACGTTGAAACGCCGGATGTCATCAGTCCGGTGAGCGCCAAGGATGGAATCGCGCGGGTCTCGAACCCAATAGATGTAGCGGATCCCGGGAAGAAGACGCACAATCCACGGAAAGATAAGATTGGTCTCCGGGAGCTTCCACCCGCAATAGGGCCGGGTATTGTTCACCAGAGACGAAAGGAACGATTCCGCCAGAGCGATGAAGATATCGTCGATTTCTACCTGATGGAGCGCCTCGAAGTCCCACTGGTAGGAGCCGCGATACCGGACGTGTCGTCCCATCAGTCGACAGGCGTCGTAAAGATCGTAAGGCGGGATCAGGTCCTCAGAAGAGTTGGTCGGCGCTCCGGTAAATACCCCGCTCAACCGTAAGGTCGACGCCATCAAGCGGGTGCCGCCGTGCCCGCGTCCGATCACGGCAACGCAATTCTTCGCATTGAGACGCTGGAGGTCTCCCCGGCTTGCGGGGGAAAAAAATTTCCTTCTAAGCCACATTGACCGAAAACGGATCCGTTGACCCAAGGAATGAACATAAATGCCCCGCCGCCTTCGCAGCGGGTCTCCGATGATGGCAAACATAAACAGCACTCTCTGCTCGACGAGAAATGTAACTGACTCAAGACGATCCTACCAGAGTTATGCGTCTCAGCGTTCCCAGTCCAAAGTCGAGCGTTTCCTGCAACCCGGCTGGTTTTTTTGCGATAGGCAACTCGCTGGTATGCTGCGGGGTTCGAAAAACCATCTGACCGTAGTCCCTCGGATCAAGAGGCCAAACAAATCGCGCTCCCCTCTTTCTTCGGCTTGCGGCGAATTTTGCCTAAGCCCAAGGCGGCTCGCCACTTTTTTCTCCCGAGATTGCGCGGATCAGCTCGCCGGCCCAAACTTGGGGAGAGTATTCCCGCTGCACCGTTTGTCGCGCGGCAGCGCCCATCGCATCGCGCAGGCGTGCATCGCTGGCCAAGCATCGCACCGCCTCAGCCCACTCCGCCTCAGTTTCGACCAGAAAACCGGTCCGGCCGTGGCGGATCATCTGTCGATGCACTCCGACGGGGTTTGCCACAACCGGCAGGCCCGCAGCCATATACTGAAGGATTTTGAGGCCACACTTGCCTTGGCTCCACAAGTCGTCCGGCAGCCAACTGACGCCGATATCCGCCGAGGTCAAGGCCTGAACCTCAGTATCCGGTGACCAAGGGCAGCGCACAACCGCTATCGGCAAGCTTTCCGGAAAAACGTCGGAGATGATCTTCAGCCGTACCTCGGGCGCGGCGCCTGCAACGGCCGCAAAATGCGCCCGGATTTGCAGGATCGCTTGAAGCGTGCTTCGCGAACCGATCCAGACAAGCTCAGCGCCACTGCGGGAATTTCGCTCCTTTAATAAGGCATCGTAAGCCGCGGGATCAACGCAGGTGGGAATCATACGTACTTTGTCCGTGGAGACGCAAGCCGCCGCAACCGTGGCCAAAAATGCGTTGCCCGCGATGACCACGTCAGCCGCTTGCACAGTCGCCCGGAAGCGCGACTTCCTACGCCGGCTATAGGGTCCCTTGAGTGAGTTGGAGCTCCTATAGCACACTGCATCGTCGAAATCGTAGATGAGGCGTCGCGCCGCCCGGCGCAGAATAAACAGTTCTACACGACTCAGCAGGCGGCGCTGAAGAAGTACCACGTCGCTCCCGCCAAGACGATAGAGAAGGGGTAACCGCGCTGGCCATTGATGGGGCAAAGCACTCAGCGACAGCTCCCAACCCTTGTTTCTAAGCGTCTCTTCGAATGCCCGCAGGCGGTAACGACAGCTCGGATGAGACACGCCGTTGACAAGTCCGACGACCCTCATTTTCCATCGGGGGTGCAAGCAATCTTTATTGCACTAGAGCTCGCCGTCAAGCGTGTTATTAAGCGTCTCATAGTAGTGAGTACAATCTCTTTTGAAAATCCCGCCTACCTCCCTTCGCCAAGCTTTGCCCAACGGAGGATTTTCCCCTCTTTGCAAAAAACCTGCGCTGAGCGACGAAGGGCATGCCGTAAGCGCGGTCGAAGGGTTAGGAGAGATTTAAAGGCTTAAATGTCAATTAATCTTGCGCCCTCCGTAAATCGGCCAGAATAGCACGACGCAGTACTATAATGCTTGTACTCCCCATAGAGCAATCTTTTGCGCGTCTGCAAGCGCTTGTCTCCGCCCCGTCGTTTCCCGACCCTGTTTCGCAGCGCAGTTACCGTAACACCGAACGTAACCTTCGTCTCTCACGCGCGACGAGATACCGCTCTTGCGCACCGCACGAACATCCTCTCCCGGCGGCTAGGAGTGTGTCCGACTAATACCAAAATGGCCGTTTTCAGGGGTCGCAAAACCCCTCCCGCGTCGCCGATCGTCGATCCTGGGGCATTCTGTGAGGTTGATTTTTGACGAGCGACATTTCTCGGACAGGCTCCTAGGGATGCCAAACAGCAATGGAAGAGGGACGCGCTCGACACAGCCACTGTGTTAGGCTAATGCCTCTAGCCAGGTGGAGCACGCCCATGAAATGCAGTTCCGCTGACCCTCCTACCCCTGCAGGCTACGGGTTCGGATTTTTAACTCTCTCTGTTGACGGATCGATGCGGAACCTCGAACCGGCTAACGGGTCAGGCGCAGTCGCCAGACCAAAAGCCCCGCTTCGAAGACCATCGCGCGCGTCATCTTGGACTTGCCGCTCCTTCGGCCGTAAAAGATAATCGGCACCTCGCCCAGACGGCCGCCCGATTTCCAGACACGGTAAGCGATCTCGATCTGGAGCCCGTAACCGTTTGCCTTGAGCCGTTTCAGGTCAAGCTTTTCAAGGGTTTCGCGGCGAAAGCAGCGGAATCCGGTGGTAACGTCGTGAACGGGAACCCGCGTGATCGCGCGCGCGTAAGTGTTGGCCATCCAGCTGAGAAAGATCCGGCTCATCTCCCAGTCGATCACCCGCACGCCGCCGATGTAGCGCGAGCCCAGCACCAAATCGTAGCTTTTTGCCGCGTCGATCATCGCCGGGATCGCCGCGGGATCGTGAGAAAGGTCCGCGTCCATCTGGAGAACAAAGGAGTAACTTCTTTTGAGCGCTTCGCGGTAGCCTGTGATCAGCGCGCTCGCAAACCCGAGCTTCCTGCCGCGCTGGATCACCGAGACCCTCGCGTGCTTGCGCGCCAGTTCCTCTTCGAGAGCGCCGGTCCCGTCCGGCGAGCCGTCGTCGATGAAAAGGATATCGAGCTCGACGGGCAACTGAAGCAAGCGGTCCGTCAACTCGGCGATATTGGCGCGCTCGTTATAGGTGGGCACAATGACAACGGCGGACATCGAAAGCTCCTCGGCTTCTGTTTAAGCGGCGCAATAGCGCCCGCGCCGCGCTTCATCCAGATCTCGCCGCACGCGGTGCGCAAAACGCGTCAAGCCGTTATCCTGCTCTGGGCGCCAACGCCGCAAGCACCACGGGACGCCTTTGCTCGTCTTGCAGCTCAAACTTCGCGACCGGCCGCCAGCGATTGTTCTTCTGTAACGCGCTCCACTCCTCCGGGATGAGCAGGCAATAGACGACGGACGACCGCCCGGGGAGATCTTGTGGGCCGCGAAGCCGAAGGACCGGCCGGCCGTAGTAAAACAGCATGCCCTCGCCTCGGTACTTGAACGCGTAAAGAATTTCTCCAGCCGGCACTTTCCGCTCCAGCAGTTCCCCCCTGGCGCGCGCCTGGCGCGCGCCGTTCCGTAGCTGAACATAGCTCTCCACATATCCGACCTTGAGCGCGACCCAAAGCGCGATGATGCACGCCAACACCCGGCCGAACTCAGCTTTGCGGGAAGCGCGCATGCCGAGCACGAGAACCCCTGCAGACGCGGCGGAAATGAAAACCAACAACGGTGCGCTCGGCCCGTCGACGCGCGCGAGCAGAGCGCTCCCGGCAAAAACTGCCGCCGCCAAGCCCGCCAGCGCCGCGATGGCGAGCCGCGAATGCCATTCGGCAAGCTTTGGCGGAAGCCTTTTTTCCAAAAACGCAAGCCAGCTCATCGCCGCCAATCCGGCAATTCCCGGAAAAAGAGCAAAGCTGTGTCTGGTTGCGTGGTCGGGTAACAGCGTACAGATGAGCAGGTTCGGCCAAGTCCAGCAATAAAACGCCTGAACAAGCCTGCGCCGGCGCTCATCCGATGCCGCCAAAAAACCGCGGCAGAGCACGAGCAGAGCGAAGGGGGACCACGGCAGATTGACCGCCATCACTTTAACCGGATGGAGCAGCGACAACGCGAGCGTATGATCGCCGGCGTGATGCCGATAAGAAAGCCGCGTCAACGCCTCGGCACGTAAAGTTTGGTAAAACAAACCCCAGCCGGCCTCCTCGACCGCGATCCAGACCCAGGAGATGCAAACCGCGGCGGCAAGCGCGCTCGCGGTCAGGTGGCCGCGCGCGAGCAGCAGCCGAAGTTTCCCGCGCCACGACAAGAATGGCACCGCCGCGGCATAGAAAAACACCGGAGCGCTCCACTTGGTAAGAGTTCCGGCCGCCATGCACAGCGAGGCGAGCCACCACCAGAGGAGCGCAGGCATCCCGGCCGGCCGATCGCCGGGAAGTTTTTCGTCGCACTCGACCGCGCGGAAAAAAAACAACAGCGCCGCCGCCACCCACGCAACATGCAGCATATCGATCTCGGCTGAAACCGATTTCTCCAACCAGAGCGCGCTGCACGGCACGATCGCCGCCGCGATCGCGCCTCCGCACCGACCGACCTGCCGCGCGACATACCAGTAAAAGAGAAAAACGATCGCCGAGGCGGCAAGCGCCGAGGGCAAGCGCGCCGTCGCATCGCTCACGCGCCCGAAGGGGTAACTGGCCGCCGTGATCGCGGCATACGTGCCGGGCGGCTTCGTGAGGAGCGGCTGGCCAAAAAGCGTCGGGACGCTCCAGTTGCCGGTCCGCAAAAATTCCGCTGCGACAAGCGCGCGCAGGTTTTCCGTTCGATAGAGCTCGCCGGTGTTGAGCCCGTGAAAAAAGAGCGCGCCGCACAGCACGGCCAAAACGGCCACCGCCGACGAACGGCCGGGGGCTTCCTCAATCGGATCGCAGCTTCTCAACGACTCGCCCCGCGCTGCCTGCCGCCGGACCGCCCCGGTCGCGCGCCGAGGCGGCGTTGGCGGCGGCGCTAACCTGATCGCTCACCGCCACCGGGCCTTGCGCGACTTCGACCAAAGAGAGAGGCGGGTTTTTCCTGAGAAAAGACTCCGTCGGGTTTCTCGTCTCCTCGATGCGGCGAATCCGAGCAAACTTCTCGATCTCACCCAGAGCGGCCGTGCGCGCGATCACGTAAATCGTCCCCTCGCGACCAAGGCGCTCCCGTAAGCCCGCAACACTTTCTTCGCGCACAAACCCGCGCTTGAGATAGAAGGCAAGGGGGCTCGGACCCATTGCATAAAGAACCACCGGGCGGCCCGCCGGCACGCGCGCATCCGCCTTGCGCGCAAACTCAACCGCAGGCAAGCGCGGATCGCGCCGCGGCAGCAGCCACCCGACAGCGCCGAGATAGCAAGCGATAAAGACCAGAAGAGCCGCAAGCGCCGCCGCGCGGATGCGCCCGAGGTAGAGAAGGCCAATCGCAACACAGCCGCCGAGCGCGCCCATGCCGATGCCTAGCCCCAGCGGCAAAATCAGCTCCGGCCATCTTCGACCGGCGATGAAAATCGCCCCCGAGCCGATGCCAGCCAGGACTATCATGCCCGCAACGGCCGCTCGCCTACTCAGTCCACGGGAGTTGAGCCGCGCGCCGCTTGCAAGCGCGCCGTCCAGCCATCGGCCGGTCATCAGCGAAAGCGCCGGCAGCGCGGGAATAATGTAGTGTTGGTGCTTGAATGCGGAAAGGCTGAGCAGCGCCAGCTGTCCCAAAAACCACGTCCACAAAAAGCGCTCGCGCGTCTCGCCCTCCTTCCAGCCGCGCCGCCAGCTCTGCGGCAACGCGGCGATGGTGGCGGGCGTCCACGGAAGCATCAGCCAGAGGATGGCATAGAAATAGTACCATGGAGGCTCCCGGCCCATGGCGCCCAGCGAGCGGCCGACGATCTCGTCATGCCATGTCGCCCACGCTTGCGGGATCTCGCGCGCCACCAGGGCCGGCCAGAACGCCACCAGAGCCGAGAAGCACATCGCTCCGATCGGGTTCAGGAGGCGGACTAAGCCGCGCGCGCCGTCTCGGACAAGCAGATAGATCGCCGCGGGCACCAGCACCAGGACCGGACCTGCAATAAACTTCCCCAGCCACGAGATCCCGACGAAGAGATAGAAGGCGATCCACCGGAGGTGTCCCATCGGCTTGGGCTCGTCAGCGTGTTCGGTGGCGACCAAAAAAAGCGCGGCCGTCGTCAGCAGGCAAAGCGTCATGTCGACTTCGCCGAGCCTTGCCTGCGTGATCGTGTACACGGTCGTGGATTGCACCACCGCCGCAAGCAGGCCCGCCCGGCGACCATACCAGCGGATACCCCATGACCCGATCAGGCACACAAGCAAAAGGCCCGACAGCGCTGCGGGCAAGCGGGCTGTCCATTCGTCGACGCCTCCGGTCACTCGGCTCAGCCCCGCGACCAGCCAGGCGGCCAGCGGCGGCTTTTCCAATCGAGGAACGCCGCCGAAGCGAGGAACGATCCAGTCTCCGCTAGCGACCATCTCGCGCGCCACTACAGCGACAAGCCCTTCATGGAACGTAAGCGTGCGCGCGCCCGCGAGATTGAAAAAAAGCACAAAGGCCGCAAGCGCCAAGACGCCGATCGCGCCTGCAGTAAAGGCCTTCGTCCGGAGGTCCGAGGCCGGTAGCGGCGGAGCCGCACCCGTCGCCCTAGCCCGAGAAGCACGCATAGCACAGAGCCGCGGCAGGTCGAGAAATCCTCGCCTCCGAAAGCTCCACCTCGGCCCAGACCAAAGGATGATCGGAGGCGTCTGTCTGTTTCGTCCCGCTGGCCCGAATACGAAGCCCTCTGACGAAAATATGATCGATTCTTTTTTCCGCGCCCGGCGCTACCGGATCAGCCTGGCGTGCGCCGTTCAAGCGGAGGATCCGCCGGATCTCGGGATGCGAAACGCGCGCGTTAAAGTCGCCGACGAGGATCGCGGGCGGCTCAACGGTCGAAAAAAGATCGGCGACTTCCCGGAGCTGGCGCTCGCGCAGCTTTCCGCTCTCGACATGCACGACGAGAACGCTCACTTTCCGCCCGTCGATCTGAGCTCCGGCGACGATCATCGCCCGGTAAGAGCGGCGACTCCCGGCCCGCATCGGTTGGCTTCGCCATTCGAGGATTGGAAACCGGCTGAGAAGACCGTTACCGAAGCTCGTCACGTACCAGCGCCGCTCGCTTGGACCGAACACCGCCGCCAGGCCGAGCCGTCTGCCAAGCTCTGTCGCCTGATCGTCGCTAAAAAGATTCGCCCCCCGCACTTCGTTGAGCCCGGCCAAATCCACTCCACGGAGCGCCTCGGCGGTCCGCGCAAGATCCTTCAACCCCGTTATACCCTTACCGCTGTGAATATTGAATGTCGCGACCCTAAAGCTACGCACCGCCGCTAAAGTGACCGGCGGATAAACCGGCCCGGCCGAACGGATAAGCCCGTAGGGCCGGCGGAGCGAACCCCACCCCACGGCCGCTCCGATAAGGAGGCAAACGGCAAGAGCGGCAAAGCGCCGGCCGCTCAAGGCACTGCGCGTGGTTTGGCGGCTGAAGAACACAAAACTTATGAACCGTCTCATGTTGGCACGCAGATCTTTTTGCAAAGCTTTCCCTTGTCAAAGAAAGGAAAAAGCAATCCCCTTTTGGGTAAACCTTTAGCGCGGCGCCGGTGGCGGGCGGTTGGAAAGCAACAAGGCGCGCTCGCGCAAAGCGGCAAGAACCGGGAAGTCGCCGTCACCGTGGAAAAACTCTCGCACGAGCGCGCGGTCGAAGGTAAATTTTCGTCTCAACACCCAACGCTGCGCCAGGATATAAGTATCCTGCCTCAGCTCGAGCGGAACGCAGTTTTGGTAATCGGCCTCGCTAAGGAGCAAGAAAACCCGCCGCGGCGAAGTCAAAAACGCGCTTATTTTCTCCCGGTTGAACGCGTCGTCTCGGTACCTATCGCCAATAACCTCGACCGGCGTTTGAAAACGCGGGCCCAACTGACTCGGTTCGACGCCGCGCGGGCCGACTCCGACACGCTCGCCCGGGCGCCGCTCAGCAACGATCGCTTCCGCCAGTGGCGCCAGCTCCGGCGGCCCGATTTGCGTCGTGTCGAGCATGCCCGCGCCGCGCAGCGTCGGTACCAGCAAAGCGGAAAGAACGCCGTGCACCACGCCCAGCGCAAGGACGTTTCGCGCGCGCAAAAATAGCGCGCCGAGAAAAAGACCGCCGAGAAAAGTCAAAGCCGAAAGATAGGCGTGTGGCAAATGAACGGCGGCAAACGAAACCGCGTTGGCAAAAACGGCGCCGGCCGGGTTGCCGAGCAGAGCGCTCCAGCGTTGCAGCAGGTAGCCTAAAAAAAAGCCCTGCTGCGCAATGCCGCCGGCAAGCACCTGAGCCAATCTGGCCGGCGCCGTGAATTGAAGGCGAGCGCCGGTCAAATAGACGGCGGCCAAAAAAAGCCCGCCGAAGAGCGCCACCGGCGCCGCCACCTGGCGGAGAGCGGGGCCGAAATTATCCAGGCGAAAGCCGGCGCTTTTCCAGCTCGGCCGGCGAACCGCTATCGAAGCGCCAACGACGACCGCAAGGGCGGCAAATCCGGCGGCGGTCCAGACCGAGGCTCCGGTCCGCGCCCAGACCACCCAGACATTGACAAACCACAGGGCGAAAAGCAGCGAGAGCTCAAGCGCCGCGCAAGCCCTGCCCGTGTCTCGTTTCAGCCGCACGACGGCCTCGCGCGAGACTCACGAACGATTGCGCTGCCGACCTGTAGCGCGAGCCCCTCGAGCGCCGTCTGCAATTTCTGCAGCTCGTCGCCGAAGCCAGGGCCACGGCTCGGAACGGGAAAGCGCTCGAACGCAAGATCGATCCGCGCAAACGGCCCCGGCAGCTGAGCGCGATCCCAGGTTGGAAAAGTGATGCCGTAGCTCGCCCCGGCGGCAAGCAAAATAACCTCGGCGCCAGCGACCGCGGCGAGCTTCAAAAAGCCGGGCTTCACCGCGCCGCGCGGCCCCCGCGGACCGTCCACCGCAATCAACCCGATGTCCCCGGCCTCGATGCGGCGGATAAACTCGGCGCTCCCGCTCACGCTTCGGCTTCGGCTCGAGGCGCGCACGCTGCCAATGCCGAAGCGGCGCAGAAATGCCGCCAATAATCTCCCGTCGTAGCTGGGGCTCGTCATGACGAAAAACTGCCGCGGCGGAGGGAGGCAAACGAGCCCGGCGCAGGCCAGCAGGTTAAACAGCATGCCGTGGTAGGTGGCGATAACGAGGCGCGGCGGCGCCAAAAGTTCGGCTATGGCGGCGCGGTCGACCTCCCTCGGCCTAAGGCTTCTCATCAGCGCTCGAAGCGGCAACGACAGCACCGGAAGGAGATATCTTTCAATGACAAAAAATTTCGCCGGCCGGGAAAGCATCCTATGCGCGCTTCCGCTTGCGGTGGCGTAGCGCTTTGCGGAAGTCAAAAACACCCTCCAGTATCATCACCCGGCGCGCGATGAATTGCAAAAAAAATAATCGGCTCAATCTTTAGGAGCTACCGGCGCCCGTCTTTACCGCCACTCGTGCTTCGGATAGCGGCGCTTAAGCTCCTGCTTTAGTTTCGGATAGGTTTCGCGCCAGAAGAGCGACAGATCGTCGGTCACCTGCACGGGACGGTTGCTCGGCGCGAGCACCTGAATGCGCGCCTTGACGCGGCCCGCCGCGATCGAGAGCGCATCCTTGACGCCGTACAGATCCTGTATGCGCGCGGCGATCGTCGGCGGACCATCCGGCGAGTAGACCACCTTGGCCGAGCGCCCGCTCGGGAGGCGGACCCGCTCGGGCGCGTACTGTTCGACCCAGGCTTGCTGCCGTGCGCCGAGCCATGACTTGACGACCGCCAGGGCGGGCTTGCGCCGGAGTGCCTTAGCGCTGGTTGCGCCGTGACAAATGAGCTCCAGGAGCGCGCGCCGCTCTTGGTCGCCGATCGCCGGGAGTTCCAGCTCCGGCATCCACTCGCGCAATCGGCTCACGCGCACGAGCCACGGCTCGACCGCTTGGCTCCAGTCGTCGAGAGCGATGCGGCCGGAGGCGACTTCGCGCGCGAGGATCGCCGCCGCTTGGTCGCGTGGCGGATTGAAAGAGACGCTTTCGTCCAGGCAAAGATCCCGAAAGCGCCGCTCATTTCGAACCACGACGCGCTCGAGCCCGGGGTCGTACGCGACCAGCCGGACCTCCTCGAGGTCCTCGGGGAAAAGCTCGCGGAGCCAGTCTTCCTTGACCGCGGTGGCGAGGCTGAGCACGACCTCAAGCGCGCGCTCTCGGCCCGCGCCCCTTTCGATCTCGCGCGCTTCGGCGGCAACAAAAAGCGGCGCCTGGACGACGCTCTCGCGCGAAAGGACGCCGCGCCGCTGGTGCACGAGAGTGCAGCGGGCCGATCCCGGCTCGGCGCGCCGCGCGAGCTGGTCGACGAACCCGACGAGGACACAGCGCTGGACCGCCTCGTCTTGCACGGGCGTTTCCCTCGTATCCAGCCCTTCCGCCGCGGCAAGCCGCAAAAAATGCTCGTAGAGTTGTCCCGCCTGACGCGCCGCCTGCGCGTGGATGCCGATTCGCCGGCAGCGCGCGCTGTCGTAATGGCTCTGCTCGGCGTAGCGCCAGGCGCGCATCAGCGCGAAGAAATCCGAAGCCGTCTCGTCCCCGAGTAACTCGCTGAGCGCCTCTTCCGTCCGATTTCGCTCCCCGCGGAGCAACAAATCTCGCGTCTGCGTGAGGGCCGCAATCAGCGCCAGCGGCCCCACGCACCCGCGCTCGTGCGCCGCCAGGAGCATGCGCGCGTAGCGCGGATGCGTGGGAAAGGCGACCATGCGCCGGCCCAGCGGCGTGATCGCGCCGGTTGTCCCGTCAATGGCGCCGAGATCGGCAAGCAAGCTCTCGGCGCGCGCGAGCGCGCGCGCCTCGGGCGGCTCGAGCCAGCGGAATTCCCTGAGATCGTTCACTCCGGCCGCCTTGAGCGTGAGCGCCACCTCCGCGAGGTCCAGCCGCTTTACCTCCGGTAGCTCGTGCGCCGGCCGCGAGCGGTTCTCCTCTTCGGTCCAGAGGCGCAGGCAGTATCCCGGGGCGGTCCGCCCGGCGCGGCCCGCCCGCTGGTCGGCGGCGGCGCGGCTTATCTTTTCGACGAGCAAGGTATTGATGCCGCGGTACGGGTCGTAGCGCGGGGTGCGCGCGAGCCCGCTGTCAATCACCAGGCGCACGCCGTCGATCGTAAGCGAGGTCTCCGCAACATTGGTGGCGACAACGATTTTGCGCTTAGAATAGCGCGCGACCGCGGCGTCCTGATCGGCCGGGGGCAACTCGCCGTGAAGCGGAAGAACGATAAACGCGCCGCCCAAAGCCGCGCGCGCCGCCGTGATCGTCCGGGCGATTTCGTATCTGCCGGGCATGAAAACGAGCGCGTCGCCCTCCCGGTGAGCATCCGCCAGGCGCCGCAGCTCCCTGACGGCAAGCTCCCAGACCGGCGCGCCTGCCCGCGGCTGGCGAAGATACTCGATGGTGACCGGATAAGCGCGACCCGCGGACGAAAGAACGGCGCAGGGCTCGAGATACTTCTCGACCGCCGCCCCATCCAAGGTTGCCGACATGACCACGACCACGAGGTCCGGGCGCGCTTTTCGCTGAATCTCCAGAGCGAGCGCCAAGGTGATGTCGCCATAGAGGTGGCGCTCGTGAAACTCGTCGAAAATTATCGCGCTCACGTCGCGCAGCTCCGGGTCGCCCAGCATCCGGCGCAGGAGAACGCCCTCGGTTGCGTAACAGATGCGAGTGTCCGCCGAGGTGACGTTCTCAAAGCGCATCTGGTAGCCCACCTCGCCGCCGAGTCGTGCGCCGCGCTCCCGCGCAACCCAGGCCGCCAAAAGCCGCGCCGGCAGCCGGCGCGGCTGAAGGATCGCGACCTGGCCAGCGCCGAGAGCGCCGCTATCGAGGAGCATCTGCGGCACCTGGGTCGATTTTCCCGAGCCTGTAGGCGCGCTGATGACAAGCCGCCGGTGCGTCCGAAGAGCCTCGCGCACCTGCGGCTCGATTTCGAAGATGGGGAAATCGGATCGGCGCATCGATCGATGGAGAATTCGCGGTTCCGAGGAGAAAGGCGCGGTCTCCTAGAAGGGGCGGCCCGCGACCCGAGCGCTGGCCGGCGCCGGTGTTGACACAAGCCGGGAAAGCATCTAGATTCTCGCCATGACCCCCGTAAGACCCATCGGCTGAAAAACCCTTCTGGATTTAAAGCAGGCTTTCGAGTCGCTTAGCCGCCTGCTCGTAGTGAAATTCGATCGCTTCCGCGCTGCCCTCATCGTTGTTGCGCCGCGCGAGGTTCGCCGCGCGGCTAAAGAGAGAGCACGCTTCCCTCAGGTCTCTTTTCACCTCCTCCTCGTCGCCGGCGGCGCCTTCGCCGTCGGCGAATCGCAGCATCACGAACCCGAGCGTATCGAGATAATTATAGTTGAGCGTGTCGCGCTCGTTAATCGTCTTGGCGAATTCCCTGGCCATGCCCGCATACTCGTCGAGGCGCCCGGCGCCGATGTAATACGCGACGTTGTTTTTTAGCTGCAGCTCGAGCTTCTCCAGCCACATCGTGGACAGCCGCTCGCGCCACCGCTTCTCATGGCTTTCCAAGACAGGCTTGAGATAGCGAGCGGGCGGCTTTGAGGAATCGCGCTCGATCCGCGCCTTCGCATCGCCGTACCACCGCTCGAGGTTTTTGCGCGCGTCTTCCGCCAGCCGAACCGCGCGCATGCCGTAGTGCGCGGCGGTGGTGAAATCCTGGTTTAGAATGGCCAGGTGATCGGAAAGCAAAATGATCGTCTTGAGGTTGTCCGGGAAGAGGTCGTATCCTTCGTAAAGGAGCGACAACGCCTTCTCGCGTTTGTGGAGCATCAGGTTGAGGCGGGCGAGGTTTACGAAATACTGCGGCGTGAGCAGGCTATCTTTTTTTGCCTCCAGAGTTTCGATGGCCCGAAGAATATCCTCCCGGCTTGGCCCACGTTGGGCTTCCGGCTGTAAACGCGGCTTGATGTCGTCGTTAAAGCATCTTTTGAAGCTCTCCAGCCTGGCGCCTTCGAGGTAGGTCGCCTCAAGCCTGGTGCAAAGATCTTCGGTTAAGGCCGCGGGACTCGTTGATTTGAGTTTCTTCAGCCATTCGGATCGCGCTGCGAACGTCTCGGATGACGGTATTTCTTCGCAGGAGGCGATCAGCTCAGATTCGAGCCAATAGCCGCGCAATCGGGAAAGCTCGATGTAATAATCGATTCTCTCTTCGCTACCGACAATCTGCGCCGGAGTCGTCTCCTGTTCGATGTATTCGGATTCGCGGATTTTGGCGATCTTGAGCCTGCGGCTGCCGGCGGCGTACGGCGAGAACTCCACGGGTCCGGCTTTCACCAGCCGGTTTACGAGTCTTTGAAAACCGTGCCGGCCGGTTGTAAGCAGCGCCGCGCCGACCAAGCAGCCGGCCAGGCCCGCGATAACGAGTGCCGGGCTTTTCTGAAAGACTCCCGCGACGATGAGCGCGAAACAAAGCCCGACAAGAGCTCCCCAAAAGATCTGATAGTCGGCAAAACGGCGGCGGGTGACCGCCAAGCCGGCGGCGAGAACAACGGCCAAAAGAGCCCAGACGGCCGGACCGATGGGCGGCGCGGAATTCCGGCTCGATGTTACGGTCAAGCGAGAAATAATTTTGGCTGAATCGTAATGAATATCTTCCTTCCCCGTCGCAGCCCACGACACCTTGGCGCCGACGTTGTACGTCCCCGGCTGTGATAACGACAGCTGGCATACCGCCGACCAGGTCGCGTGGGGCCGCAACGTCGTCTTGCCAAAACTTGGGCAGCTTCCCCCGGAGGCAGGAATTAGCTCCATGCCGGACAATGTCAGGGGAATCTCTCCGAGATTTACCATGTTGACCTGAAGGGACACCCGCTCGGCGGTATTTACAGAATCGCGGTCGAGAAAGCCGGTAATTTCCAGTCGCTCGTGTTCGGCTCGCGCGGTTGTGCGAACCGCCCCCCATCCGACAATCACGAGCGCGGCGATTAAAAGCACGCGGTAGACAAGGTCCGACCGAATCTCTCGCATCAAACATGAACCCGGCGGTCGATCAGCTCTTTGTGCCAGAAAAAAACCGGCGTGTCTCATGCTCCAAGCCCTTTCGCAGGTCTGACCGGTTGGCGGGATAGCCGCAAAGCCGGCGCGGCCGGGAGAAATCTATACCACAGAATCGTAGGATGGGTTGGGCGCCTTGCGCCGAAACCCATCGCCTCCGACTTCCTGGTGGGTTTCGTGGACTCAACCCACCCTACGGATTCTCTTTCGAAAGCTTCGCCCAGCGCACCGATAGCCTCCGAAAAAAGCGAGCTCTAGGATCGGTCGAGGCGCCTTGCGCGAAACCCACCGCGTCCGACTCCGCGGCGCGTTCTCGAAGGGCCCGCCCTGAGCATGGTCGAAGGGCCCGCCCCCCTTCATTCTCATCGGCGCGGCGCCGAGAATTTTTACGCCAGCCCAAGCGACTGGACAGCCCGCGCGAAACCGGATAGCCATAAATGAGAGGAGTCTTATGAGCTTGACGACTTACAATCACATTGCGCTCCCCTCTTTTATGTACGGAACCGCCTGGAAAAAAGAGGCCACCAAAGAACTCGTGGAATTGGCCGTAACGACCGGCTTCAAGGCCATCGATACCGCCAATCAGATCATCCACTACGACGAGGCGCTCGTGGGAGACGCCCTTCAAGCCCTGGAGAAGAGAGGCATCAAGCGCGAAAGCCTATTTGTTCAGACCAAATTTACCCCGCTTAACGGTCAGGGAGGGCGGCCGCCCTACGACCCTTCGGCCGATCTTACGACGCAGGTCAATCAGTCTTTCGCGAGCTCGCTCGCCCATCTCCATACCGACTATCTGGACTCGTACGTCCTTCACGGGCCGTACCAGCGCTGGGGGCTGGGTCAAGCCGATTGGGAGGTATGGGCGGCCATCGAAGAGCTCTACCGCTCGGGAAAGACGAGAATGATCGGCGTCAGCAACGTCACGCCCGCCCAGCTCAGAGAGTTTTGCCAACGCGCCCAAGTCAAGCCCATGGTCGTGCAAAACCGCTGCTTTGCGGCGCTAGGCTGGGATAAAGAGGTGCGCGAGATCTGCCGCCGCGAAAACATCGTCTATCAGGGATTTTCGCTCTTGACTGCCAATGTCGAATTCCTCTCTCATCCGGAGATCCGCAGAATCGCCGGCCGCCTCAAAGCCGCAATCGCGCAGGTCATCTTTCGCTTTGCGATGCAGGTCGGGATGCTCCCGCTCACCGGAACGACAAACCAGCGACACATGAAAGAGGATCTCGAAGCGGAAAAGCTCGCGCTTTTGCCCGAAGAGGTCGAACGGATCGAGACCATTGCGCTGTAGCGCGCGGTCAAACGCGCCCGCTACATGGAGGCGACGAACGCTTCCGAATAGCCTTCCCTGTCCTTGAGCTTGAGAAGAAGTTTTTCCGCCGCGACGCGCGTTTTAAAGCGCCCGACGTGGATGCGGTAAAAGACCTTCCCGTTGACGTTCGCCCTCGTGACGTAAGCGTCCCATCCCCTGTCCGTCAGCGCCCGCGCAATCTTTTTTGCTTCCTGCTCGTTGCGTAAGGATCCCACCTGGACCGACCACGTCCCGTCACGGTGCCGCTCCGCGCTGTCGCCCGGCGGCCGGTCGACCGCCGAGGCTCGATTCAGAGGCTGCGACTCGCGAGCAGGCAACGTCCTCGCCGAAGAGTGTTCGCTTTTTCCGAACCAGTACCCGGTCAACACAACCGCCGCGAATGCGACGCCAGCGGCCGCCCCGATCGCCAGCGAGCGCGGCTTGACGCGCTTGAGCTTCTTGCCTGCTCGCGGCCCCCCGGCCTTCCCTGAGCTCCGTCGAAGGGCCTGTCCTGAGCCCTGTCGAAGGAGCCAGCTTAGGACCCAGATCGCAGCGCAACCAAGCCAGCCCACGGCGCCGTAGCGAAAGATCAGCTCCAAATCGCTGTAGGCGACCGATACGAGCGCGGTCCACGCCGCGGCCATGAATAGAGAGACGCTTCGTATGGCCGAAATCATGTTCGCGGTGCTGGGCTCATGGCGTTAGCTCGGTATAAAGGCGCGCCCAGGAGAGGGCTTCAGGGTGAAGTCGCATTGAATTTCACGCTTCAGCGATGCGAAGAACGAGAGTCCGGCTCGCCAGATCCATTCGCCGGCCTTCGTACCGTACGGCTGCAATTTACAACAACGCGAGCGTCCCTGCCAGATGGCGATCGGCGTTCCTACGCCTTTCGCTCGAAGCCCAGGACGAGATAGCGCAGCCAGCCGGCGCGGCTCGCCCACTCGAGAAAGCGCGTCGCCGCTGCCGCATGGCGCGACAAACGCAGGCTCATCCGCCGCAGCGTCACATAGGTCGGGAGGGTATTGGCAGTGATATCTTCGCAGCCGATCGATGCGAACCCCGCCGCGCCCGCCAGCCTGTGATACTTGGCAATCGACCAAGGCAAATTACAGTCGCCGTAGGTCTTAACGACCGCGGAACGGAAGAACGCAAACATGAGCGCGAGGAGCGGCAGTGTCTTTACCCGTGGCACGAAATCCGAGAACGCGAGCCGCCCGCCGGGGCGGAGCACGCGACGAGCCTCGCGGAGGAACCTCCTCCGGCTGGAAAAGTGAAAGATACACTCGACGGCTAAAAGCGCGTCAAACGATTCGTTCGCGAACGGGAGTAAACAGGCGTCGGCTGCAACATACTGTAGCCGATTCCGCGCGCGCGGGATTGCTTGGCGGCGCGCGCGCTCGAGCTGGCGGTAGTCGATGTTCAAACCCCACAGATCGAGCCCCTCAAAGCGCGCGCCGAGGCTGGCGAGCGTCCCGCCGAAACCGCAGCCGACGTCGAGGACGCGCATCCCGTCCGTTACGCCAGCGGCATCGCACACCAAGCGCCCCAGACGCTCGGCGGCCTGAGCAAAATCGTCGATCGAAGCCGTGGCGCTTCGTGGATCAGGCCAATATCCCCAGTGAACGTGGAGTCCGAACGCCTTTTGCCAAACGGTCTCACCGCGCTCCAAGCGTTCGATGAGAAAATCGATATAGGGGATCTGCCGCTGACTTTCGCTCACGATCGCCCCTCGTCCGAGCCGGCCCAATCTTCGTTCCCCACCCTGTTCACAGCGAAAGGCCAGGCTTTGTATGGTACACCTTCCATCGATCGTGCATCCAAAAGTACTGCTCGGGATAGCGCTCGACGATCGCGCCCATCGAGCGGTTCATCTCTTCGGTCAGGCGGAAGATCTCCGCCCTCTCGTTCCCGTCCGGATTCGGCCAGATGGGATCGCTGACAAACCCTTCGTAGCGAAAATACCCCGGCTTGCGGCAGCAAGCGACGACGACGATCGGGCGCTGGTAAAGCGTCGCCAGGAACGCGGGCACGGGCGTGGTCGTCGCCTTGCGGCCCAGGTAGTCGACCGAAATCGCTTTCATCGTGCTTTGATCCGGCAATAGACCAATGGATTTTCCGGCGCGAAGCGCCCGCTGCAGGAAAAAAATCGAATTGGTCTTTGGAATCACGAGCTGGCCGCTCGCCGTCCGGTAGCGATAGAGAAGCTCCTCCAATCGGGGGTTATCGAGCGGCCGCGCCACGATCACGAGCGGGATGCCGGCGCGCGCCGCGACATAGGGAAGAAGCTCCCAATTGCCGAGATGCGGCGTCACAAAAATGCATCCCCGGGCGCGCAGGTGAAGCTCCTTCGCCTTCCTGAAGAGAAGCTCCACCTCGGCCTCCGCGGCGCGAATCTCGGCGCTGCCGCGCTTTAGATCCGCCAAAAACTTCGCCGTCTCGAAGAGCGAAGCCACGAGAGAATAGCAACTTTGCCGCGCCAGCGCGCGAATCTCGCGCTCGGTTTTCGCGCCGGCAAAAACGTGTCGCAGGTTGCCGAGGGCGATTCTGCGCCGGCGCGGCAGAAGAAAGTAGAACGCCGCTCCAAGCGCCCGGCTGACCAGGTGAGCGGCTTGGAGCGGCAGCATCTCGGCGACGCGAAACCCCGCGTAAGCGGGGATAAACTCCGCCAGTTCGCGAAGCTTTCCCTTCCTGCTCCGGTTGCCACGCCGCATAAAAAGATTACGGCTCGACTTCGATCACGATCGCGGACGACTGGCCTCCCATGCCATAGCTGCTCGAAAGGAACAGCCGCTTGTTCGTCGGCCGGTGTCGCGCGGAGATTGGAACGCCGGAAAAATCAGCCTCAGTCTCGCGAAAGTTCAACGTCCCGGGAACCAGACCTGCCGCGACCGCCTTGATCGACCAGACAATTTCCGCCAGATCGCTCGCGGCTCCCATGTGTCCACAGTAGGACTTAAGCCCACAGACCGGGGCCGAGCCCGCGTCGTGGAAAAGCGCCCCAAGGGCTCCCAGCTCGGACCGGTCTCCCTTTGAAGTGGCGCTCCCGTGACCGCAGACGAACGCCAATTCTTTGGGCTCGCGGCGCGCTTCCTCGAGTGCCGCGCGCATGGTCTCCTCGGTGACGTTGGGAGCCACTCCCAAGTCCAGGGTCGGCTTGATACGGTTGGCCGAGCCGCGGACGCGCGCGAGCGTCGCCGCGGCGCGACGGCGCGCCAAAGTTTCCGCTTCGAGAAAAAGCGCCGCTCCCCCCTCGCCGGGGATAAACCCGTCGCGCGCGCGATCGAAAGGTCTAAATGAGGCCGCGCCAGACCGGCACTTGGAAAGCAACCCAAGCCCCTCGAGCTCGTAGAGCGCGATATCGTTGACCCAACTGCAGTAACCGACGACGAGCGCGACGTCGGCTCGCCGTTGCTCAATGACCCGGCACGCCAGCTCGAGCGCCTGGCTGCCGTAAGGGGAAAGGCTCGCGAGGCTCGTGTTCGGCCCGCGGAATTCGAAACAGGCCGAGAGATAGCTGAAAAGGTTGTTGGCGATCGACTCGAGCAGCACAAAAGGAGTCACGCCGGAGAGCGTGGCGCGGTTGAGCCTGTCCGCGTCGGTTTTGCTCCACGACGCGTCCGTGCTTTCCTTGAACGCCGGATAGAACGAATCGCATCCCGCGCGCGTGAAATCTCCGGAGGCGATAAATAACGCGCGGCGTTCCGGCGGCACCGCTTCCAAGCGGATCCCCGCATGGGAGACCGCTTCGCCGGCGGCCGCAAGTCCCAGGAGCGCGCCGCGGTTGAGAAATTTCTTCTGCGCCGCAAGGCTTGCGGGCCCGGCCTCGGCGGCGGCGATCTCGTCGACCCTGCCTGCGTATTGAAAGCAGTCCGGCACTCCCCGCCTCGGGACGTGCCGGATGCCGCTTGTCTGCGCTTTGACGGCGCCCCAGGAGACCTCGACGCCGTTTCCCAAGGGTGTCGCAAGTCCCAAACCGGTGATAACCGCGTCCGTCTCCTTCACGGCTCCCCTTCGGTCCTCGACAACAAGCGAAATACTCTGCGCTGCTCGTCGACATCTTCGAGCTCGGCCAGCGGCATGACCGAGCCCGAGAACTCCGCCGCCGCTCTTCGTTTGCCTCCCACCGTGCACGTGCCCGTAAAGCTACGGGCGGCGCCGGCCTTCGATTTTAACGCGACCTGCAGCTCAACCGCGTCGCCGGGACGCGCAAAATCATAGAACAGGCAGCGTTCCACCTTCTCGAGCAGAAACCAGTTTTCAAACCGTGAGGAAGCCGCTTCGAGCCAGCCTGCAAGCTGCGCGAGCGCTTCCAACAGTAAAACTCCGGGCATGATCGGATTTTTCGGAAAATGATGCTCGAGGAAGTCTTCGCTTAGCGCGACATTTTTTAGGCCGCGCATGCTTTGCCCTTCTTTCCAGTCAATGATCCGGTCGATCAGGAGATAACGCATGCCGTCTCCCTCGCGTCTGGGGCTTCAAATAGGGCGCGGACGTTCGCGCCGCGCCGCGTCCGGCGCGATCCAGAGCGCGCCCGCAAGCGCCCAGTTTCGCGTGTAGGATATGCAGATTTTCCACCGGAACGTTTTTCTCCTGCGCGCGAGACGATCGATCCAGTCGTGAGTCACGAGCCGCCATTGCCCATTCGCCCCGTCCAAGATCTCGATTTCGCTCAGCGCGTGATCGATGCCCAGCGTCGAAAAGCCCAAGCGGAGAGCCTTGAGGCACGCCTCTTTTGCCGCGAAGCGCCCGGCGAGATGCTTCCACGGGTCGCCTCGACCGAGACACTCCTCGCGCTCGCGCGCCGTGAAGACATCCTCCAGAAGCGCCGGCCGACGCTCGAAAATCTCCCGGAACCTACCGCGTCCGACGAGGTCGATACCGCAGCGGTACTCAAACACGGCCCGCCTCCGGACGCGCGCGATGCTTCTTCACGACGATGCAGGCGTTCTGCCCGCCAAAGCCGAACGAATTCGAAAGCGCAGCGAATACCGTCCGGCTTCGCTTCACGTTCGGCACGTAGTCGAGATCACACTTGGGATCGGGCGCCGTCAGATTGACCGTGGGATGGATTTCGTCCCGCTCCACGCTCAGCACGGTAAAAACAAATTCAGGCCCGCCGGCGGCCGCCATCAAGTGGCCGATCAGCGACTTGGTCGAGCTGATCGGCGTCTTGGCGGCCGCGTCGCCGAAAACCCGTTTGATCGCGGTGGTCTCCGCGACATCGTTCAACTTCGTCCCGGTCCCGTGAGCATTGATGTAGTGAATCTGGTCCGGACTGAGACCCGCGTCGCGGATCGCTCTTTGCATCGCAAGCGCCGCGCCTTGACCGTCCGGGTGCGGGGCGGTCACTTGATGGGCGTCGAGCGATGATCCGTAGCCTGCGACCTCCGCGTAGACGCGCGCGCCCCGCCGGCGCGCATGTTCCTCCTCCTCGAGAACAGCGATTCCCGCCCCCTCGCCGACCACCAGGCCGCTGCGCCGCCTGTCGAACGGCCGGCAGAGACGCTCGGGGTCCTCAGAGCCGCGCGCCGCGGCCTGGAGTACCACGAAGCTCGCGAGGCCGACGGGGTTGATCATCGAATCCGCGCCTCCGGCCAGCACCACGTCCGCCTCGCCTCGCTGCACCGACCTGAACGCCAGACCCAAAGCCTGCGTGGCAGAAGCGCAAGCGGTGGTCACGGTGCAATTGAGGCCGCGCAGATCAAATCTCCTGGCGATCAGTGACGCTGCCCGCTGCGGCAGATTCCTGAGAATGGAATCCCGCTGCGCCCGCTCGCATTCGCGGCCGAAGCGGAAGACGTCGAACCGGCCGTCGCTGGACAACCAACGGTGAACATCTTCCAAATTGGCGATTCCCGCTCCTGCCGCCAGGACAACGCCGAAGCGCTCTCGCGGCGCGGGCTCCGGAAATCCAGCGTCTTCGAGCGCCCGGCGCGCCGCCCATAAGGCAAACAGCGTTCGTCTCTCGCCCTCTGTCTCGGCTTCTTCGACAAACTCGCTCGCCACCTCGCGCCAATCCGTTTCGACGACGCTGCCGACGGCTCCCACCGGTGAGCTTGCGGCTCCGGCGGCGTTAAAGCGCCGGATGCCGGAAATCCCCGCGAGCGCCTTGGTCCAATTTTCCTCCACCCGCAACCCCAGCGGCGTCGCTACGCCCAAGCCTGTCACCACCACGCGCTTCGCCATCGCTAGCGCCGGCGATCTGCCTCAGGCGGGACGCGCGGGTCGCCGCCGCAGTAGCGGAACCACTGTACGAGATCTTTGGGATCCACCGCGTAGGAGTGCGTGTAGATCACGCGCTTTGCGGACGCAATCACTGTCCCGTTCGCCTCGATTTGCGCTTTTCCCATAGAGTCGCTGTCGGAGGTGGAAACGATTTCCGCCCTGACGCGGGCGGCAAAACCGGGGCGCAGCCGCGCGCTCACGTTGACGCCGTCGAGCAGTGACATGATCGCCATCAATTTGAAATCGTGGGAGTAGTTGATGAGCCAACCCAAGGCTTGCGCCATGGACTCAATCAAAACGACGCCTGGGACCAGCGGCACCCTGCCGAAATGGCGGCGATGAAATTCCTCCGCGAGCGAGAACGTCTTGATCGCCTCGATGCTTTTTCCCTTCTCGAGTTTGGTTACCCGGTCAACGAAGATAAAGCGCACGGCTACTCCAACGAGTCCAGGCTCTGGACGACGAGCGACGACGCATGGCCTTCGGAGCTCCGCGCGTTGATAAGGACGCTCCGATAGCGCTGCGCCCGCTCTTCGCTTCCAGGGCGAGCCCGAGCCACGTCGCGCGCCACGGCCAGTGCGGGCGCCACGGTCTGGTGTCGCAGCGCCTGCGCTGCCAGCACCAAATCGGCGGCGGGGGCGGCGGGCCCGAGGTGGCCCAAAAAAGGTTTCGACGCACAAACCGTCTGCCTGCTGGAAGACGCGCCGAATACGCGCCGGACCGCTTCGGCCTCGCTCCGGTCGGCCGCCGTTCCGTCGTGGTGCGCAAGCACAACCTCGACGTCGTCGGGCCGAAGCTCCGCCCGGTCGAGCGCCGCCTGCATAGCTGCCGCGATCGCGGCGGTCGCGGAAGAAGCGTCGCCCGCGGCGCCGAACGCGTGACCGTACCCTGTAAGCGCGACCGCGCAGCGCGCGCCCCGTTGGTCGGCCCGAGCGCGAAGCTCGAGGCACACCATCGCGCAACCTTCGCCCGGCGCCATCCCCGCGCTTTCGGCGCTGTCGCCTGGTTCCGTCAGTTGGCTTCGCGCCAGGCTCATCGGCGTCAGCTTCTCGCTTACGCCGCCCGCCAGCACCGCTTTGGCTTTCTCCTCGCGCAACGTCTGGAGCGCCTCGCCGAGCGCCTGCGCGCCGGCCGTCGCGTCCGCCGCGAACACAGCATTTTCACCCTTGATCCCGAGCTCGATCGCCGCCAGGCAGGCGCTGACGTTGTTCAGCATCGAGAGCGCAAAAAGCGGATAAAGCCGCTCAAAGCCGCGAACGAAAAACGCCGCGTGATCGAAGCTCCCGTCGCCGCCGCGCGACGCCAAAACTGCGGGCACAAGGTCCGGGAGTTTATAATCGACCGTCCCCATGCCGACAAAAAGACCGATGTCTTCGGGATCTACGGAGGAGCCGACGCCCGCCGCCCTCAAAGCGTCGCCGCAGCACTGGAGCAGCAGGTACGTGTGCAGGTCCGCGATGCGCGCCCATTTGGGCTGCGAAGCCGGACCCGAGGGTGGAAAGCCGCGGACCTGCGCCGCCGCCTGCCATCTAAAGCCGCGCGCATCAAAATCGGTAATCGGACCGATCCCGGACCTGCCGGCGAGAAGCTCTTTCCACGTCTCATCGGGGGATCGGCCGAGCGCGGTGATCATTCCTGCTCCGGTGATCACGACAGGATTCGTCTTACCGGCTCGCATCCTCTGGCTCGATGAGACGGTTTGCCTAGTCCGCGGTTCTTCCCAGGCACAGGCACGCGTTCTGTCCGCCGAAGCCAAACGAGTTGGAGAGCGCGATGGCGTGGTCTAGCCGCCTCGCGGTGTTCGGCACGTAATCGAGGTCGCATTTCGGATCGGGAAACTCGTAGTTGATCGTCGGCAGGATCACCGAACGGCGCATTCCCATCAGAGTCAATCCCGCTTCGATCGCGCCGGCCGCGCCGATCGCGTGCCCCAGCATCGACTTATTGGAGCTCACCGGTATCGAGCGCGCGCGTTCGCCGAATAATCTTTTGATCGCGCGCGTCTCCACCGCGTCGTTTTGCGTGGTCGAGGTGCCGTGCGCGTTGATGTAGCCGACATCTTCGGGGCGCAACCCGGCGTCTTCAAGCGCGGCCTTCATCGCGAGAAAGGCGCCTTCGCCCTGCGGATGCGTGTCGGTGATGCGGTACGCGTCGGCCGAATCGCCGTAGCCGAGAACCTCGCCCAGGAGGGGCGCGCCGCGCGCGCGCGCGTGCTCCAGCTCTTCCAGCACCAGCGCGGCGGCGCCTTCGGACATCACAAATCCGGAGCGCTTTCGATCGAACGGGCGCGACGCTTGCTGCGGGCTCGGATAGCGCTCGGCCAAGGCCTTGATCAGAACAAAGCCGGCAAAACCGGCATAGTTGAGCGCGGCCTCGCAGCCGCCGGCGATCATCGCCTCGGCCTTGCCTTCGCGAATGTAGCGGTAGGCCTCTCCGATCGCCTGGGCGCTGGCCGCGCAAGCCGATGCGATCGACGAGGTCGGGCCGCGGCAATCGAACCGAGCCGCGACGACGGCGAGCGCGATGTCGGGCTTGCGCCGAAAAAAGATCGAGTACGGGTAGCCGCCCGCCTTCGTCAGCCGCTCGAGATCCCAGGTCCCGTCGCCGCGGTAGAAGCTGAGGACAAAGCGCATCTCGTCTACGGACGGGTTTTCCCCGTGCGATCCAAGCGCCACGCCGACCCGGTCGCGCCGGGCGATTCCGTCGAGCCGCGCCTGCCCGGCCGCCTCTTCGGCCGCGAGCACGAGCATCTTTACGCCCCGCCCGGCAAACTTTGCAAGCTTGCCGAGCCGGCTGAGGTCGGCGTTTTCCAGCCAGGCGTCGTCGACCTCGCCGCCGATGCGGCAGGGGAGCCCGCTCGTGTCAAACGAGCGGATGAAGTCGATCCCGGACTCGCCGCGGCACGCGCGGCTGAAAGTTTCCTCGGCGTTCCGACCGAGACAGGTAACCATTCCCAAGCCGGTGACCGCCACCCTGCGCGCTCTCAGCGCCATCGCTTTTTCCCGAAGGCGGCAAGCTCAGAAGATCTTTTTCTCGTCCTGAACGCGGCGCAGCCAATCTCTGACGAGGTCGTCGCCGGTCGCGTACGGCGCGGGCGCGGCGCAGGCGCCGCAGCGAACGTGCGTGCCGTCTTGCGAAATCCACTCCGACTTACCGCACTGCGGGCACGCCTCCGGGAGCGTGTCGAGGATATCGCGGATCGCGCTTGCCACGGCGCCCACCGTGACGAGCGCGGGCACGTCTTCCAGAGCCATGCCGGCCTTGAGCTCTGCGTGATCTCCGAGGCGCAACCGCAACACTTCGGCGCCCTTTTCCGTCAATCGGCCGCTCTCATCGACCGCGGCGCCTTCTCCGAAAAGCTCCTCGATGTGCTCGATCACGAAATGGCGCGCGGTTCGAATACCGAAGCTCTGCTCCATCCGGTAATTGATATCGAGAAAATCGAGCGACTCGGCGCCGAGATCCTGCACCAGCGATGTTTCCGGCGCAATCTTTTCCACCGGGACGCGCAACGCGTCCGCGATATTTTGGCGGACGGTTTCGAGGACTTTTTCTTCTGTGATCGGCCTTGGTCTCGTCATAGATCGCCATCCTTCGGATCATAGGTCTTTTCACGCCGGAGGCGGAAAGCGCATCAAGCTGTTGCTGAGCCCGCGATCGACAACGACGGTCTGGCCGCGCATTCCCCGCGCTCCCGGACCGCACAAGAAGAGCACCACATCGGCGATCTCCTCCGGCTCGACGAAAAACTCCTCCGGCAGGCGGTCGAGACCTTCCCACAGTCGCCTCAAGAGCTTGAAGGAATCCGTTTTCACCAGACCGGCGCACACGGCGTTGACCGCGATGCCGCGGCCGCTTAAGCCTTCCGCGAGATCGCGCACGGCGGCTTCCATCGCGGCCTTCATGCTTCCTAAAGGATAGGCGGGGCTGTAAAAGCGACTCCCCAGGCTGGAGATAAAGACAACCTTGCCGGCGCTCGCCTCGAGCAGCGAAAGCGCCTCCTGGACGCAAAACAGGTTGCCGAGCCAGTTTGTTTCCACGAGCTGTCGCAGCTCGCGCTCGGGCAAATTTTCCAGCGGGCGAAACGGGGCGCGCGCCGCGTTGAGAATGAGAAAATCGAGCCGGCCGAACTCCTCCCGGACCTGAGCGAGCATCGCCTTGACCGCCGCTTTGACGGCGATGTCCGCCGGCACGAGCAGCGCTCGGCTGCCGCCGGCGCGGATCTCGGCGCACAGTTCCTCTGCTTTGGCCTGGGATGACCCGCCCGCCTTGCGGTGATTAATCACCAGGTCGGCGCCAGCGGCCGCGAGCTTTCTGGCGATCGCCGCCCCGATGCCGCGGGAGCCGCCCGTGACGAGCGCGACTTTATGCGCCTGCGGCGTAGCTCTAGCCATCGCGCGACGCTCGCTTTGCCGGCACGTGAGATCTCATCGAACCTTCGAGCCCGCCGCCCTCAAAAGGCCGGCGCTCTTCGCAACTCGCCGCCCAGGCCCACAAGCCCGGAGCCGAAGCCGGTGTTCGTGGAACCCAGACCCAAGAGCGAGAACTGAAATTCGAAGCGGGTGCGATCGGGATTGACCGATCGGCCCACGGAGAACGCCACGCTCCAGCACTCGCACTGGGAGAGAATCTTCGCCGCGACCCGATTGCTCGTGAAGCGATGATCGCGCGCGTCGTAGTTGGACGAGAAGCGAAAGAGCAGATGGTCGGTCAGGCGCAAAAAAACATTCAGCCCCAAGGAGCCCACGGCGTCCCGGTTAATCTCCCGCTCCGGCGGCAGGGTCGCGAGATTGGCATTGTCGCCGAGCGGCGACAGAAAATTTCGCCGGATAAAACGGTAGCTAACGTCGATGCTGCTCGGCCTCATGAAATCGGGATCGAGAAAGCGCCGCATGATCGGCCGCGGATCCGAGATCCCGACCGTGGCCATCGCCTGGCGCACCTGCCACGGCCCCGGATTGACGCCGATCAAAAGGCCCAAGTTCAAGTAGCTGAGCGGCGTCAAGACCAAGCGCGTGTCCAGGTCGGTAAGCGTGTCGCCGCCCTTTCTTTCCTTATCGATGTCGTAACCGAGCGCGAAAACGACGCGCCCCATCTCCCGCAGCTCCTCGGCCGGCGGCTCTTCGAGCAGCTCGACCTCCGGCTGCTCGGGCAGACGAAGCGGCTCGCGCGCGAACTTGCCCCAGAAGCGGTTGGTCACGGAGAACGTAATCAGGTTGCGCCGGTTGATCCGGTCCGTGTCGTCCATGATCGGAATATCGCGCTGGCTGGTGCCCGGTATAAAAAGGTACTGCAGCTCGGGCTCGACGATGTGCTTGAACTCCTTGAGCTCGAGCACCGAGGCCGAAAAGACGCGCGCAAGCGAAGTTCCCAGCCGGCCGCGGACCTCAAACAGCTCTCGCGAGTTGGTCCGATCGAACGGCCTTGCCTCATGGAACAGATTCCGCCGGCTGTAGAGATAATAGAGCGTTTCGCGCGGCGCGATGCTAAAGGAACCGAACAGGTACGGGGCAGCGCGCAGCGGTAAAAAAATCTCCGGGCGAAGATCGACGCGCAAACCGTCCGCTCCCTGTCTTCTGATATAGTTGATCCCCTGCGCGCGCCAGCGGAATTCCACGGGCAGGCCGCCGGCAAGAAACCGGCTGCCACGAAAGATCACGTCCGGCGTTCGCTGAAACGTCGCGCGATCCGGCTGGATGAAATCCTGATAGTAGGCAAACTCGCCGCCCAGTTGCGTATCCTCCCAGTGGCGGAGCAACCCCAGGCGCGAGGTCCCGAAGCGCGCGGTCTTAAGAAGCCTCTCATTGGCGCCGGGCCGATCGACCGCGTGCAGCAGCTCGCGGGTGAACACGTCGTCGCTGAACACATCGATATCGCTGTAGGTCATCCATCCCGCCGGGCTTCCCTGGCGGTGGGTCAAAAAGAAGTTCCACCGGTCTTGCGGAACCTGCGGGTCGGCGATCGCCCCGTGGATGCCGATATCCTGGCTGCTGCGCAGCCGCTCGTTGAAGTACGCGAAGCTGGTGGCCACATCCGTGCGGCGGCTGAAGACCTGCCGGTACTCGCCGAGCAGGCCGGCGCGCGCGTTGGTCTCGATATGAGGAGCGATCGTGACGTCGATGCTCGGCGAGACGGCCCAGAAAAAAGGCTGCTGGTAGAGAAATCCTTCCTTGTTGGAATAGCCGAACTTGGGGAAAAGAAACCCGGTCTGGCGCTCGGTGCGCACGGGAAACACCGCGTAGGGCAGGTACAGCACGGGATAGTCAAACAGATAAAAGGTGCCGTCCTTGACGACGCCCTCGCCGCCGTACTCGACATCGATCTCCCGTCCCGAGATGCGCCAGGTCGGCCGCCCCGAATCGCAAAGGCAGGTCGTGAAAAATCCTCGATCGATGTGATAGACCTGGCCGACGAATTTCTCGAACCGCTCGCCCGTAAGGCTCAGATGATTTCTGTCGAGAAAGATTTCCCCCCGCTCGACACGCCCGGTCTCGTCCGCAAGATTGAAGAGAACGCTATCGCCTTTGAGCCAGCCGTCCGTGTGATCGATCGACACGTTCCCCTCGGCCTCGGCGACCTCAGTCTTTCGATCAAAGCGTACCCGGTCGGCCTTGAGGAACATGTCCTCGCGGCGAATTTCCACGTTGCCTTGAGCCTCGATCGTCTCGGTGCGCTGGTCGACTTTGATCGAGTCGGCGTCGATCGTAACCGGAGCTTCCTCTTTGCGCGCTAACGGCTCTTGCTGAGCGCGCGCGTCCCGGCCGGCGAGCGCAACGCCGAAGCAAAACAACGCGATGAGAAAGCGCGCGCTCGAGCGCTGGGTCGATTTACGTGCGCGATCTTTGGCCAATGATGTCTCCGCTAAAAAAATAAGGCCGCACTTCGCCCAAGAGATAGAGCGATCCTGCAACGAGGATGGTATCGCTCGGCCGGGCTTCGGCCAGAAGACAGCGCAACCCCTCAAGCGGGCTTTCGCTTGTGCGCGCGGGGAGGGTCTCCGGCACCGCGGCCGCCAGCTCCTTGGGATCGGCGCTCCGCTCCATCGGCACGCGCGCGAGCACGACTTCCTCCGCAATCGCGCACAGCCGCCCCAGCATCGTCCGCCAATTCTTATCGCGCATGGCGCCGAAGAGAAGCTTCACTTTCCGGCCGGGCAAGAGCCGCTCGATTTCTTGGACCAGGGTGTTAACCCCCTCTTCGTTGTGCGCTCCGTCCAGGATGACCTGAGGGGCGCGCTGGACGAACTCCAGGCGTCCGGGCCAACGCACGTTCTCCAAACCGGCGCGGAGCGCGGCTTCCGACATCGGGAAGCGCTCGGCCGCTGCCTCCAGCCCGGCGAGCGCGACCGCGGCGTTTTGCCGCTGGAAGTTTCCCGGTAAGCCGAGCGTCAGATCGCTATATTTCCAGCGTCGGCCGCTATAGTCAAATTTTTCTTCCGCCTTGAGCGCCACCGTGAAGTCTTTGCCCAAAAAAAATACCGGCGCGTTCCGGGCCGCGGCCATGTCCCGGTAAAGCGCCTGCGCCTCCGCAGGCACCGCGCCGCATACGACCGGCACCCCGGGCTTGATGATGCCGCCCTTTTCGCGCGCGATCGAAAGCAGATCGCTCCCGAGGTAAGCCTCGTGATCCATGGAAATCGTCGTGATGAGCGCGGCCACCGGGGACACGACGTTGGTTGCGTCCAGCCGGCCGCCCAATCCCACTTCGACCACCGCGACGTCGATTTGCTTTTCCGCGAAGTAAACAAAACCCATCACGGTGACGAACTCGAAGAACGTCAACTGGACGCCCGCGCCCGCCGTGCGTTGCTCGATGCGCTTCGCCAGCTCGACCACCTCGTCGCGGCCGATTTCCTCGTCGTTGACGCGGATTCGCTCGGTGAACGAAGCCAGATGCGGCGAGGTGTAAAGGCCGGCGCGATAACCCTGCTCGCACAAGATCCGATGCAGGATTGCGGCCGTCGACCCTTTGCCGTTGGTGCCGGCGATGTGAAAAGCCGCGTAGCGCGTGTGCGGGAGCGCGAAAGGCGCGAGCGCGCGCTCGACGCGGTGCAGCCGCAAGTCGATCTCGCCGCCGCGCAGGTTCGCGATGTAGTTGACCGTCTCCTCGTAGGAACGCACGACAGACGCCCGTCACCGCGCGCCGAGCGCGGGCTAATTCCCGTTGGTCACCGCGCGCATCGCCCGCTTGAGCCTGGCCACAAACCGCCCGGCCCTGGCGATGCGGTCCTTGGGCCGGCTTGCGCCCTCCATGTAGTCGATGAGCGCGCTTGCGACCACCACGCCGTCGGCAAAAGAGGCGATCCAGGCGGCCTGTTCCGGAGTGGAAACGCCGAATCCGACTACGATCGGCAGCTTACTGTAGCGGCGCACGCGGGCGACCTGCTCGGGAAGCGGCTCGACAAAGCGTTTGCGCGCGCCGGTGACGCCCGTCACCGAGACGTAATAGATGAAGCCCTCCGCCGCGCGCGCCACCGAGCGGATCCGCCTCGCATCGCTGGTCGGGGCAAGGAGAAAGATCTGGTCCAAGCCGGCGCGCCGCAGCCACCGTTTAAGCTCGCCGCTCTCCTCGGGGGGAAGATCGACGCACAACACGCCGTCGACTCCGGCCCTTTGGGCCGCGCGCGCAAGCCGCTTCGGGCCGAGATGAAACATCGGGTTATAGTAGCCGAAAAGGACGAGCGGCATTTCGGAGCGCCGGCGAAAGTCCCGGACCAGGTCGAGCACGCGCGTGAGCGACGTGCCGCTGTCGAGAGCGCGCTGGGAGGCGCGCTGGATCGTGGGACCGTCCGCCATCGGGTCGGAAAAAGGAACTCCCAATTCGATCAAGTCGGCGCCGTTCTCCTCGCACACGCTGAGGAGCTCAAGCGTACTTTCCAGATCCGGGTCGCCCGCCTCGACAAACGGGATCAAGGCGGCTTTCCGTTGCGCCTTGAGCTCGGCGAATTTCGCCTCGATGCGGTTCATGCTCGCAAGCCCGACTTCCGTTCGCGCGCCATAGCGGCAGCTTTGTCAGAGCTTGACGCCGAGATAATCGGCGACCGTGCCCATATCCTTGTCGCCCCGTCCCGAGAGATTGACGACGATGATCTCGTCCTTGCGCCGGCGCGGCGCCAGGCGCAGGACTTCCGCAACCGCGTGCGCGCTCTCCAGGGCCGGAATGATCCCCTCGATTTCCGACAGCGCGCGCAGTGCCTTGACCGCGTCGCGGTCCGTCACCGCCGTAAAGCGCACGCGCGCGATGTCGTGCAGATAGCTGTGCTCGGGCCCGACGCCGGGGTAGTCCAGACCCGCGGCAATCGAATGCGCGTGCCGGATCTGACCGTCGCGGTCTTGCAAAAGATAAGTCTTGTTGCCGTGCAAGACGCCGACGGCGCCGGCGCTGATTGAGGCGGCATGACGCCCGCTTTTGAGCCCGAGCCCCGCGGCCTCAACGCCGATCATCTTAACTTTTCGGTCGTTGAGAAACGGGTAGAAGAGGCCCATGGCGTTGCTGCCCCCGCCGACGCACGCGACCAGGTAGTCCGGCAGGCGCCCCTCGAGCCTCTGGATCTGTCTTTTTGTCTCGCGGCCGATCACCGACTGGAAATCGCGCACCATCATGGGGTACGGATGGGGCCCGGCGACGGAGCCGATGAGGTAATAGGTGCTGCGCACGTACGTCACCCAGTCGCGCAGCGCCTCGTTCATCGCATCCTTGAGCGTGCTGGTCCCCGACTCCACGACGCGCACCGCGGCGCCGAGGAGCTTCATCCTGAAGACGTTGAGCGCCTGGCGATGGACATCCTCCTTGCCCATGAAAATTTCGCATTGGAGCCCAAATCGCGCCGCCACGGTCGCCGTGGCGACCCCGTGCTGGCCCGCGCCGGTCTCGGCGATGATGCGCCGCTTTCCCATGCGCAGCGCGAGCAAGATCTGGCCCAAGGTGTTGTTGATCTTGTGCGCGCCGGTGTGGCAGAGGTCTTCGCGCTTGAGATAGATCTTGGCGCCGCCCAGTTCTTTCGTCAGCCGCTCGGCAAAGTAGAGCGGCGTCTCCCGGCCGGCGTAATTGCGCAGGTGCTCGTGAAACTCGCGCTGAAACGACGGATCGCGCCGCGCGGCCAGGTACGCCTGTTCGAGTTCGAGCAAGGCGGGCATGAGCGTCTCGGAGACATAGCGCCCGCCGTAGATACCGAAATGGCCGCGGCTATCCGGCTGCTTTGGCAGCGCGGATGAACTCCTTGATCTTTGCATGTTCCTTTACACCCGGTTTGGCCTCCACCCCGGTACAGACATCGACCGCGTAGGGACGAACTTCGGCGACCGCCGCGGCCACATTGCCCGGATCGAGGCCGCCGGCGAGAATCAGCCGGCTCGACGCCAACCCCTGAAGCCACTTCCACGGGAAGCGGCTGCCCGAGCCGCCGTAGCCCGGAGCCCACGAATCGACGAGGTAGAGGTCGGCGGGGAATCCCTCCATCGCCGCGAGCGATTCCCGGCTCTTGACGCGAAACGCCTTGATCACCTTCAAGTCCCAGCCCTGACAGTAGGCGCCGTCTTCGTCTCCGTGAAACTGAAGCGCGGTAAAGAGCGTCCCGGCCGGGCCGCGGCACGCGTCGAGGACGGCTTTCACGCGAGCGCGGCTCTCATTGACGAAGAGCGCCACCTTGCAGATGTCCTCCGGCAGCGCGAGCAAGATTTTTCTCGCCTCCTCGGGAGCGACATAGCGCGGGCTTAGCGGGTAAAAGTTAAACCCGAGCGCGTCGGCGCCGAACTCGACCGATTTGAGCGCGTCGGCGAGGTTACTGATGCCGCAGACCTTGACTTTGACCATGAGTCGTGGCTCGTGTTCGTGCTCGTGCTCGTGGCTCGTGTTCGTGATTTTATCACGATCACGGACACGTCCGACACGTGAGTAACTCCTTTAACCTGGCTCCCGGATCGGCCGCACGCATCAGTGTCTCGCCGATCAAAAAAGCGCTCACGCCCGCTCTCTCGATTCTCCTCAGTTGCGCCTCGGTCTCGAGGCCGCTTTCGCACACCAACAGGGTCCCGGGCGGCGCTTTGGGCGCCAATCTCTCGGTCGTCGTCAAATCGACTTTAAAGCTCCGGAGATCGCGGTTGTTGATGCCGATGACGCGGGCTCCCGAGCGCACCGCCCGCTCAAGCTCGTCTTCGGTATGAACCTCGACGAGCGCGTGCATGTCGAGACTTTCCGCCTGCTCGCGCAGCGCGCGCAGGTCCGCGAGACTTAGAATCGCGGCGATCAGGAGCACGGCGTCGGCGCCGTAGCTCCGGCTCTCCACGACCTGGTAAGGATCGAAAACGAAATCTTTGCGCAAAAGCGGAAGCGCGACCGCGTTGCGAATCTCCTCGAGATAACGGAGGCTTCCCTGGAAATAGCGCTCCTCGGTCAGCACCGAGAGAGCGCTTGCGCCGTTGCGCGCATACGCGCGCGCGATGCTGACCGGATCGAAGTCGGCGCGAATCAGTCCCTGTGAGGGGGAAGCGCGCTTGACCTCGGCAATGATGCGCCGCCCGCTTCCTTTTAGGCTCTCGGCAAAGTTTCGCCGCGGCGCGCCGAACGCCGGGCGCTCCCTGAGCGCTGCTACGGGCGCGTGCGCGCGCCTGTTCTCAAGCTCCGCGCGCGCGTACCGCACGATCTCATCGAGGATCATGTCTCTAACCGGTTGCTTCTCTCTCCGCGAAAGACGGGGTCGCGCGCGCACGGCAGGCTGAGCAACGCGAAGCATCTCGCATTTTGCCCACCTCCAGAGGCGAGAGCCCTCGGCCGCCAACGCACGGTCGTTGCGGAGGCGCCTTCGAGTTCGCCTTTTGCCCGCGCCGGGCCGGGCCGCCTCAGCTTTGATTGGTCATCTCAATCAGCTGCTCCAGCTTTTGCCGCGCCTTCCCTGAATCGATCGAGGCCTCGGCCAAGCGCATCCCGTCGGCGATCGACGCCGCCTTGCCGCCGACGTAAAGCGCCGCCCCGGCGTTCAAGAGCACCACATCGCGCTTCGGCCCCATTTCGCCTTGGAGCACGCGGCGCGTAATCTCGGCGCATTGCGCGGCTTCGCCCCCCATGAGGTCCTCCAGGCGGCAGCGCCGCAACCCCAGCTTTTCCGGCGCGATCTCGTAGTGCGCGATCGTTCCGTCGCGGAGCTCCGACACCTTCGTGGGGGCACAGAGCGTAAGCTCGTCCAGGCCGTCCTCGCCGTGGACCACCAGAGCGCGCTGGCTGCCGATCTGCTTTAGCACCTCGGCGACCAGAGCGACGAGATTCCCGTCATAAAGCCCGACCAATTGGTGCGTCGCCAGCGCCGGGTTGGTCAGCGGCCCGAGCAGGTTGAAGATCGTCCGGATGCCGATCTCCCGCCGCGGCACCACCGCGTACTTCATCGCCTCGTGCAGCATCGGCGCGAACAGAAACCCGATGCCGATCCGATCCAGGCACTCCTCGACTTTTGCCTTCGGCGCGTCGATTTTGACGCCGAGAGCGGCCAGCACGTCGGCGCTCCCCGAGCGGCTGGAAACGGAGCGGTTGCCGTGCTTGGCGACCGTCAGGCCGGCGCCGGCGACGACAAAAGCCGCGGTCGTCGAGATGTTGAACGTGCCTTTCTCGTCCCCGCCGGTGCCGCAGGTATCGAGCACGCAAGTCGAGTTGGTTCTTACCCGATGAGCCTTCTCCCGCATCACGCGCGCCGCCCCGGTAATTTCCGCCACCGTTTCCCCCTTCATCCTGAGCGCGGTCAGAAATGCGCCGATCTGCGACGGGGTCGCCTCGCCCGTCATGATCTGGTTCATGACGTCGAGCATCTCCTGTTCGCTGAGGTCGGCCCGGTTCACGAGCCGCGCAATGGCTTCGCGAATGTTCATAGGCTCTCTCCGCCCGCTACCCGCTAGCGGCTGACCGTGATGGCGTTGGTCAGCTTTTCCTTGGTTTTCATCGTCTCCTGCAGCTCCTTGGCTTGCTCGCGATTGGCAAACCGGCCGACGCGCACGCGATACCAGGTGCGCCCTTTGACCTCGACCGGCACGACATAGGCGTCATAACCTTTGGCGCTCAGCCTTTTGGCCAGTTCGTTGGCGTCGCGCTCGTGCGGAAACGCGTTGACTTGCACCGTCCAGTTGCCGGCGAGTTCTTTTTTTGCCTGAGCTTGCTCGGGCTGCGCTTGAGGCTCGGGCTTTGGCGAGGTTTTTTTCGCGCCCGGCTTCTCTTCCGTTCTCGTCGACGGCGCTCCGCTCTGCGCCTCGGCGTCGTTTCGGCCGGCCGGCTTTGTCTTGGTGCCGCTTTTGGCGAGGGTATCGTAAAAGGTCATCTCGTTTTTTCCGGATGCGCCCTCGGCGCTTGGCGGCAGCGGGTTTGCCGGGATGCGCGCCAGCGGCGGCTCGTTTTTTTTAACAAGCTTGTTTTCCTCGATCTGCTGGCCGATGACGATGCCCAGCACGAAAACAATCGCCGATGTGAGGGTAAAGCCCGCTGCCAAAAGAACCAACTGCCCGCGCGTGAAGTAGTAGCGCACGGGCCCTCTTTCCTTGCGATTTTCCGCCATGAGAAGTCCGTCTCTTTTTCTAAGACTGCGCGGAGCCCAAGCGCGCCGCGTCCTCGGACTGAGCGCGGCTTTCCATTCGCGTCGGCGCCGATATTCCCAACAGTTCGAGCCCTCGCCGCACGGTCTGCTGGACGCTTTCGGCCAGGAAAAGCCGCGCCCCGGTCAGACCCGGGTCGTCGGAAATAACCCGATGGCGGTTGTAATAGCGATGAAACTGGCCCGCGAGATCGAGGAGATAGGCGACGATATAGTGCGGCTCCAGCTCGCGCGCGCTGTCTTCGACGACCTCCGGCAGTTGCGCCGCGCTCTTGATGAGATCCAGCTCCTCGGGCAGCGCGAGCCTTGCCAGCTCGACGGCTTCGCGGTCGAGCACGATATTTTTCTGCCGCGCCTGCTCGAGGATGCTGGCGATGCGGGCGTGCGCGTACTGCACGTAAAAAACCGGGTTCTCCGACGATTCTTTCTTGGCCAGCTCGAGATCAAACTCCAGATGCGTATCGGCTTTGCGCATCAAAAAGAAAAACCGCGCGGCGTCGCGCCCGACCTCGTCCAGCACTTCGCGAAGCGAGACGAACTCGCCGCTGCGCTTGCCCATGCGCACCGGCTCGCCCTGGCGGGTGAGATTCACCATCTGCACGAGCACCACATCGAGGCGCGCGGGGTCGTAACCGAGCGCCTGGAGAGCCGCCTTGAGCCGGCTCACGTAGCCGTGGTGGTCGGCGCCCCAGACGTTGATGAGCCTCTGATGCCCGCGCTCGAACTTGCTCCGATGGTAGGCGATGTCGCTGGCAAAGTACGTAAGCTCCCCGTCGCTTTTCACGACCGGCCGGTCCTTGTCGTCGCCAAAGCGTGTCGCCCGAAACCACTGCGCTCCCGCCTCGTCGTAGATAAGGTCGCGCTCGCGAAGAAGCGCGAGCGCCTGCGCCACTTCGCCGCGCGCGCGCATTTCCCTCTCGCTGATAAACGAATCAAAGGCGATGCCGAAGCTCGCGAGGTCGTCGCGGATGCCCGCAAGCAGGCTCTCGCAGCCGAAGCGGCTCAAGAAATCGATCGCCTCGTCCGTGCCGCAAAGAAACCTCTCGCCCCACTCGGCGCGCGCCCGCGCCGCCAGCTCTTTTATATAGTCGCCCCGATAGCCGTCCTCCGGAAACGGCCCCTCGAGCCCGAACAGCTCGCGGTAGCGCGCGTAGATCGACTCGCCCAGAAGCTCGATCTGCCTGCCGGCATCGTTGACGTAGTATTCGCGCTCGACGTCGTACCCGACCGCGCCCAGCAGCCGCGCCAGCGCATCGCCGATCACAGCGACCCGCCCGTGCCCGACGTGAAGCGGGCCGGTCGGGTTGACGCTCGCAAACTCGACCTGGACCTTCTGGCCGCGGCCGATATCCGGCGCCCACCGCTCGGCGCGCGCAAGCTCCCTCAGCCGTTCGCGGACAAAGCCCGCCGCAAAAGTAAAGTTGATAAAGCCCGGCCCGGCGATTTCCACGCGCGCCAAAATTTTTTCCGGGTCATCGATCTCGTTTACGATGAGCTCGGCGACGGCGCGCGGCGGCTTGCGTACCTTCTTCGCCCAGAGGAGCGCAACGTTCGTCGCCAGGTCGCCAAACTCCTTCTGGCTGGGAGGCTCAAGAAGCAAAGGGGGGAGGTCTGTGGTGTTCAGCTCTCCCCCCTTCGCCGCCTTCTCGCAAGCGCGGGTCAATAACTCCCTAAGATGACTCTTCATGTCTCCGTCGGACCATCCTCAGTGCTCCCGGGATCGGTCGCGCAACCTGCTCCTCGCTCGTTCGCAAGCTCGGCCGGAGCGTCGTCGGAGAAGAGGTTGGGCTTTTATAATGTCTTTGCAGAAAGAAAGTCAAACGCGAAATCGCTAAGAGCAGCTCATTATCTCCTCAATCTTACTAAAGAAATTCGCATGTCACCAGCCGGCTTGGCCGGCGAAACACGCCGCTCCGCAGCGGCCGGTCACTCATCTTTCAAACTCCATTCCAAAACGCCGAAGCCGTCACGCTGAGCGCGCCGACCCGGCCCCGCTGTCCCAGAGGGAAAGAAAGCGCGCCGGCACCGCCTCCACCAAAAACAGGTTTCCCGAATGGTAAAAGCGGATGCCGTCCGCGTGCGCGGCGCGCGCGGCGACGACGAGCACGGCGGGAAGGGGATCGCGCCTTTTACCGACCGCGATCGCTTCCTCCAGAGATTCGCTCAAATAAACGTGGCGGCGGTCTCGCGGCGTAAGTCCGGCGCGCAGGAAGTTCCGCGCCAGGTCGCGCGCCGTGCCGTGATAGAGCCGCTCCGGCGGCTCGACGCTCTGTAGCTCGAGCTCGACCGGAAACGAGTGCCCGTAGGTCGCGCGCACTTTGCCTTCGGCAAACTCGAAACGCTTTTTCTCGGCCCCTTCGATGACGGCGAGAACCTCCGCTTCGCTCACTTCGCCGAAGCGCTCGCGCACTTTCGCAAAAAGCTCATCCCAGGAGACAAATCCCCGGCGGTCGAAGCGCAGCCGGTACTCGGGCGGATTGTGGCGCAGGAGAAAGCTTAGAAACCGCGATATTCTTTCCGGCGCAACCATGGGAGCAAAAAAGCGCTAGGCGCCCTTTGCCTTGCCGCCGTTGATCAGCTCGTACACATGGTACGCGATCCCCGTCGCCTCGTAGCCGTCCAAACCCGCGGCCTGCGCGACGGCGAAAAGCTGATAGGAGAGCGCCGCCAGCGGCACCGGCGTCTCCATCTGCCGCGCCATGTCGAGGCCAAAGCCCACGTCTTTTGGCATCCACGACTTGCGCGGCTTGAAGCGGCGGCTGATTAGAACCTGCAAGATCCGCTCGAGCGCCTCCGAGCGCTGCTGCGAGTTCGCCAGGATCTGCTGAAACGCTTCCTCGGCGAGGCCTCCCTTCTTGAGCCAAAAGAATATCTCGGTGAGCGCCATGTGCTGGACCGCGGCGAACATCGCCATCGCGTTTTTTACGAGCTTTGCGCTGCCAGTTTCGCCGACGTGGAGAATGGTTTTCCCCATAGGCCGCAGCAGCGGCAACGCTTGCTCGAATAGCGCCTTGGGGCCCGAGACCCAGATCGAGAGCGCGCCCGCGGCCGCCTGCTCCTCGACGCCTCCGACCGACGCGTCGAGGATCTGCCAACCTTGGGCGGTTAGATCACGGCCGACCTCGACGATCGTTTGCTTGTCGATGCTGCTCAAATCGATCCAGATCTTCGCTCCGGAGCGCGCCTCGTGCAGCCCGCCTTTTCCGAGTCCCACCTCGCGCACCGCCTCGTTGTAAGGGAGCATGGAGAGGACGACTTCGGAGCTTTCCGCCACCGCGCGGGCATTTTCGCGGTATTCGGCGCCTTGGCTTTCAAGCGCTTTTGTGGCCTCCCGCCTGATGTCGTTGACCACCAGCTTAAAGCCGGCCTTGATCAGGTTCGCCGCCATCGGGCTTCCCATGCCGCCCGTGCCGATAAAGCCTAGAGTCTTCATTTGCGCTCTCCTCGATCTCGCCTGCGGCGAAACTTCACTCGACGATTCTCACCCCGGCCGGCCAGAGCACGAGCACGACGGTCTCGCCGATTGCCCGCGGCTCGTGAACCGAGCGGGGTTCGAGATAAACGACATCGCCCTGCTCGTAAACGCCCGTCTCGTCCGCGATCTTGCCCTTCAGAACCAGGTAAAACTCGCCCTCGAGATGCTCGTGCCGCCGAAAAGCGCCGGGGTCGGCGCTTGCCGCCACGCGATAAAGCACCAGTTCCTTTGCGCCCTCCCGCGCCAGGCGCGCCATCGCCAGGCCGTTGCCGAAGTCGCGCCACTCGAGCCGTTCGATCTCTTCGGGGTTGAGATCAATCTTGACGAGGCCGCGCAGCGAGCGCCGCAAAACTCCCATGGCGTTTGCGAGGTTTGCCCGAACCAATGCCCGATGCTAGCGAAAACCAGCGTCAGAATACCTGGCTCGGCGCGCGTTGACAAGAATTGGACCGGTCTTTATCATCAGTTTGACTGACCCATGCCGCTGGCGACGATCGAAGAGGCGATTGAAGACATCCGTCAAGGTCGAATGGTGATCTTGATGGATGACAAGAACCGCGAAAACGAAGGCGACCTCTGCATGGCCGCCGAGAAGGTGACGCCGGAGGCGATCAACTTCATGGCGCGCTTCGGGCGCGGCTTGATCTGTCTTCCGCTGACCGAAGAGCGCGTCAAGCAGCTCGGGCTGCGGATGATGGTTTCCGAGAATACCTCCCCGTTCGGCACCGCCTTTACGGTTTCGATCGATGCCGCGAAAAACATCACGACGGGCATTTCGGCGGCCGACCGATGTGAAACGATCTTGACCGCCATCGACGACAACGCCGGGCCGCAAAGCCTGGTGACCCCCGGGCATGTCTTTCCGCTGCAAGCCAAGCGCGGCGGGGTGCTCGTGCGCGCCGGCCAGACCGAAGGTTCCGTGGATCTCGCGCGCCTGGCCGGGCTCAAGCCGGCGGGTGTCATCTGTGAAGTGATGAAAGACGACGGCACGATGGCGCGCCTGCCGGACCTCGAAGAGTTCGCTCAGGTGCACGGGCTCAAGCTCATCACGATCGCCGATCTGATCCAGTACCGGCTGCGCTACGATTGCTTGGTCTACCGCGTCGCCTCCGCCCGGCTGCCGACCCGCTTTGGCGGCGAGTTTCAGGCGACCGTTTACAACACCCACGTCGACGATACCGAACATCTGGCGCTGGTCAAGGGAACGATCTCGCCGCACGAGGAGACTCTGGTGCGCATGCATTCCAAGTTCGTTCCCGGCGACGTGTTCGGTTTCGACCGGAGAAACACCGGCGCCGTCATTCGCTACTCCATGCAGCGCATTGCCGAAGAGGGAAAGGGCGTGATCGTTTATCTTCAAACGCGCGAAAACAGGCTTGCGCCCCTGCTCACCGGGGCGCGCGCCGCCGCCGACCGCCAGCCGGATTTCAGGGACTACGGCATCGGCGCGCAGATTCTCAGGGACCTGGGCGTCGGTAAGATGCGCCTGCTGACCAACAATCCCAAAAATCTCGTGGGGCTATCCGGTTACGGCCTGGAGATCACGGCGAGCGTGCCGTTGGAAATTAACGGCGTGCGCGCGCCGGCGCCGGAGCACAAGCCCAAGGGGAAACTCAAAAGGGTTTGAATCAAAGCGGGGAGTGCCAGATGCCGATTTACGAATACCGCTGCCGCCGGTGCGCGACCGATTTCGAATATTTTCTCCTGTCGAGCCAGGAAACCGTCGCCTGCCCCAAGTGCCAAGGCCAGGAGGTGGAACGAAAGCTTTCCGTGTTTAGCTCGCCGAGCGCCGGCGGCGAGCCCAGAAGCGCCGCAAGCGGCGGCGGCTGCGGCTGCACGCCTCAGACCTGCGGCTGCCACTAAGCGGTTTCGGGCTAACCGGGGTCGGGTCAAACTTCGATTCCCTGCAGTCTCAACGCCGTAGCAGCGCAGCGGCACTTCAATTTCATTCACGAGCGCCTTTCTCGGCGCGCCGCATCTTTGCGGGTTTCCACGCTCATTTCTTTTGCGTATCGAGAGCGGCCTTCAACCCTTTGGCAAGATCGGTCGCCGAGCCGAAACCCCAAAGCCCACCGCGGCCTCGCTTTCAGCCGCGCTTTCTCTTGAAGTATTCGTACAATCCGTCGAAAACGACCGAAGAGCGCGCGAGCCGTGTTTCGTCTTCCTTGTGTGCCATCGCGATTCCAGCGATGAGCCGCTCGATTCCCACCGTCTCGTCCCGTGCGAACTTCGAATCCTTCAGATCGATATCGTGGACGATTTCCGCAATCGGCGTCAGCGCTGCATCATCGATTCCGAGGCAGTCGATGAGCACCTCGAACGTGCAATGCTCACCTTCGTGCGTGAACTCTCCCTCGAACATATCGAAACGGACTTCCCCGGGCAGAGGTTTATAGCCTTTGGCAACAACAAACTTGAACCGAGCGTCCGGGTCGATAAAACGCCGAATGAGCCACGCGCTCGCCATGCGGTCGACGTAAATTCCCCTGCGGGTCACCCACGTCTTGCCCTGAAGGTCGTGGCGGCGGAAGGCTGAAGATTGCGCAGCGGCCTTGCCCGATTTTTGCTGCACGCGCGCTTCGATCCCACTAATCAGCCCCTCCGCAGCCTCGCGCCCCGGAGCGCCGAAGAAATCTCGCGCGACGACCTCCGCCAGACGCCGCTTCAAACGAGCGAGATGAGCGTCGAGTTGAACATGCTTGATTTGTTTTTTGTTCGCGGAGATTTTTGCCAGCCTCCGGGCTTCTTCGGCGAGCTCTCTGTACTCGGTTTCTCGCGCCGATTGAAAAAGAGATTCGACCTCCTCATTGGACAGTCCATCGACAAAGGCGGCCTCGCAGATAGATCCTTCCCCCTTGCCCTGAATGATTTCACGGAGCAGCCACTGAAAGTCTTCCTGGCTCTGGGCCGTTTTCGGCAGCACGTAAACGGAGTTCTTGATCGCCACGGCGCCGAGGCGCTGCAGCCGACGCCAGATCTTTACGCGGAAATAGTCCGGCTTTGGCGGGAGCTGGTGAATGAGAAGGAGCCAGCGGTCTTTTGATTGCTGCATCGCGCTGCTTGACGGTAGGATACAGCCGCTATATTTAGGATTCAACTGCATCACCCATGGCGCTGTTCAACTCCACTTTGGCGAAACGGCCGGCGGGTAGCGGGCTCTGGTCCCTGGCGGCCTACTTTCTCAAGCTTGGCACGGTAGGCTTCGGCGGGCCGGTCGCGCTCGTCGGTTTCATGCACCGAGACTTGGTCGAGCAACGGCGCTGGATAACCGAGGATACTTACAAGTTGTCGCTCGCTCTTGCGCAGATCATGCCGGGACCCCTGGCGGCGCAAACGGCTATTGCGATCGGCTACTTCGAGGCCGGAATGCTCGGCGCCACTCTGAGCGGTCTCGCCTTCATCCTTCCGTCTTTTTTGATGGTGGTGGCAATTTCGTTGGCGTACGTCGCCTACGGCGGGCTCTGGTGGATGCAGGCGCTCTTTTACGCCATTGGCGCAACGGTGATCGCGATCATCGCCATCGCCGCCTACAAGCTCGCGCGCAGCACCAATAAGCGCGATCCGTTGCTGTGGAGCGTCTTTGCGATGCTCTGTACCGTTACGGTCTGGGCCCAAGCCGAGCTGGCGGAATTTTTTATTCTGGCGGGCTTGATCGTGTTGTTTGCCCGCGCATGGCCGGGTTGGAGGCCTGGTATCTTGATGGCACTGAGCGGCGTCGCGTTGGGCGCCGTCGTCTGGCTGATCGGGCGTTGGACCGCGCAGGCCGCCAGCGCGGCTGATCCTCAGGATGTGCTCGCGCAGATCCTGCTGTTTTTCACTAAAGCCGGCGCCTTCGTTTTCGGTAGCGGGCTCGCCATCATTCCATTTTTGCAACAAGGAGTCGTGCAGCAATTCGGCTGGCTGAACGAACATCAATTCTTGGACGCGGTCGCGGTCGCGATGATCACTCCGGGTCCGGTCGTTATCACTGTCGCTTTCATCGGCTTTCTCGTCGCTGGCCTGGCGGGGGCGATCATGGCCTCGATTGGGATCTTCCTACCCGTCTATATCTTCACGATCGTCCCGGCGCCGTGGTTCAAGCGGCACCGCGATAATCCCCAGCTCAAGGCTTTCGTTGACGGCGCCACCGCGGCGGCCACCGGGGCCATCACCGGCGCTGTGATTGTGCTGGGCGCGCGGGCGATCACCGATCTGGCGACCGCGGCGATCGCGCTGATAAGCTTCGGCGTCCTGTGGCGCTACAAGATTTCCGAACCGGTCATCGTCACGGTTTCGGGATTTGTTGGCTTGGTAATCTGGCCGTTGTTGCGCGCAGGATGATTTCCCGCCTTCGCACGGGTGGGCCACTCCACGCGGTCACGGTAGGACCCAGTGAAGGCGTCGGTTGAGCGCTTGGAAGGCCAGTTTTTGGGCCCAAACGCATCCTCTAAGGAAAACCGATGCCGCGCGCCAATCGCCACTTCCTCGCCAGTTTCGCGCCTCACGCACCGCTGTCGCTGGTGCGTGGCCTCCATCGACCTGAACATGGTTCGCGCAGGCGCAGTGAACCATCCTTCGAAACGGGTGCGCAGCCGTTATCGTGAGATTCAGAAGCCGCTCAGGCGATACTCGATAATCGACCTGCGGGAACTGACAGCGCTGTCAGGTTTTGCCGATGCACACATCGGCTCAGCCCGGATCTCTGAGACTGCTAAAAGCTGATTCTGGGGGGACCACCTCAGGTCCAACCCGATCGAGATCGTTCGTTATAAGCGAAATATGAAAGCCGCTTTTTTACAGCGACCCCCAAAAATAGCCCTATGGAATTTTCAACCGGAAATTTTCGGCAATTTTAAACCGGAGTTGCAACCCGAACAGAGAAAGCCAGTGGCTCTATGATCCTATAACCTTGGACGCGGCGTGGTACCCGTAGTTTTCTGGGCAATGAAAATTGCCAGGGGCGGGAGATCGCTGCCCGTAAGAGGACAGCGCCCCAAGCCTTGAACCTGATGGGCGACCTGTCTGCCGCGCTCGGCACAGGCAGGCTGGTGCGGACCTACTGTCGACACCAACCGATTGAAAACAGGGGCGCGTCAATCAGGGATCACAAATTCCGCGAGGGTTGAAAAAGGGAATAAGAAAAATTCTCACAGAAACGTCTTGCCTCTTGACGGCCGACTGCTAATGGGTGGGTGACCCGTACCTAACCGACCAAAAAATAGCAAACATCAGGCGCAACCCCTGACGACCCCTCCGACCCCTTGACGACCCCTCACTGGCCGCGATGAGCCATTTTTTCCCGTCACTATCCTTGCAGAATTCTGCTCTTCGCTATCCGTTCAATCTCAGTTGCATCAATGCTCCCATCCTCACCATCCTCGGAGGTGATCACGCGATCCCAAAGGCCGCCTTCTTGATACCACCTTTTTTTGCGCTCCCAGGCTGCTCTGTAGGAGGGGACGGAAAGCATGCCGAGATGTTCCCACAACCACGTATCGCCCATGTAGCTCACAGTAAAGTCAGGTATACGAAAATCGCGAGGATTAGTGGGCGAGCGAAGTGGCTTCTCATATTCGTAGCTGATGCCCAATGCCGTTAGAACATCTGCTACGATAACTTCGGATTTTGACCTCACCAGCACACCGGTGCGGGTGCGGTGGATCAAATGGTGAGGATATGGGATGTCCAAAGTCTCATCCCTCACCGCAAGCTCAAACAAATAAGTATTGCGCAACAAGGTCTGAGACGTTGATACACTGCGGAGGGCTTCAAGGACGCGGGTATCTTTCCCCTCAATCAACAGGACAAGCTTTCTCCTAAAGCGCGTCAGACCTGTGTATAGGAGCTCGCGGGACAGCGTAGATGCGTTCTCCGGAATCACGAAAAAGACAACATCAAAGTCGCTCCCGAGGTATAATCGAAAGGTGTGGAAATAGAGAGAAGGCGGTGTAACCTTCTGGGTTAACCAAAATCAAACCCAGCCCGGGGAACGGGCAGGAAGGAGGACACCGCCATGAGAGGAGTTAGCAGAGCCTGTAGGCGTCGGTC
>DATMAM010000048.1:0-18714 GCA_035559995.1 Candidatus Acidiferrales bacterium
GGCGCTGCTCTTCTGACATGGGTTCTCCCTCCTTTTCGGAGGGAAGATACCCATGGAGGTGTTAACGATGTTCTGCAACAAAAGCACCATTAGAGTGTAAACGATGTTCCTGTTAACGATGTTCTGCTAGTCGTCAGCTAATCACAGCCCAGGGCTGGGGCAGGGCGGATTTAGCGGAGAACGAGAAATACGGGCTCAAGTGACGACGTTGGGGCGTCTTCCCCTCAACCCATCATTCAAGAACCAAAATAACAATGGCTGCCGTCAGGACGTCTTGCGGGTTGGCGTCCAGAACGACCATCGGGCGGTGACTCTGAGCATCGCGATCGCAGCTTGGATGCTTCCCGTGACGGTTCCGGAGACTTTCGATTTGCCGCCGGCGCGCGGGCGGTACGAGACCGGAACCTCGACAATTCGGCAGCCCAGCTTCGCGGCCTTGATGATCATCTCGCAGGGCCAGCCATAGGTGCGCTCCTGCATGTCGAGTCTTTCCAAGCTCTTGCGCCTGATCGCGCGAAACGGCCCCAAGTCCGTGATTCGAGCCGCCGAGTTAAACGCGATCATTGATGCGATAAGGCGGTTTCCCAGGCGCGCGTGGAAAGGAATGGCTCTTGCGCCGTCGAGGCTCGCGGTCCGGCTGCCCAGCACGAGATCTGCGGAGCCGCTCGCGATCGGCTGCGTCAGCCGTGGGATCTCGCTCGGTACGAAGCTTCCGTCCCCGTCCGTGAAGACGAAGATATCGGCGTCGCGAGCCGCCTCGACGCCTGCCCGGCAAGCGGCGCCGTAGCCTTTTTGCGGTTCCGTAATCACGCGCGCGCCGGCGCGGCGCGCCACGGTTGCGGTCGCGTCGGTGCTGCCGTTATCCACGACGATGATTTCATCAACGGCAGCTCCCGGCACGGATTCCAGGACACCGGCGATAGCTTCTTCCTCATTGAGGGCTGGAATAATGAGACAGACTTTCATTTTGACGAGCGACAGCGACAGCGGTAGCTGGCGCGGCATCGCGCGAAGCGCGCGGGGCGAACGCTCGCCCTCCGCGGTCTCCCGGCTCGGCGGTGAGTCATGTCGTAAAAGAAAAGGGCTCAGCCGTTGCGCAGCGTGAACCTGCCGCTTACGAGTTTGCCGCCGCACTGGTCGATCTGGATTTCGCCGCGAATCTGATTTCCTTCCCGGCGCCCCTCGCCTCGAGCGGTCCCTTGGCAGCGGGCCGTTTTTATCGGAAGCGAGAATACGACGCGGTTCTCCTGGACAACGCCATGCCCCTCGCCTCTCCCTGCTCCCGCAAGGAACCAGGCCGCCCAAACTTCTTTGCCCTCTTGACGCACTACAGCCCGGACCGGCGCTGAGATGAGCGGGCTCTCGTAGGTTCCATACCAGGTGCCTGAGAAGGGTAGCTCGGTCAGAGGTTTCGTCGCGCCGGCTTTGAACGCGTAGAGCTTGCCGTCCATGGAGCCTTCGTAAAGCGTTCCGTCGGCCGCCAGCGCAGGCGAAGAGATGAGAGTCCCCTTCGTCGAAAACTTCCATAGCGCCGTTGCCGGCTTTCCCGACGCGGGAGGTGTGATCGCGTGAAGCGTACCGCGCTCGTCACCGAGATAAACGGTGCCGTCGCCCGCAAGAAGGGGAGAAGACTGAATTCCAGCTCCCAGCTTATAGCGCCAGAGTACTTGTGGTCCGGAGCCGAGAAAACGTCGCTGCTCGCGAATGGCGTAAAGGTCGCCGTTTTTCCCGCCGAAGTAGATGGTGCGATCGGGGCCAATCGCCGCGGACGAGAAGATCGCGTAGGTTCTGTAGCCGGAGCGCGCGACGTCGTCAAAGGTCCATCGAACTTTGCCAGTCTTGGTGTCGAGCGCGTAAAAAATTCCGTTGTTTCCCCCGATGTACAGCGTTCCTTCGTTGTCGAGCGCGGGCGCGTTCTCGAACCCTCCTTTTTCGTCGCGCGCGCCTGAAGAGAAGCTCCAGCGAACCTTCACCGGCTGGCCTGTCTCCTTGGGAGGCTCCAGCGCATAGACTTTCCCGTCCATCGAAGCGACGAAGACGGTGCCGTCGGAATCAACCGCCGGCGACGTGATCAACGTGCCATTGGTTTGGAAGCGCCACAGGATTCGCGGACCGCTGTTTCCGCGCGGCGGCGCGATGCCGTAGTACGCCCAGTCGTCGGCGCCGATGACCAGGGTTCCGTCCGGCGTGAAAGCGGGCGAGGTTTGGATGGTCGTGCCGAGGCTGATCGACCAGACCAGTTCTCCCATGATGCCACGCTGCGGAGCTCTCACTGCGTAGACCTTTCCATCCTTGGCGCCGAAGTAAGCGATTCCCTGCTGGTCGACGGCAGGCGTGGAATAGATCGCGAAAGTATCGAACTCGGTGGGAAACACCCAGCGAATGGAACCGTCGGCGGGGCTGAGCGCGTAAAAAATTCCGTTGTTGGCGCCGATGTAAACCGTGCCGTCGGGCCCGATCACAGGATCGGTCTCGATGCCTCCCTCCTTCTCGGATCGCCCAGTGGAAAATACCCAGCGAAGCTGATTAGTGGCGGGACCTTTATGGCTCGTTCTCCCGGTGCGCTTGAAATCGCCACGGTAGGTGGGCCAAGCGGTCTGAGCGAGCTTCTGCGCCAGGATCGCGGTTTCGGGAGCGAACGCCGCAAACATAACTAGAAAGCAGAGCGCCCGGCGCGCGCCGGCGCAGGGGAGAAGTTGGCAGAGATTCATTTTTCGCCGTTTATCGACCGAGCCTTCGCGACCCGCGACCGGACTGCACCGTTAAGGCCGCTCCATTCTGGCGGCCAGTTTTTCGCCACGAAGCGCGCGGACAACACGCAGATAACGAACGCCTCTGACGAGCTCGTCGTTCCTGTCCAGCCATTCGCCGACCCCTCTAAAACCCATGTAGAGAAAGCCGCACGTGTACATCAAGAGAAAAGGACTGATGAAAATCCCCGGACTGCCGATCGCCTTCGTGAAGGCGACAAGTGCATACGCGCCGAGAGCAAGCTCGAGGCAGGGGAGCAGGTCCACTCGAAGTCGATACTCGCCCGCTTCACGGCGGTCGCCCTGCTGAGAGGTCCCAAATTTGGGCGTGCGAACAAACCTGCCGCCGGACAAAAAAAGCCCTTCCAGCACGGCCCGCGTGTTGTTGAGAGCGATGCCGGTTCCGATCAAAGTCATGAGCGAGACCCACCGAACCCGCGAGCGCCAGTCCTTGTAGAGCGATCTTTGCGAAGCAATGTACAGGACCGAGGGCCCCAACGTCGCCAGAAGAAACAAGACGAACGCGGCGGCCAAGAGCCAAGGACCGGATTTATACCCGCTCAGGACGACGACCGGATAGGAGAGAACGATGGTGACCAGCATCAGCGGATGAACGATGTAATGCGTCATATGCAGCACGGCCTGGTACTTGGCGAACCACGAGCGGCGCGACTTGAGCAGACGCGGGATGGTCTTGCGCGCCGTCTGTATGGAGCCCTTTGCCCAGCGAAACTGTTGCGATTTGAACGCGGCCACCTCGGATGGAAGCTCCGCGGGGCACGCGACCTCGAAAACGTACTTTAATTGCCATCCCGCCAGCTGCGCCCGATAGCTCAAGTCCATGTCTTCGGTCAGCGTGTCGGCCTGCCACCCGCCGGCGTCCAGGATCGCTTGTCGCCTCCAGATCCCTGCGGTGCCGTTGAAGTTGAGAAATAGCCCCGACCAGGCTCTGGCGCCTTGCTCAACGGAAAAATGAGCGTCGATGCCTATCGACTGCGCGCGCGTGAGCAACGATTCGTCGGCGTTGAGGTGAGCCCAGCGCGCCTGGACCATGCCGACTTTGGGGTCTAAAAAGCAGGGAATCGTTCTCCGCAGAAAATCGGGCGGCGGAACAAAATCGGCGTCGAAGATCGCAAACAACTCCCCGCTCGCCTGCGCCATGCCTTCTCTGAGCGCCCCTGCTTTAAAGCCATTGCGGTTCGGCCGCCGGAGGTGTGCGATCGGGATTCCCAGCTTCCGATAATTCGCGACGAGCCGGCCGACAATCTCCGCGGTTTCGTCCGTGGAATCGTCGAGGACCTGGATCTCTATCCGGTCGCGCGGGTAATCGAGGGCGGCGACGGCCTCGATGAGTCGCGCGACCACATAGCGCTCGTTGTATACGGGAAGCTGAATCGTGACGCGCGGAGGCTCCGCGCTCCATCGGGATTTCTCAAACCTGCGCAGCGCGTCCCGGTATTCTTTCTCGCCTTTGCCGCGGTGTCGCCAGAACAGCAGAAGCAGCACGTAACAGTTGGTTCCGTAGAGGAAAAGACCGCTCAGGCTCAAAATATAAAGGGCGCTGAAAAAACAGGAGAAAAGTTCGAGCGTTGCTGGTGTCACCGGTGCTCCCGTTTCCTTGTTGCGGTTGCGGCAGGTGGAGAAGGATCGGCTCACGCCTGCGCGCCCGGAAGCGTTTTTTCGACCTCAACGCCACGCGCGAGATCGTTTTGGCCGCGTAGCGCCGTTCGGAGGCTCGCTTGCTCCCGAATCACGAGCAGGTAGAGCGGGATGAATTCTATGAGCGTGATCCAACCCGGCATCACTCCCTCCGCCGCGAGGTATTTTAAGTAGGAGAGCGGGAGAAGCAGGGAAAACAGGATCCACGCTCGCGATAATATAAAGCATAGCAAGGGAGCGAGCGCACAAAAATACCACGGGTGAAAAGCCGGATAGATAACGAGGAGATACGCGCTCAAGGCGGCGTAGCTCTTGCGCGCGATGTCCACAGGTGAACCGAAAGAAGCTCGCGAGAGCGCCAAAAGGATAGCGAGCAGGAGAGCGAAAAGGGTCCAGCGAACCGACGAGGCCGGAAGCGAAAATAGCTCCGCGAGCCAAAACAGGCCGAGCTGGATGATGCCGAGATTGAAGATCTCATATGGGTCCGAGAAATAAAGCGGAAGAAAACCGAGAATTTGCGTGCCGGCGTCGGCGTAAAACAGATAAGCGATGCCCGCGACGGAGAACAGCGGGACGAGCGTCTTGGTGCGTTTTCCAGGGGGAACGGCCGCGACCAGAAATATCGGGACGAGCTTCACGGCGGCGGCCAGCCCAAGCGCGACTCCGGCGGCGAGCGGGCGCGCGCGAAGCAAAAAGTAGATAAAGGCGACGAGCGGCGGCAACATGAAGCTTTCGACATGTCCGCTCCAGAACAATTCGTAGATCACGAGAGGATTCCAAGCGTAGACAAGTAGCCGGCTCACGGGCAGCCGAAGCTGATTCAGGATCAGAATCAGCAGGAACAAAGTGATCTGATCGGCGGCGAGCGCGACGGCCTTGAACGCCTGCGGAGTTTCCACTCCCAGCTTGTAAAAAAGGGCAAAGAGAATCTGGGCGCCCGCGGGGTAAATGGTCGGCGCTTCCTTGCGGTTGATGCGCGGGTAAATCGTCTCGTCGCGAAATGGCGCAAGCCGGTCGTCGCCCGGGGGCATCACGTACGGATTAGCTCCCGCGACGACTTGCGCTTTGCCTTCCCAGAGGTAGCGGTAGATATCGCTGGAGAGGGCGGGCTCCAGCGGGATCAAGGGCAAACGGAATAGAAGGGCAAACAACAAGATCGGCAGTAAAGCGCGGCGCGCGTCCTGAGCGCGTTCAGCGACCCATATCGCGACGAGATAGAGGATCGCGAGCGGCGCGATTTGGACGAGGTAAGAGACGATGGCATCGGGCGCAGAATCAAGAATGCCGACGCGCGCGAGCGCCTCGCCCACGCGCAGATTTGCGGCGTAGATTGCGGCGGAGAGCAGCCCTAATATCCAGAGCCGGTTGCCGACAATAAATCCTACCATTGCTGCTGAAGCTTAACTGCAGGAGCGACTTTGCAACCCCCGCGCAAGATTCCGCCTCCCAACGGCGGCTATTTTCCGTTCATGCTGAGCCCGTCGAAGCATGAGCCGATTCTCGAGAATCCAGGGCGCAGCTACACGACATAGGCGAGCCACCGTCGCCGCTTCCGATCCGGTCGCGGCGCGCGCGCCAGCGAGCGCGACAACAACGCGTCCAAGCCGAGCCGGCGGCCCGCGCGGCCCATCATGAAAATAATGTGACTGCCGATCAACATCGGCCAGAGCCAGAACCATTCGCCCGGAATGCTGTAGCTTCCGAGCATGATGTTGGCTTGCATGAGGGCGCCGCCGAGACCGCCGACGAGAGGAACGAGGAGGCCGAGAACGAGAGACAGACCGATCGCGATCTCGAGGGCGAACGTCATCAAGCCGAAAAAATAAAAATTGGGCAGCACCACGCCCTCGAGGAATTCCGTGTAAAAACCAAATGTCGGATGATTGATCTCTTTCCAGATATAGCCGTAGAGCCAACCGTACGGCTTTCCCTCGGGACCAAGAATCCAAGGCGCTTTCTGGAGCGCCATCTGAAGCCACATGATCCCCAGCGCAATCCGGTAAAGGCCGACCCAAAGGGCCAAATCGCGGATGCCCTCGGAGCTGCTAGCTGCGGTCATTCCGAACCTCCTTAGCCTCGTCGGACGCTGACAACCAAACCGGCGACGATCCGGCGGCGGTGCGATTCCGTAAATAATTGTACGTTCGCGGCGCAAGCTCGCGCACTTCGGGCGCGATCGTAAAATGATCCCAGAGCCTCCTGAGATCTTCTTCTTCGTCGATGTCATAGGTCGGCGGGAGCAGACCCGCTCTTAACTTCGCGGCGCGCGCCCGCGCGAGCGTCGTTTCGAGGACCGCGTCCGTGCTCCACCGAATATCGTGAAAGAGAGGCTCCATCGGCCTCTTGAGGCCGATGAGATAATAGCCGCCGTCTTCGCAAGGCCCGAGAACCAAATCGCACCCCTCTTCGCTCAATTTGCGGTAGGCCTGGTCGATGGTGGCCGGTGGAACCGCCGGGCTGTCGCTGTCCACAACCAGGATCTCGCCGTAGCCACGCTCGAACAGATCGACGAAGACATGGTGCAGGCGCTCTCCGAGATCGTTGCCGCGCTGAGGGAGCCGGTTGGCGCCCGGATAGTTTTGCGAAAAATACCCTTCTCCTCCCGGGGCGACCGCAATCCAGAGCTCGGCTCCGTTATGCTTTTGGAATTTGGCGATGATGTCGGCGAGCAGGCATTCGTAAAAGCCGGCGGCGTCCGCAAGGCTCAGGCACGGCGAAAGCCGAGTCTTCACGAAGCCCTCGAGAGGCGCTTTTGCCATGACGGCGAGCGCACGCGCTACAGACTTGGGTTCGCTTCCCATCGGTCGCTTACAGGCTCCAGCATGCGCCGCATCGCTTGCAGCATTCCGGCGGCTCGGCGCTCAGGAGCCGGCGCCGGAACTCCCGATAGCGCGCGCCGTTCCAGATCGACCGGAGATCCTCGGCAAACGCGTTGCCGAGCGAAAGGCGGCTCAAGTCCGCGGTTGAAAACGGCGCGATGCAGCACGGAAACGCGCTGCCGCGCGCGGTGATATACATGAGCGTCCACGGCCGCATGCACGCCGACCACGGCTGCGCCTGCGCATCTCCCGAAAGGCTCGCCAGAGGCGCCGTCGCGCCGGACGCTTCGAAGGAAATGCCGAGCGAATTCGCCAGCCGCTCCCCCGATCGCACGAGCTCCTCTTCCTCGGCGCGCAGCGAATTGAACAAAGACTGTTCGGGACGCGCCAGTTGATCCTCGCGGCTCGCATCCCAGTAGACGAGGCGTTGGAGGTAAACGCGCTCGATTCCGAGCGAATCGGCGAGGCGGATGAAGTCCGGAAGCTCGCGAAGGGTCTCTCTGAGGCCGGTCAGCCAGAGCGAAAGCAACGGGGTGCTTGAGCCTTTCTCGGATTTGAGAGCGGTCAGCCCTTTGATATTTCTTACGATGACAGCGAAAAGCGGCCTTCCTCGGACGCGAGCGAAAGTCTCAGGCGTGGCGGCGTCGAGAGAAAGCCGGATCTCGTCGAGGCCCGATTCGATGAGCGCTTCACTCCACCGGCGGTTGATCAGCGTCCCGTTGGAGTTGAAGAGCACGTAGATGTCCTTTTCCTTGAGCCAAGCGATGATTCCGGGGAGGTCGCGGTTAAGCAGCGGCTCGCCGACGCCGTGGAGCACCACGCGCTTGACCGCCGGAAACTGGGAAACGAGGTGCTTTACCTGTTGCAAACTCAAGGCCGCGGGCTCTTCGACTTTGCCGAAGGTGATGGGACAAGTTTTACAAGCAAGGTTGCACTCGTTGCTCACCTCGAGATACAGGCAGATCGGATCTCCAGCCGCCACGGCATCGCGCGTCGCGGGATCGAGCGTTTTAAAGTAGGCGATATCGGTGTCGTGCGGCATGGCTTCAAAGTTTTGCGTTGAAGTCGCTCTCCCGGAGCGTCCGCTTACGCTCAGGTGGATCCTTTGAGACAGACCTGACACGCAGCGTGCTCTTTCCGCAGAGCCGCGACCGTGTCGCGCGCCCTCGGGCTCAACGCCTGCTCCAACGTGTCGCCTAGTTTCGCTCGCGGCTCCTTGACCAGGACCGGACACGCATAGAACGCGCCTTCCGAATACGCGATCCCTTTGTCGCACATCAGCTCCAACAGCTTATCGTTATTGGCCGGAACGCTCTCGCGCGAAGGTTTTAGCCCGTTTTCTCTCGCTGCGCCCAAATCGTAGAGCGATATATACTTGACCTCGGCGCCCTTGCTCTCGGCCAACGCTTTTACGGCTTGGAGCTCATTCTCGTTTTTCTCCATCGGAGTGACCGCGAAGGTGACCGCCACGCCATTCGCGCGCAGAACGTCCGCCGCTTTCAGGACTCTTCGGTACAGTCCCGCGCCGTAGATCGAGTCGTGGGTTGCTGGGTCAGCGGATTCGAGAGAGACTTGCACCTTGGTTAGATGCCCGAGCTTCGCCAAACGCTGCGCATTCTCTTCCTTTATCCGGGTGCCGTTCGTCATGAGCTGGGACGAGTAGCCGCCGCGGTCGACGGTTTCAAGAAAATCATAGAGCTGTGGATGCAGGGTCGGCTCGCCGCCGGTAAAGAGAAAATGGGGCTTGGCGCCGATTTTTTCGATGGCCGTCAATAGCGACGCCAGCTCCGAGGCCGACAGCCGGTAGGGATTGCGGTTTTTGGGGGATGCGGCGTAGAGACAGTGCGTGCAGGCGAGATTGCAGGTCTCCGGCGCAACCGGAAAGACCCAGAACTCTTTTAGAGCCGTCGCGGCGTTTTCACGATTCAGAGCGGCGGGCGTGGCCTTCTGCGCGAGCGGCGCCCTTAACGACGCCCGCCCCTTCTGAGCCGCAACGGTTACAGCGTAGGCGTTGGGGTTTCGCGTTCGCCTGTTCTCGGAGGTCTCCAGGATTTCGATGCGGGTGAATCCAGCTTCGATGAATTTAGTCAGAAAAGACTTTTCTGACAGCGCGCCCGCAATTCACTTGAACCAGTCGTCCTCGTTGAGCCTCTCTTCCGCGCTCGGCTCCTGGTCAAGAACGATCTCGGAAGAGAGCACGTGCCCCTCGGGCTTTAGCACGCGATGGATCTCGGCGAGGATTCTTTCTTTCTGGGGCGAAAGATTGAAGATCCCGTTGCTGACCACGCAGTCAACGGAATTGTCGCGGACGGGAAGCTCCTCGGCGGCGGCTTGCGCGTAGCGGACCCGGGTGAGCTCGAGCTCGGCGAGCGCCCGCGACGCCCTCTCGATCATTGCGAGCGAGAGGTCGATCCCCAGTATGGTTGTGGAAGGGCCGAGCTTCTTTGCCAGCAGCGCGGTGTCGAGCCCGCCGCCGGACCCAAGCTCCAAAACCGTGGCACCCGGGGAAAGGTTTTCCAAGCGCGCAAGAAAAGACGACACACCCGTAAAAGCCTCGGTCATCGTTTCGGGTAGCCCGGCGATAGAGTCGGCAGGGTAGCCGATGTCGAGCGCATAATCGCGGCCGACCCTAAATTTGTATTTCGATCCCGGGCTCAGCGCGACCTCGGAGTATTTGCGGCGAACCAGTTCCCTGATCTCCGCGGGAGAATAATCGCGAATCGTTTTTCGGTCATCTTTCATCGCTGCGCACCCTGGCGCTAAGGTCCATTTTTAGATGAGACGCGCTCGACGTGTCCATAACTCTATTATCACCCTTAAAGTTCCCTAAAAATACCTTTCGTCAGAGAGGATCCGAAGGGTTTCTTACATTGGACGCCAGGACTATGATTTAGGGTGCGCTAGCTGATGAGCGGGCTCGTTTCTCAACTCCGCCGGTGTTCTCTTTTAACTTTGTGGCTCATTGCACCGCTTTTGTGGGCGGCCGCAGGTGGAGAGCAAAATCGGCTCGTCTTTCCGCGGCCCGATCGGCTGGCGGCGCCGATTGTTTCGCCAGCGTACTCCGATGAAAAGACTCGGGACTCAAAAGGCGAGGCGAACCGCGTGATGGATCGCCTCGGCATCAGGCCCGGTTTGCGGGTGGCCGATCTTGGCGCCGGCGAAGGCTATTATACGGTCCGGCTCGCGCGGCGTCTCGGCCCGCTGGCGATCCTCTACGCAGAAGATGTCAGGCCGGAGTACCTGAAGCGGCTTGAGGCGAGGCTTAAACGCGAGCGGATTCAGGGAATTCGACTGATCTTGGGAAACGCGAACGATCCCGAATTCCGTTGATGTCGCACTCCTGTCACACGGCCAAAAGGACTGTCCCCTGCCCCTTCACCGGGTCGTCGAAACGGAGTCGAGACGGAAAGGAGAAACAATGAAGCGAGCCTTTTCGGCGAGACTGTGCGAGCTGCTGGCGGCGGTCATGCTCTCGGCCGGTTCTCAGATCTGCTGGGCGGACCATGGGATCGGCGTGCCAATCGCGCAGTACGCGCCGCGCAACCAGAACGAGGCGGAGATCGTGCGCCTTATTAGGAACGTCGGGCAGGGCTGGGAGCGGAAAGACATCGAGCAGGTGATGTCCGCTTACGGCGCTGAGGCGCTCCAGCGCGCCTGGAACAACCCGGCGGTGATGATCGACTACGCGGGTATTCGGGCCGAGGCGCTCGGCGCCTTTCGGGATCCGAAGGTGGATCAGATCCGCTTCGAAGATTGGATCCACCGGATTTACATCGTGAACAACTCGGCGCTTGCGGAGATCAATCAAAAGTTTCACGGCTGGGGCAGCGACCACTACTATCGCGACTTCTGGATGTTTGCGCGCAGAGACGGGCGCTGGTGGCTGGTGCGCTACGACTACGAGCCGCAGCCGCCGTTCGACCGGCGCTGAGCTCGGGCGCTAGATCCCTTTTATGCGGGCGGCGTGGAGAACGGCGATCACGGTCATGCTGTCCACAATCTCGCTCGCCAGGACCCTATGCACGACCTGCTCGAATGGGAACGGCCGGACTTCTATGAACTCGGTTTCGTCGGCCTCGAGCTTGAGCTCCTTGAGGTCTTCTCCGATAAATAGATGGGCGGTCTCGTCCATAACGCTCTTGCTCGTGTGGTAGGTCGAAACCCATTTGAGACGACCGGCGCGGTAGCCGGTCTCTTCCGCCAGTTCGCGCTGCGCCGCCTCTTCGATGCTCTCTCCGGCATGGACCCCTCCTGTGGGCATCTCCCAGGTAACGCGCTTTGCCACGTAACGGTACTGCTTGATGAGCAGAACGGTGTCCGGGTCGATAAACGGCAGCACGCCGACGCAGTTGCCGCAGGTCACCACCCCGTAGATGCTCTTTTGCCCGTTCGGAAGCTCGACTTCGTCCTCACGCAGCGAAAGCCAGCGGTTGCTGTAGATCGGACGGGTGGACAGGGTTTTCCAAGGCGCTTCGGCGAGATGTCTCCTGCTACTCATTCTTGATCTCCTCAATCCCGGAACTCTCTTTCGATTTAGGGAATCGGTCCCTTCAGGTACGTGCTAGAGCCTGCTCCTAACAGTTTTCATGTACGCGGGACAACCGTCCGCGTACCCGCCCAGTCCGACCCTTGACAGTCGCCGCGGTCTAGCGGAAAGTTGGCGTCTAGGAGGGCCGCCATGAAGATAACCTTGGCCGTACTTGGTTTTCTCGCCATTACGCTGCTCACGGGTTCGCCGGCATCGGGACAAGAAAGAATGCGCGTCGGGTTGACCTCACTGGCGCCCACTACCTTGCCGGTCTGGGTGGCCAGACGACAAGGCTACTTCAAGAACGAAAACCTCTTTGTCGAGCCGGTCGTCTTCACCAGCGGCACCATCAATTCCCAGGCCGCTCTGGCGGGAGAGATCGATATCGCTCTCGGGTCGGGCACCGAGGTTTTTACGATCCGGCTCGCGGGAGAGGATGCGCGCTTCTTTTTTGGCATATCCAATTTTATGCCCTTCAAACTGTACGTTAACCCCGCGATCAAGACGCCGCAGCAACTCAAGGGTAAAAAATTGGCCGTGAGCCGATTCGGGGCACAGTCCGATTTCCTCACGCGGTATACGATCGGTAAACTCGGGCTGGACCCGGCGAAAGACGTGACGATTCTCCAGATCGGCTCGACGCCGGCGCGGTACGCGGCGCTGAAAAGCGGCAGCGTGGACGGGACGATCATGTGGTTTCCCGTTACGCTTGTCGCGAGCGCGGAGGGTTATCGGATGCTTGCGGATCTAAACGAGATCATAAGCGATTGGCCGTACTTGGGATACTATGCGATGGCGCGCGTGTTAAAGGAACGGCGAGGCCAGGTGACGCGTTATCTCAGAGCGCATGTGAAGGCGTTGGAGTGGTTGCGGGATCATCCCAAAGAAGGCGCCAAGATTCTCGTTGAGGACGTAAAAATCGCTCCGGAATACGCCGAGGCGGGGTACAAGGAATTCATGAAATCGTTCGCTTTCGACGGGCGCATCCCCGTCAGAGGTTTTGAGCTTCTCATGGAGTCAGAAAGCAAAAAGCTCGGGGGCAAGTTCAAGGTTGCGGATTTCATCGATGAGAGCTTTCACAAGGAGTTCAGCAGAAAGTGAGACGGCTCAGCGGGTCAGAGGGGACACTCCCCTTCCTATAAAAGGGACTGTCCCCTTTTAGGGCTTGGGAATTTTGCGCAGCTCCTGCAGAATTTGCTCGTTGGTCGGCCACTTTCGGTAATCCACCTCGACAAACTTCCACCGCACGATCCCCTGCTTGTCAATCACGTACGTGGCAGGATGCGGCCAGCCCTTGCCCTCGGGATTGAGAATTCCATACCGGTCAATGACTTTGTGGTTCTTATCTTCGAGCATCGGGAAAGAGTAATCTCCCGGAAATTTCGCCTTGAGCTTCTCGAGGAACTTTTTTGAATCCTCGTGGCTGTCGATGCTGACCGTGAGGATCTGAACGTTTTGCCTCTCGTCTTTCGTTAATAGCTTGCTCGGCTCGCCGAGCTGTCTGGCGCAGTACGGTCACCAGTGGCCGCGATAGAAGACCAAGACGACGTTTTTCTTGCCACGAAAGTCCGAGAGCGTGATTTTCGTCCCGCCCAGGTTCTCGAGCGTAAAGTCAGGCGCCGGCTGGCCGACCTTGACCCTATCGAGATCCGTAGGTGTCAGGTCCGCGCCGTCTTTGGGGCCCAATTGCGCGTAGGCGAAGGAAACCAAGGATACGAGAAAAATAATCGCTGCCGCGAAACCGGTTCCTCGCATAGATCCTCCCGACAGAATTAAACTCCGTTCATCCCTCTTTGCCTCCAGTTCTTGTGTGAAAAAGGCTGCCTAAAAAGGAGACAGTCCCCCTTCGAAAAAGGGACTGTCCCCTCGCTCCTTGCTCGGTGTCAGACCATATAGCTGATGTCGTCGGAGTGGCTCGGATAGGAATAACGCATCTCCTTTAGCTCGTCCGCGGCAATTCCCAAGCGGATCGCCAGAGCAAATAGATTGATGATCTCCTCGGCATGCGGGCCAAGCAAGTGGGCTCCGAGAATGCGGTTGCTGCCTTCCTCGACCAGAACTTTGTAACCCGAGTACTTCATGCCGACCCTGCGCGATGAGTACCAGCCCGACGTGTCTCCTTGATTGACCCTCACGTTGAGACCTTGCTCTTTTGCGGAGGCTTCCTGAAGGCCGACGGAAGCAAGCGGCGGAACCGTAAAGACCACCGTCGGAACGCCTGCGTAATTCGGCTTTTCGTGATTGCCGTTTAGAAGATTGGCGGCGGCCACGCGTCCTTCCATGCTGGCGACCGGTGTCAGCGGAAGCCCGCCGCTTGCGGCGGCATCCCCGGCGGCGTAGACCGCGGGATTTGAGACGCTTTGGAGATACTCGTTGACCACGACGCCTTTTCTGTGGTGGTCGACGCGCGCTTTGTCCAAATCCAGGTCCTCGATCTCGGGGACGCGACCGGCGCCATGGACTACGAGGTCGGCGTGAAACTGTTCCTTTTCTCCTTGTCGCGAAGCGCGCACGACAAATTCGTTGCTCCGTTTTTCAATCGCCTCGACGGCGGTGCTTAGCCGCAGCTCGATCCCAATGTCCCGGGTGGCTTCAGCCAGCCGATTGACCAGGTCGGGATCGAACCCGACGAGGGGACGCGGCCCTCTGTGCAAGATACGAACCGCGGCGCCGGCGCGCGCAGCGATATGGGCAAACTCAAACGAGATGTAACCGCCGCCGACGAAAATGATTCTCTTGGGAAGCGTCTCCAATTCCAGAAACTCATCGCTTCTCGTTAGAAGCTCTTCGCCCGGTATGCCCAACTTCGCGGGCCAGGCCCCGGTCGCGACGACCACATAGCGGGCCTCCAGGGTCTCATCTCCGACCGCGACCGCGTTTTTGCCGACGAAGCGGGCGCGGCCATGGAATGAGACAATTCCGGCCTTGGCAAACCGCTGCTCCGTGTTCTTCGGCACGAGATCGGTAAACGTCCTTTTGAAACGCATCAAAGCCGGCCAATCGATTTCGACCCCTTTCGATACGATACCGTTCCCTTGCATCCGATTATTCCAGTCCATGATTTCCGCGGCGCCTACCAGAACCTTCTTTGGGTCGCAACCCCGCAACGCGCAGGTGCCGCCGAAAGGCCGCGAGTCGACAATCGCAACTTCCCAGCCTGCCGCGCGACATTTGGAAGCGGCGCTGGAAGCCGCCGCGCCCGTTCCAATGACGACGAGATCAAATCTTTTCATGACGACTCCGTTGCCACGGTTCGCGGGACTACCGCGGCCAGTACATGATGATGGCAACTCCGAGAAGACAAACAAGACCTCCGATCAAATCGTACCGGTCGGGCGCGATGCGATCGATGGCCCACCCCCACAAAATTGAAAGCACGACAAAAATTCCGCCGTAGGCCGCGTAGACCCGGCCAAAGTGCGCGGGTTGGTACGTGGGCACAACGCCGTAGAGAAACAAGACGAGCGCTCCCAGAAGGCCGATCCCCCAATGGCTGCCCTCTCGCCACCACTGCCAGACGAAATAGCCGCCGCCGATTTCGCACAGACCGGCTAAAAAGAAAAGCGCGACGGATTTTGCAATGGGTATCATCGAATAGCTTCCTGGTATTTTCTTCGAGAGCTATCCCAAACAAAAACGGCAGGCCGTGCGCAAGCGACGGAAAAGGGGAGTACGTCGACCCGCGGCACCAATCAGGGCGCTCTTATCTCTCGTTTTCTTGTCTTTCCTCGTTCTTTTTCACGGAGAGATCTTTGATGTCTTTGACCTTGAAGACGCCCAAGTCGTTGACCGCCTTGAGCATCTGCGAGGCGGTTACTTTGCGCGGATCGTATTCTACGATTGCCTCCCCTTTTCTCCAGTCCACGTCAGCTCTCTTAACCCCGTCCAGCTTCATCAAAGCACCCTGCACCGCAGGGGCACACAGCGCTCAGGTGATGCCGTCGATCTTAAGGAGCGCGGTTTTGCCTGCGTTCCCAGCTTGCGCAATCGCTGGCCCCGAAGAGAACGCCAAAACCAAACTGAAAAGAAGCCCCTGTGCAGCCCTCTCCATGGGAGCTACTCCCTCCTAAACGTGTTGGTGAAAGTTCTGTCGCCGAGGTGTTCCATCTCTCGAGTAACCTCAATCCGCCGGCATGCCCGCGCCACCCGGTCCTGGCAAACGCTTTTCGCACAGGTCTTGGAAGGCTCACTCGTCGAGGCTTTCAAAGCTCTTGAGGCGCAGCGGAACGATCTCCTTGCTGAAGCTCAACAGCGCCGCGATTACGGATGCGACGACCGTCGCATCAAAAGCCAGTCAGGTGAGTCAAAGCTCTCGGAACTGGACGATCTCCACTCCTAACAGGAAAGCCGCAAACACAAGATTCCACAAGGTGATGAGCAAAACGGTGACCCCCATGGCTTTCGGAGTGGCGGCGTAGCCGAATAAATGCAACGGCCGCTGGCGTAAAATAAGAAAGCAAAGTCCGATGATAAGGAGCAGCACGACAATGCCGATGAGGCTGACATCGAGGGCAAAAACTTTGGTTTCCTTTGCCGGGTATTGCCGAACGCCTGGAACAGCCATGAAGTGGACGCTCAACCCTTTCTTTTCTTCATGGGGTTTCGCGGCTGACTCGTGCGCTTTTGCGCCTTGTTCCGGATGGGCCATGGCTCCTTCCTGATATTCCCCTTTTTTCCCGTGTTCTTGCAGGTGCTCGGCGCCGCGCGCCAACGGGATTTGACCTTCGGCGTTATGCTTTTGCTGATCTTCTCGGTGCTCGCCGCTGTGAGGCACCTCCCGAACTAGAGCGCTGAAAGCGATCTGGCCGGAAAAAGGACAGGTATAGATCAGCAAGCTCGCGACCCCAATTCCGAAGATGGAGCTTCCGATTGACGCCTTAAGACCTGTACGGAGTTTCATAACGAGCCTGCCGAGATTTGACGGCCGGACGATTCGATAAGGTGGCGAATCTCCAAGCCAAAAGCGCCCATGAAGCAAAGAGCAGAATGCCTAAGCCCAGGCCGATCAAGACGTAAAAGCACCCATCGCCCTTTGATTTTATCTGCCACGCAGGAGACTCCGAAATCGTGCCGATTTATTTTCTCCTTGCTCAGCGAAAATCCCGTTCGACATCAGTATCCATCCGATAAAGATCGCGCGGAATCGGATTAGCTTCATTTTTTGCCTTTCTTTTCATCCCTCGCGATGTTCTCAATGACAAAATCGGATCCTTCAGGGGCCAACACAAAACTTACTCTGTCTCCCGGACGAATTGCCTTGACCAGCTCGGGCGACCGCAGCAAAAATTCCATCGTCATCGCGGGCATCAGACCCTCAATCGCTTCATGCTTAACGGTTATTTTGGTCCCGCTTGAATCGACGCTCACCACCGAGCCGCGCCCATCGTAAACGGCTCCGCTCTCAGCCACAGTTACACCCCTGATGTAGGGAAAAGATATGGCCAAAACGACGAGAGCTGCGGTCAGAAGAAGGATGAAGTCGTCCCTACCGAATCTGTATTTTTTTACGCTTAGCATCCCCGCCCTGTGTTTCTTCCTCATCGCAACGAAAAAGGAGTACGCCAGAGCCAAAACCGCCAGCGCAATAAAATAGCTTCTGTAGATCGCCAAACTGGCGAGAGCCCCAAAGCCGGCGACGCCCAGACTGGCCGCCAACGTGGGGCCGATTCAACAGATCGAGGCAAAAATCGACGAGCCTGCGGCCCCGAAGCGCGCCATCCATTCCTTCATCAGCAAAATTTCTCCTTTTCCGTTTGCACCTGACCGGTTGGCTACGGCTTTGCCCTATAAAGGGTCTCGTCTTGGTGCCCACGACATTTTGAAAAAATCTCTCCTTCGCATTGCCACACGGAGTAGTTTCGCCTCTTTGAAAGAGAGGGAACGAGGGAGGTCTGTCAATTGAAAGTGCGCGACCATTTTACAAGTCTCGCCTCAACACGTTGCCGGCCGCCGATTTGCCAGGTAACACCCCGCTACACCTCCTGACACCGCGCCGAGCGTTAACCCCGTGATAAGGCTTAGCGCCAAGTTAAAGGCAAAGGTCCTGCATTCGACCACCACGTAGGGAAGGGTTATCAAAAGAAAGATCGCCACTACCCAAAGGCCCCGCCGGACACCCTGCGCGCCAGCAAGCCGTCCAAAGAGCAGCCCAACAAACGCAAGGGGTAGTAGACCGTAAAGGCAACCGACGATGAAAAAAATCGCGCTGTCCCGCGGATAGAGAGAGATATCCAGCTGCTGCAGAGCAAATTTGAAAAACTCAGCCGCGCTCCCGTAGTCAAGGACAATCGAGCTACCGATCGAAAGGAGCGAGGCGATTAATGCCGAGATTAACGCGACTCCAAGTCCGGAGATCGACCAGCCGAGGCCGGCGGTCGCTGGTTTAGCTTCCCTGCGAAGGTCACCGCGAATCTGTAACAGTATGGATTGGGTAACCGTATCCGACGGCCTACTTTCCTGCCACGTATCCATAAGGCTCCACAGTCGAGCCCAGTCGGCTTGTCGATTCCGGCAGCTTGGGCAAGACTTGAGATGAAGAACGAGATCTTCAGGTGGGTCGCCTGTAATAAGCTCTATGAGGCGTAACTCAACTTCCCGGCAGCTCACCATCAAAATCATTTAAACGGCGCATGGGAAAAAAGGTTACAGCTTTGGGTCTGTCCGAAAGACAAAAACTGCCCCGAGACACCGGTTCCAAGGCCCCGGCCGCTATAGAAGTGGCCTTCCTTTAAAATTCACAGCTGTTTCCTCGAGGTCTCGGTCCTTTCGCGTAGGGCTAGCAATTATCGTGCTCGCTCTTCACGCGCCGAACGCCAGAGGGAGGTATAATCGAAAGGTGTGGAAATAGAGAGAAGGCGGTGTAACCTTCTGGGTTAACCAAATCAAACCCAGCCCGGGGAACGGGCAGGAAGGAGGACACCGCCATGAGAGGAGTTAGCAGAGCCTGTAGGCGTCGGTC